>NZ_JAKFEO010000031.1:0-234573 GCF_036675665.1 Hydrogenophaga sp. | reverse complement strand
TGGTTCAACTCCTGTCGAAGAGCGAGGCGGATTGCCTCACCCGTCAACATGGCAGAACCAGCGCCGGAACGAATAACCACGATGCTGCCGGAGCGATTACCGCGAAAGCGGTTTAGTCCATCGGCCACTAGCAGACATTTGAGAGCGTGACTAAAACAGAGTTCGCAATCCTTGCCCTTTGGGTCATGCTCCCGCCTTTGCTCGTTGGTGGTGCCATGGTATGGAGACTAAAGCGGGGAATTCGTCCACAGATTGCCTTTGTGCTGCTTTCGACGGCATTGGCGGTTGCTCTCTTCCTGTTTGCTCCCAGCTGGCTTGGCCGCTACCTCGGGTTGCGTGACGCGGAAATTCTGGGAACATTTGTGATGTGGTCACCACTTGGTTGGATTTGTGCGGCAGCAACGGTGCTTCTGGCGATACTTCTCTCGTTTCGGCTAAGGCGTTCATGACGACGGGCTGTCCTGCGCCTTTCGATGCTTAGGCGCCTCAGGCAGTACTCGGCCAGGAGCAGTCGTTCTCAGTCGAACAGATAGATTCCCGCATTGGAGACCAAGATGGCTGGACCCACGATGTCAGACGAGAAGTACCAGTCCCTCACCAAGGGACAGCGGGTTGCCTACTGGTCGATAGTCGCCGGCGTCGCCGCATTCCTCGCCTACATGTTTCTTTTCTATCGACAGTGATGTTGTAGGCCGCTCATGGACCGGTCCAGCCTGAGCTAGCATGACGTCCATCGGCCATAAGCGGACATTTCAAATGATCGAAACACCCCTTGCACGCTTGCAGGCTTGGTACCGAGCGACGTGTAACGGCGACTGGGAACACCAACACGGAATTGCCATAGAAACGCTAGACAACCCTGGCTGGCACGTTCGGATCGATGTCGCAGGTACGGAGCTAGCGAATAGCCCGTTTGAACGCATTGAGATTCAGCGCGACGACGAGAACGATTGGATGACGTGCTGGGCTGAAGACTCATTGTTTCAGGGGACGGCGGGTCCGGGCAACCTTGAAGAATTGCTAGGCGCTTTTTTGGACTGGGCCAGCGCGAGCCCTAGATAGCCAAAATGTTCGCGCTATTCCTCGTCCGCTTCGGGCCCGCTCTGCCTGAGCTAGCATGGCGGTCATCGGCCAGATGCGGACATTGAGTTATGCAAGAACATCGACTAATACGATTGCTTTTGGGCTCCGCATCCTTCGTTGCTGGCTCGGATGGGTAGCATTCGCGTTGCTGAGCGGCGGAGAGCTTCTCGCAGAATTCCAGCAGTCGCCGGTGCGTTGGTTGGGCGTTCTGTTTTGGGCCCCGCCATTTGGGGTTGCGTTTTGCGGAACAGCGTGCGCTGCATATGGCATAGCGTTGTTCAGATATTTCGAGCGACCCCGGCGCACTCTGCTCATACAGCTTGGCGTGAATGCAACAAGCGCCCTCCTTTTTGTTGCCCTTGTCGCCAATCTATTTTGAGAAGCTCGGATTCCGAGGGACGCCCGCTTTGGGCCCGATTTGAGCCTCGGCTACGATGGGTGCCATCGGCCAGAAGCAGACATCAGACGTATGACTGACAACCAAATAATTGCTGTACTTCTTGCTGCCTTTGGAGTGTTTGTCGGACTCGTGGGCGACAAAGAAGTTGGCAGGCCCCTCGGCAAATTTGGTCGTCTTTTTTCACTCCCGCTTGGCTATGTGAAACGCTGGAAGTACTTTTGGGCACTCGTCCTCGTCGCCGTTGCCACACGGTTATATTTTCAGTAGCCTCGGCCAACAGCATACATTCATGAGACCTACCATTCCTCTCGCAAACTGGATGCTGGCGGTAGAGCTCGATCTAACTGCTGCCGTGCAGTGCAGCCCGGACACTCCTGCGTTCCAATGCACCTGCGAGCAGTGCACTATGTGGCATCAACATTGGCGGGATCTGCTTCCTCTGCAGACATCGGAACAGTTGCAGCGATTGAAGGTCGAGGTAGACCGCCCCAGCGACCTCTATGCGTATGGCCAGACGGATGACGGAACCGATGTGCGAGCCATCTTTCACGCCGTTGGGAAAATCCTCTCTGGTCCTGTCAGCTCGACCTATGACCCTGTAAATGGCCCCCACCTAGACTATGTAATGCTTCGCCCTAAGCCTGCCTGGCTTGGCCTTCGCGTAGCCTCAGGCAAGGATGCAGTGAGCGCTCGGCCGCGCATAGATTTGAAGGACGGAAACCGTCTCATCGAGATCGACTTCAGGCTTCACGTACCCGCCAGCATTTTGAACTCAGAGCAACGCCGAGGCCGGGCAAGAGCAACTTAGCCAGAGTTCCGCTTTGGGCCCGAAGGGGGCATTGGACTGACTACTCGCGCTTCGTGCGGCGAAGTATTTGAACGGTCTGAACCAGATACACAAATCCAATGACGACGAAAAGAACGGCTAGCGCCATCACCGTGAAATCCGTCGCTGAATAAACCAACTCAGCAGGCAAAAGTGTCCTCTTGTGCAGCACCCAAAGAGCCAAAAGCCAAGCGCCTGCAGTGGCCGCCACATTGGCGGTAACTTGGAATGACCTGCTCTGAGTATTCATCCGTGTCCTCGAAGTCTGTTCCTGGCCGACTGTAGCCGGTCTCGGCCTCAGGCTCTCAGCGCTGTCTCACGCCTCGCCGGCCTTCCAGTCTGGGCTGTAACCGCCAAGCGCCGGGTGGTACATCTCGTCCCCGTCGTGCTGAGTGAACTCGACGTTGAGTCGGTTCTCTTGCAGGCCGAGAATGTCAACGCAGTGCTGGCAGAGGGCCTTTGCTACCTGCATTCGCAGCTCGGCGGGCCGGCCTCTGCGGATGTCCAACATAAGCATTGAGACGGGCGTCGGCTCGTCCCCCATCTCTGGAATGCGCCACACCCCGCCCTCGCCCAGCTCACGGATGGCGACGCTGATTCGCCGAATGTCCACGGACATCATGCGCGCGTAGGTTTCACTCATCGCCGCGGCCAACCGCTTCTTGTCGCCTACGGAATAGCTGCAGGTCACGTCTAACTGAAGGTACGGCATAAAAAATCGATGGAACGAAGTGAGCGAATGTCCGGTCGTGGCCGATCTGGGACATGCTACCGGGGCGCGTTTGCTTGAGGAAGAACATCTAGGGGAGGCGCAGCAAAACGCCGTGTCCGCGCCACACATAGGCTTGCAATGTCTGCAGCAGCTCCGGCAGCTGACTCTCGATCCCTGCGATTTGGAGGAGCTGAATGACCGCGATGTGGCAAGCGCTGCAGGCTCAGCTCTCTATCGCGACTGTCGGCTGCCGCTGCCAAGCCGATCCTGAGATCCGGAAGGGCGGGTCAAGACTGGTCTCAGTCGTTCGACTTCAATACGCTCAATACGCGGCCGACAGGTTCCGACCCGTTTCGGCCGTTGGCGTCGGGGATGCTGACCCGTGGAAAGCAGCCCTTGAGCGCGGGAGATCACCGACAGGGCGTGGGGTGGCACTTACCGGAACGCATCTCTCAGCCCATCTCTGCCAAGGCTGTAATGCGCAGAGCAGGCTGACCTGCAGTCGCATTCAGGCTTTGTGGTCCAACTGGTCGGCAGTGAATTGGAGCGCGCGCAGCGCGAGCCCCGGATCCTCGCTGTACTGGGCCTGCACGATGGCGCCATCCACGGCGATGCCCAAGGCCTCGGCCATTTGCCTCCGCTGACCCGACGGCGGCAACAAGGCTTCGATGGCATCGGTCATCTGCTGCTTGTGCAGTCGGGTGGCTTCAACGACCGCAGGTATCGCGGGGCCCATCTCGCTGACGCCGTTGAGAAAGGCACAGCCGCGGAAACCGCCGAGCGCCTGGCCGCTGAACCATTCTTTCATCACGGGCGGCAGCGCCTGTGCGCCCCGTGACGCGCCGCCATGGCGCGCCAAAGCCTCCGTGAACCACGTCATCCACAGGTCATGTCGACGGTTCAGGTACGCCAGGATCAGGTCGTTCTTGCTCGGGAAGTGTCTGTAGAAGGTCACCTTGGTCACGCCGGCCTCGGCGATGACGCGGTCGATCCCGGTGGCTCGCAGGCCCTCGGCATAGAAGAGGTCGTGCGCCGTGCGCAGGATGCGTTCTCTTGCGGGCAGGTCGCCGATGTTGACATCAGTGCGTGGGGTCATGCCCGCACTATAGACAGACTTGTCTACATGCGCCAGAATTCGCACGTAGACAGATCTGTCTACGTGCCGCCGGTCTGCGGCCCATCCTGACCATTCACTGAAAGCCACTGCCATGGACACCCGCCCCCCGCTGCCGCCGTTCACTCGCGAAACGGCCATTCAGAAGATTCGCCTGGCCGAAGACGGCTGGAATAGCCGCGATCCCGCACGCATCGTGCTGGCCTACAGCCCCGACACGGTCTGGCGCAACCGGGCGGAGTTCCCTCGGGGCCGCGCCGAGGCGCAAGCCCTGCTGGAGCGCAAGTGGGCGCGGGAGCTGGACTACCGCTTGATCAAGGAGCTCTGGGCCTTCGACGGCAATCGCATCGCGGTGCGGTTTGTGTACGAGTGGCACGACGACGCCGGCAACTGGTTCCGCAGCCACGGCAACGAGAACTGGGCGTTCGACGAACAGGGATTGATGACGCATCGCCACGCGAGCATCAACGACCAGCCGATCAAGGCCGAAGACCGCAAGTTCCATTGGCCGCTCGGCCGGCGCCCGGACGACCATCCAGGGCTCACGGCGCTGGGCCTTTGACCTGAACGCACAGCCACGCCAGACGCGTGCAAGCTGAGCCCCAGCGCCGCGGAACCAGCCACCCGCCTGCACCAGGAACTGATGCGTGGGACTGCGCAGGTCGAGCAGAGAAGTGGCCCCGGCTTGCCCGTCCAGAGCAAGCGCCCCTCCTTCACTCCCGCGAAGCCAATGCGGTCGTTCGCGAGGGGCCGCTCATGGCCGATTGCGGCAGTCTAGCCGTGGCACCGCTGCCTGCAAGCCGCAGACCTTCATGTGCAACGTCTGAATGACTGCAATGTGGTGCAGATTGCACGTTCGGTGCGCAAGCGCAGGTGGCAGCAATCGCTGGAAGCTGTGTGAAAACGCGCAAGCACAGCGTTTTCAGGAGTACCGAAACCATTCCCGAGGTCTCGATCGCCGATCCTGATGCGATCTGAGAGGTCGACTTTCAGGTTGCTCGCAGCGACAGGCGTTTTCACACAGCCTCGCTGCATTGCAGTCAACCTCAGCGCACAAAGAGCGCCAAAACGTTGCGGCCTCCCGTCCATCACCTGGCGTTGCCAGCGTGAATCAATCCGTCAGGTGATCGCTTTTCCAGCCGCGATCAGGCTCACCTTGCGGAGCTGTTCGACATAGTGACCGAGTGAGGGCGTTCGAGCGCCTGGCACCTTGGCCAGGTCGTCGTAGCGACGCAATCGAACCGCCGCCTGGGCATGCGGGTTCTTCATGAATCGGGCGGCCTGCTCCTCATCAAATGCACCCCCCTGCAGTTGCAGGCTGCGCACGGAGGCGGGTGAGAGCGTGTCGAGGTAAGCCGGATCGACGCGGCACAGATACCGTTTGGCATCCACATGCAGACGGATGGGCTCCAGCACGTCGTCGCCGAAGGTGGCCCGCAGGAATGGCAGCGCGATGTATTGGTGCAGATCGTCGCGTGGAGTCTCTGCCCCGCCGGCATCATCGTCTTTGCCTCGGAGCATGTGCCCCAGGTCATGCAGCAGGGCGGCGGCCATGGTCGGGGTTGACTCACCCGCCGCCTCGGCCAGGTGCGCGCATTGCAGCGCATGGTCGAGCTGGCTGACGGGCTCGCCGCCGTATTGCGCGGCGCCTTTGCGCAGAAGCAATTCGCCAATCTCGTCAATGGTCATGCTCATGGGCCCACCTACACCGCGATTTTCCGGATGCGCGCCGAGACCACGTCGATCGCGCTCACGGTGAGCACGATGATGATCATCACGGCGCAGGTCTCGGGGTACTGGAAGCCGCGGATGATTTCCCACAGCACCACACCGATGCCACCGGCGCCCACCATGCCCACCACCGATGCCGAACGCACATTGGCCTCGAAACGGTACAGCGTGTACGAGATCCACAGCGGCATCACCTGCGGGATCACGCCATACACGATCTCGTGCAGTGCGCTGGCACCAGTCGACCGGATGCCTTCAACCGGCTGCGGGTCGATCGCCTCGACCGCCTCGGAGAACAGCTTGGCCAAGGTGCCGGAGGTGTGTATCCACAAGGCCAGCACGCCCGCGAACGGCCCCAGACCCACGGCCACGACGAACAGCATGGCGAACACCATTTCGTTGATGGCGCGGAACGAATCGAGCAGGCGGCGCACCGGCTGGTACACCCACCACGGCACGATGTTGCTGGAGGCCAGCAGCGACAGAGGAATGGCGGTGACCACCGCCAGGGCCGTGCCCCAGAGCGCGATCTGCAGGGTGATCACCATCTCGGTGACGTAGATGCGCCAGTCCGAGAAGTTGGGCGGGAAGAACTCGGCCGCGTAGGTCGCCATGTTTCCCGAATCGCGCCACAGCGCCAGGGGGCGCATGTCGGCACCGTTCCACGACGCGGCCAGCAGCGCCAGCAACGCACCCCACGACACGTACCAGGCCAGGCCGTGCCTGGGCGCGGCGGTCTGTGCCAAGGTTTGCCATTTGGGGTGGGTCAGGGTGTTCATGGGTGCGGCCGGCGTGGATCAGTTCAAGGCAGAGAGCTGCTGGTCGATGGCCGCGATCTGGGCCTTCTTGTCGGCGTCGCTCAGGGTGCCATCGGACTCGATCTTGTTGCGCTTGCCAAACAGGTCGAGCTGGCGGATCGGGATCAGCTGGTCGTTGCTCGACGCCTTGAAGCCCGAGAGTTTGGAGAGCTGCATCACGATGGCTTTTTCGCGCGCATCGGTCTTGGCGTAGTTGACGAAGAAGGTCTTGATCTTCTGCTTGGTGGCCTCGGGCACGCCCTTGTTCAGCACCAGCGGATCCAGCGGGATCAGGGGCGAGGTCCAGATGATGCGGATGGCCTGGGCCTTCTCGGGCTGGCGATCCTGGAGCTTGCCCATCGTCTCGCTGTTGGTCACGGCCACATCAACCTGCTTGTTGGCCGCGGCCAGGGCATTGGTTTCGTGGTTGGCGCTGCGCACGGTCTTGAAGTGCGTCTTGGCGTCGATCTTGTTCTTGGCAAACACGTAGTAGCCCGGCACGAGGAAACCACTGGTGGAGTTCGGGTCACCGTTGCCGAAGCTCAGCGACTTGCCGTTCTTGATCACGTCGTCCAGCGAGGTGAGCGGGCTGTCCTTGTGCACCACGAAGTGCGAGTAATAGCCCTGGGTGCCATCGGCGTTGACCATCTGGGCGAACACCTCGCCGTTGGCGCGGTCCACGGCCTCCATGGCCGACTTGTTGCCCAGCCAGGCCACCTGCACCTTGTTGAAGCGCATGCCTTCGATGATGCCGGCGTAGTCGGGCGCGAAGAAGGCCTTGACCTTCAGACCGGTCTGCTTCTCCATGTCGTCCAGCAGGGGCTGCCAGTCGGCCTTGAGGTTCTGGGTGGACTCGGTCGAGATGATGCCGAAGTTGATGTCCTGGGCGTGTGCCAGGGTGAAGGTGAGGCCGGCGGCGAGCGCGACCAGGGCGCGTTGGATCATGGATGGCTCCAGTGAGTTGACAGGAAACGAAGGGACGGGACGAAGGTAGGCGCCGTTCAGGCGGCCTGGGGAATCGGTTGCACCCACGTGGCGGCGGGGGCCGTGGGCAGGCGCGTCACGCCGGTGTGCACGCTTTCGCTGCCGTTCAGGATCTCGTCGGCCTGCATGCCATAGAGATCGCGCAGCAGCGCGGTGGTGAGCTGGGCGGACGGGCCGTCGAACACCACGCGGCCCTGGTGCAGGGCCACGGTGCGGGTGCAGAAGCGGCGCGCCATGTCCACCTGGTGCAGCGAGACCACCACCGTGCAACCGTCTTCGCGGCAGATGCGCGAGAGGATCTCCATCACGTTGCGCGAGGACTCCGGGTCGAGCGAGGCGATCGGTTCGTCGGCCAGCACCACGCGGGCGCCCTGCACCAGGGTGCGCGCGATGGCGGCCCGCTGCTGCTGGCCGCCCGACAGCGTGGAGGCCCGCTGCGCATGGCAGTCGGCAATGCCCACGCGGTCCAGTGCTTCCAGCGCCAGGGCGCGCTCCCGCACGGTGAAGATGCGCGTGACGGCACGCCACCAGGGCATCTGGTGCAGACGGCCCACCAGCACATTGACGAGCACGGGCAGGCGGTCGACCAGGTTGAACTGCTGGAACACGAAGCCGACGCCTGCGCGCGTGCGCCGCACGTCGCGCTGGATCTGGCCGCCGAGCTGCACGCAGTGGCCGTTGACCTCGATGCACGAGTCACCACCCGCGTCGGACGGCATCAGGCCGGCGATGTGGCGCAACAGCGTCGACTTGCCCGAGCCGGATGCACCGATCAAGGCCACCATCTCGCCCTGGCCGATCTCCAGGTTGATGTTGTTGAGGGCGTGTTTGCCGTTGCCAAAGTGCTTGTCAAGGTTGCGGATTCGCAGGCTCATGTCGCTACCACTCCAAAGAGATGTCTATACAAGCCAGTGTCGGAAGCTGCCGTGACAGTTTCTTGACGCACCGGAGACGTTTTCGCGGCACGCGATCAAAGGACACGCTGGCCTTCGCGCCAGACCGCGCGCACCACCCCGTGCTGCGATCCATCGGGCAGGTCCACCAGCCGCACCTGGATCAGGTCGGCGCGCAGGCCGTCCTGCAGCGCGCCCCGGTCCTGCAGGCCGGTGGCGCGTGCCGGGTTCAGCGACACCATGGCAATGGCCTCGGGCAGCGTGGCCAGGCCATCGCGCACCAGCCGCAGCGCCGCACCCAGCAGGCTGGCGGGCACGTAGTCGCTGGAGAGGATGTCCAGCAGGCCCTGGCGCGCGAGTTCGGCCGCGGCCACGTTGCCCGAGTGGGAGCCACCCCGCACCACGTTGGGTCCACCCATCACGGTCAACAAGCCCCGTTCGTGCGCGGCCCGCGCGGCGGTGACGGTGGTCGGAAACTCCGACATGCTCGCGCCCTCGGCATGGGCTTGTTCCACATGGCCTTCGGTGGTGTCGTCGTGGCTGGCCAGGGCAATGCCGTTGTCGCGGCAGTGGTCCACGAACCACGCGCGGTGCGGCTCCACGTAACGCGCCTGCAGCTCGGCCGACAGGGCCAGCTGGCGATTGAACTTCTCGTCGCTCCAGCCCTTCTTGCCGGTGAAGTAGGTGCGGGCCTGTTCGATGTCTTCCCACTGGCGCTGACCGGGCGTGTGGTCCATGAGCGAGATGAGCGACAGCCGCTCGTGGCCATGGAAGGGCTCGAACAGTTCGATGGTGTTGGGCGCGGGCAGCTCGCACCGCACATGCAGGTGGTGATCGGCGCGCAGCAGGCCCGCCTGCCCGGCGTGGTCGATGGTGTCGAGCACGGCATGCCAGGTGCTGCCGCGCAGGCTCTCGGGATCGGCATCGCCCACGCCCAGCGCGTCGAACACCGTGGTGATGCCGGCGGCGGCCAGCTCGGCGTCGTGCGCGATCAGCGCGGGCAGCGTGGCCCACTGCACCTTGGGGCGCGGCATGAGATGGCGCTCGAAGTTGTCGGTGTGCATCTCCACCAGGCCCGGCATGAGGTAGTCACCCTCACAGTCGATGGCCGAGGCGAGCGCAACGTCCGAGTCGATGGCGTCGATCCGGCCGTCTTTCACGGTCAGGCTGCCCAGCATCACCTGGTCGGGCAGCACCAGCCGGGCATTGCGGAATGCGGTGTTCATGTGAGCCTCCGGAAGCTGGCAACGTCGACACGGCGGGTGGCCACCGCGTCGCCCACGGCGCGGTCGTGAAAGATGCCGATGACGGCCGATCCGGCTTGCACCGCTTCGCGGATGAGGTCGATCACGGTGGCGGTGTTGGCGGCGTCCAGCGACGCGGTGGGCTCGTCCAGCAGCAGCAGCGGGCGCTGGCGGATCATGTTGCGGGCGATGTTCACGCGCTGCTGTTCGCCACCTGAAAACGTGGCCGGTGGCAGCGACCACAAGGGTTCGGGAATGCGCAAACGCGCGAGCCAGTGGCGCGCCGTGGCCCGCGCGGCTTCCTGGGGCACACCCGCTTCGACCAGGGGTTCGGCCACCACGTCGAGCGCGGGCACGCGCGGGATCACGCGCAGGAACTGGCTCACATAGCCCACGGTGTCGCGGCGGATGCGCACCAGCGATCTCGCCTCGGCCGCGGTCACGTCCAGCTCGGGCTCGCCGGGCGGGCGCAACAGGATGCGCCCCGCGCTGGCGAGGTAGTTGGCGTAGATGAGCTTGAGCAAGGTGCTCTTGCCCTGCCCCGACGGCCCGTCCAGCACCACGCATTCCCCGGCGGCCACGCGCAGGTCGACCGCGTCGAGCACATGCAGTTCGGTGCCCTGCTGGTGGTGCAGCGTGAAGGTCTTGCTCACGCCGCGAAGTTCGAGCATGGGTTCGGTGGTGGTGTTCATGGCTGCAGGACGGAAGAAACGAGGAGCTGGGTGTAGGGGTGCTGGGGATCGTCCAGCACCTGGTCGGTGAGTCCGGTCTCGACGATGCGGCCGCGCTGCATGACGACCATGCGGTGGGCCAGCAGGCGCGCCACGGCCAGGTCGTGCGTGACGATCACCACCGCCAGCTGCATCTGCTGGCTGAGCTGGCGCAGCAGATCCAGCAGGCGCGCCTGCACCGACACGTCCAGACCCGAGGTGGGTTCGTCCATGAACACCAGCCGCGGGTGCGTGACGAGGTTGCGCGCGATCTGCAGGCGCTGGCGCATGCCGCCGGAGAACGTGCGGGGCGTGTCGTCGATGCGCGCGGGGTCGATCTCCACGCGGGACAACCAGTCCATGGCGGTGCTCCGAAGCCGTCCGTAGTGCCGCTCGCCCAGACCCATGAGGCGCTCGCCCACGTTGGCGCCCGCCGAGACGTCCATGCGCAGGCCTTCGGCCGGGTTCTGGTGCACGAAGCCCCAGTCGGTGCGCGCCAGCAGCCGCTGCTGCGCTTCGCTCAGGCGGTGCACGTCGTGCATGAGCCCGTCGCGCGCGAGGAACTCCACCGTGCCGCTGGAGGGCCGGTTGCGCGCGGCCATGGCGTTGAGCAGGGTGGTCTTGCCCGAACCCGACTCGCCCACCACGGCCAGCACTTCGCCGGGCCACAGATCGAACGAGGCGTCTTGCAAGGCCACACGCGGGCCGTAGTGCTGGCCGACCTGGCGCACACGCAGCAGAGGCAGGCTCGAGGCCACAGGAGGAAGGGTTGTCATGAGAGGTCCTGGTGGGTGTCGCGGTCGGCGCGCCGCTCCTGGCAGTGGTCCGAGTCCGAGCACACGTGCATGCGGTCGCCGCTGTCGCTGGTGATGATCTCGTCGAGGAACGAGTCGGTGGCCCCGCAGAGCGCGCAGGCGGCGTCCCATTTCTGCACTTCGAACGGGTGGTCGTCGAACGCCAGGCTCTCGACCGGCGTGTAGGGCGGCACCGCGTAGATGCGTTTCTCGCGGCCGGCGCCGAAGAGCTGCAGCGCCGGGTTCATGTGCAGCTTGGGGTTGTCGAACTTGGGGATGGGCGACGGCGCCATGAGGTAGCGCCCGTTGACCATGACGGGGTAGTCGTAGGTGGTGGCGATGTGGCCGTGGCGCGCGATGTCTTCGTAGAGCTTGACGTGCATGAGCCCGTACTCGGCCAGCGCGTGCAGGGTGCGCGTCTCGGTGGCCCGAGGCTCCAGGCGCTGCATGGGCTCGGGCACCGGCACCTGGTACACCATGATCTGGCCCTCGGCCAGCGGTGTCTCGGGGATGCGGTGGCGGGTCTGGATGACGCTGGCCTGGCGCGTGCGCGTGGTGGTGGCCACGCCCGCGGTGCGCTGGAAGAAGCGGCGGATGTTGACCGCGTTGACGGTGTCGTCCGAACCCTGGTCGATCACCTTGAGGGTGTCGGTCGGACCGATGACGGCGGCCGTGACCTGAATGCCGCCCGTGCCCCAGCCGTAGGGCAGCGGCATCTCGCGCGAGCCGAAGGGCACCTGGTGCCCCGGAATGGCCACCGCCTTCAGGATGGCGCGGCGGATCATGCGCTTGGTGCGCTCGTCCAGGTAGGCGAAGTTCACCCCCGCTTCGGTGGAGGCTTCGGTCTCTGCCACCGCGTTGAAGGTGGAAGGGTCCATGGGCGCGTTCATTGCTGTGTCTCCTCGGGGCGGGGTGCACGGGTCAGGGCCTCGGCGCGCATCTGGCGCACCAGCGCCAGCTCGGACTGGAAGTCGACGTAGTGCGGCAGCTTCAGGTGCTGGACGAAGCCCGACGCCTCCAGGCTGTCGCTGTGCGAGAGCACGAACTCGGGCATCTGCGCCGGCGACTCGACCATCTCACCGAGCTCTTCCGCACGCAGCGCCCGGTCGACCAGGCTCATGGCCATGGCCTTGCGCTCGCTGTGGCCAAAGGCCAGGCCGTAGCCACGCGTGAAGGTGGGTGGCTCGCTGGCGCTGCCGGCGAACTGGTTGACCATCTCGCATTCGGTGATCTCCAGATCGCCGATGGAGATTGCAAACCCGAGCTCTTCGGGCTCCACCACCAGCTCCACCTGGCCCACGCGCAGCTCGCCCACGAACGGGTGCGAGTGCGCATAGCCGCGCTGGGTGGAATAGGCCATGGCGAGCAGGAAACCTTCGTCGCCGCGCGCCAGGTTCTGCAGGCGCGTGGCCCGGTCGGCGGGGAAGCGCAGCGGTTCGCGCGTGAGGTCGCGCGGCATGGGGTCGCCCTCCGGCGGCGGGCTGCGCTCGATCAGGCCTTCCTGGTTCAGCAGGTCGACCACGCGGGGCACGGCAGTGCTGGGCGCTGCAGCGGGCTCGGCGGTGGCGGGCGGCACGCCGCCTTCGGCCAGCAGCGCAAAGTCGAGCAGGCGCTGCGTGTAGTCGTAGGTGGGGCCCAGCAGTTGCCCGCCGGGCAGGTCCTTGAAGGTGGCCGAGATGCGCCGCTCCAGCTGCATGCGCGCGGTGTCCAGCGGGCGGGTGGTGCCCAGGCGGGGCAAGGTCGCGCGGTAGGCGCGCAGCAGAAAGATGGCCTCGACCAGATCACCGCTGGCCTGCTTGATGGCCAGCGCGGCGAGCTCGGGGTCGTACACCGAGCCTTCGGTCATCACACGGTCCACGGCCAGCTTGAGCTGCGACTGGATCTGCGCCACGTCCAGCTCGGCCAGAGCCGGGTCGCCCCGGCGCTGGCGGTCGAGCAGCCGGTAGCTGTTGAGGATGGCGGTTTCCCCGCCCTTGACGGCAACGTACATGCTCAGGCCTCCATTGCCGATTCGGCGTTGATGCAGGCCGTGCGCGGCAGGCCGCAGACCTCGGTGTGGGTGGCGAGGAACACATCGACCCCGCGTGGAAAGGCTGCGTGGTTGGCCGCCCACTGCGCCACGAAACCCGCCGGCAGGCCCCGGACGTCCAGGTCCTGGATGGTCTGGATGCCTGGCCCGCTCAGGCGCAGGGGCTCACCGCCCTGGAACGCCGGCACATCCATCACCAGCGTGGCCGAGCCCTGCGGGTCGGCATCGCTGCCCTGCGCGAGCGTGGCCAGCTCGGGCACCGCATCGCCCTGGGCCACCCACACAACATCCGCCTGACCTGCCGCATCCACGCAGCGGCAGCCGGTGTGAAAGCGCAGCCACGCCGCCGTGGATGAGCCGGCCAGGGTGGGCGAGAGCCAGAGCGTGCAATCGGCATCGAGCAAGGCCAGCAGCAACACGGCGGCGGCGCGATGGCCGAGCTCGGGACACTCGGCCTCGATGGGCATGGCCAGGGGCCGGCCGGGATGGGACAGCGCGTGCAGCGCCACGCGAAACACCGCCTGGCTGCCCAGGGCTTCGCTGGAAAAGCCGGCCCGCATGTCTTGAAGGGTGTCGGCGTTCATGCGTCTTCCTCTGCATCGGCGCCGCCATCGGATTCGCGGACCATGGTGAAAAAATCGACCCGGGTGCTCTGCGCGCGTGCCGAGCGTTCGGCCGCCAGCTGGCGCAGGTGCTGGCGCACCGGCTCGAGCAGGCGCGCATCGAGTCCGTCGGTGTGCGCGGGGTCTTGCAGCAGCGCGTCGGCCACGGCGGCCAGGGTGCAGCGCCGCGCGTCGCGCCCCGTCACCCAGGCCACGCCGGCGTGGGCGCTCTCCAGCCGCAAGGCGCAGCGGGTGACGGTGATCTCGCCCAGGTTGAAGCGCTCGGCCGTGCCCCCCACGCGGCCCTGCACCATCATCAAACCGGTCTCGGGCCGGCGCAGCCAGTGAACACCGGGGCCGAGGTGGGTGGCCACCGAGCTCTCCAGCAACGCCAGCGGCGCGCGCGCCAGCAAGGCCATCCAGTCGGGGCGTAACAGCGGCCGGTTGGGGCCGCTGTTGTCAAAAGCGTGAAACATCGTGGTGTTACCCTGTCACTTGTATAGACAACTTGTCGAACACCGCAAGCGTAGACCGATCACAAGTAGCTTTCATGACAAACCCACTCACAACCACCATCGAGACCGGCGAACATTTCTGGACACAGATCGCCAACGAGATCGCCCAGGCGATCGGCCAGGGCGTGTACCCACCGGGCGAGCGCCTGCCTTCCGAGCACTCGCTGGCCGAGCGCTTCGGGGTGAACCGCCACACCATCCGCCGCTCGCTGGCCGCGCTGGTGCAGCGCGGCCTGGTGCGCGCCGAGCAGGGCAGCGGCACCTATGTCGAAGATTTCGCGGTCGATCTGGCGATCGGCAAGCGCACGCGGCACCGGCAGAACCTGGCACAGGCGGGTTTGCGTGGTGGTCTGGTGGTGCTGCACGACGAACGCACGCGCGCCACGGCCGACCAGGCGCGTGCGCTGAAGGTGCCCGCGCGCAGTCCGCTGCTGCACCTGCTGGTGCTGGGCGAAGGTGCGGGCCAGCCGCTGCACGTGAGCGACCGGTACTTTCCCCTGCCCCGCTTTCAGGGGCTGGCCGAGGTCGTGCGCGAGACCGGGTCGATCACCGCGGCCTTCACCACGCTCGGGGTGAACGACTACATCCGCCACGAGAGCCGCATCAGCGCCCGGCTGCCGGATGCGCGCATCGCCGGGCACTTGCGCCAGGGCACGGCGCGACCATCGCTGTACGTCACCAAGGTCAACACCGACATGCAGGGCCTGCCGATCGAATACGCCGAGACCTGGTTCGCCGGCGATCGGGTCACGCTGACGGTGAACCACGATGGCGAATGAACAACCGCACCGGGTCGCGCTGTACTGGGCGCCCCGGCCCGAGAGCGCGCTGTGGCAGGCGGGCTGCCAATGGCTGGGCCGCGACGCGGCCACGGGCGAGCGATGGACCCAACCGGCCGTCGACGGCATCGCCACCGAATCCTTCGAGGCGCTCACGGCCGAGCCGCGCCGCTATGGCTGGCACGCCACGCTGAAGCCGCCCTTCCGGCTGCGCGAAGGCATCCACCTGAAGGACGTGGACGAGGCCGTGCAGACGCTCGCAGGCGAGTTCAAGGCGGGCCTGATGCCCGCGCTGCGGGTGGAGCCCCTGGGCAACTTCCTGGCCCTGCGCCCACAAGGCGAGCCGGCGGCTGCCAACGCGCTGGCTGCCGCGTGCGTGGAAGCGCTGCAACCGCTCAGCCGACCCCTGTCGACCGAGGACCTGCAGCGCCGCCGACGCGCACCGCTCACACCGCAGCAGGACGCCCTGCTCCAACGCTGGGGCTATCCCTGGGTGTTCGACGAGTTCCGTTTCCATTGCTCGTTGACCGGTCCGCTGGATGGGCTGGACGCCGGGTCTCGAGAGGCCTTGATGCAAGCGGCTGGTCGCACGTTCAACCACCTGCCGCCCGAGCCGCTGAACAGCATTGCGATCTTCATCGAGCCCACGCCGGGTGCCGATTTCCAGCTGCACCGGCACTGGGGGCTGTCCGCATGAACCAACGCCTCGTCTACGTGGTGGGCCCCTCCGGTGCGGGCAAGGACAGCCTGCTGCAATGGCTGGTGCAACACCCGCCCGCGCACACCCGACTGCATCTGGCCCGGCGCACCGTGACGCGCCCCGCCTCGGCGGGGGGCGAAGATCACGAAGCCGTGGATGCGCCCGCCTTCGCCGCATTGCTCGAAGCCAACGCCTTTGCCCTGCATTGGTCCGCCAACGGCCTGCAGTACGGCATTCGCACACAGGAATTCGCGGCGCTGGCCACCGGCGCCTGGGTGCTGGTGAGTGGCTCCCGTGCTCACCTGGCGCAGGCGCAACAGCGCTACCCGGGTTTGAGCGCCGTGCACGTGCACGCCACGGCCGGCGTGTTGCGCCAGCGCCTGCGTGCGCGCCAGCGCGAGTCGAATGCCGAGGTGGAAGCGCGCCTGCACCGCGCGCTGGCGTTCGACGCCCCGGCGGACGCGTTCTGCCTCACGAACGACGCCGACCTGGAGAGCGCCGGTCAACGCCTGAAGTCACACCTGTTCTCGCTGCCGACCCCGCGGGGCGACGTGACCGCTCAAGCTCAGGACAGCCGGCAGGTGATCTGAAGCCCGCTGTGGTCGCTGGGCGTGATGCCGCGCGCATCGGGTCGGTCAACGCGCAGCACGGTGGCCGCCGTCATCTGCACCGTGGCGCGACTGAGCGAGGGAACCACCAGCACGTGGTCCAGCACCTGCCCCTGGCCTGACGCATCGACACAGGTGGGCTCGCGGACTTGGCCGGCCAGTTCAAAGCTGTCCTGCAAGTGCCACGGTGCACCCGTGAAATCGCGCAGCGCCGGTGCCTCCAGCGGATCGTTGAAGTCACCACAGACCAGCGTGAGCGATGCCGGCCCGATCTGGTTCAGATGCTCCAACACGGCCTGCAACTGGCGCTGGCGCAGCGCATCACCGACCCCACCCCGCAGATGGCTGAGGTGCACATTCGCCACGGTGACAGGGTGTGCGCCCACCCGCAGCTGGACCACCTGGGCCATGCGACCGCCATCGGCCTCGCTCGACGGCAACACCACGTTGTCCACCCGCAGCACCGTGACGCGGGTCAGCACGGCCTGGCCGGAGAAGCTTGGCACCTGACGGCCGGCAAACGAGCGCAACTTGGGCCTGGCCAGCGCCTGCACGGCGCGCAGGCCGGTGGCGGCGGCCAACCGCCCTGCGGTGTCCGCGCTGCCGTCTTCGGCCACAAACGCTTCCTGCAAGGCCACCACATCGGGCGCCAGGTCGATCACGCCCTGCGCCAACAGCCCTATGCGCTGGGCGTAGTGCCCGTCGCACTTCCAGCTGTTGAGCGTGAGCAGACTGAAGCCGGCACTGCTCAAGGTTCGACCCAGCCCACCGCCTCGGGCATGGGGGTGGCGGCCTTGTGGCGGGGCGCGGCTGGCAGTGCCATAGGCGCCCCCAGCGCGGCATGCGCCAGACGACCGGCAATCAGGTGCAGGGCCACGCGTGCCGGCATGGCGGCCGGCGGTTCGACCACCAGCACATCGGCACGCTGACCCACCGCGAGGTGGCCACGGTCGTGCAGGCGCGCCGCGTCCGCAGGGTTGCTGGAGACCAGCGCCCAGGCGTCTTCGAAGCTGCAGGCACCGTCGGCCGCCAGTCGAAACGGGGCCTGCAGCATGGCGGGGTAGTAGTAGTCGGAGGTGAGCACGGTGCACAGACCTTCGGCCACCATGGTGGCGGCGCCCACGGCGTTGCTCTGGTGGCTGCCGCCGCGCACCACATTGGGCGAGCCGAACACCACGTGGTTGCCCAGGGCGCGCGCCACACGGGCGGTTTCGCGGTTCTTGGGAAACTCCGAGATGCTGCAGGCCAGGCCCTGGTACCAGTGCCGGATGTCGGCGGTCATGTCGTCGTGCGAAGCCTGCGGCACGCCCGCGGCCACCGCCGCTGCGGCCAGGCGTTCGATGGACGCAGGCACCTCGCTGGCGCGCGATGCCACACGGTGGGCCAGTTGCCTCAGTGCATCGGCACCCAGGCCGGTGCGCTGCAGCACCGTCATGGCCTCCAGCGGCTTGTCCAGCTTTTTCACGATGTCGGCCGTGTGGTCGTTGAAGGCCAACAGCGCCACCCGGCCCTGCGCCAGCCAGCGCAGGGCGTCGGCCTCGCCATCGAGGTTGAAGGTCTCCTGGCGCAGATGCAGGCGCGTGTCGCAGGCCAGGTGCGTGCGCGCCGACTCCAGCGCCTCCATCAGCGCCACCAGGCTGTCGCGGCTGCGCAAGCCGGGTTCCCACGAATGGGTCACACCATGGAAGGCAGTGGAAATGCCGTTGGCCACGAGCTGTCGGTCGGTGTCGGCCAGGGCGATGCGCATGTCGAAGTGCACACCGGGGCGGGGCATGAGCTGGCGCTCGAAGGCGTCGCCATGCAGGTCGATCATGCCCGGCAGCACCAGGCGCCCACCGGCTTCCAGCACCGGGTGGCCCCGCGTGCCATCGGCGATGTCCGTGATCACACCGTCCTCGATCAGCACGACAGCGTCGTCTTCCCACCCGGTGGGCAGCAAGGTCCTGCCACCCACGATCGCCCAGCTTCGTCTGTTCAACATGCCATTTCCTGTCTAGACAACTCAAAGCAACATGGTGGCGGTTCCAGATGACAGAACGACGACGCTGGCGCCGACGACAGCGATGTCACGAAAGATTCACGTCCGCTCCACGGGGCTGTCATGCGACGCGCAGAACCTAGGGAAGTTGTCTAACCAACTTGGAGAAACTCCCCATGAAACCTGTGTTCCGAGCCACCCGCCTGCTGGCCACCCTCACGCTGGGCCTGGCCACGACCCTGGCCGCCAGTGCCCAGACCTTGCGCATCGCCGTGACCGACATTGTTGGTCTGGAGAACCTCCAGCGCGAGTACGCACCGTTCCAGAAAATCCTGTCCGACAAGTCGGGCATGAAGGTCGAGCTGTTTCCCGTGCCCAACCGCACCGCGGCGGTGGAAGCGCTGAACGCGAAGAAGATCGACCTCGTGCTGACCGGCCCGGCCGAGTACGTGGTGTTCAAGAAGCGCACCGACGCCAAGCTGGTCGTGGGCTTCAGCCGGCCGGAGTACTACGGATCGGTGGTGACGCTCGTGGGCTCGGGCGTGGACGGCGTGGAAGACCTCAAGGGCAAGAAGGTGGCCCTGGGTGACGTGGGGTCCACCTCGCGCCACCTCGCACCCATCCAGGTGCTGGCCGATCTGGGCCTGCAGCCGCAGCGTGACGTGCAGGTGATGCACATCAACCGCAACGTGGCGGTGGAAGCCATGAAGCGTGGCGACGTGGCCGCCATCGGCATCAACCGCACCGACCTGCCCGGTCTGAGCAAGAAGTTTCCGGACGTCGTGTTCAAGGTGATCGCCCGGGGCCGCGATCTGCCCAACGACGTGCTGCTGGCCGGGGCCCACGTGCCCGACGCGGTGGTGAGCAACATGAAGAAGGTGTTCAGCGAGAACAGCGAAGCACTCATCAGCGCCGTGCTGCTGGGACCCGACGAAAACCAGAAATTCCGGGGCATGGCCTTCATCCCCACCGTCGCCGACAGCGACTACAACTACGTGCGCAAGATGTACGCCACCATCGGCCAGCCGCAGTTCGCCACCTTCGTGGGGGATTGAATGACACCCGACCTGCTGGTGCGCGGCGTGGGCAAGGCCTTCATCACCGGTGCGCCGGTCCTCACCGACATCAGTTTCTCGGTGCCGGCCGGGCAGTCGCTGGCACTGATCGGCTCCAACGGCGCGGGCAAGTCCACGCTGCTGCGCTGCTGCATGCACCTGATCGCGCCCGACCAGGGCACGGTGCAACTCTTCGGTGAATCGTTGCACGCGCAATCGGCCAAAAGCCTCAGGGCGCTTCGCGCGCAGGTGGGTTTTGTGTTTCAGAAGCACAACCTGGTGCCTCGCCTCTCGGCGCTGTCCAACGTGCTGCACGGGGCATTGACCCGCGCCCCGGTTGGCCAGGCCTGGTTCCAGGGCACGGCGCCCCGGCAGTTGCGCGAGGAGGCGATGCATTGCCTGGAACGCGTGGGTCTGGCCGAGCATGCGCTGCAGCGGGCCGATCGCCTCTCGGGCGGACAGTCCCAGCGTGTGGCGGTGGCGCGTGCGCTGATGCAACGCCCGCGCTTCCTCGTCGCCGACGAACCGGCGGCCAGCCTGGACCCGGTCTCGGGTGACGAGGTGATGGGGCTCTTCGCGAGCCTGGTGGAGCGCGACGGCCTGACCCTGCTGTTCACCTCACACGACCTGGGCCACGCGCTGCGCTACGCAGACCGCGTGATCGCTCTCAATCGCGGTCGCATCGTCAAGGACACCCCGTCCCACCAGACCGATGCGCTCGTCCTCAGACGCCTCTATGACACCCCGACCACCCATGCCGACACACGCACCGCCACAGCGCTTTGAGCGCATGAGCGCGGGCACCTTCGTGGCTTGCACCGTTGCCGGCGCCTTCTTCGTGTGGTCCCTGCAGGGCACGGGTGTCTCGCTCACCGACTTCTT
Source organism: Hydrogenophaga sp. (assembly GCF_036675665.1). Taxonomy (GTDB): domain Bacteria; phylum Pseudomonadota; class Gammaproteobacteria; order Burkholderiales; family Burkholderiaceae_C; genus Hydrogenophaga. The sequence continues at coordinate 214,137 of NZ_JAKFEO010000031.1, read as the reverse complement.
CGAAGGCTTCCCCCAGATGGGGCGCCTGGTGGGCGAGATGCTGCCGCCTTCGACCGCCCGGCTGGAGGCGGTGGGTCGCGCCCTGCTGGAAACCTTTCAGATGGCATTGGTGGGAACCGTGGTGGGTGTGCTGCTGAGCGTGCCCATCGCCGTGCTGGCCACGCCGCACCTCTCGCCGCATCCGGCCGTGTACCACGCAGCGCGCACGCTCATCGCGTTCTTTCGCACCGTGCCCGATCTGGTGTGGGCGCTGCTCTTCGTGGTGTCCGTGGGACTCGGCCCGTTCGCAGGCACGCTGGCACTCGTCGTGGACAAGATCGGGTTCTGCGGCCGCTTCTTCGCCGAGGCCATGGAAGAAGTGGACCGCGGCCCGCAAGAGGCGCTGTCGGCCATGGGCGCGAGCAAGCCCTCGATCATCATGTGCGCGGTGATTCCGGCGGCATTGCCTTCGTTCATCAACACCTCGCTCTTCAGCCTGGAAAAGGCCACGCGCTCCTCGGTCATTCTGGGCCTGGTCGGCGCGGGCGGCATCGGCATCGAGCTCAAGGTCGCGATGGACTTGTTCAGCTACGACGAGGCGGCCACCATCATCCTGGCCATCTTCGCGCTGGTGCTGGTGGTCGAACGCGTCAGCGCGGTGCTGCGCAGGCGCGTGATGTAAGGCTGCTCTGCCATGAATCTGCCACACAGGCTCTCTAGCATGGCCTGAGCGCTTCGCCCGCGGAGCGCTCACCTTTCCTTCATCCACCCAAGGGGTAACCATGCGACGTTTCATTCTCGGCTGCGTTCTGCTGAGCCTGTCCAGCACCATCCTTGCCGCTTCACCACGGCACAACAAGCCCATTCACGAGGTTGAGCACGCCAGCCATGTCCAGTTGGGTCAGCGCCCCTTCTTTCTGGTGGACGACATGACGGACAGCCCGTTGAAGCGGGAGTTGCAGCAGTGCGCCCGCAGAGGCCATTTCACGGCACGGGACTTCTCCATCGGTCACCGCGGGGCGGCCATGCAGTTCCCGGAACACACGATGGAGTCGTACGTGGCGGCCGCCCGCATGGGCGCCGGCATCGTCGAATGCGACGTGACCTTCACCAAGGACAAGGAACTGGTCTGCCGCCACGCGCAGAACGACCTCCACACCACCACCAACATCCTGGCCACACCGCTGGCCAGCAAATGCACGCAAGCCTTCGTGCCCGCCACACTGGACGCCAGCGGCAACCTGCTGACGCCGGCCACCGCCGAATGCCGCACCAGCGACATCACCCTGGCCGAGTTCAAGACCCTGCGCGGCAAGATGGATGCGTTCAATCCCCGCGCTCGCACGGTCGACGAATACCTGGGCGGGACCGCCAACTGGCGCACCGACCTGTATTCGGGCCCGACCAGCGGCACCTTGATGACGCACCAGGAAAGCATCGAGCTGTTCAAGCAACTCGGTGTGAAGATGACGCCCGAGCTCAAGAGCGCCAGCGTGACCATGCCTTTCGAAGGGTTCACGCAAGAGGCCTACGCGCAGAAGATGATCGACGAATACAAGCGCGCGGGCGTGCACCCCAACCGGGTGTGGCCGCAGTCGTTCGACGTGCGCGACGTGCTGTACTGGGTGCGCAACGAGCGCGCCTTCGGGCGTCAGGCCGTGTACCTCGACGACGCCAACACCGTGGCCGATCTTCCCAGCCAGGCCGAGCTGGTGAACTACAAGAGCCAGGGCATCAACATCGTGGCGCCCCCGATCTTCGCGCTGCTGAGCGCCGACGCATCGGGCCGGATCGTTCCCTCGCAGTACGCGCGCAACGCGCGCTCGGCCGGCCTGGACATCATCACCTGGACCCTGGAGCGCTCCGGCCTGCTGGCCGATGGCAACAACGGCTTCTACTACCAGACGTTCGACTCGGCCATCAAGACCGAGGGCGACATGCTGCGCGTGCTCGACGTGCTCGCGCGTGATGTGGGTGTCATCGGCGTGTTCTCGGACTGGCCGGCCACGACCACGTTCTACGCGAACTGCGCCAACCAGCGGTAGGCAGTGTCATCTGCGCGCGTGGCCTCAGGCCACCGCGGCAAGGTGGATGTAGAAGGTAGCGCCATGGCCGGGGCTGGACTCGGCCCACGGGCGTCCTCCGCTGTGGCTGTCGGATCGTTGTGGATCATGTCGTTGTCCAGGTGAATACCGGCGGTTGTCAAACGCCTGTCAGGGACGAGAGGCCCACTGCGACGAAAATGCTCTGCTTGCAGAGCGTGCGCCCGGATGACCAGGATCAGGAGCAAGCCCCTGGATCACAAGCTCGACGTGCAACGGAATGAACCCTTCGTCCAGGCGTCGGTCTGCCAGGGTTCCCGTGTCCATCACGCTTTGCTGAAGGCACAACATGAACATGGGCAGCAGCAGGGAATGCGCCACGACCTGCGCATCCATCTGCCGAAACTCGCCGTTGTCCATGCCTTGAAGGACCACCTCGACGATCAACGAGCGCAAGGGCGTCACCACCCCACTCAGCCAGCCTTCCATGATCTCGGGGAATCGCCGTGTCTCGGCAATCGCCAACTTCAGGACGCTACCGACGGTCTCGTCCTGAAGATGCGTCCAGACATCGGACAACGTGCGGCGCAACACGTCGGCGCTGGTGCCATCACGCCCGGCCGGGGGGCAAACCTTGCTGAGTGCTGCCAACGTGGGTGAGACGATGGCCGCCTGGAGCAGCATCTCCTTGCTGGGATAGTACAAATACAGCGTTCCCTTTGAGATGCCTGCCCGGGCGGCAATCTCTTCGATCCGCGTGGCGTCGAATCCCTTCTCGACAAACAGCGCGAGTGCCGCGTCGCGCAGTTCACTAGCGCGCGCATGCTTGCGTCTGCGACGGGCACGGGTGACGGCTGGTGGGTTCGTGTCGGTTGTCACTGCGCACTCCCCTGGGCCACAGCCTCCGGCGAATCCTGGTGCTCCATGGTTCCGGCGCTGGCGTCCAGGCTGCGCTGCAAACGCTGAAAGGCGGGCGATTCGCGCAGCGCCGCGCGACCGGCGGTCCTGAGCTCGCGCACCTGTCCCGGCAGGATCGTCAGGGCGGTCGGCACGCGCAGCACCGCGTGTCGGAGTCCGGGATCCTGGAGGTCGTGCAGGCTGACGTTGATCACGTGGATCTCGGCGTCGGGTGCGAACGGACTGCCCGGCTGGCTGCGGGCAGCCTGCAACTCCTCGGACAGGCGACGCGTGACGTCGCTCATCATCATGGTGGTCTCGATCGTCAGCCGTGCGCCGGCGCCGAACACCAGCGAGTCCAGCACCTGCGACGCTTTTGGCACACGGTCGCTCTTGTCGATGCGGTCGGTCGTGTCGCGCTCGGAGTTCACGCTGATCAGCACGATCTTGTGCACCGAGCCCGGTGGCAGTCCGCCGAAGGTGGCGCCCAGCGAGCCGGCGGCGACAACACGGTCCATCAGGCTGCGCACGCCCAGGTTGTCGACGACCCCTCCGTCGACGAGATGGATGTACGGCCGTTCCTCCGCGTTCTGATAGGAGCCGGCGATGAGCTGCAGCACACGGGCCGAGAGGTTCGGATCGGCCTGATGCGCTGCGTTCAAGGGCGCGGGTGGCTGGCAACTGCCGGCATAGTTCTTGACCGTCATCGGGCTCAGCAGCAGCGGCACCGAGGACGAAGCCGCGACCGCAAAGGACAGCGGCACGCTGTCGAGGTCGGAGCAGATCAGCGCGAACTGCTCGGGCGTGAACTCGAACGGCGCACCGGTGGTCAGGTCGGTGGCGGTGACGAGCAGGCGCCGCCGCGAGGATTGCGCCCGCAGATCACCGAAGGTCTTGCCTTGGAAGACGGTGTCGAGCTGTCGCGCCAGGACGTTGCTGCGGCCGTACCAGGGCGATGAGAGCTGGTAGGCGGTGCGCGGTGTCAGAAGAAGGTCATGGATCAGGTTGGACTGAAAGTTCACGAGCAGGAAATCGCGCTCGAAGCGCGTGAAGACGTCGTCGCCGAAGGCCGCGTAGTACCCCGCGAGGATGCTGCCGCCCGACACGCCGCTGACCAGCCCCACCTCGTCAAGCAAGGTCGTCGGTCGACCGTCCAGCTTGAATTGCGTGGCCTTCAGTTCTTCGAGCACACCCAGACCGAAGGCGGCGGCGCGCGCGCCGCCGCCTGACAGCGTGACCGCGGCGACGATCGTGGGCGCTGGCTCATGGGCGTCGACGACCGGAACCACGATCGGCGTCGAGGATGGGACGGGCGACGCCGCCGCGAAGGGCTGATTGATCCAGGGCCGCGCCGTCGAGCAGGCGCTCAGCAGCAGGACCGCTGTGCACACGAGCAACGTGCGCGTCCGTTGCCGGAATTTGAATGGTTTCATCGCTCGCTGATATCAGTTGGAATCGAACAGGAAAGTTCAGTTGCGAAAGGGCACGAGGCTGAACCCGTCGACGCCCTCGGTGCGGGCCAGGTCCTCGGCCAGCGCCGCGGGCGAAGTGGCCCGCGCGCGGTCCGGCGCCACCACGCAGAAGCGCCACACCGGCTGGCTGTTGGCGAAGGTGATGCGCAGGCTCTCGTGCAGCACGCGGTAGCCGCGGTCCTCTGCCGCCTGCGCCAGCGTCTGGAAGCTCGGCAGACCGGCGGCGCGAAAGGTGAGACACACCTCCAGCGTCGTGCGGCCCGGCAACCAGGCCTCCAGCCGTTGCAGCGCCGACATCGACAACATGCACAGCAGCGCCATCAACAGCGCGGCCGCATAAAAGCCCACCCCCAGCAACACGCCGATGGCGGCGGCGGCCCAGAGGGACGCTGCGGTGGTGAGCCCGCTGATGCTGAGCCCGTCCTTGAAGATGACGCCCGCACACAGGAAGCCGACGCCGGTGACCACCCCCTGCACCACGCGGGTGGGGTCGACCTGCAACGCGGCGCCCGCACCGCCGTACCACCAAGCGGGAAGGCCGACGAAGACCGTGAGTGCCGTCGAGGCCATGCAGACCAGGCCGTAAGTGCGCATGCCGGCCGCGCGGCCGTTGTACGAGCGTTCGTAGCCCACCAGCATGCCCAGCAACAGGGCGCCCACCAGGTTGAGCGCGATGAACGCGTTGGCGGCCAGGAAGCTGCTGCTCCAATAGTCTGAAAGGTGATCGAGCATGGCGGTGCTGTCGGAGGGGGTTGCCGGCCTGGATGGATGGAATGGCATCGCCCCCGACTCGACACAGTCGATTCGGGGGCGAAGGGCGCCAGGGTCGTCAGGGTCGTCAGGCAGCTGGCACCAGTTGGCCCTGGGTCGGGTCGGTGCCATCAGCCGGCTGATGGCGGCGGACCTTGAACCACGCGGCGTAGAGCGCCGGCACGAAGAAGATCGTGAGCAGGGTCGCGACGGTCAGACCGCCCATGATGGCGATCGCCATGGGTCCCCAGAACACGCTGCTCGTCAGCGGGATCATCGCGAGCACCGCGGCTGCGGCCGCCAGCACCACCGGGCGGGTCCGGTGGATCGCGGCGTCGAGCACTGCGTTCCACGGATCGCGGCCCTCGTTGATCTCGATCTGGATCTGGTCGATCAGGATCACCGAGTTGCGCATGATCATCCCGCCGAGCGCGATGATGCCGAGGATCGCGACGAAGCCCAGCGGCGCCTGGAACGCCAGCAGCGCGGGCACCACACCGATCAGGCCGAGCGGCGCCGTCAGCAGCACCATCCACATGCGGGAGAAGTCCTGCAACTGCAGCATCAGCAGCAGCATGATGGTGCCGAGCATCAGGGGGACCACGGCCAGCAACGCGTCGTTGGCCTTGGCGCTCTCCTCCACCGCGCCGCCCACGTCGATGCGGTAGCCCGACGGCAGCTTGGCCTGGATGTCCTTCAGCATCGGTCGGATCTCCTGCGTCGCGGTCACGCCCTGCTCGCCGTCCTTCACGTCGGCGCGCACGGTGATGGCCATGTCGCGGTTGCGGCGCCACAGCACCGGCTCTTCCAGCTCGTGCTGGACCGTCGCCACCTGCGACAGCGGCACGACCGTGCCCTGGCGGGTGTAGAGGTTGATGTCCTTCAGCGTGTCCAGGCTCAGACGCTCCTGCGGCACGGCACGGGCCACGATGTCGATCAGGTCCTCGCGCTCACGCAGTTGCGACAGGGTGGCGCCATTCATCACGGTCTGGGTCACCATCGAGACGTCGGTCGGCGTGAGGCCGAGCGCTCGCGCCTTGTCCTGGTCGATCTGCACCTTCATGGCGCGCACCGGGTCGTTCCAGTCGAGCTGCACATCACGCACCTTCGGGCTGGACGCCACCACCGCCTCCACCTCGCGGGCGATCTTGCGCACCATCTGTGTGTCGGGGCCGACCACGCGAAACTGCACCGGGAAGCCGACCGGTGGGCCCAGCTCCAGTCGGGTCACGCGAACCCAGGCCTGCGGGAACTGCTGGTCGGCCGACGCCATCAGCCTCGAGCGCACACGCTCACGCGCTTCCAGGTCGTGCGTCATCACGATCAACTGGGCATAACCCGTGTTCGGCAGCTCGGGGTTGAGTGCCAGGTAGAAGCGGGGCGCGCCGGCACCGGTGTAGGCGGTGAAGAACTTGACGTCCTCGTCCTTGGACAGCACCGCTTCCATCTTCTTCACCTGCTCGGTCGTCGCCGCGAAGGATGAGCCTTCCTTCAGGCGCAGGTCGATGACCAGCTCGGGCCGCGAGCTGTTGGGGAAGAACTGCTCCGGCACCAGCCGGGTGGCCACCAGCGCGAGGGCCAGGGCGGCGACCGTCGTGCCGATCACCAGCCAGCGGCGCTCGATTGCGCCGTCGATCCATCCGCGCAGCCTGCGATAGAACCTGGTGTCGTACGGGTCACCGGCATGGTGGTGCTGGCCCATGTCCTTGGGCAGGATCTTCATCGCGAGGTAAGGCGTGAAAATCCCTGAGCAGATCCACGACAGCAGCACCGCGGCGCCGACGATCCAGAAGATGCCGCCCGCGTACTCGCCGGTGGTTGACTGCGACAAACCGATCGGCAGGAAGCCGGCAGCGGTGATCAGTGCGCCGGTCAGGCGCGGCATCGCGGTGGCCTGGTAGGAAAACACGGCCGCCTTGTGCTGGTCCCAGCCGGCCTCCATCTTCACCACCATCATCTCGATGGCGATGATCGCGTCGTCCACCAGCAGACCCAGCGCGATGATGAGCGAGCCGAGCGAGATGCGCTCGAGATTCCAGCCCATCGCCAGCATCAGCAGCGCCACGCCGCCCAGCACCAGCGGCACCGAGGTCGCCACGACCAGGCCGGAGCGCCAGCCCAGGCTGGCCAGGCTCACGGCGATCACGATGATCAGCGCCTCCGCCAGTGAGCGTTCGAAGTCCCAGATCGCGTCTTTCACGGTGGTGGGCTGGTCGGCCACGCGCTCGAGCTCAACGCCGTGCGGCAGTTCGGACTGGATTTTCTCGACCGCGCTGTGCATGGCCGTGCCGAGCTCGACGATGTTGCCGTCATCGGTCATCGAGATGCCCACCATCAGCACCGGCTCGCCGTTGTGGCGCACGGTGTAGCTCGGCGGGTCTTCATACCCGCGCTGCACGGTCGCGATGTCGCCGAGCTTGATCGTGCGGCCGCCGGCCGTGATCGGCACGTTGCGGATGTCGTCGTCGCTCTTGAACTGACCGCTCACGCGCACCATCACGCGGTCACCCTCGGTGTCGATCTGGCCCGCGGGCAGCATCGCATTCTGGCTCTTCAGGCTCTCGGCGATCGCCAGCGGCGTGATGCCCAGCGCGGCCAGGCGCTCGTGCGAGAACTCCACAAAGACCCGCTTGGTCTGCTTGCCGATCACGTCGACCTTCTTGACCATCGGTACCTTGAGCATGCTGCGCTTGATGCCCTCGGCCGCATCCGACAGATCGGCGTGGTTCACACCGTCGCCCTTGACGGCGTACATCAATCCGTAGACATCGCCGTATTCGTCGTTGACGATCGGGCCGATCACGCCTTCGGGCAGTTCCAGACTCAGGTCATTGAGCTTCTTGCGCGCCTGGTACCAGGCCTCGGCCTGATCTGCCTTCGACGTGCCGCCCTTCACGGTGAGGGTCATGCCGCCGTAGCCCTGCCGGGCAAAGGTGACCACCTTGTCGAAGTTGTCGATCTGCTCGAGCTTCTTCTCCATGCGGTTGAGCACTTCGTCCTGCATCTGCTGGGCGGTCGCGCCCGGCCAGACGACACCGGCGGTCATCGACGGCACCGAGAAGTTCGGGTCTTCGAGCTGGCCCAGCTTGGTGAAACTGAACGCGCCGGCCACCGCGACGACGATGAGCAGGAACAGGACGACGGCGCGGTGGCCGAGCGCCCATTCGGTGAGGTTGAAGGATTTCATTTTGTGGCCACCTGCGCGTTGGCTTCGGCTGCGGTCGGCACTGCCACTCGCAGGCCGGGCGACATCTTCTGCACACCGGCCGTCACCACGAGCGTTCCCGCCGGCAGCCCGGAGACGAACACCTGTTCGTTGGCGAATCCGTTGACCTTGACGCTTGCGAGTTCCACGGTCGCCGAGGCTTCTTCCTTCGTGCTGCGCACGACCCACACCGCCGGCTGGCCGTTGTCTTGCGTGATCGCGGTTGCCGGAATGGCCGCCACTTGCGATTGCGCAACCGGGCGCTGGGCGAGCAGCGTGGCCGTTGCGCCCAGCGGCAGCATGCGGGCCGAGGCAGGCTTCAGGCGCGCCCGGTACGTGCGTGTCTGCGCGGCGGCTTGCGGCGCAAGCTCACGCAGCACCACGTCAAACGTTTCATCCGGCGCGCTCGCGAGCGCCGCCTTGAACTGCGCCTTGCGGAACCTGGCCACCTGGTCTTCCGGCACGTCCACCACGATCTCGGGCTCGCTGTCTCCCGCGATCGAGAGGACCGGCAGCCCTTCGGCGACCACCTGACCGACCTGGAAGCTCACGTCGGTGACAACGCCGTTGCGCGAGGCGCGCAGCACGGTGTACTTCAGCCGGTTGCGTGCGATGTCGAGCTTCTTCGTTTCCGCTTCGGCGTTGGCCTGCGCGGTCACCGCGGCGGTGCGTGCCCGTTCGCCGTCGGATTCGCTGACCGAGCCATCGACCTTCAGCGCCTCGAGGCGCTTGTGATCCGATTCGGCCTGGCGTGCCTGCGATGCGGCTGCGGCTGCAGCCTGCTGGGCAGCGTCCGCGGCCAGCTTGTAGTCGATGTCTTCGATCACGGCGAGAACGTCGCCCGCGCGGACGACCTGGCCCACCTCGACCTTGCGTTGCGCGATCTTGCCGCCGACGCGGAACGCTTCGTTCACCTCGTGGCGTGCACGCACGGTGGCGGCATAGCGGTTCGCCTGTTGGGCGGCATCAAAGCGCAGTTCGACGGTGCGAACGGGCCGAAGCACCTCGGCAGGCGGGGTTTTCGGGCTGCAGGCGGCCAGCATGGCCACCATGGGGATGGCCATCAAGGCCGCGGCGTGAGTGGTTTTCAAGGACAGCTCCTGATGACGATCATTGGGTTTTGGAAGGGGATTCGAAGGCTTGCCAGCCACCGCCGAGTGCCTTGAACAGGCGCACGCTGGCGAGTTGCAACTGGGTCTGGCTCTCGTTCGCACCAAGGCGAACGGAGAGGCGCGCGCGCTGCGCGTCGAGCAGCGGCAGCAGGTCGACCTGGCCGCGCTCGAACAGCGATTGCGCACGGCCCAGGGCTGCGTCCGCCGACGCGGCCGCAGCACTGAGCGATTCGGACCGCGTGCGCTCTTCACGCAGCCCGACCAGGGAGTTCTCGACATCCTCGAGCGCGCGCACGATGCCGTCTTCGTAGCGCGCGAGCGCTTCGGCCTGGCTGCTTTCGGCGATGTCGTTGATCGCCTGGGTGCGCCCGGCATTGAAGAGCGGCATGGCCAGCAGGGCCGACGCATTGGTGAAGCGCGAGGAACCGATGTCGATGCTGTTGAGCTCCAGGCTGTCGCGGCCAAACATGGCGCCAACAAACAGGCGCGGAAACCATTCGGCGGCGGCCTGCTGGCGACGGAAGTTCGCCGCTGTCAGTTGCGCCTTCATCGCAAGCAGATCCGGCCTGCGTTCAAGCAGGGAGGCCGGTTGGCCTGTGCGGGTGGCGGGCACAACGACCGCGCCGCTGAACGGCACGATGGCCGACGCCTGCCCCGCCTGGCCGCCAGTGAGCACCGCGATCCGATGCCTTGACACCGCTGCCAGCGTTTCGAGCGGCGGGATCGCCGCGCGCGCCTGCAAGGCCGCGGTCTGCGCACGCTCGACATCGAATGCCGTCGCCAGACCCACGCGCTGGCGGGCCGTGACGAGCCGCAGCGTCTCGTCCTGCGCGGTGGAGATTGCGCGCACGGTATCGAGTTGGCGTTGCGCGCCCACCAGCGTGAAGTAGTTCGTCGCCACGTCGCTCACGACGAGCAGGCGCACGCCCCGCTCGCCGTATTGGGCAGCCATGGCATCAGCCTCGGCGGCGGAGGCACCGGCCCGCACACGACCGGTGATGTCCAGCTCCCACGAGACGTCCAGGCCCACGGCCTGGCGGCTCGCGTCCGGGCTCTGCGCCTTGTAGGCCGCGCTGCGACCCGTGTCGCTGTATGAACCTTCCGCGGACAGGCCCACACTCGGCAACAGCGCGGATCGGCTGATCGTCTCTCCGGCACGGGCCGCCCGCACCCGCTGGGCGGCCATCTTGATGTCGCGGTTCTCGCTCGCTGCGCGGCGCACGAGCTGCGTGAGCACGGGATCGCCGAAGCTCTCCCACCAGGCGAGATCGGGCTCGTCTTCGATGGAGGTGGCCGCCGCGAATGTCGCGGGAACATCGATGGCATGTTGTGCGACCGGCGTGGCGCAGCCGGCCAATGTCAGGGCAACCAGCGTTGCGGCGGCCAGAGCGAGGCGCGTCGGGGGCGGCTTCTTCATTCGTTCTCCTTGGGACAGGGGTGGTTGGAGGCGCGGCGCTCGAGCCATGCCAGCAGCTCTTCGCTGCTGGCGAAATCGCAGCTGTCGCCGCTCGTCACATGCTCGATACGCCCCACCAGGCCGCCGCCTTGTGGCTGCGCGTCGCGATGCAGTCGCAACACGTAACGACCGGCGGAGGGGTAGATGGGATGAGGGTTCAGGACCATGACCGGTAGTCTCGGCGTGGCACCGACAGAAGTCGTCCAGCGGCGGTCACGGTTCGGTCCCGATTCGGTATCCGAGCCCCGAGGTCTCAAAGCCAGAAGAGCGGCTTGATCGCTCGATGAATCCACACACCCAGAGGAGAACTGCAAACCACCATGCTGAGCCACAGTTCCAGAAAACCTGAAGAGGGCGACCAACCAACACCGAATGCAAGCAAGCACAACAGGCCCGTACCCGCCGTCACCAGCCCCACAGCCGTCAGCGCTCGCTCCAGCGAGAACAATCGCGGTGAAAGCGCATTGATCCTGTTCCAGTCATCAGACTGTGTGATGTCCGGGCGTGGCCCACTCACACCACGATGAAGGCTCGGCACGCAGCGACCGACCGGGGAGTAGATGGGATGGACGTTCAGTACCATGACCGTAGTCTCGGCGCGGGACCGTCAGAAGTCGCACAGCGGCGGTCACGGTTCGGTCCCGATCCGGTATCCGAGCCTAGAATTCACACTTTGTGGCTCGGTATCGACGACTTGGTGGCGTCAAGGAAGTGGCGAAATTGACGGAACTGACGGAACTGACGGACAGCGGACCGCTTCGCACCCACTTCGGGCCCTTCCGGCTCGACGAAGCCGAAGCCATGCTCGAGCGTGACGGGCAACCCGTGGAGGTACCGCCCCGCGCGTTTCAGGTGCTGTGTGAACTGGCCCGGCGCCCGGGCCAGCTCGTGGCGAAGGACGCGCTGATCGACGCGGTCTGGGGACACCACCACCTCAACGAATCGGCACTCAAGAACATCGTGAGCCAGTTACGCCAGGCGCTGGGCGACGATGCACGCGAACCGCAGATCATCCAGACCGCTTCCCGCCGTGGCTATCGCTTCATCGCCACACTCACGCAGGACGTGGCCACACGGGCCAACACGACAACGAACGCCGCAACACTTCCCGTGACGGCAGGCGCGCCGCCTGCGCTGGATCCGACGCTCGTCGGGCGTGAGCGAGCCCTGGCGCAAATGAGCACAGCCTGGGCTGCGGCGCAACGCCAGCAGCGCCAGCTCGTGTTCGTGCTGGGCGAGGCGGGCACGGGCAAGAGCACGCTGGTCGAGCACTTCGTCGCCGCCTCGAGCGCCATCGTCGCCTTCGGCCAGTGCATCGAACACTACGGCAGCGGCGAGCCGTACATGCCGATTCTCGAAGCGCTGAACACACTCAGCCGCCTGCCCAGAGGTGACACGCTCATCCGGACCATGCGCGAAGTCGCGCCCACCTGGCTGCTTCAGATGCCCTGGTTCGTGAGCGACGAGGACCGGCAGACGCTGCAACGCGAGGCGGCGGGCGCAACGCAGGACCGCATGCTGCGCGAATTCGGAGAGCTGGTGGACCGCATGCCGCGCGAAGCGCCGGTGTTGCTCGTGCTCGAAGACCTGCACTGGAGCGACCACGCTACCGTGCAGCTGCTCGGCTACCTGGCGCACCGCCGCGGGCCGGCGGGCCTGATGGTTCTGGGCACGTTGCGCCCGACCGAGCTGGTGCTGGAAGACCATCCGCTCGGGAGCTTGCGGCAGCAGCTTCGTGCGCGCCGCCTGAGCATCGAGATCGATCTGGAATCGCTGTCCGAGGCGGACATCGGTGCATTGCTCGCCGCGCGCTTCGACGACGAAGCTCCCGAGACATTCGTGCGATCGCTGCACGCGCACACCTCGGGGCTGCCCTTGTTCGTTGTGAACGTGGTTGACGAGCTGGTGAGCGACGGCACGCTGGCGCGCCAGGGGGGGCGCTGGCGTTTTCCCGACGCGGCCGCATTGCCGGTGCCGCGCGATGTGCATGCGCTGATCGAGACCCAGATTGCGCGGCTGCCGGCCGAACACCAGCGGGCTCTCGGTGCCGCCAGTGTCAGCGGCGTCGAGTTTCTGGACGGACCGCTCGGGGAGGTGCTGGGCATGCCGGCCGACCACCTGCAGGGGCTGCTGGAGGAAGTCACCCGGCGTGTCAGCTGGCTTCGCTGCGCGGGCGTGCGATCGCTGGAGGGCGGCCGCATCTGCACGCGATACGCGTTCGCCCACACGATGTACCGCCATGTGCTGTACGAGAGACTCGCGCAGGCACAACGGCTTCAGTGGCACAGGCAGTGGGCGGCCGCGCTCGCTGTGGCCTATGGGTCATCGGCCGGCGAGATGGCGTCGGAACTGGCATTGCATTTCGAACGCGGGCAGCTTCCTGCGCCCGCGGCAGAGCAGCTCTCGATCGTCGCGGCGCGGGCGCTGGAGCGCGGCGCTGCAGTCGAGGCGCTGGCCGCTGCACAACACGGCCTGTTGCTCGGCGCCGGACAGTTGACCAAGGCGCTCGAACTCGAATTGCGCGTGCTCGAAGGTGTCGCCTTGACACGCATGCACGTCATCGCAGATCCGCGAGTGGCGCAAGCGTTCGCACGGGCCTTGGCCCTGCAGGCCGAAGGGGCATCCGCATGGCCGCGCGCACTGCAAGGCGCCTGGTGGGTTCACTACGCTCGAGGCGAACTGGGCGATGCGCGCTCGCTGGCAAACCAGATGCTGGCTCTGGCCGGTGGCGGCGACGTCGGACTGAGTTTGGCCGCACACAATGCGATGGGCTTCGTGAACCTGCTGAGCGGTGACATCGCGCGTGCGCGCGACGAACTTGAAACAGCCTTCAACATCCATGCGCGCGAGGGCATGCATCTTCCGCCCACGCACTACGTCCATGACCCCGGCGTCGAAGTCGCGAGTGGTCTGGCCCTGGCCTGCTGGCTCGCCGGCGAACCGAGGCGTGCACGCGATCTGGCGCGGTATGCGGCACAGCATGCGGCGTCCAGCCGCCATGCGCTGAGCGAAATGACTGCGCTGTCGGTGGAGGCCATCCTGCACGCTCTTGCTCACGAGTTCGATACCGTGTACCACCTCACCGAGCGCCTGTACGCCTTGATCCGCGACCATGGACTGCCCCCCGCGCGCAGCGACTTCGCGTGGTTGCATGGAAGCGCGCTGGTGGCGCGCGGACAGGTCGACGAGGGACTGCGTGAAATGCGAGATGCCGCCCACAGTGCCGAAGAGCTCGGCATGCGTTCAGGCCTGTGCGGCTTTCACCACCACCATGTACAGGCCTGCCTCGAAGCGGGCCAGGTCGGGCTGGCCCGTGCGTCGGTGGAGGAAGGCATCTCGCTGGCCACGCACCTCGGCGGGCACGTGGTGTTGCCGGGGCTGCTGACGCAGCACGCGGAGATGCTGGCCCGGGAAGGCCAGCAGGATGCCGCGACCCCGTGTTTGCGCGAGGCCATCGCCAGCGCACGTCAACGGGGATCGGCATTCTTCGAGCTGCTGGCGCTTGCTGCGGCACAGCGCCTGCACAACCCGGCCGCGGACCCTGCGCGGCTGCGCGAGCTGCTGGCGCTGTACGACGGGGATCCGTCGCCGAGGATCGCGGCGATGCGGGATGCCACCGGGCACGCCTAGCCGGCGCGGGCCTCAACCAGACTTTTGACGACCCGCCAGGCGCCGGGTCGATTTCGGCGGGTCTGGCTCCAGGGTCTCCAGCGTCCCGGTCAGCAATCCCCCGGAAAGCACTTCGACCGGCTTCAACGGCCTGTTGGCGATGCGCGCTGCGCTCCTCGCGTCCAGGCCCAGCCCGCGCAGCGCGGCGGCGGCGCTCTGTTCCGCGAAGTCAGGCTCGCAATCGGGCTCGAGCATGCGATGCGTCGCGCCGAGACCGGCACCCGTCACGATGTTGAGGGCCAGGGCAATGGGCATGCGCGCAAACCGCTCCAGGCGAATGCCCTCGGCGAGGTCCCGCTTCACAAAGTCGAGCAGCAGGTTCGGGCTTCGGGCGTCCGGCCACCCGAGCCGCACCAGGAAGGTGGCGGCCAGCGGGTGGTCAATGGCCAGCCTGGCCACGATGCGCAGGCCGGTGGACACCCGTTCAGCCGGGTCGTCGTAGCTCTGCACCACCGGCTCGGCCATGCGGATCAGCTCGTTGGCGACCTCGACGGCGAGGTCCCGCACCAACGCGTCGGGCGATGGAAAGTATTTGTAGAACGTGCCCCGCGACACCTCGGCGCCCGATATCACGTCGTCGATCGAGGTGGCGGCGGGACCTTTTTCAGCGATCAACCTCATCGCGCTCGCGAGCAGGCGGGCGCGCATGCGATCGCGGCGCTCGGCTGCAACGCGTTGACGGTGATCGTGTATTGGCATGGCCGGATTGTGCCCAGTGTCGGGGTAGGTATAAACGATAATATCGTCATGATGACATACTTGTCATCATGACATCTAGTTCATTATGTACCTCATCGATACCCCTTTCCCGCTCGAAGGACCTCACCATGAATGGATGCTCCCGAACCCCTCAACTCGCAGCAGTGCTCACCGTTGCCGCCATCCACACCGGCGCGCTGGCGGTCAATGGCGCGCTGCCCGGCGGCAACGGCATCAAGAACGCGGCCATGGGCGGCGCCTCGATCGCGCTGCCGCTTGACGCCGTGGCCGCGGCGAACAATCCCGCGGGCATCGCCTTCGTGCCGACCTCCACGACGCTCGGCCTGCAGGTGTTCCGCGGGCAGTCTTCCGCGAACTATGTGCTGCCGGGCAATCGTCTCGCGAACCGCCAGACCGAGCTGGCCCCCGAGGGCGGATTCAACTGGCACCTCAACTCCACCGTCACTTTCGGCATCAGCGTCTCGGGTGCTGGCGCGGGCTCCGACTACGGTCAGGCCGCCCTGCCGGTGCCCGGCGCCGGCACGGCGAAGACAACGCTTCGCGTCGCGGAATTCATTCCCACTGTGGCCTGGAAGCTCACGCCCGATCTGGCGCTGGGCCTGGGCCTGACGCTCGCCCGGCAACAGTTCGAAGCCGACGGCGTGATCGTTCCCGCTCCCGTGCCCGGCGGCTTGCTGCCGATCTCCGGTCGCGGCCGGCAAACCGCGAATGGCGTTGGCCTGAGAGCCGGTTTGCTGTGGAAGCCGGCGGCCGACTGGTCGCTCGGTGTCAACCTGAAGTCCCGGGTCCGCATGGGCCGACTCAGTGGCTACGACCAGGACTTGCTGGCCTACAGCGACGGGCGCCTCGACGTGCCGGCTCAATACGGCGTCGGCGTTGCATGGCAGGCCACCGAACGGCTCACCCTGGCGGCTGACTGGCTGCGCATCCTCTGGGGCGACATGAAGGCGATGAAGGACCCGAACGGTTTCGCCTGGCGCAACCAGCCTGTCCTGCGCTTCGGCGCGGCATGGCAGCTTGACGATCGCTGGACCGTGCGGGCCGGCTACAGCCGCAATCGCAGCCAGATCGACAGTTCCCGCACCGTGCAGAACCTGCTCGTGCCGTCGATCAACAAGGAAGCCTACACCGTGGGTCTGAGCTTGCGATTCGACCCGCACTCGGAATTGAACCTCGGCTACGAGCTGAACCCACGCACCACGCTGACGGGCACCGGCGCGAGCACCGGCACCTCCCTGACGAGCAAGGTCCGGATGTTCCTGCTCGGCTACCACCACACATTCTGAAGCGAGACCTACCATGAGAACTGCAACCACCGTGCTGCGGCAGCCCGAGTCGACGCGCGAAAGCCGACTGCCCGCGGATGTCCAACGACTGCCTCGACCGCCCGCCCTCGGTCGCGCCATCGAGCTGGCCTTCCTGCGCTGGGAAAAGCGCCAGTTGGCGCCCACCGAACGCTTCTGGCGCGACTTCGGCTTGTCGATCGTCAGCGCCACGCCACAGCGTCTGGTGGCCCGGGGCGCGGGGACCGCGCCCTGTATTGCCATCGCAGAGGTCGGCGCCAAGGATCGATTCGTCGGCCCCGCTTTCCTCATGTCGGCCGACACCGAGTTGCACCGCTACGTGGAGCAGATGGGGGCGCGCTGGCTGCCGCTTGACCGCTTGCCCGCGGGTGGCCGTGGTGTGGAACTGTTCGACCCCAGCGGACGCAGCGTCTGGCTGCTGCAGGATCAGCGGCGCCTGGCGCCGCTGCCGATGCGCGCAGCCGTCACGCCGAGCACGAACACGGCTCGAGACACGCCCCGCGTGAATCGCACGGTGCGCACGCCCATCGAGCCAGCCCGTGTCGTGCGGCTCGGCCACGTGGTCCTGCAGACGGTGGATTTCGCCCGCATGGCCGAGTGGTACCTGCGTGCGCTCGGGATGATCCCCACCGACGTGCAGGTCCTCGCCGACGGCAGCCCGAGCCTCGCGTTCTGCCGCCTTGATCTGGGCAACCAGCCCGCAGACCACCACACGCTCGTGATCGTCGGCGGCATCGAGGAAAAGGTCGAGCACACTGCCTACGAGGTGCTGGACCTGGATGCGCTCGGACAAGGCCAGCAGGTGCTGCGCGCCCAGGGCCACCGGCACATGTGGGGCATCGGTCGCCACCTGCTCGGCAGCCAGCTCTTCGACTATTGGTTCGACCCCGATGGCTTCGAGTACGAGCACTACACGGACGGCGACGTCTTCACTGCCGACGCCGAGACCTCCTACTCGCCACTCGAATTCGGCGGCATCTGGGCCTGGGGCGACGACGCGCCAGCCTCGATGAAACCCAGGAAGAACCTGCGCACGCTGCTGCAGGTGTTCAAGCTCGTGCGCCGCAAGGCCATCACGCCGCAGCGCCTGAAGTTCCTGAGCGCGGCACTCGATGCGCCCGCGCGGCCCTGGCTTTAACCAACCTCCAGAACCTGACCATGTCACGCACGATCATTCGCTACGCCGAAGGCGGTACGCCCCGCTGGGGTGTTCAGTTCGGACACCTCATTGCTCCCCTCGATGTCCATGCACCCAGCACCGGCGATCTGCTCTCCCGGCATTGGGACCTGCTCTGGGCGATCGCGCCCGAGAACGCCTCCGTGCCACTGGAGCGCGTCGAGGTCCTGTCGCCGGTCACCCAGCACCAGCAGTTCATCTGTCAGGGCGTCAACTACCGCAGCCACATCGCCGAGTCGGGCCTGCGCCTGGAGGACTTCCCCTTCAACACCATCTTCACCAAGGCGCCTTCGAGCATCACGGCCGCCGATGCCCCGGTGGTGCGTCCCGCGCATGTGCAGTTGCTCGACTACGAGATCGAGCTCGGCCTGGTGCTGCGCGCTCCGGTGCCCGCCGGAACAATGGTGGGTCCGGGCGACCTGCCGCGCTGGCTGGCCGGGGTGACGATCGTCAACGACCTGTCGGCGCGTGACGTGCAACTGCCGCAAGGCCAGTTCTACAAGGGCAAGAGCTATCGCGGCTTCGGCCCCGTCGGGCCCGCTCTGGTGCTGCTCACGCCGCAGGAATGGGCGCGCTGGCCGGAGCTGCACATGCGCCTGTCGGTCAACGGCCAGACGCGGCAGGACGCCTACTGCGCCGAGATGATCCACGGCCCCATGGCCACGCTCACCGAACTGGCGGCGCTGCAGGATCTGCACCCCGGCGATCTCATCGCCACCGGCACACCAGCGGGCTGCGCCGCGCGCGCGCCCGGCAAGCTGGTGATGTTCATCCTCAAGCACCTGATGAGCGACGCCGGCAAGTGGCGCGCGTTCATCGGCAAGGGGCGCTCCAACCCGGCCTATCTGCGCCCGGGCGACCGCATCAGCGCGTCGATCCGCACCGACGACGGGGCCATCGACCTGGGCGAGCAGACCACCGCCATCACCGCACCATGAACACAGGCTCCGCCCCTCCCCCAGCGACACGGCTCGAGACCGACATCCTGCTGGTGGGTCTCGGCCCAGTCGGCGCCGCGCTCGCCAATCTGCTCGGCCGCTACGGCGTGCGCGTGCTGGCCATCGACAAGGCAAACGCCATCTTCGAGAAGCCGCGCGCGATCGCGCTCGACAACGAGGCGCTGCGCATCCTGCAGATGGTCGGCGTGCGCGACGGCGAGTTCGCCACGGTCGCCATTCCCGAGGTGCAGTACCGCTCGCCGCTGTTCGGGCGCTTTGCCCGCATCAACAGCGCGGGCGTCATCGACGGACACCCCGCGCTCGTCACCTTTCACCAACCCGAGCTCGAGCGGCTGCTGCGCAGGAAGCTCGCGCAATTCCCCGGTGTGGAGGTGCGGCTCGGCGTCGAGCTGGAGGGCTTTGTCGACGATGGCCAGTTTGTCCGTGCCTGCCTCAAAGAAGCCACGGGCCAGCAGATCCAGGTGCGCGCGCAGTACATCGTCGGCACCGACGGCGCGAACTCGCTGGTGCGGCGCGCGCTCGGGCTGGAGTTCGAGGGCCGCAGCTTCCAGCAGGACTGGTTGATCGTCGACGCAATCGACGTGCCGGAGCCGATCGACCATGTCGAGTTCACCTGTTGCCCACGGCGCCCGACGCCACGCATGGTGGC
The DNA here is from genome assembly GCF_036675665.1 of Hydrogenophaga sp. Taxonomy (GTDB): domain Bacteria; phylum Pseudomonadota; class Gammaproteobacteria; order Burkholderiales; family Burkholderiaceae_C; genus Hydrogenophaga. The sequence goes on along the minus strand of NZ_JAKFEO010000031.1, from coordinate 194,746 downwards.
GCCCGGCGGACGTCAGCGCTGGGAGTTCATGTTGCGCCCCGGCGAGAAGCCGGAAGAGATGGAGCGGCCGGAATCGGTGCGGCGCCTGCTCGCGCCCTGGTGCGACAGCGAGCGCATCCAGATTGAACGCACGGCGGTCTACCGATTTCATGCGCGCGAGGTGAAGCGCTTCTCCAAGGGCCGCTGCTTCCTCGCTGGCGACGCGGCGCACATCACGCCGCCCTTTGCCGGCCAGGGCCTGGTGGCCGGGCTGCGTGACGCGGCCAACCTGGCCTGGAAGCTCGCGGCGGTCGTGCGCGGGCAGGCGGACGAGCACATCCTCGACAGCTACGACACCGAACGTCGACCGCACGCAAAAAAGATCATTCGGCTGGCGCTGTTGCTCGGTGCCCTGGTGATGCCGCAGAACCGCGCCACCGCGTTCACGGTGCACGGGCTGATGAGCTTGATGCGCCTGCTGCCCGCGGGCCGCGCGCTGTTCGAGGACCTCAAGGTCAAGCCGCAGAACACCTTCGACGAAGGCCTGTTCTGGCGCAGGCATGGCAGCGAGCGGCTGCGCGCCGGGTCCATGCTGCCGCAGGGATGGGTACGCCTGGCCACCGCCCGCAGCCCGGTGCTGAGCGACGACGCGCTGGGCCTGCAATGGGCCTTGCTCGGCTTCGGCGTGGACCCCGCAGCCGATCTGCCGGCCAGCCTGCTTCACCGTTGGCAGTCGGCCGGCGGCCGGGTATGGCAGTGGTGCCAGCGATCGCAGGCCCAGCACCTCGCACCGCCCGAACGGCGGCTGGAGGCGATGGACGAATCGCTGCTGCCGCGCCGCGTTCCGCTGGGTTGGGTGGCCATCGTCAGGCCCGACCGCTGCGTGCTGGCCGAAGGGCCGGTGGCCGATGTCGAGGCGATGCTGGAGCGAGCGCTGGAGCTCGTCGCACCGCCCTCTTCGTCACCCACGTCTTCTGCTGCGGCCACAGGGGCGAGGCAGGTCAACAACATCCAGGAGCTTCAACATGCGGCGTGAGCTGATCTGTATCAACCCCACCTCCCCAGCGCGCCTGGCCGTGCGCAGCGTGGAGAAACCCCAACCCGGTCACGGCGAGGTGCTGGTGTGCGTGCAGGCGACCTCGGTGAACCCGATCGACGTCAAGCGCGCGGCGGGCTACGGTCAGCGCCTGCTGAGGCTCAAAGGCGCGGCGCACTTTCCGCTGGTGCTGGGCAACGACGTCGTCGGCGTTGTTGAAGCCCTCGGCTCAGGCGTGAAACGCTTTGCACCTGGTCAGCGCGTGTACGGCCTGGTGGGAACGGGCCGTGCGGGTGGCGCGCACGCTTCGCACGTTGTCGTGCCGCAAGATGGCCTGCTGAGCGCTCCCGACGACGCCGATCCCAGCGCACTGTCGGTGCTGCCGTATTCGTTCACGACGGCGTGGCTCGCGCTGCGTTCGACCGGCATTCGCGCTGACAACGCGCGCGACGCCCGCGTGCTGATACACGGCGCCAACGGTGGCCTGGGCCGCCTGGCCACGCAGGTGCTCCAGTCCTGGGGCAGCCGCATCACAGCCATCTGCGCAAAAGGTCACCGCCAAACCTGCCTGGACCTCGGCGCCGAGGTGGCCGTCGAATACGGACCGAACTGCATCGCCACGCTGCCCGCGGATTTCGACGTGGTGCTGAACTTCGCGAACTGGGACGACGATGCGCTGCTGGCGTCGCGCCTCGGCGCTAAGGCCTTGGGGCAGGCCACCACGGTTCACCCCCTGCTCGCGAACTTCGACCGGCTCGGTTGGCTGGGTGGTGCATGGGCCAGCCGGCAAGACAAGCGCCGGGTCCGCACCATCGTTGTTTCGCGCGCGCCCAAGGCCCGTTACGGCTGGACCATCTTCAAGCCCGACCGCGAGGCCCTCGAGGCGCTGGCACAACGCGTCAATGGCGGCAGGCTCGCGCTGCCGATCGGCGCCATCAAGCCCCTGACCCAGGCCCGCGCGGCGTTCGACCACGTGTCGGCGGGCCTTCCCGGCCGAGCGGTGCTTCTGCCATGACGCCCCACTTCAAGGACGCGACAACATGAACGGAATCGCCACCATGGCAGACGTGCTCGCTCTCGAAGCCGAACACGACGGTCTGCTGCCCAACAGCACCTACGAGATGATCGGCGCCGCAGCGCGCATCCACCGAGACGCGCCGGCGCTGTCGTTCTTCCTGCGTGTCGAAGACCATGCTCGGCCGGAAGTCTGGACCTACGAGACGCTGTTCAAGCGCATCACGGCAACAGCCAACTTCCTGCACGAACTGGGCGTTGGCGCCAACGACGTCGTCGCCTTCGTGCTGCCCAATCTGCCGCAGACGCACCTTGCGATCTGGGGTGGCCAGGCAGCCGGCATCGCCTTCGCGATCAACCCCATGCTGGAGCCCACGACCATCGCCGAGCTGCTTGCCGCTGGCCAGGCGAAGGTGCTGATCACGCTGGCGCCTGGCCCCGGCATGGACGTGTGGGCCAAGCTGCAGCCGCTGCTCGGCCGTGTCCCCAGCCTCGAGCACGTCGTGCTGGTCAACCTGGACTCCCGAGGCGTTCGGGTCACGGACGGGGCTTCGAGCGCGGCAGAGGGTCGCTTGTGCGTACACGACTTCACGGAGGGCCTGCAGCGGCAACCCGTGGACCGCCTGGTCAGCGGTCGCGTGATCCGCCCGGGCGACAAGTCGTCCTACTTCTGCACCGGTGGCACCACCGGCGCGCCCAAGATCGCGATGCGCACGCACGCGAACGAGGTGTCCAACGCGTGGAGCGTCGGCCAGCTCCTGGGTGATGGCATCTCGCCCGGCAAGACCCTCTTCTGTGGTCTCCCCCTGTTCCATGTCAACGGTGTCCTGGTCACCGGTTTGCTGCCGTTTTCACGCGGCGCCCACGTCATCCTCGGCACACCGTCGGGCTATCGCGGCGACGGTGTCATCCAGCGCTTCTGGGAGTTGGTCGAGCACCACCGGATCAACTTCTTCAGCGGCGTTCCGACGGTCTATGCGGCGCTCATGCAACAGCCGACGCAGGGCCGCAACCTCAGCTCGCTCGAATACGGGCTCTGTGGGGCGGCGCCGATGCCGGTGGAGCTCATGCGCGCGTTCCAGAAGTCGACCGGGCTGCAGATCCTCGAGGGGTACGGACTGACCGAAGGAACCTGCGTCAGCACCTGCAATCCCCCGCTGGGCGAGCGACGCAGCGGTTCGATCGGCCTGCGCCTGCCTTTGCAGGACATGAAAGCCGTCGTGCTGGACGACACAGGGGCGTACCTGCGCGACTGCAAGCCGGGCGAGGCAGGCGTGCTTGCGATCAGCGGACCCCACGTGTTTGCGGGCTACCGCGACCCCGAACAGGACACCGGGCTCTGGCTGGATCTGGGTGAAGGCCCACGCTGGATGAACACCGGTGACCTCGGTCGGCAAGACGCCGAAGGCTACTTCTACCTGACCGGTCGAAAGAAGGAACTCATCATCCGGGGTGGCCACAACATCGATCCCGCGAGCATCGAAGAGCCGCTGCACCGCCATCCCGCCGTGCAACTCGCCGCCGCGGTGGGTCGTCCGGACGTGCACGCGGGCGAACTGCCGGTCGCCTATGTGCAGCTCAAGCCTGGCGCCAGCGCGACCGAGGACGAGTTGATGTGCTTCGCGCGGGAACAGATCGGTGAACGCGCGGCGGTACCGAAAGCCATCAGACTGGTGCCTGCCATGCCACTGACCGGCGTCGGCAAGATCTTCAAGCCCGAGCTCCGGCAGCGCGAGATCGCGGATGCGCTTCGGGCAGCGCTGCGCGATTCGGGTGCGCCCGTTTCCAAGCTCAGGGTCATCAACGACCAGCGCCTCGGCGTCCAGGTCGAGGTCACGTTGGTGGACAGCCAGGCCACCGGCATTGCCCGCGCAGTGCTGGGGCAGTTCCCGTTCCGCTTCGAGGTGTCATGAACAAGCAGCGCATTGCACTTCAATCCGGCTTGTCGCCTTGCTCGTTCAGCCGGGCTGATCTTCAGGTTTCAGGCCCCGCCCGCCTCGGACGCGCTCGATGGCGTCATCGGCGAACTTTCTGGGGGTGACGACCCCCGAAGGGGACAACTCGGCTGACGCAGAGAGCCTGCGGCAGATGTCGTCGTAGGTGTCCAGCGTCATCAGCTTCCTGGCGCAGCGAACCACATGCTCGCCGGTGTCGTTTTCGATGGTTTCGTCCCGAGGCTCGTGCAGCGTGACAACGCATTCCCCATGCGGATTGCTCACCATGTCCTCGACCGTGGCGATGTGCGACACATCGACCAGTATTCGGCGCGGGGAATCGGCAAACACGATGTCGCTTTCGCTGATGGTGAGTTCGATGAAGGTTCGCTTCTCCATGGCAGTCAGCTCCACAGTGGTCACAGGGACGGGTGTCGACCGCTGGAGGGCATCACCCCTGTCCTGCGGGCCGGCGTCCGGCGCCCATCATGACCGACTTCGATCCCGAAGTCATCACGCTGCCAGGTGACTTCATCGCCTCGCGAAAAATCAGATCTTCCCGTCGGAAGGGCTGGCGCTCAGGTGCCGCGCAGCAGCGCGAGCTCGGCGTCGGCAACGTCCATGCGCACCATGCCCTTGGCCACCAGCACCTGGGCCAGCCGGTCGATCTCGTCGCCCACGGCGCCGGCCATCATGGCGATGTTCTGCGCGTGCAGGGCCATGTGACCCTTCTGAATGCCGGTGGTCGCCAGCGCCTTGAGCGCGGAGAAGTTCTGCGCCAGGCCCACGGCCGCGATGATGCGGGCCAGCTCCTCGGCGGTGCCCACGCCCAGGATCTTCAGGCCCAGCCGGGCGGTGGGGTGCACCTTGGTCGCGCCGCCCACCAGGCCCACGGCCATGGGCAGTTCGATCGTGCCGGCCAGGTCTCCGCTGGCGGTGGCTTCCCAGGCGGTGAGGCTGGCGTAGCGCCCGCCGCGCGCGGCGTAGGCGTGGGCACCGGCCTCCACGGCCCGCGTGTCGTTGCCGGTGGCCAGCACCACGGCGCTCACGCCGTTCATGATGCCCTTGTTGTGCGTGGCGGCGCGGTAGGGGTCCGCGTCGGCGAAGTGGTAGGCCGAGAGCATGGCGTCGCGCACCTCGGCGCCGCCGATGGCCTCCAGCGGCCACACGCAGCGTGCGCGCGCCAGGCGGCGGTCGGCCAGGTTGGAGAGGATGCGCAGGTTGGTGGTGCCCGAGGTCCACTGCGCGATGTGGGGGGCCAGCTTCTCCGCCATGGTGTTGACCGCGTTGGCGCCCATGGCGTCGCGCGTGTCCACGATGAGGTGGGTGATCACCATGGCGCCGCCGCGCGTGTCGAGCACGCGCACTTCGAGATCGCGAAAGCCACCACCGAGCTTCACCAGCACCGGGTCGCAGGCGTTGCACATGGCTCGGATGTCTTCCAGGCGCTCCAGGATGCGCAGGCGCGCGTGCTGCGGATCGCTCACGCCCGTGAGCTGGATCTGCGCAATCATCTGCGTGCCCGACATCGAGGTGACGAAGCCCCCCGCGTCGTAGCTCTGGCGCGCGGCATTGCACACCGCGGCCACCACCGAAGACTCCTCCGTGGCCATGGGCACCAGGCGGTCCCGGCCGTCGATGCGCAGGTTGGTCGCCACGCCCATGGGGATGTTCATGGTGCCGACGAAGTTCTCGATCATGTGGTCGGCGGTCTCGGCCGGCAGGTTGCCGGTTTGCGCCAGCTGGGCCTGGTCTTCGGCACTCAGGCCGGCGAACTGCGCCACGCGCTCGATGCGCTGGGTCACGCTCAGCTTGTGAAAGCCGCCGATGCGGCTGGAAGGGGTGGTGGTGTTCATGATTCGACCCTTGAAGGAGTGTGGAGCGTGCGTCAGCGCGAAGCCATCAGCTTCGGCAGCCAGGTGATGAGGTCGGGAAAGGCGGCGCAGATCAGCAGGCCGACGAACTGCAGGCCGAAGAAGGGCATGATTCCCCGGTAGACCGCGCCCATGCCGATGTGCTTGGGCAGCGTGCCCTTGATGTAGAACAGCGTGTAGCCGAAGGGTGGACTGATGTAGCCCATCTGGATGGTGATGGCGTAGAGCACGCCGAACCAGATCTCGTCGAAGCCGAGCAGGCGCACGATGGGCAGGAACACCGGCACCGTGAGCAGGATGATGCCGAGCTCGTCGAGCACCGTGCCCAGGAACACGAGCAGCAGCATCATGGCCACGAGGATCCACCAGCGGTTCACCTCCATGCCCTTGATGAATTCGAGCAAGGTGTCCGCGCCGCCCAGCCCGGTGAAGATCGCCACGTAAGCCTTGGCCCCGAGCGTGATCCACAGGATCATCGACGTGGCCTTGAGCGTGTCCACACCGGCCTGGCTGAGCATGGGCATGTTCAGCTTGCGCTTGAGCAAGGCCGGGATGATGGCCCCGGCCACGCCCACGGCCGCCGACTCGGTGGGTGTGGCGATGCCGAAGAAGATGGAGCCCAGGATGAGCACGATCAGCAGGCTGGGAAACACCAGCGCCTTGAGGGCCAGCAGCTTGTCGCGCAACGGTGCCTGCCGCGTGCTCGGGTCCAGCGGCACCCATTCGGGCTTGAGCCAGCCGACCACCACGATGTAGGCGATGTAGAGCGTGGCGAGTATCAGCCCGGGAATGAGGCCGGCGATCAGCATCTGGCCGATGGAGACCTGCGCCGTGACGGCGTAGACGATGGTCAGCACCGAGGGCGGGATGAGGATGCCCAGCGTGCCCGACGCGCAGATGGTGCCCAGGGCCAGTTCGGGCTTGTAGCCGCGCCGCAGCATCTCGGGCAAGGCCAGGATGCCCATGGCCGTGACCGCCGCGCCGACCACACCGGTCATGGCCGCCATGACCACGCAGATGATCACGGTGCCGATGGCCAGGCCGCCGCGCAGGCGGCCGAACCAGAGCTCCATGGCCTTGTACAAGTCCTCGATCACCCCCGAGCGCTGCAGGATGCAGGCCATGAGGATGAACAGCGGAATCGCCAGCAGCGCTTCCGACTTCATGGTGTCGTAGATCTGCAGCACCAGCACGATGACCGCGCTCGGTTCCCACAGCGTGACGATGAACAGCAGCGAGAGGCCGCCGAGCACGAAGGCGATCGGCAAACCGCTGAGCATGAACAGCGTGAGGCTGCCGAACATCAGCAGCAGGATGGTGTTCGGGGTCATGGGTGCGTCACCTCACCCTGTGGGGGTTCCACATCGGTGCGGAAGAACACCCGACACAACTCCACCACCGCCTGCAGCAGCATGAGCACCAAGGCCAGTGGCACCACCGCCTTGGCGGGCCAGATGGGCGGGTTCCAGGCCGAGAAACTGGTCTCGCGGTACTGCCACGCGCTCCAGGCCGATGGCCAGCTGAAATGGATGAGGATGGCGCAGAACAGGATGATCACGGGAAAGTTGACCAGGTCCATGCGGCGCTGCCATACCGGGCTCAGGCGCTGGCGCACGAGGTCCAGCGTGACGTGGCCGCGCAGGTGCAGCAGATGGGGGCCGCCGAGCAGGAAATACGGGCCGAACAGCAGCACCGCGAGTTCCATGGCCCACACGGTGGGGTCGTTGAACAGGTAGCGCCGCACGACCTCGTACAGCATCACGGGCACGACGATGGCCATGAGCCAGACGGTGACTTGAAAGATCGCGCGGTTCAGGCGCGTGACGGCCGAGGTGGCCGCCGACAACCAGGCGGGCATGGCGGTTTCCTTGAAGGAGAACGGGGGCGCCCCACCCCATCGGATGGCGGAACGGGGCGCGTGCGATCAGGCCAGCAGGCCGAGTTCCTTCATGAAGGCAATCTGGCTGTCCAGGATCTTGCCGGCCAGGGCATCGCCCTTGGTGGCGGCGCGCCAGGCTTCGATGGCCTTGGGGCGCGCGGCGGCCACGTCGGCCGCGCTGAAGCGGATGATTTCGCAGCCCTTGGCCTGGTACTTCGCAATCACCGCGGCGTCGTTGACCACGATGCGCTGGCGCAGCGCGCCGGAGACCTCGCGCGCGGCCACCACCAGCGCGGCCTTGAACTCGGCCGGCAGCTTGTCGTGCGCGGCGCGGTTGGCCACGTAGGCGGTGGCGGTGGTGGGCTGGTGGAAGCCCGGCACGATGACGAACTTGGCCACCTCGGCCAGGCCGGCCTCGAAGTTGGCCGTGAGGTCGCCTCGGTCGGCCATGTCGACCACGCCCTTGTCGAGCGCGGAATACACCTCGCCCGTGGGCAGCGGCGTCACGGCCACGCCGAAGGCGCCCATGACCGAGGACGCCAGGCCCACGAAACGGCCCTTCTTGCCGGCCAGGTCGGCGATCTTGCGGATCGGCACCTTGGAGTGCAAGGGCTCCTGGCCATAGACGGTGGGGGCGATGTAGTGCAGGCCCGCCGGCGCATAGGCCTGGCGCGCCATCTCCAGGCCGCCCTTCTCGTAGAACCAGGCCTCGTATTCGTCGCTCTCGGCAAAGCCGAAAGGAATGGTGCTGGTGAAGGCGAACGACGGGATCTTGCCGGCTTCGTAGCCGTCGAAGGTCTTCATCATTTCAAACGCGCCACCGCGCACCGCATCGAAGGCCTGGGCGGCCGGCACGATCTGGCCGGCGGCGAACAGGTTGATCTTGAAGCGTCCGCCGGTGAGTTCGGCCACGCGGGCCACGAACTGTTCCTCGAACTTCTGCGGTGTGGTGCCACCGTCCCACAGCGCCTGCATGCGCCAGGTCACGGTGGCCTGGGCGCTGGCCAGCTTCGGCGCGGCCAGGCCTGCGACGGCGGCCCCGGCCAGGGCGGATTTGAGCATCGCGCGCCGCGCAACGGTTTTCTGGGTCATGTCTTGTCTCCAATCGATCTGGTTGTGCATCCCGCCGGTTGGGCGGGCAGTGGGCGTCACCGGCGAGGGCAACGACGGGCAAAGTGTATCGACGGGAATGGCGGCAAAAGGGTACAGTTTGGTGACAGATAGAAAAACCGTACCCCTCATTTGATGGAGACAGTGCCTTGCAGAACCGCCCGCCTTTCTCTGACGCCGATGCCTCGCCCGACACCAAGGTGGAAGCGCTGGTGAAGCGCATCGCGCTGGCCATCGACCACGGACAGGTGCCCGCGGGCACGCGGCTGCGCTCCGTGCGCGATTGCGCCGACAAGGAGGGCGTCTCGCGCAATACCGTGGTGGAGGCCTACAACCGGCTGATCGCGCGTGGCTACGCCGAGTCGAGGCCGGGCTCGGGCTACTACGCGCGCAAGGCCACGGGCTCGCGCGCTCAGGCACCGGCGGCGCACCTGAGCGAGGCGGTGGACGTGGTCTCGCTGTTGCGCGAACAACTCGAGCAACACTACGAAGTGCGCGTGGGCGATGGCCGGCCCCCCGCCACATGGATGGAAGGTTCGGAGCTGGGCCGGCATCTGCGCGGCGTGCGCTCCAACACCTGGAACCAGCTGGAACACGGCTACGGCACCCCCTGGGGTTACCTGCCACTGCGCCAGACCATCGCGCGCCTCCTGCATGAGCGGTCGATCCAGGCCGACGCGCGACAGGTGCTGCTGACACAGGGCGCCAACCACGCGCTGGACCTGATCGTCAGGCAGCTCTTGCGGCCGGGCGACGTGGTGCTGGTGGACTCGCCGGGCTACTACCCGCTTTTTGGCAAGCTCAAGCTGGCCGAGGTGACCATGGTGGGCGTGCCGCGCCTGCCCGACGGGCCTGACCTGGAGGCGCTGCACGTGCTGGCGGCGGCGCACCGGCCCAAGGTGTTCTTCACGCAATCGCTCGCGCACAACCCCACCGGGGGATCGCTCTCGCTGGCCAAGGCGCACCGGCTGCTGCAACTCGCCGCACAACACGACATCCAGATCGTGGAGGACGACCCGTTTGCCGATCTCATGCCGGCCAGCGCGCCACGCCTCTCGGCGCTGGATCAGCTCGACCGCGTGATCTACGTGAGCAGTTTTTCCAAGACGCTCTCAGCCGGCCTGCGCGTGGGCTTCATGGCCGGGCCCAGCGCGATCATCAACGACTTGTGCGACCTCAAGATGGTGACGCTGGTCTCCACCTCGGATTTTGTCGAACGCGTGGTCAGCCAGCTCATCGACAGTGGTCAGTACCGCCGGCACCTCGCACGGCTCAAGGCGCGTCTGCATGTCGCGCAACGCCTGTCGTTGCCGGCCATGGAACGTGCCGGCCTGCGGCTGCTGTCAGCCTACACAGGGGGCTACTACGTGTGGGCCGAGTTGCCGGGTGGTGAAACGGAAATCGACCTGGTGCGCCGCGCCGCTGCCGAAGGCATCTTCGTCTCGCCAGGTTCCGTCTTTTTTCCGGACCGCCATTCCGCGCGCCCGTGCATGCGTGTGAACATCGCCTACGCCAGTGACGAACGCTTCCTGCGGCTGTTTCAAACCGGCTGAGCCCATCGATCTCGATCAATCCGAGGGATCACCTTGGAAAGGCCCCGGTAGCCGGGACGTGCTCAAAGGGTGGCGGCGTTGGCCAGCGCGGGACCAAACGCGCGCATCAGCACCTGGATGCGGGCGGCGTCCCTGAGTTCGGGGTGGGTGACCAGCCACAAAGGCGTCACCAGTTCCTCGATCGAGGCGGTCATCGGAATCAGATCCGGAATGCTGGACTCCACAAACGCGGGCAGCAGCGCAATCCCGATGCCGGCGCGTGCCATGTTCGCGGCGTGGCTGAAATTGTCCACGCGCAGCACCACCTGCTCGGCGGGCACGCGCCCGGCCAGCCACCGGTCGAACTTGAGGTCGTGGAAATCGCGCTCGAAGCCGATCCAGCGTCGCTGGCCCACCAGATCGTCGATGTTTTGAAGGGGAAGTTTCCTGCGCCCTGTTCGGCGCGTGAAAACCTTGAACTGAAGGTCGGCCAGTTTTCTGCCAACCAGCCAGTCCGGCACCGTGTCGGCGATACGGATCGCAATGTCGGCCTCACGTCTTCTCAGATTGACGTGCTCCCGGGTGCTGATCAACTCGATCTGGACATCCGGAAACGACGACCGGAACTGCGCAAGCACCGAAGGCAGCAAATGGTCGATGACGATGGACGACACGCTCACGCGAACGTCCCCGCTGGGTCGCCGGTCTGCGCCACTGGCACGCATCTCCGCACCGATGGCAAGGGGCTCGAATTCCCGCGCAGCACGTTCGATCTCGTGTCCCGCGGCCGTGAGCGTGTAGCGAACCCGCCCGCGGTTGAACACCTTGGTCTCGAGACGCGACTCGATCAGATCCAGCTTGCGCAGCAAGGTGGAGTGCGTCATGCCCTGTGGTCCGGACGCCTTGGCCACGCTGCCGTGGCGCGAAATCGCCAGGACGGTCTGGAAGTCCGACCAGTTCAGCCGGAGCCGGAGCTCATCCGGATGGGTGCTTGCTCGTCGCATGGGGATCATGGGGGCGGCATTCAGCCGCAGTCGAAGGTCTGGATGATCATTTTTGCCAACTTCAACTTCAAAAAAGCGACTCAACTTTGCACGGATCATAAGTTACTGTGCGGACATGAAAGACAACCAGAGCAGGTCGGACGCGGCGTCACGCCGCAAGCGTTCTGCGGTGAAGGCCAAAGGTCTGATGGCTCTTGAGGCAGGGCAGGTTCCCGAGCAGGTGCTGCAGGAACTGAAGCGGCGTGTGCTTGAAATCGAGGACGGATACCGTGAAGTCGCTCAGAGGATGGGGCAGCTCTACATGTACGCCGATCAGCAGGGGCTCGCTTTCCTGACCCGATACCTCGATCAACCGATGCGCCATGCATCCGACATCGAACAAGCCATGGTGTCGATCATCGACGGACTGCAGCTCAACGCGGGCGGCCGTCTGGCCGGGAGCAGCTGACATGAAAAAACCCCTCTCGAAAACGATCGACGACCCGGCGCTGGGTGAACAGGACCTCCACCTGTTCCGCGAAGGCACCCATTCGAGGCTGCACCAAAAGCTCGGGTGTCACCTCCATGCGACGGGGGCCCGCTTTGCGGTCTGGGCACCGAACGCCCGATCCGTGTCGGTGATCGGCGATTTCAACGCCTGGAATGTCGAGGCCCACCAGGCCCGGGCGCGGGCAGACGGTTCGGGCATCTGGGAACTGGAGGTCGGCGGCGTCGAGGCGGGACATCGCTACAAGTTTGTGGTGGTCACGCAGTCGGGGGAACGCCTTGAGAAGGCGGACCCATTTGCGTTCCGCGCCGAGCTGGCGCCAGCCACGGCGTCCGTTGCCTGGCGCCTGGACGACCACGAATGGTCCGACCGTGAATGGATGGCGGCTCGGGCGACCACCCAGGCACTGAGCGCGCCCATGGCCGTCTACGAGGTGCACCTCGGCTCTTGGCGGCGGCCCGAGGGCGGGGAGATGCCCGACTACCGCACCATGGCGCGGTGGCTGGCCCGGTACGTGACCGACCTGGGGTTCACCCATGTCGAACTGATGCCGGTCACGGAGCATCCGTTCTATGGGTCGTGGGGCTACCAGACCACCGGCTACTTCGCGCCAACCTCGCGCTACGGCACCCCGCAAGACTTCAAGTTCCTCGTGGACACGCTGCACCAGGCCGGCATCGGGGTGATTCTGGACTGGGTGCCGTCGCACTTCCCCACCGACGCGCACGGGCTTGCACAGTTCGACGGCACCTTCCTTTACGAGCACGCCGATCCGCGGCAAGGCTTTCATCCGGAATGGAACTCGTCGATCTTCAACTACGGACGCAACGAGGTGCGTTCCTTCCTGCTGTCGAGCGCGATGTTCTGGCTCGACGAATACCACATCGATGCCCTGCGCGTGGACGCCGTGGCCTCCATGCTTTACCTCGACTACGCGCGCAAGGAGGGTGAATGGATCCCGAACGTGCACGGCGGGCGCGAGAACCTGGAAGCCATCGCCTTCCTGCGTGCACTCAACGAATCGGCGTACCGGGACCATCCCGGCGTGCAGGTGATCGCCGAGGAGTCCACCGCGTGGCCCATGGTGTCGCGGCCCACCTACGTGGGTGGCCTGGGCTTCGGCATGAAGTGGAACATGGGCTGGATGCACGACACGCTGAACTACATGCATGAAGACCCGATCCACCGGAAGTGGCATCACGGGGAACTGACGTTCTCGCTGGCCTACGCCTTCAACGAGAACTTCATGCTGCCCCTCTCGCACGACGAGGTGGTGCACGGCAAGGGATCGCTGCTCGACAAGATGCCCGGCGACGACTGGAAGAAGTTTGCCAACCTGCGGCTGCTGTACGGGCACATGTGGGCACACCCTGGCAAGAAGCTGCTGTTCATGGGCGGTGAATTCGGCCAGCGGCGCGAGTGGAATCACGACCGCGAACTGGACTGGGGACTGATCGAGGGCAGCGATGCGCATGGCGGCCTGCAGCGTTGGGTCGCGGATCTCAACCGTCTCTATCGCCATGAGCCCGCGCTGCATGCGCTCGACTTCGATGCCGCTGGCTTCGAGTGGATCGATGGTGCCGATGCCGACGGCAGCGTGCTGAGCTATCTGCGCAAGTCGGGCGATGGCGACGCCTTGCTCGTGGTGGCCAATTTCACCCCCCTGCCGCGCGAGAACCATCTGGTGGGCGTGCCGAGCCCGGGACACTGGCGCGAACTGCTCAACAGCGACGCAAGCGCGTATGGTGGCAGCGGTGTGGGCAACCACGGTGGCGTCGACAGCGTGCCCGTCTCGGCGCACGGCCGCTTCCACGCACTCAACCTGCGGCTGCCGCCACTGGGCGTGCTGTTCCTGAAACTCGAAGGAGCCATGTCGTGAGCATCGACCATGAAGTCCATCCCATCGCGCTGACCGATGGCCGGATCCGCGTGGTGATCGAAGACGTTCAGCCGGCGGTGGACGGGGGACGTTTCCCGATCAAGCGCATTGCGGGCGATGAAGTCGTCGTCGAAGCCGACTGCTTTGCCGATGGTCATGACGTCGTGGCCTGCATGCTGAAGTGGCGAAGCGCCGGATCGGCCTGGTTGAGCACGCCCATGCAGCCGCTCGTCAACGACCGCTGGCGTGCAAGCTTCGTCGTCGACGCGCTGGGCACCTGGGAGTACGCGGTGTGTGCCTGGGTCGACCCGTTCCAGTCGTGGCGCCATGACTTCACGCGCCGCGTGGACATCGACGACGTTCGCATCGCTGCTGCAACCGGGGCCAGGCTCATCGAGGAATGCGCTGCGCGTTCTGATCACAAGGCCGACACCGCACTGCTGCGGGACTGGGCACGCGAACTCGCGCAGCGGGCCGCTGACCCGAAAGCCGACGTCGATGCATTGAAGGCCGTTGGCGATGACGAAGCCCGTGCTGCCGTGGCCTGCCGCCACCCCGATCTGCGCCACGCGTTCACCCACCCTCAACGCTTCCCCGTCACGGTCGAGCGTGAGCGCGCGCGCTTCTCCGCCTGGTACGAGTTCTTCCCCCGGTCGGCGTCGGAAGACGCCACCCGGCACGGGACCTTTGCCGATTGCGAGGCCTGGCTGCCCTACGTCAAGCGCATGGGATTCGATGTGTTGTACTTTCCGCCCATCCATCCGATCGGCCGGTCGCGTCGAAAAGGTCGCAACAACACGCTCGAAGCCGGGCCCGACGACGTGGGCAGTCCCTGGGCCATCGGTGCCGCCGAGGGCGGGCACACGGCCATCCTGGGAGAACTCGGGACGGCCGCCGATTTCAGGCGGCTGGTGCAGCAGGCGGCCCGACTCGACATCGACATTGCACTCGATATCGCATTTCAATGCGCGCCTGACCACCCCTGGGTGACCGAGCATCCCGACTGGTTCAGGAAGCGCGCCGATGGCAGCATCCAGTACGCGGAGAACCCGCCGAAGAAATACCAGGACATCTACCCCTTCGACTTCGAGAGCGACGACTGGCGTGCGCTGTGGCTGGCGCTCGCGGGCGTGTTTGAACACTGGGTCGGTGAAGGCGTGCGCGTGTTCCGTGTCGACAACCCGCACACCAAGGCCTATCCGTTCTGGGAGTGGGTGATGGCCCGCGTGCGCGCGTTGCAGCCGGAGGTGGTGTTCCTGTCAGAGGCCTTCACGCGACCGCGGGTGATGCACCGCCTGGCCAAGGTCGGGTTCAGCCAGTCCTACACCTACTACACCTGGCGCAACACCAAGCGGGAAATCACGACCTATTTCACCGAGCTCACCCGCGGGCCTGGACGCGAGTACTTCCGTCCCAATGTCTGGCCCAACACGCCGGACATCCTGCCCGCGGCACTCCAGTACGGTGGGCGCCCGGTCTTCATGGCCCGGGTGGCCATGGCCGCGACCCTGGCCGCCAACTACGGCATCTACGGGCCGGCCTTCGAACTGCTGGAGGCGCGGGCGTTGCGCGAAGGGGGCGAGGAGTACCTCGATTCGGAGAAGTTCGAGCGCCGCGTGTGGGACCGCGCGCGCACCGATTCGCTGGCCGACTTCATCGCGGTGCTGAACCGCGCCCGGCGCACCAACCCGGCGTTGCAGAGCGATGCGGGCCTGCGCTTTCTGCACATCGACAACGAGCAGATGATCGCCTACGCAAAGACCTCTGCCGACGGTGCGAACACCGTCCTGTGCGTCGTGAACCTCGATCCGCACCACACGCAGGCCGGCTGGGTCGAACTCGATCAGGACAGCTTCGGCATCAAGGACGGACAGGCCTACCAGCTGCACGATCTCCTGAGCGATTCCCACTTCATCTGGCACGGTGCACGCAATTTTGTCAGCCTTGATCCACAGCGCTCGCCCGTCCATGTGATGGAACTGCGTCCTCGCCTGAAGCGCGAGAACGAATTCGACTATTTCCTTTGAGAGGTGCCCGTGATCGATGAACTCCAGCGCGCAGAGCCTGGCGCGACCATTCCCACACCTGCTGTCGATCCCGCACATGAGCCGCTCTGGTACAAGGACGCGGTCATCTACGAGCTCCACATCAAGGCCTATGCCGACGCCAATGGCGATGGCATCGGGGACTTCCGTGGTCTGACCACGCACCTCGATCACGTGCAGTCGCTCGGCGTCAACACGATCTGGTTGCTGCCGTTCTACCCGTCACCCCAGCGAGACGATGGCTACGACGTCTCCGACTACGAGGACGTGCACCCCAACTACGGCACCCTGGACGATTTCAAGGCCTTCGTGGTCGAGGCCCACCGGCGCGGCCTGCGCGTGATCACCGAACTGGTCGTCAACCACACGTCCGATCAGCACCCCTGGTTTCAGGCCGCGCGGCAGGCCCCACGAGGTTCGCCCGAGCGCGACTTCTACGTCTGGAGTGACGACAACAAGCTGTATTCGGGCACGCGCATCATCTTCACCGACACCGAGAAATCGAACTGGAGCTGGGATGAAGTCGCGCAGCAGTACTACTGGCACCGGTTCTTCAGCCACCAGCCCGATCTGAACTTCGACAACCCGCTGGTCCTGGAGGCTGTGCTCAAGACCATGGAGTACTGGCTCGAGATGGGGGTGGACGGATTCAGGCTCGATGCGATTCCGTACCTCGTCGAGCGCGACGGCACGAGCAACGAGAACCTGCGCGAAACGCACACAGTGATCAAGGCGATCCGCGCCCGCATCGAAGCCCACTACCCAGGTCGTCTGCTGCTGGCAGAGGCCAACATGTGGCCCGAAGACGTGCGTGAGTATTTTGGCGATGCCGACGAATGCCACATGGCGTATCACTTCCCGCTGATGCCACGGATGTACATGGCCATCGCCCAGGAGGACCGCCACCCCATCGTCGAGATCCTGGCGCAGACACCCGAGATCCCTGACAGCTGCCAATGGGCGGTGTTCCTGCGCAACCACGACGAACTCACGCTCGAAATGGTCACCAGCAAGGAGCGTGACTACATGTACAGCATGTATGCCGCCGACGCGCGGGCGCGGATCAACCTCGGCATCCGTCGCCGGCTTGCGCCACTGCTTGAGAACGACCGTGCGCGCGTCGAGTTGATGAACGGGCTCCTGCTGTCCATGCCCGGCACACCGGTGCTCTACTACGGTGACGAGATCGGCATGGGAGACAACGTCTTTCTCGGTGATCGTGATGGCGTGCGCACGCCCATGCAATGGACCAGCGACCGCAATGGTGGTTTCTCACGTGTCGATCCGCAGCGCCTGTACCTCCCTCCGATCCAGGACCCCATCTATGGATACGAGGCATTGAATGTCGAGGCACAGGCGCGCGAGCCGTCATCGCTGATGAACTGGACCAAGCGCATGCTGGCCATGCGCAAGAGCAGCCAGGCCTTTGGCCGCGGCAGCTTCACCATGCTGCATCCGGGCAACCGCAAGGTGCTGGCCTACGTGCGGGAATATGGCGAAGACGTCATCCTGTGCGTGTTCAACGTCAGCCGCGTCGCCCAGCCGGTCGAGTTGTCGCTGGAGGCCTACAAGGGCCGCGTACCGGTCGAGATGATGGGACGCAGTCCGTTCCCGCCCATCGGCGATCTGCCCTACCTGCTGACGCTGCCTGCCTACGGATTCTTCTGGTTCCGACTGGCCAGCGACGCCGCGCCGCCGACCTGGCACGAAGAACGTCTGGCGATCGAGGACCTCCCCGTGCTCGTGCTGTTCGACGACTGGAACAGCTTTTTCCGGCGCAAGGTCGTGCCCTGGCGAATCGGCATGGCCGAGAAGACGTGCAACCAGTTCGAACGTGAACTGATGCCCCGCTTCATGCTGCGCCAGCGCTGGTACGCAGCCAAGGGCGAACCCCTGGAACGGGCCACGCTGGGCGCGCACGGCATGCTCGAAGACGGCGCTTCGCACTGGCTCCTGGCACTGGTCGACACACAGGGCCCAGCCGAACCAGCGCGGTACTTCGCGCCACTGGTGATTGCTTTCGAAGACGACGACGAGGAGCGGGTCCGCGCCCTGATGTCCGTGGCCGTGACCAAGGTGCGCCAGCAGGCCACGGTGGGCGTGCTGGCCGACGCCATGGGCGACGAGCTCTTCTGCCGGGCCGTGGTCACGGCCATCGGCGAACGGCGCGAGACCGTTGCCGAAGGCGGCGTGGTGCGATTCGTGCCGACAGCCGCCTACCACGCGGTCATCGGCGACGCGCTCCAGGGCGCCACACCGCTGATGCGACTGACCACGAGCAGCAACTCGATCAGCCTGTTGGGCGAGCGCATCTTCCTCAAGGCCTATCGGCGACTGCACACCGGTGTGAGCCCCGAGCTCGAAATGGGTCGCTTCCTCACCGACGTCGCCCGATTCGGGCATTGCGTGCCCGTGGCCGGCAGCGTGGAGTTCCACGCCCTGGACGGTTCGGTCTGGCCTCTGGCGCTGCTGCAGGCACAGGTGAAGAACCAGGGCGATGCATGGGACTTCACGGTCGACCAGCTGTCCCGGCTGCTCGAATCGGTCCGCAGCACCGACACCGGGCTGCAGGCCGGGATGCAGGCCATGGCGGAGCGGGTGGAAGTCCTCGCGCGGCGGGTGGCCGAACTGCATGTCGCGCTGGCGCAGTCCCATGGGTTGCCAGCGTTCGATCCCGAGCCCATCACGAGAGACGACCTCACCCAATGGTCAGCGGACGTGCGCGGCGAGCTGGATCGCACGTTCGGGCTGCTGGTGCAGCGCCGCGCCACCTTGAGCGAGCCGCTGGCTGACCTGGCCTCCCGGGTGGTGTCCGCCCGCGACGCGCTGGACGCGCGGATGGCCCGGGCCGCCGCGACAGCGCCGGCGGGCGTGAAGACCCGCTTGCATGGCGACCTGCACCTGCAACAGGTGCTGGTCGCGCAGGACGACTTCCTCATCATCGATTTTGAGGGTGAGCCGCAGCGCCCGCTGGAACAGCGACGTGCCAAGCACTGTGCACTGCGTGACGTGGCCGGCATGCTGAGGTCGTTCGACTACGCCAGGCACACGGCGCTGCATCAGACCGCCCAGGGCAGCAGCGAGCTGGAGCAACTGGCGCCAGCCGCCCGGCGCTGGGAGCGGTTTGTCAATCAGGCGTTCCTGGATGCCTACAGCCAGATCGTGGTGGCCGCAGGGCTCTATGCGAACGAGGCCGCGTTCGGCGAGGCCAGGGCATTGCTGGACCTGTTCGAACTCGAGAAGGCGCTGTATGAACTGCGTTACGAACTGGACAACCGGCCGGACTGGGTGGGCGTCCCGCTCGCCGGCATCGCCACGCTCGCGGGCATTGAGAACTAGGAGTTGAGATGGACAATATCGACGTGATGCTGGTCCCGCTTCGCGGCCTCCTGCTTGAAATCGGGAATTTTCTGCCCCGCCTGGGGGTGGCCCTGGCGGTGATCGTGGTCGGGTGGCTGCTGGCCAAGGGCCTGCGCGTGGGCGCCGTGAAGGCATTGCGGGCCTTGAACTTCCATGTCCTCACCGAGCGCGCCGGTGTCGACGGATTCCTCAAGCAGGGCGGCACCGAAAAGGACACCGTCGAGTGGTTCGGCACCATCGTCTACCTGCTGGTCCTGATCGCTTCCCTGATCGTCGCCTTCAACACCCTGGGCCTGACCCAGGTGACCGATCTGCTGGGCAGGGTGCTGCTGTTCGTGCCCCGCCTTCTCGTGGCATTGCTGGTGGTCGTGTTTGGCGGCTACTTTTCGCGCTTCGTCGCGAACGCGGTGCTGCGCTACTTCCGGGCCGCAGGCATCAGCGATGCCGACATCCTGAGCCGCATCGTGCGCTACGCGGTGATGACCTTCGTGGTGCTGCTGGCCGTGGACCACCTCGACATCGGTGGAGGCCTGATCCAGGACACCTTCCTGATCCTGCTGGGTGGCGTCGTGTTTGCGCTGGCGCTGGCATTTGGCCTCGGTGCGCGCGATCGCGCCTCGCAGCTGATCGAGCGCTGGTTCCCGCGCGACCCGTCGGATCGGACCTGATGCCCGCCACCGCAGTCATTGATGCCCTGTGGCCAGGCAAGCCCTACCCCAGGGGCGCGACCTGGGATGGCATGGGCGTCAACTTCGCGCTGTTTTCCGAGACAGCCGAGCGTGTCGACCTGTGCCTGTTCGACGCGGGCGGACGCAACGAGGTGGCGCGCCTGACCTTGCGCGAGCAGACCGACCAGGTCTTTCACGGCTACCTGCCCCAGGCACGGCCCGGTTTGTTGTACGGCTATCGTGTCCATGGGCCCTACCGCCCGCAGGATGGCCACCGGTTCAACGGCAACAAGTTGCTGCTGGATCCGTACGCCCGCAACATCGTCGGCACCATCCGCTGGCACGACGCATTGTTCGGCTATCGCGTCGGAAGCGCCCAGGCCGATCTGTCTTTTGACCGGCGCGACAGTGCCCCCTACCTGCCTCGCTGCAAGGTCATCGAGTCGGCGTTCACCTGGGGGGACGACCGCTCGCCCGATGTGCCCTGGCACGAGACGGTGATCTACGAGCTCCACGTCGGCGGCTTCACCAGGCGCCACCCCGGCGTGCCGCGCGAGCTGCGTGGCACCTATGCAGGCCTGTGCTGCGAGCCCGTGGTCGACCACTTCAAACGCCTTGGCGTGACCACGGTCGAGCTGATGCCGGTGCACTCCTTCATTGACGATCGCCACCTGGTCGAGCGGGGCCTGCGCAACTACTGGGGCTACAACACCATCGGCTACTTCGCGCCCGAACACCGGTACAGCGCGAGCGGGAAGGTCAGTGAGTTCAAGACCATGGTGCGCACGCTGCACGAGGCCGGCATCGAGGTGATCCTCGACGTGGTCTACAACCACACGGCGGAGGGCAACGAGCTCGGCCCGACGCTGGCCTTCCGGGGC
Source organism: Hydrogenophaga sp. (assembly GCF_036675665.1). GTDB lineage: Bacteria > Pseudomonadota > Gammaproteobacteria > Burkholderiales > Burkholderiaceae_C > Hydrogenophaga. Next base: position 174,064 of record NZ_JAKFEO010000031.1, on the reverse strand, counting down.
ATCGACAACGCGGCCTACTACCGCCTTCAGAGCGACAGCCCGCGCCACTATCAGGACTTCACCGGGTGTGGCAACACGTTGAACATGCAGCATCCTCGGGTGCTGCAGTTGTTGATGGATTCGTTGCGCTACTGGGTCACGGAGATGCATGTCGACGGCTTCCGCTTCGACCTGGCTTCGGCGCTGGCCCGCGAACTGCACGCCGTCGACCGGCTCAGCGCGTTCTTCGACATCCTGCGACAGGACCCCGTCCTGTCGCGCGTCAAGCTGATCGCAGAACCCTGGGATCTGGGTTCGGGTGGTTACCAGGTCGGCAACTTTCCCGTGGGCTGGGCCGAGTGGAACGACAAGTACCGCGACACCATGCGCGCCTACTGGAAGGGAGAAGGCGGCGTGATCGGCGAATTTGCCCAGCGCCTCACGGGATCGAGCGACCTCTACAACCGCAGCAGCCGCAAGCCCTACGCGAGCATCAACTTCATCGCCGCCCACGACGGTTTCACCATCGCCGACATGGTGGCCTACAACGACAAGCACAACGAAGCCAACGGCGAGGAGAACCGCGATGGCCACAACCACAATCTGTCGTGGAACTGCGGCGAAGAAGGCCCCACCGACAAGGCCGACGTGCTGGCCCTGCGTGCACGTCAGCAGCGCAACTTCATCACCACGCTGCTGCTCTCGCAGGGTGTTCCCATGCTGCTGGCGGGCGACGAAATGGGGCGCACCCAGCGTGGCAACAACAACGCCTACTGCCAGGACAACGAGATCAGCTGGCTCGACTGGACACAAAGCGAGGACCAGCGCGCCTTGCTCGCCTTCACGCAGCGTGTGATGGCGCTTCGAGCGGCCCACCCGGTGTTCCGCCGTCGCGACTTTTTCCAGGGTCGCCCGTTGCACGGGAGCTCGGTGCGCGACATTGTCTGGCTGCAGCCCCAAGGCACCGAGATGAGCGAGCAAGCCTGGGGACAGGACCACGCCCGTGCCCTGGCCGTCTTTCTCTCGGGCGACGGCCTCAACGAGGTCGATGCGCGTGGCCGCGCGGTGCGTGACGACAGCTTTCTGGTGATGTTCAACGCCGACTCGAACGAGGTGCGGTTTGTGGTGCCTTCGGATCTGGTGCCGAAGGCCGGTGAGTTGCTCATCGACACATCGATCGATACGGGCAGGTTCGACACGCCTTTCGACTCGGCCGAGCCCTACGTTCTGGCCGCGCGTTCGCTCGCGCTCGTGCGCTTCAAGATGAGCCCCCGGCCATGACCGACAAGCCCGACGCATCCTCATCCCCGTTGATCAACGCCTGTGCCGAGGCCTCGGTGCAACTGCTGCAAGCCAACCTGACGCCACACGGCATCCTGGCCGCCGGGCGCTCCGACGCCGCCGAGGCGCGCCGCTACACCCGCATCTTCGGGCGCGACGCGGCCATCTGCGTCATGGCCATGTGTGGCAGCGGCGTTGACGCACTGGAGGTGGGGGCGGTGGCCAGCCTGGATGCGCTGGCGGCACAGCAGGCGTTGAATGGGCAGATTCCCAAATACGTGGACCCTGAAGGCCAGGGCGCCGACTTCTGGTACCTCGGCTGCATCGACGCAACCCTGTGGTGGCTGATCGCCGTGGACCACGTGCGCCGTGCCGGGCGGGTGAGCCCCGATCGCTGGCAAACCGGGGTCGATCTGGCCATCGCGTGGCTGCTGGCGCAGGAGCACCAGCGTTTCCGGCTGCTGCAGCAGAACGAGGCCAGCGACTGGGCCGACATCATGCCGCGATCGGGCTACGTGCTGTACACCAACGCGCTGTGGTACGGCGTCAAGCAGCGCTACGGGCTGGCGGACGCGGAATCGACACATCACCACTTCAACCACCTTTTCGACCCTTTTCAGCGTGATCTGCCCGAGTACCGCCGGGCGCGGTTGTTGCGCCACTACGCGCGTCGTGGCCAGCGTGATCCGGGCATGTACCTCAGCTTTGTCAATCTGGCGATGGCCGGATACGAAGGGGACGTTTTCGGCAATCTCATGGCCGTCCTGAATGGACTGGCCGACGCCTCCAAATCCCGGCAGATCGTCCAGACCATTGCCAGCGTGCACACGGACGAATCCTTTCCGGTGCGGGTCGTTCTGCATCCTCTGTCACCCCAGCACCAGCTCTGGCGGCCCTACATGGCCAGGCACCAGCAGAACAGCGTCTATCAGTACCACAACGGGGGCATCTGGCCGTTTGTGGGGGGCTACTGGGTCCTGGCTCTTGCGCGGCTCGGGATGCGGGAGCAGGCGTGGTCGGCACTGGCTCGACTCGCCCAGGCCAATGCACTCGACGGCTGGCGATTCACCGAATGGTTTCATGGCCGTACGTTCAAGCCCATGGGCATGGCCTGGCAAAGCTGGAATGCGGCCACCTTTCTGCTCGCGCTTCGTGCGCTCGAAGGTGAGGCGTAGTGCGCGACGTCGCCCGGCTCGGCCACCCGGTGGGTCATGACGACGAAGAACTTTTGCTGGACGAGGGAACGCACATGAAGCACGAGCACCGCATGCCCTTCGGCGCCAGCCTGAACCCGGGAGGCGGCGCCGATTTCCGGCTCTGGGCACCGGCCGCCAGCGCCCCGGTCCTGATTTGCTGGGCTCCCGGCGGTGCCGAACTTCGACAGGCCGCGCAATCCGATGGCGAAGGCCTGTGGCGGTGCCACGCGGCCAGCGCGGATGCCCATACAAGCTATCTCTGGGAAGTGGACGCAGGCCAGCGCGTGCCCGACCCGGCCTCGCGTCACAACCCCGACGGGCCGCAAGGGCCCAGCCGTGTCACGGCGCCCCGCCATTTCGAGTGGGACGACAACTGGGCAGGCCGCCCCTGGCACGAGGCGGTGATCTACGAACTGCATGTGGGCACCTTCACGCCACAGGGCACGTTCGCCGCGGCAACGCAACGCCTGCCCTACCTGGCCGACCTGGGTGTGACGGCGATCGAACTGATGCCGGTGGCGGCGTTCCCGGGTCGCTTTGGCTGGGGTTACGACGGCGTGCTTCCCTTCGCACCGCACGCCGCCTATGGCGAGCCGGACGATCTCAAGGCGCTGGTTCAGGCGGCGCACCGGTTGGGCCTGATGGTGTTCCTGGACGTGGTCTACAACCACTTCGGTCCGCAAGACAACCACCTGGGCGCGTATGCGCCGCAGTTCTTCTCGACAACGCACGAAAGCCCCTGGGGCGCAGCGCTCAACTTCGACGGCGAGGGCAGCCACATGGTGCGCGACTTCTTCGTGCACAACGCGCTGTACTGGCTGAACGAGTTCCGCTTCGACGGGTTGCGCCTGGACGCCGTTCATGCCATTTCGGACAGCAGCTCGCCCGATGTGATGGAAGAGTTGTCGCTGCGCGTGCGGCAGAGCACAGCCGGCCGGCATGTGCACCTCATCCTCGAAAACGAAAGCAACGAACGCCGCAGGCTGGCTGCCACTCCCAGGCCCGGGCGCTTCGATGCCCAGTGGAACGACGATTTCCACCATGCCCTGCACGTGTGGCTGACAGGCGAAGCGCATGGCTACTACAAGGACTACGCTGGCGACCCGCTGGACCTGCTCTCGCGCGCGCTCACGCACGGCTTCATCTTCAAGGAGACCTCGCGCCTGGCGGGCGGACGGCGCGCTGCCTGCGTGCCCGCGCCCGCGCAGCCCTTGTGCGCCATGGTCAACTACGTGAACAACCACGACCAGAGTGGCAACCGGGCTTTTGGCGAGCGACTGGACCGGCTCGCGCCGCCACCCGCCATGGAGGTCGCGCTCCTCCTGATGCTGCTCACGCCGTCGACACCCATGCTGTTCCAGGGCGACGACTTCGCTGCCGACACCCCGTTCCTGTATTTCGCCGACTGGGAAGGCGAACTGCGTGAGGCCGTGCGCGCCGGCCGCCGACGGGAGTTTGGCCACAGCGAAGGCACGGATGCGGCCTTGCCCGACCCCTGCTCGCTGGAAACGCTCCACGCCAGTGTGCTGCCCTGGGATCAGGCTGCGCAGCCGCGCGGGCTGGCGCGCCAGGCGCTGGTGCGGGCGGCGCTCGCGGCACGCCGCCAGTGGATCGTGCCGCGCCAGCCACGCTTGCTCTCGGGTGGCCATCTGGCGCGCAAGGTGGGCGCCACAGGATTGCATGTGCGGTGGCGCTACAGCGAGGGGCCCGAGCTGTGGCTCGACATCAACCTGGGGGCGCAGCCGGTGGAATGTGCGTCACCGGAACCCGGGGGCCAGCAGCGGGTGGTGTTCACGCACAACCGGGCGGCACAGGGCACGGCCTGGCCAGCGTGGTCCGCACGCTGGCGCGCCTGGGAGCCGGCATGACGGCGGATCTGACCGAACGTGCCGCGGCGGCAGGCGTGGCGACGTCGTACACCAGTTTCAGCGGCGAGCAGGTCGACGTGCCGCCTGCCGTGCTGCAGCGCGTGCTCGATGCCATGGGCAGCACGCCGCCCGTGCCCGACCCGCTGCTGGTGACGCAAGGCCGATCCGCCCGCATCGAAACCGACAGCGCGCCCTGGCAACTGCATGAGCAGCGTGGAGGCGTGGTCTGCACGGGGGATTCAACGAACGCCGTCTTGCCCGCGTCGCTGCAGTCGGGCTACTACCTGCTGCGCACGCCCTCGGGCGCCCGGCAGGTGATCGTCTCGCCCGCTTGCTGCTGGTCACCGGCGCCGCTGCGTGAAGGGGAGCGCTGGTGGGGTCTGAGCGTGCAGCTCTATGCGTTGCGTTCCGGGCGCAACTGGGGCATCGGCGATTTCACCGATCTGCGCGCGCTGGTGGACATGGCAGCCGCGCAGGGAGCTGCCTTCGTGGGCCTCAGCCCGCTGCACGCGCTGTTTGCGCACCAGCCCGAGCTTGCCACGCCGTACAGCCCCTGCAGCCGTCTGGCTCTGAACGGACTGCTCATGGACGTGACCGCCGTGGCGGAGTTCGAGGCGTGCGCGGATGCACAGGCACTGGTGCAAAGCGCCGACTTTCAACGCCGCCTGCACGCGCTGCGTTCGGCTGCCGACGTGCAGTACGCGGAGGTGGCGCAAGCCAAACAGCCCGTGCTGCGATTGCTCTGGCGCCACTTCAACACGGCGAACACCGACGCGGCAGATGTGCGCCGGAAGGCGTTCACGCGCTTCATGGGGCAACACGCCGGCACGATCGGCCATCATGCGGTCTGGGAAGCGATTCAACACGGGCTGCACGCCGCCGATCCGTCCGTGTGGGGCTGGCCTGCATGGCCCCAGGAGCTGCAGCGACACGACGGCGCAGCGGTCCAGGCCTTCAAGCGCGAGCATGCCGACGAAGTGCACTTCCATTTCTGGCTGCAGTGGCTGGCGCACGAGCAGCTCGCGCAGGCGCAACGCCATGCCCGCAGCCTGATGCCGCTGGGTCTGTATTGCGATCTCGCCGTCGGTTCCAACGAAGGCGGGTCCGAGACCTGGATGTTGCGCGACCTGTATGTGAGCGGTGCACACGTGGGTGCGCCGCCGGACCCGATGAACCGCATGGGCCAGGACTGGGGACTGCCGCCGGTGAATCCGCTGGCGCTGGCCGCCGCCCGGTTCCAGCCCTTCATCGAACTGCTGGGCTGCGTCATGCGCCATGCCGGCGCCCTGCGCATGGACCACGTCATGGCGCTCATGCGCCTGTTCTGGAGCACACCCGAAGGCGGCACCTATGTGAACTACCCGCACGAAGCCTTGCTGGCCATCGTGGCGGTGGAGAGCCACCGCCACCGCTGCCTGGTGATCGGTGAAGACCTCGGCAACGTGCCGCCGGCCATGCGCGATGCCATGGCCCAGCGCACGGTGCTGTCCTACCGGCCCTTGTGGTTCGAACGCGCCGAAGACGGTGGCTTTCGCACCCCGGACGACTGGTTGCGCCAGGCCATCTCGGTGGTGAGCACACACGACCTGCCCACGCTGGCGGGCTTCTGGAGCGGGGCGGACATCCAGACGCAGCAGCGCCTGAAATTCCTGCCTGACGCCGCGGATGCCGAGCGCCTGCTCCAGGATCGCGCAAGCGACCGCTCCGCCCTGCTGGCGGCGCTCGATCGCGAAGGCCTGCTGCCCGAGGGCATGAGCGTGGCGGCAGCCGACGCAACGTCCCCCGATGCCCCGATCGATGCCGCGCTGGTGGTGGCGGTCCACGCCTATCTGGCGCGAACGGCCTGCTGGCTCGCCGCAGCGCAGCTGGAGGACATCATGGGCCAGGTCTGGCAGATGAACGTGCCCGGCACCACCGAAACCCAGCACCCCAACTGGCGCCGAAGGGCGGCCGTGCCGCTGGAAGAACTGGCGGATTGGCCCATCTGGAACGAGGTGGCAGCCGCCATGCGGCGCGAGCGCGGTGGGGACCTGCCCGCACTGGACACCGCCGACATTCCCCTGGCCACCTACCGCATGCAGTTTCACGCAGGGCACACCTTCGTTCACGCGCGCGAAGCAGTGCCCTACCTCGCCTCGCTGGGGGTGAGCCACCTCTACAGTTCGCCCTACCTCAAGGCCCGCCCCGGCAGCACCCACGGCTACGACGTGACCGACCCCACCGTGCTCAACCCCGAGGTGGGAGACGAAGAAACGCACGCGGCCTTGTGCGCCGAACTGCGTGCGCACGGCATGGGCCAGTTGCTGGACATCGTCCCCAACCACATGGCCGTGCTGGAAGCCCGAAACCCCTGGTGGGAAGACGTGTTGGAACACGGTGAGGCGGCCACCCATGCGCGCACGTTCGACATCGAATGGCAGCCCGCCGATCCCGACATGCGGGGGCGCGTGCTGCTGCCGATCCTTGGCGATCACTACGGCCGGGTGCTGGAAGCGGGCGAACTGCAACTGCGGTTCGATGCCGATGCGGGCCGGTTTGCCGTGCACCACTGGGAGCACCGCGCGCCCATCGACCCCCGCGACTACCCGGCCGTGCTGGCGGCCGCACCCGCACCGGCCGCCGACAGCGAAGCATCCCTGGCAGAAGTGACAGCCTTGCTCGACGCGTTCGGCCGGCTTGCGCCACGCGATACGGCGAGTCTGGAGGCCCGCGAATCGCGCCTGCGCGAGACACCCGTGCTGCGCCAGCGCCTGGCCGACCTGGCACGGGTTCAGGCATGGCTGCGATCGTGGATCACCAGCGCGCTGGAGCGACTCAACGGCCACCCCGACGACCCCGGCAGCGTGGACGCGCTGGACGCACTGTTGAGCCGACAGGCGTATCGCCTGGCCGACTGGCGCGTGGCCGGCGACGACATCAACTACCGCCGGTTCTTCGACATCAATGCGCTCGCCGCCCTGCGCATGGAAGACTCGGCGGTGTTCGAGGCCACGCACCAGCGCATTCTGGGCTGGCTGGCCGACGGCACGGTCACGGGCCTGCGGGTGGACCACCCCGACGGTCTGAGCCGTCCCGCCGCGTACTTCCGCCGCCTGCAGCGGCGCTACGCCGAACTGACCCGGACCGCAGGCGGCACACCCCGCGCGCTCTACCTGGTGGTGGAAAAGATCCTGGCAGACCACGAGCCGCTGCCCCCCGCATGGCCGGTACACGGCGGCACGGGTTACCGGTTCAGCAGTCTGGTCAATGGTCTGTTCGTCGATCCCGCAGCAGAGGCGGCCTTCGAGCGCGGCTACGAAACCTTCACCGGTGACACCCGCAGCTTCGAGCAGACGGTGCTGGCGTGCAAAAGGCTCGTGATCGACGACGCATTCGCCTCCGAACTGGATTGGCTCGCGCAAACGCTGCACCGCATCACCCGCGCCGACCGCACGACCTGCGACTTCACGCGCAACCGCCTGCGCAGGGCGCTTGCAGAAATCGCGGCCGCGTTCCCGGTGTACCGCACCTACGTGGGAGCCGACGCTTTTGAAGCGAGCGAAACAGACCGCAAGCACGTGGCCTGGGCGCTGGCGGCTGCCCGTCGCCGACTCGGTCTCACCGAAGCTGGATTGCTGCAATGCCTGGAGCCCATCCTGCTGGGCGTGGCCGGACCGGCGCAGGCATTGCGTGACCGCTTCGTCGAACGCTGGCAACAGTTCACCTCGCCCGTCATGGCCAAGTCCGTGGAGGACACGGCCTTCTACCGCCACGTGCGACTCGCTTCGCTCAATGACGTGGGATCGGAGCCTCGACGGTTCGGCGTCTCCGCTGCGGCCTTTCACAACACCAATGCACAGCGCGCTCGCCACCGGCCGCACGGGCTGCTGGCCACCTCCACACACGACAGCAAACGGTCGGAGGACACGCGGGCGCGGCTGAACGTGTTGTCGGAAATGCCGGCCGAGTGGGAGGACGCCGTTCGTGAACTCGACGCGATCGGCAGGCGCTTCATCTCCCAGGTGGATGACGCCAGTGCCCCATCGGCACACGATCGCTGGACACTGTTCCAGGCGCTGGCGGGCATCTGGCCGGCGGCGGCATCGCAGTCGCAGGAGCGCGTCGCCTTGCTGGAGCGCGCGCAGCTGTACATGCGCAAGGCCATGCGCGAGGCCAAGCAGGAGACCAACTGGCTCAACCCCAACGAGGCCTACGAGTTCGCGGTCGAGACCTACATCGCACGGGTGCTTGCACTGGACAGCTTCGTCCAGCGACTGGAAGCGCTGGTGCGCGACATCGCGCCCCTGGGGTTTCGCAACAGCCTGACCCAGCTGGCCCTGAAGATGACAGTGCCCGGTGTGCCCGATATCTACCAGGGCTGCGAAGAATGGAGCTTCCGGCTGGTGGACCCGGACAACCGCCAACCCGTGGACTTCGCGGCCATGGCGGCCTCCCTCGAGCGGGTCCGCCGGGAGGTCGGTCCAGGAGCGTGGCCCACACGCCAGCAGTGGCAGGCCCTGCTGCCCGAGTGCCCCGGCGGCGAGCTCAAACAGTTCGTCACGTGGCGCCTGCTGGCGCTGCGCCGTGCACACGCGGCGCTGTTTCGCGACGGCCTCTACCTTCCGCTGGCGGTGGAAGGCAGCGCCGCCGACCACGTGATCGCCTTCGCGCGGCTGCACGAAGGACAGGTGGTGGTGGTGGCCGTGGCCCGTCTGCTGCACGGCCTGGCGCGGCAGGGCTGGGGCACCACCACCCTCCAGCTGTCATCGGCGCATCCATTGCTGGCCCGCACCGCGCTGTGGCGAAACTGGTTGACGGGGCAGGCGCTGCCGGGCAGTGAGGAACGCATCCGTGCGCTCGATCTGTTCGGTGATGTCGGACCAGGCGGAGGCGGCCTGCCCTTCGTCGTGCTGGTTCAGGACGACCCTGCATGACAACTCGTGAAGGCCTGAGCGTGTTGATGGCTCCACGCCTGCCCGGGTGGCAACTTCCATGGCAGGCGTGACGCTCTGAAAAGCAGCGGCAGGGAGCCGGACCACCTGGCAATGTGGCGATGACTCCGACGAACCTTGTTCCGTCTGGTCACCTGACTGCAGGGAATAAAGTTCGTCGCAATATGTGATCTTTCATTACGACGCCTCCGCCACCGTCCTGCAAAGTCCGTCGGAGGCTGGCCATCCGAAATGTGTGTTGACTACAGATCTCAGATTCAAAAGCAAAACACGATCTCAGGCGTCGCTCCGATCTGTTCCAAGAGGAAAAACCAAGTCGTTCTGCAGTGGCCCTACTGATGGGCCCGCCAAACTTCTTCTCGCAAGATCTCTTCGAAGTGGTCATCCCTGTCGGCATCAGTCATGGCCGCAACATCCGGGTGAAAGTAGCCCAGCAGAAAGTCGACTCCGCTCGTACCGCCAAGCGACTTGTACCGCGTGCGGAGGGAGTCCCATAGACTGTGCTCCGGCAGGGAATTGGTAGCAAAGAGTGCACGCGCTCTGGCAAAAGCAACTTCGTTGAGCCGGCCGTCAAACTGGAAAGCTGGGTACTTCAACTCCCCAGATCGACCCGCGCTGATCACCAGCAGATGCTCGGGTTCAGTCGCAAGCCTGCTCGCACTCGCCAGGCCTCCGCCGAGACACGCCAACTCATCAAGACTCAGAAGGCGGTAGCTTGCTGACCGGCAACGTTTGCCTTCTTGGCCACTTCAGACCAAGGTTGCACCTCATCCAATCGATTCCTTACGCGGAAACGTTGACGCCTGAGTGAAACAACTCCACGAAGACGTCGCGCATCCAACGACTTGCCGGGTCGGAGTGGTAGCGCTGGTGCCAGGCCATTGCCACATCAAAGCCCGGGAACTGCACGGGCGGATCGAGCAGCTGCAGCGGGATATGGCCGGACACCACTGCCGCAAGGTTGCTGGGGACAACGCCGATGAGATCGGTTTTCGCGACGATAGGCCCTACGCAGAGAAAGCTGTGAACGCGCAAAACCACTCGCGCCTTCACGCGGGACCCTCCCAGAACTCGTTGAACGGCGGCCGCGTGTTCCATTCCCTGCGGGCCACCCACGACATGCGGGATATCGCGTAGCTGTTCTCGACGCAGCTTCTGTTTCACCGATGGATGGCCTTTTCTGGCCACGTAGACGAAGCGTTCCCGGAAAAGACGGTGCTGATGGAACTGTTTGCCAAGCGGGCCGAAGAAGCCCACGGCGAGATCGATCTGGCCATTGCTGAGACCTTCCTCAAGGTTGCTCGGGCTGGTGACCGCGTCGATGACGACATACGGAGCAACCTTTGCCACATGCTCCATGAGCTGAGGTAAGAACAAGCGTTCACCGATGTCGGTCATGGCAACCCGGAAGGTTCGCTCTTCCCGAGTTGGGTCGAAGGTCGCCCTGTGAAAGGTCAATCGCAACGAAGCAAGCGCCGTGACGACAGCGGGACCCAACGCTTCAGCAAACGGTGTCGGCGCCACGCCCCTCGGCTGCCGCGTGAACAGAGGATCGCCGTACATCTCTCGCAATCGCGCCAGGGCGCGACTCACCGCGGGCTGCGACATGCTCATCTCCTCGCCCGCGGCAGTGAGATTCCTCGTCCGCCGAATGCTGTCGAAGAGCTCCAGCAGCGTGACATCCAGGTTGCGTGGCAGATGCTTCTGGGGACTGGCGAGTTCATCCACTTTATGCATATCGGATTTCCTATCTATTCATTTCACAGAAGCTGTTGCCGATCCTACAGTACGTCCGGCGATCGAAGCAAACAACGATAGGAGACATTGACGATGCTGAACAGAAGAGATTTCGTGCAGGGGTTGACGGCCTCAGGCCTTGTCGCCACCGCATCCTTGAACGCCGCAGGTGCCCAGACCGCAGCGTTCCCGAGCAAGACAGTCAGGGTCATCACGCCGTTCCCTGCGGGCAGTGGACCCGATGCGGCCATGAGGGTTGTTGCGGAACACCTCTCCCGCAAGTGGGGGCAGGCCGTTGTGGTGGACAACAGGTCGGGTGGCAATGGGTTCATCGCAGTGGCAGCGTTCAAGAGCGCGCCAGCCGACAACCACACCCTTCTTCTCATTGACAGCAACCACGTCACAACGCATCCGCATACGTTTTCTCGCCTACCTTACGACGTTGAGAAGGACTTCCAAGCGCTCGGAATGATTCTGCGCACGCCATTCTTTGTGGCCGTGGCGGCAGACAGTCCTTACAAGTCCGTCGAAGACATCATCACGGCGGCCAAGGCCAGACCGGATCACGTGACCTATGGGTCTTGGTTCCAGGGAAGTCCCGGGCACATCGGGGCGCTTCGGCTTCAGTCGATCCGTGGCGTCCACATGCGGCATATCCCCTATCGGGACTTCGGCCAGCTCTACGCCGGCGTTTCGACCAAAGAGGTGGACTGGGCATTGGGCAGCGTAGCCAGCGCCGGTGGCCTTGAGCGCGGGGGCAAGCTGCGGTTTCTTGCGGTGGCTGCTCCAGCGCGCGATCCGCTGTACCCGAATGTCCCGGCGACGGCTGAGTTGCCCGGCCTGCGTGATTTCGAGGTCAGCGCATGGGCAGGACTCTTCACCGCGCGCGCCACTCCAACCACCGTGAGCGAGCGCATCGCAGTGGACCTCCGGGAAGCTCTCGACAGTGCCGAAATTGTGGAGCGCTACAAGACCTTTGGCTACGAAACCCCACGGCTTTCACCTGCCGCGTACACGCAACTCATCCAGCGCGAAACCGCAGCATGGGCCCAGGTGATTCGCGCTGCCAACTTGAAGCTCGACTAGTCACATGATCAATCTCCTGGACATCCGATATGTCCGTCTCGGTACGCGAGATCGCGCCCAGGCCGACAGCTTTGCTCGAAGTGTGCTCGGCCTCGAGCAGGTGCGCGAGGAAGCGGGGGCGACCTACTTCCGTAGCGACAACCGGGACCACACGCTCGCGTACTTTGAGGGCGACCCCACCGATCACACGGTTGGATTCGAGCTTCGCGATGCCAGTGAGCTGGACGCTGCCGCAGCAGAGCTGAGCAACAGCGGCGTGGTGGTCCGGGCGGGAACGTCGGAAGAGTGCGAACAACGGCATGTGGAAGCGTTCGTTCACTTCAAGGATCCCACGGGCAACAAGATCGATCTCATGGTCGGTCCGCACCACAGTGGCCGGCGCTACTTCCCGTCGCGCGATGCGGGCATCACCGGTTTCAGCCATGTGGGTTTGTGCACAACCGATGCGGCACGGGACGAACGCTTCTGGACGCAGGTGCTGGGCGCTCGCGTGAGCGATCGCATTGGTGATGCCCCCTTGTTGCGCATCGACGATGTACATCACAAAGTGGCGCTGTTTCCCACGACACGCTCGGGCGTCCAGCATGTGAACCACCAGGTCGAAGGCATCGACGACATCATGCGCGCCTGGTACATGCTGCAAAAGCTGAACGTGCCGATCGCCTTTGGACCTGGACGTCACCCCACGTCGGGGGCGATGTTTCTGTACTTTCGAGGCCCTGACAACATGATCTTTGAGTACTCATCGGGCGTTCGACTGTTCACGACAGAAGACGAAATCAACTATCAACCCAGGCAGTTCCCCCGGGCCAACGAATCCTTCTGCATGTGGGGTTCGGTGCCGGACATTGCGGAGTTTCGCAAGCCCGCTGAGCAGGCGTCGTGCTCGTGAAGGCTTCAGACGAACTCCAGCGGCAACTGCGCATGGCTGCGCGCGCTCTCGGACGGCACGGCCTGGCGCACGCATACGGGCACTGCAGTGTCCGGCTGGACGAGCAGAATTTTCTGGTCTGCGCCGCACGTCCCATGGGCCTGATCGCTCCGCAGGAACCTGGAACGGTTGTGCCCGTCCATGGCGAACTGCCCGAAGGTGTGTTGGGCGAGGTCCGCATTCACCAGCACATCTACCGCCGCCAGCCCCGCGCCCGCGCAGTCGCGCGCACGATGCCACCGGCCGTCATGGTGCTGGGCACCGCGCGCCTGACGCCCAGTCCACGCCATGGCATGGGCGCGTACTTTGGAACAGGCGCCGCGCTCTGGGATGACCCACAGCTCATTCGCGACGACGCACGTGCTGCGGCCGTGGTGGAGGCCATGGGTGAAGCCAATGCCGTGGTGATGAGGGGAAACGGTTTGGTCGTCTCTGCGGACTCTCTGGAGAAAGTTGTTTCACTCACCTGGTACCTGGAAGACGCTGCGCGACTGGAGCTCGCGGTACGCGCTGCAGACCTTGAGCACACGTCAGTGGTGCTTTCACCCGACGAATGCCGGGTGCGCGCGATCTCCACTGGCGGCATCTTCGAACGCATGTGGGATCACCTGACTGCAGGGGACCCCGAACTTCAACCAAGGAAAGCAGCGTGATTCTCAATTTCATTGATGGCCAGTATCGAGAAGGCAGCGCCGGTCGCCGCTTCGACGATGTCAATCCGGTTGACGGATCGCTGATCAGCCGAGTCAGCGAAGCTTCGAAAGGCGACGTGGACGACGCCGTTCGTGCTGCGCGCGATGCGCTTGCCGGCCCTTGGGGTTCGATGACGCTGGCACAGCGCTGCGATCTGCTCTACGCGGTGGCCGCCGAGATCGACCGCCGTGCCGAGGACTTCATCGCGGCAGAAGTCGCAGACACGGGCAAGCCGTGGTCCTTGGCCTCCCATCTCGACATTCCGCGGGGTGCCGCCAACTTCAGGGTGTTCGCGGACGTCGTGCGCAATGTACCGACGGAAACCTTCACCAGCCACGCGCCGGACGGCAAACCCGCGCTCAACTACGCGCTGCGCCGGCCCAAAGGCGTGGTGGCCGTGGTCTGCCCCTGGAACCTGCCACTCTTGCTGATGACCTGGAAGGTGGGTCCGGCCCTGGCGTGCGGCAACACGGTGGTCGTCAAACCGTCGGAAGAAACGCCCGCCACCGCGGCACTGCTGGGCGAGGTCATGAACAAGGTCGGCGTGCCCAAGGGCGTCTACAACGTCGTGCACGGCTTCGGGCCGGACTCTGCGGGCGAATTCCTGACGACGCATCCGGGCATCGATGCGATCACGTTCACGGGGGAGACCCGCACCGGGGCCGCCATCATCCGAGCTTCCGCCGAAGGCATCAAACCCGTGTCGATGGAGCTGGGTGGAAAAAACCCGGCCATCGTGTTCGAGGATGCCGATCTCGACGTGACGATCGCAGGCCTCACCCGATCCGTTTTCGAGAATACGGGGCAGGTGTGCCTGGGTACCGAGCGGGTGTATGTGCAGCGTCCCGTCTACGACGCAGTGGTTCAGAAGCTGGCCGAGGCTGCAGGACAACTCAAGCCTGGCCGCCCGCAAGACAAGGCGGCCAATTTCGGTCCACTGATCTCCGCGGAGCACCAAGGCAAGGTGCTGAGCTACTACAAGCTTGCCATGGAAGAAGGCGGCACCGCCGTCTGCGGCGGTGGTATCCCCGAGATGCCCGGCGATCTGAAAAGTGGGGCATGGATCGAGCCCACGGTCTGGACAGGACTGGCGCATGGATCGCGCGTCGCGAGCGAGGAGATTTTTGGGCCTTGCTGCGTGGTCATTCCGTTTGACACGGAAGCCGAGGCCCTGCGCATGGCCAACGACACTCCCTACGGCCTTGCGGCTTCGGTCTACACGCGCGACATCGACCGCGCACATCGGTTTGCGGCAGCACTGAAAGTCGGGATCGCCTGGGTGAACACCTGGTTCCTGCGCGATCTGCGAACGCCGTTTGGTGGGTCGGGCTCCTCCGGCATTGGGCGCGAAGGCGGCGTGCATTCGCTCGAGTTCTACACCGAGCTCTCCAACGTGTGCATCAAATTCAACGGAGGAGTTCAATGAACGAAAAAGACATCCAGCTGGCGGCAAACCTCCTTTGGGATGCTGGCGAAACCGGCACGTCCATCGCTCCTCTTCGTGAGCGATTTCCAGGGCTGACAGCGGAGAGCGCCTACGCCGTCCAAGAGCTCAACACCGAGCGGAAATTGAAGGCTGGCGCCCGTCTGGTGGGCCGCAAGATCGGATTGACTGCCCGCTCCGTCCAGCAGCAACTTGGCGTGGACCAACCCGACTACGGGATGTTGTTCGCTGACATGGCGGTGGGCGACGGAGAGCCGGTGCGTTGGTCGAGGCTGATGCAGCCGAAGGTGGAATCGGAAGTGGCCCTGGTCATGGAGCACGACCTGCTGGAACCGGGCATCACGGCCGCTCAACTGCTCCGCTCTGTCGCGTTCGCGCTTCCGTCGCTTGAGATTGTCGGAAGCCGCATTGCCGAGTGGAACATCCGTTTTGTCGACACCGTGGCGGACAACGCCTCCAGCAGTGCGTTCGTGCTTGGAAACACCCCTGTCAAATTGGACGGAATCGACCTTCGCCTGGCCGGCATGGTCATGGAGCGTGCCGGTGAACAGGTCTCTCTCGGCGCCGGGGCGGCCTGCCTCGGACATCCGCTGAATGCCGCTCTGTGGCTGGCGAACAAGATGGCATCGGTGGGTCGAGGACTCAAGGCTGGCGACGTGGTTCTCACGGGAGCATTGGGCCCCATGGTGGCCGTGCGGCCGGGTGACGTGTTTGAAGCGCGTATCGCGGGCCTGGGCTCCGTGCGTGCCGTGTTCGAAGAGGAAGAAGCATGAATCAGCAGCGCATTGCCGAGTTGGCGGAGCGTGTGGACACGGCCGCTCGAATGGCACAAGCCATCCCGCAGTTTGCCGACCAGGAACAGCTGGGTGTCGAAGACGCTTACGCGGTGCAAGCCGCATCCATCAAGCGTCGCCTTCAGCGAGGTGAGCGCCGCACAGGCATGAAGATGGGCTTCACCAGCCGAGCCAAGATGGTGCAGATGGGCGTGCGCGACATGATCTGGGGCCGCCTGACGGATGCGATGGCGCAAGCCGACGGTGCTCCGGTTTCGTTGGGCCGCTTTGTGCATCCCAGGGTCGAACCCGAGTTGGCCTTTCTTCTCGCCAAGCCGCTGCCTGCCAACGTCAGCCTGCCTGAAGCCATGGAGGCGGTGGCGGCCATCGCTCCGGCGCTGGAAATCATTGACTCCCGTTTCGACAGCTTCAAGTTCACTTTGGGCGATGTGGTCGCCGACAACGCCTCTTCCTCGGGCTATGTCATTGGTTCCTGGCATGAGCCGCACCAGGACCTCTCCAACCTGGGACTTGTCATGTCCATCAATGGCACCGCGCGTCAGGTCGGCAGCACCGCGGGCATCCTGGGCAATGCGCTTCGCTCCCTCGTCGCGGCGGCCCGATTGAGCGCGGCCGCCGGCGAGCCTCTTCAAGCCGGATGGATCGTCATGGCCGGTGGCGCAACTGCGGCAGAAGTGCTCAAGCCTGGCCAGCACGTCCTGCTCGAAATGCAGGGCTTAGGCCGAGTGGAATTCAACACAACCGAATGAGGTATCCATGCCACTGATCCAGGTCACCATGATTGAAGGCCGTAGCGCCGAGATGAAAGCGGCGCTGATGCGCGGTCTTGCCGAGGCGGCAGTCGAGGCCACCGGAGTACCACGCGAATCAATCCGCGTCATCCTGCAAGAGGTGCCGAACGCCCATTGGGGCGTGGGCGGTGTATCCAAGACCGCTCCGACCACACAGGTGCTCCATGGCTGAACGCAAACTCAAGGCCGCCATCATCGGCAGCGGCAACATCGGCACCGACTTGATGATCAAGATCATGCGCCATGGCGTCAACATCGAAATGGGTGCGATGGTCGGTATCGATCCTGCGTCCGACGGACTGGCGCGGGCTGCCCGAATGAAGGTTGCCACCACGCATGAGGGTGTGGAGGGGTTGGCGCGACTGCCGGTATTCAAAGACATCGACATTGTTTTTGACGCCACATCCGCATCGGCGCACATCCAGAACGATGCGTTTCTGCGGTCGGTAAAGCCCGGCATTCTGTGCATCGACCTGACCCCGGCTGCAATCGGCCCTTACTGCATTCCGGTGGTGAATGGCGCGGACCACCTGGATGCGGGCAACGTCAACATGGTGACTTGCGGCGGTCAGGCCACCATCCCCATGGTCGCGGCCGTGAGCCGTGTGGCCAAGGTTCACTACGCCGAGATCGTGGCGTCGATTTCCAGCAAGAGCGCGGGTCCAGGCACGCGCGCCAACATCGATGAGTTCACTGAAACGACCTCGAAGGCCATTGAAGTGGTTGGCGGTGCAGGCAAAGGCAAGGCCATCATCATCCTGAACCCGGCCGACCCGCCGCTGATGATGCGCGACACCGTGTACGCGCTGAGCGACATCGCGGATGAGAGCGCCATTGCCTCCAGCATCGATGAAATGGTGGCCGCGGTTCGCCAGTATGTTCCCGGCTACCGCCTGAAACAGCAAGTGCAATTCGATCGTTTGGACAACCTGAATATCCCCGGCGTTGGCCGAATCTCCGGATTGAAGACCTCCGTCTTCCTGGAAGTGGAAGGTGCTGCTCACTACCTTCCCGCATACGCGGGCAACCTCGACATCATGACCAGCGCTGCACTTTCGACGGCCGAACGCATGGCAGAACGTTTCCTGAAAGCGGTGACCGCATGAAGAAAATCTACATCTCCGACGTGACGCTGCGTGATGGCAGCCATGCAGTGCGGCATCAATACAGTGTCGAGCAAGTGCGCCAGATTGCGAAGGCGCTGGATGAAGCCGGCGTCGACTCCATCGAGGTCGCTCACGGCGACGGTTTGCAGGGTGGCAGCTTCAACTACGGATTTGGTGCGCACACGGACGTCGAATGGATTGAGGCCGTGGCCAGTGTGGCGAAACGGGCCAAGGTCGCCACTCTGCTGCTGCCTGGCATTGGCACCGTGCACGATCTCAAATCGGCCTATCAAGCGGGCGCTCGCGTGGTTCGTGTGGCCACCCATTGCACTGAGGCCGATGTCAGCAAACAGCACATCAAGTACGCACGAGAGCTGGGCATGGACACCGTGGGATTTCTCATGATGAGTCACATGACCACGCCGGCTCACCTCGCGCAGCAGGCCAAGCTCATGGAAACCTATGGCGCCACCTGCGTGTACGTTGTGGACTCAGGTGGCGCGCTAAGCATGAACGACGTGCGCGAGCGGTTTCGTGCATTCAAGGATGTGCTTCGGCCTGAAACAGAAACCGGGATGCATGCTCACCACAACCTGAGCTTGGGGGTGGCGAACTCGATTGTTGCCGTCGAAGAAGGCTGCGACCGGGTGGATGCCAGTTTGGCCGGCATGGGTGCCGGCGCAGGAAACGCGCCTCTTGAAGTGTTTGTTGCCGCGGCGGACCGGATGGGTTGGGCGCATGGCACGGATGTCTACAAGCTCATGGATGCGGCAGACGATATCGTGCGCCCTCTTCAGGACCGCCCGGTGCGTGTAGACCGCGAGACACTTGCCTTGGGCTACGCAGGGGTGTACTCCAGCTTCCTTCGCCACGCAGAGGTCGCTGCAAAAAAATACAACCTGAAGACCATCGACATCCTGATGGAGCTTGGGCGCCGCCACATGGTAGGAGGCCAGGAAGACATGATTGTCGACGTCGCCCTGGACATGCAACAGCAGCAAGGGATCAACGCTATCCCGAGCAATTAGTGCCCGTCGCGCCAATGGTGCGATGACTGCTCTTCATCTTTAAGGAGACAAATATGAAAACGATTCTTTCCGGACGCCTTGTCGTCGGTATGTTTGCATTGTTCGCGCTCCTGTCCTTCGTTCCGGTAGCGTTCGCTCAACCATGGCCGACAAAACCGATTCGTCTTGTCGTCGGATTTCCAGGTGGATCGACGCCAGATGGTGCCGCACGGGCCATCGCGCAACCGCTGTCCAAGGCGCTTGGTCAACCGGTCGTGGTTGACAACCGTTCTGGTGCGTCCGGCAACATTGCAGCCGATCAGGTGGCCAAGGCGACAGACGATCACACGTTGGGTATCGTCATCAACGGCAACCTCACGTCCGCCAAGATGCTGTCGCCCAACCTGCCATATGACCCCGCGAAAGACTTCACCCTGCTATCCACAGTGGGCACCGCGCCCTTGATACTGGTGGCGCAGCCAGATGCTCCTGATGGACGGGCCTTCTTCGAGGCCGCCAGTGCGGCTGGAGATAAATGGAACTATGGCTCGGTGGGCAACGGATCGGTTGCCCACTTGGGTATGGAGTTGCTGAAATCCCGAGTGCCTGGCTTGGCAGCCGTGCACGTTCCGTATCAAGGCAACCCCGCGGTGGTTGTCGGCATTCTCGGAAAGCAGATCCAGATGGCGCTGATACCTCCGGGTGTGGTGCTGCCCCAAGTGGCTGCAGGAAAGATGAAAGCGATTGGTCTCACCAGTGGCCGCAGCCCGCTTGCACCGAACGTCGCGCCGCTTGCGGACTTCGGGATCAAGGACTTCCAGCTCGAGGTATGGACTGCACTGGTCGGACCGGCGAATCTTTCGCCCGCCGCCAAGGATCGCTTGATGAAGGAACTGACGGCGATACTTCAGGACGAGGCGATTCGCCAGCAACTCTTCAATCAAGGTTGGAAAGCACCTTCAACCGCGTCGTCGACGGAACTGCAGACGCGTGTTCGTGACGAGACCCGCATCATGCAAAAGATCATCTCGTCCCAGGGTGTCAAGTCCAACCAATAACCACCTGGGAGGTTTGCAATGATGAAAGAACCCGCGAGGAATTTGAAGGTCTTTGGCGAGTTTGATGTCGTTGTCGCAGGCGGTGGCCCATCTGGACTGGCGGCCGCCGTGAGCGCGGCCCGCCATGGCGCCAGAACGCTGCTTGTGGAGCACTATGGATTCCTGGGCGGAATGGGAACTGCAGGCGGTGTGACCAACTTCGCGGGGCTCTACGGCTTGCTCAATGGCGAGATGTGTCAGATGGTGCACGGTGTCGTTGACGACCTCCTGCCGCGCATCGAAGCGTTGGGTGGTCTGAACAAGCCACAAGACGGGATGAAAGGAAAGATACGCGTCAGGTCCTACGATGTTTCCGCGTACAAGTGCGCGGCAGACCAACTGATCGCTGCCGCCAACGTACAGACCCTGCTTCACGCGACAGCGGCCCAAGTGCTGATGGATGGAGACCGCATTTCGGCACTCGTCGTCGAAACAAAATCTGGTCGTTTGGCTATCCGAGGCTCAGCATTTATCGACTGCACGGGCGATGGGGACGTTGCAGCGCACGCCGGTGTCCCCTATGTGGTGGGCGATGGCGCAGGCAGTGGACTTTTCCCAACGACCATGTTCCGTGTGGGACACGTAGATCCTGCTCCTGCACTGGCTGCGATCGGCGAGTTCGAGGCGATCAATCACTTCATGTCGAATGCGCAGAACGCGTTTCCAGGTCGGTACAAATTTCCGCGAGAGGGCGCCATTCTCCGACCGCAGATCAACGCTTCAGAATGGCGTGCCAATGTGACCCAGCTCCGCAATGCAGACGGCACTGCAATGAGCGGCGTAGACGCTGCGCAGCTCAGTGAAGGCGAGATGGACGGAAGGCGTCAGATTGTCGACTACTTCAAGTTTCTGCGCGAACAGGTGCCGGGTTTCGAGAACGCACGGATCGTCGACATAGCCCCTCAAGTCGGCATCCGGGAGACCCGTCGACTCGAGGGGGTGTATGCCTTGCGTGGCGAAGACATTCTCGACTCTGTCCGCTTTGAAGACAGCATCGGGATCAATACTTGGCCCATGGAGTTGCATGCAAACGGACGCATTGACTGGCGCTTCCCAAAAGACGCATCGAGGCCATTCAACGAATTGCCTTGGCGCATGCTTGTCCCGAGAGAAGTCACCAACCTTCTGTTTGCGGGCCGCTGCGCGTCGATGACGCACGAGGGACAGTCAGCTGCGCGCGTCAGTGGGGGTTGTTTTGTCATGGGGCAAGCGGCAGGGACAGCCGCCGCGCATTTGGGAGAGGACGCGGTTCAAACCTTTAGTGCCAAAAAGCTTCAGACTCTTCTGAACGCGGACGGCGTCATGCTCTCCGTTTAGCGCCTCAAGGGCAAGGCGCGATTACGCTTTCGCCCCCCTCCCTGCCTGCGTCTGAGCGTGGAAGATTCCCCAGCGTGCCTGTAAGGCGCAGAGCTACGCCAAAAACCTAAAGGGAAAGTGACCCACTGACGGCTCGCATGTTGAACTCCACTGATCTCTGACCCGAGGGGGATGCGGCTAAAAACTTGAACTACCTGGAGGTAGTTCATGTATTCCTACGAAGACCGAATCCGAGCCGTCAAGCTCTACATCAAGCTTGGCAAGCGCCTCAGGGCCACCATCCGCCAGTTGGGCTATCCGACCAAGAACTCCCTCTTGGCTGGTACCGGGAGTACGAGCGGAGCCAGAACCTGCGAGTCGGGTATTCGCGATCAGGACAGAAGTATTCCGATCAGCAGAAGCATGCGGCGGTGAAGCACTACCTTGATCACGATCGGTGCATTGCCTCGACCATGCGGGCATTGGGATATCCCGGTCGGGAGCTACTGACCGAGTGGATTGACGAGCTGCACCCCGAAGTTCGCCACCGAATGGTGGGCCGGGCACCGAACACCCTGCACCCCGACGCGCTTAAGAGTGCAGCGGTGAGCGTCTGGAGCGAATGACGACCGTTCCGGCCAGCTTGTCGTGCCACCCTTGCTTCTTGGCATCGAACGCCACCCACAGCAGCCCGAGCCCGAGCGGAATGGTGGCGACAAAGTAACCCAGATAGCGGCCAATGGTCTGCCCAACGGAGAGTTTGCCGCCCGTCCTGGCATCCACGACCTTGAGGGAGACGAGCATCTTCCCGGGGGTGGCTTGTTTGTACAGCCAGAACAGGACCACCGCCACAAAGGGCGCCACCCAGGATATGAGGATGTCTGCGGGTCCCGCGAACATCGTCATCTTGGAACCATCGAAATAGGCCCACCCATAGATCGCAACAAGCAAAGGACCCGTGACAAGCACGATGAGGAGGGTATCGAGCAGCGCTGCGCCGACTCTTGCCCAAAAGCCTGCGTACACCAAATCGTCTACTGGCACCGAGACATCTCCCTGTTGACCGAACTTGCGGACGATCCAGTAATAGGCGGCCCCCAAGAGCAAGTAATAGCCAGCCATTGGCCACAAGAACCCCTCCAGGCTGACCGGGGCTGCCTCTGCCGGTGCGGCAGCTTTGGGTGTCGTGTAGGTGAGCACAAGCCCCATCGCGTCGCGTGCGTCTTCCAGCTTCTTCGCGTAGTCAGCCGTGTCTTCAGCCTTCACGTGATCGCTCAGCGATGTGTACCGGCTCACACGCGTGAGCAGGCGAGGCGTGGTGGTCAGCTCGTCCGTGAATTCGAAGGCCGGATGGCGAACGACATTGCTCTCGGGGTCAACAGGCCAGTCTTCGGGAAGACGAACCACCGTTGTGTTCTCGATTACCGTCGGATGGGGGATCGCCAGCGGCGCGTTGCGCACCCGCTCGCGGGGTCCGTTCAAGTGGCTGCGCATGTCAGGCGCCCGGATGCTGGCCTCCAGCATCCCTGGCTTGTCACCCTTGGTCCAGAAATCGGCGATCTGGTAGCGCTCGACCACGGTCAGGACATTGGTCTGCGTGTTGTCGTCCACATCCATCGGCCCGGCGGACACGATGCCCGGGTAATAACCGCCATAGAAATTCAGATAGTCGCGCTGCAGCGCTTCCAGGTTGCTGCCAGACAGCTGGTTGCGCAGCTGTTCGGCGCTCACACCGGTCAACTCGGTGGTGACGGTCAAGGTGGCCGTCTTGCCGATGCCTTGTGTCGCGTCAAACTCCGTACGGATCTTGCGCGTGGTCTGCGTGGCATCGCCCTGCTGCATGGGCTCCAGATCCCGGGTGGCCGGGTCAATGATGAGCGCATGACCGAAGTAAGGTTGGGAGATGGCATGGATCGGGCCAGTCTGCGGATAGCTGGTCGGGTCGATCCAATGCTGCTGCCCATTGACCTGCGCCCGGACAAGCACGTGGTCAAAAGCTGCCGCCGATGGGATTCGCTGCATCACACCCTCGCGAACCCGGGTGTTGACCAGCCCGGCGCGCGCCTCGATGCCCAGCGCCTTCAGCATGGTCAGCGTGAGCAGGGTCTTGTCCTTGCAATCTCCAAAGCGACGTGCCAGCACCACCCCAGGCGCGCTGGGGGTGTAGGAGCCGGCGCCTATGACCACGCTCAAGTACCGGATGTTCTTCTGCACAAACTGAAGCACCGCCACCACTTGGTCGCCGGCGTCGGCATGGGTTCGACGAATGCGATCCACCTCTGCGCTCAATTCGCCGGCGGGCAGCGGCGGCACCGCGTACAGCGGCACCGCCCATTGGCTCACTTCCCCCCAGTCACGAAACGAACTCCACTGCACAAAAGGATAGGGGTCGTACCAAACGGGAGCTTCGTCACTCACACGCAAACCGGGCACCGCCCGCGCAGTCCATTCGAACTGGCGCAAGCCGCCCTGCAGACTCTCGGTCGCAGGCTGATCCATGTTCATATTCTTGAACTGGATCGGGCGCTCGGCGGGCCACAGCAGTCGGGTGTGCAGCGCGTGCACCGGACTGCGCCATTGCATGTCGAAAGCCCCGAAATGGTGACCTCGCATCTCCGGCCTCGACCCCTGCACCGTGTAGGCGTACTCGACCACATCGCCCACCCGCACATCCTGCAGAAGTACGCTCACCGTCAGACGGCCATCGAGGATCAAGGCCTCCAGCTCTTTTTCACGTTGCAGCGTGCGGATCGGCGCCGTGGCCAATTGAGAGATGACCCGCCCCTGCCGGTGCACGGCCAAGGTGTGCAACTGCAGGCGTTGGTAAGCAGGATCGAAATCAATGTCGATACTTGCAGCCTGCTCCACGCCCTTGTCGTTCACTGCCTTGATGGCAAACCGGTTGAAATGCTGCCGGTCCGTGCCGGACACGCGGGTCTGGCGATCAGCCAACAGGTAGTACACGCCGCCGTGTATTTGCTCCATGGGCACGGTGGCGTTCTCGTCCAGTGGGATGGATTTGACCCACGCGGGCGCCGGGACCTTGGCCGGAGGCACGATGACCGCATGGGCGTTAGCCACCCCGAGCAAACCCAACAAGCCCACGCCGAGGATGCGCAGAAGGCACACGCCCCGCGCTCGATTGAACAAGTCCGTCAAAACGATTCCCCCTGAATCTCATCGCCCGGTCGCTCCGGACAACCTGTAATGAATTGTATGCACGCCCTGCCGCCGCCTCACGACCATACAGGTGTTCAAGGACAGGGGATTGACTGGCAGCCTGTTGGGAAGAACATCTGGGGTAGGCGCACCGAAGCGCCGTGTCCGCGCCACACGTAGGCCTGCAACGTCGGCAGCACCCCGAAGAGCTGACCCTCAAAACTTGTCACTGCCAGGGCTTGGATGGCCGCAATGTGGCAAGCACTGCGGGCTCAGCTCTTCATCCCAACTGTCGGCAATCGCTGCAGAACGGTTCTTAGAGGTGTACAGCTACACCCTCCCTCTCACCGCTTGTCGCCTCGCACAGCAGTCACAAGACCGTTGTTACAAGTCACCGAACCGCCCCGACCCACTTTATTCCAACCCGACTCGCTTTATTCCCCAATATCACTATTCACACCCCCGCGGCACCCTCACTCCACCGTGACGCTTTTCGCCAGATTTCGAGGCTTGTCCACATCCGTCCCCTTCGCCAGCGCCGTGTGATACGCCAGCATCTGCAGCGGCACCACATGCAGGATCGGTGAGAGCGCGCCGTAGTGCTCGGGCATGCGGATGACGTGGACGCCTTCGCTGCTGGTGATGCGGGTGTCGGCGTCGGCCAGCACATAGAGCACGCCGCCGCGTGCGCGCACTTCCTGCATGTTGCTCTTGAGCTTTTCCAGCAAGGTGTCGTTGGGAGCCACCGTCACCACCGGCATGGCCGCGGTCACAAGAGCGAGTGGCCCGTGCTTGAGTTCGCCGGCCGGGTAGGCCTCGGCGTGGATGTAGCTGATCTCCTTGAGCTTCAAGGCACCTTCCAGCGCGATCGGGTAGTGAAGGCCCCGGCCGAGAAAGAGCGCGTTGTCCATGCGCGCGAAATCTTCGGCCCAGCTGATCACCTGCGGCTCCAGTGCGAGCACGGCCTGCAGGGCCACCGGCAGGTGGCGCATGGCCTTGAGGTGGTCGGCCTCGGCTTCTTCGCTCAGGTTGCCGCGCACCTGGGCGAGTGCCAGCGTGAGCAGGAACAGGCCGGCGAGCTGGGTGGTGAAGGCTTTGGTGGAGGCCACGCCGATCTCGACGCCAGCGCGCGTGATGTAGGCCAGCTCGCATTCGCGCACCATCGCTGAGGTGGACACGTTGCACACCGTCAGCGTGTGTTTCATGCCCAGGCCCTGCGCGTGGCGCAGTGCGGCCAGGGTATCGGCAGTCTCACCGCTTTGCGTGATGGTCACCACCAGCGTGCGTGGGTTGGGCACGCTGGTGCGGTAGCGGTACTCGCTGGCCACTTCCACTTGCGTGGGGATCTTCGCGATGCTCTCCAGCCAGTACTTGGCGGTGCAGCCGCTGTAGTAGCTGGTGCCGCAGGCCAGGATGAGCACGTTGTCGATGTCCTTGAAGATGCGGTACGCACCGTCACCGAACAGCTCGGGGGTGATGCCTTCCAGGCCTTCGAGCGTGTCGCCGATGGCGCGTGGCTGCTCGAAGATCTCTTTCTGCATGTAGTGGCGGTAGGGGCCGAGTTCGGCCGCACCGCTGTGGGCCTGCACGGTCTTCACGGGGCGCTGCGTCGCATCGAGCGCACGGCCCTGGGCGTCGAGCACCCAGTAGCGGCCGAGCTGCAGGTCGACCAGGTCACCCTCTTCCAGATAGACGATCTGATCGGTGACGCCGGCCAGAGCCATGGCGTCGCTGGCCAGGAAATGCTCACCGCCGCGCGCACCGTCAAGGTTGCCCACGCCCAGCACCAGGGGCGACCCGGCGCGTGCGCCCACCACGCGGTGCGGCTCGTCTTTGTGGAACACCGCGAGCGCGTAGGCGCCGTGCAGTTGCACCACGGCTGCCTGCAGCGCCGTGAACACGTCGCCTTCGTACAGGGAGTCGATCAGGTGGGCGATGACTTCGGTGTCGGTCTGACTCTCGAACACATAGCCCTTGGCCTGCAGGGCAGCGCGCAGTTCGTCGTGGTTTTCAATGATGCCGTTGTGCACCAGCGCCACGCGGCCCACGGTGCCCGCCACCGCACCAGGGCCGTGGCTGAAGTGGGGGTGGGCGTTGTGCACCACCGGGGCGCCGTGGGTGGCCCAGCGGGTGTGCGCGATGCCGGTCCCGCTGGCGATGCCGTCGGTCTGCACCTGCTGTGCCAACTCCGCCACCCGCGCCGTGCTGCGCGCACGCTGCAAGCCGCCGGTGTGCACCGCCACGCCACAGGAGTCGTAACCGCGGTACTCCAGCCGTTGCAGGCCCTGAACCAAGACCGGGACGATGTTGCGCCCTGAAACCCCTGCGACGATGCCACACATGTTGCTGCTCCGAAAATGAATGAACGCTGATGCTAGTGACAAGTTCTTGAAATAAAAGATCAAAATTTCACATTTCATCAACAATAATTTCTCGCATCGGAAAACATCATCAATTACTTCATAAACCAACCAAATATGGAACAAATCACCATCGACGAGGCCGACCTCCGATTGCTCGACCTTCTGCAAAACGATGCGTCCCTGAGCAACCAGGCCCTGGCCGAACAGGCGCATCTTTCGCCACCCACCACCCTCAGACGTGTCAAACGCCTGCGCCAGCTCGGGCTGATCGAGCGCGAAGTGGCGCTGCTCAGCGTCGATCGCCTGGCCCCCCTGCTCGGTCAGGGGCTCACGGCGCTGGTGGAAATCACGCTGGAGCGCCAGAGCGCGGAACTGCTGGATGCTTTTGAAAAGCGCGTGCTCCCTGTTGTTCAGGTTCAACAGTGTTACCGCGTGAGCCCCGGGCCCGACTTCGTGCTGGTGGTGCACTGCCTGGACATGCCGGACTACCTGGCGCTGGCTCAGCGCCTGTTCACCAGCGATGCCAACGTGCGCAACATCAAGGCATTTTTCAGTCTGAAGCGCGCCAAGTTCGAGCCGCGTGTGGCGCTTCCGGGCAAGCTTCCCCCGTGACGCCGATTGACCACATTGGTACTCAACGCGGCCAAAAATTGCATACATACCGCACATTTGTCGCGCTGTACCCCCCCTCGAAGAGTTGACGAAACAAACTTTATGTAACAACCTTCGTTCTTAGCCAAACTGAAACTGGCGGTTTGGACCCAGGAGGTTTTTCGATGAATACGACGTGGATTGCAGTGCTCGGAGCGCTGGCCCTGCTGGGCCTGTGCGCGCTGGGTTATTGGCGCTACCGAATGACGATCCAGTCGTCGGGGCGCGACGACCGATACAGTCCGGAACGCCTGATGACGCCCGAACAGGCCCAGATGCTCGATTACCTGCAAGACACTTTTCCCGGCCAGGCGGTGTTGTCCAACATGATGCTGAGCAACATGCTGACGGTGCGCCGCGCGACCAATCGAAAACGCGCCGAAGAGCGGCTGACTCAGCAGCGGGTGGACTTCGTGGTTTGTGGCGCTGACGGCAAACCCACCTTTGCGTTCGACATCGAACAGCACCCCTTGAGCAACGCCAAGCACAAGGCCCACATGGTGAAGATGAAGAACCGCATCCTCAAGACCGCGGGTGTGCGGTTTGTCTTCTTGAAGAACAGCTTGCACCGCATGCCGTCGCCGTCCGACTTTCGCAAGCAACTCAATCTGGCCGAATTGCCCAAACCCAAGGCGAGGGAGACGGGGGGCGCAGGGGAAAGCCGCCGTCAGCAACTGGAGAGCCAGTTCTCGGAGTTCGATTCGCTGAACACCGCCAGCACCGCCTTCCGCGATTCCGAGGTCATGGGCCTGAGCGGCCTGATGGACCTGGATCAGGAAGGTCGGCGCGGTGGTTTCAGCAGTGCCTACAGCAACAGCGGGTTCAACCAGCGCCGCTCCAGCAGCGGCGGCCCCAACAGCAAGTCGCCGGACGATAGTCGATTCGATTCGATGGATGTGCGCGGCGGGCGCTGAGTCGTCCGCCTCACCCCACCAGGCTCCTCACGGGGCCTTTTTCTTTTTCTGGGGCCGTTGCCAGTTGGCAATGCCGACCTGTCTGCCGCGCGCCACCGACAGCGCACCGGGTGCCGTGTCTTTGGTGATGGTGGAGCCGCCCCCCACCGTGCCACCCGCGCCGATGGTCACGGGCGCCACCAGCACGCAGTTGCTGCCCACGTGCACGTCGGCTTCGATCACGGTGCGGTGCTTGTTGGCGCCGTCGTAATTGGCGGTGATGCTGCCGGCGCCGTAGTTCACCCGCTCGCCCACGGTCGCGTCACCCAGGTAGGCCAGGTGATTGGCTTTGGCGCCGGCGGCCAGGGTGCTGTTTTTCACTTCCACGAAATTGCCGATGTGAACCTCGGCGCCCAGATCGGCACCGGGCCGCAGCCGTGCGAACGGCCCCACCAGCGCGCCGGGCCCCACCTTCACACCCAGCTGCTCGCCGTCGATGTGGGTGAACGGATGGATCACCGCGCCAGCCTCGATCACGGCGTTGGCGATCACGCAGTTCGCGCCGATGCGCACACCATGGCCCAGCTGCACGCGCCCCTCGAACACGCAGTTGACGTCGACTTCCACGTCCTGGCCGCACAGCAGTTCACCCCGCACGTCCAGACGGGCCGGATCGGCCAGGCGCGTGCCTTGTTCCATCAGGGTATCGGCCAAGCGCCGCTGATAGGCACGCTCCAGCTCGGCGAGTTGCACCGGGCTGTTCACGCCGGCCACCTGCACCGCATCAACGATGCGGTGCGCCGCAACGCTCAGGCCATCGGCTACGGCGAACTTCACCACGTCGGTGAGGTAGTACTCGCCCTGGGCATTGTGGTTGTCCAGCCGCGCCAGCCAGCCGCGCAGCAGCTGTGTGGGCACGGCCATGATGCCGCTGTAGATCTCGGTGATGGTGCGCTGGGTCTCGCTTGCGTCCTTGTGCTCCACGATGGCCTGCACCGACGCATCGGCCGAGCGCACGATGCGGCCGTAACCGGTGGGGTCGGGCATGTCCAGCGTGAGCAGCGCCAGGCGCTCGCCGGCGCACAGGTCCAGCAGGGCCTGCAAGGTTTCCGGCCGGGTGAGCGGCACATCACCCGAGAGCACCAGGGTCACGCCATCGTCGGGCAGCACGGGCGCGGCCTGCTGCACCGCGTGACCGGTGCCCAACTGAGGCTCCTGGCGCACAAACCGCAGCGCGGTGGTGGCGGGCGCCTGCAAGCCGGCTTCCACCTGCTCGGCACCGTGGCCGGTGATCACCACCACCGAGCGCGCCGATAACCGCGTCGCGCAGTCGATCACATGCTGAGCCAGTGCGCGCCCGCCCAGACGGTGCAACACTTTGGGCCGCAGACTTTTCATGCGCGTGCCCTTGCCGGCCGCCATCACCACCACATCCACTGGGAACGACATGAACACCTCTTTCGGGGAACCGTTGCCCGGCGTTCTTGCCGGGCTTCACGTGCGCCGGATTATCGCCCTGCGGGTGGTGAAGGTCTGTGCGCTGGTCACCATGGCATGGGCCATCACCGCCTGCACCGCCGCACGCCTGGCCTACAACCAGGCGCACAACGCCACCTACTGGTGGCTCGACAGCCATGTGGACTTCACCAACGAGCAGTCGACCCCGGTGCGCGGCGACATCAACGCCTTCTTTCAATGGCACCGCACCAACGAACTGCCGGTGTACGCCGGCCTGCTGCAGCGCTGGCAGACCCTGGCCGCGCAGGACCTCAGCGGCGCCCAGGTGTGCGCCGAGTTCGACGTGATCCGCCAGCGCATCGAGCGCGCGGCCGACGCCAGTGCGCAGCCCATGGCGCGCCTGGCGCTCCAGCTCGATGCGGCCCAGCTGGAACATCTCAAGAGCCGACAGGCCAGGAGCAATGAGGAGTTCGCAGACGACTTCCTCCAGACGTCGCCCGGCAAGCGCCTGGACGCACGCTTCAAGCGCGCGCTGAGCCGCAGCGAGATGCTCTACGGTCGGCTCGACAACGACCAGAAAGCCCTGCTGCGCAACAACCTCCAGGCGTCGGGCTTCGACCCGCAGCGCACCCAGGCCGAGCGGCTGCGCCGTCAGGCCGATCTGCTGCAAACGGTGAAGGAGGCGCAGGCCGCACCCGAAACCGCCACCGAACGCGTGCGCAGCCACATGGCACGCATCAGCCAGTCGCCCACGCCCGGTTTCGACGCCTACACCAACGACATCGTGCGCCAGGGCTGCGCCCAGTTTGCCCAGTTGCACAACACCACCACACCAGAGCAGCGCACCCACGCCGTGCGCGTGCTCAAGGGCTACGAAGACGACTTGCGCGTGCTCAGCGCGCAGCGCTGACAACCGCGCCGGGCGCACCAAAACCGCCTCGCGACGCGCCCGGGTGCCGCGCTTTTTGGTGCAGCAACCGCTGCACGGCCGGGTTTGCGCACAGAGCTGGTGCATCAATCTTGCATACAAGCCTTGTATGGACGTGGCATGGAATTCGCATGGAGTTGAGCCCAAAGGTCCCTCATGGTCAGCTCCACCGACATCGCCCAACGCATCATCGAAGCCGTGCTGGCCCAGCGCCTGGCGCCGGGCACGCGCCTGGGTGAACAAAGCCTGTCGATGCTGTTCGATTGCAGCCGCACCCTGGTGCGCGAGGCGCTGGTTCGCCTGGCCGCGCGCGGCATCGTCACGGTGAGTTCGCGCCGCGGCTGGTATGTGGTGCAGCCGTCGCACGACGAAGCACGCGAAGCCTTCGAGGCGCGCCGCGTGATCGAAACCGGCTTGATCCGCAGCACGAAGGGCATGGACAAGAACGCATTCAAGCGCCTGCGCCAGCACCTCAAGCAGGAACAGGCCGCCCTCAAAGGCGACGACGTCGGCCAGCGCAGCTACCTGCTGGGCGACTTCCACGTGTGTCTGGCCGAATGCCTGGGCAACCAGCTCCTGGCCGACACGCTGCGCGACTTCACCGCGCGCACCACCCTCATTGCCATGCTCTACCAGAGCAACCACGACGCTGTGCAGTCGTGCCAGGACCATGTGGACATCGTCGCGGCCCTGGAGCGCGGCGACACCGACACCGCCGAGCGCTTGATGGAGGCCCACATCGGCCAGGTCCAGGCCGCGCTGCGGCTGGGCACGCTCAACGATCCACTGGCCGATCTGCGCGAAGCCTTGGCGCCGGTGCGCGAAGCCAGCGAAGGTGCCGCTGTGGCCCGCAAGCGCAAATCCAGACCCGATACCCCACCCACCCCCAGCGATACCTACCTAGGAGCCCTGCTATGACCCCGACCAAACGCGCCTTTCTCGCTTCCACCGTGGCCCTCGCGGCCGCCCTGGGCCTGGGCCACGCCCATGCGCAGACCGCCCTCGACGGCGTGATGAAGAACAAGCTCATCAAGATCGCCGTCCCGACCGACTTCCCGCCCTACGGCTTCGTCGGCATCGACCTCAAGCCGCAGGGCCTGGACGTGGACACGGCCAACCTGATCGCAGCCAAGCTGGGTGTGAAGGTCGAGCTGGTGCCCGTGACCAGCGCCAACCGCATCCCCTACCTGCAGACCAAAAAGGCCGATCTCGTTATCTCCACGCTGGGCAAGAACCCGGAGCGGGAGAAGGTGATCGACTTCACCGCTGCCTATTCACCCTTCTTCCAGGCCGTGTACGGCCCCAAGGGCTCGGCGCTCGCGGACTTCAACGGCCTCGGCGGCAAGTCCGTGGCGGTGACGCGCGGCGCCATCGAGGACCAGGAACTCAGCAAGGTGGTGCCGGCCAACACCGACATCAAGCGCTTCGAAGACAACAACGCCACCGTGTCAGCCTTCGTCTCGGGCCAGACGCAATTCATTGCCACGGGCGTTTCGGTGGCCGACAACATGATCAAGCGCAACCCCGCGCTGGGCGCCGAATACAAGCTGCTGCTCAAGGACAGCCCGAACTTCATCGGCGTGGCCAAGGGCGAGGATGCCTTGCGCACCAAGGTCAATGAAATCATCGTCGCCGCCAAGAAAGCCGGTGAGCTGGATGCCATGGCGAAGAAGTGGCTCGGCCGTCCTGCGGGCACCCTGCCTGAATAAGCTGGCCCCAGCGCATCGGGTCCCACCATGGGCATCGAACTCGACTTCCCGGCCGTGCTCGCGCAATGGCCGCTGCTGGCCCGGGGCGTGCTCTGGACGCTGGGCCTGACCGCCATCTCTGCGGTGATCGGCCTGCTTGTCGGCACGGCCTGCGCCTGGGCGCGCAGCAGCGGCCCGCTGGCGCTGCGCTGGATCGCGGGCACGTACGTGGAGCTGATCCGCAACACGCCCTTCATCGTGCAGCTGTTCTTCGTGTTCTTCGGCCTGCCGGCCGCGGGCGTGAAGCTCACGCCCGAGATCGCGTCGGTCATCGCGATGGTGATCAACCTCGGGGCCTATGCGGCCGAGATCATCCGCGCCGGCATCGAGGCCACGCCCAAGGGGCAATTCGAGGCCGCGGCCAGTCTGGCGCTCTCGCGCATGCAGATCTTCCTGCACGTGGTGCTGCCACCGGCATTGAAGAAGGTGTGGCCCGCGCTCACCAGCCAGATCATCATCGTGATGCTCGGCTCGGCGGTGTGCGGCCAGATCTCCACGCAGGAGCTCAGCTACGCCGCCAACCTGATCCAGAGCCGCAACTTCCGCGCGTTCGAGGCTTTCATCGTGGCCACCGGCATCTACCTGTTGCTGTCCATCGGCGTGCGTGGTCTGCTCAATTGGGTCGGCCCACGCTACCTGTTCGGAGGCAGACGATGAGCCCCATACTCACTTCGTTCGCGGCCCCCAAGGGGCGCGCATTGCCCTTCGGGCGGCCGGGCGGGCGTTGCCATGGTTGATTTCTCGTTGTGGGACATCGTGCGCAACCTGCTGCTGGCCGCGCGCTGGACGGTGGCGCTCTCGCTGATCGCCTTCATCGGCGGCGGCATCGTCGGCATGGCGCTGCTGGTGGCGCGCACCGCGAAGTGGCCGGGTGCCGAAACCTTCGTGAGCGGCTACGTGCAGCTCTTCCAGGGCACGCCGCTGCTGATGCAGCTGTTCCTGGCCTACTTCGGCCTGGCGCTGTTCGGCTACGAGACCTCGGCGTGGACCGCGGCGGCGGTCGCGCTCACGCTCTACACCAGCGCTTTCCTGGTCGAGATCTGGCGCGGCTGCGTGGCGGCCGTGCCCAAGGGCCAATGGGAAGCGGCACAAAGCCTGGCGCTGAACTTCGGCGAACAGCTGCGCTACGTGGTGCTGCCGCAGGCCACGCGCATCGCCATCGCGCCCACGGTGGGTTTTCTGGTGCAGGTCGTCAAGGGCACGGCGCTGGCGTCGGTGATCGGCTTCGTCGAGCTCACCAAGGCCGGCACCATGATCACCAACGCCACCTTCGCGCCCTTCCTGGTCTACAGCTGCGTGGCCCTGATGTACTTCGCGCTGTGCTTCCCCGTGAGCCTGTACGCGCGCACCCTCGAGAGGAAACTCAATGCAAGTCGCTGAACCCGCTGTGGCCGAGACCGCTCTGGCCAACGCCCGCACCATCGTCGACATCCGGCAGCTGCGCAAGTCCTACGGCAGCAACGAGGTGCTCAAGGGCATCGACCTGCAGGTGAAAGCCGGCGAGGTGATCGCCATCATCGGCAAGAGCGGCTCGGGCAAGAGCACGCTGCTGCGTTGCATCAACGGGCTGGAGGTGTTCCAGGCCGGCACGCTCACCGTGGACGACAAGCCCCTATTGCACAAGGACGCGGCCGCCATGCGCGAGCTGCGCCAGCACGTGGGCATGATCTTCCAGAACTTCAACCTGTTTCCGCACCTGAGCGTGGGCCGCAACGTGATGCTCGCGCCCAGCCTGGTGAAGAAGACCGCCACCGCCGAAGGTGCCGAGCGTGCGCGCCAGTTGCTGCATCGCGTGGGCCTGGGCGAGAAGTTCGATGCCTTCCCCGACCAGCTCTCGGGCGGCCAGCAGCAGCGCGTGGCGATCGCGCGCGCGCTGGCCATGCAGCCCAGCGTGCTGCTGTGCGACGAGATCACCTCGGCGCTGGACCCCGAACTCGTGGGCGAGGTGCTGCGCGTGGTGGAGTCGCTGGCCGACGAAGGCATGACCTTGTTGATGGTCACGCACGAGATGAGCTTCGCGCGCAAGGTCAGCGACCGCGTGATCTTCATGCACCAGGGCCGCGTGCACGAGATGGGGCCGCCCGCGAAGCTGTTCGGTTCGCCCGAGACACCGGAACTGCAGCAATTCCTCTCGTCCATCAACGACTAAAAGCGCATCACACCACGAAGCGCATCCACGCCCAGACCACGGCCAGCGTGGCAAGCGTCACCGGGATGCCGGTGATCGCGTGGCGCTTCCAGTCGATCACGATGCCTTGCTGGCGCGCAAGGTCGGCGACGATCAGGTTGGCGATCGAACCCACCAGCAGCAGGTTGCCCGCGAAGGTGGTCACCAACGCGAGCATCACACCGGCCTGCTCACCGCTGCCGCCCAGGTGCGGCAACAGCAGCATGACGGCCGGCACGTTGGACACCAGGTTGGACAACACCGCGCCAACCACCAGCAGCGGCCCCGGGTCGGTGAGGTGCACGCCCTGCGTGCCCAGCCAGGCCACCGCCTGCGCGGCCAGGCCCGTGGTCTCGAACGCGTGGTTCACCACGAACAGGCCCATGAAGAGGATGAGCAAGGGCCAGTCCACCAGGCCCATGACGTGCGAGGAATGCAGTCGCCGGCTCAGCAGCAACACGCCCGCGCCCACCAACGCGGCCACATCGCGCGGCCAGTCGGTGAAAAGAAAGATCAACAACAGCGCGCCAGCGACCACCAGGCCCTTGGTGGTCTGCCACGCATCAAACGCGGGCTCGTCAAAGGCAGGGCTGTTCACGCCCTCTCCCTCCGGGAGAAGGTGGGGGTGAGGACTCCCCGCCCCCGCCTTCGCACCCGGCCCGAACGCCAACCACCCCCACAACAACACCAGCCCGATCGCCACCGGCGGCAGCGCCTGCCGCACATAACCTCCGAAGGGCAGTTGCAGCACCGAGCCGATCAGCATGTTCTGCGGGTTGCCGATCAGCGTGGCCGCCGAGCCGACGTTGGCCGCACACGCCAGGCCGACCAGGAACGGCAGCGGGTTCAGGCCACGCTGCAGGCACAGCCGCGCGACCACCGGCGTCATGGCCAGGCAGACGATGTCGTTGGAGAACACGGCAGAGAGCGCGCCCGAGACCACGATCAGCGCGGCCAGCAGGCCGTTGCGCGACAGCGGCATGGCGCCCACGCGGCGCGTCACCGCACCGTAGAAGCCGCCCAGCCGCATCTGCGCCGACACCACCATGAAGGCGAACAGCAGCACGATGGTGGGCAGGTCGATGGCGCGCGCGGCGTCTTCCACCGGCAGCCCGCTCAGGCCGATCACCGCGATCGCGCCCAGCAGGGCCACGCCCGAGCGGTCCAGCTTCAGGCGCGGCAGGCCGCCGAGGAACATGCCGAGGTAGACGACGGCGAAGACCACGACGATGCCCCAGTCGGTGGCGGTGTGGTGCAGGAGGGTGGTGGGCATGGGCGGTGAGGTGGGACGCCGTGGATCGTAGCGTGAGGCTCAACAAAAAGCCGCCCGAAGGCGGCTGGCTTGGCGAGCGGCGCAGCGGCATCAGGCCTGCAGCGCGCTCCACATCTCCTGGTCCCGCTCGGCGGTCCAGATGCGCGGGTTCTTGATGCCCTTGGCCTCGTCGTAGGCGCGGCTCACGTCGAACGGCAGGCAGTGTTCGTAGATGAACACGTGGCCGAACACCGGGTCCATGCTCTTGCGGGTGTGGGCCATCGCTGTCTTGAGATCCATGCCGGCGGCGGCGGCTTCCTTGCCGGCCTGGAACAGCGTGGTGACCCAGCGCTGCGTGTAGTCCAGCGCCTTGTTGACGTCGTCCTTGCCTTTCATGGCTTCGCCGCGACCCGGCACGATGGCCTCGGCACCCAGGGCCCGCAGGGCTTCGAGCGTGGCGGGCCATTCTTCCAGTTGCGCGTCGCCGGTGTAGACGCCGGCCTCGTACTCCACGAGATCGCCGCTGAACAGCACCTTCTCTTCCTCCACCCAGGCAATCGTGTCGCCGCGCGTGTGGCCAGGACCCGGGTGCCAGATGCTGACCTTCACGCCGCCCAGGTCCACTTCGAGGCTGCCCTGGCGGCCGGGTTGACCGTCGCCGATCACGAGCGTCGGCCAGGTCAGGCCGGGCACGCTGTCGGCGCCGCGGAACAGGCGCGGGAAGCGCTCCATCTCGCTCTGCATGTCCTGCGCACCGCGCTCGACGATGAGCTCAAAGGTGCCGCGGCTGGCGATGACTTCGGTGGCACCTTCGGCCACATAGGCGCTCGCGCCCAGCACGCGCACCGCGTGGTAGTGGGTCAGCAGCACGTACTTGATGGGTTTGTCGGAAACGGTGCGGATGTGTTTGATCAGGTCCTGCGCCATGGCCGGGGTGGCGGTGGCGTCGCTGACCATGATGAACTTCTCGCCGATGATCACGCCCGAGTTCGGGTCGCCTTCGGCGGTGTAGGCCCAGCAGTGCGGGCTGAGCTGTTCAAAAGTGGTTTTCTTGTCGTCCAGGTCGGCCTGGGAGGCGAATGCTTTGCTCATGGCGGTCTCCGTGTGGGGAAGTGGCGGATTTTACCTAAACGAAACCCGTTTCGCATAGGTGAACGAATTTCAACCCTGGGCCGGGCCCGCCAGACCGCGTTCCATCATGGCGACCACCTCGTCGGCGAAGGCGCTGTAGCTCATGGCGCCGCCCGGGCGCAGCCAGGTGAAGGTCCAGTTGATCATGCCGAACAGCATCATGGTCAGCGCGGTCTGGTTGACCGGCGTCACGCGATCGGGGTAGGCGCGCTTGAGGAAGCGGGTGAAGGCGGCGACCACGTCGCGCTGGCGGTTGAGGATCAGTTCGCGCTGCAGCTCGCCGAGGAACTTGGTATCGGACACCAGCGCCACGTGGCGCGTGGCCGAGGTCTCGTATTCGGCCAGGAAGGCGCGCACCAGTTCGCTCAGGGCGTCGCGTTCGCTCAGGTTCTTGCGCTGCGCGCGGGCCTCCGATTCGCCAATGAGCGCGAGCAGGCGCTGGGTGTAACGGTCGAGCAGGTCGAACAGGATCGCTTCCTTGCTCTCGTAGTAGTGGTAGAGCCGCGCCTTGCTGGTGCCGCAGGCCGCGGCGATGTCGTTCATGCTGGCCGCGGGAAAGCTCTGCAACGCGAAGCAGCGCGCCGCGACATCGAGGATTTCATCGCGCTTGAGATCGTGCGAAGCGGATTTGGGTCTGGCCATGAAAACATTGTCCCACCCCCGCGCCGGCCCTACGGGCCGTCACCCCCTCGCGGGGGCAATGCCTGTGGCCCGGCAAAGCCGGTTCCACGGCATTTCTGGCTGAAGACACCTCACGCCGGCACCCACTAACATCCCAGCATGGTCAAACCCGTCGATCCTTTCGCGCTGCACGCCTGCGAGCTGCTTTCGGGCGTGGGGCCTTGCGTGCCCAAGCGCATGTTCGGCGGCTGGGGCATCTCCACCGACGGCATGAACATCGCGATCATCGCCTGGGACACGCTGTTCCTGAAGACCAACGCCGACACCGAGCCGCAGTGGTTGGCCGCCGGCGGGCGGCCTTTCGTCTACGAGGCCAAGGGCAAGGCCATGAAGCTGAACTACCACACGCCCCCGGACGAGGCACTGGAGTCACCCGCGCTCATGCTGCCCTGGGCGCGGCTGGCACTGGAAGCCGCGGTGGCCGCGCGCAAGCCGAAAAAACGGCCAGCGCGCAAGAGCAGTTAGCGGCTGCAGCGACCCGCGCAGCGGCGGAGCGTGGGGGCTCTGCCTTCAAGGTTGGTTGGATTCGTAAGGGGTCAGCACGCGGCCCCGGCCTGCCACCAGGAACTCGCTGTAGCCGAACAGCCCGCGCATCAATCGCGCGAACGCCAGACCCGCTTGCCCCAGCGCCACCCCGAGTTCGCGCGAGGGTGTCACCACCTCGCGGCCGAAACGGTCGGGCCGCTCGACGGCAAGGGCATCGGGCTCGGCGCACCATTCGAAGCGCACCGGCGCGGCGCTGGCCGGCTGCCAGGGCTCCATGACCAGGCGCGCACCGGCCGGTACGGACAGGCTTTCGCCTGCGCCCAGCATCACGTCACCCGACTCGTTGCCCGCGCCCTGGTGCGGCAAACCCAACGTCACCCACGCCCGTCCCTGGGTGATGTGCAGACGGCTGGGCACATGCGGGCGCAGGGTCATGGCGCGGCGCACATCGAGGCGCCAGCCGCGCGCCGATGCGGCGCAGGCGGGGCGATCAGAGACAACGGCAGCGGGGGTGGAACGGGTGTTCATGTGAAGCTCCTGATAAGGGACGATGGCTCATCCTGGGAACGAATGTTCGCGCCTCGGCTCCTCACCGTCCAATGAATACGCAGTAAGCTATTGATTCGATAACCGCATCAATGCCCGGAGCCCCCATGCAGCTCACCAGCAGCCATCCCCGCACCCGACCCATCGCCGCCGGACACCTGCGCGCCTTTGAAGCGGTGGCCCGCCATCTCAACTTCCGCGCGGCGGCCGAGGAGCTTTCGCTCACGCAGAGCGCGGTGAGCCGGCAGATTCAGGCGCTGGAAGACGAGGTTGGCACCGCCCTGTTCCTGCGCCACACCCGTGCAGTCGAGCTCACCAGCGCAGGCTCGCAGCTGCTGCGCGCCGCGGCCTCCGCGCTGGAGCGCATTGATGCGAGCGTGCGGCAGATCCGCCAGAGCGCGGGCCGCAAGAGCGTGGCCATCACCACCTGGGCTTCGTTCGCTTCGATGTGGCTGATCCCGCGGCTTGAAGCCTTCCAGCGCGACCACCCCGACATCGACATCCGCATCGACGCCACCGACAACGCGGTCGACCTCGCCACCTCCGACGTGGACCTGGCGCTGCGCTACGCGGTGCCGCAAGGCATACCGGCCGGCGCACAACGGCTTTTTGGCGAGCAGCTCACGCCGGTGGCCAGCCCCTGGTTGCTCAAGACGCAGCCGATCCGGAGCATCGAGGACCTGTCCAAATGCGCCTTGATCGAGGCCGGTGACGCGCACCGCACGCGCCACCTGGAATGGCTCACCTGGCAGCGCTGGCTCGACACCTTCGGCGCGAAGCCCGTCGTGGCCTTGGGCAAACGCACGCGCGCCAGCGCGCCGTCGGCCAAGCTCTCGCCACAGCGCTGGATGTACTTCAACTACGCCAACCAGATCGTGCAGGCCGCACTCACCGGCCAGGGCGTGGCGCTCGCGCGCCTGCCGCTGGTGGCCGAGAGCCTGGCCAGCGGCGCGCTGGTGGAGCCGCTGCCCCACACCCGGCTGGACTCGCCACTGGTCTACTGGCTCATGGTGGCGCCGCGCAGCGCGCAGCGGCCCGAGGTGAAGGCCTTCTGCGACTGGCTGCTGCTGCAGGCCGCGGCCACGCGCGAAGCCATCGGCGACGTGCCCGACCCCGACACCATTGATCAAATGGATTAGGCTGCCCTCCGCGCCGCTTTCGGCGTCACCCCCCAGGGGACGGCTCCTGCGGCCCGGCAAAGCCGGTTCCGCGGCGCCACTGGATCAAACCCTTCGCTTCAACACCATGTCCGCTTCCCGTCAACTTGCCGCCGGCAACCTGCGCAGCATCGTCTTCATGCTCGTGGCGGTGGGCTTCTTCGCGCTCATGGACGCGGTGCTCAAGACGCTTTCCGCGCGTTACCCGGTGCTGCAGATCGCGGCGTTGCGGGGCATGACCGCGATGCCGCTGGTGCTGCTCTACATCGCGTGGCGAGGCGCATGGCACACGGTGTTCAAGGTCCGCTGGCCGCTGCATCTGCTTCGCGGCGTGCTCGGTATCGCCATGCTGTCGCTGTTCACCATGGGTGTGCGCGAGCTGCCGCTGTCGGCCGCGTACACGCTGTTCTTCATCTCGCCGCTGCTCATCACCATGCTGTCGGTGCCGGTGCTCAAGGAGCGGGTGCCGGCCGCGCATTGGTGGGCGATTGGCGTCGGCTTCATCGGCGTGCTCATCGCGCTGCGGCCCAGCGGTGAAGACCTGCAGAGCGGCTTCGTCACCGTGGGTGGCCTGGCCACACTGGGCGCGGCGCTGTGCTACGCGGTAGCCGCCGTCACGGGCCGTCTGGCCAGCCGCACCGACAGCAGCGAGAGCATGGTGCTGTGGATGATGGTGCTGATGTCAGTCGGCGCAGGCGCTCTCGCCTGGTCCGACTGGGTGGCCATCGAGCGCAGCGACGCACCGTTGCTGCTCGCTCTGGCCATCACCGGCTTTGGTGGCCAGCTCGCGATCACCGAGGCCTTCCGCCATGGCCAGGCCTCTGCGGTGGCACCGTTTGAATACAGCGCGCTGGCCTGGGGCCTGGGGCTGGACTGGATGATCTGGCACACGCTGCCCGCCTCACACACCTGGCTGGGCGCGGCCATCATCATCGGCAGCGGGCTCTACCTGGTGCGGCGCGAGAAGCGCATCACCGAGGTGCACGCGAACGCCGAGCATCCCTGAGCGACGATCCGCCGCCGGGGCGCTCCAAGGCGGATCAGCGCCCTCGGGGGCAGCGACCCGTGCGGCGGCGGAGCGTGGGGGCACTACCTCTCGGGCCACATGACGCCGGTGTCCGACAGGACGGCGTCCAGCGGCACGTCGTGGATCTCGGGCTTCAGGTACGGCAGCCAGCCAAAGTCGTAGCCCAGCCCCACGGTGAAGGGTTTGGGGTTCAGGCCGGCCAGCGTGCGGTCGTAGAAACCGCCGCCGTATCCCAGGCGAAAACCGCCGGGGCCATAGCCCACGCAGGGCACGAAGATCAGCGTGGGTTCCACGATTTCGGTGTCCTTCGGCTTCGGAATGCCGTAGGCATCTTCTTCCATCGGGCAGCCCGGGTACCAGGTGTAGAAGGTCAGTGTCTTGTCGATCTTGTTGACCACCGGCAGGCTGATGCGCCGGTGCCGTTGCGCGCCCTGCGCGTCCTCCTCCAGACCAGCCTCCTGCCAGCGAAACAGCGCCGGCAGCGGATCGAACTCGCCCTTGATGGGCCAGTAGGCGCCAATCACCGCATCGGGCCGCTCGATCAGCCACACGCGCATGACCCGTTGCAGCAGGTCGTTGCGCAGATTGCGATCGGCCAGCGCCTGGCGCTTTTCGATCAGCGACTTGCGCCACTCGGTTTTCAGGGCAGCCGCCGTTGATCCTTCGGCCTGTTTCCTGGAGGGTGGTGGAGCATTCGGGCCGTCTTTGGTGTCCATAATCAACGCATGAAACAGGTAGGTGTGAAACGGGGATCAAAAGTGCAGACCACGGTCGACATGCGGGGCATGCATCGGTGGACTCTGCGTTTCATTATGGCCGTGCTGCTGTTGCCAGGGCTGGCGCACGCACAAGGCAGCGCCGGGGGCGATGCCACCTTGCTGGAGATGCGCGAGGCCTTCCGCCGCAACAACACCACCCAGCTCACGCGTCTGCTGCCTGCCGTGCGCGGCCACTCACTGGAACCGCTGGCCATCTATTGGGAAATGAAAGCCCGGCTTGAAACCGCCAGCCCGGTCGACATCCGCGCGGCCATGGACCGCATGGCCGGCACCTACTGGGAAGACCGCCTGCGCAACGACTGGATGCTGCTGCTGGGCCGTGCGCGCGACTGGACCAACTTTTCAACCGAGCTCCCGCGCTTTCGCATGAACGACGACCGGCAGGTGAGCTGCTACGCCCTCATGCTCGACGCCGCCAGCGGGCGCATGCCGGCAGAACTCGCCGCGCAGCGCGTGCGCACGCTCTGGCACGCCCAGCGCGAGGCCGATGATGGCTGCGCGACCGCAGCGCAGTCGCTGCTGACCAGTGGGCAACTCCAGCCCGAAGCCGCCTGGCAGCGTGCGCGCCTGGCCGTGGACGCCAACCGCCCGCGCGTGGCCAGCCAGGCCGTGGGTCTGCTCGATCCGGACTGGGCCAGCATGGTGGACACCGCCATCAGCGACCCCGCCAAGTACCTGGACGAGAAGATCACCGCCATCCGCCCGCGCACCAAAGAGTTGGTGACCTTGGCCATCATCAAGCTGGCCTTCAACGATCCGACCGCCGCTGCGCTGGAGATGGACCGCACACGCTGGAAAACCCAGCTCACCAAGGAAGAGCGCAGTTGGGTCTGGGGCGTGATCGGCAAACGCTCCGCGCAAAAACTGGAAACCCAGGCCCTGACCTACTTCGCCAACGGTGAAGACCGCTTCATGCACGACGACCACCTGGCCTGGAAGGCGCGCGCGGGCATGCGCGCGGGCGCCTGGGGCCATGTGCGCGATGCCATCGCGGCCATGAGCGAATCGCAGCAGGGTCAGCCCGACTGGATCTACTGGAAGGCACGTGCCCTGCAGGCGCTCGACCTGCCCGACGCGCCCACCGCCTCGGCACAGGCCCGCACGCTGCTCGAATCGATCGCCTCCGAGCGTGGCTTCTACGAACAGC
This sequence comes from Hydrogenophaga sp., assembly GCF_036675665.1. Classification (GTDB taxonomy): domain Bacteria; phylum Pseudomonadota; class Gammaproteobacteria; order Burkholderiales; family Burkholderiaceae_C; genus Hydrogenophaga. The sequence continues at coordinate 131,254 of NZ_JAKFEO010000031.1, read as the reverse complement.
TCGCACTCGAAGACCTGGGCCGACAGATCACCACTCCACTCGCCCCCACACCACCGAGCGCCGAAGAAGCCGCGGCCGCGCAGCGCAACCCGGGCTTGCGCCGGGCGCTCATCGCCATGCGGTTGGGCCTGCGCAGCGAAGGCGTGCGCGAGTGGAACTACACCACCAACCTTCACGATGCCGGCGGCATGGGCGAGCGTGAACTGCTCGCCGCCGCCGCCCTGGCCTGCGAAGCCGAACTCTGGGACCGCTGCATCAACACCAGCCTGCGCACGCCCACCATGCAAGACCACGCGCAGCGTTTCCCCACGCCACACCGCTCCGCCGTGGTGCCGCGCGCACGCGAGATCGGCCTGGACCCGGCTTACGTGTACGGCCTGATCCGTCAGGAAAGCCGCTTCGTCACCGACGCGCGCTCGGGTGTGGGCGCCTCGGGTCTCATGCAGGTGATGCCGGCCACCGCACGCTGGACCGCCCGCAAGATCGGCCTGACCGATTTCAGGCCGGCCCAGATCACCGAACGCGACACCAACATCCTCATCGGAACGGCCTACCTCAAGCTTGCGCTCGACGACTTCGAGGGCTCGTTGCCCCTGGCCGCAGCCGCCTACAACGCCGGGCCAGGGCGCCCGCGCAACTGGCGCAACGGCCCGGTGCTGCCGGGTGAAATCTGGGCTGAAAACATTCCGTTTGAAGAGACACGTGACTACGTCAAGCGTGTTCTCGCCAACACCACCAGCTATGCCGCGCTGCTCACCGGCCAGCCGCAGTCGCTGCGCGCGCGGCTGGGCACCATCGGTCCGCGCGTGGGCGGCGATGCGACCATCAACCGCGATCTCCCCTGAACATCCTGGCGCCTGCACACCTCATGAAAAACATCCTCGTCCTGGGCGGAACCGGTTTTGTTGGCCGCCATGTCTGTGAAAAACTGCACCGCCAGGGTTGGCACATCACCGTGCCCACGCGCCGCGCCATCAAGGCGGCTGCCGTGCAACACCTCCCGCGGGTGACCGTGATCGAGGCCGACGTGCACGACCCCGCCCAACTGCTGGAGCTGGTGACAGGCCACGATGCCGTGATCAACCTCATTGCCATCCTGCATGGCAGCGAAGAGGCGTTCGAGCGTGTGCACGTGGAGCTGCCCCTGGCCTTGTCGGAGGCCTGCCTTGCCGACGGCGTGCGCCGTCTGGTGCATATCAGCGCGCTCGGGGTGAGCCTGGACGGACCTTCGCGCTATCAACGCAGCAAGGCACGCGGCGAAGAACTGCTGCGCGCTGCCGACCTGGACCTGACCGTGCTGCGGCCCAGCGTCATCTTTGGAGCAGGCGATCGCTTTCTCAACGTGTTTGCACGCCTGCAATCGATTTTTCCCGTCATCCCGCTGGCCAGCGCGCAGGCCCGTTTTCAGCCGGTGTGGGTGGAGGATGTGGCCAGCGCCGTGGCAGCCTGCATCGCGGATCGGGGCCTCCCCCAAAGCACGATCGGCCAGACCTTCGAGTGCGCCGGCCCCGATGTGCTGACGCTGGCCGAGCTGGTGGGCGTCGCAGGGCGGTACGGCAGCAAACAGCGCCCCGTGCTGCCCCTTCCCGCCTTCTTGGCACGGCTGCAAGCCAGCATGATGGAACTCCTGCCCGGCGAGCCGCTGATGAGCCGCGACAACCTTGATGCCATGTCGGTCGACAACGTGGCCACCCAACAGTGGCCCGGGCTTTCCTCACTGGGCATCGTGCCCGCCAGCGTGCACACCATCGCTCCCATGTACCTGGGCCAGCGCGGTGGACGCAGCAAGCTGCTGGAGTTCCGGCAGGGCGAGCGGCCTTGAGGCCGGGGCACATGAAAGCTGGCTGGATTGTGACTTTTGCCTTGCCAGCAGAAGAATAAATAACACCAAGGTGTCATTTTTCATCGGGTTGTTCGGGTTTATATTAAACCGTACACAGTACAACACCAACCCAGGAACCCAGATGACAGTCTCCAACCTGAAGCTCCCCACCAGCCGCAGAGCCGGCGCCCCTGCTGCCCCCGGTTACCGCACCGAACACCAGCGCGACGTGATCAACCGCCTCAAACGCATCGAAGGCCAGGTCCGCGGCCTGATCGACATGGTCGAGGATGGCCGGTCTTGCGAAGACGTGGCCCAGCAGATGTCGGCCGCGCGCAAGGCCATGGACAAGGCCTTCTACCGCATGATGGCGACCTCGGTGATGGAAGCCGTGTCCACCTCCGACTCGGAGGTCCACACCTTCCGCGAGGTCGAGCGCTCCACCCGCATCCTGGAAAAGTACGCCTGAGCAACCTGCGCATCAAGAGCGCAGCGGATCAATCGGCGCACATTTCCGCATCAATCAGCGGGCGCGAAGTCCTTACCATGGGGCACTTTCAAGGAGGCCCCATGGCATTGCAACTCTACGTCGGCAACAAGAACTATTCCTCGTGGTCCATGCGGCCCTGGGTGCTCATGAAACAGGCGGGCATCCCGTTTGAAGAGGTGATGGTGCGATTCGACTCGTTCGATATCGATTCCACCTTCAAGAAGAGCCTGCGTGTCGTCAACCCGTTGGGCAAGGTGCCGGTGTTGGTGGACGACGGCTTTGCCATCTGGGACACGCTCGCGATTGCCGAGTACCTCGCCGAGCGCTTCCCCGACAGGCAGCTGTGGCCCAAGGACGTGAAAGCCCGGGCCCGCGCACGCAGCGTCTGCGCCGAGATGCACAGCGGCTTCACCGCGCTGCGCAACCACTGCCCGATGAACATCGAGGCCTCACTGCCCGAGATCGGCCGCCTGGTCTGGCGCGACAAGCCGGGCGTGCGTGCCGACATGGCGCGCCTGGGTGGCCTGTGGAGCGAACTGCTCGCGGCGCAACCCGCCGGTGCCCTGCTGTTCGGCGAATTCACCATCGCCGACGCGTACTTTGCGCCCGTGTGCATGCGCATCAAAACCTACGAACTGCCATTGCCAGCCGACTTGCTGGCGTATGTGGAGCGTGTGTGTGCGCTGCCGGGTGTGAAAGCCTGGATCGATGAAGCACTGGCCGAGCACGACTTCATCGACTTTGACGAGCCGTACCGCCTGGGTCGCTGAAGACCGATCCCGCCAGCATGAACCGCACCACGCTCGACGCGCTGAAGGCCTTTCCCGACCAGCTGGAAGCCCACTACGCCGCCATTCCCGACGGGTTCACGCACTGGGCACCACCTTCTTGGGAAGGTGTTCCCAGCGAGGCCCTCACGGCCCTCGAGCAGGTCTGCCACGTGCGCGACATCGAGATCGAGGGTTACCACGTCCGCTTCCACCGCACGCTGAACGAAGACCACCCGACGCTGGTGTCCATCGACACCGACGCGCTGGTCCGGGAACGCGCCTATGGCACCGCCGACGCCGCTGCCGCGCTGGCGGCATTTCGTGCAGCGCGGGCCGGAACGGTCGCCCTCATCGCCGGGCTGACGCCCGGGCAATTCGACCGAACCGCGGTGTTCGAGGGCTACGGCCCCCTGACCTTGCGCAGCCTGGTGCACTACCTCTGCAGCCATGACCAGCAACACCTGGCCGGGCTGCAGTGGCTGCTCGGCAAGATCGACGCTGCACGCGCACCGGCGCGTGGCTGAGCCTTTCATGGCGGAGCAGCGTCCGGGGCTGCACCGCCTAAACTGCAACCATGAAAACCTATCTCGTGGGCGGCGCGGTGCGCGACGCGCTGATGGCGCAAGCCGCTGGCGCGCCCGAAGCCTCGCACGTGGACCGCGACTGGGTGGTGGTGGGCGCCACGCCCGAGGTCATGGCGCAGCAAGGCTTCTTGCCTGTGGGGCGTGATTTCCCGGTGTTCCTGCACCCCGTCACGCGCGAGGAATACGCGCTGGCCCGCACCGAGCGCAAGACCTCTCCCGGCTACCGCGGTTTCGCCGTGCATGCCGAGCCGGGCGTGACGCTGGAGGACGACCTTGCCCGGCGCGACCTCACCATCAATGCGATGGCCGTGGCGGCCGACGAGGCGAACGATCCCGCTCACGCACAGCTCATCGACCCGCACAAGGGCCGGCAGGATCTGCAGGACCGCGTGCTGCGCCACGTGACCGACGCCTTCACCGAAGACCCGGTGCGTATCCTGCGGCTGGCGCGCTTTGCCGCTCGTTTCCCCGACTTTTCCGTGGCCCCCGAAACGCTGGCGTTGATGCAGCACATGGTGGAGCACGGAGAAGTCGACCACCTGGTGGCCGAGCGCGTGTGGCAGGAGCTCGCGCGTGGGTTGATGGAGCAACGCCCCAGCCGCATGTTCGACGTGCTGCGCGACTGCGGCGCGTTGAGGCGCCTGCTGCCCGAAGTGGATCGGCTCTGGGGCGTGCCACAGCGTGCCGAGTACCACCCCGAAATCGACACCGGCGTGCACCTGATGATGGTGCTCGACATGAGCGCGCGCCTGGCCACGCCGCTCACCGTGCGATTCGCCTGCCTGGGCCACGACCTCGGCAAGGGCACGACGCCGACCGACGTGCTGCCACGCCACATCGGCCACGAGGAGCGCAGCGCGAAGCTGCTCAAGGGCGTTTGCGAGAGGCTGCGTGTGCCGGTGGACTGCCGCGAGCTGGCCGATGTGGTGGCGCGCGAGCACGGCAACATCCACCGCAGCGGATCGCTGGGTGCCGCGGCACAGGTGCGCCTGTTGGAACGCTGTGACGCGCTGCGCAAGCCGGCCCGCTTTCACGAAGTTCTGCTGGCCTGCGAATGCGATGCACGCGGGCGGCTGGGCATGAGCGACATGGCCTATCCGCAGCGCCAGCAGCTCGCCCGGGCGCTGGTGTGGGCGCAGGCGGTGGACACAGCCCACATTGCGGCCCAGGCCCAGGCCGATGGCCTGAGCGGACCGAAAGTGGGCGAACAGATTCACCGGGCCCGTGTGGCCGCTGTCGAGAAGGGCCTCGGCGTTGCGGGTTCCGCCGTTGCTGGCGGTTGAGCGCCACCTGTTGCCGTCAAGCGGGTTGAAGAACTTCGCACCTTGAAGGTGGGTCTTGGCGCAATGGGTACCACGCCGGCGCTCGTCGTGTTACGGTTGGCCGTTCATGAGTACCTTACCCAAGCTGCTGACGCAAGGGTCAGCACTCTTCCTGGACTTTGATGGAACGCTGGCTGATCTGGCGCACCGGCCCGATGCGGTGGATGTGCCTGGCGATCTCGCGCGCCTGCTCGATCGGCTGCACGGGCAACTGAACGGTGCACTGGCGGTGGTCACCGGCCGCGCCCGCGAGGACATCGAGCCCATGCTCTCGCCCTGGCGGTGGCCGGCTGCGTTCGAGCATGGCGCCCTGCGCATCTCGGCGCACGGTGACGTGTCCGCACACCGACCACAAGGACTGGAGCGTGCCATTGCCGCTGCACAGCACCTGTCGGGACGCCACACCGGGCTGCTGCTGGAGATCAAACAGACGTCCATGGCACTGCACTTCAGGCTCGCCCCCTCGCTCGAGACCTTGTGCGTGCAGACCCTCTCGCGTGCCATCGAAAACGAAAATGGCCTGCAGTTGCTGCGAGGCAAGGCCGTGGTCGAGGTGAAATCGGTCGGGGTGAACAAGGGACTGGCGATCCAGGCCTTCATGAACGAGGCGCCCTTCGCCGGCCGCCTGCCCATCTTCGCTGGCGATGACGTGACCGACGAAGCCGGTTTCGCCGTCGTGCAACGCCTGGGTGGCGTCGGCATCAAGGTCGGAGCGGGCACGAGCATTGCCCTTCATCGTTGCGACGACCCGCAAGCCCTGCGCGCCTGGTTGACCGAAGCCTCCCAAACCCCCTTGATCCACGCATGACGCCCCTCCCGAACGGCTTCGCGCCTCCCGCCGCCCCATCACTCTCGCTCGGCATGGTGGGCAACTGTGCCTTCAGCGCGCTGATCGATTCGCAGGGTCGTGTGGTCTGGAGTTGTCTGCCGCGCTTCGACGGAGACCCGGTGTTTCACGCATTGCTCGGGGGCACCGACGCCGAGGCCGGGTCGTGGGCCATCGAGCTCGAAGACATGGTGGAAGTCACCCAGCGCTACGAGCCCAACACCGCCGTGCTGGTGACCGAGCTGTGGGACAGCCAGGGTCACGGCATTTCCATCACCGACTTCGCGCCGCGTTTCCTCTCACGCGGCCGCTACTTCCGGCCCACCCAGCTGGTGCGCCGCGTGCGCCCGCTCAAGGGAGTGCCGCGCATCCGCGTGACCCTCGCACCGCGCTTCGACTGGGGCGCGCAAGCCCCGCGCATCACCTCGGGCAGCCACCACATCCGCTTTGTTGGCGACCTGCAGACACTGCGGCTGCACACCGATGCGTCCATCAGCCACGTGCTGGCGCGCGAGCCCTTTTTGCTCACCCACGAACTCAATTTCCTGCTCGGCCCGGACGAAACCCTGGAAGACGGCATCGGCGACACCGCGCGCCATTTCGAGCAGGAGACACTGGCTTACTGGCGGGGCTGGAGTCAGCGTCTGGCCGTGCCGTTGGAGTGGCAGGACGCGGTGATTCGCGCGGCCATCACGCTCAAACTTTCGATGTTCGAGGACACCGGCGCCATCGTGGCGGCCATGACCACCAGCATCCCGGAAGCACCGGGCAGCGAGCGCAACTGGGACTACCGCTACTGCTGGCTGCGCGACGCGTTCTTTGTGGTGCGCGCGCTCAACAGCCTGTCCGAGGTCGGCACACTGGAGGACTACCTGCGCTGGCTGTCCAACGTGGTGGTCGGCTCCAAGGACGGCGACGCCAGTGGACACATCCAGCCTCTGCACGGCATCGGGCTGGAGCGTGAATTGCCCGAGCGCATCTGCGAGACGCTGCCGGGTTACCGAGGGATGGGCCCGGTGCGTGTGGGCAACCAGGCACAGGAGCACTTCCAGCACGACGTGTACGGCAACATCGTGCTGGCCGCCGCGCAGGCCTTTCACGACCGCCGGCTGCTGCATCCGGCCGGGCTGGCCGAATTCGAGCGGCTGGAGGCGGTGGGTGAACAGGCGGCGCGCGTCTTTGACAAGCCCGACGCCGGCATGTGGGAACTGCGAACCCGCGCCCGCGTGCACACCAGTTCGGCGCTGATGTGCTGGGCCGCCTGCGACCGCCTTGCCAAGATCGCGCACACCCTCGAACTGCCTGGCCGCGCGGCGCAATGGGGCGATCGCGCCGCTGCCATGCACGAGCGCATCGTGCGCGAATCGTGGAGCGAAGAGCGGCAGGCGTTCGCCGAGAGCTTCGGCGGCCGCGACCTCGATGCCAGCGTGCTGCTCATGGTCGAGGTGGGTTTCATCGCCCCGATGGACCCGCGTTTCGTGGCCACCCTCAAGGCGCTTGAAGAACACCTGTGCGACGGCCCCTACATGCGTCGCTACGAGGCAGCCGACGACTTTGGCAAACCCGAGACCGCGTTCAACATCTGCACCTTCTGGCGCATCGACGCGCTGGCCCGCACCGGCCGCAAGAGCGAGGCACGTGCCATCTTCGAAACCATGCTGGCCACGCGCAACCCGCTGGGCATGCTGTCCGAGGACACCCACGCCACCACCGGCGAAATGTGGGGCAACTACCCACAGACCTATTCGATGGTGGGCATCATCAACGCCGCCGTGCGCCTCTCGGCCGCATGGGACACGGTGATCTGAAGGACCTCAACATGGGCAGACTCGTCGTCGTCTCCAACCGCGTGGCCGATCCGCGCAAGGCCATCTCCGGCGGGCTCGCCGTGGCCGTGGGCCAGGCGCTGGAAGCCTCGGGCGGGCTGTGGTTCGGCTGGAGCGGCAAGATCGATGAAGACGGCACGCCGGGCGAAGGCGACCTGCACCTGCAAACCGCGGGCAACGTGCAACTGGCCACGGTGGACCTGAGCCGCGAAGACCACGACAGCTACTACCTGGGCTACAGCAATGGCGTGCTGTGGCCGGTGTTCCACTACCGTCTGGACCTCGCCGACTTCGATGCCGGCTACATCGGTGGCTACCGGCGCGTGAACCAGATGATGGCGCACAAGCTGGCCGGTCTGCTGCGCCCCGACGACGTGATCTGGGTGCACGACTACCACCTGATCCCGCTGGCCGCGGAGCTGCGGGCCATGGGCTGCCAGCAGCGCATGGGCTTCTTCCTGCACATCCCGATGCCACCGCCCTTGATCCTGGCCGCCGTTCCCGAGCACGACTGGCTGATGCGCTCGCTGTTCGCCTACGACCTGGTGGGCCTGCAGTGCGACGCCGATGTGGCGCACTTCTCGCGCTACGTGGGCACCGAGACCGGCGCGGACATCCTGGGCGAGCACGAATTCCGCGCGTTTGGCAAGACCCTGCAGGTGCAGGCCTTCCCGATCGGCACCGATGTGGACGAGTTCATCGAACTCGGCCGGAGCCGCGAAGCGCAAGAGATGTACACGCAGATGAAGGACGAATACTCACGCCGGCGCCTGCTGCTCGGTGTGGAGCGCATGGACTACTCCAAGGGTTTGCCGCAGCGCCTCAAGGCGTTTCGGCAGTTGTTGCAGGCCTACCCGGAGAACCTGGGCAGCGCCACGCTGATCCAGATCGCCGCGCCCAGCCGCGAATCCGTCGACGCCTATGCCGCGCTGAGACAGGAGCTGGAGAGCCTGTGCGGCGCCATCAACGGCAACTTCGGCGAACTCGACTGGATGCCGGTGCGCTACATCCACCGCAATGTGGCGCGCAAGCGTTTGCCAGGCCTCTACCGCGCAGCCAGCGTGGCGCTGGTCACGCCGCTGCGCGACGGCATGAACCTGGTGGCCAAGGAGTTCGTCGCCGCCCAGGACCCGGACGATCCGGGTGTGCTGGTGCTCTCGCGCTTTGCCGGCGCCGCCGAGCAGATGCGTGAGGCCCTGCTGGTGAATCCGTACGACACCACGCGCACCGCCGAGACGATCCAGCGCGCTCTGCAGATGCCGCTGGATGAACGCCAGCGCCGCCATCAGGCACTGCTGGCGGGCATCCGCGAGCAAGACGTGCACTGGTGGCGCAAGCGCTTCCTCGACGCGCTGGCCGCCATTCCCGCTCCCTAAGCCACCCCTTTCGCCGTTGCCCGCCAGCAGGCAGGCGCGAGCTTTGCCTTGTCACGAACCGGAGGACCCTCATGAACGACAACCTGCTTGAAACCGCGGCCCGGTGGTGGGTCAGTCTGGGCGGCGCGGCCACCACCCTGCTGCGCGTGACCATCATCATGGTGGCGGCATGGCTGCTGATCGCCGTTCTGCAACGCACCATCCGCACCCTGCGCGAACGCATCGCCAGCCGCATGGACGACCGGGAGTCGACCAAACGTGCGGAAACCCTGGGTCGCGTGTTCCGCTACCTCGCCACGGTGGTGGTGAGCCTCATCGCGGGCATGCTGGTGCTGGCCGAGTTGGGGGTATCGGTGGCGCCCATCCTGGGCGCGGCCGGTGTGGTGGGTTTGGCGGTCGGCTTTGGTGCGCAGAGTCTGGTGAAGGACTTCTTCACCGGCTTTTTCATCCTGCTGGAGAACCAGATCCGCCAGGGCGATGTGGTCAAACTCGGCGACCATGCCGGCATGGTGGAGGTGGTGACTCTGCGCTACGTGCAGCTGCGCGACTACGACGGCAACGTGCACTACGTGCCCAATGGCCACATCAGCACCGTGATCAACATGACGCGCGGCTTCAGCAACGCGGTGATGGACATCGGCGTGGCCTACCGCGAGAACGTGGACGAGGTGATGGCGGTGATGCGCAGCGTGGCCGCCGAGTTGCGTGAGGACCCCGACTTCCTGCCGAAGATCATCGCCGACCTTGAGATGGCCGGTGTGGAAAGCTGGGCCGACTCGGCCGTGATCATCCGCTGCCGCTTCCGCACCCTGCCGCTGGAGCAATGGAGCGTCAAGCGCGAATACCTGCGCCGGCTCAAGGCCGCGTTCGACGCGCAAGGCATCGAGATCCCGTATCCCCACATGACGGTTTACGCCGGTCAGGACCGCCAGGGCAAGGCGCCAGCCTTTCCCCTGCAGCAGCTCGCCGAGGCCTGACGGCGGGCCACCGGGTGGCGATTGCCCCGCCTGCTGGCAGGGCCGGGTGGGCTGTGACACGATGCGGCGATCAGGAGCCCACCATGACCGCTCGCAACCCCCTCAACCGCCCTTTGGCCGACGGCATCCAGCGGGTGGGCTTTCGCAAGTGGTACGAACGAGAGCTGCTGTCCAGCCACGCGCACATGGCGCTGGCCCTGATCTCGGCGGTGGCCATGATGGCCAGCTTCGAGGCGTTTCGCGGTGCCAGCGCCGGCGAAAAACTCATGAACACCGCCTTCGTGGTGGTGACCGCGGCCATTGCGCTGTGGTCCATGCGCCGCTACCTCTACCTGCTCATGCACGCCGAAGAAATGGCCAACCAGGCCAACTGCGCCCAGTGCCAGGCCTATGGCTTGCTCAAGCTGCAGGAGGTGGAAGACCGGCGCCTCGCGGCCCAGCGGCTGGTGCCCGTCTGCTGCAAGCGCTGCGGCTTCCGCTGGAACCTTGAAGACGATTGAGGGCGGGGGCGACCAGGGGGCGACAGATCCGCCGCCGGGCCGCCCCAAGGCGGATCAGTCCCCTCGGGGGGCAGCGACGGAGCGTGGGGGCACAGATAATCTGGCGATGGCACACCTCCTGATCGTCGAAGACGACGAACTCCTGCGCGACGGGCTCAGTGCCCAGCTCATGCAGGCTGGCCACCGCATCAGCACCGCCGAGGACGGTCAGGTCGCGCTTGACCTGCTGCAGGCAGAGCCGTTCGACGGTGTGGTGCTCGACCTGGGCCTGCCCCGGATCGACGGTCTCACCGTGCTGCGCACACTGCGCCAGCGCCTGCCGGCCCTGCCCGTGCTGGTGCTCACCGCGCGCGACGGTGTTGAAGACCGTGTGGCTGGCCTCAACGCCGGCGCCGACGACTACCTCACCAAACCCTTCAGCCTCGACGAGTTGCAGGCCCGACTGCAGGCCTTGCTGCGCCGCGCCAACCTGCCCTCGGCGAGCGCCAGCGATCCCGGCGACGGAAGCCACCCGCTGCGCCTGGACGCTCACCTGCAACGCGCCTGGCTCGGCCAGGAAGCCATCGACCTCACCCCGCGCGAATGGACCCTGCTGGACCTGCTGGTGCGCCACACCGGTCGTGTGGTCAGCCGAGACGATGTGCTGAGCGCCTGGCAGACCGTGCCCGGCGAGACGGGCGCGCTGGCCTCCAACGCGCTGGAGGTGTATGTGCACCGGCTGCGCCGCAAGCTCACCGGCTCACCGCTGAACATCCGCAACATCCGCGGTCTGGGCTACCTGCTCGAAATGACCCCTGACTAAAAGGGCCACTTGAGCAAACCATCGCTCCTGTCGCTGCGCCGTCAGCTGCTGCTGTGGTTGCTGCTGCCGCAACTGGTGCTGTGGGCCGGTGGCGGCCTGCTCACGTACCGCATCGCGCTGAGCTACGCCGAAAAGGCCATCGACCAATCGCTCATGCAGTCGGTGCGCGCCCTGGCGCGGCAGGTCAAACCGATCGGCTCGGGCCTCTTGATCGATTTCCCGCGTGCTGCGCAAGACGTGCTGGCGCAGGACCCCGGCGACCCGCTGAGCTACCTGGTGACCTCACCCCCCGGCCAGTTCCTGCTGGGCAACCCGCGCCTGCCCGCGCCACCCCATGCGCCCACGCGCTTCGGCGAACCCATGCTCTACCGCGCCACGCTGGACAGACAGCCGCTGCGCATCGTGGCCATGGACGTGAGCTACGGCGAAGACAGCGCGCCCCAGACCCTGCGCGTGCAGGTGGGCAAGGGCACGGCCGCGCAGCAGCAGATCGCGCGCGAACTGGTGGCCGATCTGCTGGTGCCGCTGCTGGCCATCGGCGTGCTGCTGAGTCTGCTGGTGTATGGCGGCATCCGCCGCGGCCTTGCGCCGCTCAAACGCCTCACCGGCCAGTTGGAGAACCGCTCGGTCAACGCGCTGTCGCCCATCGGCATGACACAGGCACCCAGCGAAGTGCACGCCCTGGTCCAGGCCGTCAACGGCTTGCTGGGCGAAGTGGAGCGCAGCGTGGCGCAGGAGAAGCGCTTCATCAACGACGCGGCCCACCAGTTGCGCACGCCACTGGCGGGGCTCATCAGCCAGGTGGAGCTGGCGCAGCGGGAAACACACGACCCGGTGTTGGGCGCGCGCCTGGCCAAGGTGCTCACCGGTGCCGAACGCAGCGCCCACCTGGTGCACCAGTTGCTCACACTGGCCCGAAACGAAACCCAGGCGCGGCGCGAGCCGCTGGACCTGGCCGAACTGGCGCGGGAGGTGGCCCGCGAATGGACCCCGCGCGCCATGGCCGCCGGCGTCGACCTGGGCTATGAAGGTGTCGAGCACCTGCCCCTGGACGGTGACGCCCTGCAGCTGCGCGAGGCCCTGGCCAACCTCATCGACAACGCGCTGCGCTACACACCGCGCGGCAGCAGCGTCACCCTGCGAGTCACTGCGCGCGGTTCAGGCGCCGAACTCGCGGTCGAAGACAACGGCCCCGGGCTCACCGACGAGGAGATGGCCCATGTGTTCCAGCGCTTCTGGCGCGCCAGCGAACTGCCCGGCGGCTGCGGCCTGGGCCTGGCCATCGTGCGCGAGATCGCGCGGCGCCATGGCGGTGACGCGGCGGTGGAGCGAGCGACACCGCACGGACTGCGCGTGGTGCTTCACATCGGTTGACCGGGGCGGTCAGCCGAACACCGAATCGCTCTCGGCGTGTGCGCTGCCGACAAAGATGCGCAGCACCGTGCCTTCACCGTCCTGCTCCCACAGCCGGCCCTGCACGGTGAACTGACGCCCACCCAGCCGGAACACGTCGCCGGCGGCCGGCGCCACGCCGTGCCCGCGCCAGAAATCGGGCACGGCGAGTGAAGCGCGGCGCATCCAGGTCTGGTCTTCGGGGTTGAACACAAGGGCAATGCGCAGGGTGGACTGGCTCATGATGGCTCCTGAGGTGTGGGAAGGGTGCAGACGCCAAGCTTAGCGCCGGCACCGCGCTCAGGGCATCCGTTGCCCGGAGCCTGGATCGAACCAGTTCACGTGCAGCGCCTGCACCTCCAGCCCCACGCGGTCCCCGGGCGCCACGCGCACCTGCGGCGCGGTGCGCACCGTCACGTCGCCGGCCTCGGTCTTGATCACCACGAAGGTGTCGGCACCGGTGGGCTCGACCACGCTCACCTCGCCACGCCAGGGCGCGCTGTCGGTCAGGGTGATGTGCTCGGGCCGCAGGCCCATCAGCGCCTCGCTGTGGCCCGCGCCCGGGCAGGCCAGCGGCAGGTCGGCACCGGCGATGCTGAAGCCGCGGCCGGCTTCGGCCACGCTGCGCCCCGGCACCAGGTTCATGGTGGGCGAACCGATGAAGGTGGCCACGTAGGTGTTGGCCGGGCGGTTGTAGATCTCGTCGGGCGTGCCGAGCTGCTGCAGGATGCCGTCCTTCATCACGGCGATGCGGCTGCCCAGTGTCATGGCCTCGATCTGGTCGTGCGTGACGTACACGCTGGTGATGCCGCTGGCCTGGTGCAGGCGTTTGATCTCGGCGCGCATTTCCACGCGCAGCTTGGCGTCCAGGTTGGACAGCGGCTCGTCGAACAGGAACAGCTGCGGCTGGCGCGCCAGGGCCCGGCCCATGGCCACGCGCTGGCGCTGACCGCCCGAGAGCTGGCTCGGCCGGCGCTCCAGCAGGTGTTCGATCTGCAGCATGGCGGCCACCTCGGCGATGCGCCGCTGGCGCTCGGGCTTGGGCACCTTGCGCATTTCCAGCGCGAAGCCGATGTTGTCGGCCACGCTCATGGTGGGGTAGAGCGCGTAGCTCTGGAACACCATGGCGATGTCGCGCTGCGCGGGCGCCACGCCCACCACGTTGCGCGAGCCGATGTGGATGGAGCCTTCGGTGGGTTCTTCGAGGCCCGCGATGATGCTCAGCAAAGTGGACTTGCCGCAGCCCGAAGGCCCGACCAGGATGAGGAATTCGCCCGGGGCCACGGCGATGTCGATCTTCTTCAAGACCTCGACCTGCCGCTCGCCCTTGCCGAAACATTTGCGCACGCCCCGGATGTCGAGCGCGGATGCGGCGGATGCAGCCATGGAGTTCAACCTTTCACCGCGCCAGCCGTCAGGCCGCGCACAAAGTAACGGCCCGCGAGCACGTAGACCGCCACCGTGGGCAAGGCGGCAATCAGGGCGCCGGCCATGTCCACGTTGTAGGCCTTCACGCTGCTGGTGGTGTTGGCCAGGTTGTTCAGGCCCACCGTGACGGGTTTGGAATCGGCGCCGCTGAAGGCCACGCCGAAGAGGAAGTCGTTCCAGATCTGGGTGAACTGCCAGATGAGGGTGACCATGACGATGGGCGTGGACATGGGCACGATGATGCGCAGGAAAATCTGCCAGAAGCCCGCGCCATCGAGCTTGGCGGCCTGCAGCAACTCGCCCGGCACGGCTGCGTAGTAGTTGCGAAAAAAGAGCGTGGTGCTGGGCAGGCCGGCCAGGCAATGCACCAGGATCAAGCCGCCGATGGAGCTGGACAGACCCATCCAGCCCAGCACCTGGCTCATGGGCAGCAAGACCACCTGAAACGGCATGAACACGCCGAACAGCAGCAGACCGAAGAAGGTCTCGCTGCCGCGAAATTTCCACAGGCTCAGCACATAGCCGTTGAGCGCGCCCCAGGTGGTGGAAATCAGCACCGCGGGGATGGCCATGAACACCGAGTTCCAGAAGAACGGCTGCAAGCCGTTGCAGTCCACCCCGGTGCAGGCGCTGGACCACGCCTGGCCCCAGGCCGAGAAGTTGAGGCTGCCCGGCAGGCTGAGCAGATTGCCGTTGCGGATCTCGTCGGCGTCCTTGAACGAGGTGGCGAGCAGCACGTAGAGCGGCGCGAGGAAAAACGCGGCGCCGACCAGCAAGCTGGTCATGAGCACGAAGCGGCCCAGCACGTTGCGGTTACCGGTCATGGGGTTTGCTCCGCAGCTCGCTGTACAGGTAAGGCACGACGATGGCGGCCACCGTGGCCAGCATGATGGTGGCGCTGGCCGCACCCAGGCCGATCTGGCCGCGGCTGAAACTCATGGCGTACATGAAGGTGGCCGGCACGTCGGTGGCATAACCCGGGCCACCCGAGGTGAGCGCCATCACCAGGTCGAAGCTCTTGATGGCCAGGTGGGCCAGCACCATGAGCGTGGAGAAAAACACCGGGCTGAGCGCGGGCAGCACGATGCGCAGGTAGATGCGGGGCAGCGAGGCACCGTCGATCTGCGCGGCCTTGATGATGCTGTCGTCGATGCCGCGCAGGCCCGCCAGGAACAGCGCCATGGCAAAGCCCGCCGACTGCCACACGCCGGCGATCACCACGCAGTAGATGGCCATGTCGGACTGCACCAGCCAGTCGAAGGTGAAGCTGGTCCAGCCCATGTCCTGCACCACCTTCTGCAGGCCCTCGCTGGGATTGAGGATCCACTTCCACGCCGTGCCGGTGACCACGAAGGACAGCGCCATGGGGTAGAGGTAGACGGTGCGGATGAAGCCTTCGCCGCGCACCTTCTGGTCGAGCAGGATCGCGAGAAAAATGCCCAGCGCCATGGAGAGGCCGACGTAGAGCACGCCGAAGATGGCGAGGTTCTTGAGCGCCACCCACCAGCGGTCCATCTCCCACAGCCGGCCGTACTGCGCCAGCCCCACCAGCTCGTAGTTGGGCAGCATGCGCGAGGCCGTCACCGAGAGCAGGCCGTTCCAGGCCATGAAGCCGTAGATGAAGCCCAGGCCCAGCACGAAGGCCGGTGCGAGCACCAGCCGCGGCAGGATGTGGTCGAGGTTGTTTTTCATGGCGCGGCAGGTGCAAGCCCCCAGGGCCTGCACCTGTTTCACGAGCCTGGCTTACTTGGCGGCCGCGGCCTGGGCGATGCGCTTCTGCGCGTCGGCCACGCTGAGCTTGTCGTCGTTCCAGAACTGCGTCACCACGTCCTGGATCGCGCCCTGCTTGGCCGGCTCCACCGCCATGCCGTGGGCAATCGACGGCACCAGGCCGCCCGACTGGGCGGTGGCCACGAAGTCCTTCGCCGAGAGCTGGGCGCAGTCGTCGAACTTGCTCATGTCGTGGCCCAGACGCACCGGGATGGACCCCTTGTTCTGGTTGAAGACTTCCTGAAATTCGGTGCTCAGGATCGCCGAGGCCAGGTCGCCCTGCGCCTTCTGCGCGGCCTCGTCCTTGAGCTTGAACATGATGAAGGAGTCGACGTTGAAGGTGTAGGCGTTGGCCGTGCCGGGCGCGGCGGCACACAGGAAACCTTCACCGGGCTTCTGGCCAGCGGCGGTGAACTCGCCCTTGGCCCAGTCGCCCATGAACTGGAAGCCGGCCTTGCCCTGGATCACGGTGGCGGTGGTCATGTTCCAGTCGCGGCCGGTGGAGGCGGCGTCGGTGTAGCCCTTGAGCTTGCGGAACGTGGTGAACGCCTTCGTCATGGTGGGGCTGGTCAGCGCCGCGGGGTCGAGCTTGACGAACGCGTCGGTGTAGAACTGCGGGCCACCCACGCCGAGCACGACCGACTCGAACACCGTGAAGTCCTGCCAGTTCTGGCCACCGTGGGCCAGCGCCACGTTGCCCGATTTCTTGATCTTGTCGGCCGCGACGAAGAACTCGTCCCAGGTCTTGGGCATGCCTTCCACACCCGCCTTCTTCAGCACCTCGGGGTTGGCCCACATCCAGTTGACGCGGTGCACGTTGACCGGCGCGGCCACGTAGCTGCCCTTGGACTTCATGACATCGGCCACCACCTTGGGCAACAACTCGTCCCATTTTTCGGCCCGGGCCACGCTGTCGATGCTGGTCAGCATGCCTTCGTTGGCCCATTCCTGGATGGCCGGGCCCTTGACCTGGGCGGCGGTGGGCGGGTTGCCCGAAACGGCGCGGCTCTTGAGCACGGTCATGGCGTTTTCACCGCCGCCACCGGCCACGGCGAAGTCTTTCCACAGGTGACCCTTGGCTTCCAGCATGGCCTTGAGCTCGGCGGCCGACTTGGCTTCGCCGCCCGAGGTCCAGTAGTGCAGCACCTCCACCGTCTGCTGGGGCGCAGCGGCGGGAGCCGCGGCCGGCGCCGGGGTGGCGGCCACGGGCGCGGCCTCCTCTTTTTTGCCGCAGGCGGTGGCGAGCATGGCGGCCACAAGGGCCGCACCGAGCGTGACGGGGAATTTCATGGTTGTCTCCGAAGGTGGGCCTGTGGCCTGGTGAATGGACCCGGCAGGCATCCACCGAACGGACGTCGGTTGCGCCGAGGTCGTTCATTTTTCATTAATTAATTAATGATCACATCCGGAGAAACCCGCAAACCGCGGGCGCGATGGGGATCAGCGCACGCCGGAGAGCGCCCGCGCGGCGCCCAGCAAGGCCGGTGATTGCGCCGACGTGATCACCCACACGGGCACGTCCTGGAGGTAGGTCTGAAAGCGGCCCTTGGATTGAAACCGGTCGCGAAACGGGGAAGTGTCGAACCAGCTGCCCAGGCGCGGCACGATGCCACCGCCCACATAGACCCCGCCGCGCGCGCCCAGCGTGAGCGCCAGATTGCCGGCCACCGAGCCCAGCATGGCGCACAGCATGTTCAGCGCTTCCAGCGCCTGTGGCTGGCGTGCGTGCAAGGCAGCGTCGGCCACCGAGGCGGCCGTGCTCATGCCGCTCAAGGCCACGCCGTCGGCATCGCACAGCAGCGTGAAGGTGTCGACCAGTCCCTGGCCGCTGCACAGCCGTTCCGCCGAGGCGCGGCCATACATCCGCATGAGACCGTCCATCACCAGCCGCTCACGGGCGCTCACCGCGGGCAGCGTCACGTGGCCACCCTCGCCCTCCACGGGCACCCAGCCGCCCGCGCCGTCGGGCAGCAGCCCCGACACCCCCAGACCGGTGCCCGCGCCCAGCAATGCGCGGGCCTTGTCGGGTTCGCCCACCCCGCCGCCGACCTGGCGCAGCTCGCTGGCGGGCAGGTCGGGCAGGGCCAGGGCGAGCGCGGTGAAATCGTTGAGCAGGCGCAGGTGTGCCAGGTTGAACTCGGCCTTCACCGCCGCCTGCGAGAAAGCCCAGTGGTGGTTGGTCATGCGGACCTGGTCCCCGGTGACGGGGTTGGCGATGGCGATGGCCGCCAGGGCAGGCCGACCACGGCCCAGGCCTTCGAGGTAGGCGTGCATGGCCGCCTGCAGCGTGGGGAAATCGGCGCAGGCCAACACACGCACATCGGTCACCGGCGCGCCGGCACCGCTTTGCCAGGCAAAACGGGCGTTGGTGCCACCCACATCGGCGAGCAGACGGCCGGTCTCGGAAACGTCAGGGGACATGGCGGTGTGCCTCCGGTGGTGCGCGTCGCGTCAGGCAGGCGGCGCAAAGCGGCGCATGATAGCCCGACGCCGGCGGCGCGGCCACCTGGGTCAACCCGCGCGCTGTGAGCGCGCCCAGCGCACGATGTCCGCCGCACCCATGGCGCCTGGCTGGCGCGCCACTTCGCGGCCACCCACAAACAGCGCGAGGGTGGGAATGCTGCGGATCTGCAGCCGCGCGCCGAGCTGTTGTGCTTCTTCGGTGTTCACCTTGGCCAGGCGCATGTGGGGTTCAAGCTCGCGCGCGGCGGCTTCGAACTGCGGCGCCATCGCACGGCACGGGCCGCACCACGGCGCCCAGAAGTCCACCAGCACCGGCACCTGGGAGCGGGCAATGTGTTTGTCGAATGCCGCTTCGTCCAGCGCCACGGGGTGACCGGTGAACAGCGGTTTGTGGCACTTGCCGCAGTCGGGCGCCTGCGAGAGGCTGGCCTGCGCCACGCGGTTGGTGGTGTGGCAATGGGGGCAGACGATGTGCAGGAGGTCGGTGGTCATGGTCAAGCAGTTGGTGGTCGGCGCGCGAAATGCAAGCGACTTGCTCTCAATCGCTCAGACCAGGTAGCTGATGAGGCTGGCCAGCATGCTCAGCACGATGGTGGTGGCGAACGGCAGGTTCCAGTCGCGCCCGAAGGCCTTGAACCGCAGGTCGCCCGGCAACCGGCCGAAGCCCAGGCGCCGCAGCATCGGTGTGAACCAGCTGATGAGCAGCAGCGCCAGGAAGATGACGATCATCCAGCGGATCATGGTCAGAGCCTGTGGGTGCGGTCGCCAGTCTCAAAACCCAACGGCAGCCAGCCCTGCGCGCTGGCGGCGGGGGCCAGCGCCACCACCTTGAACAACTCGCCCATCTCGTGTTCGTTGAGCAGCTTCTGCATCATCGCGTTCTGGCGCATGTCGGCGGTCTGAGCGAGCTGCAGCAGGCCGCTGTTGAGCAGGAACCGGCCCTGGCTCGTGTAGCCCAGCACCGCCATGCCGGCGTCCTGCGCGGCCAGGGCAATGCCGGTGAAATTCACGTGCGCGGTGATGTCCTTCTGGCCCACATCGGCCAGCGGATCGCTGTCGCTGCGGTGCGCGCGGTGGCACATCAGCGTGCCCATGTGGCGCTGTGCATGAAAGTACTCGGCCTCGGGGAAACCGTAGTCGAGGAAAAACGCCGCACCGCGCTGCAGCCGGTCGGCCAGGGTGCGCACGAATGCCTCGGCCTGGGGGTGGATCTCGGTGAGGTAGTCGTGCTCGCCCGGCACGTCCACGGGCGGGCGCAGCTCGGTGGGTCGATCGGCCCAGGCCAGTCGGCCTTCGTTCCACGCCACGCCGCGCTCGAACCACGCGCCGCCCACGCGCGCCAGCAACTGCACCGGCATGGCGTCGAGCACTTCGTTGCCCAGCACCACGCCCTCCATGCGCTCGGGCAAGGCGTCCACCCAGCGCACCACGTCTGCGTATGCCACCAGGGTGGCGCGCTGGCGCTCGCGCAGGCTGCCAGAGAGATCGACGATGGTGTAGCCGCGCAGCGGCCGGCCCTGGTCGGCCAGGGCTTCGATGACCTGCAAGGCGAGGGCGCCGGTGCCGGCACCGAACTCCCACACCTCGTCGGTGCCGGTGGCGTCCAGGGCCTGGGCCACCTGGCGGGCCAGGGTGTGACCAAAGAGCGGGGTGAGTTCGGGCGCGGTCACGAAGTCGCTGCCACCGTGCGGTGTGTGACCGAACTTGGGCGCGGTGTTGGCGTAATAGCCCAGGCCGGGCTCGTACAAGGCCATCGCCATGAAGCGGTCGAACGGCAGCCAGCCCCCGGCTTGTGCGATGGCCCCGACCACCCGCTGCAGGAGGTCGCTCGTTAAACTCGTCGGTTCTGTTGCCATGGGGGTCTGCACCCCCGGATTGTCGCCCAATGCCCTCCTCGTCCGCCCCTGCCGCGCCCGAAGCGCGCACCGTGCTCGTCACCGGCGCGGGCAAGCGCCTGGGCCGCGACATCGCGCTCACCCTGGCGCGTGCCGGCTGGAACGTGGCCGTGCACCACCGCCACTCGGCCACCCATGCGCAGCACACCGCCACCGACTGCGACGCCCTCACCGGTCGCCCCGGCAGCGCCGCCACCTTCTTCGCCGATCTGGCCGATGAGACCAGCGTGCGCGCCCTGCTGCCGGCCGTGGTGGCGCACTTCGGACAACTCGACGCGGTGGTCAACAGCGCCTCCACCTTCGAGAACGACAACGCCGCGAGCTTCGGTTTCGCCGCCATGGAAACCCACTTGCGGGCCAACACCGGCGCGGCCGTGCTGCTGGCGCAGGCGCTGCACGCGCACCTGAGCGCCCGAGATGCCCGAGGCGCCGTGGTCAACCTGCTCGACCAGAAGCTCTGGAACATGAACCCGGACTTCTTCAGCTACACGCTCTCCAAGGCCGCGCTGGAAGCCGCCAACACCATGCTGGCGCTGGCACTCGCCCCGCGCGTGCGGGTGGTGGGCGTGGCCCCGGGCCTCACGCTCACCAGCCACCTGCTGAGCGACGAGCAGTTCGCCGCCCTGCACCAGCAGTCCCCGCTGGGCCGCTCCTCAACCCCTGAAGACGTGGCCGCCACCGTGGCCTTTGCGCTGGGCAATTCGTCCATCACCGGCACCACGCTGCTGGTGGACGGCGGCCAGCACCTCATGCGCTTCGAGCGCGATTTTTCGCTCATGTAACCCGGACCGATGCCCATGAACGCCACCTACGCCGGCACCCAGATCCTCACACTCAGCGGTTTGCGCTTCGACGCCAGCCTGGGCATTCTCGACATCGAAAAATCGGCCCCGCAGCCGATCCAGGTGGACGCCGAACTCAACCAGGGAACACAACCCCTGCTGCCGCACGACGACGACATCGGCCACGTGCTCGACTACCGCAAGGTGCGCCAGATCATCATCGACGAGTGCACCGCCGAACACGTGAACCTGCTGGAAAGCCTGATCGGCAAACTCACGCGCCGGCTGATGCAGATGCCCGGCGTGATCGGTGTGCGGGTGAAGATCGCCAAGCTGGAGATTTTTGAAGACTGCGAAGTGGCGATCCGGATGGAAAGCGGGCAGTGGTAGATCGGATTCACCCCCACGGCGCTTCGCGCCACCCCCTCAAGGGGGCGACGTCTACGGCCCGGCAGAGCCGGTTCCGTGACGTCTACTGGGGTGGGGCACGTGCTCCGGCGACAACCGAATCAAGCGAAGTTTGAGAAGTTATCTATTTTTTATAACTTACCAAATTTCAGTAGAATCGCGCCATGAATCCCGTTCGAAACCCCTTCGCGCCCGGCGCGGGCACGCCACCACCCGAGCTGGCCGGCCGTGATGCCTTGCGCGAATCCCTGCGCATCGCGCTGGAGCGCGCGCGCATCGGCCGCCCCGCCAAGAGCGCCATGCTGGTGGGGCTGCGCGGGGTCGGCAAGACGGTGCTGCTCGACCGCGTTCGCGACGATGCCGAAGCCGCCGGGATCCACACGGTCCGGCTGGAAGCGCCGGAGGGTCGGTCCCTGCCCGCGTTGCTCGCGCCCCAGTTGCGACAGGCCCTGCTGCGCCTGAGCCAGACCGAAGCCGCCAAAGCGTTTGCGATCCGCGGCCTGCGCGCGCTGGCCGGCTTCGCGAGCCGGCTGAAGGTGACCTACAACGACATCGAGGTCGGCATCGACTTCGAGCCCGAGCCCGGCCTGGCCGACAACGGCGATCTCGAACACGACCTGCAGGCCCTGATGGAACAGGTCGGCCTGGCCGCCAGGGCGGCAGGCACGGCCCTGGCCATCTTCATCGACGAACTGCAGTACGTGGAAGAACCGCAGCTCGCCGCGCTGATCACATCCCTGCACCGCACGGCGCAACGGCAACTGCCGGTGGTGCTGGTCGGCGCGGGGCTGCCGCAGTTGCGTGGCCAGCTGGGCAATGCCAAGTCGTATGCCGAGCGGCTGTTCGACTTTCCCGAGATCGGCGCCCTGCCCACCGAGGCCGCCACGCAGGCGATCGAAAAGCCACTGCACGACGAAGGCGTCGCGATCACCTCGCCCGCGCTGCACGAAATCCTGCGCCTGAGCCAGGGCTATGCCTACTTCCTGCAGACCTGGGGCAGCCACACCTGGCTGGCCGCCGACGCCAGCCCGATCGGCATCGACGTGGTGCGCAAGGCCAGTGTCACGGCGATTGCCGCGCTCGACGAAGGCTTCTTCCGCGTGCGCTTCGACCGCTGCACGCCCAAGGAAAAAAAGTACCTGCGTGCCATGGCCGAACTGGGTGAAGGCCCGCACCGTTCGGGCGACATCGCGGCCTGCCTCGATGAAAAGGTGTCGTCGCTCGCACCCACGCGCAGCTCCTTGATCACCAAAGGCATGGTCTGGAGCCAGACCCACGGCGACACGGCATTCACCGTGCCGATGTTCGCCGCCTTCATGCAACGCATCATGCCCGGGAACACCTGGCGTTAGGCCCTGGAGAGCCATCCATGAACACCGAACACGAAAACCACAAACTTGAGAAGCGCCTGTGCCGCGAGGTCGGCCGCGCGATCGTCGACTACAACATGATCGAGGAAGGCGACCGCGTGATGGTCTGCCTCTCGGGTGGCAAGGACAGCTACGCCATGCTCGACATCCTGCAGAAACTGCAGGCGCGCGCGCCCATCGGCTTCGAGCTGATCGTGGTCAACCTCGACCAGAAGCAGCCCGGCTTTCCGGCCGACATCCTGCCGGCCTACCTCACCAAGCTGGGCGTGAAGTTCCACATCGAGAACCAGGACACCTACTCCATCGTCAAGCGCGTGATCCCCGAGGGCAAGACCATGTGCAGTCTGTGCTCGCGCCTGCGCCGCGGCATCCTGTACCGCGTGGCCAGCGAGCTCGGTGCGACCAAGATCGCGCTGGGCCACCACCGCGACGACATCCTGCAGACGCTGCTGCTCAACATGTTCTTCGGCGCCAAGCTCAAGGGCATGCCACCGAAGCTGGTGAGCGACGACGGGCAGCACGTGGTGATCAGACCCATGGCCTACGTGGCCGAGAAGGACCTCACCCGCTGGGCCGAGGTGCGGCAGTTCCCCATCATCCCGTGCACCTTGTGCGGCAGCCAGGAAAACCTGCAACGCAAACAGGTGGGGCTGATGCTCAAGGACTGGGAGAAGCGTTTCCCGGGCCGTGTGGAGAACATGTTCACGGCATTGCAGAACATCGTGCCCAGCCACCTGATGGATCGCTCGCTGTTTCCGTTTGAAACCATTCACGCCACGGGTGAGGCCTTTGAGGACGGGGACAAGGCGTTCGACGACGAGCCGCTGCCCGTGGTGGCGCCGGCATGGCCTGAAGAAAGCGGCGTCGAAGGGAACGCAAACCCTGCGCGCGCAGTCATATCGATTTCCGCGGCGCACTGAGACCCCCGGGGGCCGGCGATCGCCACCCTGGAAAAAGGAGGCTTCATGACGACCCCATCTTGCGCCCGCCCCTGGGCCGGCCTGTTCAAGATCTGCACTGCAGCGCTTGCCCTGTTCGCGCTCAGCGGTTGCGCCAGCGTGTACCTGGTGGACAACCAGGTGCAGAGCTACGCACGCTGGGCCGACCGCCCCACGCCGTCGGGTACCTCCACGCCGGCGGTCATTCCCCAGGCGCCCCAGGTGTTCCGCTTCGAGCGGTTGCCGTCGCAGCAAGACAACCGCGGTGCCGGGCAAAACGAACTGGAAAGGCTCGCCACCCTGTCGCTCGCCAAAGTGGGCTGGACGCCAGCCGCCGCTGGCGTGACGGCGCCCTGGACGGTGGAAGTCAGCGCGGCCACGCTGCGCCTGCCCCGTGCGCCTTGGGAGAGCCCTTATGACGGCTTTTGGGGTGGTGGCTTCGGGCCGGGATTCGGCTTTCCGGGACGCGACTACGTGGTGACCGGCACGGGCCAGATCATCTACGCACCGCTTTTCATGCGCATGGACACGCCCTACTACCAGCGAGAGGTGTCGCTGGTGATTCGCCATGCGGCCAGCGGGCGGGTGGTGTACGAGACCCGCGCCGCGCACGATGGCCGCTGGAACAGCTCCAACGCCTTGTGGCTGGCCATGCTGGATGCCGCCCTGCGCGGCTTTCCCACGCCGCCCGAGGGACTGCGTCAGGTCAACATCGAAGTGCCGCGCTGAGGAGCGGCCGACCCCCCGGGCCAGGTTTCAAGCATCGCGATCCAGCAGGTCGCGAATGGCCTCGCCCAGTGCGTCCATGCTGTCCTGCTTGCCCATCACGTCGCTCACACCGGCCTCACTCGCCTCGGCCAGCAACCGGTCGTTCACATGCCCGGAAATGATGGCGATCTTGAGCCCGGGGCGCAGGCGCCGGATCTCGGTGGCCGTTTCCACACCCGACAGGCCTGGCATGTTCTGGTCGCTGACCACCAGGTCGACGTGCACACCGGGATTCGCCTGCATCCAGGCCAGCGCCGCTTCCCCCGATTCGAACGTGGTGGCCTGGTGTCCGTGCTTGCGCAGCAGGCGCCCGACCAGAAACACCAGCGCTTCGTAGTCGTCGATGTAGACCACGTGCTTGCCCGTGACGGCGCTGGACATCGGCACGGGCGCCGCGCTCACCGCCATCGATGCGCTCTCGCCAGCATCGGCCGCAGCGGCCAGGGGCAGGTACACATCGAAGCGCGTGCCTTCGCCGGGCTGAGAGTGCACGCTGATTGCCCCCCGGTGTGCCTTGACGATGCCATGCACCACCGCCAGACCCAGACCGGTGCCCGCGCCGGGTGCCTTGGTGGTGAAGAACGGTTCGAAGATGCGGCGCTGCGTCTCGATGTCCATGCCGGTGCCGTTGTCGGCCACGCTCAGGCAGGCGTACGTGCCGGGGGTCAGGCCTCCGAGCTGCAAGGCCTGCGAGGCATCCAGTCGCACCTCGCGCAGCGCCACGGTGATGTCACCCGAGCCGCCTTCCATGGACTGCCAGGCGTTGGTGCACAGGTTCATCAGCACCTGTTGCATCTGGGTGGCGTCGGCCAGCACCTGCAGGCCTGACGACGGCAGGCGCGCGACCAGCTTGAGGCCGGCGGGCAGCAACGAGCGCATCAGACCCAGGGCTTCTTCCACCAGTGGCTTGAGCGGTTGGCGCTGCATCTCCTGGGTCTGACGGCGGCTGAAGGTCAGGATCTGCTGCACCAGCTGGCGTGCGCGGATCGCGGCACGGCTGATCTCGGCCAGGCTTTCCTGCGCCGGGTGGTCTTCACCCACGTCCTCGCGCGCCAGCACGAGGTTGCCCAGGATGGCCGCGAGCAGGTTGTTGAAATCGTGCGCCACGCCCCCGGCCAGGGTACCGATGGCCTCCATCTTTTGCGACTCGCGCAGTTGCGCTTCGAGCGCGCGCTGTTGGGATTCGGCCTCCTTGAGCTCGGTGATGTCGGTGTGGGTACCGACCATGCGCAGCGGCAACCCGTTGCTGTCGCGCGCGATCACGACCCCGCGCGACAGCACCCACTTCCAGCGTCCGTCCTTGCAACGGATGCGGTGCTCGTTGCGGTACATCGGTGAACGCCCCTCGAAGTGGGCCGCGCGGTCCAGCTCCATCTGCGCCCGGTCGTCGGGATGGGTGCGCGCGTCGAGCTCTGCGGCGAGGTTGGCGATGTCGTCGTCGGCATAGCCAAACATGGCCTTGATGCTGGTGGAGAAGAACTCCTCGCCCGTGCGGATGTTCCAGTCCCACACACCATCGCCCGCGCTCTCCAGGGCCAGTTTCCAGAGCGTCTCGCTGGCGTGCAAGGCGGCTTCGGCTTCCTTGCGGTCGGTGATGTCGAACAGCACGCCCACGCGCAGGAAACCCTGCTCATCGGCCGACACCGCGCTGGACCGGTTGCAGATCCACTTGATGCGCCCGTCCGGCAGCACGACACGGAACTCGGTGTCCAGACTGACCACGCCCGACATGATGGCCTGGCGGTCCCGCTCCAGCATGACCCGGTCTTCCGGATGAAAGTACCGCGAGAGCAACGCGGGATCGCGCATCAGGTCTTCGGCCTCGAAACCGTAGAGCTCGCGGACGCCGGCGCTGAGAAAACGGTACTCGCGCTCGCCGTCGTGCCGCACAAACACCGAGAAAACGGCACCCGGCATCTGGGCAGTGATCAGCCTCAGTTGCTCCTCGCTGTCGCGCAGTGCCTTCTGGTCGCGCATGCGATCGGTGATGTCCTCCACCGTGCCCTCGTAATACAGCAGCACACCCGATGCATCGCGCACGCCGTGCGCGTTCTCGCTGATCCACACACGTTCGCGTGTCTTGTGGCGGTGGATCTCCGAAACGAAGCCGCGCACGTAGCCGTCGCGCTCCAACTGGGCCTGGAACTCCCGGCGTCGCACCGGGTCAACGTACCACTCGTTGGCGATGTCGTTCACCGCATCCGTCAGTTCCGCCTCGGACGCATAACCGTTGAGCCGCACCAGCGCCTGGTTGGCGCGCAGCATCTGCCCTTTGGGCGAGCTGCGGTAGGCCCCGATGGGCAGGAAATTGAAGAGGGTCGAAAAATCCCCGTCGGGCGGAGATGGCGCCAGTGTCATGCAACGGATTGTGTCGCAACCCCGTGTTTTCAAGGTGTTCAACGCCCGCGAAAGTGGCGTCACCGGTACAGTTGCAGCCTTCCGCCCGCCTTCAAGGACACCCTTTGCAAGTCACCCGCATCCTGGCCGTGCGCCACGGTGAGACCGCCTGGAATCGCGACACGCGCATCCAGGGGCACACCGACATCGAACTCAACGAACACGGTCGCCGGCAAGCGGCCCAACTGGCCCACGCCCTGCGCGACGAACCGATCGCTGCCTGCTACGCCAGCGACCTGCTGCGCGCCCTGGAGACCGCACAGGCGGTGGCCCGCACGCGCGACCAGACCGTGACGACGCACGTGGGCCTGCGCGAGCGCTGTTTCGGCCGTTTCGAAGGCCACACCTGGACCGAGCTGGAGCAGCGCTTTCCCGAGGAGTCCCTGGCCTGGCGCAAGCGGGTGCCCGACTTCGCGCCCGCGGGCGGCGAATCGCTGTTGCAGCTCGAGGCGCGCGTCGTGTCCACCGTGGAAGAACTCGCCGCTCGCCACCCGGGCGAGCAGATTCTCATGGTGGCGCACGGCGGCGTGCTGGACATCCTGTACCGCGCCGCCACGCGCCTGAGCTTGCAGGCGCCGCGCAGCTGGGAGCTGACCAACACCGCCGTCAACCGGCTGCTGTGGTCGCCCGAAGGCCTCAGCCTGGTGGGTTGGGCCGACACCAGCCACCTGCAATCCGATCACGGCAAAACCCTGGATGAACGCAATGCATGAATCCGCATCATTGACGCGCTGGCGCCGGGCGCAGGCCTGGATCGGCCATGGTGTGGAGGTCGTTGACACACCCACGCTGGTGATCGACCTCGACGCCATGGACCGCAACCTCGCGCGCATGGCGGCATTTGCCAACGAGCACGGCGTGCGGCTGCGCCCGCACGCCAAGATGCACAAGAGCGCCGAGCTGGCCCAGCTGCAGATGGCCCACGGCGCGGTGGGCGTGTGCGTGCAGAAGACCGACGAAGCGCTCGCGCTGGCCGGGGCGGGCGTGCGCAACGTCTACATCAGCAACGAAGTGATTGCGCCGTCAAAACTGCTGCACCTGGCGCAGGCGGTGCGCGATCTCCCGACAAAGTTTTCCATCGCCGTCGACAGCGCGCAGGGCGTGGAGCGTCTGGCCCATGCCTTGCGCGCTGCAGGTGTGAGCGCGCCCGCCTGCGTGGACGTGCTGGTGGAGATCGACGTGGGGCAAGGCCGCTGCGGCGTCGCGCCCGGCGCGCCCGCCGTGGCGCTGGCACAGGCGATCACAGCGCATCCGATGCTGCGCTTTGCCGGGCTGCAGGCTTACCACGGCGGCGCCCAGCACCGCCGCACGGCCGCCGAGCGCGCCAAGGCCATGGCCGCCTCCACCCGCGCCGTGCAGGCCACCTGCGAGGCACTTCGGGCCACCGGCATCGAGGTGCCCCTGGTCACGGGCGCAGGCACCGGCACCTTTTTGCTGGAGGCCACCAGTGGCGTGTGGGGCGAGCTGCAGGTGGGCTCGTACCTGTTCATGGACGCCGACTACGCCAGCAACGAGGCCACGCCGCTGGCGCCGGTGTTTGAACACGCCTTGTTCGTGAAGAGCCAGGTGATGAGCCGCAGCGCCGACCACGCGGTGTGCGACGCCGGCCACAAGAGCCACGCCATCGACAGCGGCATGCCCGGCGTGTGGTTTCCCCAGGGGTTGAGCTACACCAGCGGTGGTGATGAGCATGGCGTGCTGCGCACCGACGGCAGCCATCCACTGCCCGCGCTGGGCGAAGTCGTCTGGCTGGTGCCGGGCCATTGCGACCCCACGGTCAACCTGCACGACTTCATGGTCGGGGTGCGCGGTGGGCTGGCCGCGGGCCAGGTGGAGCGCATCGTGCGGGTGGACGCGCGCGGCTGCCTGGGCTGACGCTCAAACCTCGACGGTGGCTTTGGCGTAGTGGCCGATCAGGGCCAGCAGTTCGTCTTCGGAGTACGGCTTGCCAAGGTAGTGGTCCACACCCAGTTCACGCGCGTGTTCGCGGTGTTTCTCCGCGATGCGTGAGGTGATCATGATCACTGGCAGGTCGGACAGTCGCGCATCGCTGCGGATGTTGCGCACGAGGTCGAAGCCGTCCATGCGCGGCATCTCGATGTCGGACAGAACCACCGTGGGCCGCTCGGCCTGGAGCTTCTCCAGCGCCTGCAGCCCATCGGCCGCCAGCGTCACCCTGTAGCCTTCGCGCTGCAGCAGCCGTTGGGTCACGCGGCGCACGGTGATGGAGTCGTCGACCACGAGGACCAAGGGCACGGCATTGGCGGCCATCTCCATGGGTGCCGGTGCGTCCTCGGGCATGGCCAGCGCGGCCTTCTGCCGACTGGCCACCCAGCTGCGAACCTGTTCGCCATACACCGTGGCCAGGGCCACCGGGTTGTAGATGAGGGCCACGGCACCCGAGGCCAGCACCGACATGCCGGCCAGACCGGGCAGGCGCGAGAGCTGTGAGCCCAGGTTCTTCACCACGACTTCCTGGTTGCCCAGGACCTCATCCACGTGCATGGCCATCCGTTGGGCGGCACTTCGGAAAATCATGACCGGCAGCGTGCGGCCCTTGTTCTCCAACGATTGCACCGACGACTGCAGCAAGGCGCCCGCCCAGAAGAACGGAACTTCCTCGCCCGCCACGATCAGCGAACCGCTCGCGTAGGCCTTGCTCAGTTCGTCGTTGCTCACGCGACGCACCAGCTCCACCAGGTTGGACGGCACGCCCAGGGTGAGCGCGCCGGCGCGCAGCATCACCACCTGCGTCACCGCCGTGGTCAGCGGCAGCACCAGCTTGAAGTTGGTGCCTTGTCCGGCCTGGGTGGCGGTCTCGATGCGGCCACCCAGTGCGACGACGTCGTTGCGCACCACATCCATGCCGATGCCCCGGCCGGCCAGCTCGGATATTTCACGCGCTGTGCTGATGCCCGGCTCGAAAACGAGTTGGGCGGCGTGCGCATCGCTGATGTCTGCGTCGGGCGTGACCAGACCCAGCGCGGCCGCCTTCTCGCGCAGGCGCGCCAGATCCAGCCCGGCGCCGTCATCGGCGAACACCACCGACACATCGTTGAGTTCCTGCGCCAGCGTGATTTCGATCTGACCTTCGGCCGACTTGCCGGCGGCCACACGGGCCTCGGGCGTCTCGATGCCGTGCACCACGCTGTTGCGCAACAGGTGTTCGAACGCAGCGGTCATGCGGTCGAGCACGCCACGGTCCATTTCGATGTTGCCGCCGGTGATGTCCAGGCGAACCTGCTTGCCGGTTTCCTTGGACGCTTGCCGGACCACACGGTACAGCCGCTCGGAAATGCCTTCGAATTCCACCATGCGCGTGCGCAAGAGATCGCGCTGCAACTCGCGGGTCTGCCGGCCTTGGGCCACCAGACTGTCTTCGGTCGATTCCACCGCGCGCTGCAGGTTGCGCTGCACGGTGGCCACGTCGTTCACCGACTCCGCCATCATGCGGGTGAGCTCCTGCACGCGGGTGAACCGGTCGAATTCGAGCGGATCGAACGACTGATCTGCGTCACGCGCCTGGGCCAGGCGGGACTGCATCTGTGTCTCGGCCTGCAGCTCGATGTCGCGCAACTGGCCACGCAGGCGGTCCAGGTTGCCCGTGAGATCTTTCAGCGAACCCCGCAGCGTCACAAGTTCGGACTCCATGCGCGAGCGGGTGATCATCACCTCGCCGGCCTGGTTGACCAGGCGGTCGAGCAACTCGGGACGCACGCGCACCGCAGCCCCCGCACGGGCCTGCAACACCGTGGGCGCCACCGGCATGGTGAGCCCTTCCATGCCCCGCGCCGCAACGACTTCGGTGGACAGATCCGGTGCCCCGTCGGTGGCTGGTGGCGCCAGGGCTGCAACCGGCCCGGACACGATCTGCTCGGGAGCGGTCTGCACCACATCGACGGACTCGGGATCCTGGCGACGCAGCACGTCGAAACGGGCGCTGATGGCATCAAACGCGGACTGCAAGGGCTCCAGGTCGGCGCTGCGTTGCACGTCGGAGCCCAGTCGCTCGGCCGTGGTTTCCATGCGGTGAACCATCTCGCCCAGGCGCAGCGCGCCTGCCAGACGCGCACTGCCCTTGAGCGTGTGCAGATTGCGCAGCACTTCCGATCGGGCACTGCCGTTGTCCGGGCGCGCCACCCATTGACGCAACGCGCCTTCGAGCTGGGGCAGCAGTTCCTGGGCTTCTTCCGCAAAGATCGGGAACAGATCGATGTCGATCGTGTCCAGCACATCGATGTCGTCGTCGATGTCCTGCACCGCGGCATGTTCAATGCGGTGGGTGTCGGCGTGGGGGGGAACAAAATCGATCGTGGTTTCGACCAGGGCAGGCAGGTCGAAAGTCGTCAATGGTGCGAGGCTCGACGCAGCGACCTCCGGCTGGGCAAGCACCGGTTCTTCGGGCACCGGCGTCTCGATGACCGGCTCATCCATGACCGACAAGTCATCGGTGTGCAGCGGGGATTCGTCAGGCACCGGATCGTGGACCACCCGGTACAGCGCGTCCATCAGTTGTGGATCGGGCTCCTTGAGGAAGCCGGCAGCAAACTGATGCAGAAGCCGGCGAATGTCTTCGGATGCATCAACGAACAACTTGGCCTGCTCGGCGGTGGCCAAGGCGCCGGCCCGCTGATGAAGACCCACCGACCCGAGCGCATGCTCAAGGGCTCGGGCGATGTCCGACAGCGACTGGAAGCCAACCGTGGCAGAGCTGCCGGCCAACGAGTGTGCCAGTGCTTCGGATTGCTCCGGCACGGGCTCGTGACGCTCAAGCGCCCATTCGGCCAGCCCCGTGCACAAGCGGCGCGACCACTCGTCCGCCTCGTTGAGGTACACGTTGTAGAGCTTGAGGCCGATGCGCAGTGAACCAATCACCCGCGTCTGCTCATCGGGCATGTCCGTCTCGGCGACTTGTTCAGGGCTCTCCACCGGATCGGGCGCCTGCGCAGCGGTATCTGGATCCAGTGCCATCGGCTCTTCGAGCAACGGCACGGTTTCGGCCGCTGGCAAGGGATCGGCTTCTTCAGCCTTGGCGGCTTCGCTCGACGAAAAAGCCGCCAGGCTGCCGAAGTCGATGTCCGCGAGCATCTGCTCTGGAGCAGGCAATTCACTTGAAGGCGATGGTGGTTCAAAGTCGAGGAACGCGGTGTCGATCTGAATGGCTTCTTCAGTCGCCTCCTCCTGTGAAGGCAGATCATCGACGTCCGCCAACTCGCCAAGATCGAAGTCCACGTCCGACGGCGCAGCATCAAGGGCCTCGACAGGGGAAGGCGCCATTTCAGCGGCCTCCAGGACAGCAGGCTCGGAGGCAGCGGCAGCGGATGCCTCCGGCGCCACCACGTCGAACAGAGGTTCTTCTTCGATTGGCGAAGACACACCTTCGGGCGCGGCCGCATGCGTCAGTGGCAGGAAAAGGCCCTGGTCGCGCAGCGCTTCGGCACTGGCCTTGAAGGGCTGCGCCTTCCAGTGCTCTTCGCGCCGCGCCGAGATGTCATTCACCCACCGACCAAAGTCGGTCATGGCTTGTTCCGTCAGCATCAGCAATGGCTGGCCTGCAGGCCGTTGCTCGGCCAACACGGTGTTGACCAATTGCTCCATGGACCATGCCGCCTGGCCGAATTCCTCCAGTCCCACCATGCGCGAACTGCCCTTGAGGGTGTGAAACGCGCGACGCAGGGTGGTGAGGTGCTCCAGATCACCCGGTTGCACGCGCAACTGTGCAATCGCATCCAGGCCATTGCCCACCACTTCCCGGGCTTCTTCCAGGAAAATGTCGAGCAGATCGTCTTCGTCGTTGTCTTCACCGGTGGCGTCGACCGGCTCGCGCTCATGGGCCGCGAGAGAGGCTTCGGACAGCCCCACCAAAGCCTGTGCACCCGCCGCCGCATCGTTCCCGACCACCGCGCCAGCCGCCTCACGCGCAGCACGCGCCACACCCGACTGCTCGGCGAGCGTGGCCTGCTCGGCCAATGCATCGAGCTGCTGGCTCAGATCGACCAGGTTCATGCCGCCCTGGACTTCGTTGACGACCTGCTGCACGCCATCGCTGATGGCGCGGGCCTCGTCGTGCACTGGCGGGTGGCGCAACTCCGTATTGATCGTGCGTCCCATGAGCGGGAGCAACTCACCCTTGTCTTCGTCAAAGACAAACAACTTCTTGGCCAGATTCGGCTGGTAGTTGAGCATGTCCACCAGCAGGCTCATGGCACTCAGGTTGTTGCCCAACTGCTGGAACGTACCGGCTTCGCGCGCCAACGCCTCGTCCACTTCCGTGTCGAGGATCTGTTCGACCATGGTGCGCATGCGGGTGACGGCATGGACCGCTTGCTCCAGCCCCAGCACCGACAGCACGCCACGCATCTGAGCCATCTGCGAGACGGCGACGTGCAAGCCCGCTTTTTCCTGCGGTGTGCGGAAGAACTGGTCGAGCGACTTCTCAACCTCCCCCAGGGACACCTTGAGTTCCCCCACCACACTGCCCATGGTCTGGCGATCGCTCACCCGGCGGTACAGCTGCTCCATCCAGGTGTCCAGCGGTTGTGCCGACTGACCGGCCATCACGGCTTCAAGGCGATCGGCCAGCGCCTGCGTGCGCTCGGTGAGCTCGGGCGCGCGGGGGTCGAAATCCTCAAAGGCCGCTTCGAGGTACAGCGTGGTGGTGGCCACTTCCATCGCCAGTTCAGGACTCACACCACCGGGCTCGCGCACCGCATGGTCTGCCGCCTTCACCAAGGCCTGGGCCAGCACTTTGCTGGCGGGATGCAACTTGAGCAGCGAGTCGCCAATCAAGCCGAACTGATCGGCCACCTGACGTGCCCGGCTGGCGTCACCGCCGGAATACAGCGACCAAGCCTCCTTGGCCGCATTGATGCGCTTGCGCGCCTGGGCGAGGACTGCCGGGTCATAGCGGCCGAGTGTGGCCACGTGATAGTCGACCGCCTCAACGGCGCCCAAACCAAAGGCCTGTCGGACGGCTGCCAGCTGCGGCGCCAGTTGACTGGACACCTCATGCGGCTGGGCGCAGAAAAACAAAAGATCGTGCAGCAGTGTTTCCGATACCTGCGACTTGCCTTGCGACAAGGTCACGAACTGCATCAGGATCCGCGAAAAAGCCCGTTTGACATAGACGTCGGTGGGCAACAGACGGTGCGCAACCGCTTCAAAGAAGCCGGCTGCCACACGCCAGAAGGTTCGGGCTCGGGTATCCACCGCTCCCGCAGACAGTCCAGCGCTGATCTTCACCAACTGCTGTACCGCCGCCTGGCTTTCCGTCTTGACGGCCAGCAACACCAGGCGATCAAACAAGGAACGGATGGCCGCATTGCATTCGAGCGGCGCCCGGTCGGCTGGGGCCGCCACGTCCACGCCGTGGTGATCGAACGGCCACAGATCGGCAGGATGCACACGCTCGGCCGCAGCCAGCTCCTGCACTTCGCGGTATTGGGAGAACAAGGCGACGGGTTGCACCGGCTTGTTGTTCAGAACCGCTTCAAGGTATTCCACCAGGGCGAAGCTGGCGCGCTCGACCTTTGCCGCTGCCTCTTCATTGCAGCTCTGTGGTCGCTGGACAAACCGCTGAACCGCCGCCTCCATGGCTCGAAGCACGTGGGCGGGCGCGCCCAGACCCACCATTTCCAGAGCACCAACCGCCTGATGCAGTTGCTGACGCGCCTGACGCAGCGAGGCCGGATCAACCGCCTGCAGGTCGTCCATGCGCGACTGTTCCGTCTCACGCACAAACCGCTTGATCGCCTTGTTGGCGCCATCAAGCGATTTGCGCAACTCGTCGAACACCCATGCCAACGGACCGAGGTCGGCGACAGGTGGATCCATCTGCGGACTGTCGGTAGCGGTGTCGAGCATGTTGATCTTGGAGTAAGGGTCCGACTGGGGCAATCAGGCGATCTTGAATCGCGACACCGACTGGCGAAGTTCTTCTGCCATCACCGAGAGCTCACGCACCTGCTGCGCCGTGGAGCGGGTACCTTCCCCGGTCTGCTCCGTCACGGCGAAAATGTGCTGGATGTTTCCCGCCACCTCGTTGGCGGAATCGGCTTCTCGCGACGCCGCGTTGGAAATCTGCTCGATCAGCTCGGCCAGCCGGCGCGAAACGCGGTCGATCTCGGACAGAGCGGTACCGGCGTTGTCGGAGAGCTTCGCTCCCTCGACCACGCCCTGCGTGGAGCGCTCCATGGCGGCCACCGCGTCCTGCGTGTCGGTCTGAATCGCCTTCACCAGCGCCGAAATCTGTCGTGTCGCATCGGCAGAGCGCTCGGCCAGTCGCTGCACCTCTTCCGCCACCACCGAGAAGCCTCGGCCAGCTTCACCGGCCGACGCGGCCTGGATGGCGGCGTTCAGTGCGAGCACGTTGGTCTGTTCGGTAATGTCGGAAATCAGTTCGGTGATCTCACCAATCTCCTGCGACGACTCACCCAGCCGTTTGATGCGCTTGGAGGTTTCCTGAATCTGATCGCGAATCGAGTTCATGCCTCCGATGGCGTCCTGCACCGCCTGCAGACCCGACTCGGCCGCTTGCAGCGAAGCACGGGCCACCGTGGCCGACTCCTGCGCCTGACCCGACACCTGGTTGATCCGCTGTGCCATGTCGAGCACCGACTGACCCGTTTCGCGAATTTCCCGAAGCTGTTCGGTGGAGGCTGCCAGCAGTTCGGTGGACGTGTTTTCCACCGCCGACGTCGTTTGCGCAACGCGCGTGGCCGTGGCCTGCACGTTGCCCACCAGCGAGCGAAGCTCTTCCACCGTGTAGTTCACCGAGTCGGCAATGGCACCGGTGATGTCTTCGGTCACCGTGGCTTCCTGGGTCAGATCACCTTCGGCCACCGTTTGCAGTTCGTTCATCAAACGCAAAATGGCGGCCTGGTTGGCGTCGTTGACGCGTTTGGCGTCCTGCTCCAGCGACTCGGCCGCCAGACGCTGCGATTCCGCCGTCAGTTGACGTTGCCGGCTTTCCTGCAGCTGCACATAAGCCAGACCACCGGCGCACAACAGGGCAAAGAGCGCCGAAAAGAGCAAGGCGCCGAATTCGCCGCCGCTCAGCCCCGAACGCGAGGTGAGTTCCGACTGCAGGTTCTGCAGACCCAGACGCAGCGGCTCACTGTCGGCAATGATGCTGGCCTGTGCCTCGCGGGCTGACACCAGACCTTGCAGGTTGCCCAGAATGGCGCCCGCTTCCACCCTCGTCTGTTCGTACAGTTTCAGCAATGCACCGAGACGCTCGCGCACTTGTTCGTCTCTGGCCGCAGCCAGGCGAAGTTCTTCGCTGCCGTTGAGCAAACCTTCCGAGATTTCCTTGAACGTGTTCAAGTCCTTGCCCAGCAGGAACACCGCCTCGGGGCTCACGCCTTCAAGCGTCAGAAACTCGTTGGCCGACTTGCCGATGCGCTGGGTCAACATCACGAGCTGGCCGGACGCGGAAATTTCCGCAGCCGGCGCGTTTTGCTGCAGCTTGAGCGAAGAAATGGTTTCGGCGATTTCCAGCAGGTCCGACGACTGCCGGTTGATGGTGCGCAAAGCGTTGCCCACCTGGGTCAGGATCTTTTCCTGCGCCAGCACCGCGGACGCATTGCCTTCAGCCGCGTCAATCCGCGGCAGCAGTTCGTCGAGTCGGGCGGCGTACTCAGGGCCCAAGGCGTCGATGGACATGTCGGTATCGCCTTGCTTCAGGCCTCGCAGGCTGCGCGACAACACGTCAGAACTGTCACGCACCTCGGGGAAGGCTGCAGGGCTGCCGATCAAGGCCTGGGAAACGCTCTTCGCCAGACGCTGCGACTGCATCAGCGCCTGACCGCTGGCGGCCAACTGCTGACTGACTTTCTCGGTCTGGCTCAAGACGAAGAAGGTGACCGCACCGAGCACGACCAGACCAAAAGCCAGCAACACGGCGAGCGTGCGTTGGTGTTGCTCCGCAGGCCGGCGCCCCAGCAAGGGCACCGAGATCAAACCGGACTGCTCGGAACCTTCATCGTCGGCCATGAGCAGATTGCCGGAATAGTCATCCGCCTGAGGATCGGGAGCCAAGCGGGCAGCGGCCAGTTCGGCGGCCTCTTGGTCGGTCACTGTGGACAGGTCGCGTTCATCATCGGCTTTTTTCTTGAACAGTCCCTGGAATCGATCAAGCGTGGCCATGTAAACACCTTCCAACAGAAAACAAATGAGAAAAGATCGGTCTGATCAACCTGCGTGGTTGTCAGGCCGCAATTGCGAGGAATTCGGGCTCGCCCACCAACACCTGCAGATCCAGCTCCTGCCAATGCAAGCCCTGGGCATCCTTCAACGATCGATTGAAATAGGAGGGCGCGCCATCCGGCTTGGACCCAAAGCCGCTGAACATGGCAGCACTTCGCAGTCCCAAGAGGCGATCGATCCAGATCACCGCGTTCACCCCCAATGCGGTGTGCAGACTGACCAAACGTGACTCTGAGGTGATGCGCTCGCCTTGACTCGCCAGCGCAGCCGAGCCGGCGACGGGGCTCGCAGACTCCACCAGCGCCGCAAGATCGATGACACCGTGCAGACCACCCCGCAAGCTGGCCACACCCAAGTACCAAGGCTTGGTGTACGGGACGCGCTGCACCGCAGACCAGGGGAAGATTTCACCGGACTGAACCAGCGGAAGGAGATAGCGGCTTCCGTTGGACTCCACCGCCAGCCAGGCCGCCGTCACGGCTTCTGTTTTG
This sequence comes from Hydrogenophaga sp., assembly GCF_036675665.1. Classification (GTDB taxonomy): domain Bacteria; phylum Pseudomonadota; class Gammaproteobacteria; order Burkholderiales; family Burkholderiaceae_C; genus Hydrogenophaga. Next base: position 93,651 of record NZ_JAKFEO010000031.1, on the reverse strand, counting down.
GCAACGCTCAATCGTTGAGCCAAACGTTCCTGCAGCTCCTTCAGTGATTGTCGTTTGGCCATGCTCGGTAGGGTTCAATTCAAGGTGGTTCAGGCCAGCGCCCGGATCTTCGACAGCAACTCTTCACCGTTGACAGGTTTGGTCACGTAGTCGCGTGCCCCCTGCCGCATGCCCCAAACCCGATCCGTCTCCAAGCTTTTGCTGGTGCACATCACGATCGGAATGTTCGAATACTGAGGATCGCGGGTGATGGCACGCGTCAACTGAAATCCATTTTGACCGGGCATCACAACGTCCATCAGGATCAGGTCTGGCTTTTCCTCTCCCAAGCGACGGAAGGCCTCGTCCGCATTCTCAGCGGTCCTCACGCTGTAGCCGTTTTTACTCAACAGATCGGACAGCACCATGAGTTCGGTTTTTGAATCGTCAACAACGAGGATTTTGTGAATGGCCATCATGCAGCTCCGGCTAGGTTGGCGCCGAACTGCTGCACGGCATGCAGCAGTTGGTCTTTGGTGAAAGGTTTGGTGAGGTAGTCCTGCGAGCCCACCATGCGTCCGCGGGCCTTGTCAAAGACGCCATCCTTGGAGGACAGCATGACAACAGGAATGTTGGCGAACTTGGCGTTGCGCTTGATGATGGCGCAGGTCTGATAGCCGTCGAGGCGGGGCATCAGGATGTCGCAGAAAACCAGATCGGGCTGGTAGTCGTTGATCTTGGCCAAGGCGTCGAAGCCATCGTCAGCCAGCAGGACTTCGTGCCCACCCTGCTTGAGGAAGATTTCGGCGCTTCGCCGAATGGTGTTGCTGTCGTCGACAACCAGAACTTTCAGGGCGGGTGTTGGGCTCACGATTCACAGGCTCCAGGAATGGGTCAGGAAGTGCGGCACTCGGGCCAGGGAGCCCGTGCCTCGGTCTGTGCAGGCCAGTGCGACGGGAATCTATTGATCAGATCTGGACCATCTCGAAGTCCTCTTTGCGAGCGCCGCATTCGGGGCAGGTCCAGTTCATCGGCACCTGAGACCACGGGGTTCCAGCCGGTACGCCGTGCTCCGGAGCACCTTGCGCTTCGTCGTAAATCCAGCCACAGATCAGGCACATCCAAGTCTTCGTTTCGGTCATGGTTATAGGGGGCCTTGTCATAGAATGCAAGCATTGTATCGAGCGAGGTACAGCCCGCTGGAAGTGGATTCTGGCCCCTGTCCAATGCCTTGTTTGGAGCGCCAGGATCATTCTGAGGGCATCTTCCACACGAATCCGATCCCTCTCTCAACACATGCCCGATACGCCCGAAAATACAACACCTGCAGCCCTTCCCCCGCCAGGGGAGGCCACCCTGCCGTGCGTGATGGTGTTCAACGCCAACGACCCCAGTGGCGCGGGCGGCCTGAGCGCCGACATCACCGCCATGTCCAGCGCATCGGTGCATGTGCTGTCGGTCGTCACCGGCGCCTATGTGCGCGACACGTCCGACATCCACGATCACTTTGCCTTCGACGAGGAGGCCGTGGCCGACCAGGCGCGCTGCGCTCTTGAAGACATGCCGGTGCAGGCCTTCAAGATCGGTTTCGTGGGCAACCCCGAAAACCTCAGCGTGGTGGCCGAGATCACCGCCGACTATGCCGACGTGCCGGTCATCGCCTACATGCCCGACTTGTCCTGGTGGGACGAACTCGCCATCGAGACCTACCTCGACGCGAGTGCCGAACTCTTGCTGCCGCAAACCACCGTGCTGGTGGGCAACCACAGCACGCTGTGCCGCTGGCTGTTGCCCGAATGGGAAGGCGACCGCCCGCCGAGCCCGCGCGATGTGGCCCGGGCAGCCGCCGTGCACGGCGTGCCCTACACGCTGGTGACGGGCTTCAACGCCGCCGACCAGTACCTGGAGAGTCACCTCGCTTCGCCCGAAGCGGTGCTGGCCACGGCGCGCTACGAGCGGTTTGAGGCCACCTTCAGCGGCGCGGGTGACACCTTGTCGGCGGCTCTGTGTGCGCTGATTGCGGGTGGCTCCGATCTTCAATCGGCCTGCGCCGAAGCCCTGACCTACCTGGACCAATGCCTGGACGCCGGCTTTCAACCCGGCATGGGGCACGCCGTGCCCGACCGGCTGTTCTGGGCGCACGAAGAAGATGAAGAAGACGAAGACGCCTCGGCGGAACCTGCGTCGGACAGCACGCTTGACGCCGACGATTTCCCCCTCGACACCACCCGGCATTGACCGTCCCGCGCGCAACGCAAGCTTGCGCGTGCTTCCCACCAACGCAGCTTCGCTCCATGACCACTGTCGATCGCAACCAGCAACTGTTTGACCGCGCCAAGGCTCTGATTCCGGGCGGCGTGAATTCGCCGGTGCGCGCCTTCCGCGCGGTGGGTGGAACGCCCCGCTTTGTGCAAAGAGCGCAGGGCGCGTATTTCTGGGACGCCAACGGCCAGCGCTACATCGACTACATCGGCTCCTGGGGCCCGATGATCCTGGGCCATGGTCACCCGGCCGTGGTGGAAGCGGTGCAGAAGGCGGTGCTCGAAGGTTTTTCCTACGGTGCGCCGACCGAGCGCGAGGTCGAACTCGCCGAAGAGATCATCAAGCTCGTGCCCAGCATCGACATGGTGCGGCTGGTGAGCTCCGGCACCGAAGCCGGCATGAGCACGATCCGCCTGGCGCGCGGCGCGACCGGACGCAAGAAGATCATCAAGTTCGAAGGCTGCTACCACGGTCACGCCGACGCGCTGCTGGTCAAGGCTGGCTCGGGCCTGGCCACCTTCGGCAACCCCACCAGCGCCGGCGTGCCGCCCGAAGTGGTGCAGCACACCATCGTGCTGGAGTACAACAACATCGAACAGCTTGAAGCGGCTTTCGTCGAGCACGGTCCCGAAGTGGCCTGCCTGATCATCGAGCCCATCGCGGGCAACATGAACTTCGTTCGCGCCAGCGTGCCGTTCATGAAGCGTTGCCGCGAGTTGTGCACGCAGCACGGTGCGCTGCTGGCCTTCGACGAGGTGATGACCGGTTTCCGCGTGGCGCTGGGCGGTGCTCAAAGCGTCTACGCGCAGCTCATTCCCGGCTTCGAACCCGACATGTCGGTGATGGGCAAGGTGATCGGCGGGGGCATGCCGCTGGCCGCCTTTGGCGCCAAACGCGCGGTGATGGAACAACTCGCTCCCTTGGGGGGCGTGTACCAGGCGGGCACGCTCTCGGGCAACCCCGTGGCCACCGCCTGCGGCCTGGCCACGCTGAAGGAAATTCAGAAGCCTGGGTTCTTCGAAGCACTGTCGGCCACCACACGCTCGCTGGTGGACGGCCTGACCAGCGCTGCCCACGCCGAAGGCGTGACGATGTGCGGCGACAGCCAGGGCGGCATGTTCGGTTTCTTCCTCTTCGACCAACTGCCGCAGAACTACGCCAAGGTGATGACCACCGACGGGCCGACCTTCAACAAACTCTTCCACGGTTTGCTGGATCGCGGTGTGTACATCGCACCCGCCCTGTACGAAGCCGGTTTCGTGAGCGCGGCGCACACATCGCAGGACATCGCGGACACGGTGAGCGCCGCACGCGACGTATTCAAGACGCTGTAGCGTACGAGGTGCACCGTCAAGTGCCGCCGCGGAACCGGCTTTGCCGGGCCGCAGGAGGCGCCCCCTTGAGGGGGTGACGGCGCGAAGCGCCGGCGCGGGGGTGCTCCCTTAATGCCTGAAGTGGCGCACGCCGCTGTAAACCATCACCACACCGAGCTCGTCCGCCGCGTCGATCACTTCCTGATCGCGCATCGAGCCACCGGGCTGGATCACGCAGCTCGCGCCCGCGTCCACCACCACATCCAACCCGTCGCGGAACGGGAAGAAGGCATCGCTGGCCACGGCCGTGCCTTGCAGCGACAGCTGGGCGTGGCCCGCCTTGATGCTGGCAATGCGCGCCGAATCGAGCCGGCTCATCTGGCCCGCGCCCACGCCCATGGTCATGCCGTCCTTGCAGAACACGATGGCGTTGGACTTGACGAACTTGGCCACCGTCCATGCAAACATGAGGTCGTCGAGTTGCTGTTCGGTGGGTTGCAACCTGGTCACCACCTTGAGATCGGCTCGGGTGAGCACGTGGTTGTCGGCCGACTGCATCAGCAGGCCAGAACCCACGCGCTTGATGTCGGTGAGGTTGAGACCTTTGTCCCAGGCGGTGGGTCCGCCGGGTGGCAGTGCGATCTCCAGCACCCGCACATTGGCCTTGGCCTTGAACACCTCCAGTGCCTCGGGCGTGTAGCCCGGCGCCATCAGCACTTCGACGAACTGCTTGCTGATGGCCTGCGCGCCCGCGCCGTCGAGCACACGGTTGAGCGCGATGATGCCGCCGAAAGCGCTGGTCGGGTCGGTCTGGAAGGCTTTGCTGTAGGCCTCGAGCGCGTCCTTGCCCACGGCCACGCCGCAAGGGTTGGCGTGTTTGACGATCACGCACGCGGGCACGTCGAAACTCTTCACGCATTCCCAAGCCGCGTCGGCATCGGCGATGTTGTTGTAGCTGAGCTCCTTGCCCTGCAGCTGCTTCGCCGTCACGAGCGAGCCGGGTGCGGGGTACAGGTCGCGGTAGAAGGCGGCGGTCTGGTGCGGGTTCTCGCCGTAACGCAGGTCCTGCAGTTTCACGAAGCGGCCATTGGCCTGCGCGGGGTACGCGCCGCGCTTGGGCACGGCAGCACCAGCGTCGAACGTGATGCTGGAGAGGTAATCGCTGATGGCGCCGTCGTAGTTGCTGATGCGGTTGAACGCCGCCACCGACAAGGCGAAGCGCGTCGCATCGCTGACCTTGCCGCTGGCCTTGAGTTCGTCAATCACGCCGGCGTACTGCGCAGCGTCGGTCAGCACCGCCACGTCCTTCCAGTTCTTCGCGGCGCTGCGCACCATGGCCGGGCCGCCAATGTCGATGTTCTCGATGGCGTCGTCCAACGTGCACCCGGGCTTGGCCACCGTGGCCTCGAACGGGTAGAGGTTGACGACCAGCAGGTCGATGGTGTCGATGCCGTGCGTCTTGAGTGCCGCCATGTGCTCGGGCAGATCGCGCCGCGCCAGCAGGCCGCCGTGCACCTTGGGGTGCAAGGTCTTCACGCGTCCATCGAGCATCTCGGGAAACGCGGTGACCTCGGCCACCTCGGTCACAGGCAGACCCTTGTCTGCGAGCAGCTTGGCGGTACCGCCGGTGGAGATGAGGGAGACGCCGAGGCTGTGCAGGGCCTGGGCGAGTTCGACGATGCCGGTCTTGTCGGAAACGGAAATGAGTGCGCGCATGAACAGGTTCTTGGTGGTTTTTGAAAGGGGCGGACTCAGTCGATGAGTTTGTGTTCCAGCAATTTTTTGCGCAGGGTGTTGCGGTTCAGGCCCAGCCATTGCGCTGCGCGCGACTGGTTGTTTTGCGCCTGCTCCATCACCACTTCGAGCAGTGGCTTCTCCACCGCCTTGACCAGCATGTCGTGCAGGTTGGCCGGGTCGGTGCCGTTGAGGTCGTGGAAGAAGTCTTCCATGCTGGCACGCACACAGTCGTGCAGGTTGTTCTTGTTCATGCGGCCAGTTTCCAGTCGTCTCTCGGGGTTGTTGTTGTTTCGCAGGACCATGCGTCCAGGCTCTCGCTCACGCAGCGGAGCTGCTCGTCCACCGTGGTGGTGGCGTTGACACGCGCGCGGAACACGGCAGCGGCACCCGCCGGCAAAGGCAGCGACTGCGCATACCAGCCCAGGTGCTTGCGCGCGCTGCGCACGCCGGTGAATTCACCGTAGAGGTCGTAGTGGTCGTGCAGGTGGTCCAGCAACCAGCCACGGACATCGGCCAGATCGGGTGGTGGCAGGTGTTCACCCGTGGCCAGGAAGTGCGAAATCTCGCGAAAGATCCAGGGTCGTCCTTGCGCAGCGCGGCCGATCATGATGGCGTCGGCACCGGTGCGGCGCAGCACCTCGCGCGCCTGCTCGGGGCTGTTGATGTCGCCATTGGCCACCACAGGAATGCGCACCCGGCTCTTGATGTGCGCCACGGTGTCGTGCTCGGCCTGACCTTTGTAGCCCTGCTCGCGCGTGCGGCCGTGCACGGTGAGCATCTGCACACCTGCGGCTTCGGCAGCCAGCGCCAGCGTGGGTGCGTTGCGCACGCTCGCGCACCAGCCGGTGCGCATCTTGAGCGTGACCGGCACGCCATGCGGCTCGCAAGCGGCCACCACCGCCTGCACGATCTCGATGGCCAGCGCTTCGTCCTGCATCAGCGCGGAGCCGGCCCATTTGTTGCAGACCTTCTTGGCCGGGCAACCCATGTTGATGTCGATGATCTGCGCACCCCGGTCGATGTTGTAGCGCGCGGCGTCGGCCATCATCTGCGCGTCGGTGCCGGCGATCTGCACCGCAATCGGCGCGGCTTCGCCCTCGTGGTTGGCGCGACGCGATGTCTTCAGGCTGTCCTGCAGGTCGGGGCGCGAGGTCACCATCTCGCTCACGGCATAGCCTGCACCCAGCCGCTTGCACAGCTTGCGGAACGGCCGGTCCGTCACACCCGCCATGGGCGCGACGAACAGGGCATTGGGCAGGGTGAAGGCCCCGATGTGCATGGCGGTGGGAGAATGCGGATGGATGGAAGTGGCCTTCGCCGACCCAGCCAATGCGGGATGCGAAGGACCGCGATTCTACCTGCCTGTTTTTTCAGCAGGCGATATCCGAACCCTTGCTTTCGCATTTCACACACCACCACGCGCAACGCCACCCACAACGCCGACCGACGGCGTTTTTTTCTGCTGACCATGCCCCACTGGCTCACCCACCTGATGCAATTGCTCGCCCTGCCCGAGTACGGCCTGAGCACGGTGTTCGTGGTGTCGTTTCTCTCGGCCACCCTGCTGCCCGTGGGCTCGGAGCCGGCGGTGTTCGGTCTGATCAAGCTCAACCCCGAGCTGTTCTGGCCCGTCATCCTGGTCGCCACCGCCGGCAACACACTGGGCGGCGCCGTGAGCTGGCTGATGGGCCTGGGCACGCACAAGGCGGTGGACCGCGCGCGCGGCACCCATGTCGACGTGCGCGCACTGAAGTGGCTGGAGCGTTTCGGCCCCAAGGCCTGTTTGCTGAGCTGGCTGCCGGTGGTGGGCGACCCGCTGTGCGCCGTGGCGGGCTGGATGAAATTTCCCTTCTGGCCCTGCCTGGCCTACATGGCCGTCGGCAAGTTCGCCCGCTACCTCACCATGACGGCGGCGCTGTTGTGGTTCTTCCCCGGCGCCCTGCACCCATGAAATCCAACCACAACGGCCTGCCGCGCTCGCTCTGGGCGCTGATGGTCGGCAACTTCGTGATCGGCACCGGCGTGATGGTGGTGCCCGGCACCCTCAACGACATCAGCCACTCGCTGGGCGTGTCGATCCCGCAGGCGGGCCAGCTCATCACCGCCGCGGCCATTCTCATGGGGCTGGGTGCCCCGGCGTTCGCCAGTCTGGTCGCGGGCTGGGACCGGCGGCGCCTGCTCGCACTCTCGCTGGTCTGGTACGGCGTGCTCACCGCGGCCTGCGCCCTGGCACCGAACTACGCGGCGCTGTTGCCGCTGCGTGTGCTGGCCGTGATCGCGCCTGCGGTGTTCACCCCGCAGGCGGCGGCCAGCGTGGGCCTGCTGGTCGGCCCCGCGCAGCGCGGGCGCGCGATCACCTTCGTGTTCCTGGGCTGGTCGGTCGCCTCGGTGATGGGCATGCCGCTGTCGGCCTGGATCAGTGGCGAATTGGGCTGGCGCTGGGCCTTCGGATTGGTGGCGCTGATGTCGTTCCTCAGTGGCGCCTGGGTGTGGCGAGAGATGCCGGACGGCATCAAGCCGGCGGCGCTCTCGCGCGAGGCCTGGGGCCGCACCGTGGGCTCGGCACCGCTGATGACCGCCGTGGGCGTGACACTGCTCTCGGCCTTCGGCCAGTTCACGCTGTTCTCTTACTTCGCACCCTATTTCGCCCAGACGCTCGGCGCGGGCGGCGCGATGCTGTCGCTGATGTTCCTGTGGTTCGGCGTCTTCGGCCTGGCGGGCAACGTGGCGGTCACGCGCTTCATCGATCGCATCGGCGCACCCAACGCGGTGCTGATCACCTTGGGCACCATGGTGCTGAGCCTGCTGCTGTGGCCACTGGGACGCCACGGCGTCTGGGCCCAGGCTTTCGTGCTCATCCCCTGGGCGCTGGGCTGCTTCTCGTGCAACTCCGCGCAGCAGGCGCGGCTGGTGCACATCTCGCCCGAGCTGGCCTCGGCCACGGTCGCGCTCAACACCTCGGCGATGTACGGCGGGCAGGCGCTGGGTGCGGCATTGGGTGGCGTGATGATCGCGCAGGGCCGCATGCTGGATCTGCACCAGGTGGGCCTGGTGGTGCTCGTGGCCGCGATGGCCGTGAGCGTGTGGGCCGCGCGCCTGCATACGGGTTCGCCTTCGAAGTGAGAACAAGGAGCGAAGCCGCAGACAGTGCTGTAGCACGGCAAGGCGAAACAACGCCGTTATCGCTTTGAAGGCGCACCCGTATCAGAAGCGTTCGTAGGGCAGCAGGTAGCGCCACTCGCCCACCGGCAGCCCGGCGAGCGAAATGCGGCCGAGCCGCAGGCGGCGCAAGGCGGTGAGCTGCAGGCCGGCGCGTTCACACAGGTGCGCCACCTGGCCTGGCCGGTTGCCCTTGATGGCCAGGCGCAAGCGCAGCTCGCTCTGCCAGCTGGCGCGCGCCGAGGGCACGGCCCAGCCGTCAAAGAACAGCGCCTTGCTCAAGGACTTGAGCACCGCATCGCGCCGGGCATCGTCTTCCAGCTCGGGATCGGCCGCCACTTCAGCCAGCCACTCGTGTTCCAGTTGCCCAGCGTCGTCGGTCATCTTGCGGGCCACGCCCGGGTTCTGGGTGAACACCATCAGTCCGCTGGCCTTGGTGCCCAGCGGCGCCACCGGCAGCAGCTTGTGCAGGTGTGCCTTGAGCGGGCGCACGCCCGAGCGGTCGCCCTTGAAGCGGTTGGTGTTCGTGAACCACTTGGCGGCCAACGCGTCCGGCAGCAGCGGCTCGTCGGGCAGCACCCGGGTGGCCGGTTTGTGCCAGATCAGCGTCATCGACTCCAGCGGCTCCAGCCTGGCCTTGGGGTCCAGCAGCACGGTCTGGTCGTCGCGCACCCGTTCCATGGGTTCTTCCACCACCACACCGTCCACCCGCACCCAGCCACCAGCGATGTAGTTTTCGGCGTCGCTGCGCGAGCACGGCAGTTGCGCCGCCAGGCGTTTGGCCAGGCGCTTCGGTTCGGGCCGGCCGGGTTCGTTCATGTCGGCGCTCAGCTGCTGAACAGGAAGTTCATCACGTCGCCATCCTTGACGACATAGTCCTTGCCTTCGGCGCGCATCTTGCCAGCGTCCTTCGCGCCCTGCTCGCCCTTGAAGGCGATGAAGTCGTCGAAAGCGATGGTCTGGGCGCGGATGTAGCCCTTCTCGAAGTCGGTGTGGATCACGCCGGCCGCCTGCGGGCCGGTGTCGCCCACATGGATGGTCCAGGCGCGCACCTCTTTCACGCCAGCGGTGAAGTAGGTCTGCAGGCCGAGCAACTGGTAAGCCGCGCGGATCAGGCGGTTCAGGCCCGGCTCGTCCTGCCCCAGTTCCTTGAGAAATTCGAGCCGGTCGGCGTCGTCCATCTCGGACAGCTCGGCCTCGATCTTGGCGCAGATGGCGACCACGGGCGCGTTCTGCCTGGCGGCGAATTCTTTCAGGCGGTCGAGCAGCGGGTTGTTCTCGAAGCCGTCTTCGGACACGTTGGCCACGAACATCGCGGGCTTGGCGGTGATCAGGAAGAACTGCTTGAGCTGGGCCTGCTCTTCCTTGCTGAAGTCGATCGTGCGCACCGGCTGGGTGTCGTTGAGCGCGGTCTGGCACTTCTCCAGAATGGCCACCTGCTTGATCGACTCCTTGTCGCCCGAGCGTGCGGTCTTGTTCACGCGGTGCAGCGCCTTTTCCACGGCGGCCAGATCGGCCAGGCAGAGCTCGGTTTGGATGACCTCGATGTCGGCGATCGGGTCGATCTTGTTGGCCACGTGGATCACGTTGTCGTCTTCGAAGCAGCGCACCACGTTGACGATGGCGTCGGTCTCGCGGATGTGCGCGAGGAACTTGTTGCCCAGGCCCTCACCGGTGCTCGCACCGGCCACCAGGCCGGCGATGTCCACGAACTCCACGATGGCCGGCACAACCCGCTCGGGCTCGACGATGGCCGCCAGCTGCGCCAGCCGCGGATCGGGCACCTCCACCACGCCGGTGTTGGGCTCGATGGTGCAGAAGGGGTAGTTTTCGGCCGCGATGCCGGCTTTGGTCAGCGCGTTGAAAAGGGTGGACTTGCCCACGTTGGGCAGACCCACGATGCCGCATTGGAGGCTCATGGAAAAACTTTCGGATCGGTCGGGGAACCCGCGATTTTACGGGTGGGGGTCGGGATCAGTCGAATTTCCAGTCGGCACTGACGCGTTGGCCCACGCGCAGCACCTGCCCGTCGCCTTCGAGCACGATGGCGTTCATGCCGAAGGTGATGGCGCCCTTCAGACGCGGGTCCTGCCGGTAGGTCTGCAGCGTGTCGCTCACCGCCGGGCTGGAGAGGGCCGTGGTGGGGTCGATGTTGGGGATGGGGCAGCGGCCGCAGGGCTTGACCGGCTCGATCACCGCGGCGCTGTCGTCGGTGGCGACATGCATGGCGCCCACGCGGTCCTCGTCGTGCGCCTCGACACCGCTCAGCACGATGTTGGGCCGGAAGCGGCGCATGTCCACCGGCTCGTGACCCGCAGCGACCAGGCGCGTGTTGAGATCGGCCAGCGAAGCGCTGCTGGCCACCAGCAGGCCAAAGCCGTCGGCGAACTGGGTGGTGGCCTCGCGTCCACCGGTCCAGGCCGGGTCGCAGGGGCGCTTGATGTCGGGGTCGAAGCGCGCCAAGCGCAGCCGCTTCAGGTGGGCGGGTGCGTCCGGCCCCAGAAAATCGCTGAACCACTGGGCCGCCAGGTCGCCCATGTCGTACGCGTCGACGGCGTCGTCCCACACCCGCACCTTGAGCGGGCCTTCGGCGGCATCCAGTGCCAGATGCAGGGACAGCATGCCGGGCGCGCGCAGCATCAGCTGGCCCATCTTGAACGACGGCTGGATCAGCGCCATGCGCGGCAGCTCGCGCTGGCTGACGAATCCGCCCTCGCTGTCGACCACCATCCAGGCGCGGTCGTAGAGCAGCCCGGTGTCGGTCAACTCGGCCTCGGGCAGCGGGATGCCGGCGCAGGACTTGACCGGGTAGACCCAGAGTTGCTCGATGGTGGCCTGCACGTCGGCGGCGGGGGTGGCTGGGTTCATGGCGGTGATGTGCAGCAGGTCGGAAGGGGAAAGTCGGGGCGGCCCGCAGGGGTTTGGCCCGTGAGAGGCCCGGATTGTGCCCTGCTCCTAAAATCCCCACATGAATGCAACACCCCCACGAACCGGTACGGCCCGGCGTTTTGATGTCGCCGTGCAGGGAGCGGGTGTGGTGGGCCAGACATTGGCCCTGCTGCTGGCCCGTGATCGGCTGCGCGTGGCGCTGGTCGGCCATCCGCGCGGCACAGACCTTCCCGACGTGCGCGCCTACGCCCTGAACAACGCCTCGCGCGAGCTGCTGCGCTCGGTGCGCGCCTGGCCCGAAGCCGACGCCAGCGACCCGCGCCCAAGCCCCATCACCCCGGTCAGCGACATGCAGGTCTGGGGTGACGATGGCGGTGAGTTGAAGTTCTCGGCCAGCGACCAGGGCAGCGACGCCCTCACCTGGATCGTGGACGTGCCCGCGCTGGAGCAGCGCCTGAGCGATGCCGTGGGGTTTCAAGGCAGCATCGAGCGGATGACCGAAGCCCCGGCCGCCGCACTCACCGTGGTGTGCGAGGGAAAACGCAGCCAGACCCGCGAGCAGTTGGGCCTGGCCTTTGACGTGCGCCCCTACCCCCACAAGGCGGTGGCGGCCCGGTTGCGCTGCGAGTTGCCGCACGGTGGCGTGGCACGCCAGTGGTTCGCCCAAGGCGAGGTCATGGCCTTGCTGCCCCTGGGCGGTGCACAAGGGAACTCGGTGGCGCTGGTGTGGTCAGTACCTGCAGAGCAAGCCGATGCGTGGCTGCAATCCGATCCCTCCGTCCTGGCCCAGGCGGTGCAGGCGCGCAGCGCCAACACCCTGGGCACCCTGCACATGGAAAGTCCCGCCCAAGCCTGGCCTCTCGAACTCTCGCGCGCACAACGCTGGATCACCCGCAACGCCACCGGCGGTGTCGCGCTGGCCGGTGATGCGGCGCACGCCATGCACCCGCTGGCGGGCCAGGGCCTCAATGTGGGGCTGGCCGATGCGGCCGAACTCGCCCGCGTGCTGCACGCCCGCGAGTACTGGCGCGAGCTCGGTGACCAGAAGCTGCTGCGCCGCTACGAGCGCGCGCGCGCCGCCGAGGTGAGTGCCATGGGCTGGGTCACCGACGGTTTGTTTGGCCTGTTTTCCCACGAAGACAGCCGCGTGCAGGCGCTGCGCAACTGGGGCCTGACCCGCTTCAACCGCAGCGGCCCGGTCAAGCGCTGGCTGGCACGGCAAGCCATGGGCCAGACGGCCTGAATCCCTTTTCCCCCCGATCGCCTCAGAGCGCCCCCACGATGAAATCCTTCAAGTCCCTGTTGCTGCTCGCGCTGACCGTCCTGTCCCTGGGCGCGCTGGCGCAGGAAGCCACGATTCGCAAGAACCTCGCCGAGCGCCTGCCCAAATTGCCGTCGATAGACGAGATCAGCAAGACGCCGATGCCGGGCATCTTCGAGGTGCGCATCAACGGAAGCGACATCTTCTACACCGACGCGGAGGGCAACTACCTGATCCAGGGCACGCTGATCGACACCCGGGCCCGTGTCAACCTGACCGAACAGCGCCTGGACAAGCTCACGGCGCTCGCCTTCAAGGACCTGCCCATGAAGGATGCCTTCACCCTGGTGCGTGGCAACGGCAAACGCAAGATGGCGGTGTTTGAAGACCCGAACTGCAGCTACTGCAAAAGGCTGCACCAGGAGTTCGCCGATCTCGACAACGTGACGGTGCATGTTTTCCTCATCCCCGTGCTCGGCCCGGACTCGGCCGAGAAAGCGCGCCGCATCTGGTGCGCCAAGGACAAGGCCAAGACCTACAGCGACTGGATGACGAACAACCAGCCGCCCGCCGCCGCCACCTGCGACACCGCGGCCATCGAACGCAACAGCCGCCTGGCCAGCAAGCACGGCATCAAGGGCACGCCCACCATGATCTTCGTCAACGACACCCGGGTGCCGGGCTTCATCACGGCCGACCGCATCGAAGCCATGCTCAACTGATGCCGCCCGCCACCACCACCGGCGTGCGCTTCACCGTCTCGGTCGAGGACGCCAACGCGCACCTCTTTGCCGTCACGCTGTTGATTGAACAACCCGCCAGAGACCAGCGCGTCAGCCTGCCCGTGTGGATTCCGGGCAGCTATCTCGTGCGCGAGTTCTCGCAGCACCTGCAGAACCTGCAAGCCCGGCAAGACGGCCAGCCCGTGGCCATCAGGCAGCTTGACAAGAACCACTGGCAGGCCGACTCGGCGGCAGGCAAGCCGCTGGAACTGCGGTACGAGGTGTACGCGTTTGACGCCTCGGTGCGCACCGCTTTCCTGGACAGCACGCGCGGCTTCTTCAACGCCACCAGCCTGTGCCTGCGCGTGGCCGGCCAGGAAGCCCGCCCCCATGCGCTGGAGATCGCCGCCAGCGGCGCCACACAGGACTGGAAGGTCGTCACCGGATTGCCCGCCCACAGCGTGGACGCTGCGGGCTTCGGCCACTACCGCGCCGCCGACTACGACGAACTGGCCGACTGCCCGGTGGACATGGGCCGCTTCTGGAGCGGCCAGTTCACCGCCGGTGGCGTGGAGCACCGTTTCGTGGTCAGTGGCGCGGGCGCCTGGCTCGACGGTGAACGCCTGATCGAAGACACACGGCGCATCTGCGAAACGCAGATCGCGTTCTGGCATGGTGACGGAGCGCCGCCGTTCTCCAGCTACGTGTTCATGCTGCACGCCAGCGCCGACGGCTACGGCGGGCTGGAGCACCGCAATTCCACCGCGCTCATCTGCCAGCGGGCCGATCTGCCGCGGCTGCGCCCGTCCACCAGCGACAAACCTGCCGCACTCAAGGCCACCGACGGCTACACCACGCTGCTGGGCCTGATCAGCCACGAGTACTTCCACACCTGGAACGTCAAGCGCCTGCGCCCGGCCGAATTCAAGCGCTACGACTACGACGCCGAGATCTTCACCGAACTGCTCTGGTTCTTCGAGGGCTTCACCAGCTACTACGACGACCTGATCCTGCGCCGCGCCGGCCTCATCGACGACACCGCCTACCTGCAACTGGTGGCCAAGACCATCAACCAGGTGCAGCAGACCCCCGGAAGACACCTGCAAACCGTGGCGCAGGCCAGCTTCGATGCGTGGGTGAAGTACTACCGCATGAACGAGAACACGCCCAACGCGACGGTGAGCTACTACACCAAGGGCTCACTCGTGGCCTTGTGCCTGGACCTCACCCTGCGTCGCGAGGGCCACACCACGCTGGACGCGGTGATGCGCGAACTCTGGCAGCGCTGCAAGGGGGGACCCATGCGTGAAGCCGATCTCATGCGCGCGCTCAAGCGCCTGGGCAAACGCAGCTTCGGCGGCGAAATCGCCGCGTGGGTGCACAGCACGGCCGACCTGCCGCTGATCGACCTGTTGCAGGGCCAGGGCGCGAAGTTCACGCACGACAAGGCACCACTGGCCCAGCAACTGGGCTTGCGCGTGAGTGAGACCGGCGGGAGCGTGCAGATCAAGACCGTGCTGCGCGGCGGCGCGAGCGAGGCCGCCGGCATGGCCGCAGGAGACGAGTGGCTGGGTCTGGAACTGGCGGCGGTGCGCCGGGGCGGCGCCGCCGAGGCGTGGCGCATCCACAAGCTCGACGATGTGCAGATGCTGCGCGGTCAGCGCACGCGAGTCACCGCACTGGTCTCACGCGACAACCGCCTGCTCAAATGCACGCTGGACTGGCCCACCGAGAGCCAGGCCGTGAAACTGGGTGTTGCCGATGCAGCCCATCTGGGCCAATGGCTGTCCGACTGAACGCGCTTGGCGTCAGACCTTGGGCAGGCGACTTGCCAGCTCCTCGTCGAACTGCTGCATCACCCCCGCACCCTTGAAGCTCTTCAAGCCGTCCCGGATGCGGGGCAGCGCCGCCTGAAGATCGGCGGGCGTCTTGCAGCCTTCAGCGCGGATGGCCAGCGTCTCGCCCATGGGGCCGAGCTGGTCGTTGATGAAACGCACCACCTGGCGGCGGGCTTCGCTGAAGGGCAGCGTGGGGACCGCAACCGGAACCGCGACCTCCACCGGCGCGGGCTGTGACTCCTCGGGCTGGAATGCAGCCGCTTGAGGCGCCGTTGCCGGGGGTGCAGCGACCCGCTTGGGCAAGCCGTCGGCACCGACCATCTCGATCCACCCGGCGGCCAGCAATTCCTCAAGCGAACGGGTGGCGGTGTCCTCTCCACCCGTGAGTTTTTCAAATTCGGCCAGGTTGCGTTTGCCATCCACCATGATCAGCAGCGAACGCAGGCGCGGCCCGAGCCCGGCGGGCCGGGTGGCGAGCGCTTCGCGTCCTGCCGCGGTCTTGCCAAACAATGTGTTTTTGTCCATGTCTTCCCCAACTGTGGGGGGTAATGTAGGACACCATGCCCCGACGCGGCTAGGGGTTTTCATCCCGGCGGGTGCGATTTCCCACACAGACGGCGTTGATGAGCAACAGTGAAGAAGCTCAGCCCGAGCGCTGGCGCAGATCCACCACGCGCCGGGCCTTGCCCTGGCTGCGTTCCACACCGCCTTCGGTCTTGAGTTCCACGGCCACGCTGCTGCCCACATAGACCTTGACCTCGTGCTGCAACTGCTTGGCCGCGGCACGCGCCTCGATGCTCTCGGGCGACAGACCGGAACGCGTCTCGACCACCACGGTCAGGTTGTCCATGGGGCCCTCGCGCGTCAGCACGCACTGGTAGTGCGCGCTGAGTTCCGGGCGCTTGAGGATCAACTCCTCGATCTGCGTGGGGAACACGTTGACGCCGCGCACGATCATCATGTCGTCGCTGCGCCCGGTGATCTTTTCCATGCGACGCATCGTGCGCGCGGTGCCCGGCAGCAAGCGCGTGAGGTCGCGCGTGCGGTAGCGGATGATCGGCAACGCCTCCTTGGTCAGGCTGGTGAACACCAGTTCACCCATCTCGCCATCGGCCACCGGCTCGCCGGTCTCGGGGTCGATGATCTCGGGGTAGAAATGGTCTTCCCAGATGGTCGGGCCGTCTTTCGTTTCCACACATTCGTTGGCCACGCCCGGGCCCATCACTTCCGACAGCCCGTAGATGTCGACCGCATCGATGTTCATGCGCGCCTCGATCGCCACACGCATGTCGTTGGTCCAGGGCTCGGCGCCGAAGATGCCGATGCGCATGCTGCTCTGGCGCGGATCGATGCCCTGCCGCTCGAACTCGTCGGCGATCGCCAGCATGTAGCTCGGCGTGACCATGATGATGTCGGGCCGGAAGTCCTGGATCAGCTGCACCTGGCGCTCGGTCTGTCCACCACCGAAGGGCACCACCGTGAGGCCCAGTTTCTCGGCGCCGTAGTGCGCCCCCAGACCACCTGTGAACAGGCCATAGCCGTAGCTCACGTGCACCAGATCACCAGGGCGTGCACCGCTGGCGCGGATGCTGCGCGCCACCACCGTGGCCCAGGTGTCGATGTCCTTGAGCGTGTAGCCCACCACCGTGGGCTTGCCGGTGGTGCCACTGCTGGCGTGGATGCGCGCACATTGTTCGCGCGGCACCGCGAACATGCCGAACGGGTAACTGTCGCGCAGGTCCTTCTTGGTGGTGAAGGGAAACTTCGCCAGGTCCGCGAGGCTGCGACAGTCATCGGGGTGCACACCCGCCGCGTCGAACTTGGCGCGGTAGACGGGCGAGTTGGCGTAGGCGTGGCGCAGCGTGGCCCGCAGGCGCTTGAGCTGCAAGGCGCGCAACTCGTCGACGCTGGCCTTTTCGATCGGCTCCAGGGGAAAGGCTTTCATGGCTGTCCTTCTTCGGAAAACACGGTCCCGGGAATCTGCGCGCTCTTGCCGCGGAACATCGCCACCACCTCGCCGCGCTGGTTGATCACCCGCATGTCGTAGATGCCGTGGCGGCCCGAGAGCGTTTGTTCCACACCCTCACAGGTGAGCACATCGCCCGCGTGCGCCGGGCGCAGGAACTCGATGCTGCAGCCCGCAGCCACGGTGTTCCTGTTGTGGCTGTTGCAGGCAAACGCAAAGGTGGAGTCGGCCAGGGTGAAGATGAAGCCGCCGTGGCAGATCTGGTGGCCGTTGAGGTGCAAGGGTCGCACCACCATGCGGATGACGGCGCGGCCCGGCTCGCAGCTCAGCAGCTCCATGCCCATGGTGTCCTTGCTGGCGGTGTCCACCGCAAACATGGTCTCGCCGACTTTTTTTGCTTTGTCCTGGGGAGACATCATTCGCCCTTGAACTGCGCCGGGCGCTTCTCGCGGAACGCCATCACGCCTTCGATGTAATCGTGCGTCTTGCCCAGCGCCGACTGGGTGTCGCGCTCCACATCGAGCTGCTGGCTCAAGGTGCGCGTGGAGGCGTCGCGCAACAGCGCGCGCGTGGCCACCAGCGCCCGGGTCGGCATGGCGGCGAGCTTGGTCGCCAAGGCCAGCGAGGCGCCCACGCAGTCCTCGCTCACGTCCCAGATCATTCCCCACTCCTTCGCTTGCGCGGCCGGCAATTTGTCGCCGGTCATGGCCAGCGCCATGGCGCGCGCCAGGCCCAGACGCTCCACCAGCAGCCAGCTGCCGCCCGCATCGGGCACCAGGCCGATCTTGCTGAAGGCCTGGATGAAGCTGGCACCGGTGGCGGCGATCGCGATGTCGCAGCACATGGCCAGCGATGCGCCCGCGCCCGCCGCCACGCCGTTGATCGCCGCGATGGTCGGCATGCGCAGGCCCTGCAGACGCCGTGCGGTGGGGTTGAAGGCCTGCTCGATCACGGGGCCGGGGTCGGCGCGCTGCACCAGGTCCGGGCCGGGCGCGAAGTCGAACTCGGCGAGGTCGGCCCCGGCGCAGAAACCGCGCCCCGCGCCGGTGATGACCAGCGCGCGCACCACCGGGTTGGCCTCGGCACGGTCCAGCGCAGTCCACAGGTCGCGGTGCATCTGGCGGGTGAAACTGTTGAGCGCATCGGGCCGGTTGAGCGTGACCAGGGCCACGGCCCCGCGCTCTTCATACAAGACGGTGGCTTCAGGCATGGCGGTGGGTCTCCTCGGCTGGCTGTGGTTGTTTGGCGGTGCAATTTAACATTAGCCAACCAATCGGTCGGCTAATGTTTTCCCTCGGTACCGGCCGCTATAGTGGACAGCTTTCCAACCAACGCCGACCCGAGGAGACCCCCATGACCGCCACTGTCGCACCCGAATGCATCACCGTCCGCACCGAAGCCCGGGTGGGCATCATCACGCTCAACCGCCCCAAGCAGCTCAACGCGCTCAACGAGCAGTTGATGGACGAGCTCGGCGCCGCGCTGAAGGCGTTCGATGCCGATGAAGACATCGGCTGCGTGATCCTGACCGGCAGCGAGAAGGCCTTTGCCGCCGGTGCCGACATCGGCGCCATGGCCAGCTACACCTTTGCCGATGTCTACAAGGGCGACTACATCACGCGCAACTGGGAAACCATCCGCAGCATCCGCAAGCCCGTGATCGGTGCGGTCAGCGGCTTCGCGCTGGGCGGTGGCTGCGAGCTGGCCATGATGTGCGACTTCATCATCGCGGCCGACAACGCGAAGTTCGGTCAGCCCGAGATCAAGCTGGGCATCATTCCCGGCGCCGGCGGCACGCAGCGCCTGCCGCGCGCGGTGGGCAAGTCCAAGGCCATGGACATGGTGCTCACCGCCCGCATGATGGACGCCACCGAGGCCGAGCGCGCGGGCCTGGTGAGCCGCGTGGTGCCGCTGGACAAGCTGATGGACGAAGCCCTGGGCGCGGCACTCACCATCTGCAGCTTCTCGCTGCCCAGCGTGATGGCGGCCAAGGAGTCGGTGAACCGCTCGTTCGAGGGCTCGCTGTCCGACGGCGTGATGTTCGAGCGCCGCGTCTTCCACGCGCTGTTTGCCACCGCCGACCAGAAGGAAGGCATGGATGCCTTCGTGAACAAACGCAAGGCCGAGTTCAAGCACGAGTGAGCGGCAACACGCTGTAACACCCGCCCCCGGGAGGCGGGCCTATAAGGGGGCTCCCACGACACACAAGGAGACCCCATGACCACCCGCCGCCATTTCATCTGGCTCTTGCCCGCGTCGGGCGCAGCCCTGTTGTCGGCCTGCTCGGAATCGGCACCACCCCCTGGCGCCGAGGCTCCGGCAGCGGCCCCTGCATCGTCGGCCGAGTACCCCGTGCCGGCTCCAGCGCCAGCGCCGGAAGTGGCGCAGACCCCTGCAACCGCCGGCCCGATGCTTGAAGCCTCCGACCCCACCGCGGTGGCGCTGGGTTATGTGGCGCTGGCCGCCAACGCCGACAAGTCCAGGTTCCCCAACTTCGTGGAAGGCAGCGCCTGTTCCAACTGCACGCTGTACCAAGGCGCCATCGGCTCCGAAGCCGGCCCTTGCCCGCTGTTTGCGGGCAAGCAGGTGGCTGCGGCAGGCTGGTGTTCGTCCTGGGTCAAGAAGAAGACTTGAGTGACCAGATTCGGGCCACGCAGCGCCCGGGTCGCGTCATGATTTGAGCTACAATCCCGCCTCGTTGGTGATATAGCTCAGTTGGTTAGAGCGCAGCATTCATAATGCTGATGTCGGTGGTTCAAGTCCACCTATCACCACCAACTATTCAAGAAGCGGGCTCTGGCAACAGGGCCCGCTTTTTTCATTCCAATTTTCTGAAGCGTGAGCCCGTGCCCACCAGAGACACCAAGGGTCCGGCTACGCCGGCCCAAGGTGTCGCCCCCTTGAGGGGGTGGCGCCGAAGGCGACGCGGGGGAGTACTCCGAATATGGCCATCAAGTCCACCATCTTCAAGGCACACCTGCAGATCGCCGACATCGATCACGGCTACTACGCCGATCACGCGCTCACCCTGGCCCGCCACCCCAGCGAGACCGACGAACGCATGATGGTGCGCCTGGTGGCCCTGGCCATCCACGCCCACGAACTGCAGGACACCTGCCGCGGCGACGGCACGCTGGCCTTCGGCACGGGCCTGTCCGACCCGGACGATCCGGACGTCTCGCTGACCGACTTCACGGGCCGCAAGCGCCTGTGGATCGAGGTCGGCCAGCCCGAGGACAAACCCCTGTCCAAGGCCTGCAGCAAGGCCGACGCGGTGGTGCTCTACGCGTTTGGCAGCGCGGCCGACGTGTGGTGGCGAGGCATCGCGACCAAGCTCACCCGCCTTGAGCGGCTGCAGGTCTGGCGCCTGCCCACCGAGGTGGCGCCCGCCCTGGCCCAGATGGCCGAGCGCAGCATGCAGCTGCAGGCCACCTTGCAAGAAGGTGTGCTCACGCTCTCCAGCGAACGCGGCAGCGTGGCCATCGAGCCGATCCGCTGGAAGTGAGCGCACGCCGTGCGCGATGCACGAAGCGAGAAGGTGCACAGGGCAAAGAGGACTTTCCGGATGTCGTGGACAACGTCCGTTGTGCGCCGTACATTGAACTGGCCGTGTCTGCAGGGCTTGTACTCGCACCACGCCGACGGAAAGACCCATGTCCATGTTCAACCAGTTGCCAGGCTTCGCGCGTTCGCCCGCCGGGCTGGAACGTGTGATCCTGCGACGCCTGCCCAAGGCCTTTTTTCTGAGCGCCGCGTTGCCCACGCTGGTGGCCTTGGCGGCCCGCTGGTTCCCCTGGAGCGGCTCCGATGCCTGGGTCGCCTCGCGCATCCAGATGGTGGACTTCCTCGCCTTCGGGGTGCTGCTGCTGCTCTGGACGCTGCTGCTCACCGTGGCCATCGGCGCCTTCATCGTCATGGTGATGAAAGGCCCGGCCTACGTCGCCGACGCGTATCCACTGGTGGAGTCGGACCGGCCGCTGGACGGCCCCCGCCGCCCGTGACGGCCGTGCAGCGGCAGGCGCGTGAGACAATCGCGGCCTCCCTGCCATGGGCCTTGTGAACAGGTCGATGGCCCTCCTCACAGCCTCTGGACACACACCATGAACCGCTGCTCACCCGCCTTCGGCGCCAGCACCCTCGCTGCGCTCTTGATCGCACTGCCCCTGTCGGCCCAGGCCCAGTCGGGCACGCGCGACTTCCCCGCCAAAGCCCTGCGCGGCACCCTGGTGGTGGTGCAGCCGCCCAACGTCACCATGGACGACCGTGCGACACGGCTGTCGCCTGGCGCGCGCATCCACAACACCAACAACACGCTGGTGCTGTCCTCGTCGCTGTTGAACCAGAAACTGGTGGTGAACTACACCGTGGACCTGCGCGACCAGATCCAGAACGTGTGGATCCTCACCGAGGCCGAGGCCCAGGAAAAGCGCGCCGGCTTCGGCGTGCAACGCAACTTCGTGTTCGAGTCGCTGCAGCCCAAGCCGGCCGCCGCCACCAACTGAAGCACCGCCACCGCGGGCCCGTGCGGCCGGCGGTGGTCACCCGATTCCCTCCCCCATTTGCGCCCAGCGCGGGCACCGGCATTGTTGGCGCCGGTGCCACAGGAGCTTTCCATGAGCAAAAAAGTTTTCATCAAGACCTTCGGCTGCCAGATGAACGAGTACGACTCGGACAAGATGGTCGATGTGATGCACGCCGCACAAGGCTACGAGCCCACGCAGGACGTGGAGGAAGCCGACCTGATCCTGTTCAACACCTGTTCGGTGCGCGAGAAGGCGCAGGAAAAGGTGTTCAGCGACCTGGGGCGCGTGAAGCACCTCAAGGACAAGGGCGTGCTGATCGGCGTGGGCGGCTGCGTGGCCAGCCAGGAAGGCGCCGAGATCATCAAGCGCGCACCCTACGTGGACGTGGTGTTCGGCCCGCAGACGCTGCACCGCCTGCCCGAGCTGCTGAACCAGCGCGCGCGCCTGGCGCTGCCGCAGGTGGACATCAGCTTCCCCGAAATCGAGAAGTTCGACCACCTGCCGCCGGCCAAGGTCGACGGTGGCTCGGCCTATGTCTCCATCATGGAAGGCTGCTCCAAGTACTGCAGCTACTGCGTGGTGCCGTACACGCGCGGTGAAGAGGTGAGCCGCCCGTTCGACGACGTGCTGGTGGAGGTGGCGGGCCTGGCCGACCAGGGCGTGAAGGAGGTGACGCTGCTGGGCCAGAACGTCAATGCCTACCGCGGCACGATGGGCGACACCGCAGACATCGCCGACTTCGCGCTCCTGCTCGAATACGTGGCCGAGATACCTGGCATTGAACGCCTGCGCTTCACCACCAGCCACCCCAATGAGTTCACGCCGCGCCTGATCGAGGCCTACGGCAAGATTCCCCAACTCGTGAACCACCTGCACCTGCCGGTGCAACACGGCAGCGACCGCATCCTGATGGCGATGAAACGCGGCTACACCGCCATGGAATTCAAGAGCACGGTGCGCAAGCTGCGCGCGATCCGCCCCGAGCTGGTGATGAGCAGCGACTTCATCGTCGGCTTCCCCGGCGAGACCGACGATGACTTCGACAAGATGATGAAGCTCATCACCGACGTGGGCTTCGACACCAGCTTCAGTTTCATCTTCAGCCCGCGCCCGGGCACCCCCGCGGCCAACCTTGCGGACGACACCCCGTACGCGGTGAAGCTCAAGCGCCTGCAGCACCTGCAGGCCACGATCGAGGAGAACGTGCGCCGCATCAGCGCCAGCCGCGAGGGCACGGTGCAACGCATCCTGGTCGAGGGCGCCTCACGCCGATCCAGCACCGAGCTGCCCGAACTCATGGGTCGCACCGAGTGCAACCGCATCGTGAACTTTCCCGGCGGCCCGCTCGCCGAGCGCCTGGTGGGCCAGATGATCGACGTGCGCATCACCGAGGCACGGCCTCACTCGCTCAGAGGCGAGGTGCAAGCCAGCCCCGCGGTGTTGCTTGACTGAGCAGCCCTTGTGAAATCGCTGCGTTTTTCGTTCCCGCAACTGCTGCTGGTCGCGTTCCTGCTGATCGGCTTGCTGCTGGGCGCGGCAGCCCTGCGCGCGCTGTTCTCGCTGGAGGCCTTGATGGCCCAGAGCCGCGAGAGTGCCGCGCAGGCCATTGCGCTGTCCACGGCGGCCCAGTCTCTCTCGGAGCGCAGCCTGACCATGGAGCGCGCCGCGCGCCAGTCGCTGGTGCTGCGTGACAACCAGTTGCGCCAGCGCTTCACCGAAGCGGCAGGCAACGCGCGCGACATCCTCAAGCGGCTGGAAGACAACGAACTGCCGCCCGAGTTCTCGACCAACTGGCTGCAGCAACTGGCCGTCATCACCGGACTGCTCGACGGCCCACCGGAGACCGCACTGGACCGGGAGCGTGAAGTGGCGCGGGTCTTTCGCGAGATCGACGGGCACAGCGCCTCGATCGCGCAAAAGGTGCAGTCCATCATCGGCACGCGCAACGAGACCTTGCAGGCGCGGTTCGAAACCAGCCGCCAGGAGCTCACCCAGCAGGTGCTGGGTTCGATTGCCGTGGCCGCGGTGATGGCGCTGGGCTTTGGCGTGTGGCTGGCCCGCCCGTTCAAGCGCATCGAAAGGGCGATCCAGGGCCTGGGCGAAAACCGGCTCGACGTGCCGATCGACATTGCCGGGCCGTCCGACGTGCGTCGCGTGAGCCAGCAACTGGACTGGTTGCGGCTGCGCCTGACCGAGCTCGATGCCGACAAGGCGCGTTTCCTGCGCCACATCTCGCACGAACTCAAGACACCGCTGGCCTCGCTGCACGAAGGTGTGGCGGTGCTGGGCGACGGCGTGGCCGGCGCGCTCAACCCCAACCAGGCCGAGGTGGTCAACATCCTGCAGCACAACACCCTGATGCTGCAGCACCAGATCGAAGCGCTGCTGCGCTTCAATGCGGCGGCGTTCGAGGCGCGACAGCTCAAGCGCGAGCAGACCGATCTGATGGGTTTGCTGGAAGACCAGATCGACGCCCAACGCCTGCACTGGCAGGCATTGGGGCTGACCGTGCGCGCCGAGGGCGTGCCGGTGTCTCTGCCGGTCGACCGCGAGAAGATCGCCTCGGCCGTGGGCAACCTGCTGTCCAACGCCATCCGCTTCTCGCCCCACGGCGGCGTGATCCGCCTCGTGCTGCTGGACCTGCCCGGACGCGCCAGCCTGGACATCATCGACCAGGGCCCCGGCGTGGCCGAGGCCGACCGCGAACGCATCTTCGAGCCGTTCTACCGGGGCGAACGCCAGCCCCAGGGCGCCGTGCGCGGCACCGGCATCGGCTTGTCCATCGTGCACGAGTACATTGTTGCCCACGGTGGCCGCATCCATCTGCTGCCCCAGCGCCAAGGCGCCCACTTCCGTATCGAGCTTCCCCATGCGAATTAGTCTTTCCGCTGTTCCGATGGCGCTCCTGGTCAGCGCTTGCGGCACCACGCCACCGCCGCCAGCCCAGGGGGCCGTGACCACCACGATCACCACGCCGGCGCCAGCGCCCCAGATTCTGGTGGTGACACCGGTGCAGGCGCCCTCGGTCACGTCGCCCGAGGCCCTCAACACCCAGGTCCCGCCCCTGCCCGACGTGGTCACGGCGCTGCTCACCTACTCGGAGCGGCTGCGCCAGCTCAACACGAACGACCTCGCCGCCGAGATCGCGGTGCAGGGCGACCCCGGCCATGCGCCGCTGCGGCAGTTGCAGCTGGCTCTGGCCCTGATGCACATGCCCCTGCCTGCGGACACGGCGCGCGCGCTGGGCCTGGTGCAGCGGGTGGTGGGCAGCGCGGCGCCCGAGGCCACACCGCTCAAGCCACTGGCGCGTCTGCTGGCCCACCAGCTGATGGAGCAACGCCGGCTGGAAGACAGCCTGGAACGCCAGGGTCAGCAACTGCGCGAAAACCAGCGCCGCATCGACCAGCTCAACGAACGCCTGGAAGCCATGCGCGCGATCGAACGCAGCCTGACCACCCGCCCACCTGCACCCGCTCGCCCCCCCGCTGCTCCATGACGTCCAACTCGCCACGCGCGCGACTGCTGGTCGTCGACGACGACGCCGACATGCTGCGCCTGCTGGCGATGCGCCTGGGCTCGGCGGGCTACCACGTCACCTCGGTCGGCTCGGCCGAAGCTGCCCTCAGCCAGCTCGACATCGAGCGTCCGCAACTGGTGCTTTCCGACGTTCGCTTGCCCGGCAAAGACGGCCTGGCCCTGTTCGACGAGATCCGCAAACGCCATCCCTCGCTGCCGGTGATCCTGCTGACCGCGCACGGCACCATTCCCGACGCGGTGGAGGCCACGGCGCGCGGCGTCTTCACCTACCTCACCAAGCCCTACGACGCCAAGGAGCTGCTGGAGAAGATCGCGCAGGCCCTGGCGCTCGGCGCGCCCGCCAGCGACAACACACGGGTCGACGAAGCCTGGCGCAGCGAGATCGTGAGCCGCTCCAACCGCATGGCGGATCTGCTGGCCGAAGCGCGCATGGTCGCCCAGTCCGATGCCAGCGTGCTGCTGCGCGGCGACTCCGGCACCGGCAAGGAAATGCTGGCGCGCGCCATCCACAAGGCCAGTGCGCGCGCCAACCGGCCCTTCATCGCGGTGAACTGCGGCGCCATCCCCGAAGCCCTGCTCGAATCCGAGCTGTTCGGCCACATGAAAGGCGCCTTCACCGACGCGGTCGCCAACCACAAGGGCCTGTTTCAGGCCGCCGAGGGCGGCACGCTGCTGCTCGACGAGATCGGTGACATGCCACCCGCGTTGCAGGTCAAGCTGCTGCGCGTGCTGCAGGAGCGCGCGGTGCGCCCGCTGGGTTCGAGCCAGTCGCTGCCGGTGGACGTGCGCATCATCTCGGCCACCCACCGCGACCTGGAAGACGCGATGGCCTCGGCCCAGTTCCGCGAAGACCTGTACTACCGGCTCAACGTGGTCACGCTCACCCTGCCCACGCTGGCCGAGCGGCGCGAAGACATCCCCCTGCTGGCCAACCATTTCCTGGCCAAGCTGGCCGCCAAGTACGGCAAGCGCAGCTCGGGGTTTGCCCCCGAGGCGCTCAAGGCCCTGACCATGTCCGCCTGGCCGGGCAACGTGCGCCAGCTCTACAACGTGGTCGAACAGGTCTGCGCGCTGTCCACCACACCGCTGGTGTCGCTGCCGCTGGTGCAGCGCGCGCTGCGCACGCCCTCGGTGGAGGTGTTGAGCTTTGCCGACGCCAAGCAGCGTTTCGAGCGCGAGTACCTGGTGGGCCTGCTCAAGATGACCGACGGCCACGTGGCCGATGCGGCACGTCTGGCGCAGCGCAACCGCACCGAGTTCTACCGGTTGCTGCAAAAACACGCGCTCACACCTGGCCTCTTCAAGAGCGACGCCAGCCCCGGTTCGTCGGGCATTCCCGGCGATGCTGTCGCCGATGAGTGACAACACCATCGCCTTGTCCTGATTGACGTTTCCTCAAGGCGCGCCGCAGGCTGTCGCCGTTTGACGACAAAAACAGGGGTTTGAGGCAGGACGGGCGCGGCCCCATCGGCTGAAAAAACATTCTTCGGCCGCACGTCTTTGATTCAGTTGAGGTTTTCTGGCCTGGCACAGGGTTTGCCCTTATCCAGCCATGCACCTCACGATTCGCCTTCCATCAGCCACCCGGCGCTCCCCCGCCACCGTGCTGCTGGGCGCCCTGCTGGCCCTGCTTTGCGGGGCGTCAGCCCAGGCCCAGCGCTTCGATTGGGACAGCCTGACCCAACTGGCCAAGACCCGCGCTGCCCAGCCCGTGCGCGCAAACAGCGACAAGCTGCCCGCCGAGCTGGCCAACATCTCCTACGACAACCTTCGGGACATCCGCTTCAAGACGGACCAGTCCGTCTGGCGCGCCGAGGCGCTGCCCTTCGAAGCCCAGTTCTTCCACCTGGGCCTGTACCAGAGCGAGCCGGTGCGCATCCACGAAATCAAGCCCGACGGCTCCGTGCGCCACCTGCCCTACCGCGGTGCCGACTTCGACTACGGCAAGAACACATTCAACCCCGCGGCCTGGGGTGACCTGGGCCACGCGGGCTTTCGCCTGCACTACCCACTCAACGGCCAGGCCTACAAGGACGAGCTGGTCGTGTTCCAGGGCGCGAGCTACTTCCGCGCGCTGGGCGTGGGCCAGGGCTACGGCCTGTCGGCCCGCGGCCTGGCCATCGACACCGTGGGCGGCACCGGCGAGGAGTTCCCCCGCTTCACCGAGTTCTGGCTGCAGCGCCCGGCCGCTGGCGCGACCGAGGTCACCGTGTTGGCTCTGCTCGAATCGAAGCGAGCCACGGGTGCCTACCGCTTCGTGATCCGCCCCGGCCAGCAGACCACCACCACGGTCAACGCCCGCGTGTTCCTGCGCCCCGGCGCCGGCCCGGTGAACACCCTGGGCATCGCACCGCTGACCAGCATGTTCCTCTCCGGCGAGAACCAGCCCATGGCTGGCGACTTCCGCCCCGAGGTGCACGACTCCGACGGTCTGATGATGCTCACCGGCGAAGGCGAATGGCTGTGGCGCCCGCTGCAACGGCCAAAGGCCATCACGGTCAGCTCGTTCACCATGCAGAACCCGCGCGGCTTCGGCCTCATGCAGCGCGACCGCAGCTTCGCCAGCTATGAAGACGTGGAAGCGCGCTACGAGCGCCGCCCGAGCGCCTGGATCAAGCCGCTGGGCGACTGGGGCCAGGGCCGCGTGGAGCTGGTGCAGTTGCCCGCGTCCGACGAGACGCACGACAACATCGTGGCGTACTGGGTGCCTGCCGCCCTGCCCGCACCAGGCCAGCCGCTGGAAGTGGCTTACGAACTGGCCTGGCAAGGCGATGCGCAACAGCGCCCACCGTCGAGCTGGGTGACACAGAGCCGCCGAGGCTATGGCTACACCAAGCTCAGCGCCGAAGAACAGGGTCGCCAGCCACAGTACGTCATCGATTTCAGCGGTCCCGCGCTGGACGCGCTGCCGGCCGACGCGACGGTGAAAGCCGTGGTGAGCGCCAACACCAACGGCCGCGTGCTCCAGACCGTGGCCTACCCCAACCCCGCCACGCGCACCTGGCGCGTGACCGTGCGCGTCGAGCGCATCGATGCGACGCAGCCCGTGGAGCTGCGCGCGTTCCTCCAACACAACAACGACACCGTGAGTGAAACATGGACACATCTGCTGTTACCCGAATGAGCACTTCCACGAACCCCATTCAGTCCCACCGCGGCGTGCTGCGCGAAGAGCGCCACCCCAATGCGGTGACCGCACCGCCGCTCAACCGCGGCTCCATGGTGCCGCGCCCCTGGCGTGGTTTCTGGAACAGCATCGGCACCGCGCTGCTGAGCACGGCCAGCCGCGTGCTGCCCCCGCGCACGCCGCGCGTGGTGTCCAGCGAGGCCGCCGAAGCGCCGCACGCCTGGCAAAGCGCGGCCAACCGCCGCCGCGCGGTGTTCATGCTGCTCACCGTGCTGAGCACCGCCTTTGCCACCAGCCTGTTCGCCGACGCCCAGCCCGCGCACGACAACCTGTGGCTGCAGGTCGGCCAGCTCGCCCTGTTCGGCCTGCTCTCGGCCTGGGTCGTCACCGGCTTCGTGACCGCGCTCATGGGCTTCTGGGTCTCGCTGTTCGGTGACCGCCACACGCTGCGCGCCGCCGACGTGCGCGACCACGCCATGAACCCCGACGCGCGCACAGCCATCATCATGCCGATCTGCAACGAGGACGTGGCCACCGTGTTCGCCGGCCTGCGCGCCACCTGCGAGTCGCTCGCCGCCACCGGCCATGCCGGCCAGTTCGACGTCTTCGTGCTCTCCGACAGCTACGACCCCGCCATCGCCGCGGCCGAAAAATCCGCCTGGGAAGACCTGCGCGCCGCGCTGGCCGCCCAGCCCGAGCTGCCGCCGATCGAGGTGTACTACCGCCTGCGCACCCGCCGCACACACCGCAAGGCCGGCAACGTGGCCGACTTCTGCCGCCGCTGGGGCAAGGACTACCGTTACATGGTGGTGCTCGACGCCGACAGCGTCATGAGCGGCAACTGCCTGGTCTCCATGGTCAAGCTGATGGAAGCCAACCCCAAGGCCGGCATCGTGCAGACCGCCACGCAGGCCATCGGCCACGCCACGCTGCATGCGCGCGCGCAGCAGTTCGGCTCGCGCGTGACGGGCCGCCTGTTCACACTGGGCATGCAGTTCTGGCAACTCGGCGAGTCGCACTACTGGGGCCACAACGCGATCATCCGCGTCGAGCCCTTCATGCAGCACTGCGCGCTGGCGCCCATCAAGGGCACGGGCGGCATGTCCGGCGGCATCATGTCGCACGACTTCGTCGAAGCCGCGCTGATGCGCCGCGCCGGCTACCACGTGTGGCTGGTCTCCGACCTCACCGGCAGCTACGAGCAGCAGCCGCCTGATTTGCTGAGCGAGTTGCAGCGCGACCGCCGCTGGTGCCAGGGCAATCTGCAGAACTCGCGTCTGATGGCCGAACCCGGCATCCACCGCGTGCACCGCACCATGTTCGCCATCGGTGCCATGTCCTACCTGTCGGCCCCGCTGTGGCTGGCCTTCCTGTCCATCGGCGTTGCGCTGTGGGCCGCCAACACCAGCGCCATCCCCAGCTGGCAGGCCGTGCCCGAAGAGCTGCGCGCCCTGTGGATGTGGACGCTGACCATGCTGTTCATGCCGCGCGTGCTCGGCCTGCTGGCCGTGTTCATGAAGGGCGAGCAGAAGTCGTTCGGCGGCACCGCCGGCCTGCTGGGCAGCTCCGTGGTGGAAACCGTGCTGGCCTTGATGCAGGCGCCCATCCGCATGCTGGCGCATTCGCTGTTCGTGCTGGTGGCCATCACCGGCCTGAAGCTGGAGTGGAAGTCGCCCCCACGGGAAGCCAATGGCGTGAGCTGGCGCGATGCCCTGGCGCGACTGGCCCCCATGACGGCGGTGATCGGCCTGCTGGGTCTGGGGGTGGCCGCGATCAACGCGAACGCGCTGATCTGGCTCGCCCCGGTCGCCCTGCCTCTGTTGCTGGCCGTGCCCCTGACCGTGGCCACCAGCCACGTGGACCTCGGCGCCTGGATGCGCTCGCGCGGCGTGCTGCTGATCCCCGAAGAATCGTGGTCGCCGGCCGTGCTGCGCCGCGCCTGGCGCCACGCCAGCCGCTTCACGCTGGCGCAGGCCATCTGAGGATTGCTCCGCACGTTCTCTGCCAACGCGCCGCCTCTGCGGCGCGTTGTCGTTTCAGGGCCCGTTGCGTCGCGCGCGCATGGCCTGCCACCAGCCACCCATCTGGTTCACCACCAGCCCCATGAGCACCAGCCCCGTGCCCAACCACTGCTGGAGCAGCGGCAGTTCATCAAAGAACATCCAGGCCGACCACAGCCCCACCACCGGCACCAGCAATGAAAACGGCGTGACGCGCCCGGCCGGGTGACGCTTGAGCAGGCGCGTCCACAGGCTGTAGGCCAGCAGCGTGGCGAACCACGCCAGGAACAGCACCGACAGCACCGCCGGCCAGCCGATGCCGGCGAGCTGGCGCACCACGGTCTGTGGCCCGTCCATCCACAGCGCCAGTGCCACGAACGGCGCGACGGGAAACACACTGCTCCAGACGATGAAGGGAAAGGGGTCGTAGTCGGCCACGCGGCTGGCCAGGCGCGCCACCAGGTTGGACACCGCCCACATGAAAGCCGCCGAGAGCGTGAGCACAAAGCCCGCGAGCGTCATCTGACCCGGGCCATCGCCGTGCGCGGTGGCGATCAGCATCAGGCCGCCCAGCGCCACCAGCAGGCCCAGTCCCTGCGAGAACCGCGCGCGCTCGCCCAGCACCGGCACCGCCAGCAACAGCGTGAAGAAGGCCTGCGTCTGCATGACCACCGAAGCCATGCCGACCGTCATGCCCATCTGCAAACCCAGGAACAGGAAACCGAACTGCCCCAGGCCCTGCGCCAGTCCGTAAGCCGCCACGTAGCGCCAGGACAGCTTGGGAAATTTCACGAACAGCAGGAAGGGCACGGCGGCGGCGGCAAAACGCAACGCGCCCAGCAGCATGGGGCCGATGCCCTGCAGGCCGACCTTCATCACCACGAAGTTCAGGCCCCAGATCACGACCACCGCGAGCGCGCGCAGCAGGTCGCCGCGCGACAGGGGAATCACATTCACGGCGCAGCCCTCACGCTGCGGCCCTGCGCGGTGCGCGCGGCCACGAACGCCTCGAAGGCCTCGGCACTGGTCTTGCGCGGCGTGTAGCCGAAGCGCTCCTTCAGCGCGGTGTTGAGCAGCACCGGTCGGTAACGCAGGAAGTCGAGCTGCTCGGGCCCGTAGCGGCTGAGGCCCAGCGCCGACCCCACGCGCAGCGCGGTGCGCAACAGGCCGGCGGGCAGCACGCGCGGCTTTTTGTGCAGGCGCTCTGCGATCTCGAACAGCGTGAGCGCGCCGTCGCCCGCGAGGTTGTAGCAGCCCGGCAGGCCACGGCCGCTGATCGCGTGCAGGATGGCGCCGGTCACGTCCTCGTCCCACACGAACACGAAGGGGCTGTCGCTGCCCTGGATGGCGAGGATGCGCGGCTTCTCGAACAGCGCGGTGATCTGGTTGTCCACCCGCTCGCCCAGGATGGTGCCGATGCGCAGCACGGTCTGGCGCAGCGCCGGATGGGCCGTGCGCGCCTTGGCCAACATCTCCTCGACCAGGCGCTTGTGGTGCGCATAGGCAAACACCTCGTTGCCGCGCAGCGGATGCTCTTCGGTCAACCAGGCCGGGTTGTCGGCGTGGTAACCGTAGGCCGCGCCGCTGCTGGAGACCACCAGGTGGTCCACGCGGTGCGCGAGGCAGGCCCGGATCACATTGCGCGTGCCGCCCACATCCACCGAATGCTCGAACGCGCGGTTCGAGCCCTTGCCCGGCGTGACGATGGAGGCCAGGTGCACCACGGTGTCGATGCCGTGCAGGGCCACGGTGTTGGCCAGCGAGGCCGAGCGCACATCCTGCTGCACATAGGTCACGCGCGGCAGGCGGCGTTCGGGCGGCACCTCGCGCACGTCCACCGCCACCACGTGGTGAATGTAGGCATCCCGCGCCAGTGCCTCCACCAGCCCGCGCCCGAGGAAACCGTCGGCGCCCGTGACCAGCACGCGCCGGGCGGCCGGCGCTTTTTCTGCGGCAACGCTCATGTCCGTTCGGCGGCCGGCACGCCACCCTGCAACGGCCGTTTCGACCACCAGCCCGCCAGGACCAGGCCGGCGATGATGTCCCAGAAGCCCCACACACCGGCCACCACGGCCATGCCGCCCAGGCCGCCGAAGAAGCTGAAGATGATGACCAGGCCCAGCCCCGCGTTGCGGATGCCGACCTCGATGGAGAGCGCGCGCCGGTCGTAGTCGGGCAGGCCGGCCAGGCGTGCGATGGCGTAGCCGGTGCCGAAGGCCAGCGCGTCGTGGATCACCACCGCAAGCAGCACCAGGCCCACGTAATCGAGGAAATAGCGCCAGTTGCCGGCGATCGCACCCACGATGAAGGCGATGAGCGCCACGAAGCTCAGGACGCGCACCGGTTTCTTGAAGCGCGTGGTCCAGTTCGGAAAGCGGTGCGCACACCAGATGCCCAGCACGAAAGGCACGCCGATGATGAGCAGGATGTGGCCCACCATCTCCAGCGGGTCCAGCGCGATGGTCTTGAGCAGGGGCGCGGCGGTCGGGTGGATGCCGCCCCAGAAGGCGAAGTTCAGCGGCATCGCGACGATGGCGATGGCGTTGGACACGGCCGTCATCGACACGCTGAGCGCCACGTTGCCGTTGGCGCGGTGGGTGAGGATGTTGCTCACGTTGCCGGGCGGGCAGCAGGCCACCAGGATCATGCCCAGCGCGATGCTCGGGCCGGGCTGCAGCAGCAGCGTGAGCACGAAGGTGATGGCTGGCAGCGCGATGAACTGCGCGGCGATGCCCACCGCAAACGCCAGCGGCATGCGCGAGACGCGGCGGAAGTCCTCGATGCGGGTGTCCAGCGCAATGCCGAACATGAGGAAGGCGAGCACGCCGTTGAGCACGGCCAGCGAGGCCGGGTTGAAGTTGAGGCGGATCTCGTCCACGGGCAGCATGCGGGTGTCTCCTGTTGTTGTCTTGTTGTGGCGCTCAACCCTGCGCGGCAGCCGCCTGGCGCACCGCGTTGCGGTAGGCGTCCTTGTTCACGTAGTAGGCCATGCGTTCGAGCTGCAGGTATTTGTAGCCACCCGAGAGGTCCGGCCAGCTTCCTGCCTGGCCGGACTTGACCGCCTTGAGCGCGGCAGCACTGGCCTTGCCCGCGTCCAGGCCCTTGAAGTAACGCGCCACCAGCTCGGCCTGCTCGTAGCGGCCCTGCCAGCCCAGGCCACTGGCCTCGACCATGCCGAGCACCGCCAGGCGGTCGAAACGCGGCGCGAAGATGTTGAGGTAGAGCCGGGGCGCCATGCCCTGCCAGTCGAGCAGCGCGTGGTCGAGGAAGGGGTAGTGCAGCTTGTAGCCGGTGGCGGCGAGCACCAGGTCGTAGTCACTCTGGCTGCCGTCCTTGAAGTGCACGGTATGGCCATCGAAGCGCGCGATGTCGGCGCGCACACCCACGTCGCCATGACCGATGTGGTACAGGATGAGCGAGTTCACCACCGGGTGCGACTCATACATCTTGTAGGTCGGCTTCGGAAAACCGAAGCGCACCGGGTCGCCGGTGAACCACTTCAAGATGGTGCTGTCGATCTTCTGCTTGAGCCAGGGTGGCAGCGTGATCTTCCCGCCCACGGAATCGGCCGGCTTGCCGAACACATATTTGGGCACGAAGTAATAACCGCGCCGCACCGAAATGTCCACGCTGCGCGCCTGGTGCACGGCGTCCACCGCGATGTCGCAGCCCGAATTGCCCGCACCCACGATGAGCACGCGCTTGTACTTGAACTGGTCGGCCTGCTTGTAAGCCGAGGTGTGCAGCAGCTCGCCGGCAAAGTGGCCTTCGAAGCTGGGCATGTTGGGCTCGGCCAGCGTGCCGTTGGCCACCACCACGCCTTTGTAGTCGGCGGTGGTCTGCTGGCCGTTGGCGTCTTCGGTGGTCACGCGCCACAGCGTGTCGGGCGCGTCGCTCACGGGTTCGACCTTCAGCACGCGCGTGCCGAAGCGGTAGTGCTCGCGCAGTTTGAAATGCTCGGCGAACGCGCTGAAGTAGTCGAGCAGCTCACGGTGGCTCGGGTAGTCGGCCACGCGTTCGG
This sequence comes from Hydrogenophaga sp., assembly GCF_036675665.1. Lineage (GTDB taxonomy): Bacteria > Pseudomonadota > Gammaproteobacteria > Burkholderiales > Burkholderiaceae_C > Hydrogenophaga. Next base: position 59,317 of record NZ_JAKFEO010000031.1, on the reverse strand, counting down.
GCATGGGGAATTCGCTGAACTCCGTCATGCGTTTGCTGGAGATCAGGTGCGCCGAGGCGTAGACCGTGGAGCGCGGGTTGTGGATGTTCCACAGGCCGCCCACATCGGTGTGGGCCTCGAAGCCCTGGAAGGGGATGCCGTGCTTCTGCAGGCAGCGTGCGCCGGCCAGGCCCGAGGGGCCGGCACCGATGAGGGCGATCTGTTGTTGTGTCGAAATGGTCATGGTGGGCAGAGGTGCCTCGTCAAGAGACAGCGCGGCGGGGGTGTTTCATTTCAGGCCAGGGATGTCGGTGGAGCCCGGTTCACCCGCGCGGGGCTTGCGCGGTTGGCCGAGCAGGATGCGGTCGTGCAGCCGCGCGGGCAGCACACCGAGCAGGCGCGCGAGCCAGCCGATGCGCCGCGGCAGCACGATGTGCTCGGTGCCGGCGGCCACGCCCGCGAGCAGGCGGCGCGCGGCCTCGTCGGGTTCGAGCAGGCCGGGCATGGCGAAGCGGTTGCCGGCGGTGAGCGCGGTGCGCAGATAACCCGGGCTGATGGTGTGCACGGAGAGTGCCGTGGGGCGCAGTTCGGCGCGCAGGCTCTGCAGGTAGGCGATCAGGCCGGCCTTGCTCGCGCAGTACGCGCCGTTGCCCGGCATGCCGCGCCAGCCTGCCAGGCTGGCCACACCCACCAGCGCGCCGCGCTGGCCGCTGGCGCGCATGGGTTCCAGGAAAGGCTGGAAGGTGGTGGCCACACCCAGCAGGTTGATCTCCAGCATGCGGCGCATCACGGCCAGGTCGCTCGCCTGCGCGGTGTCGAAGCCACCGGCCACGCCGGCGTTGGCGATGACGAGGTCGGGTGGGCCGAAGCGACCCATCCAGTCCGCGCCCATGGCCTGCATCGCGGCGGCGTCCGACACGTCGGGCTGGTAGACCACACAGCGGTCTGGCGCCAGCGCGCCCAGCGCATCGAGCGCGGGCCGCTGCAGCCCGACCAGCGCCACGCGCGCACCACCGGCGATGAGCTCGCGCGCCAACGCCTGGCCCAGGCCACCGCAGGCGCCCGTGACCACGGCGTTGTGAAAACTTGAACGTGCCAAACCCAAAGCCTCTCAAGTGGATGTTGTGCCGGCAATGTAGGCGGCACTAGAATGAATCTCGAAATATTTGGTCGAATCGTCTCATTTTTCGAGATATGAACACAGACACCGAGAGCAGCCCGGGCCTGCGGCTCATGGAGTTGCTGGACATTCTGGCGCGCCAGGACACGCCGCAGGCGCTGCCCGACGTGGTGGCCCTGACCGGCTGGCCCAAGCCCACGGTGCACCGCATGCTGACGCAACTGGAGGTCGGCGGCTGGCTGGTGCGCGAGCCCGATGGCCGCCACTTTGCGCTGGCGCCGCGCCTGCTGCGCTTGTCCGAAGCGGCGCTGAGCAGCAGTGCGCTGCAAGGCGTGCGCCACGCGGTGCTGCGCCAACTGGTGAGCGAGGTCGGCGAGAGCTGCAACCTCACGGCGATGTCGGGCGCCGACGTGGTTTATCTGGACCGCGTGGAGTCCGCCTTTCCCTTGCGGCTGGAACTGCGCCCAGGCACGCGCGTGCCGGTGCACTGCTCGGCCAGCGGCAAATTGTTCCTCGCCTGGATGGGCGCGCGACAGCGCCGCACGCTGCTCGACGGCCTGCCCCTCACGCGCTACACCGCGACCACACTGATCGAGCGGGCGACGCTGGACGCCGAGCTGGAGTCGATCCGCCGCGATGGTCACGCGGTGGACGCTGAAGAGTTCGTTGAAGGGCTGGTGTGTGTGGCGGTGCCGGTGTTCGCGCCGGGGCAGCGCACGGTGCGCTGCGCGTTGGCCTTGCAGGCGCCCGCCGCGCGCATGACGCTGGCACAGGCCCGGCTTCAATTGCCGCGTTTGCAGTTGGCCGCGCAGGCGCTGGGGCGCACGCTGGGCTGAGCGCAGGCGCCGGCGGGATCAACGATCGAAGTACAGCGCGAGTGCGTTGGCACCGGTGATTCGTGCGCGCTCGCGGGCGTCCGGCACAACCTCCGTCAGCCAGTCGATGGTGCTCTGGTAGGTCGTGGACTCCGCGCCCACGAAGGGGCAATCGCTGGCCCACACCAGGCGCTCCAGACCGGCCTGGCGGCACAGCTCGCGCGCCTGCTCGGTGGCCTGCGGCCCGAGGCGGTAGGCGCCCGACAGCTTCACCCAGGTCCGGCCTTTTTCGATGGAGCGGACCATGGCCTTGAAGCCCTCGCTGTGGATGCCTTGAACGGGATCCGGTCGGCCGATGTGGTCGATGACGATCTTCACGCCCGAGCGCTCGAGCAGGGGCAGCACCTGCGGAATGCGCGGGCCGTCGAGGTGCAGGTGCACGTGCCAGTTCAACTCGTTGAGGCGGTAGAGAAACTTGCGCCAGGCCCAGCTGTCGAGGTCGGGCAGTTCCTTCATGCTGATGAAGGGCAGGCGCACGCCCACGATGCCGTCGCGCGCCATCTGCTCCAGCAGGTAGCGATCGGTGCGCTCGGGGTCGAGGATCACGGTGCCGCGCCAGCGCGGGCGTCGGCGCACCGAGTCGATGATGTAGTCGTTGCAGTCACCCCAGGGGCTGGCGGCGGCGATCACGCAGAACTGCACGCCGTGCGCATCCAGGGTGGATTGCAGCTGCTCGGCGCTGAACGCGTAGTCGGGGCTGTGGCGCGGGTCGGGCATCAGGGGCATGTCGCGATGGAACACATGCACGTGGGCGTCGACCAGCGGCGCATCGATCGGGGCTTCGGGAGTCAAGCGGGCTTCCTCGGGAAATCGGGGGATCGGCAACGGCTGTTCAGGACAGCTTGATGTTGGCCCGGGCGATGACCTGCGCCCACTTCGCGGTGTCGCGCCGGAACACCTCGGCCTGTTCGGCCGGCGCATTGGCCCTGGCTTCGGTGCCCAGTTCAATCAGGCGCTGCCGCACCTCGGGCAACTGCATGACGGCCTGCATGTGGCCGTTGAGCAGTTGCACCACGCTCGCAGGAACGCCGGCGGGCGCATACAGCGCGTTCCAGCCGGTGACGACGTAGTTGGCAAGGCCGGCCTCCACGACCGTGGGCACGTTGGGCAGCCAGGCCGTGCGCGCCGGACCGGTGGTGGCCACCACACGCACCTGCCCGCTGTCGACCGCGCCCTTGAGCGCGGCATAGGACTCGAAGGCCACGTCGACGTCGCCGCGCAGCACGCTGGTGAGCACCTGCGGCGTGCTCTTGTGCGGCACCACGCTGGCATTGAGCCCGGCGACCGACTTGAACAACTCCGCCGACAGGTTCTGCGTGCTGCCCGGGTTGATGCTGCCCAGCAGCAAAGCCCGCTCGCGACCGGCGGCGAGCAGCTTGGGCAGATCGGTCAGAGGCCCGTCCTTGCGCGTGATGAGGATGAGGTCGAACAACGCCATGCTGGAGATCGGCGTGAAGTCGACTTCGGGATCGTGGTCAAGCTTGAACAAGGTCTTGGCAATGGTCGTTCCGTTGGAGAACAGAATGAGCGTGTGGCCGTCGCGTGGCGCGTTGAGGGCCGAATTCGCAGCCACCACGCCACCGGCACCCGGACGGTTCTCGACCACCCAGGCTTGGCCCATGCGCTCGCTCATCTTCTGCGCCACCAGGCGCATGGAAATATCGGCCAGGCCGCCCGGCCCGAACGGAACAATCACCTGGATCGGCCGGGACGGATAGCCGGTCTGCGCGAGCGCGCCACCCGTGCCAACGGCCAGCGCCGTCGCGGCACAGCCCTTGAGGAAGTCGCGGCGGTGGGCGGGAAATGAAAAGGCGGATGTGCTGCGATGCGGTGCTGTCATGGCTTGTCTCCTTGTGTCGGAGAAAGTCTAGGTGGCACCGGTGGCCGAAACAAATGAATTGTTCTTGCCGATCCATGCGCCAGATTCATCTGGCGTCGTGCCCACCCCGCGGGTGGATCAGACAGCGGCGATGCGGCTCTGAATCAGGGCCACGGCACGCTCCCTGACGAACACCTCCTGCTCGCTCGGCACCGCATCGCGCCGTGTAAGCACGGCCAGCGTGCGAGCGACCACCGGCGCCTCCAACGGCACCACCACCACGCCAGGCCCCGGGGCAGCCACCAGCAAGGGCACGACGGTCAGGCCCAGCCCGCCGCGCACCATCTCGACCGCCATCGCGGTGTGCTGCGCTTCCAGGCGCCAGCGCAGTTGCTCGCGCAGAACGCCCAGCGACTCGTCGATCGTGATGCTGTTGCCCGATGTCATGCTGATGCGGATCAGCGCTTCGCCGCGCAGGTCTTCCCACGGGACCTTCGCGCGCCCGGCCAGCGCGTGCCCCTCGGGGCACAGCAACACGAAAGGCTCGTCGCCGATGCGCTCTACATCGAGCTCGGCGTGGGTGGTGTGAGACCGCATCACGCTGATGCCGAACGCGGCAATGCGCGAGTCCACCAGTTCGATGATTTCATGGATGCTGCTGTCGAACACCCGCACCGGCGTGTCGGGCCAACGCGCATGGAACTCGCGCAGCACATCGATGAAAACGCCCGATGCCAGGGTGGGCAGGCAGGCCAGCACCAGCCAGTTGTTGGCGTTCTGCCCATGCTTGCGCACGGTCTCGCAGGAGGCACCGAGTTCCTGCACCGCGTTGCGCGCGCGCGGCAGCAGGGCGCGACCCGCATCGGTGAGTGAAACCTCCCGTGTGGTGCGTGCGATCAGGCGCACCCCGAGGGTCTCCTCCAGCTTGCGCATGCGGTGGCTGACGGCGGTTTGCGACAGGTTGAGCTGGGCCGCCGCGAGCTGGAAGCTGCCGCACTCGACGATGGCGAGGAAGGCCTGGATGCCCAGGAAATCGATCGGCATGGGAAGAACAGGCCCTCATGAAACGGGTTCATCGGCGGATGCAAACAAATCATTTGTTGGCGAAGGAGGCCGGTGGTGTACTGCGCGCCTTGCGCTGCCCCCAACCCATGCCGGAGACCCACACATGTCCTTCTCTTCATCGCGCTCGCGCTGGTTCACGATTATGGTCGTGATCGGCACCATGGCATTGAGCATGTCATCGCCCGCACGCGCCGCCTACCCCGATCAACCGATCCGGCTGGTCGTGCCGTTCCCCGCCGGCGGGACCGTCGACTTCGTGGCCCGTCTGGTCGCCACGCAACTCGGCCAGCAGCTCGCCACACCGGTGGTGGTGGAGAACCTGCCGGGCGCTGGCGGCACCATCGCCACGGCGCGCGTCGCCAAGGCCCCGGCCGATGGCTACACGCTGCTGTTTGCAACACCCAACCACACCATCAACCCCTCGCTGATCCCCAACCTGCCGTTCGACACCGAGAAGGACCTGGCGCCGGTGTCGCTGGTGGCGGAGATTCCTGAACTGCTGGTGGCCAACAGCTCGCAGCCGTTCAACGGCTTCGCCGAGTTCGTGGCCTACGCCAAGGTCAACCCGGACAAGCTGAACTACGCCTCGGCCGGCAACGGCACCCTGCCGCACATCACCATGGAGCTGTTGCTGCAACGTCTGGGCGCGCGCGTCACACACGTGCCGTACCGCGGTGCAGCGCCGGCGATGAACGACCTGCTGGGCGGCGTGGTGGCGGTGAAGATGGACACCATCGCCACCGCCACCCAGCACATCAAGTCCGGCCGGCTCAAGCCACTCGCCATTGCCAGCCTGCAGCGCTCTGCGCTGATGCCCGATGTACCGACCGTGGCGGAATCGGGCATTCCGGGCTACCAGGGCATCCTGTGGATGGGCATCCTCGCTCCCGCCGGCACGGACGCAGCGCGCATTGCCAGCCTGCACAAGGCCATCACCGCGTTCGCGCGCACGGCGGCTTTCCAGGACAAGCTCAAGGCAGATGGCGTGAACACGGTGGCCAGCGATCCGGCGTCCTTCGCAAAGCTGATCCACACCGAAATGGGCCAATGGGCGGATGTCGTGCGCAAGTCGAACATCAAGGCGGATTGATGTCGTTGTCACCATCTTCACCGCCGCTGACGCAGCCCCCGGACCGCCACCCACGCAAGCCGGGCACGGCCTGCCCGCCCGGGGCCATCGACTGCCACATCCACCTCTTCGGTCCTGCCGCTCAGTACCCGTTCCACCCCGACAGCAGGTACGTGTCCGAGGACGCCCTGCCGGAGATGCACATCCATCTGCAGGACACCCTGGGTCTGGCCGGGGCGGTGGTGGTGAGCGGTGGCGGCTACGGCACGAACACCGCTCACCTGAGTCACGTGCTCGAACGGCATCCGGGCCGCTTCAAGGGCGTGGCCCTGTTGCCTGTCGACGTGACGCGCGCCGAACTGCGGCGGCTGGACGCACTGGGTGTGCGGGGCGCGCGCTTCGTGAGCCCGGGCCACCGGGGAGCGCTGCCCCGGCTGGACCCACGCATTGCAGCCCTGGTGGCCGACCTGGGCTGGCACGTGCAGTTCTACCCCTTCGGCGACGACCTGTTGACGTTTGCGGACGCGCTGCTGGCCTTGCCCAACAGCGCCATCGTGCTGGACCACTTTGCGGCGCTGCCTGCGTCGGGTGGGGTAACGCAACCGGCCTTTCTGCGCCTGCTGGAGTTGCTGGACACCGGGCGCTTCTGGGTGAAGCTCTCGGGGCCGATGCGATGCACCACCGGTGAATTTCCATACGAGGAGGTCACTCCGTTGGCGCAGGCACTGGTCAGGGCGGCGCCACACCGATTGGTCTGGGGCACCGACTGGCCGCATGTGAACATGAACGGTCGTGGCATGCCCAACGACGGCGACCTGTTCGACCTGCTGGCGCGATGGGCGCCCGATGCCGCCGTGCGCCAGCGCATCCTGGTCGACAACCCGCGCGCGCTGTACGGGCCGTTCGGGCCCTGAGTCAGGACCGCGGCGCGAGCGCGCTTCAGCCCATGCCTGGCAGCTTGGGCATGCCTTTCATGCCGCCCATGCGCTTCATCATCTTCATCATCCCGCCGCCCTTCATTTTTTTCATCATGCCCTGCATCTGTTCGAACTCCTTGAGCAGACGGTTGACTTCCTGCACCTGCACGCCGGCCCCTGCGGCGATGCGACGCTTGCGCGTGGCCTTGATGATCTCGGGCTTGCGGCGCTCCTTGAGCGTCATGCTGCAGATGATGCCTTCCTTGCGCTTGATGTCTTTCTCGGCGCGGCCCAGATCGGCTTCGCTGGCCTTGGCCGCCATGCCGCTGGGCAGCTTGTCCATCAGGCTGGAGAGGCCGCCCATCTGTTTCATCTGACGGATCTGGTCCAGAAAATCGTTGAGGTCGAAACCCTCACCACTCTTGACCTTGGCCGCGAGCTTTTGCGCCGCCGCCATGTCCACACCGGCCGTGACCTGTTCCACCAGCGCGAGGATGTCGCCCATGCCCAGGATGCGCCCGGCGTGGCGCTCGGCGTCGAACACCTCCAGGCCGTCGATCTTTTCCGACACACCGGCGAACTTGATGGGCGCGCCGGTGATCGAGCGCACCGAAAGCGCCGCGCCACCGCGCGAGTCGCCGTCGAGCTTGGTGAGGATGATGCCGGTCAGCGGCAGCGCGTCCTTGAAGGCCTTGGCGGTGTTGATCGCGTCCTGGCCCTGCATCGCGTCGACCACGAAGAGTGTTTCCACCGGCTTGAGCACGGCGTGCAGTTCCTGGATCTCGCGCATCAACGCTTCGTCGATCGCGAGCCGGCCCGCGGTGTCGACCAGCAGCACATCAAAGTAGTGTTTGCGCGCGTAATCGATGGCGGCGCGCGCAATGTCCACCGGCTTCTGGTCGGGTGTGCTGGGGAACCACTCGGCGCCGGCCTGCGCCGTCACGGTCTTGAGTTGTTCGATGGCAGCAGGGCGGTACACGTCGCCCGAGACGGTGAGGACCTTCTTCTTGCGCTTCTCGATCAGGTGCTTGGCCAGCTTGGCGGTCGTGGTGGTCTTGCCGGCGCCCTGCAGGCCGGCCATGAGAATGACGGCGGGCGGCTGCGCCGCGAGATTGATGTCGGCCACGCCATCGCCCATGGTGAGCGCGAGCTCGCGGTTGACGATACCCACCAGGGCCTGCCCGGGCGTGAGCGAACCCACCACCTCCTGGCCCAGCGCCTTCTCTTTCACCCGGGCGATGAAGTCGCGCACCACGGGCAGGGCCACGTCGGCCTCCAGCAAGGCCATGCGCACCTCGCGCAGCATGTCGGTGACGTTGGTCTCGGTGATGCGGGCCTGGCCGCGCATTTCCTTGACGATGCGTGAGAGTCGGTCGGAAAGGGCTGATGCCATGCTGCGCTCGGGTGGAGGGAGAAGAACCCGCCGGCCGCGGGGTCCGCGCCGGCTGGGATGGGTGTCGGGCCATTGGCCGGGGCACCGGCGGTTGGCAACGGTCAAGGCCGTTAAACTCCGCCAATGATTTTAGCCGCGCCCACCCCCAGCCCGCTGCGCGCGCCCCAGCCCACATGAACCTGCTGCCATCGCTCGCCACCAACCTGCCCGCGGTGGTGCTCTCAGGCCTTGCGGCACTGGCCTATGCCGTCGTGGCCTGGGTCCATCCCCACGCGTCGGCGATGCAGAGTCGCGCGCTGCTCACCGTGGCCTGGCTGCTGCACCTGGGCGTGCTGGTGCTCAGTCTGTTCGAGCACCCCTCGCGTTTCGGCTTCGCCCCCTCGTTGTCGGTCACCGCCTGGCTGGTGCTCACCGTCTACATGATTGAACGCCGTCTGTATCCCCAGCTGCGCGAGCGCTGGACCTTCGCCCTCCTGGGCACGGCCGTGGTGCTGCTGGCCCTGGTGTTCCCGGGCACGCCCTACCCCGCATTGCGCTCGAACTGGATGCCTCTGCACTGGGCGCTGGGCATTGCGTCTTACGGACTCATCGCGGTGGCGGTGGCTCACGCCTGGTTGATGCAGCGCGCCGAGAAGGCCATGCGCCTGGGCACCTCTGCGGAAACTGCCATGCCGCTGCTGACACTGGAGCGCTTGACCTTCCGCTTCGTGGCGGCCGGGTTCGTGTTGCTCACGGCCACACTGCTGGCGGGCTGGTATTTCTCCGAGCTGCTCAACCACCGCTGGGTGTGGGACCACAAGTCCGTCTTTTCGGTCTTGTCCTGGATCACCATGGCCGTGCTGCTCTGGGGACGGTGGCGTCTGGGCTGGCGCGGCCGCTTTGCCGCGCGCATGCTCTACCTGGGCGCCGGGCTGCTGCTGCTGGGCTATGCCGGCTCTCGTTTCGTGCTCGAAGTCCTGCTGCAGCGCAGCTGAACCGCTGTCCACATGAAATACCTGCTCGTCCTGGCCGTGGTGATGGTGGCCTTCTATGTGTGGCGCAACAACCGCATCACCGACCGCTCGGACGCCTCTCGTCCCCCGCCCGCCCCCCCAGGTGGACCGCGCCTGCCGGTCGTGATGGTGGCTTGCAAGCACTGCGGCACCCACCTGCCCCAGGGCGACACGGTGCAGGGAACCCTGGGCCCCTACTGCAGTGCCGAACACCGCCGGCTGAAGGAAGGCGGTTCGACATGAACACGCCGTGCTTGACCCCGGCCGACATGCCTGATCAACGGAGCTGAGATGGCCCGGGAAGAAAGTTCGCAGTTCGCCCCTTCGTGGTTTGTTGCTTTCGAGACCGGCAACCACCAGGGACGTGAGCAGCGCCTGCGCGCTTTCGTTCGCCTGTGGGTGGCCTTCATGCGGGCGCGCGTGTTCATCGCGCTCGTGCTGCTGGCCTTGCAGATCTTCATGGTGGTCACCGGCACGGGCGGCCCCGACTGGCTGCTGCTGCTGGCAGCCGTGCACCTCACCGCCACCCTGGTGGTGCTGTACGCCTGGCGGCCGGTGGAGCAAGGCACGCCGATCCAGCTCCAGTGGGTGCTGACCATCGGCGTCGATGTGGTGGTGTTCGCACTGCTGCAGTTCTTCCAGACGGGCTCCATCAACTACACACCGCTGTTTGCCCTGCCGGTCTTGCTGGCCTCCATCCTCGGCCCACTGCTGCTGGCCATGGCCACCGCCGCCTGCGTCACGCTGTACCTGCTGACCGAAGCCATCCTGAGCGCGCCGCTGTTCAGCGACATCGCCACGGCGCGCTTGCTGCAAGCCGGCCTGGCCAGCACCGGCTTCTTTCTGGTGGCGGTGCTGGCCAACCAGCTGGCCATCCGCCTCGCGCGGGAAGAGGCGCTGGCCTCCAGCAGCCAGGCCGCCGCGCGCACGCAGGCGCAGGTCAACGAACTGGTGATCGAGAGCCTGAGCGTGGGCGTGCTGGTGGTCGATCCGCACGGTGTGGTGCGCAACGCCAACCCCGCCGCGCAGATCATGCTGATGGGCGAGGCCTATCCCCAGGCCGCCAAACTGCTGCTCTCGGCGCGCCCCAGCTGGAGCCACCTGTCCGACCTGGTGAGCGAGACCTTCGTGCTGGGGCAGGCACTCGAAACGGAGACCACCATCGACAACGAGGACCGGCCCAGCCAGCGGCTGCACGCCCGCACGCGGCTCACCTCGCGCGGCGGACGCAGCACGGGTCTGTGCGTGCTGTTCCTGGAAGACCTGCGCGAGGTGGAAGCCCGCGTGCGCACCGAGAAGCTCGCGTCCATGGGCCGCATGTCGGCTGCGGTGGCGCACGAAATCCGCAATCCGCTCTCCGCCATCACCCAGGCCAATGCGCTGCTGGATGAAGAAGTGAAAGACGCGTCGCAAAAGCGGCTGATCCACATGATCGAGCAAAACGCCCAGCGGCTCTCGCGCATCGTGGACGACATCCTCAACGTTGCCCGGGCACAGCCCGTGCGCGGCGACGGCTCCACCCCCAGCATGGCGTTGGACCCGCTGGTGCGCCAGATCACGATGGACTGGCTGCGCCAGAACCCGGCCAAGGGTGTGCTCGGTGTGCACCTGCATGCGCCCCAGGCCCACGTGGAGTTCGACCCCGAACACCTGCGCCGCCTGCTGGTCAACCTGCTGGACAACGCATTGCGCCACGCGTCGGGCAAGCCCTCGTCCATCCGTGTCGTCACCCAGCCCAATGGCAGCGAGCACAGCCGGCTTTCGGTCTGGAGCGACGGCCAGCCGCTGGAAGCCAGCGTGATGCGCCACCTGTTCGAGCCCTTCTTCTCATCCGAGAGCCGCTCCAGCGGCCTGGGCCTGTACATCTGCCGCGAGCTCTGCGAGCGCTACGGCGCCCAGATCGCCTACCAGCGCGTGCGGCTGGACCAACTGGAAGGCAACGAGTTCTTCGTGACCATGCCCAACGGCCACGCCGGTCCGCAACCCGTGCAGCAAAGCCTGGCCTACCCGGCCAACGATTCGCGGCCCTACAGCACCCGCTTCAGCCCGACCCTGGGCGATCCCCCACTGGCCCCGAGCTGAGCATTCAGCACGCACGCCAACCCATGGCCACCAACCCCAACGCCACGTCCATCCCGGCCTCCGTGCTCGTCGTCGACGATGAGCCCGACCTGCGCACGCTGTACGAGCTCACCCTGCTGCGCGAAGGCCATGCGGTGGTGGCCGCCGCCGACCTCGCCCAGGCACGCGAGTGGCTGGCCCAGCAACGCTTTGACGTGCTGATCTCCGACATGCGCCTGCCCGATGGCCTGGGACTGGAATTGCTGCGCGAGCTCACCGACGCCCAGCGCACCGAGAAGTGCATCGTCATCACCGCTTTTGGCTCGGCCGACAACGCGGTGGAGTCGCTCAAGGCGGGCGCGTTCGACTACCTCACCAAACCGGTAGACCTGAAACAACTGCGCAACGCGGTGACGCAGGCGGTGCAGAGCCAGCGCCATCCGTTGATGGGCAACCAGACGCGCGCGGGCAACAGCCCGGGCGCCGGCGCAGAACCCATGCGCAGCGCCCCACCGCCGCCCTCGGGCCTGAAGTCGCTCTCGCGCATCGTCGGCCGTGCCGCCAGCATCGTGCAGATCAAGGGCCGCATTGAAAAGGTGGCCACCAGCATGGCACCGGTGCTGATCCTGGGCGAGTCGGGCACCGGCAAGGAGTTGGTGGCACGTGCCGTGCACGACTGCAGCCACCGCAGCGGTGGTCCGTTCGTGGCGGTGAACTGCGGCGCCATTCCCGAGAACCTCATCGAAGCCGAATTCTTTGGCGCGCGCAAAGGCGCCTACACCGGCGCCACACACGACCGCGAAGGCTACTTCCAGGCAGCCAAGGGCGGCACGCTCTTCCTCGACGAAATCGGCGACCTGCCGCTGGCCATGCAGGCCAAGCTGCTGCGCGTGATCCAGGAGCGGCGCGTGCGTGCACTCGGTGGCGTGCAGGAGGAAGCCGTGGACGTGCGCCTGGTCAGCGCCACGCACCGGGACCTCACCGCCCTGGTGCAGGCGGGGCAGTTCCGCCAGGACTTGTTTTACCGGCTCAATGTGATCGAGCTGCGCACACCCTCGCTGCGCGAGCGGCGCGACGACCTGCCCGAGCTGGCCCGCGCGCTGCTGCAACGCATCTGCCACGAGACAGACCAGCCCGTGCCCGAGCTCTCGATCCAGGCGCTCGACTGGCTGAAGGCGCGCGAGCTGCCCGGCAACGTGCGCGAACTGGAGAACCTGTTGCAGCGCGCCCTGGCCTTGAGCAGTGGCAGCCAGCTGGAGCCGGAGGATTTCGGTGACACCGACGATTCGGACGAGGTCCCCACACAGCCCGACCAGTTGCCCGACTCGGTGCTCGCCGCGGCAGCGGCGGCCACGGTGCCCGAAGAAATTCCGGCCGATCTGCAGTCCTACCTCGACGAACAAGAGAAACAAGTGCTGCTCAAGGCCCTGCGCGAATGCGACTTCAACCGCACCGCGGCCGCGGCCCGGCTGGGCCTGAACCTGCGGCAGATGCGCTACCGCATCCAGCGCCTGGGCATCGCCATGCCGTCCAGCGACGACGATGCAGTTTGAATTGAACACCCCCGCGGCACTGCGTGCCACCCCCTCAAGGGGGCAACACCTGCGGCCCGGCAAAGCCGGTTCCGCGGTGTTTCCTGGTGGGCGTTGTTTCGTTCGTTGTGATTCGCCCAAACGCGAGTCGGGTTTCTGACGTGAGAGATTCGTCCTGGCGTGGCGGCTGGTTGGTCACGGCGCGTCACTGCCCTTCACCCAACCACGGTCCCAGGCCCGCCGGTGCGGTGATCGACCTGATCGTGCTGCACTCCATCAGCCTGCCCCCCGGCGTGTATGGGGGTCCCGAGGTGGAGCAACTCTTCACCAACGCGCTCGACTGGGACGCCCATCCCTACTTCGGGCAGATCCAGGGCATGGAGGTCTCGGCGCATTTTTTCATCCGCCGCGATGGTGAACTTGTCCAGTTCGTCGACGCCGATGCGCGCGCCTGGCATGCAGGTGCCTCGAGCTGGCGGGGCCGCGAGAACTGCAACGACGACTCGATCGGCATCGAGCTGGAGGGGCTGGAGGGCGAGCCGTTCGAAGCTGCGCAATACGCCACCCTCAGCCAGTTGTGCCGCCGCTTGCAGGAGCGCTATCCGGTGACACACATTGCGGGCCACGAGCACATCGCACCCGGCCGCAAACAGGATCCGGGGCCTGGATTCGACTGGGCGCGTCTGCAACACGACCTGGCTTGGTCAAGTGCGTACTTTCCCGATGCGGTCACCGGCGCGAACCCGCCCCGCGCCTGAAGTCGCGGACCGGGCTCGACCCGGCGCAAGCGGGCGACAAGCCGGTGGCGGCATGCACAAGCAAATCGCGCCACAAGGCCCGCCGTTGCTGAGCCCGACATGCAGCACCCAGTTCTTTCGGGCACTCCAGCGCGACGCTGGTGCGCCGCTGAACACGAGCAGATCCGGCTGTTGTCGAGATCACCAAAACGGGGCTTCCTCCATCGGGGTGGTTTTTTCTCAAACGCTACCGGTAGTGGCTTGAAGACCACCCACACACCAGATATAGTGTGTGCTCTGCGTTTCCAGATTCGACACAGTCCACGTTGTTCCGGCCCGTTTTCACCCCGCTGAGAACTTTTTGGCACCCCGAACGACGCCGCGATCCCGAACTGAAACCGAACGTCCTGCTCCCCGACCCCGTGCCCTGCGAGCAAGCCCATCACAACAAATGAAAGAGGAACCATGCTGACCGCTTCCCCCAACACATCCGCTCCGACCGTCTCCCAGAAGCAGCCCATCGGTTCATCCACCTCCGCTCCAGCAGCCGCGAGCAGCTCGGTGTTCGCCCAGTACCAGATCATCCGCCGCAACGGCGCGGTGGTCTCGTTCGAACCCAGCAAGATCGCCGTCGCCATGATGAAGGCCTTCCTGGCCGTGCACGGCACCCAGGGCGCGGCATCGGCCAGCGTGCGCGAGACGGTGGATGAGCTCACGCAGAACGTGGTGCGCGCCCTGATGCGTTCGCGCCCCGGTGGCGGCACCTTCCACATTGAAGACGTGCAGGATCAGGCCGAACTCGGCCTGATGCGCAGCGGCCACCACGAAGTCGCCCGCGCCTATGTGCTCTACCGCGAGCGCCGCACGCAAGAGCGTGCCCACCAGGCCGAAGTGGCCAAACCGACGGAAGCCACGCTGCACGTGATCGACGGCGGCCAGCGCGTGCCGCTCGACCTGCAGCGCCTGCAGGCGCTGATCGCCGATGCCTGCAGCGGCCTGGGCAAGGACATCCACGCCGACCCGATCGTGGCCGAGACCAAGCGCAACCTGTACGACGGCGTGCCGATCGAAGAGGTCTACAAGGCCTCCATCCTGGCCGCGCGCACGCTGATCGAAAAGGATCCCGACTACACCTACGCGACCGCGCGCCTGCTGCTGCACACCATCGTCAAGGAAGTCATGGGCGAAGAAGTGCCCTCCTCCGAGATGGGCGCGCGCTACGCCGACTACTTCCCGCAGTTCATCAAGAAGGGCGTGGACAACGACCTGCTCGACGAACGTCTGCTGCAGTTCGACCTGGCCCGCCTGGGCGCCGCGCTCAAGCCCGAGCGCGACCTGCAGTTCGACTACCTCGGCCTGCAGACGCTGTATGACCGCTATTTCCTGCACGTGCGCAAGACCCGCATCGAGCTGCCCCAGTCGTTCTTCATGCGCGTGGCCATGGGCCTGTCGCTCAACGAGATCGACCGCGAAGCGCGCGCCATCGAGTTCTACGAGGTGCTCTCCTCGTTCGACTTCATGTCGTCCACCCCCACCCTGTTCAACAGCGGCACCCTGCGCTCGCAGCTCTCCAGCTGCTACCTGACCACCGTGCCCGACGACCTCGACGGCATCTACGAGTCGATCAAGGAAAACGCACTGCTCTCCAAGTTCGCCGGCGGCCTGGGCAACGACTGGACCCGTGTGCGCGCCCTGGGCTCGCACATCAAAGGCACCAACGGCGAGTCGCAAGGCGTCGTGCCGTTCCTCAAGGTCGTCAACGACACCGCCGTGGCGGTGAACCAGGGCGGCAAGCGCAAGGGCGCCGTCTGCACCTACCTGGAAACCTGGCACCTGGACATCGAAGAATTCCTGGAGCTGCGCAAGAACACCGGCGATGACCGCCGCCGCACCCACGACATGAACACGGCGAACTGGATTCCCGACCTGTTCATGAAGCGCGTGATGGAAAAAGGCGAGTGGAGCCTGTTCTCGCCCAACAGCGTGCCCGACCTGCACGACCTGTTCGGCGCCGACTTCGAAAAGGCCTACGTGGCCTATGAAGAGAAAGCCGCACGCGGCGAGATCAAGCCCTACCGCAAGGTGCCCGCCAGCGACATGTGGCGCAAGATGCTCTCGATGCTGTTCGAGACCGGCCACCCCTGGATCACCTTCAAGGACGCCTGCAACGTGCGCTCACCGCAGCAACACGCCGGTGTGGTGCACAGCTCCAACCTCTGCACCGAGATCACGCTCAACACCAGCGACACCGAAACCGCGGTGTGCAACCTGGGCTCGATCAACCTGCTGCAGCACTTGAAAGATGGTCAGATGGACCACGACAAGCTGCAGAAGACGATCAAGACCGCGATGCGCATGCTCGACAACGTGATCGACATCAACTACTACGCCGTCAAGAAGGCGCGCGACTCCAACATGCGCCACCGCCCGGTGGGCCTGGGCGTGATGGGCTTCCAGGACGCGCTGTACGAACTGCGCATCCCTTACGCCTCCAACGAAGCGGTGGAATTCGCCGACCGTTCGATGGAAGCCGTCTGCTACTACGCCTACTGGGCCTCCACCGAGCTCGCTCGCGAGCGCGGCCGCTACGCCAGCTACAAAGGCTCGCTGTGGGACAAGGGCGTCCTGCCACTCGACACGCTCGATCTGTTGTCGCGCGAACGCGGCGGCTATGTGGACGTGGACCGCTCGATCAGTCTCGACTGGGACGCGCTGCGTCAGAAGATCGCCACCGACGGCATGCGCAACTCCAACTGCGTGGCCATCGCACCGACCGCGACCATCTCCAACATCATCGGTGTGGACGCCTCCATCGAGCCGTGCTTCGGCAATCTCTCGGTGAAGTCCAACCTCTCGGGTGAATTCACCGTCATCAACGGCTATCTGGTGAAAGACCTGAAACGCCTGGGCCTGTGGGACGACGTGATGGTCATGGACCTCAAACACTTCGACGGTTCGCTGCGCCCGATCGACCGCGTGCCGCAAGAAGTGAAGGCGCTCTACGCCACCGCATTTGAAGTCGAACCGCTGTGGCTGGTGGAAGCCGCCGCGCGTCGTCAGAAGTGGATCGACCAGGCGCAGAGCCTGAACATCTACATGGCCGGCGCATCGGGCAAGAAACTCGACGACACCTACAAGCTCGCTTGGCTGCGCGGTCTCAAGACCACGTACTACCTGCGCACCACGTCGGCCACGCAAGCCGAAAAATCCACCGGCCGCACGGGACAACTCAACGCGGTTTCGCTGGACGCCACCACCGCCGGCATGGCCGCCACCACCGCTGCCAATGCAGCCGCGGCATCGAGCGCAGCCTTGTCCGAAGCACCCGCCACCGACATCAAGTTCTGCGCGATCGACGACCCCGGTTGCGAAGCGTGTCAGTAAATCAGCGAGCTCTTGTGTGATGTGTGCTGTGTTCATCGAGACGCAATCGATGCGACACAGCAACACAAACACAGCGCATCGCGCACGAGCACTTTGCAATTCATGCAGACACTTTGATAATCCGAGGAATTGGAAACACCTATGTTGACCTGGGACGATCACACCACGCCCTCCACGAAGCCAGCGAACAACCCCATGCCCTCCGGCATGCAGGGTCTGCAAGCCTCACTGTCGAGTGAGCGCACCGCCTCCTCTGCAGTCGCATCCTCCGCCCCTTCTTTCGTCTCGAACGCCGCGCCCGCGAACGCGCCCGTCGCGGCGGCAGGTCGTCGCGTCAACGCGGCCGACAAACGCATCATCAACGGCCAGACCGACGTCAACCAGCTGGTGCCGTTCAAGTACAAGTGGGCCTGGGAAAAATACCTCGCCACCTGCGCCAACCACTGGATGCCGCAGGAAGTGAACATGAGCCGCGACATCGCGCTCTGGAAAGATCCCAACGGCCTGACCGAAGACGAGCGTCGCATCGTCAAGCGCAACCTCGGCTTCTTCGTCACCGCCGATTCGCTCGCCGCCAACAACATCGTGCTGGGCACCTACCGCCACATCACCGCGCCCGAGTGCCGCCAGTTCCTGCTGCGCCAGGCCTTTGAAGAAGCGATCCACACGCACGCCTACCAGTACATCGTGGAGTCACTGGGTCTGGACGAGTCCGAGATCTTCAACGCCTACAACGAAGTCCAGTCGATCCGCGACAAGGACGAGTTCCTGATCCCCTTCATCGAAGCGATCATGGACCCGAACTTCCACACCGGGACCCCCGAGACCGACCAGCGCCTCCTGAAGAGCCTGATCGTTTTCGCGTGCCTGATGGAAGGCCTTTTCTTCTACGTCGGCTTCACGCAGATCCTGGCGCTGGGTCGCCAGAACAAGATGACCGGTGCCGCCGAGCAGTACCAGTACATCCTGCGCGACGAGTCCATGCACTGCAACTTCGGTATCGATCTGATCAACGCGATCAAGATGGAGAACCCGATGCTGTGGACGCCTGAGTTCAAGGAAGAGATCAAGCAGCTGTTCCTCAAGGCCGTCGAGCTCGAATACCGCTACGCCGAAGACACCATGCCGCGCGGCGTGCTCGGCATGAACGCTTCCATGTTCAAGGGCTACCTGCGCTACATCGCCAACCGGCGCGCCACGCAGATCGGTCTTGAACCCATGTTTCCGAACGAAGAGAACCCGTTCCCCTGGATGAGCGAGATGATCGACCTCAAGAAGGAACGCAATTTCTTCGAGACCCGCGTGATCGAATACCAGACGGGCGGCGCCCTGTCCTGGGACTGATGCCTCCGCCGGGGTCGCACTGCCCAATTGGATCTACCCTCACATGCGTTTCGACATTTCAGAACCTTGCTACCGACACCTTGGTGCCGTGGGCAGGGTTCTGTCACAGGATTCAACACCTTGGGGCCAGCCGTGGATGCATCCACACGGCTCCAGCGCGTTGAATCACTTCACCGGCACAGTGACCGGATGAAGTGCTCTTTGCAACTTGATCAAGGAGAAAACAATGGCAACTGCGAAAAAAGCCCCGGCTAAAAAAGCTGCGGTAAAAAAGGCCGCCCCGGCCAAGAAAGTCGCTGCGAAGAAAGCAGCTCCTGCGAAGAAGGCCGCCCCGGCCAAGAAGGTTGTCGCGAAGAAAGCTGCACCGGCCAAAAAGCCAGCAGCGAAGAAAGCGGCACCTGCGAAGAAGGCTGCACCGGCCAAGAAAGTCGCTGCGAAGAAAGCTGCACCGGCCAAGAAGCCGGCGGCCAAAAAGCCAGCTGTGAAGAAGGCTGCACCGGCGAAGAAAGCCGCTGCGAAGAAGCCTGCTGCGAAGAAAGCAGCGCCAGCGAAGAAGGCTGCACCGGCGAAGAAAGCCGCTGCGAAGAAGCCTGCTGCTAAAAAAGCAGCGCCTGCAAAGAAGGCAGCTCCGGCCAAGAAGGCCGCCGTCGCGAAGGCAGCCCCAGCAAAAAAAGCTGAGCCGGCCAAGAAGCCGGCGGCCCCTGCTGCTCCTGCGGCTCAAACGAAACTCAACCCGCAGGCTGCCTGGCCGTTCCCCACGTCCAGCAAGCCCTGAAGTCGTCCTTGAGATGACTTGGCAAGCCCGGCGCGAAAGCGCCGGGCTTTTTTCATGCCCGCTTCACTGCTTCGTCAGACCGCAGGCGCGGTGTAGTTCTGTCCACCGCGGGTCGATATCTTGGCCGCCCCCATGCGGTTGCCCAGATCAGCGCAACGCGCCAGCGACCAGCCTTGCTCCAGCCCGTGCAACAGCGCCGCGCGGAACGCGTCGCCGCAGCCCGTGGGATCGACCACCTCTGTCGCCTTCACGCCGGGCACCACGGTCTTCTGACCACCTTCCCACACCTCGCACCCATGCTCCGCCAGCGTGACGATGAGTCCGCGCACGCGAGCCGCGATGTCTTCAAACGAGAGTCCGGTGCGATCGGACAGCATCTTGCCTTCGTAATCGTTCACCGTGATCCAGGTGGCCAGGTCAATGAACTGCTTGAGTTCCTCGCCGTTGAACATCGGCAAGCCCTGGCCTGGATCGAACACGAAGGGCACGCCCGCTGCGTGCAACTGTTTCGCATGGGTGAGCATCGCGTCGCGGCCATCGGGCGAAATGATGGCCACGGTGAGGTCCTTGCGCGCGGGCACCGGGTTTTCGTGGGCCATCGACATGGCGCCTGGGTGGAAGGCGGTGATCTGGTTGTTGTCGCGATCCGTCATGATCATGGCCTGCGCGGTGTAGCTCTCGGCCGCACTGTTCACATGCGCGGTGTCCACGCCCAGCGCCTGCATGCGCGCCAGGTATTCCTGGCCATCGTTGCCCAGCGTGGCCAACGGCACGGCGTGTGCTCCCAACTGCCTCAGGCCGTACGCGATGTTGCCGGCGCAACCACCGTACTCACGGCGCAGGGCAGGAACCAGAAACGACACGTTGAGGATGTGCAACTGGCTGGGCAGGATCTGCTCGGCAAAGCGACCCTCGAAGGTCATGATGGTGTCGAAAGCAAGCGATCCGCAGACAAGAATGGGCATGGTGAAGTCGATCAGGAAGGTTGGGAGGGGTCAGGGATAGAACACCAGGGCGCGGTAGCCGGCCATGGGCGTGGCTTCGCCCACCGAGAGTGAGAGGCGGAAACTCACGTTCAGCGAACTTTTCGCCGGAATCACGGTGGGCGCGTCCGGCCACTCTTCGGGCAGGAACACGCGCCGCGAGATGACCGCATCGCGTGTGTCGGTCAGGCTCAATTCGAGTGCGGGCAGGGCCAGCGCCATGTCGGCCGTGTTCTTGAGCACGAGGTCGAACGAATGGAAGTTGCCCAAGCGGCGCACCAGTGCAGAACTGTCGATCACGATGGCATCGATGTTGCGCACCGGTCCCACGGCGCACCCGATCGGCGCGCAGACCTGCTGCAACAGCGGCAACAGATCGGGCCGCCACGCGGCGATCCGATCTCGCTCGTGCAATGCCCACTGGGCCACCAGCAATGCCGCCAGCAGCAAGGCCAGGAAAGACAGCCCGACACGCACGCCGCGCGATTGCCAGAAGGCACGCTGCTGCGCTTGACGCACAAATCCGGGAATCGCCTCGGGATCCACGCTGTCAAGGACTTCGTTGTCAGGAATCTCCAAAGGTGTGACAACAGGCTTGTCGCTGGTGGTCGAAGCCGTCACCGGGACAGCTGCGGCCTGTGCGTCCGCAGCCGCCTTGGCGGCCGCGAACCGCTGAAGTTCGGTGCTGAAATCGGCGTCGGCGGACAAGTTGGCGGGTGGATCATCCGGCAGTGGTGCCGGTGGCCTGGTGATGAGCTCGTCCCCGTGGGGATCGTTGGCAGTGGTGAGCTCGGCCTGGGGCTCTGGCGGCGACCCCGCGGGCGCTGGTGCACCCGGCACCCAAGGCTCCAGGTAGAGCGTGGCATCGAACACATCGGCGCAATGCCCACAACGCACCCAGCCCTCGGAGATCTTCAGCTGATCGGCAACGATCCGGAAGGTCGTTCCGCAAGCCGGGCAACGGGTGGTGAAACTCATGCGCCGATTATCGCGGGCGCTGCACGGTGGCTCAGGCCTTGACCGCCGTCATGAGGATCCAGCCATCCTCTTCGTCGCTGACCTGCAACGCCACCCAGGGCGCATAGGCTTCGATCAACTCGTCTGCCTGACGCGCCAGGATGCCCGCGAGCACGAGCTTGCCGCCCGAGCGCACATGCGAGCACAGCAGCGGGGCCAGCACCTTGAGCGGTGTGGCCAGGATGTTGGCCAGCACGAGATCGTGCTCACCCTGCGCGATGTCGGGCAAGCCTTCGCTCAACCTGACGTGGTTGGCCGAGGCGTTGAGCCGGGTCGACTCCACCGCGGCCGGGTCGATGTCCACTGCGACGATCTCGCCTGCGCCGAACTTCGCAGCGCCGATGGCGAGGATGCCCGAGCCGCAGCCGTAGTCGAGGACACGCGAGCCCACCGGTGGATGCTGTGCCGTCCAGCGCAAACACATGCGGGTGGTGGGGTGTGTACCCGTGCCAAATGCCAAGCCCGGGTCGAGCCGGATGATCTGCTCGGCCGCGGCGGGCGGTTCGTGCCAGCTCGGCACGATCCAGAACGTGGGCGTGATCTCCACCGGCGCAAACTGCGACTGCGTGAGGCGCACCCAGTCCTGTTCAGGCACGGACTGCACGCCCAGCACCGCACAGCCCTCAAAGAAATCCTGCAGCTTGAGCAGCTCGGCCGCCTCGCGCGCCGCGGTGTCGGAGGCAAACAGCGCCACCACACGCGAGCGCTGCCAGCCTTCCTTGGGTGGTGGCATGCCGGGTTCGCCGAACAGCGCCTGTTCGGCATCCGTCATCGCGTCGGCGTCTTCCACCGAGGTGCTCAGGGCGTCGAGCGCATCCAGCGCATCGCTCACAGCCTCGACCGAAGCCTCAGGCACCATGAGCACCAGCTCAAACAAGGAGGACATGAATGAATTTCCGACAGTCAGCGAACGACAACGAATGAAGAGACACCACCCCGGAACACCGCGGAACCGGTTTTGCCGGGCCGCAGGTGTTGCCCCCCCGTGGGGGAGGCGCCGCAGGCGCTTCGCGGGAGAGCCCTACCTCTCACGTTGGGAGAGCCACTCTTCAAGGTAGTGGATGTTGGTGCCGCCAGCCACGAAGCTGGCATCCACCATCAGTTCGCGGTGCAGCGGGATGTTGGTCTTGATGCCTTCGATCACCGTCTCGGCCAGTGCCGTGCGCATGCGGGCCAGCGCCTGCTCGCGCGTGTCACCGTGCACGATGATCTTGCCGATCATGGAGTCGTAGTTCGGCGGCACGAAGTAGTTGGTGTAGGCGTGGGAGTCCACGCGCACACCGGGGCCGCCCGGCGCGTGCCAGGTCGTGATGCGGCCAGGCGATGGCGTGAACTTGTAGGCGTCTTCGGCGTTGATGCGGCATTCGATGGCGTGGCCGCGCAGCTGGACCTGGCGCTGCGTGAACGGCAGCTTTTCGCCCGCCGCCACCGCGATCTGCGTGCGCACGATGTCCACACCCGAGATCCATTCGGTCACCGGGTGCTCCACCTGAACCCGGGTGTTCATTTCGATGAAATAGAACTCACCGTTCTCGAACAGGAATTCAAACGTGCCGGCACCGCGGTAACCGATCTTCTTGCAGGCGGCGGCACAACGCTCACCGATCTTCTCGATCAGCCGGCGCGGGATGCCGGGCGCAGGGGCTTCTTCGATCACCTTCTGGTGGCGACGCTGCATGGAGCAGTCGCGCTCGCCCAGATACACCGCGTTGCGGTGCGTGTCGGCCAGGATCTGGATCTCGATGTGGCGCGGGTTCTGGAGAAACTTCTCCATGTAGACCTCGGCGTTGCCGAACGCGGCACCGGCTTCGGCCTTGGTGGTCTGCACGGCGTGCAGCAGCGCGGCCTCAGTGTGCACCACGCGCATGCCGCGGCCACCGCCGCCACCCGCGGCCTTGATGATCACCGGGTAACCCACGGCCTTGGCCGTGCGCTTGATCACCACCGGATCGTCGGGCAGCGCGCCCTCCGAACCCGGCACGCACGGCACGCCGGCGCGGATCATGGCCTGCTTGGCCGAGACCTTGTCGCCCATGAGGCGGATGGAGTCGGGCGAAGGGCCGATGAAGGTAAAGCCACTTTTTTCCACACGCTCGGCGAAGTCGGCGTTCTCCGACAGGAAACCATAGCCAGGGTGGATGGCTTCGGCGTCGGTCACCTCGGCGGCCGAGATGATGGCCGGCATGTTGAGGTAACTGTGGGTGCTCGAAGCGGGGCCGATACAGACGGCTTCGTCGGCCAGGCGCACGTACTTGGCGTCGCGGTCGGCCTCGGAGTACACCATCACCGCCTTGATGCCCATTTCGCGGCAGGCGCGCTGCACGCGCAGTGCGATTTCCCCGCGGTTGGCGATCAGGATTTTCTTGAACATGGGCTCGGGGCCTTTTTTATTCGATCACGTACAGAGGCTGGCCGTATTCCACAGCCTGGCCGTTGTCCACCAGGATCTTGGTCACGGTGCCGGACTTGTCGGCTTCGATTTCATTGAGGATCTTCATGGCCTCGACGATGCAGATCGTCTCGCCTTCCTTGATGGTGTCGCCAATCTCGACGAAAGGCTTGGCGCCCGGGCTGGAGGCCCGGTAGAACGTGCCAACCATGGGCGACTTGACCATGTGACCCACCGGCTCGGCGGGGGCCACCGCTGCGGGCGCCACTTCAACGGCCGGCACGGAGGGCGCCACGGGTGCGGGCGCCATGCTGTAGGTCACGGGCGCCGCGGCAGACACCGGCGCGCTCTTGACGATGCGGACCTTGCCCTCCGCTTCGGTGATCTCCAGTTCCGACACGTTTGACTCGGACACCAGATCGATCAGCGTCTTCAATTTTCTTAAATCCATGATTTCTCCAACGAAAAGCGGCTAATTTGTTCTAAATTCGATCAACGTCTGACTTGTCGGATCGCCCCGATCGGCTGGGGTGCCGCAGTGTACACGAAGGGGGCGCCGCCCGATCGAGGAACGCCCGCGCGGCTGGGGAGCGCACGCCCGCTCGCAGGCACGGAACTTTTGGCGACAAAGCTGGAATTTAGCCCTTTATTCCAGGGCGTTCCCAGCAACGGACCAGCGGTCGATCACCGTGCGTGGTGTCAGCCCAGCTGCGCCCATTGGGCCAGATCGGCCTCGGACACCTTGCCGATCTTGCGGTGCACGACCGTGCCTTCGGCACCGAACACGACCGTGTATGGCAGGCTGCCGCTCGGGTTGCCCAAGCTGCGGCTGAGCTCGGTCCCGGCGAAGCCCGCCATGCCCACGGGGAAGTTCAGCGGCAGCTTCTGCATGAAGCTGCGCACCGCGCCGGGTTGGTCCACCGCCAGCCCGAGCACCTGCCAACCCTGGGTCGCGTTGGTTTTGTTGAAGGCGTTGAGCAGGGGCAACTCTTCCACACACGGCGGGCACCAGGTGGCCCAGAAATTCACCAGCAAGGGTCGCCCGCGCATGGCGGTCAAGTCCACCGCCTCACCATTCGGGCCTTCGAAGCTGCTGGCCCAGAACGCCGCCTCGGCCTCGCTCATCACGGCTTGCGGCGCGATCCGGCGCCAGGACATCCAGGCCCCTGCGCCGGCAGCGGCCACGGCGGCGGCCGTCATCAACACCGTTCTTCGTTGCAGTTTCATGAGGCGGTTTCGTTCAGTCCGGGTGTTTCGGGCGCATCGGCCATGCGCAGCAGCAGCGCCGCGGCGTCGCCGCGCGGCTTGCGCCCCAGCGCATTGGGCTTGAGGGCGCCACGCAAGTCATCGTGTTCGTGAACCATGAGGTGAATGAGCACCCACTGGCCCAGCGCGTCGCAGCGGGTGCGCAAGGTCAGCGCCTCCACCGGTTCACCGCGCCAACCGTTCACCGTGCCGGGGTGGTATTCCACCCGATGGTCGAGCAAGGCCCATTCAGGCGCCTTGGGGTCGTCGCAAAAGAGCTGCATGTAGATATCGCTGTGGCGCGTGGCGGTTCCGTGCCAGACCGAGCCGCCCAGGTGCGGGCGAAACGCCTTCAGGCGCTCCATCCACAGCAGGGCGAGTTCGCGCAAGGCCAGCAACTCGCCCGGTTGGGTGTCGGCGCAGAAGATGTCGATGTGCTCCCGCACCGCCGCTTCCAGCGTGGCGTTGTCGGGCAGGGCCGTGCGCGCCGGCAGGCCGAGCTGCTTGACGGCCTGGCGTTTGGCCGCCGCGTACTCCAGCCCGTCCTCGGCCACCAGGCGGGCGGCCACAGCCGCGATTTCAAAGGTGATGTCGTCCCGGCTCGCTTCCATGCCGGGGATTGTGCCCGCCCAGGGGCTGGGGTGCGGCGGCGTGCGGCCATACCCGCAAGGCCGGGGTGGGCCGCCACCTAGAATCGCCGGATGCACATACACATTCTGGGCATTTGCGGCACCTTCATGGGCGGCCTGGCCGCTCTGGCCCGCGAAGCCGGTCACCGCGTCACGGGTTGCGACGCCGGCGTCTACCCCCCCATGAGCGACCAGTTGCGCGCGTTGGGCATCGACCTGATCGAGGGTTTCGGCGCCGACCAGCTCGCGCTCAAGCCCGACGTGTTCGTGGTGGGCAACGTGGTCAGCCGCGCCCGCAACCCCGACGGCTCGCCGAAATTCCCGCTGATGGAAGCCATCATGGACAGCGGCGCGGCCTACACCAGTGGCCCGCAGTGGCTGGCCGAACACGTGCTCCAGGGCCGGCACGTGCTGGCCGTGGCCGGCACCCATGGCAAGACCACCACCACCGCCATGTTGACGTGGATTCTGGAGGCCAATGGGCTGCAGCCGGGTTTTCTCATCGGCGGGGTGCCCATGAACTTTGGGGTGTCGGCGCGAATGGGCCAACCGGCAGCCAGCGAGAGGCGTTTTGCCGCCGGGCCGCCCCAAGGCAAAACAGCCCCCTCGGGGGGCAGCGAACCACACGCAGTGGGGAGCGTGGGGGCCTTCGTCATAGAAGCGGACGAGTACGACACCGCGTTCTTCGACAAGCGCAGCAAATTCGTTCACTACCGCCCGCGCACGGCGATCCTGAACAACCTCGAGTTCGACCACGCCGACATCTTTGACGACCTCGCCGCCATCGAACGCCAGTTCCATCACCTGATCCGCACCGTGCCGCCGTCGGGACGTGTGGTGTCCAACGGCCTGGAGGAAAGCCTGGACCGCGTGCTGCACCAGGGCCTGTGGAGCGAGCTGCGCACCTTCGGCGCGGCGGTGAGCGACTTCACGGCCGAGGGCGAGCCCCACGCCTTCGACGTGCTCAACCAGGGCAAGCCGGCGGGCCGTGTGGAATGGTCACTCAGCGGTGTGCACAACCAGCTCAATGCGCTGGCGGCCATTGCGGCGGCTGAGCATGTGGGCGTGGCTCCGGCCGATGCTGCGCGGGCGCTGGCCACGTTCGAGAACGTGCGCCGTCGCATGGAGGTGCGCGGCACGGTGGCGCGAACGGGTGGCGTGATCACGGTCTACGACGACTTCGCCCACCACCCCACCGCCATCCGCACCACGCTCGACGGCCTGCAGCGCCGGCTCGGCAGCCCGCGCGGGCGCATCCTCGCGGTGTTCGAGCCGCGCAGCAACACCATGAAGCTGGGCACGATGAAGTCGCAACTGCCGTGGAGCCTGGAAGCGGCCGACCTCGCGTTCTGCCACTCGGGTGGGCTGGACTGGGATGCCACCGAGGCCCTGGCGCCCATGGGCGCACGCGCCCAGATCGGCAAAACCATCAACGAACTGGTGGCTCAGGTGGTGTCGGCCGCCCAACCCGGTGACCACATCGTCTGCATGAGCAACGGTGGGTTTGGTGGCGTGCACGAGCGCCTGCTGAAGGCGCTCTCGGCTTGAAGAACCGCTCTTGATCAGGGCACCCACGGAACTGGCTTTGCCAGGCCGCAGGGTGCGCCCCCTGGAGGGGGTGACGCCGCAGGCGGCGCGGGGGTGTTTCCTTTTTGCTAGTAGCTCAGGGCCTGCGCGGGCACATCAATGGAGATGACAGGTTTCGCCAGCGCTGCACTGGCCGCGCGCGCAAACGCCATGGCCCAGGCACGGTGCGCCTCGTCGCGAAAGCGCTCCTCGCCCACGGCTTGCGCCACCCCCAGGATCTTGTCGGCCGTGAGCACCTTGCCGGTGGGCCGGATCGGCTCGCAGCCGAGGAACGTGAACTGCTCGTCCAGCCAGGCGCGGGCCAGGTCGTGCGGCATGGGCTGCACCTCTTCCAGATCGAAGTGGTAGACGGCCGAGCGGCCCCAGCTCACGGTGACTTGGCTTCGCATGGTGAATCTCCTGATGGGCTTCCATTGTGGCCCTCACCGGCGGGGAGGCACCCCGTGAAAGCCCGCAGACCGTTTCAGGCCTTCGCCTTGCGCGCGGACTGAACCGCGCCCGACAACACCTCGAGCGCCTGCAGCGAATCGCTCCAGCCCAGGCAGGCGTCGGTGATGCTCTGACCGTACCTGAGCGCGCCCACTTCGTCCTTGCCCGGGGTGAACTTCTGCGCACCGGCCTCGATGTGGCTCTCGATCATCACGCCGAACACGCTGTGCGAGCCGCTGGCGATCTGGCCGGCGATGTCGCGCGCCACGTCGAGCTGCTTCTCGTGCTGCTTGCTGCTGTTCGCATGGCTGCAGTCCACCATCAGGCGCGGTGGCAACTTGGCGGCCTCGAGCTCCTTGACCGACGCGGCAACGCTGGCGGCGTCGTAATTGGGTGCCTTGCCGCCGCGCAGGATCACGTGGCAATCCTTGTTGCCCTTGGTCTGCACGATCGCGACCTGGCCGTTCTTGTGCACCGACAGGAAGTGGTGGCCGCGCGAGGCGGCTTGAATCGCGTCGGTCGCGATCTTGATGTTGCCGTCGGTGCCATTCTTGAAGCCGATCGGGGCTGAGAGGCCCGAAGCCAGTTCGCGGTGCACCTGGCTCTCGGTGGTGCGCGCGCCGATGGCGCCCCAGGCGATCAGGTCGCCGATGTACTGGGGCGAGATCACATCGAGGAACTCGCTGCCGGCGGGCAGGCCCAGGCGGTTGATCTCGATCAGCAACTGGCGCGCGATGCGCAGGCCTTCGTCAATGCGGAAGCTCTCGTCCAGGTAGGGGTCGTTGATCAGCCCTTTCCAGCCCACCGTGGTGCGCGGCTTCTCGAAATACACGCGCATCACGATCTCCAGCGTGTCGGCGTATTTCTCACGCAGTGGCTGCAGGCGGCGCGCGTAATCCACCGCGGCGGCCGGGTCGTGGATGGAACACGGGCCGATGATCACCAGCAGGCGGTCGTCCTTGCCGTGCAGGATGTTGTGGATGCGCTGGCGGGTCTGGCTGATCAGCGTCTCCACCGGCGTGCCGCCGATGGGGAAGAAGCGGATCAGGTGCTCGGGGGGTGGCAACACGGTGATGTCCTTGATGCGTTCGTCGTCGGTCTGGCTGGTCTTGTCGATCGAACGGGTGTGCCAGGCATCGCTGCTGGCTGGGGCATGTTTCGCGGTCATCACGGTGCTCCTGGACTGGTGTTGCGGTTAAGGAAACAGGGTCGAAAAAAAACCGCCGGGCTGAGGGCTCCGGCGGTTTGATCGAGATGGGGTGATGCGCTTACAGCCTCGCCTCTCGTCCGCCGGGGACTGAGAACCAAAAGTAAAAGGCAAAGAAGTTGCGCGCTTTCATGGGTTGGCAATGTAGCACAGGCCTGCCGTTGTCCGGCTTACTGCCTGAACACCACCGCGTCCAGCCCCAGCGCGCGGATGCGTGGCACCGCTTCGTCGGCCAGGGCGCGGCTGGCAAACGGCCCGACCCGCACGCGCGTGCGCTGCCCGTTGGAAGAATCGACCACCTGGATGTAGGCCGGCAAACCGGCATCGATGAGCCGGGTGTGCACGCGGTCGGCGTTGGTGGCATCGGCGAACAGTCCCACATTGATGGCGAAGCCGCCCTCCTGCGCAGCAGGCCGGGTCGCCTGCGCCGCCGGCGTGGGCGCTGGTGCCGGCTCCACAGCGGACGTGGGCTCCAGGGACGATGGCCCGGCCGGTTGCACAGGTGGCGGTTCGGCAACAGGCGCCGTGGGTGCCGGTGAAGCGACGGGCGCAGGCTCGGCAGGCGCAGGGGGCGTTGGCTCGGCAGGCACCACCACCTCCGGCACGGCCACCATCGGCAGCACCTGCTGGTCGACTGCCCATCGGGACAGCCCCCAGTACATGACGATGGTTGCAACCGCGAGCACCCCATTGACGGCCACCAGGCCCAGCAGGCGGCGGCGGTTGCTGGCCCGCAGGGCCAGGGCCACGCACGCCTCGCGCACGGTCTTGGCCTCGCGAACGGCGCGCATCATGCGGCGACGCGCGTCGGCATGCAGCCAGGCGTTGCCGTAAACACCGGGGATCAGGCAGCTCAGCACAAGGATCGCGCCCAGAAAGCCCCACTCGAGGAGAGACGGCCGGGCCAGCCATTCGCGGCCCAGCCCCAACACCAGCAAGGCCAGGCCTTCCACGGCAGCCACGTACAACAGTGCCACCCCCCACAGCTGGCGGAACACCAGCCAGTTCAGGGTCAGCAGCGCAGCGGCCCAATTCCAGCCGGGGCCGGCCCGGCCCGCCTCGTCGAAACGCGCAAACACCGGCAGGTAGCGCCCGACATTGACTGGCCCCAAGGCAGCGCGGTAGAGCGCGGTGGTGGCGCTCTCCGGGGCAATCGCGGCGGGCTGCGAAGGGTCGGGCATGGCGCGATTCTGGCACGCGGCATGCGGGTTGTTGCCATCACCACGTGGGCCGGGTTCTGACCACAATCCGGGCATCACGTTCAACCTGCCCCTCACCTGCCCATGAGCCCCAGTCAGATCATCGTGATGGCCACACCGGTATTTTTTGCGCTGATCGCGCTCGAATACGCTGTCGGGCTCAAGCGCAGGCGCAACACTTACCGCCTGGACGACGCCATCAGCAGCATCGGTCTGGGCATGCTCAGCCAGATCAGCGCGGTGTTCACCCGGCTGCTGCGCGTGGGCATCTACACCGCGGTCTATTCGGCGGTCGCGATCTGGCCCGACCACCCGTTCTGGACCACCTGGGTCGGCTGGCTGAGCGCCCTGGTGTTCTACGACTTCTGCTACTACTGGCTGCACCGCGCCGGGCATGAGACCGCCCTCTTCTGGGCGGCCCACGTGGTGCACCACCAGAGTCAGGACTACAACCTCTCGACCGCGCTGCGCCAGACCAGCACGGGTGCGCTGCTGGGCTGGGTCTTCTACCTGCCGATGGCCATCGCCGGCGTGCCGCCGCTGGTGTTCGGCGTGGTCGCCCTCTTCGACCTGCTCTACCAGTTCTGGGTGCACACCGAGCAGGTCCGCAAGCTTGGCTGGTTCGACCGCTGGTTCTGCAGCCCCTCGAACCACCGCGTGCACCACGCGGTGAACGACCGCTACCTCGACCGCAACTACGGCGGCATCCTGATCGTGTGGGACCGGCTGTTCGGCAGCTTCCAGGAAGAAGACGAGCTGTGTGTCTACGGCACCCGCAAGCCGCTGCAGAGCTGGGACCCGCTGTGGGCCAATGGCGAGGTGTACTGGGGTCTGATCAAGGACTCATGGCGCACCCGACGCTGGGATGACAAGCTGCGTGTGTGGTTCAAGCCGCCCGGCTGGCGGCCCGCCGATGTGGCCGCGCGCTTTCCGGCGCCTGCCTTCGACATCGCGCAGGTGCAGCGCTTCGCACCGCCCATGGGCCGCGCCGTGCAGTGGTTCGCGGGCCTGCAGTTCCTGGCCCTGCTCGCGGGCGTGAGCGGTTTCCTGTGGTTCGCCGACGGCTGGCCACTGTCGCGCAGCGCGGTGGTGTTCACGGTGCTCGTGGTGGCGCTGTGGGCCATCGGGGCGGTGATGCAGGGCCGCATCGGCATGGGCGAGGCGCTGTTCATCGAATGCGCGGCGCTGTCCATGGCCAGTGCCGCACTGGGCTGGGTGGAGCTGCACCGGCTGTTCAAACCGCTGACCATGCTGGTCGCGATGGCGATGGTGCTGGGCCATGCGCGCGGCACGGGCGGCTTGCAACGAGACCTTGGACTGCTGCTGGGAGCGCTGGCCCTGTCACTGGCCGGCGACGCCTTCTTGATGTTCCCCGGTTACTTCATTCCGGGACTCGTGTCCTTCCTGCTGGCGCACCTGGCCTACATCGCGCTGTTCCGCCGGCAAGTGCCGTGGTTCCCGAGCCAGCGCGCGCTGCTCACCACACTGGGCATCGGCTTGGCCGTGTACGCCTTTCTCTGGCAAGGCGGTCTGCCCGCCGCCCTGCGTGCGCCGGTGGCGGCCTACGTGCTGGTGATCGCGCTCATGGCCGCACAGGCCATCGGCCGCGCCACCGTGCAGCGAAGCGCCACGGCCATCGGCGTGGCGGTGGGTGCGGCCTTCTTCATGCTCAGCGACACCTTGCTCGCGATCAACCGCTTTGTCTCGCCGTTGCCCATGTCTCAGGTCTGGGTGCTGAGCACCTACTACGCGGCGCAGATCCTGATCGTGATGCACATCGTTCGATCCGAGCCCGCTCCAGACCCGCACTGACGGTCGGGCCCCCCTCAACCCGCCAGGGGCGTGGCCTGGTCGCACGAGATGCGACCGTCCACCAGTTCCACCAGCCGGTCGCAGCGCGCCGCCAGGCGCGGATCGTGCGTGACCACGACGAATGACACACCTCGCTCGGCGTGCATGCGGCGCAGCTGCACGAACACCTCGTCGGACGACGCCGTGTCGAGGTTGCCGGTGGGCTCGTCGGCCAGCACCAGCGGTGGCTCCATCACCAGCGCGCGGGCGATCGCCACGCGCTGCTGCATGCCGCCCGAGAGCTGCGACGGCCGTTTGTCCATGGCCTGGGCCAAGCCCACCGCGTCGAGCAACTCGCGCGCTTTGCCCAGCTGCGCGGCACTCACCCGCCCTTCGGCCATGAGCGCGGGCATGGTCACGTTTTCCAGCGCCGTGAAAGCCGGCAGAAGGTGGTGAAACTGGAACACGAAGCCCAGGCGGTTGCGTCGGCGCATGGTGAGGCCATGGTCGTCCAGACCCTGCACCGCTTCACCCTGGAAACGGTAGGTGCCCGAGCTCATGCGTTCGAGCAGGCCGATGATGCTGAGCAAGGTGCTCTTGCCCGAACCCGACGGCCCGATGAGAGCGATGAACTCGCCAGGCATCACACGCAGGTTGAGTCCGTGCAGCACCTCGGCCTCGCTGGGCAGGCCAACGTTGTAGGACTTTCGGACGTCGCTGAGCTCGATCAGCGGGACGGTGCTGGAGGGGTTCATCGCGTCACAAGCGGATGGCCTGTCCCGGGTCCATCGCCGCGGCACGACGGGCCGGCGCAATGGCCGCCAGCACGCCGCAGACGGTGGCCATGACGGCCACCTGCAGCGCGAGCAGGGGCGGCAGCACGATGAAGAACAACGGCTGCCCATCGGAGCCACGCACGAAGGTGGTGAACACCCAGATCATGAACACGGCCAGCACAATGCCGAGCACCGAGCCCACCGCGCCCACCACCGCGCCCTGCACCAGGAACACCCGCAACACCTGCCCGCGCGTGGCGCCCATGGCGCGCAGGATGCCGATCTCGCGGCGCTTCTGCACCACCGACACCACCAGCACGCTGGCGATGCCCAGCACCACCACCACCAGCACCACGGCCCGGATGAGGCCCGTGCTCACCGACTGCGCGTTGAGCGCCGAGACCAGCTGGGCGTTGCTCTCCTGCCAGCTCTCGAACTGGTAGGGCAACTGACGGCGCAGACCATCGACCAGCCCCTGCGCGGCCCACACGTCGTTGACCGTGAGGTCGATGGTGGTGGCGCCACCGGGCAGGCCGAGCAGGCTTTGCGCGCCCCGCAGCGGCAGGATCACGGTGCGCCGGTTGAGTTCCTTCACACCCAAATCGACCAGCGCGGTCACGCGCACCGATTCGCTCACGCTGCTGGTCTGTACCGTGAGGCGGTCGCCCACGCGCACGCCCAGGTCGGCCGCGAGGTCGCGCCCCACGATCGCCTCGCCCGGCGCCAGGCGCGCGGTGCCGCTGACCACCTTGCTGCGCAGCCCGACGATGCGGTCGTACCGGTCGAGCTCCACACCGAACAGCGAGACGGATTGTGTGGCCTCGCCGCGCAGCGCCAGCGCGCCACCGGCCACCATGGGCGAGACTGCCGCGATGCCGGGCAGGCGTTCGAGCTGCGGCACCAAGGCCTGCCAATTGGCCACCGAGCGCAGGCGCTGCGCGCGTGGCTGGATTTCGGTCAAGGTGGTCGTGCCCGGTGCCCTGACGGCGGATGGCGCCACCACGTCGTCGGGCGCGCTCAGGGTGATGTGGGCCTGCGCGCCGAGTGTCTTGTTGAGGGTGTTGGTCTGCAGGCCGCTGATGAGCGCGGAGATGTAG
Organism: Hydrogenophaga sp.; assembly: GCF_036675665.1. Classification (GTDB taxonomy): domain Bacteria; phylum Pseudomonadota; class Gammaproteobacteria; order Burkholderiales; family Burkholderiaceae_C; genus Hydrogenophaga. The sequence goes on along the minus strand of NZ_JAKFEO010000031.1, from coordinate 25,906 downwards.
GCGATCACGGCCACCCCGGCGGCCACGCCCACGATGATGAGCACGGTTTGCATGCGTCCTTCGCGCAGGAAGCGCAGCGCGACGCGCCTCTCGAAACCCAGCCAGGTGTCCATACAAGAATCCAGGCGCCTTCAGCGCCCCATGGCGTTGGTCAGAGCAGCGCCCGCGTCGGGCGCTGCCGCACCGGGGGTCATGCGCGTGCCCGGCTGCCAGGGCACCCGTCGCACGCGCACGCGGGCGTCGGCCTGGGGCGTGCCGCCCATCAGCACCAGCTCACCCTCGGCCAGCCCGTCAACCACCTCGGCGGCGTCGAGCGTGCGCAGGCCGAGCTTCACCGCGCGCGTGCGCGCGTGGCCCTCGGCACTCACCATCACGGCAGCCGAGCCGTCGGGCAGCGCGTTGCGCAACGCGGCCAGCGGCAGCACCAGCGCCCGCTCGCGCCGGGCGGTTTCCACCTCGACCGACACCGTCATGTCTTCGCGCAGGAAAGCCGGCGCAGGCGCGTCCAGCGCGAGCTTGACTTCAATGGCACCGCGCTGCGCATCGACCGACGGGGCGATGGACAGCACGCGCGCGGCCAGGGGCTGCTCGGCAAATGCATCGGCCACCACCCGCGCGCTCTGGCCCGGTTGCAGTTGTTCAAGGAAGCGCTCGTCCACCTGCGCGCTGATCTGTGTGGGGCCGGCCAGGGCCAGCTCCAGCAAGGCTTTGCCAGGCTGCACGATCTGGCCGGGCTCGACCTCGCGCAACAGCACCTGCGCATCGGCCGGGGCCACCAGCGTGGCTTGCGCCATCCGGGCCTGGGCCGCCTGGGTGGTGGCTTGTGCCACGGCCAGCTGGGCCTGGGCCTGCACCAGATCAGAACCTGTTTCTTCGTTGGCCCGCGTCTGCGCGCGTGCACTGGTCTGCTGCGCCTGAGCCACCTCCAGGGCGCGCCGGACCTCGTCCAGACGCGAGGCGCTGACGAAACCCTGGGCCACCAGCTGCTCGGTGCGTGTGAGCTCGGCTTGAGCGGCGCGCACGGTGGCTTCGGTCTGGGCCAGCGCGGCCTGGGCGGCGGTGCGCCCGGTGCTGCGCAAGCCCGCCAGCCGGGCGGCGGCCTGGCGCTCGGCCGCCCCCGCCTGCGTCAGCGCGGCGGCGAGTTCGTCCGATTCCAGGCGAAGCAGCACGTCGCCGCGGCGAACCTGCGCGCCTTCTTCGACCAGCACAGCCTGCACCCGCCCGGTGATGGTGCTGCCGATCTCCACCCGCGAGAGCGTGGCCACGCGGGCCGAGAACTGCAGGCTGCGCACCAGCGGCGCCGCTTGCAGCTCCACCGCATCCACCCTGGGGTGGCGCCAGAGCCAGCCGGCCCAGAACGCGAGCAGCAGCAACACCCCTGCGGCACCCCATCCCCAGCGGCGTTGAGCGGAAGACAGGGTCATGGCGCAAGCGGCTTCAGTTGCCGGGCTGGAACAGCCCGTTGTCCGACACGGGCGGCGCCACCCCGAGGTGCCGGTAAGCTGCCAGCGTGGCGATGCGTCCGCGCGGCGTGCGCTGCAGGAAGCCTTGCTGGATCAGGTAGGGCTCGATCACGTCTTCGATCGTGTCGCGCTCTTCGCCGATGCTGGCCGCGATGTTGTCCAGTCCGACCGGGCCGCCGTCGAAGCGGTGGATCACGGCCTCGAGCAGCTTGCGGTCCATCAGGTCGAAGCCTTGCGGGTCCACGTCGAGCATGGCCAGCGCGCGGTTGGCAATGTCTTTGGTGATGTTGCCCGTGCCCTTCACGTCGGCGAAGTCGCGCACGCGGCGCAGCAGCCGGTTGGCGATGCGGGGCGTGCCGCGCGAGCGGCGCGCGATCTCGAAACCGCCGGCTTCGTCCATCGGCGCGTTCAGCAAACCTGCGCTGCGTTTGACGATGCGGCCCAGCTCTTCCGAGGTGTAGAACTCCAGGCGCGCGACGATGCCGAAGCGGTCGCGCAGCGGGTTGGTGAGCATGCCCGCGCGCGTGGTCGCGCCCACCAGGGTGAAGGGCTGCAAGTCGAGCTTGATGCTGCGCGCGGCCGGGCCTTCGCCGATCATGATGTCGATCTGGTAGTCCTCCAGCGCGGGGTACAGGATCTCCTCGACGACCGGGCTGAGCCGGTGGATCTCGTCGATGAAGAGCACATCGTTGGCTTCGAGGTTGGTCAGCAGCGCGGCCAGGTCCTTGGGTTTTTCCAGCACCGGCCCGCTGGTCTGGCGCAGGTTCACGCCGAGTTCCTGCGCAATGATGTGGCTCAAGGTGGTCTTGCCCAGACCCGGCGGGCCGAACAGCAGCACGTGGTCCAGCGCTTCGTTGCGCTTCTTGGCCGCACCGATGAAGATCTCCAGCTGCTCGCGCACCTTCACCTGGCCCACGTACTCGTCCAGCAGCTTGGGCCGCAGCGCGCGCTCGATCGCCTCTTCCTTGGGCGAGGCCGGCGCGGCGGACACCATGCGCGGCGCGGGGGCGAAGTCGTCGGTCTGGATGCTCATGCGTCGCTCCGCAGGGCAGCGCCAAGGAGCGACAGCCCCTGCGGGGGGCAGCGCAGTACACGAAGTGACAAGCGTGGGGGTTTCATTTCGCCAGTGCCTTCAGCGCGAGCTTGATGCCCTCGCTCACACCCACATCGGCGGGCAGGGGCTTGAGGGCGGCGGCGGCGTCCTTGTCGCTGTAGCCCAGCGCCATCAGGGCCTGCTGGATGTCGCTCTGCACGTCGCTCTGCGCCGGGCCCCCACCCGGGACGTTCAAGTCGGCACCCAGCTTGCCCTTGAGTTCGAGCAGCAGGCGCTCGGCGGTCTTCTTGCCGATGCCGGGCACCTTGATGATGCGACCGCTGTCCTGCGCGCTGATGGCCTGGGCCAGGTCGCCCACGCTCATGCCCGAGAGCACCGAGAGCGCGGTGCGCGGGCCCACGCCGCTGATCTTGATGAGCTGGCGAAAGGCCTCACGTTCGGGGGCGGTGCCGAAGCCGTAGAGAATCTGGGCGTCCTCGCGCACCACGAAGTGGGTGAGCAGGGCCACTTTTTCACCGGTGCCGGGCAAGTTGTAGAACGTGCTCATCGGCACGTCGACCTCGTAACCGACACCGTGGCAGTCCAGCAGGATCTGGGGTGGGGTTTTCTCCAGCAGCGTACCGGTCAACTTGCCTATCATTGGAAGATCCTTTTCAGGAATTATCGGCTTGATTCTCAGACACACCTTCTCCCCGCCCGACAACGTCCGCATGGGTCACCTCTGCGGCCCTCTGGACAGCCACATCCGCAGCATCGAGGCGGCCCTGCAGGTCAAGGTGGCGCACCGTTTCGAGCAGTTCCGCATCGAGGGCACCAAACCCAAGGTGAACCAGGCGCTGGAAACCCTGCAGGCCATGTACGAGATGGCGAAGAAGCCGATTCCGGCCGAGCAGGTGCAGCTCATGCTCAGCGGCGACACCGCCCTGGTCGACCCCGGCGATGGCGCCCTGGCCATGCAGACGCGGCGCGGCGAGGTGCGCGGGCGCACGCCCAACCAGGCGCGCTACCTGGAGAACATGGCCACGCACGACATCACCTTCGGCATCGGCCCGGCCGGCACCGGCAAGACGTATCTCGCCGTGGCCTGCGCGGTGGACGCGCTGGAGCGCAGCGCGGTGCAGCGCATCGTGCTCACGCGCCCGGCGGTGGAAGCCGGTGAAAAGCTGGGCTTCCTGCCCGGCGACCTGGGCCAGAAGGTGGACCCCTACCTGCGCCCGCTGTACGACGCGCTGTACGACCTGATGGGCGCCGAGAAGGTGCAGAAGGCCTTCGAGCGCCAGCAGATCGAGATCGCACCGCTGGCCTTCATGCGCGGGCGCACCCTCAACCACGCCTTCGTGATCCTGGACGAAGCGCAGAACACCACCGTGGAGCAGATGAAGATGTTCCTCACCCGCATCGGCTTCGGCGCCAAGGCGGTGATCACCGGCGACGTGAGCCAGATCGATCTGCCGCGCACCGAGCTCAGTGGCCTGATCGACGCGGAGCGTGTGTTGAAGCGCGTGCAGGGCATCGCGATCACACGTCTCTCCAGCGCCGACGTGGTGCGCCACCCGCTGGTGGCGCGCATCGTGGACGCCTACGACGCGCGCACGCCTCACATCGAAGACGCCGCACCGGCCAAGCGTGCGCGGCGCAAGGCAGCCTGAAAACCGACCCATGCACCCGACACCCATCACCCGCGCACTCACCGGCCTGTTGGCCCTGCTGCCTTTCACGGCCTTCGCCCAGGGCAGCCCACCCGCACCCGCCGCGCCCACCCTGATCTTCAGCAGCCAGGCGGTGCAATACCGCTGCGACGGCGGCACCGAGATCGAGCTGGTCTATCTGAACCTGAGCAACGGCAATGCGTTTGCCGCCCTGCACTTCGACGGCCGCACCGTCATGCTGCAAGGGCGCCGCGCCACCACCGGTGTGCGCTTCGTCGCGCTCGACGAGCAGAACAGCCTGCGCTGGTACACCCAGGGCATGAAGGGTGAGCTCAGCTTTCTGGCCGCCGACCACACCGCGCAGGAAAAGACGCTGCTGGCCAACTGCTTCGCCCAACCGGCCAAACGCTGATGGCCTTGCACGCACTCACCCTGTCGTTGCAATTCGGCGAGCTCGCCGATGCGGCCACCCACCGCGCCGCACTGCCGCGCCATTCGGTTGCGCGCTGCATCCGCCACGCGCTCGATGCCGATGCCGAGATCACCGTGCGCATCGTCGACGCGGAAGAAGGCCAGGTGCTCAACCGCGATTACCGGGGCAAGGACTACGCCACCAACGTGCTGACCTTCGACTACGCCACCGAACCGCTGGTGATGGCCGACCTGGTGTTGTGCGCGCCGGTGGTGGCGCGCGAAGCCGCCGAGCTGAAGAAACCGCTGGCCGAGCACTACGCGCACCTGCTGGTGCACGGCACGCTGCATGCGCAGGGCTGGGACCACGAGACCAGCGAAGCCGACGCTGAAGAGATGGAAGCGCGCGAGACCGAGATCCTGGCCGGGTTGGGCCAGCCCAACCCCTACGCCTGAGACTTGATCTGCAGTGGGATCGTCACCGGTCCATCGTTGACAAGGTGCACTTGCATGTCGGCACCAAAGCGGCCGGTCTGCACCACCGGGTGCGCAGCCCGCGCTGATCTCACAAACGCCTCGTAAAGCGCTTCCCCCAGCGCGGGCGGCGCGGCCCCGGTGAAGCCGGGCCGGTTGCCGCTCTTCGTGTCGGCCGCCAGGGTGAACTGGCTCACGATCAACAGGCCGCCTGCAACGTCCTGCACGCTCAGGTTCATCTTGCCAGCGGCGTCGCCAAAGATCCGCAGCTTCAGGATCTTGGCGAGCATCTTCTCGCCCACGGCTTCGGTGTCATCAGGCTCGGCGCACAGCAGCACCAGCAGGCCTGGGCCGACCGAGCCGACGATCTCACCGGCGATTTCCACACGGGCTTCACTCACGCGCTGCAGGACAGCAATCAAATCAGATCCTTTTCATCGTCAAAGTGCGCTTCCACATCGCTGGGCAGCAGCTGGATCGTCGCTCTCAGCCCCGGCACCGCGCTCATGAGCGCCTGCTCCACGCTGCCACGCACGGCAGCCGCCCGGCCCAGCGACCAGCTCGCCGGCATGTGCATGTGCAGGTCGACAAAGCGCCGCTGGCCGGCCTTGCGCGTGCTCACGTGGTCAAACCGGATGATGGTGGCCTCGCCGGGCGTGGAGGCAAAACTCTCCAGCGTCTGCTGGATGGTGGCCACCACCTCCGGTTCCAGCGCCTCGTCCATCAGGCCCTGCGAGGAGCGCCAGATGAGGTGAAAACCTTCTTTCAGGATGTTGGCCGCCACACCCATGGCCACCACCGGGTCAAGCCACAGCCAGCCGGTGAAGTGCACCAGGGCAATGCCCACCACCACACCCACCGAGGTCCACACGTCGGTGACGAGGTGCTTGGCGTCGGCTTCCAGCGCGATCGACCGGTGCTCGCGGGCGGCGCGAAACATCACCCAGGCCAGCAGGCCGTTGAGCGCGGAGCTCACCACCGACAGCGCCAGACCCCAGCCCACCTGTTCGATCGGCTGCGGATCAATCAGCCGGTGCCCGGCGACCCAGATGATGCCCAGAGCCGCCGCGATGATGAGGATGCCCTCGAACCCCGACGAAAAATACTCCGCCTTGTGGTGGCCGTAGGGGTGGTCCTGGTCGGCCGGGCGGGCCGCGATGGTGACCATCACCAGGCCGAACACCGCGCTGGCCAGGTTCACCAGCGACTCCATCGCGTCGGACAGCAGGCCCACCGAGTCGGTGATGAGCCAGGCCCCCGTCTTGAGGGCAATGGTCAGGAGGGCCACCACCACCGAGGCCATGAGCAGGCGTTGGGGGGTGAACAGGCGGGCGCGGTCGGGGGTCATGCCGTGATTGTCTTCCACCGCCCTGAAGGAAATGTCTGCCCGGCGCGCGCGCGGTGCCAGAATGGAACGACGCACAGCGAACATGACCCCAACGCCGCCCCCACCCCGCACCGCAGCCCCCACCTCCCCCAGCTTCTGGCTCGGCGAGACCGATGTCTGGCTGCTGGCCGAGGGCAAGCACCTGCGCCCCTGGCAGAAGCTCGGCGCCCACGCCACCACGCTGGACGGGCAGGCGGGCACCGCGTTCGCTGTCTGGGCGCCACACGCGCGGCTCGTCGCGCTGGTGGGCGACTTCAACCAGTGGCGCGCGCAGCCCATGCGCCTGCGCCCCGAGTGCGGCGTGTGGGAGCTGTTCGTGCCCGGCGCTGCGGTGGGCGACTGGTACAAGTTCGACATGCAGGGCAGCGACGGCCGCCACGTCTTCAAGACCGACCCTTACGCCCGCGAGACCGAGCTGCCGCCGGGCAACGCGGCCCGCGTGTGCGAGCCCCTGCGGCCACCCGCGGACCGAGGTGGCGCGGCCCACGAGCGCCCCGCCGTCCCCATGGCCATCTACGAAGTACACGCCGGTTCGTGGCGCCGCCCCGACGGGCCGCACACCGTGCCCACCTGGGACGACCTGACCAGCCACCTCGTGCCCTACGCAGTGGACATGGGCTTCACCCACCTGGAGCTGATGCCGGTGAGCGAACACCCGTTCTACGCTTCGTGGGGCTACCAGCCCACCGGTCTGTATGCGCCCACCGCGCGCCACGGCTCGCCCGAATCGTTTCGGCGCTTCGTGCAGGCCGCGCACGCCGCCGGGCTCAAGATCATCCTGGACTGGGTGCCCGCCCACTTCCCCACCGACGAACACGCGCTGGCCCGCTTCGACGGCACGGCGCTGTATGAACACGCCGACCCGCGCGAAGGTTTGCACCGCGACTGGAACACCCTCATCTACAACTTCGGCCGCTTCGAGGTGCGCAACTTCCTGGTCGGCAACGCGCTGTTCTGGGTCGAGCAGTACGGCATCGACGGCCTGCGCGTGGACGCGGTGGCCTCCATGCTCTACCGCGACTACAGCCGCCCGGCCGGCGAGTGGGTGCCCAACGAACACGGGGGGCGCGAGAACTACGAGGCCATTGCCTTCCTGCGCGAGGTGCACGAGGTGCTGCAGCAGGAAGCACCGCGCGCCACCACCTACGCCGAAGAATCCACCGCGTTTCCGCACGTGACCGGACCCGTGGCCGAGGGCGGGCTGGGCTTCGACCACAAATGGAACATGGGCTGGATGCACGACACCCTGTCGTACTTCGCGCTCGATCCGATCCACCGGCGCTGGCACCACAACAAGCTGACCTTCGCGATGATGTACGCGCACACCGAAGACTACGTGCTGCCGCTCTCGCACGACGAGGTGGTGCACGGCAAGGGCTCCCTGCTGACCAAGATGGCCGGCGACCGCTGGCAACAGCTGGCCAACCTGCGCGCGCTGTACGCCTGGATGTACGCCCACCCGGGCAAGAAGCTGCTCTTCATGGGGGCCGAGCTGGCCCCGCCCACCGAGTGGGACCACGACGCCGAGCTGCCCTGGCAGCTGCTGAAAGACCCGGCGCACGCCGGCGTGCAGCACCTGGTGCGCGACCTCAACCACATCTACCGCAGCGCGCCGGCCCTGCACGCGCGCGACACCGACCCCTACAGCTTCCAGTGGCTGGTGGCGGACGACGCCGACCACTCCGTGCTCGCCTTCGCGCGCTACGGCCACGCGCTCGAAGACACGGTGGTGGTGGTGGCCAACCTCACCCCCATGGTGAGACACGGCTACCGCGTGGGCCTGCCGCACGGTGGGGACTGGCACGAGCGGCTCAACACCGACTCCAGCCACTACGGCGGCAGCAACGTGGGCAACCACGGCCGCGTGCTGGCCGAAGACCTGGCGCAGCACGGCCAGCGCTGGTCGGCGAACTTCACCTTGCCCCCCCTCGCGGTGCTGTGGCTCCAACCCGGGACATGACCCCCTCCTGCGGCACTCCTGCGCTGGGTGCGCATCTCTGCCACCAGGGTGGCGAGGACGGCGTGCACTTCTCGGTCTGGGCGCCCGATGCCCATGGCGTGGATGTCTGCCTGTTCGAAGCCGGCGCAGCCGCCGAGCACCGCCGCGTGGCACTGCAGCCCGCCGGCGACGGCGTGTGGGCGGCCTTCGTGCCCGGCTTGACCGCAGGCCAGCGCTACGGCCTGCGCGCCAGCGGCCCGTGGCAGCCCGAAGCCGGCCACCGCTTCAACCCCACGCACCTGCTGCTCGACCCCTGGGCACTGGCCCTGGTGGGCGACACCGAACGGCTGGCCCTGCAGACCGGTCACGCCTGCGCCGACCCGCTGCACCCCACGCAGGCCTGGAGCGAGCACCAGCCCGACCCGACCGACAACGCCGCCCACATGCCGCGCTGCGTGGTGGTGGATGCGCAGGCCGAACTGGCCGCCGGCTTGGAAATGGTGCCCGGCCCAGCCATCGCAGGCGACCGTGTGGTGATCTACGAGGCGCATGTGAAAGCCCTCACCCGCCTGCACCCCGAGGTGACCGAGGCCGAGCGCGGCACCTACCGGGGGCTGGCCCACCCCGCCGTGGTGCAGCACCTGCAGCGCCTGGGCATCACCACCGTGTGCCTGCTGCCGGTGCACCAGCACATCAGCGAACGCCACCTGATCGAACGTGGTCTCAGCAACCACTGGGGCTACAACACGCTCAACGTGTTCGCGCCCGAGCCGGCCTACGCCGCGGCCGGCGCCGACGACACCCCCGCCGTGCGCGCCGAGTTCCGCCACATGGTCGACACGCTGCACCGCGCGGGCATCGAAGTGGTGCTCGACGTGGTCTTCAACCACACGGCCGAGAGCGATCTCAACGGCCCCACCCTCGCCTGGCGCGGCCTGGGCCAGAACCGCTGGTACGCCATGGGTGAACACGGCGTGCCGCACAACTTCAGCGGCACCGGCAACAGCCTGGCGTTCAGCGAACCGCGCGTGTTGCAGTGGGTGATGGACAGCCTGCGCTGGTGGGTGCAGGCCTTCGGTGTGGACGGTTTCCGCTTTGACCTCGCGGTCTCGCTGGGCCGCGACGCCGCACTCGGCCACGCCTTCAACCCGCGCAGTGCCTTGCTGAACGCGATGGCGCAAGACCCGGTGCTGCGCGGCGTGCGCCTGATCGCCGAGCCCTGGGACGTGGGGCCTGGCGGTCATCACACGGGTGGCTTCGAAGCCGGCTGGCTGGAGTGGAACGACCGCTTCCGCGACGGCGTGCGCGCCTTCTGGCTCGGCCACCACGGCACGCGCGGCGAACTCGCCACGCGCGTGTGCGCCAGCGGCGATCTGTTCAACCGGCGCGGCCGCCTGCCCACCGCCAGCGTGAACATGGTGACCGCGCACGACGGCTTCACCCTGGCCGACCTCACCGCCTACCAGCACAAGCACAACGCCGCCAACGGGGAAAACAACCGCGACGGCCACGGCCACAACCTCAGCGCCAACGGAGGCACGGAGGGCGCGACCGTCGACCCCGTGGTGCTGCACCGCCGTGGCCTGTGGCGCCGCGCCCTGTTGGCCACGCTGTTCTGCGCGCAAGGCACGCCACAGCTGCTGGCCGGCGACGAACTCGGCCACAGCCAGCACGGCAACAACAACAGCTACTGCCAGGACAACGAGACCACCTGGCTCGACTGGGCGAACACCGACACCGAACTCGCCGGCTTCGTCGCCGGTCTTGCCGCACGCCGGCGGGAGCACCCCGGCCTGCGCCACGCGCGCTGGTTCGAAGGCGTTGGCCACGAGCCCGACATCGCCTGGCTCGACACCGACGGGCAGCCCATGCGACCCGACGCCTGGCGAGCGCGCGATCGCCACACGCTCACGGCCCTGATCACCGTGGGTGACGGCGACGCCCCGCCCCATGAGCGCCTGCTCCTGGTCTGGCACGCCGCCCACGGCCACTGCCAACTCACGCTGCCGCCCGGCGACTGGGGCGTGCTGATGGACAGCGCCCGCGCGCTGGTGGCGCCGCCCGGCCAGGCCCCTGACACGGTCACCGGCCGGCTGCCGCTGCATGAAGCCGGCATGTGGGTGCTGGTCCAGGGCTTGCATGCACCCGATGGCAAACCCCCGGGCCTGCCATGAACACCGCCGTCCACCCTCATCTGTCGCGCCGCACCAGCGGCGTGCTGCTGCACATCACCAGCCTGCCCGGCCCCAACGGCTCGGGCGACCTCGGCATCGGCGCGCGCCATTTCGTGGACTGGCTCGCGTCGGCCGGTCAGTCGATGTGGCAGATCCTGCCGCTGTCACCGGCGGGCCCGGGCAATTCGCCCTACCAGAGCGTCTCGGCCTTCGCCGGCAGCCCGCTCATGGTGGACCTGGACGACCTGGTCCAGATGGGCTGGCTGCCCTGGATGCCGACCCAGGGCTTCGACCACCACCACTGCGACTTCGAGCGCGTGGCGCCCTGGCGCATGGCCTGCCTGCGCAAGGCCTGGGAGGGCTTCAGCCAGCGCGCCAGCAACGATTGCCGCGAGGCACTGGCCGACTTCCGTACCGACCACGCGCACTGGCTCGACGACTACGCCCTTTTCATGGTGCTGCACGAGCGCCACATCGGCAGTTGGCCGCAGTGGCCCACGCCACTCGCGCAGCGCGACCCGGCGGCACTCGCCGAGGTGCGCCAGCATTCGCCCAAGGCGCTGGGTTTCTGGCAGTTCGTGCAGTGGCGCTTCTGGGTGCAGTGGCAAGCGCTGCGCGAGTACGCCCGCAGCCGCGGCGTGCAGATCGTGGGTGATGCACCCATCTTCGTCGCCCACCACAGCGCCGACGTGTGGGCCCACGCGAACCAGTTCCTGCTGGACGACGCGTTCGAACCTCGCGTGGTGGCCGGCGTGCCGCCCGACTACTTCAGCGTCACCGGCCAACGCTGGGGCAACCCGCTCTACAACTGGCCGGTCATGGCACAGAACGGCTACCGCTGGTGGAAGGAGCGGGTGGCACACCTGTTCCAGCAGGTTGACGTGGTGCGGCTGGACCACTTCCGCGGCTTCGAGGCGCACTGGGAAATCCCGGCCAGCGAACCCACCGCGGTGGCCGGCCAATGGCAGAGCGGCCCGGGCCTGCCGCTCTTCGCGGCCTTGCAGGAGGAGCTGGGTCCACTGGCCATCATCGCGGAAGACCTGGGCCTGATCACGCCCGAGGTGACCGCGCTGCGCCTGGCCTGCGGCTTTCCCGGCATGCGCATCCTGCAGTTCGCCTTTGGTGGCGACGCGGCCAACCCCTACCTCCCGCACAACCTGGAGCGCAACTGCGTGGTCTACACCGGCACGCACGACAACGACACCACCCTGGGCTGGTGGCGCGCCGCCTCTGCGCACGACAAGACCGCCGCGCGCGCCTACCTGGGCCCCGCGGTGGACACAGAACCGCACTGGACGCTGATCACGGCGCTGTCGCAGTCGGTGGCCAACACGCTGGTGCTGCCGTTCCAGGACGTGTTGGGTCTGGACGGCAAGCACCGCATGAACACGCCCGGACGGGCCACCGGCTGCTGGGAGTGGCGCTTCGACTGGCGCCAGATCGACCACCGGCCCGCCGAGCGCCTGCTGGCGATGACACGTGCGCACGGCCGAATACCCTGAACGGCAACAGCCTGGCCTGTTCGCGTTTCACGATTCCCGTTTCAATGAGCCAGTGCGCACCAAGACGCACCCGCCCCCCACCACCGGAGACAAGCATGGAAAAGACATCGCCCCAGCAACTCGCCAAACGCACCATTGCACTGGTGCTGGCGGGCGGACGCGGCTCGCGTCTGCACGCCCTCACCGACCGACGCGCCAAACCCGCCGTGTACTTCGGCGGCAAGTTCCGCATCGTCGACTTCGCGCTCTCCAACTGCCTGAACTCGGGTGTGCGCCGCATCGGTGTGCTCACCCAGTACAAGTCGCACAGCCTGCTGCGCCACCTGCAACGCGGCTGGAGCTTCCTGCGCAACGAGTTCAACGAGTTCATCGACCTGCTGCCAGCCCAGCAGCGCATGGACGACCAGAGCTGGTACCTCGGCACGGCCGACGCGGTCTATCAGAACCTGGACATCCTGCGCGCGCACAAGCCGGAGTACATCCTGGTGCTCGCGGGCGACCACATCTACAAGATGGACTACGCCACCCTGATCGCCGACCACGTGGCGTTGGGCAAGAAGTGCACCGTGGCCTGCATCGAGGTGCCGCTGGCCGAAGCCACCGCCTTCGGCGTGATGGACATCGATGCCGAGCGCAACGTCGTGCGCTTCCTGGAGAAACCGGCCCAGCCGCCCCACATGCCCGGCAAACCCGACACCGCACTGGCCAGCATGGGCGTGTATGTGTTCAACACCGAGCACCTGTTCGAAGCGCTGAAACGCGATGCGAGCACCCCTGGCTCCAGCCGCGATTTCGGCAAGGACATCATCCCGGCCATGGTGGCCGCCGGGGACGCCGTGGCGCACCCGTTCGGCATGTCGTGCGTGAAGAGCGCGCCCGACGCGCCGGCCTACTGGCGCGACGTGGGCACGGTCGACGCCTACTGGGCCGCCAACCTCGACCTCACCAACACCATCCCCGAACTCGACATGTACGACCGCGAGTGGCCGATCTGGACCTACCAGGAGCAACTGCCGCCAGCCAAATTCGTGTTCGACGACGACGGCCGCCGCGGCTGTGCGGTGGACTCGCTGGTCTCGGGCGGTTGCATCATCTCGGGCGCGCTGGTGCGCCGCTCGGTGCTGTTTTCGCGCGTGCGCGTGCACTCGTATGCGTCGGTCGAAGCGTCGGTCATCCTGCCCGAGGTCGACATCGGCCGCGGCTGCGAACTGCACAAGGTGGTGGTGGACAACGGCTGCGTGATCCCGCCGGGCATGAAGATCGGCGTGGATGCGGCGGACGACGCGCGCCGTTTCTTCCGCACTCCCAGCGGCGTGGTGCTCGTCACCAAAGAAATGCTCGAAAAAATGCAATGACCCTCAAGGTTCTCTACGTCTGCTCCGAAGTCTTCCCGCTGCTCAAGACCGGCGGGCTGGCCGATGTCAGCGCCGGTCTGCCGCCCGCACTCCAAGCCCTGGGCGCCGATGTGCGCCTGTTGTTGCCGGCCTTCCCCGGTGTGGTCGCGGGCGTCACGCCCGAGGGCCCCACCCTGCTGGTGCCGGCCGGGGGCAGCAGCGGCTTGCCCACCGGTCTCGGTCCAGAACCCACCAGCGCCCACGGCCCCACGCCGTGGCTGCGCGCCGGGCGCATCACCGACAGCGGCATGCCGGTGTGGCTGCTGCACGCGCCGGGCCTGTACGAGCGCGGCGGCAACCCCTACGTGGACGAGCACGGCCGGGCCTGGCCCGACAGCGCCGAGCAGTTCGCCTGGCTGGGCTGGGCCGCGGCCCTGCTGGGCGCCGGCCTGGATGCCGGTTGGTTCCCCGATGTGGTGCATGGCCACGACTGGCACACCGGCCTGGCCTTCGCCTACCTGCACGAACTCGCGCGCACCGCCGAGCACCGGCCGGCCACCGTGTTCACCGTGCACAACCTGGCTTACCAGGGCCTGTTCAACGCCGACCTGCGCCCGCGCCTGGGCCTGCCCGACGGACTCTTCCACCTGCAGGGGCTGGAATTCCACGGCCAGATCAGCTTCATGAAGGCGGGGCTGAAATACAGCGACGCCATCACCACCGTGAGCCCGACCTACGCACGCGAGATCACCGGCACCGAACAGGGCTGCGGGCTGGACGGCGTGCTGCGTCAGCGCCAGGCGCAGCTGCACGGCATCCTGAACGGTGTGGACGACGCGGTGTGGAACCCGCAGACCGACCCGCTGGTGCAACCCGGCTTCGACGCCGACCACCTGCAGGGCAAGGAACAAGCCAAGGCCCGCCTGCAACAGCGCATGGGTCTGGCGCCCCGGCCCGATGCGCTGCTGTTCTCGGTGGTCAGCCGCCTCACCGAACAAAAGGGATTGCACCTGCTGTCCGCCGTGGTGGACGAACTGGTGCAGCGCGGCGGGCAACTCGCGGTGCTGGGCTCGGGCGACGTGGCCATCGAACAGGACCTGCGCGACTGCGCCCGGCGCCACCCCGGTCAGGTGGCGCTCACCGTGGGTTACGACGAAGCCCTGGCGCACAGCGTCATCGCCGGGGCCGACGTGATCCTGCTGCCCTCTCGATTCGAGCCTTGCGGCCTGACCCAGCTCTATGGCCTGCGCTACGGCACGCTGCCCTTGGTGCGCGCCGTCGGCGGGCTGGCCGACACCGTGGTCGACTGCAGCCTGGAGAATCTGGACGACGGCAGCGCCAGCGGTTTCGTCTTCCACGAGCTGGATGTGAGCGGCTTGCTCTCGGCCATGCGCCGCGCCTTTGCGCTGCAGCGCCGTCCTGCCGACTGGCGTGCGGTGCAGCGCCACGCCATGTCGCTGCGCTTCGGCTGGGATCATGCGGCCAGCGACTACCTGCGGGTCTATGCCTCGGTCATGCCGGCGTCGACCATCACCTGAGCGCCTGCACGTTTATTGCTATTGCCCTTCCGCACCCCAACGAACGCCCCAACGCCATGCCCAACACGCAGCCCACCCTCGAACCCGTCCCGTTCGAATACGACCACCTGGACAACGGCGTGGACGCCTTGCGCAAATCCATCGCCAACCGGTTGATCTACTCGGTCGGCCGCGACCCGCGCTCGGCCACCCGGCGCGACTGGCTCTTCGCCCTGTTCCACGCCGTGCGCGACCGCATGATGCACCGCTGGCGCGAGACCCTGGCCACCTCGCAGGACAGCGACGCCAAGCGCGTCTACTACCTGTCGATGGAGTTCCTCACCGGGCGCGCGCTGACCAACGCCCTGCTGTCGGTGGGCATCCTCGACGAGGCCCGCACCGCCTGCACCCAGCTCGGTGTGGACTTCGACGCGCTGATCGACCTGGAAACCGATGCCGGCCTGGGCAACGGCGGCCTCGGACGGCTCGCCGCCTGTTTCCTCGACTCCATGGCCACCTTGGGCATCCCCGGCATGGGCTACGGCATCCGCTACGACTACGGCATGTTCGCGCAGCGCATCGTCGACGGCCGCCAGATCGAAGAACCCGACTACTGGCTGGTGAATGGCAACCCCTGGGAGTTCATGCGCCCCGAGTTCAGCTACACGGTGCAGTTCGGCGGGCGCCTGGTGCAGACCGACGAGCAGGTGCGCTGGATCGAGACCGACGACGTGATCGCCACCGCGTACGACTCCGGCGTGCCCGGCCACGAACTCAGCAGCGTGGCCACCATGCGGCTGTGGACCGCACGCGCCACCAGCGGCATCAACCTCGACGCCTTCAACAAGGGCGATTACATGCGCGCGGTGGAAGCCAAGAACGAGTCGGAAAACGTCTCGCGCGTGCTCTACCCCGACGACAGCACCGAGCATGGCAAAGAGCTGCGACTGCGCCAGGAGTATTTCTTCGTCAGCGCCTCGCTGCAGGACATCGTGCGCCGCTTCCTCAAGCACCAGGGCGACTTCGCGCTGTTCGCCGACCGTGTGGCGATCCACCTCAACGACACCCACCCCGCGCTGGCCGTGCCCGAGCTCATGCGCCTGCTGGTCGACGAGCAGAGCCTGGAGTGGGACACCGCCTGGGACATCTGCAGGCGTGTGTTCAGCTACACCAACCACACGCTGATGCAGGAAGCGCTGGAGACCTGGCCGGTGGAGTTGCTGGGCCGCCTGCTGCCGCGCCACCTGCGCATCATTTACGACCTCAACGCGATCTTCCTGGCCGAGGTGCACGAGCGCTTCCCCGGTGAAAACGACCTGCTGCGCCGGGTGTCGCTGATCGACGAACGCGGCCAGCGCCGCGTGCGCATGGCCTACCTCTCGGTGCTGGCCAGCCACAAGGTCAACGGCGTGTCGGCCCTGCACAGCCAGCTGATGGTGCAGACCATCTTTGCCGACTTCGCGCGGCTCTACCCCGAGCGCTTCTGCAACAAGACCAACGGCATCACGCCACGGCGCTGGCTTTCGCAGGCCAACCGGCCACTGGCGAGCCTGATCGACGCGCGCATCGGCACCACCTGGCGGCGCAATCTGGATGAGCTCGAACAGCTGCGCCCGCTGGCCACCGACCCCGAATTCGTCAGCGCCTTCCAGGACGCCAAGGCGCGGAACAAACACCGGCTGGCCGAGCGCATCGCCGCCGAAACCGGCGTGATCGTGAACCCGGCCAGTCTGTTCGACGTGCAGATCAAGCGCATGCACGAGTACAAGCGCCAGCTGCTCAACGTGCTGCACGTGGTCACGCGCTACCAGCAGATCCTGGCGCACCCGCACGCCGATTGGGTGCCGCGCACGGTGGTGTTTGCCGGCAAGGCGGCTTCGGCCTATTTCATGGCCAAGCTGGTGATCAAGCTCATCAACGACGTGGCGCGTGTGGTCAACCACGACAAGCGCATCGGCGACAAGCTCAAGGTGGTGTTCATCCCCAACTACCGCGTGTCGCTGGCCGAGGTGATCATCCCCGCGGCCGATCTCTCCGAGCAGATCTCCACCGCCGGCACCGAGGCCTCGGGCACCGGCAACATGAAGTTCGCGCTCAACGGCGCACTCACCATCGGCACCTGGGACGGCGCCAACATCGAGATCGCCGAACACGTGGGGCTGGAGCACATCTTCATCTTCGGCCACCGCACCGAGCAGGTGGCGGCGTTGCGCGCCAGCGGCTACAACCCGCGCCGCTACTACGACCACAACTACGACCTCAAGACCGCCATCGACCGCATCGCCGAGGGCGCCTTCAGCCCCGAGGAGCCCGCGCGTTTCCACGACATCACGCGCACGCTGCTGGAGTCCGACTACTACCTGCTGCTGGCCGACTACACCGACTACCTGGCCACGCAGCACAAGGTCGATGCGCTCTACCGCAACCCGGGCGAATGGACGCGCCACGCCATCATGAACGTGGCCGGCATGGGCGCTTTTTCGTCGGACCGCACCATCCGCGAATACGCCGACGAGATCTGGAACGTCAAGCCGCTGTTCCCCTGAGCCTTTGCGCGCAGGGCGCGTGCCAGAATCCGCCGCATGCGGCAGCCCTGGCGTTTCTCGTGGTGGTGGGTGGTCGGCGGGGCGGTGATCGCCCTGGCCGGCGCGGCCGCCATCGCGCGCCAGTCGCTCGCTCAGCAGCGCGCACTGTTCGAGACCGACGCACGCATCGTGCACCGGCTATTGAGCCAGCAGGTGGTGCAGCACGACGCGATATTGGCCACGCTGGCACTGCTGCAGCCCGCGCCCGCCGCACCCGGCGCCGGTTCACCCGAGCAGCGCCTGCCCGCGCTCTACCCGCGCATCCTCTCGGTGCAACGCAGCGACGCCACCACCCCGTGGACCGACCCCGGGCTGGCCGAGGCCGAACGCCTGTCGCGCCAGAGCGGCCGCGCCGCGCTCGCGCCGCTGGACCTGCAGAGCGGCCGCTACCGTCTGGTGCTCGCCTCGGAGCCCGCCAGCTACGCGCTCACCATCGACCTGCAGTCACTGGTACCGTGGGCCGAGTGGCCGATGGCCGCACAGACGAGCACCGTGCGGGTCGAGCTGGTGCTGGCGGGACAACACCACCCGATCCAGCCCGGGCGGCTTCAGGCAGGTTCGCGTTTCGAATTCCACAAGGTGGTGGCCGCCGAGAGCCAGCCTTTCGACGTGGTCGCCACCCAGACCGTGGGTTGGCGCCAATGGCCCTGGGCCCGCATGCTGGCCTGGACGCTCGCGGTGGCCGCATCGCTGTTGGCGGTGCGGCAGCTGCAGCGCCAGCGCATGGCGCGCCGCCGCGCCGAAGAGCTGCTGCGTCTGGGCCAGGTGGCGCGGCTGAACACGCTGGGCGAACTCGCCGCCGGCATGGCACACGAACTCAACCAACCCCTGACCGCGGTGCTGGCCAACACCCAGGCCGCGCAGCGCCTGCTGGACGACGACCCTCCCGAACTGGCCACCGCGCGCGCTGCCATGGCGCAGGCCGCGGCGCAGGCCCGCCGTGCCGCCGAGGTGGTGGGCCGGCTGCGCCGCGCGGTGGAGCGACCCGACAGCGGCGGACAGCGCCAGTCCATCGATGCGGTGGACGCCGTGCGCCGCGCGCTCCATCTGCTGGAACCCGAGTGCCAGCGCCGGGGTGTGACGCCGGCGTTGGACAGTGCGCCCGCGCTCGACGTGATGGCCGATCCGGTGGCGCTCGACCAGATCGTGCACAACCTGATCGTCAACGCGCTGCAGGCGCTGGAACAAGTGCCCGCTGCGCAGCGCCGGCTCACGCTCACCCTGCGCACGGTCGATGGATTGGGCGAACTCGCGGTGGCTGACAGCGGACCAGGCATCGCGCCCGAGGTGTTGCCGCGCCTGTTCGAGCCGTTCTTCTCCACGCGCGAAGGCGGCCTGGGCCTGGGGCTTAGCCTGTGCGAGACGCTGGCCAGCGGCATGGGTGGCTCGCTCTCGGCCGCCAACGCAGCCACCGGTGGCGCGGTGTTCCGATTGCGCTTGCCCCTCGCCATCGGACAGGCATGAGCACCGCGCCGGGCCGCCCCAAGCATGCTCGCACCGCAGCGCGCAGCACGGAGGTATGCCCATGAGCATGGACATCCTCTCCCCCACCGTGCACCTGATCGACGACGACCAGGCGGTGCGCGACAGCCTGGCCCTGCTGATCGGCACGGTGGGCTTGCGCGTGCAGCCGTGGAGCGACCCGCAGGCCTTCCTGAACACCTTCGACCGCGAGGCCATCGGCGCCATCGTGCTCGACGTGCGCATGCCCGGCATCAGCGGCCTGAGCGTGCTTGACACGCTGGTGGCGCAGGGCGTGGACCAGCCGGTGATCATGCTCACCGGCCACGGCACGGTGGACATGTGCCGCCGCGCCTTCAAGGCCGGAGCGGCCGAGTTCCTCGAAAAGCCGGTGAACGACGAGGCCTTGCTCGAAGCGCTGCAGAACGCTGTGCGCCAACATGTGCGCTCGCGCCAGCGCCACCAGGCCGACCGCGCGGCGCGTGAGCGCTATGCGCAACTCTCCGAGCGCGAGCGCGAGGTGCTGGGCCTGATCGTCGAGGGCTTGACCAACAAGGAGATCGGCCGCGCGCTGGGCCTCTCGCCGCGCACGGTGGAAACCCACCGCGCCAACCTGTTTGCCAAGCTGCAGGCGCCGTCGCTGGCACAGCTGATCCGCCACTACGCCGCGCTGGTTGACGCGGATGGCGCCAACGGCACCGCGTAGTTCTACGGAGGGCCGCGCGTAGCCTTCCGAATGGCGGTTTGCCGCGCGGATTTCTACAGTTCTCCCACGGTTGATCGAACCGTTCAACACCACCGGAGAACACCATGACCTTCCCTGCAAAAACGTCCTTCCTCGCCCTGTCCTTCATGGCCACCGTCGCCAGCGCTCAGGCCGTGCGCGTGGAGAAAAACATGTCATTGGACCTGGCCAACCAGATCGCCGCCGCCACCGTTGCGTCGTGCAGCGCCGGCGGCTACAACGTGACGGCCGCCGTGGTGGACCGCGCCGGCACCCTGCGGGCCCTGCAGCGCGCCGACAACGCCGGACCGCACACCGTGGCCGCCGCGCAAGGCAAGGCCTACACCTCGGCCTCGGCGCGCAACACCACTGCCGCCATGCTGGAGAACGTGCAGAAGAACCCCGGTGCCGCGACGCTGGTGGACATTCCGGGTTTCCTGGTGCTGGGCGGCGGCGTGCCGGTGAAGGTGGGCAACGAGGTCGTCGGCGCGGTGGGTGTGGGTGGTGCACCCGGTGGTCATCTGGACGAGCAGTGCGCGAACGCGGGCATTGCCAAGGTTGCAGAGCTGCTGAAATGAAGACGCTGCTGTGGGTTCTTGCACTGGCGTTCACTGGTGCAACTGTTCAAGCCCAGGTCGCACCCAGCGCGACCGAAGCGGCGACCTACACCGGGTTGCACGCAGCGGCCCACCAAGGGGATGCAGCAAAGATCGCGCGCCTGGTGGCGGGCGGCGCAGCGGTGAATGCCACCGACACGCACGGACGCACACCGCTGCACGTGGCCACGTTCGCGCGCCAACGCGAGGCGGTGCGCGCGCTGGTGAAGGCGGGCGCTGACATCAACCGGCTGGAGAACGACCGCTACGACGCAGTGACGATCGCCTCAGTCGCCGACGATGAGGACACGCTGCGTGTGCTGCTGCAACTGGGCGCCAGCGCGAAGCAGACCACGAGCCGCTACGACGGCACCGCCCTCATTGCCGCCGCGCATCTGGGGCACGACGGCGTGGTGCGCCAGTTGATCACCGCCGGTGCACCGCTGGACCATGTGAACAACCTGCATTGGACGGCCACCATCGAAGCCGTGGTGCTGGGTGACGGTGGCGCGCGCCATCAGGCCACGCTCAAAGCCTTGATCGATGCGGGTGCGAACCTGCAGCTGGCCGATCGGCATGGTCAGACGCCGCTGGCCTTGGCGCGGTCGCGTGGTTACTCGGCGATGGTTTCAATGCTTGAGAAAGCTGGGGGCCGGTAGCTTCTTCGCTGGCTGAACCGGGGTGGACGGCTCCGCGAATGTCCTCCGTCGGCCTGCGGCCGCCTCCCCCTTGATTTCGCTGCGCCGTCCACCCCGATTCAGCCAGCAGCCAACATTTCAGCACGCCAACGTCGGTGTGCCCACATCTCATCAGATCGGAGCGCCGTGCCGCTCCGATCCCGTGAGGTCAATGAACGAAACGGAAGTCAGGCAAGCGAAACCCGAGCAAACTTCCGCTTCCCCACCTGAACGACATACGTTCCGACAGGCAGCTTCAAGCCCTTGTCGCTGATGACGGCACCATCCACACGCACACCACCACCCTCGATCAAACGGTTGGCCTCGCTGGTGGAAGGCGCCAGGCCCGACGATTTCAGCAGCGACCCGATGCCCAGCGGCGCACCCGACAAGGACACCTCGGGGATCTCGTCCGGCACACCGCCCTTGCTGCGGTTGATGAAGTCCTGCTCGGCCGCATCGGCCGCGGCCTTGCTGTGAAAACGTGTGGTGATTTCCTTGGCCAGCGCCACCTTGGCGTCCTTCGGATTCGCGCCCTGGGCAATGGCCTGCTTCAAAGCTTCAATGTGCTCCAGCGACTGGAACGACAGCAGCGTGTACCAGCGCCACATCAGCGTGTCGGAAATGCTCAGCACCTTGGCGAACATCGAGTTCGCGGGTTCGGTGATGCCGATGTAGTTGTTCTTGCTCTTCGACATCTTCTCCACGCCGTCGAGACCTTCGAGCAGCGGCATCGTCAGGATGCATTGCGGCTCCTGGCCATATTCGGCCTGAAGGTGGCGGCCCATCAGCAGGTTGAACTTCTGGTCGGTGCCGCCGAGTTCGAGGTCGCTCTTGAGCGCCACCGAGTCGTAGCCCTGCATCAGCGGGTACAGGAACTCGTGCACGCTGATCGGCGTGCCGGCCTTGAAACGGTCGTGGAAGTCGTTGCGCTCCATCATGCGCGCCACCGTGTACTTGGCCGCCAGCTGGATCATGCCCATCGAGCCCAGCGGCAGGCTCCATTCGCTGTTGTAGCGAATCTCGGTGCGCGCCGGATCCAGCACCAGGCTGGCCTGCCTGTAGTAGGTCTCGGCGTTGGCCTGGATCTGCTCGGTGGTCAGCGGTGGGCGGGTGTTGTTGCGGCCCGAGGGGTCGCCGATCAGGCTGGTGAAATCACCGATGAGGAAGATCACCTGGTGCCCCAGGTCCTGCAACTGGCGCATCTTGTTGAGCACCACCGTGTGGCCGATGTGGATGTCCGGCGCCGTCGGGTCCAGCCCCAACTTGATGCGCAAGGGCTGACCGCTCTTCTCCGACTGTGACAATTTTTTGATCCAGTCGGCCTGGGGGATCAATTCTTCGCACCCCCTGAGTGTCACGCTCAAGGCATTTTTCACACCGTCTGTCAGTACGCTCTCAACGGGAGGGTTCTGGTGAGTACTTTGTGCTTCTTGTATGCTGGGTTTCATTAGCGTTTTCTCAGATGCGGGCTACATGGCGCTGGCTATACTTCGCGCCGAGTGACGGATTTTAGTTGGCGCGTTTTTTGCACATCTCAGACCCAGCTCATCGCCCCGGCACAATTCGTGTGAACTTGTTCCGACTGGGCCTGTCAGCCTGTGTGTGCCATCCAACAGACCGTTGGAACTCTTTCCAGGAAACACCGATTTTGATCCGCTCGCTGCTCCACTCGCTGACCCAGGTCACCGACGCCACCCGTCAAAGCCTCGCCAGGCACCCCCGCCGCATCATGGGCGGCATCGGCGCCTTGCTGCTGGGCACCGGCGTCACCGCCTTCGGCATCGCGCCGCTCGCACCCGACGCCGCCAACCTCCCCGTGCGCCAGATCGTCGAAACCCTTGACCCCTCCACGTTCGCTTCCGCCAGCCTGCTCGGTGCCCCCGCCACCGACTTCGTGCTGTTCCGCAGCGAAATGACGCGGCGCGACGACACGGCGCAAAGCCTGTTGCAGCGTCTGGGCGTTGTCGACTCCGAAGCTCAGGGTTTCCTGCGCAACGACCCCACGGCCCGCCAGTTGCTGCAAGGCCGCGCTGGCCGCCTGGTGAGCGTTGAAACCAACGACCGCCAGGAACTGCAACGCCTGACCTCGCGCTGGCTCGCCGGCGACGACCGCAAGTTCTCCCGCCTGGTGATCGAGAACAGCCCGCAGGGCTTCAAGTCACGGCTCGAAACCGGCGACCTCACCGCGTCGGCCCGCCTGGCCAGTGGCGTGATCCGCAGCTCCCTGTTCGCCGCCACCGACGCGGCCGACATCCCCGACCCAGTCGCCGTGCAGTTGGCCGAAATGTTCTCCAGCGACATCGACTTCCGCCGCGACCTGCGCCAGGGCGACCGCTTCAGCGTGGTCTATGAAAGCCTGGAGGCCGATGGCGAGAGCATGCGCACCGGGCGCGTGCTCAGCGCCGAGTTCGTCAACAACGGCCGCAAGTACGAAGGCGTGTGGTTTGAAGAGCCCGGCCAGCGCGGCGCCTACTATGGCTTCAACGGCGAGAGCTCACGCAAGTTCTACCTGTCTTCCCCGCTGGAGTTCTCCCGTGTGAGCAGTGGTTATGGCATGCGCTTTCACCCCATCACCGGAGGGCGCAGAGCCCACATGGGCGTGGACTACGCCGCGCCCACCGGCACGCCCGTGCGCACCATCGGCGACGGCGTGGTCGAGTTCGCCGGCGTGCAGCGCGGCTATGGCAACGTGATCTACATTCGCCACCGCAGCAACCAGATGACGGTATTCGCCCACCTCAGCCGCATTGGCGTGCGCCAGGGCCAGAAGGTCAGCCAGGGCGACTGGATTGGCGCCGTGGGTTCCACCGGTGCATCCACCGGCCCACACCTGCACTTCGAGTTCCGCGACAACGGCGTTCATCAAGATCCACTGGCCATCGCTCGCCAGAGCGAGTCCATTCCGATCAACCCGTCGGCCCGTGCCCGCTTCGATGCCGTGGCCCAACTGCAACGGGTACAACTCAACGCCGCAACCAGCGTTCAGCAGGCCAGCGCCGAATAAGCCAGCAACAGGCAGACAACAAAAAGGGGAGCTTCAAGCTCCCCTTTTTGTTGGCGCGAACGCTTCGGCGAATCAGACGCTGAAGCTGGATCCGCAACCGCAGGTGCTGTTGGCGTTGGGGTTCTTGATCACGAACTGCGCGCCTTCCAAGTCTTCCTTGTAGTCGATCTCGGCGCCCACCAGGTACTGGTAGCTCATGGCGTCGATCAACAGCGACACACCATTTTTGGTCATGGTGGTGTCGTCTTCGTTGGTCACTTCGTCGAAGGTGAAACCGTACTGGAAACCGGAGCATCCGCCGCCCTGCACGAACACGCGCAGCTTCAGATCGGGGTTGCCTTCTTCAGCCACCAACTCCGCCACTTTGGCGGCGGCGCTGTCGGTGAACACCAGCGGCGCCGGCATTTCAGTCTGGATGTTTTCTGCCACTGCACTCATGGGATGACCTCTTGGAGATGTGTGGACCTTGAGCAGGTTCACTGAGAGAAGACCGGGCGCATTGCGCTCCGGGAATAAGAAAGATACTAAATCAAATCGCTCGGGAATGCGCTCAGCCGTTGTTTGCCGCCAGTTTCAGTGTGGGTTTGTCCTCCACACCGCCGACCATGGGCTTGAGCTGGCCGGTGATGGTGGCGCCCTGGTGCATTTCAAGCGCCTTGTACGACACGTCACCCTCGATACGCGCCTTGGGCTGCAGCTCCAGCAGTTCGAACGCCTGCACCGGGCCCTTGACGTGGCCATTGATGATCACATGATCGGCCAGGATCTGGCCGGTGATCACCGCCACCTCGCTGATCACCAGAATGCTGGGGTGTTCGTCGCTGGCGCGGATATCACCGACCACTTCGCCATCGACACGCAGCCCGTCGTGGAACAAGACGTTGCCCTCGATGCGCGTGCCCTGGGCGATCAGGCTCTTGATGGGGGGTTGTTTCTTCTTGCCGAACATGGGTTTCTCCAAACGACGTATCGCTGCTGTCACAGCTGGAATGTTTGCACCGACCGCACCAAGCTTCCTTGAAGGATCTTGGCCGTCACGTTTTTTACCATGGCCTGCGCGGGCACGTCGACGATGCCTTCGAGTCGCAGATAGCCTTTGATCAGCACGGGCTGTGGCACGGGCGCCTGCGCCAGCGACCAGGGCTTGCCGTCAAGCGTGCCGGTGAAAGTGATGGCCAGTGCCCCCTTGAAGTCGGGCGCATTCTTGGTGGCTTGCATCATGAGTGCCTGCCACCGCCACTGGGTGTCGGACACGCGCTCGGCCTGCAGACTGCGAATGCTCAAGGTGTCTCCGCCCGAACCCGGGATCAGACGCTCGAAGAAACCGAGATCGGTGCGCAGCAGCTCATTGTCGGCTTCGAGCTGGCGGATGCGCATGGCCAGCTGTTCCTGCAGGCTGCGCTCGGTGGTGAGCAGGCTCTCGGAGGTGTTGGCCACCGACTGGGCATTGAGCAGTTCGACACGCAAGGCTTGCACTTCGGAACGCAGCTGGGTGAGCTCCTGTTTGGACGCTCGATCCAGGCCGGCGATGTCGCGACCAAACTCGAACGCCCACATGGCCAGCGACCCGGAAAAGCCGAGCACCACCGCACCGAGCAGCCAGCGAAACGGCCACGGCAACGCGCTGCGCACCGCCATGCGCGGCGCGCTGACGGTGAGTTTTCTGCGCAGAAGCCGAAACCGCATGCAAACCTTTCAAAATGAAAGCAAACGCAACCCAGTCCCAGAAAGCAAAAACCGCCCCAAGTTCGACTTGAAGGCGGCTTTTGCAGTTGAGGCCAGACAGATTAGCGTTTGCTGAACTGCTTGCGACGGCGCGCAGAGCGCAGACCGACTTTTTTCCGTTCCACTTCGCGGGCATCGCGCGTCACGAAACCGGCTTGCGACAGGCCCGGCTTGAGCGTGGCGTCGTAGTCGATCAGGGCGCGGGTGATGCCGTGGCGCACGGCGCC
>NZ_JAKFEO010000102.1:0-2906 GCF_036675665.1 Hydrogenophaga sp. | reverse complement strand
CTTGCCGCTCTTCCAGTTGTAGTAGATCTTCTTGTAGGGGCAGCCGCTCACGCACATGCGCCAGCCGCGGCACTTGTCCTGGTCGATCAGCACGATGCCGTCTTCCTCGCGCTTGTAGATCGAACCCGATGGGCACGAGGCCACGCAGGCCGGGTTGAGGCAGTGCTCGCACAGGCGCGGCAGGTACATCATGAAGGTGTTCTCGAACTCCCCCACCATGGCCTTCTGCGCGGCCTCGAAGCCGTTGAAGTTGGCGTCCTTGCTGCGCTTGGAAAACTCGCCGCCCAGGATCTCCTCCCAGTTCGGGCCCCACTCGATCTTCTCCATGCGCTTGCCGGTGATCAGGCTGCGCGGACGCGCGGTGGGCGCGTGCTTCATCTCGGGCGCCGACTGCAGGTGGTCGTAGTCGAAGGTGAAGGGTTCGTAGTAGTCGTCGATCTCCGGCAGGTGCGGGTTGGCGAAGATCTTCATCAGCAGCTGCCACTTGCCCCCTTGCTTGGGCACGATGGAGCCGTCGGCACGGCGGGTCCATCCGCCCTGCCACTTCTCCTGGTTCTCCCACTCCTTCGGGTAGCCGATGCCGGGCTTGGTCTCGACGTTGTTGAACCAGGCGTATTCCACGCCGGGGCGGTTGGTCCAGACGTTCTTGCAGGTGACCGAACAGGTGTGGCAACCGATGCACTTGTCCAGGTTGAGCACCATGCCGATTTGTGCGCGTATTTTCATGATTCAGGCTCCTTCGGATCGACGGGTGTTCAAGGGTTTTCGCCTTGCGATTGGTACGCTCGAATGAGGTGGTCGTCGGCCGGTGTGTCGAGCCAGTCCACCTTGTCCATCTTGCGCACCACGACGAACTCGTCGCGGTTGGTGCCGATCGTTCCGTAGTAGTTGAAGCCGTAGCTGAGCTGCGCGTAGCCGCCGATCATGTGGGTCGGCTTGAGCACGATGCGCGTGACCGAGTTGTGGATACCACCGCGCACGCCGGTGATCTCCGAGCCCGGGGTGTTGATGATCTTTTCCTGTGAGTGGTACATCATCACCATGCCCGGGTTCACGCGCTGGCTCACCACCGCACGCGCGGCCACCGCGCCGTTGATGTTGAACAGCTCGACCCAGTCGTTGTCCTCGATGCCGGCGCTCTTCGCGTCGTCCTCGCTCAGCCAGACCACGGTGCCGCCCCGGTTCAGGGTGAGCATCATCAGGTTGTCGCTGTAGGTCGAGTGGATGCCCCACTTCTGGTGCGGCGTGATGAAGTTCAGCACGATCTCCGCGTTGCCGTTGGACTTGATGTTGTGCACACCCGAGGTGGCTTTCAGGTCCACCGGCGGGCGGTAGCTGCCCAGGCCTTCGCCGAAGGCAATCATCCAGGGGTGGTCCTGGTAGAACTGCTGGCGGCCGGTGAGGGTGCGCCATGGAATGAGTTCGTGCACGTTGGTGTAGCCGGCGTTGTAGCTCACCGTCTCGCTCTCGATGCCGCTCCAGGTCGGGCTGCTGATGATCTTGCGCGGCTGGGCCTGGATGTCGCGGAAGCGGATCTTCTCGTCTTCGCGGTGAATCGCCAGGTGGGTGTGGTCGATGCCGGTCTGTTTGCCCAGCGCCTCCCAGGCCTTCACCGCCACGTGGCCGTTGGTCTCGGGGGCGAGTTGCAGGATGACTTCGCAGGCGTCGATGTCGGTCACGATCCTGGGCATGCCCTTGGTCACGCCCTCCTCCACCGTGGTGCCGTTGAGCTGGCCGAGCTGTTCCACCTCGGTGCCGGTCTTCCAGCCAATGCCCTTGCCGCCGTTGCCCAGTTTGTCGAGCAAGGGGCCCAGCGCCGTGAATCGTTTGAAGGTGTTGGGGTAGTCGCGCTCCACCACGGTGATCTGCGGCGCGGTCTTGCCGGGGATCAGATCGCAGTGGCCTTTGCGCCATTCCTTCACGTCGAACGGTTGCGCCAGTTCGCCCGGGGTGTCGTGCATGATGGGCGTGAGCACCACCTCTTTTTCGACACCCAGGTGGCCCACGCAGACCTCGCTGAAGGCCTGCGCAAAACCCTTGTAGATCTCCCAGTCGCTGCGGCTCTGCCACACCGGGTCCACCGCCGCCGACAGCGGGTGGATGAAGGGGTGCATGTCGCTGGTGTTGAGGTCGTTCTTCTCGTACCAGCTCGCGGTGGGCAGCACCACGTCGGAATACAGGCAGGTGGTGCTCATGCGGAAGTCGAGCGTGACCAGCAGATCGAGCTTGCCTTGGGGCGCGTGTTCGTGCCACACCACCTCGTCGGGTTTGGCGTCGTCCCGTCCCAGGTCCTTGCCCTGCACGCCGTTTTCGGTGCCCAGCAGGTGCTTGCAGAAATACTCGTGGCCCTTGCCGCTGGAGCCCAGCAGGTTGCTGCGCCAGACGAACATGTTGCGCGGCCAGTTCTGCGGCGCGTCCGGGTCCTCACAGCTCATGGCCAGCGTGCCGTCTTTCAACGCGCGCACCACGTAGTCCTTGGGGTCGAGCCCGGCGGCGGTGGCGTCCTTCACCACCTGCAGCGGATTGGTCTTGAGCTGGGGTGCGCTGGGCAGCCAGCCCATGCGCTCGGCGCGCACGTTGAAGTCGATCATGCTGCCGCCGAACGCGGCCTTGTCGGCCAGCGGGCTCACGATCTCCTCCATGCCGAGCTTTTCGTAGCGCCACTGGTCGGTGTGCGCGTAGAAGAAGCTGGTGCTGTTCATCTGGCGTGGCGGGCGTGCCCAGTCG
The DNA here is from genome assembly GCF_036675665.1 of Hydrogenophaga sp. Lineage (GTDB taxonomy): Bacteria > Pseudomonadota > Gammaproteobacteria > Burkholderiales > Burkholderiaceae_C > Hydrogenophaga. The sequence continues at coordinate 179 of NZ_JAKFEO010000102.1, read as the reverse complement.
GTGGCAAAGGCCAGCGGCACCCAGCCCGTTTGCGGGCGCAGCTTTTCCTGGCCCACGTAGTGCGCCCAGCCGCCACCGCTCTGGCCGATGCAGCCGCACATCATCAGCAGGTTGATCACGCCGCGGTAGTTCATGTCGGCGTGGTACCAGTGGTTCATGGCCGCGCCGATGATCACCAT
>NZ_JAKFEO010000079.1:0-80908 GCF_036675665.1 Hydrogenophaga sp. | reverse complement strand
CTCGGGCCCGGCCGGCGTGCTGCTGGCCAGCGCGGGGCGCGATGTGCACCTGACGGCGGCAGCGCTGCAGGCCGACAGCATCCAGGTGGACGCCGGGCGCGATCTGAATCTGGCCACCGTCAACACCGCCCGACACCTGGACGCCACGCGCGATGCCCGCAACTTCGCGCGCGTGCAGCAAAGCGCAGAAGTCGGCACCCGGATCCAGGGCACAAGCATCACCCTGCAGGCCGGGCAGGACATCAGCGCACGCGCGGCCAGCGTGCAGGCTCAGGGCGCATTGGCGGTGCAGGCCGAGCGCGACATCGCGTTGACCGCTGGTGAATCGAGTTACCAGATCGACCACGGGGTTCACGCCAAGAGCAGTGGCCTGCTCGGCTCCTCCAGCCTTGAGACCCGCACCCACAACAGTCGAACGGATGCCGTGGGCACCGCGCCGCCACCCAGACCACCCGTGAGACGAACAGCCAGAGCAGCAAAAACGGCAGCGTCGGTATTGGTTTCAACCTGGGCGGGACGCAGACCGGCATCAGCTTCAACGCCGGCGCCAGCAGAAGCAAGGGTCAGGGCACGGGCGAAGAGACCATCCATGCCAGCACCCGAGTTCAGGCCGGGCAGCGGGTGGAGCTTGAATCAGGCGCGGACACCACGCTGCGCGGCGCCGTGGTGGCTGCACCCACGGTACAGGCGCGCATCGGCGGCGACCTGCTCATCGAAAGCCTGCAGGACCGCGCCACCTACAGCGAGCAAAACGAGAGCGCCAGCGCCGGCGTGAGCCTGTGCATCCCGCCCCTGTGCTACGGCGCCTCCAGCATCAGCGGCGGTGTGGGCAAGACCAAGATCGACAGCAGCTATGCCAGCGTGAGGGAACAAAGCGTTATCCGCGCAGGCGACGGCGGATTTGACGTGAGCACCCAGGGCAAGACCACGCTGGTGGGCGGCGCGATCACCAGCACGCAGGCGGCGGTGGATGCCGGTGCCAACCGGTTCGACAGCCGGGGCGGCAGCGAACTCTTCGACATTCAGAACCACGCCGTGTACGAGGCCGATGGCTACTCGGTCAACGTCGCCCTCAGCGCCAAGGTGGGTGACCAGAGCACGGCCAGGACTGCGGAAGAAAAGAAGTCAGCCGCGGCGCCCACAGGCCCAGGAGGCAGTGCGGGTATTGGCTCGGACAAGGGTTCAGCTTCGTCGGTCACAGCATCGGCGATCTCGGGCATCGCGGGAGACCAAGGCGCGCGAACGGGAGATGCCGAGCGCGGCATCGCGCCGATCTTCAACAGGGAACGCGTCAAGGATGAAGTCAACGCGCAGATCGCCATCACGGCCGAGTTCGGCAAGCAAGCCAGCAAGGCTGTTGGCGACTACGCCACCACCCAACTGAAACAGGCTGGCGATTTACGCGAGCAGGCCAACGGCGAATCCGATCCGGACAGAAGGACCGAGCTGATCGCTCAGGCCGAGCAGCTGGAAGCGAACTGGGGCGACAGCGGCACCCTTCGTTTGCTGGCTCACACCACCATCGGCGCCTTGACGGGCGGCGCGGCGGGTGCAACCGGCGCAGCCGCCGGCACGCTCACTGCGCCCGCGGTGGCCAATGCACTGCAAGAGGCAGGCATTGAAGGCCCCTTGAAGGATGTGATCACGGCCGCAGCGAGCACCGCCTTGGGTGCCGGCGCTGGAGGCATCTCAGGCGCTACCACAGCATTTAACGAGGTACAGAACAACTTTCTGACGCACGCTGAAGCCAGTAGACGTCTGAAATTGCAAGGTGATCTGCTCGCATGCAACGACGCAGCCTGCCGTCAGCAAATGCAGGCCGAGATCAATCATCTCAATCGGCTCGATGTCTGGCGCGACCAGCAAATCGATCAAGCGTGCCAAAGCCCCGCAAGCGCCGCCTGCCAGAGCTGGACTGCGGCAATCCAGTTCGCATCAAAGAGCTACACGGGCCAGTTCGGCAATCTGGTCGATACGGCAGAACGTGCAAGCGTTCAAAGCCAGGCATTCAAGTACCAGCAGGCGGTAGACAACCCCTTCCTCCACGGCGCGGGCAAGGGTCTGCTCAAAATCTCGCCCCCAGGGATGCTGGTGGGTGCTGTCGGCGGCATTGCAATGACCGTACAAGCCATTGCAGAGAACGGCTTGGCTCAGACGCTGATCGACAACGTCAACGCCATCGCCAACCTGCCAGCAGACCTCAACGCCAGACTCAACAGCCCGGACCCGAGTGTCAGAGGCGAGGCATTGGTGGACTTGATCACGCTGGGCAGCGGGATGACAGCCGTAACGACTGGCGGAGTGAAGGTCACGATCGATGCTGTCAAGCGAGCGCAGGTGACCAAGGCTGTTGCCGAGGCTGAAGCCAAAGCGAAAGACCAAGCCAGGATAGACAACAACTTTTGGGCGGAGGGTGCCTCGAGCTCACCCGTTGGGCTACAAACGTCTGCAGGAGTCATTCCGGCCAATCCGCACAAAACGACCACGGTGCTGGGTCGGTGGCAAACCGACATGAAAAGCGTCATCAATGGCCAGTTGCACGCGCCTAAATCCGAAGATTTTGGCGCACGACCGGGTGGCTTCAACGTTCTCAACGTTAGCAAAGAGGTGGAGAAAGCCGCGGATGGTCAATTCTTTGAAAAAATCAATCGGCCATTCTTGGATGAAGCTATTAACCGCGGAGACGATATTGCACTGGCAAGCATCCCGTTCCACAGAAGTGATGTAATTACCTCTTCGGGGCAGCTGAAAGGAATGTATGCGCGAGAACTCGATCATCTCATCCGCAATAACTACAAGCCGAGCAACATAAGCAATCAACAGTGGGCAAACCTGAAGGAGTGGCTTAAATGATATCAAGCAAGAATGTTCTTCAAATCAAAGACTTGTCATTCGTCGTGGAGTTCCTCGAGAAACACAAATTTAATGCAGAATTGCTAGAAGATGAAGAGGACTACTCCTTACTCATTTTTCGCTCCCCGCTATGCATTGAAGTAATTGACGGCTTGAATGAAAACTGTCTTCAGATCATATTCGGCGACACCGCAGCCTCTCTCATAATGCACGATGGATCGGTGATGCACATTTCCTTCACGCTTGGCTGGCAATCCATTGAAGCAGTCCGTAATACACAGTTTTCGGAGAATGAAGGAAGTGCTGTATTTTTGTCATCGGGAACAGAGAAAATACATAATTTGTACTTTTTCTTGAAGGCGTTGGACATGCTGCTTCCAATACTTGGATCAAACGGAATCAAATCCATCAAAGATAGAGCAATTTTCGAATCGTTGGACCCTTCCACTTTAGTGCATCCAATGCCACACGAAATGAGGCAAAGATACTTAAAATGCATGGCAAACAAATAGCCTCCATACAAACATCCCTTCCGAACACCGGGATCGCTCAAAATTACCAACCAATCTTCGAGAAAATTATTCGATTACTCAAAGAGAACAATCTTGCCATTGCATCTCAACATGCAGATGATCTCATTGCCGAGTGGCAACTAGAAAATGACTGGCTCCTCACAATGGAATGCGAAAGATATTCGTCCAATGCCATAACACTTTCAGTCATGAACCCTAAAATAGGACCCCCGTCAAGGGTATGCACTATGGATTCTAATGAAGGCCGCATCCAATTTAACTGACAAAGATTACGGCAAGCCAAGCATCGCGAACCAAATAGGCTTTCTTACAAATGAAATGGATTCAATATTTAGTAACAGCCAGCCATATGAGCTCGAATACAACAGACTGAACAATGCAATCTGAATTAAAAAGGCAGCTCGACATCGCCTCACCAACAAATGATTGCACAAGCCACTACTTAGCCTATTACTTGGACTGAAGACAAAAATCATACCGCCACATTTACCAGCGAATGGATTTTGGAGCTCAAGTTCTGTTTAACTCTGCAAGCGAACTTGAGAGCGCAACTCTCAAACGACGCCGATCGATGTTATCGATGAACACCCAGTTTCATAGTACATGTCATCGGTGCAGACTGAAGACGACTATCAACGAACTGAACAACCTGGAGGATCCTATCGTGCAGTTAAAAAATGACATCAATGGACGAAACGGGTTACGGCAAACAATTCTGAAGCACTATGAAAAACAGAGCACGCCTGTAACGATATTCTGGGAATCAGAGGAGCAAGGGCTCTTCACTGTCCACTTTTTGATTGACAGGAAACATGTTGCACGTTATGGAATAGGCGAAGACAGGTCCTCCTCAATTGGGGGAGTACAGTTCGCAATTGGCCCACATTACTTTTCACCAGAAAACTTCTGCACCCATGAGCAGAGTCAGAAGTTTTCAACGGATGCAAGCGATGATGCGGTTAGAAAAAATTTGCATTTGCTTGACGAGTTTTTGCGAAGCAGAAAAAATCTGACTTTCTAAAACAAATATATTGGAGCAATAAACCATGATGATCAAGAATGATATTGACGGAAGAGATCTTCTAAGAAAAACAATCACTTTATTCTACGAAGTCAACGGAGGCAGGCCTCTCTATTGCTTCAGAGTTGATAAAAAAGGTGAGCTTGATTGGCATGAAGAGCACTGCCTTTTGGATAGAAAGCATATATTTAGCTACAGCATTGGAAGCGATAGAGGCATCGCCATTGGGGGAATCGCCTTGGCTATTGGCCCGCACTACTTCACCCCTGCAATCTTCTGGGACTATGAGAACTCAACACGATTCAGCATTGAATCAAGCACAGAGGCTGTCGAGAAAAATCTGCGCTTGCTCGATGAATTTTTAGGCTATCGAGCGAAAGCATAGCGAGCACATGAGCAGTCTTGCGCAGATGCGGCAACTTCAATTGTTCAATCTAGACGCAGCCAGCGCGTTATTCACTGGTACGGCGGCCAATCCGCCTAATCACAACACCTGCTTGAGCGATCGTTCTCAATGATCACCAAATCCACACCATGGTCCATTACTTGGATCGAAGACAGCAAACATACGATCTCCTTTGAAGGAGAATGGACTCTGGAGTCAAAGTTCTATTTGACTCTGCCAACGAGTACATGCTGGGACAACTCAACCACTCCAATTGCAGAATATCAGTTGCAAGATTTGCTGCAGCGGCTCAGGCGTGCAGCTTCCGATCGCGGCTGGATCATTATTATCGACGGGCCGCTGGCTTTATAGCACTCACCAATAAATTGACAGTGGCCAGATGTGAATGAAATTGCCAACATCAAATTTTTGATTGTCGAAGGCACTTTGAACGGCAACCAGCTTAGGCACTTGGAAATGGCCTATGACGAGCACTCCAGTTCCGCAATGAATTGGTTGACTTCAGCGTTAAGGTTGATGAAGGAAAGATTGAGAAGTAATGCCTCAATCACAATTTCGTCAGACGACAAAACAATCGTCATGAAGACGCCGGAGCAGTTGGTCCAATGGATCATTGAGCGCTTTCCTGAAGCACGTCGCGATCTGCAATAGGTCAAACAGTTCCGCATCATGCCCAGCTCAAAGCCCGCAGTGCATCTGATGCTGGTTGATTCTTGGACCAACGACGCCATCGCCAACGACATGTGCATCCGTCTGCGACGCACTCCACCCCATCCCAAGCCCCCATCAAGGAGAAACTCATGACCGATTCAATCAATGCGGACGCCGCGTGCAAGCGCGAACTTGAGCACCTTCGCAAGCTGTGCTTCCTTCCCGCTCTGTGCATGCTCGGGCTGGTTTTTACCCCCGCAAGCAGTCCATGGCTCGTGGTTGTGCTTTGGCTCGTTGCCCTGTGCCTTCAAGTGGTGTGCTGTGGTCTGATTTGGCGAACGGCGTCCCGTCTGCAACGTTCTGGCTGGATGTGGGCCATCCTCGCGATGGGATTTGGGCCGCTGGGACCGCTAATTGCGTTCGTCCGCCTCGATTCGCTCGCAGAAACCACGTCTGAACCTGTTCGGAAGTGGTGAGGGCATTTTTGGGGCTGGACATCAGGGCGCGCTGGCGTCATCGCGACGTGAGGCACGGCTCGGTCGCAGGAGACGCAGAAGCATCGCCATACTGGCGGTAGCGGCCATACCTGCAAGCACCCACTCTTCGGCGTTCGCCCCGAAAGCGACGTCTCCGGCGCGTGCTGTAGCGCTCGACACAGTTGCCGCGGCGTTGTAAAGCCCATGCAATGCAATGCATGGAATCAGCGAGCGCGTTCTCTCGTAGAGCCAACCCAACAACACGCCAATCATGGAGGCCACGACGAACTGGTAGACGTTCATGTGAGCGAAGCCGAAGATCAGGGCCGAGCTCCATATGGCTGCCCAGCGCGGATACTGAAGCAGAAATGCACGAAGAATGATGCCGCGAAAGAGCATCTCTTCCAGCACCGGGGCCAGCAAGCAGGTGGCCACGATGGCGGGAAGGCTGCCACTCATCATGCGATCGAACGCCTGTTCCTCCCAGCGTGACAAAGGCAAAAGGCTCTCCAACAACTCCGTCGTTGCCCCGGCGATCAGCAGCAGCGCCGGCATGAGCAAGGCCACCAGAGGAACGATGAGCACCGCCGTGGATGCGATCGAGGATGAAGAGGGGTGGAGAAGATCGCGGTACGACATGTCCTTTGCATGCATGAGCACAACGAAGATCACTGCATTTCCCAGCAGCATCACGAACGCATCACGTTCGTCTGGGGCAATGCCAAGCACATGGCGCGAGTCATGGATCGCAGCGCTGACCAAATACTCCACCAGCAACAAGGCCAGCACGAGGAGGAACGCCTGCGAGGCAGTGGGGAAACGATCTTCTTTCAGAAGAGGCCTCGGTAAAGGGCAAGAGAAACGCTGGAGCAACCGAAAGGCGGTTGGGACTCAGCATATTGTTACAACAAGCTGAGCGCGCCTCGGCAACGCTCAGCGGCGCGGATCTGACATGCATTACCCACATCCAAGTCATAGATAACTCTCAAATATTGAAATCAATGGCAATGTGGGTATGGAATAAAGTCTCCTTATGCAAAAACCCCGCGCAGTCCTCTTCGACGCCTACGGCACGCTCTTCGACGTCTACAGCGTGGGCCTGCTCGCCGAGCAGCTGTTCCCCGGCCAGGGCGCTCGCCTGGCCACGCTGTGGCGCGACAAGCAGATCGAATACACCCGGCTGGTGACCACCAGCAACCACGGCGCGCACTACCAGCCGTTCTGGACGCTCACGCAGAACGCACTGGCCTACGCCATCAAGACCATCGCGCCCGAGGCGCGCAGCGACTGGCCCGCTTTCGAAGAGCGCGCAGCGCGGCTCATGAACCAATACCGCCACCTCTCCGCCTTTCCGGAAAACCGGGAGGTGTTGCAGGCGCTTCGCGATCGGGGTGTGGTCACCGGCATCCTGTCCAACGGCGACCCCGAGATGTTGGGCATTGCGGTGCGCAGTGCCGGGCTGGAAGGCCTGCTCGACCACGTGATCAGCGTGGACCCGATCCGCAAATACAAGACCCACCCCGACGCCTACGCGCTGGGCGAGCAGGCCACCGGTTTGCCACGAGCGCAGATCGCCTTTGTGAGCAGCAATGCCTGGGACGCGCTGGCCGCCACCTGGTTTGGCTACCAGACACTGTGGGTGAACCGCATGAACCTGCCGTTCGAGGAGCTGGGCACCCAGCCCCGCCACCAGGGAAACAACCTGCGCGATGTGCTGGCGCTGTTCGACTGATTCCTTTTTTCTTTCTCTTTCACTGACTCACTTCTGCGGGAGCACCCATGACACAACGCACTTCCATCCACGGCCTTCAAGTCGCCACCGTCCTGGCCGACTTCATCAACCAGAAAGTCTTGCCCGGCACCGGCGTGAGCGAGTCCGCCTTCTGGGCGGGCTTTGACGCCATCGTGGCCGACCTGGCCCCCAAGAACGCCGCGCTGCTCGCCGAGCGCGACCGCCTGCAGACCGAGCTGGACACCTGGCACGCGGCCCACCCCGGCCCGATCGCCGACATGGCGGCTTACCGCTCTTTCCTGGAAGGCATTGGCTACCTCGTGCCGCAGCCCAAGAAGGTGAAGGCCACCACGAAGAACGTGGACGACGAGCTGGCGGTGCAGGCCGGACCACAGCTGGTGGTGCCGATCCTGAATGCGCGCTATGCGCTGAACGCGGCCAACGCGCGCTGGGGCTCGCTGTACGACGCGCTCTACGGCACCGACGTGATCTCGGAAGACAAGGGTTGCGAGAAAGTCGGCAAGAAGGGTGGCTACAACCCCAAGCGCGGCGCCAAGGTCATTGAATACGCGCGCCATGTGCTGGACCGCACCGCGCCGCTGAAGAAGGGCTCGCACGTGGGCTCCACCGGCTACAAGATCAACAAGGACGGTGAGCTGGTGGTGGGTCTGGCCGACGGCGGCACCAGCAAGCTGGCCGACAAGTCGCAGCTGGTGGGCTACCAGGGTGAAGCCAAGACACCCAGCTCGGTGCTGCTCAAGCACAACGGCCTGCACCTCGACATTCAGATCGACCGCAACACGCCCATCGGCAAGACGGACGCGGCCGGCGTGAGCGACCTGGTGCTGGAGGCCGCGCTCTCCACCATCCTCGACCTCGAAGACTCCATTGCCGCGGTGGACGCTGAAGACAAGGTGCTGGCCTACAGCAACTGGCTCGGCATCCTGCAGGCCACGCTGACCGAGTCGGTGAGCAAGGGCGGCACCACGTTCACGCGTGGGCTCAACGCCGACCGCGAATACACCGCGCCCAACGGCAAGAAGAGCGCGGTGCGCCTGCATGGCCGCTCGCTCATGTTCCTGCGCAACGTGGGCCACCTCATGACCAACCCGGCCATCCTCTGGGGCGCTGAAGGCCAAGAGATTCCCGAAGGCATCATGGACGCGGTGGTCACCACCACCATCGCCCTGCACGACCTCAAGCGCACGAAGAAAGACGCCATCCGCAACTCGCGCAAGGGCTCGGTCTACATCGTCAAGCCCAAGATGCACGGCCCGGCCGAGGTGGCGTTTGCCGCCGAACTCTTCGGCCGCGTAGAAAAGCTGCTCGGCCTGCCCGAGAGCACGGTGAAGCTCGGCATCATGGACGAGGAGCGCCGCACGTCTGTGAACCTCAAGGCCTGCATTGCCGCGGCCTCCAGCCGCGTGGCCTTCATCAACACCGGATTCCTGGACCGCACCGGCGACGAGATGCACAGCGCCATGCTGGCCGGCCCCATGGTGCGCAAGGGCGACATGAAGACCAGCGCCTGGATCCAGAGCTACGAGCGCAACAACGTGCTGGTGGGCCTCTCGTGCGGCCTGCGCGGCAAGGCGCAGATCGGCAAAGGCATGTGGGCCATGCCCGACCTGATGGCCGAGATGCTCAAGCAGAAGATCGGCCACCCCAAGGCCGGCGCCAACACCGCCTGGGTGCCCAGCCCCACCGGCGCCACGCTGCACAGCCTGCACTACCACCAGGTGCTGGTGAGCGACGTGCAGAAAGAGCTGGAGAAGATCGACGCCAACAAGGAACGCGACGTGCTGCTCACCGGCCTGCTCACCATCCCCGTGACGGCCACGCCCACCTGGAGCGAGGCCGAGAAACAGCAGGAGCTGGACAACAACGTGCAGGGCATCCTGGGCTACGTGGTGCGCTGGGTCGACCAGGGCGTGGGCTGCTCCAAGGTGCCCGACATCCACAACGTGGGCCTGATGGAAGACCGCGCCACGCTGCGCATCAGCAGCCAGCACATTGCCAACTGGCTGCACCACGGCGTGGTGACCGAAGCGCAGGTGACCAAGACCTTCGAGCGCATGGCCGCCGTGGTGGACGGCCAGAACGCGGGCGACCCGCTCTACAAGAAGATGGCCGGCAACTTCAAGACCAGCATGGCCTACCAGGCCGCGCTGGACCTGGTGTTCAAGGGCAAGGCACAGCCGAGTGGCTACACCGAGCCGCTGCTGCATGCGTGGCGCTTGAAGGTGAAGGCAGCCTGATCTCCGCATTCACATAAAGAGCGGCGCCTTCGGGCGCCGTTTTTCATGGCCCCTTTGGGTAACATGCAACCCACACGCCGGCCCGCCCCAGGCCGGCGTTTTCCTGTTCCCACAAAGCTCGCATGCCCCAAGCCAAACTCACGCTCGCCCGCCTCGAAAGCCTGTTGATGACCGCCTGCGACGCGCTGCGCGGCAACATGGACGCCAGCGAGTACAAGGAATACATCTTCGGCATCCTGTTCCTCAAGCGCGCCAGCGACCTGTTCGACCAGCGCCAGGCCGAGATTCGCAAAGAGGCCCAGGCCGCCCAGTTGCCCGAGGCCGACATCCTCCAGCTGCTCGAAGACGCCGACCAGTACTCCGGCAAATACTTTTTCGTGCCCAAGCGCGCCCGCTGGAACACGCCCTGGGCCGAATACGCGGTGGACAAACACGGCGCACTGCAGGCCACGCACCACCCGGCGCTCAAGCACGTCAAGGAAAACGTGGGCTCCATGCTCAACAAGGCGCTGGAGGCCCTGGAGGACGAAAACGCCGACGCCCTGCAGGACGTGCTCAAGGGCACCATCAACTTCAACCGCAAGATCGGCCAGACCACGCTGGACGACGACACCCTGGTCGACTTCATCCAGAACTTCGACAAGATTCCGCTGCGCGACGAAGACTTTGAATTCCCCGACTTGCTCGGCGCGGCCTACGAGTGGCTCATCAAATTCTTCGCCGACTCCGCCGGCAAGAAGGCCGGCGAGTTCTACACCCCGGCCGAGGTGGTGCGCATCTGCGTGGAAATCTGCGACCCGCGGGAAGGCATGAGCGTGTACGACCCGACGGTGGGTTCGGGCGGCATGCTCATCCAGGCGCGCGACTACCTGCGTGAATGCGGGGGCAATCCCGCGGAGCTCTCGCTCAACGGCCAGGAAAAGATGGGCACCACCTGGTCCATCTGCAAGATGAACATGCTGCTGCACGGCATTTCACACGCCGACATCCGCCAGCAAGACACCCTGCGCGAGCCGCAGCACAAGACCAACCAGAACGAGCTCAAACGCTTCGACCGCGTGCTCGCGAATCCTCCGTTCAGCCAGAACTACATCAAGAAAGACATGGTCTTCCCAGGCCGCTTTCCGGTGTGGATGCCCGAGAAAGGCAAGAAAGCCGACCTGATGTTCGTGCAGCACATGCTCGCCGTGCTCAAGGCCGACGGGCGGCTGGCCACCGTGATGCCGCACGGCGTGTTGTTCCGCGGTGGTGAAGAGCGCGAAGCCCGAAAACACTTCATCGACCATGGACAGCTCGAAGCCGTCATCGGCTTACCCAGCAATTTGTTCTATGGCACCGGCATCCCGGCCTGCATCCTGGTGCTCAACAAGGCCGGTGCTGCCCAGCGGCAGCAAGTGCTCTTCATCAATGCCGACCGCGAATACCGCGAAGGCAAGGCCCAGAACCATCTGCGCCCCGAAGACATCGACAAGATCGTGCACGCCTACCGTGCGGGCAAGAAGATCGACAACTACGCAGAGCTGGTCTCGGTGGCGGACATCAAGGCCGAGGACTACAACTGCAACATCCGCCGCTACGTGGACAACGCCCCGCCGCCCGAGCCACACGACGTGCGCGCCCACCTGCACGGCGGCGTGCCCGTGGCCGAAGTCGACGCCCTGGCCCACTTCTGGCGCAACTACGAAGGCCTGCGGGAAAGCTGTTTTTTGCAACGGGCAGAAGGAACCTACGCCGACTTGAGCCCCGCCCTGGCCGAACAACGCGCCATCGCCGAACTCGTCAAACAACACCCCGGCGTGCAGGCCCGGCAACAGGCCTTCATGCACGCGCTGCAAGCCTGGTGGCAGCAACACCTGCCGCTGGTGGAAGCCCTGGCGCCCGACCCCGCCAACCAGGCGGCCAAGCCCAACAACGTCTACGCCCTGCGCGCCACGCTGCTGGCCAGCATCGAGCGCAGCTTCACCGGCCCCGACGCGCAGCAAACCCTGCTCAGCCGCTTCCAGGTGCGCGGCGCGTTTGCCAACTACATGCAGCAGCTCGCGGCCGACTTCAAGTCCATCGCCGCCAGCGGCTGGGGCGCCGAGCTGATCCCGGACCAGGACATTCTGCAAAGCCAGTTTCCGCAGGTGCTGGCCGAGCTGGAACAGCAACACGCCCGCCTGGCCGAGCTGCAGGCCCTGTTCGCCGCCGCCAGCGAAGAAGACTTTGAAGACACAGACGACACCGGCGTGCTGCCCGCCGACGACGTGAAAGCCCTCAAGACCAGCCTGAAGGAAACCAAGGGTCAGCTCAAGCTCGCCAAACGCGACCCGGCTTTGGGCGACCCGGCGCAACTGCAGCGCGAGGCCGACCGCATCGAAGCGCAACTGACCCGCCACAAGCAGCTGGAAGACGAAGCCAAAGCCCTGAAAGTGCTGATCAAAAGCACCACGCTAAACCGCGACGCGCTGGTGGCCCAGGCCCGCGCAAAGATCGGCGCCGACGAGGCCCGCGTGATCATCGTGGAAAGCCTGGGCAAGGTGCTGCTGGAGAGCTACCAGCAATACCTGCGCGCCGACCAGCGCGCCTGCGTGGCCGCCATCGACAACCTGTGGCGCAAGTACGCGGTGACGGCGCGGCAGATCGAGGCTGAGCGGGACGCGGCGGCGGCGGAGCTGCAGCGGTTTTTGGGGGAGCTAGGGTATGCGTGATTGGACGACGCGCGCGCTCAGCGAACTGGCTGACATCCGGATCAGCAACGTCGACAAAAAGTCGGTTGCAGGGGAAAAGCCCGTACGTCTGTGCAACTACATGGACGCCTACTCGAACGACTACATCCGGTCAGACATTGAGTTCATGGAGGCAACCGCGAGCGCATCGGAGATTGCCCGTTTCTCTGTGACCGCTGGCGACGTTGTTCTCACAAAGGACTCCGAAACGCCCGATGACATCGGCATCCCTGCCGTCATCATGGATCAATTTGACGATGTCGTCTGTGGCTACCACCTTGCGCTGCTGAAGACCAAACAGGAGCTGGTTGATCCAGTTTTTCTCTGCAAACAGCTGGGTACGTCACGAGCTGCACAGTACTTCGGGCAACGTGCGACTGGCTCCACCCGATACGGGCTCCCGAACCGTGCTCTCGCCACTTTTCAAATTCCCGTTCCGCCGCTGGCTGTTCAGAGAACCATCGCCCGCGTTCTTCAAACCATCGACACCGCCATCGAAAAAACCGAAGCCCTGATCGCCAAGCACCAGCAGATCAAGGCCGGCCTGATGCACGACCTGTTCACCCGCGGCGCGCTGCCCAACGGCCAACTCCGCCCGCCCCGCAGCGAGGCGCCGGAGCTGTATCAGGAAACGGCGCTGGGGTGGATTCCGCGCGACTGGCAAGTTGTCGCGCTGCACGAATGCTTGAGCAGTTCTCCAAAGAATGGCTACTCCCCTCGTGAGAGCGACACGTGGGAAGGCTTTTACGTGCTCGGCTTGGGTTGTCTGACCAAGGATGGCTTCGAGGCCAGGCAACTGAAGAACGCACCGAAGGCGGCAGCAACGCTGCGCGAGGCCCAACTTGAAGTGGGCGACCTCTTGATCAGCCGAGCGAACACGCCAGAACTTGTTGGACTGTGCGGAGTGTTTCCAGGCCTCGATTCGCCCACGATCTATCCCGATCTGATGATGCGTCTTTCCTTGCGTCAAACCATGGATAAGCACTTTCTTGAAGCCCAACTTTTGCTCCCTGAGACGCGGAGCCGTTTGACTGCCTTGGCCGTTGGAACCTCAAGCAGCATGGCCAAACTCAACGCAACGTCAATAAACAAATTTCCGGTGCTTCTCCCTTCCGTAGAAGAACAGCGGTTGATCTTGAATCGATCACTGGTTGTCGTCGAAGTGATCCGGTCGGCCAAGGCAGCACTGGAAAAATTAACGCGCCAAAAACTCGGGCTCATGCAAGACCTGCTCACCGGCCGCGTCCCGGTGCCCGCCCCACCCGAACCCGCCGAGGCCGTCGCGTGATCAGCTACTGCCAGGGCGACCTGCTCGCCGCCGACGTGGACGCCCTCGTCAACGCGGTGAACACCGTGGGGGTGATGGGCAAGGGCATTGCGCAGGCGTTTAAGACCCGCTTCCCTGCCAACTACCAGGCCTACGCAGCGGCCTGCCAGCGCGGCGAGGTGGTTACGGGCCGCATGTTCGTGACCGAGACGCAGGCGCTTGTCGGGCCGCGCTGGATCGTCAACTTCCCGACCAAGCAGCACTGGCGCGACCCGTCGCGGCTGGAGTGGGTGCGCAGCGGCCTGCAGAACCTGCGGCGCTTTCTGCTGGCGGAAGGCGTGCCGTCGGTGGCGCTGCCCGCCCTTGGCGCCGGGCTGGGCGGCTTGAGCTGGCCCGCGGTGCGAGCCGAAATCGAGGCCGCGCGGCAGACTTGCCGGGGGACATTCGCGTGTACGAACCCTTGCGGGCTTAGCTGCCCCTCACCGCCCTCCTCGTCATGACGCAACACCTGCCGATCAACATTGCCGACCTGCTGCGCCAGCGCACGGTGGAGGGCGAGCGCATCGAATACAAGGCGGGCTGGAACCCGGACGCGATCATCCGCACGCTGTGCGCGTTTGCGAACGACTTCCAGAACCTGGGCGGCGGTTATGTGGTGATCGGGCAGGACTGCGATGCCAACGGCCAGCCGGTGTTTCCGCCGGTGGGTTTGAAGGACAACCAGCTCGACAAGATCCAGCGCGAGCTGCTGGCAGCTTGCCACACGATCCAGCCGCCTTACTTTCCGGTGCTGAGCGTGGAGGTCGTGGAGGAACGAAATCTGATCGTGCTGTGGGCACCGGGCGGGCAGAACCGGCCCTACAAGGCGCCGGAGCAGGTGACGGCCAAACACAAGGTGCTGCGACCGTACATCCGCCTGTACAGCAGCACGGTGGAGGCCAAAGGTGAGCAGGAACAGGAGTTGCAGAGCCTGGCGGCCAAGGTGCCGTTTGATGATCGCTTCAACCAGTTGGTGGGCTTGAACCAGCTGTCGCTGCCGCTGATGCAGGCCTTCCTGACCGAGGTGGGCAGCGCGCTGGCGGAACAGGCACCGGGGCTGTCGCTGGAGGCGCTGGGACGGCAGATGCAGGTGGTGGGCGGGCCGACCGAATCGCCCTGGCCCAAGAACGTGGGGCTGTTGTTTTTCAGCGAGCACCCTGAGAAGGTATTTCCCGGCGCGCGCATCGACGTGGTGGCGTTCCCGGAAGGGGCTGGCGGCGACCAGCTGATCGAGAAGTCCTTTGTGGGGCCGCTGTCGCGCATGGTGCGGGAGGCCTTGGGTTACATCCAGCGCAACCACCTGGCCGAGACGGTGACCAAACACCCGGACAGGGCCGAGGCCACACGTGCCTGGAACTTCCCGTTCGCGGCGGTGGAAGAAGCGCTGGTGAACGCGGTGTACCACCGCTCATACGAGGAGCACGAACCGATCGAGGTGCGCATTGCCCCGGACGAGCTGTCCATCCTGAGTTTTCCGGGGCCGGACCGCTCTATCCGGCTGGATGACTTGCGGCAGGGTCGCGCGGTGAGCCGGCGATACCGCAACCGGCGTATTGGCGAGTTCCTGAAAGAGCTGGACCTGACCGAGGGCCGCGCCACGGGCATTCCGAAGATATTGAAGGTGATGGCGGCCAACGGTTCGCCTCCGCCCGTGTTCGAAACGGACGAGGACCGACTGTCGTTCGTGGTGCGCCTGCCGGTGCACCCGGCGGCACGACCGCCCCAAGTAACCCCCCAAGTAACCCCCCAAGTCACCCCCCAAGTCACCCCGGAAGTCCGGCAGGTGGTGGAGGCCCTGACCCAGCCGCTGTCGCGTCAGGAACTGCAGCAGGCGCTGGGCCTGAAGGACACCAAGCACTTCCGCAAGGCTTACCTGCTGCCGGCTCTGGCTTCGGAGCTGGTGGAAATGACGCTGCCCGACAAACCGCAGAGCAGCAAGCAGGGCTACCGGCTCACGGCCTTGGGCCGTCAATGGCTGCAACAGCAGGCGCAGGAGGGCGACCGGTGAGTGAATACTCCGAAGTCGAACGCCCCTTCCTCGACCAGCTGGCAGCTCTTGGCTGGACGGTGATCGACCAGGGCGCGGGCGTGCCGCAGCACGCGGCGCCCAGCCTGCGCCAGCACTTTCGCCAGACGCTGCTGCCCGGGGTGTTTGACGAAGCGGTGCGCGCCATCAACCGCGCGGCCGACGGCCAGGCCTGGCTGACCGACCGGCAGCTGGACGAGCTGCGCACGCAGCTCACGCGCCACCCCAACCGCACGCTGCTGGAGGCCAACGAGGCGGTGCAGGCGCTGCTGTTCAAGGCGCAGGCCGACCGCAACGAGCTGACCGGCGAGGCCGACCCGGTGGTGCGGCTGATCGACTTCCACACCCCGGAGAACAACCGCTTTCACGCGATCAACCAGTTCCGGGTGGACACGCCGGGCTGTGTGAAGCCGCTCATCGTCCCGGACATCGTGCTGTTCGTGAACGGCATTCCGCTGGTGGTGGTGGAGTGCAAGAAGGGTTCGGAGACCTGCGCTAACCCGATGCAGGAAGCTTTTGTGCAACTGCAGCGCTACATGCGCCGCCGAGCCGCGACAGAGGCAGCGGGATTGAAGGAAGGCGAGCCACGCCTGTTCCACAGCAACCTGATGGTGGTGCGCAGCAGCGGCACGCTGGCGGACTACGGCACGGTCACCTCGGAAGAAGAACACTTCTACGGCTGGAAGACGCTGTACCCGCAGGACGATGCGGCGCTGTCAGGCATGAACGCGCAGCAGCAGC
Source organism: Hydrogenophaga sp. (assembly GCF_036675665.1). Lineage (GTDB taxonomy): Bacteria > Pseudomonadota > Gammaproteobacteria > Burkholderiales > Burkholderiaceae_C > Hydrogenophaga. The sequence goes on along the minus strand of NZ_JAKFEO010000079.1, from coordinate 64,197 downwards.
TGGTGGCGGGCATGCTGACGAAGGGCAACCTGCTGCAGATCTTGCGCACCAGCGCGGTGTGCATGGACACGGACGGTGGCCCGCGCGTGAAGGTGGTGTGCCGCTACCAGCAGTTTCGCGCGGCCAACAAGGTGGTGGAGCGGCTGCGCAGCGGCCAGACGACCATGGAGCGCAGCGGTGTGGTGTGGCACACGCAGGGCTCGGGCAAGTCGCTGACCATGGTGTTTCTGGCGCGCATGCTGCGCGCCAGCCGCGACCTGAGCGACCACAAGATCGTGCTGGTGAACGACCGCACCGACCTGGAAGACCAGCTAGCCGACACTGCCACGCTGATCGGCGGCAAGGTGAACGTGATCGAGAGCCGCATGGACTTGCGTCACCACTTGGCCAGCGACAGCTCGGACATCAACATGGTGATGGTGCACAAGTTCCAGGAGCACAAGCAGGCCCTGAGCAACACGGTGGCCGAGGCACTGGGCACCTACCTGGCGATGCCGGCGGGCAAGACCTTTGGCGTGGTGAACACGTCCAGCCGCATCGTACTGATGATCGACGAGGCGCACCGCACGCAAAGCTCGGACCTGGGCGACAACCTGTTCGAGGCCTTCCCCAACGCCACGCGCATCGCCTTCACCGGCACGCCGCTGATCACCGAGCGTCATGGCGAGAAGAAGACGCACAAGCGCTTTGGCGAGCTGATCGACGTGTACCGGATCATGGATTCGGTGAACGACGGCGCGACGCTGCAGATCCTCTACGAAGGCAAGACGGCGGACACCGCACTGAACGAGAAGCACGAATTCGACACCGCGTTCGAGGACCTGTTTCGCGAGCGCAGCGAGGCGGAGCTGCTTGCGATCAGGAAAAAGTACGGCGCGACGGGCGACATCCTGGAAGCGAAGAACCGCATCGACGCGATTGCGCGCGACATCGTGCGGCACTATGTGGACAACATCCTGCCCAACGGCTTCAAGGCGCAGGTGGTGTGCCACTCGAAGCTGGCGTGCATTCGGTACCAGGCGGGCATAGCGGCGGCTCTGGCCGAACGCCTTGCGACGGAACGCGCCAAGGCCACGCCCGATACGGAGCTGATCGACCGGCTGACGTTTCTGAAAACGGCGGTGGTGATTTCGTCGGACGGCACGAACGAGGCGGCCTTCATCACCCAGGCGCGCAAGCAGGCGGCGCAGATGAACGCGGTGGACAACTTCTGTCGCAGCTTCGACCAAGAGGACCCCGACAAGGCGAACACCGGCATTGCCTTCCTGATCGTGTGCGACATGCTGCTGACGGGTTTTGACGCGCCGATCGAGCAGGTGATGTACATCGACAAGAAGCTGCGCGAGCACACGCTGCTGCAGGCCATTGCCCGCACCAACCGAGTGAAAAGGGGCAAGCAGCGCGGCTACATCGTGGACTACATCGGCCTGGCCAACCACCTGACCGAAGCACTGAGCTTGTACGCCGCCGCCGACGAGCTGCAGGAACTGCGGGACGGGATGAAGAGCATCGCGTCCGAACTGCCGGTGCTGGAGGAACGCTACCAGCGCCTGCTGCAGCACTTTGACGCGCTGGGCGTGAAGCACTTCAAGGCCTTCGTGACCGGCGCCCTGCCCAGCCTGGACGCCGACGCAGCGGTGGTTCATGAAGCGGTGAAAGCGCTGAAGGACGAGAAGCAACGCGCCGATTTCGAGGTGTACCTGAAGAAATTTTTGATGAGTCTCGACATCGTGCTGCCGCGGCCCGAAGCGCAGCCCTACCGGGTGCCGGCGCGGCGCATGGGCTATGTGCTGCAGGTGGCCAAAGAGCGCTACAAGGACGAGAGCCTGGACCTGGGCAATGCGGGCGAGAAGGTGAAGGCGCTGATCAACGAGCACCTGATCAGCCTGGGCATCAACCCCAAGGTGGAACCGGTAGAGTTGCTGGCTGAAGACTTCATGGCCCAGCTGGCTGCCCACGCAGGCGGCAACAACGAAGCCAAGGCCAGCGAGATGGAGCACGCCATCCGCAAGCACTGCACTGTGCACCACGACGAGGACCCGGCGTTCTACAGAAGCCTGTCGGCCAAGGTGGACGCGCTGATCGAGCAGCACCAGGACCAGTGGGACCTGCTGGCCGAGAAGCTGGCGGAGCTGCGCGGCGAAGCCGTGGCCGGGCGCCAGAAGGGCGAGGAGGGCCTGAGCCGAGAAGCGACCACGTTTTACGAACACATTGCCCAGGTGGGTTTTGCCAGCGGCGCGGTGGATGAGGCCGACAAACCCCGCTTCAAGACGCTGATGGAGGCGGTGGTGGAACTGCTGCAGGAGACGATCGGCAGCATCGACTTCTGGCAGAACCCCGACAAGCAGAAACGCCTGCGCGGGCTGATCAAGACCGCGATTACGAAGACCGGGCTTGAGGAACTGAAAACCAACCGCGAGCGGGTGGCGGTGGAGATCATGCGGCTGGCCAGGAACCGGCACGACGAGCTGATACGCGCCGGCCGAGAGGGAGACACCTGATGCAACAGCGACAGGTCAAGGACATCCGGTACCGCTTGCTGCCTGGCGCGGAGCGACGGACCACAGACATCGTGATCGAGCGCGATGGTGTGATCACAGTCCGGCCACCACGCCACATGGCGCCGGAGCAGGTGGACGAAACAGTGCTGAGCAAGCGCATGTGGATCTACCGCAACCTCGCCGAGTGGAAAGACCTGAACGCCAGCGGCGTGGTGCGCGAATGGGTCAACGGAGAAACCTTTCTCTACCTGGGCAGCAGCTACCAGTTGCAGTTGACAACCGGGCAGGAAGAGCCACTCAAGCTGAAGGATGGGCGCTTCTTGCTGCTGCGCTCGCTGGTGGAGCATGGTGGTGCCGTGGCCGCCCGCGAAGCGTTTGAGACCTTCTATGCAACCAAAGGGCTGGAACGGCTGCAGCGCCGCGTCGCACATTTCGCGCCCCGGGTGGGTGTCGTACCGGGTGCGGTGCAGGTGAAAGACATCGGCTTCCGCTGGGCGGCTTGCCAGCCGAGTGGAGGCCTGCACTTTCACTGGAAATGCCTGATGGCGCCGTTGACCGTGATCGACTACATCGTCGTCCACGAGCTGTGCCATTTGCATCACCGCGATCATTCCGACGCCTTCTGGAACGAAGTGGACAAAGTGCTTCCCGACTACCGAGAACGCAAAGAGTGGCTTCGCGTTCGTGGCGCGACGCTGGACCTATGACACTTCAATATCTGATCTTCGACGCCAGCGACGGCGGCGAAGGCACCGGCACCTGGGACGCCATGGCCAGCGTGCGGGCTGCGCAGCTACCTGAGGTGATGCAGGAAGTGCAGGCTGTTCTGGCCTGGGCCGAAACCCACAGCCCCGGCCCGCGCGGTCCGCTGGACGACGGCGGCGCCTGGGATGCCGACCATCTGGTGCAGACCGAGGGCGAATGGACCACCGTGACGCTGACGCTCACCGGGCCGTGGGCTTGGGGTGAGGCCTTGGTGGCTCACTTCGCAGGGTGATGGGGTCGAGCCTTGCTGGCCGCATCCACCGCCGCCTGCGCCTTCTCCAGCCGCGTGCGCAGCTCCGGGTGGGTGGTGCCCATCAGCAGATTAAGCGCAGACGGTGTGGTGCCGTGGATCTTGGCCAGCACGCTCACCATGGCCTGCGGGTTGCGGCCCACGCGGCGCAGCAGTTCGATGGCGCGCACATCGGCGGCGTGTTCCTGCGCGTGCAGTTGCTGCCGCGCCTGGCGGGCCAGGTTGGAGCGGGGGTCGAACATCTCGAGTGCCATGCGGTCGCGGGCGTCTTCGAATCGCATCTCGGATTGCCCCATGCGTTGCAGGTTGGCGCAGGCCTCCACCAGCGAATCGCGCCCCTCGATGTGCGCGAGCTCGTGTGCCATCACCGCGGCCAGTTCGTCGTCAGACAGGTCTTCTTTTGCGCTCCACATGGCGCTGGTGATGATGACCATGCCGTGGTCGGCGGCGTACGCGTTGAGCTCCGCATCTTCGTAGGCCAGCAGGTGCACGGCCGGGCCACGGCGCAGCCGGGGTGAGGCGGCCACCAGGCTGGCGAGCATGGTGTGCAGCCGTCGGGGCGCGGCCACCACCTCGTGGCGCTCCATCAGTTCGGTGATCTGGATTTCATCGAGCACACGCAGTTCGTGCGCGCGGGCCGGGTCTTGCAAACAAGTGCCCTGGGCCAGCGCCGCGGCGCTGGCCAGCAGGCCCGCCACGGCGAGACCAACGAGCTGGAAAAAACGAACCATACTGTTCATACCGTTTCCTTGACCCGGTTGTACGCCTGTGAACCGGCGATGAACAGCGCAGGGGCACGGCGGGGGCATGCAGGCGACAGACGGCATGGCGCTCACGGGGGCTGTTGAGCCCACTGGCCCGCCAGTTGCTTGGTGCTGTGGCATGACCCAGAACCCACCGACCCAGGCCGCCGACATCGGCCTCAGCAAGCTCGACACCGCCCTGCTCAACATCCTGGTGAAGGACGGCCGCGCCTCGTTTGCCGACATCGCGCGCCAGCTCGGCATCTCGCGGGCGCATGCGCGCTCCAAGGTGCAGGGGCTGCAGGCCAGTGGTGTGATCGAGTTGTTCGCCGCGGTGATCAACCCCGAAAAACTGGGGCAGGTGAACTCGACCTTCCTCGACATCGTGGTCACGCCGGCGGCCATCGAGCGCATCGCGCAGGAGCTGGCCGACTGCGCCGAGGTGGTGAGCCTCTACATCATGAGCGACCTGAAAAGCCTGCATGTGCACGCGCTCACCGAGAGCCCCGAAACCTTCGAGACCTTCGTGCGGCGCCACATCTTCAACCGGCCCGAGATCCTGTCGGTGGACTGCAAGACCCTGCTCACCCGCGTGAAGAACCGCCGCGGCGGCGCGCGTTTGTAAACACGCCCGGATTGGTGCGCGCGCACCGGCGCCGTGCGCCATGACCGTTTGTGCGCCCGGGGTGGCCCGGAGGGTGGGCGCGGCTTCCATGCGCGGTTTCCAGGCCGCGATCGCTTGACAAACGGCACGCCGGCCGGGATTCACTGAACATTCGGCAACGGGCACCCGGTCGACCACCCCGGCGGCCATGCACCAATACGGAAGCATGCCAACAGACCGGAGCCAGAAGTCAATCAAATCAATGGCTTGGCGGCGGTGCGCGCGTGGCATGGGGCTTGCGAAAGGGGTTGCATGTCGCCTTACAAACGGCAGCCTTTTCCACCCAACCCCTACACAGGAGTGCCGCCATGTCCCTGATCCGCCGCCAGTTCCTCACCCGCGCCGCCCTTGCCGGCAGCGTGCTCGGCGCCCCCGTCATCGCCAACGCGCAATCGGCAAAGTTCAACTGGAAGATGACCAGCGCCTACGGCAAGGGCTCGCCCTTCTACATGGACGGCCCGGGCAGCGCGACCGACCTGGCCAAGCGCATCCGCGAGATGTCGGACGGCCGGCTGAACATCCAGGTGTTCGGCGCCGGTGAACTGATCCCCGCGTTTGAAGGCTTCGACGCGGTCCGCGCCGGCACGGTGGAGATGAACCACGCCAACGCCTACTTCTGGACCGGCAAGACCGCCGCCGCGCAGTACTTCACCGCCGTGCCCTTCGGCATGAACTTCCAGGGCATGAACGGCTGGCTGTACGACGGCGGCGGCATCGACCTCTGGAACGAGGTCTACGCGCCCTTCGGCATGGTCGCCATGCCCTGCGGCAACACCGGCGTGCAGATGACAGGCTGGTTCAAGAAGGAGATCAAGACGGTCGCCGACCTCAAGGGTCTGAAGATGCGCATCCCGGGCCTGGCCGGCAAGGTCTACGCCAACCTCGGTGTGGACGTGAAGGTGCTGCCGGGCGGCGAGATCTTCCCCGCGCTGGAGCGCGGCGTGATCGACGCGGCCGAGTTCGTCGGCCCCTTCCAGGACCGCCGCCTGGGCCTGCACAAGGCCGCCAAGTTCTACTACACCACCGGCTGGCACGAGTCGTCCACCGTGTCGGAGCTGCTGATCAACAAGGCTGCCTGGGACAAGCTGCCGAAAGACCTGCAGGCCATCGTGAGCAACGCCTCGGCCGCCTGCAACACGATCAGCGAAGGCTGGTGCCAGAAGGCCAACTCGGAGGCCATGGAAGACCTGATCAAGAACCAGGGTGTGATCGCGCGCCCGCTGCCCGACGACGTGATCAAGGCACTGAAGACAGAAACCGACAAGGTGCTGGCCGACGGCCTCAAGGACCCGATGACGAAGAAGGTGCACGACTCGTACATGGCGTTCAAGGCCAAGTACGACCGCTGGAGCGAGATCAGCGAAGAGGCGTACCACCTCAAGGTTCGCGGCTGAACAAGGAACCGGCACCATGCTCAAGGTTTTGCGGCCGCTGGCCGCGCTCATCGAGGGTTTCATCGACCGCATCGGCGCGCTCACCGCGTGGATCGCGCTGGTCATGATCGGCCTGGTCGCCACCAACGTGGTCCTGCGCTACAGCTTGAGCTTCGGCTCGGTCTGGGCGCAGGAACTCGAGTGGCACCTGCTGGCCGCCCTCATCCTGCTGGGCATGAGCCACGCGCTGCAGCGCGGCGAGAACGTGCGCGTGGACCTGTTCTACGCGCGCTACTCGCCCACCGCCCAACGCGTGGTGGACGTGGTCTCGGCGCTGCTGCTGATCGCGGTGAGCCTGGGCTTCATCTGGCTCTCGCTCGGCTATGTGGAGCAGGCGCGCTCCATCAGTGAAGGCTCGCCGGACCCTGGCGGCATTCCGCTGCGCTGGCTGGTGAAGTCGCTGATCCCGCTGGGCTACGGCCTGCTGGTGCTGCAGCAGCTCGCGCACCTGGTGCGCTTGCTCGATGCTCCTCTGAACCGTGGGGAGTCGGCCCGTGTTTGAGATGTCGACCTACGCCATCTTCATGCTGATGGGCTTCTTCGTGATGCTGATGATCGGCATCCCGGTGGCGATCAGCCTGGCGGTCACCGGTTTCGTGTTCGGCTGGCTGGGCTTTGGCGAGGTGCTGTTCAACCTGCTGCCCGCGCGCTTCTACGGCATCGTCAGCGGTTACCAGTGGATGGCGATACCGCTCTTCGTGTTCATGGGCGTGATGCTGGAGAAATCGCGCCTGGCCGACGACCTGCTCGACGTGATGGGCCACATCGCGGGTGGCCTTCGAGGCGGCATGGCCATCGGCATCGTGCTGTTCGGCGTGCTCATGGGCGCGACCACCGGCATCGTGGGCGCGACCATCATCACATTGGGCCTGCTGACCCTGCCCACCTTGATCCGGCGCGGGTACGACAAGAGCGTGGCCTGCGGCGTGATCTGTGCCTCCGGCACGCTGGGCCAGATCATCCCGCCCAGCCTGATCCTGATCCTGCTCTCGGACATCATGCAGCTCTCGGTGGGCACGCTGTTCGCCGCTGCGGTGGGCCCGGGCATGCTGCTGGCCGCGGTCTACATCGTCTACCTGGTGGTCATGGGCTGGCTCAGGCCCGAGACCATGCCGCCGATTCCGGTGGCCGAGCGCGACGCGGTGTCGCGCCGCCAGCTGTGGGTGCGCTTCTTCAAGGTGCTGGTGCCGCCGGTGATGCTGGTGGTGGCGGTGCTGGGCTCCATCGTCGGCGGCATCGCGGCGCCCACCGAAGCCGCGAGCATGGGCGCGGTCGGCGCGGTGATCATCACCGCGCTGTCGGGCCGCTTCACCTGGAAGACGCTGAAAGACACGGCGCTGGACACCAGCAAGATCACCGCCATCATGATGTTCATCCTCATGACCGCGCAGGTGTTCGCGCTCTCGTTCCGCGGCCTGCATGGTGAAGATTTGATCGCCAGCATGTTCGAGGCGCTGCCGGGCGGCACGAACACCGCCATCTGGTTCATGATGCTCATCATCTTCGTGCTCGGCTTCTTCGTCGAGTGGATCGAGATCAGCTACATCGCGGTGCCGCTGTTCCTGCCCATCCTCATCAACCTGGGCGTGGACCCGGTGTGGCTGGCGATGCTCATCACGCTGAACCTGCAGTCGAGCTTTCTCACGCCGCCATTCGGCTGGGCGCTGTTCTATCTGAAGGGCGTGGCGCCACCCGAGGTGAACATCAAGGACATCTACCAGGGCGTTCTCCCCTTCATCGGCCTGCAGTTCCTCGCGCTCGTGCTGCTGTTCCTGTTCCCGCAGATCGCGCTGTGGCTGCCCAAGGCCATCGGCTGGTAGACCCGACATGGACTTCTTCAATCAACACAGCGCCCTCTGGCTGCTGGGCCTGGCCACGGCCCTGCTCGCCACCGGCCTGGTGGCGGGCGTGCTGGCCGGCCTGCTCGGCGTGGGCGGCGGCATCGTCATCGTGCCGGTGCTCTACCACCTGTTCACCCTGCTGGGCATCGACGAGTCGGTGCGCATGCACGTCACGGTGGGCACCTCGCTGGCCACCATCATCCCCACCTCCATCATGTCGAGCCGGGCCCACCGCAAGCGCGGCAGCCTGGATGCGGCGCTGCTGAAAAAACTCATGCCTGGCGTGGTCGTGGGCGTGATCGTCGGCTCGATCGCCAGTGGTTTTCTCAGCGGCCATGTGCTCACCGCCGTGTTTGCCACGGTGGCGCTGCTGGTGGCGCTGAACATGGCCTTCAAGCGCGACGGCTTTGCGCTGGCCGACGGCCTGCCCGGCACCGCCGGCACCATGCTGCTGGGGGGCGGCATCGGCGGCGTGTCCACGCTCATGGGCATTGGTGGCGGCACGCTCAGCGTGCCCATCCTCAATGCGCTGCGCGTGCCCATGCACACGGCGGTGGGCACTGGCGCGATGCTGGGCACCTTGATCAGCGTGCCGGGCGCACTGGCCTTCATCCTCAACGGGCTGGACGTGCCCAACCGGCCACCGTTCAGCGTGGGTTATGTGAACCTGCTGGGCTTCGCGCTCATCGTGCCCGCCACCCTGGCCACCACCGGCTGGGGTGCGAAACTCGCGCACTCGATCGACGCCAAACGGCTGCGCCAGGTGTTCGCGGCGTTTCTCGCACTCACCGCAGCGCGCATGTTCTACGGCCTTCTGACCTGACCTCACAACAACACGGAGACCCTCGATGATTCACACGCTCACCGCCCTGGGCGGGATGTTTGTCGCGCCGCACCACCTGGCCGCGCAGGCCGGGCGCGACGTGCTGCGCGACGGCGGCAACGCGGTGGAGGCCATGGTGGCCGCGGCCGCGGCCATTGCCGTGGTGTACCCGCACATGAACGCCATCGGCGGCGACGGTTTCTGGCTCATCCACGAACCCGGCCAGGAACCCGTGGCCATCAGCGCGTGTGGCCCGGCCGCAGCGCTGGCCGACCTGGACTTTTACGCCGACCACGACGCCATCCCTTCGCGTGGCCCCAAGGCCGCGCTCACCGTGGCCGGCACCATCGGCGGCTGGGCCAAGGCACTCGAGGTGGCCGCACCCTGGGGCCCCGCCCTGCCCTTGTCGCGCCTGCTGGCCGACGGCATCCGCCACGCGCACAACGGCATCGCCGTCACCGAAAGCCAGGCCGCGCTCACGCGCGAGAAGTTCGACGGCCTGAAAGACGCGCCCGGCTTTGCGCAGACCCACCTGGTCCATGGCCAGCCACCCGCCGTGGGCCACATCCTCAAGCAGGCCACGCTGGGCCGCACGCTGGAGCAACTGGCCGAACGCGGCCTGGACGACTTCTACCGCGGTGAGCTCGCCCAGCGCATCGGCGCCGAGCTCGAACGCGTGGGCAGCCCGCTGCGCACCAGCGACCTCGCGGCCTACCGGGCGCAGATCGTCGAGCCGCTGTCGGTGCGGCTGAACGACAGCACGGTCTACAACCTGCCGCCGCCCACGCAAGGCCTCTCGGCCCTGATGATCCTCGGCCTGTTCGAGCGCCTGGGCGTGACCGAGGGCGAAGGCTTTGCCCACGTGCACGGCCTGGTGGAGGCCACCAAACGCGCCTTCCGCGTGCGCGAGCGCGTGGTGACCGATCCGCAGCGCCTGCCGGTCGATCCGAAGAGCTTTCTCAAACCCGCCGCGCTGAGCGATCTGGCCGCCGACATCGACCGCGCAAAAGCCCTGCCCTGGCCCGACGTGGCCGCGCCGGGCGACACGATCTGGATGGGCTGCATCGACGCGCAGGGCCGTGCGGTGAGTTTCATCCAGAGCGTGTACTGGGAGTTCGGCTCGGGCGTGGTGCTGCAGGACACCGGCATCGTCTGGCAGAACCGGGGCACGAGTTTTTCGCTCGACCCGAAGGCGCTCAACGTGCTCAAGCCCGGCATGCGCCCCTTCCACACCCTCAACCCGTCGCTGGCCATTTTTGACGACGGCCGCGTGATGCCCTACGGCACCATGGGCGGCGAGGGCCAGCCGCAAACACAGGCGGCGGTGTTCACGCGCTATGCGCGCTTCGGCCAGGGCCTGCAGCAGGCCGTGACCGCGCCACGCTGGCTGCTCGGGCGCACCTGGGGCGATGTGACCACTTCGCTGAAACTGGAGAGCCGCTTCGACCCGGCGCTGGTCGACGCGCTCAAGGCCGCGGGGCACCAGGTGGAGGTGTTTGACCAACCCTTCAGCGACACCATGGGCCACGCGGGCGCGCTGGTGCGCCACCCCAACGGCGTGATCGAAGGCGCGGCCGATCCGCGCAGCGATGGGGTGGTGGCGGGGGTCTGACGGCCGCCTTGGCGAACGCCCAAAGAAAAACCCCGCTGTTGTTGCCAGCGGGGTTTTTCTTTGGGGGAACCCGATAGCTCAGGCAGCGCGGCGGCGGCGCAGGCCGAGGACGGCCAGGCCCAGCCCCAGCAGGGCCAGCGTGCCGGGCTCGGGCACTTCGGCCGCGGCGGCCACCGAGTTCAGGGAGACGTTGTCCAGGATGGCGCCGATGTTGTCGTTGCCGGCGTTCTGGATGAACAGCCTGGCCAGCACGTCCGCGTCGGGCGTGAAGGAGAACACGAACGTGTTGAATGCGTCGCCTTGCACGCCCACCGTTTGGCCCGCGAAGCCTTCGAAGCCGAAGGTCACCCGATCGGTGTTGTTGTTGCGCTGGTTGCCCGAGAGGTCCAGCGAGAACAGGTAGGTGGTTCCGGCCATCAGCGCAAACGCATCCTTCGTGGTCATCAGGCCGGCATGTCCGGTGCTGCCGTCCAGATCCACGCAACCACCAGCATTGCCGACGCAGTCGATGCCGTAACCGCCATTGCGGATGTAGTCCACGGTGTGCGGGTTCTTTGCGCTGCCACCCGTGACGGTCCAGTTGCCGAAGGCGTTGAAATTCAGAACGCTGGAACCCGCGTCGGTGTTGAAGTTGTCGCTGAACATCACGGCGGCATGGGCGGCTGGCGCTGCGGCCATCAGGGCGGCCACGGTCAGGGGAGCGGCGAAACGGGTCAGAAAGCGGATCATGGAATGCCTGGGTTCGTTGGAGGGTGTGATTTATGTCACGACCCTGAATGGCTCGCCACAATTCACTTCTTTGCTGCAATAAGCAGAGCAAAAGTCGAGCCAGGCCAGCAAGGTGTTGATCTTCAAGGGAGTACCCCCGGGAGCTGTAACGAAATGTCAGTTTTCCCGACACTTCACCACGCCCTCAGGCTCCCTCGCCTGACTGCGGCATCCCACGCTCACGCGTCATACACTGCGCCGATGTCCACCCCGGTCGATTCCGTCTTCCCTGACCCCAGCCGCTGCCCTCTGTGCGGCGGCGACAACCGCTGCGCGATGGAGGTCGAGCGCGACACCGGCGAGGCACAGCCGCCGTGCTGGTGTGTGGACGCCACCTTCAGCCCCGAGTTGTTTGCGCGCATTCCCGACGAAGCACGCGGACAGGCCTGCATCTGCGCGGCCTGTGTGGCCGAGGCGCTGCGCGTGCGCGCGACGGACTAAGGCTCCCTTGGTGGGTCCGCTTCGGGCGGCAACACCAGCGACGATGCGGACGCCTGGTTCAGGCTGTGCAACCACTCGCGCCAGATCGCCACCAGCAGCGCCATCAGCACCGGCCCGACGAACAGGCCGACGATGCCCATGGTCGTCACGCCGCCCACCAGACCAAAGAACGTGGGCAGAAACGGCAGCTTCACCGGCCCACCGACCAGGCGCGGGCGCAGCGTCTTGTCGACGATGAAGAGTTCGACCGCCCCCCAGGCGAACAGACCCACGCCGGCCCACAGGTGCCCCGAGCCCACCAGGTAGAGCGAGACCAGGCTGAACGAGAGCGGCGCGCCGCCGGGAATCAGCGCCATGAAGCCGGTGACCACCCCCAGCAGCACCGGCGAGGGCACACCCGCGATCCAGTACGCCACGCCCAGCACCACGCCCTCGCCAACGGCGATGAGGCCCAGACCGGTCACGGTGGCACTCACGGTGGCCGGCACCACGCGCGAGAAGCGCTGCCATTGCAACGGCAGGATGCGCTCACCGATGCTGTCGAGCTGGTCGGCGATGCGGCCGCCGTCCTTGTAGACGAAGAACAGCGTGATCAGCATGAACAGCACCGTCAGCGCGAGGTTGACGATGTCGCCCGTGGCGCTGAGCACCGTGCGGTAGATGTTGCCGATGTGCTGGCCACTGAGGATCTGGATCCAGTCGCCCAGCGCTTGCGGTTCGCCCAGGTGCGCGCGCCAGTAGACGGCCAGCGTTTCGCCCACCCAGGGCAGCGCCTCGATCCAGGGCGGCGGCGGCGCTCCATTGCGGTTGACGTCGAGCAACCAGGTCACGAAGCCGCTGGCCTCCTTGAGCGCGTAGTGCAGCGCCAGGGTGAGCGGCACGATGAGCACCACGATCACGATCACCAGCGCCAGACTGGCCGCCAGCGTGGTGCTGCCGCCGCAGGCGCGCACGCCCCGGCGGTACAGCGGCCAGCTGGCAAAGCCGATGATGAGCGCGGCCAGCACCGGCACCAGAAAGCCCCGGAAGAAGTAAACGCCAGCGGCCACGATCAGCAGCAACAGGCCGCGAACGATCAGGGAGGCGTGCGGAACAGGGGGCATGGGAAAGGGGCGGACACCGGCAGGAAGGCCTCGGGCAATATACCCGACCCCTCTCGCGCGAACGCGGGCCCGGCGAGGCCACCGCAGCCCTGCCAAATCCAGCGGAACAAAACGGCTAAGCTTGTTCGCCGCCCCTGCACCTCCGCTCATGAAACCACCCTCCAGCGACCACACCCTGCCCGCGATGCGCGCGCGCTACGGCGAGCGCTACCGCTGGCTGCTGCTGCTCTCGGTGATGGTGGGCACCATGGCTTCGATCATGTCGTCGACCATCATCAACGTGGCCATCCCCGACATGAGCCAGCACTTCACGCTCGGCCAGGAGCGCGCCCAGTGGGCCACCTCGGGCTTCATGGCGGCCATGACGGTCTCCATGCTCACCACGCCCTGGCTGCTCGCGCGCTACGGCTACCGCAGCACCTACGCCGGTTGCATGTGGCTGCTGCTGGCCGGCGGTGTGGCCGGCGGTTTCGCCAACTCGTTCCCGCTCGTGCTGGCCGCGCGCGTGGCCGAAGGCCTGGCGGCCGGTGTGGTGCAACCAATCCCGGCCATCATCATCCTGCGCGCCTTCGAGCCGCACGAGCAGGGCCGGGCCAGCGGCATCTTCGGCATGGGCGTGGTGCTGGCTCCCGCGATCGGCCCCAGCATCGGTGGCGTGCTGGTGGACGGTTTTGGCTGGCGTTCGATCTTTTTCATGGTGGTGCCGTTCTGCATCGCCTCGCTGTGGCTGGCGCGGCGCTTCGTGCCCACCACCTCGCCGGGCGGCGGTGCGGCCAACCCGCAAGGCGCAGGCCTGGACTGGCGCGGCCTGCTGCTGGCCGCCGTCGGCACGCTGTGCCTGCTCAATGGCCTGGTGGAGCTGCAGGGCGGCACGGTGCTGAGCGCAGCGGTTCTGCTGGGCGGCGCCGCGTTGCTGCTGGTGGCCTTCGTCGTGCTGCAGCGGCGCACGCTCAAGGCGCGCCGGCGCCACCCCGAACAAGGCGTGGACCCGCTCATGAATCTCTCACTCTTCAAGGACCGGCGATTCGCCATGGGCAGCATCGTGGCCTTCATCTACGGCATCGCCTTGTTCGGCTCCACCTACCTGCTGCCGGTCTACATGCAGATGGGCCTGGGCCTGTCGGCCTCGTACGTGGGCACCATCCTGCTGCCAGCGGGTCTGGTGCTGGCGGTGACCATCGCCGTTGTCGGTCGGCTGGCCGACAAGCAGCCGACGCACCGGCTGGTGAGCATCGGCCTGGTGCTGCTGGCCGCCTCGTTCGCGCTCATGGTGACCATCGACCTCGGTCGCCCGGCGCAGATCATTCCGCTGCTCGTCACCTGGGCGATCCTGGGGCGCATCGGTCTGGGCTTCATCCTGCCCTCGCTGAACATCGGCGCCATGCGTTCGCTGGACCGCGGCCACATCCCGCAGGGCTCCAGCGTCATCAACTTCCTGCGCATGCTCGGCGGCGCGGCCGGCGTGAGCCTGTGCGGCATCGTGCTCGAATGGCGCGTGGCCGCGCACGGCGCGGTGCTCGACACCGGCACCTCCAGCCCGGCGCGCATGGCCGCGTTCGGCGAAACTTTCCTGATGCTCGCCGCGATTTGCGCGCTGGCGGTGATCGCAGCGCTGAAACTTCGCACAGTGCAGCAGACGACGGGTTCAAAATAGCCAAATGTGCCAATTGCTCGGCCTCAACTGCGCCACCCCCACCGACGCGTCGTTCAGCTTCACCGGCTTCTGCCAGCGCGGCGGCAAGACCGACCACCATGCCGATGGCTGGGGCATTGCGTTCTTCGAAGGCAAAGGCCTGCGCCTGTTCGTTGACCACGCCAGTGCCTCTCAGTCGCCCATGGCCACCTTCCTGCAGGGCTACCCGCTCAAGAGCCGCAACATCATTGCCCACGTGCGCAAGGCCACCATCGGCGAGGTGTCGCTGGAGAACGCCCATCCCTTCGTGCGCGAACTCTGGGGCCGCCAGTGGGTGTTCGCGCACAACGGTGACCTGAAGGACTATTTCCCGCACCTGCACAGCCACTTCCGCCCGGTCGGCACCACCGACAGCGAACGCGCCTTCTGCTGGCTGATGCAGGAGTTGGCCAAGTCGCACGCCGGCCTGCCCAGTGTGGAAGAACTCACCCTCACGCTGCGCGAGCTCCTGCCGCAAGTGCGCCGCTTCGGCTCCTTCAATTTTTTGCTCTCCAACGGCGAGGCGCTGTGGGCACACTGCAGCACCAGACTGCACTGGCTGGTGCGTCAGCATCCGTTTGCGCAGGCCACGTTGATGGACCAGGACTGGACCGTGAACTTCGCCGACCTCAACCACCCCGGCGACCGCGCCGCCGTGGTGGTGACCACGCCGCTGACCAGCAACGAGCAGTGGGCCGCCTTCGAGCCCGACGAGCTCAAGGTCTTTGTGGACGGCCTGCCGTTGCCGTGATTTCCCGGGTGGCGCGGGGGTACCCCCCCGGCTACTATGATCGTTGCTCCCCTGCGTCGCGTGCGCCGGTCGGCTCATATCAACAACCCCCTGGAGACAAGACATGCAAAGACGACACCTCGTGGTCGGCGGCCTCGCCGTCGCGACCCTGCCCCCATTCGCGTTCGCGCAAGGCATCGAGAAGCCCAAGGTCACCATCGCCGTGGGCGGCAAGAACCTGCTGTACTACCTGCCACTGACCATCGCCGAGCAACTGGGCTACTTCAAGGCCGAGGGTCTGGACGTGACGATTGCCGACTTCGCCGGTGGCTCGCGCGCGCTGGCCGCGGTGGTGGGCGGCAGTGCCGACGTGGTCTCGGGCGCGTTCGAGCACACGGTCAACATGCAGTTCAAGGGCCAGCCCATGCGCGCCTTCGTGCTGCAGGGCCTGGCGCCGCAGATCGTGCTGGGCATCAACCCCAAGACCATGGCCGGCTACAAGGGAATTGCGGATCTCAAAGGCAAGAAGATCGGCGTGACCGCGCCGGGCAGTTCGACCAACGTGATGGTCAACTTCGTGCTGGCCAAGGCCGGCCTGAAGCCGAGCGACGTGAGCATCGTCGGCGTGGGCGCGGGCAGTGGCGCCGTGGCTGCCATGCGCTCGGGCCAGATCGACGCCATGAGCAACCTCGACCCTGTGGTCACGCTGCTGCAGCGATCGGGCGACATGAAGATCATTTCCGACACGCGCATCGTCGCCGAATCGGAGAAGGTGTTCGGCGGCCCCATGCCCGCGGGCTGCCTGTACGCGCCCCAGCCCTTCCTGGACAAGAACCCGAACACCGCGCAGGCCCTGACCAACGCGATGGTGCGCGCGAACAAGTGGATTCAGACCGCCGGTGCGGGCGACATCATCAAGGTCGTTCCCGAGGGCTTCCTGCTCGGTGATCGTGCGGTCTACATCGACGCCTTCATGGCCGCCAAGGGCGCGCTGTCGCCCGACGGCAGCTTCCCGGCCAAGGGGGCAGACACAGCGTTCCGCGCGCTGGCCAGCGTGGACGAAAAGCTGGCTGCGGCCAAGCTCGATCTGAACGCGGTCTACACCAACGCCTTCGTGCAAAAGGCCAACGCCAAGTACCCGAAAGGCTGACGTGACGAGTCCAGCGATCGACCTGCAGGGCGTGTCCTGCACTTTCATCAGCAAGGACGACCCCGGTCAGCGATACACCGCCGTGCGCGATGTGACGTTGACCGTGGGCGCTGGCGAATTCGTCAGCGTGGTGGGCCCCACCGGCTGTGGCAAGAGCACGCTGCTCAATGTCGCGGCCGGCCTGCTCTCGCCGAGCACCGGCACGGTCAACGTGTTCGGGGAGCCGCTGGCCGGCATCAACACCCGCGCGGGCTACATGTTCCAGACCGAGAGCCTGATGCCCTGGCGCACCGCGCTGGGCAACGTGATGGCGGGCCTGTCGTTCCGTGGAGTGCCTGACGCGGACGCACAAACGCAGGCCGAAGACTGGCTGCGCCGCGTGGGCCTGGGAGGCTTCGGTGACCGCTACCCGCACCAGATGAGCGGCGGCATGCGCAAGCGCGCCAGCCTGGCGCAGACCCTGGTGCTCGACCCCGACATCATCCTGATGGACGAACCGTTTTCCGCGCTCGACATCCAGACGCGCCAGCTGATGGAAAACGAAGTGCTGGACTTGTGGGCGGCCAAAAAGAAGGCCGTCCTGTTCATCACGCACGATCTGGATGAGGCGATAGCGATGAGCGACCGCGTGGTGGTGCTCAGCGCCGGCCCGGCCAGCCATCCCATCGGCGAATTCAGCATCGACATCCCGCGCCCGCGCGACGTGGCCGAGATCAAGACCACCGCCCGCTTCATCGAACTGCACGCCGCCATCTGGGCCGTGATGCGCGAGGAAGTGCTCAAGGGCTACCAACAACAACTCAAGGTGGCCTGAGCCATGTGGAACCTCATCAAACCGCAGCCGAAGACCCTGCGCCTGTGGCAGATCGGTCTGCTGGTGGCGCTCATCGTGTTCTGGTACGCCATGACCACGCCCGGCCTGCTGCCGAACTTCATGTTCGAGAACGACCGCCAGGCCGCGTTCTTCTTCGGTGAGCCGTTGCGCGTGGCCGAGCGCATCTGGGCCTGGTTCGTCACCGACGCCGACATCTACAAGCACCTGGGCGTGACGCTCACGGAGACGGTGCTGGCCTTTGCCATCGGCGCGCTCGGCGGCCTGGGCGGCGGCCTGTGGCTGGCGCTCTCGCCCATGGCCTCGGCCATCCTGGAGCCCTACATCAAGGCCATGAATTCGATGCCGCGCATCATCCTCGCGCCCATCTTCGCGGTGTGGTTCGGCCTGGGCATCGCGAGCAAGGTGGCGCTGGGCGTGACGCTGGTGTTCTTCATCGTGTTCTTCAACGTCTACCAGGGCGTGAAGGAAGTGAGCCCGGTCATATTGGCCAACGCGCGCATGCTGGGCGCAAGCCAGAAGCAGCTGCTGCGCCACGTGTACCTGCCCAGCGCCACCAGCTGGGTGTTCAGCTCGCTGCACACCAGCGTGGGCCTGGCCTTCGTGGGCGCGGTGGTGGGCGAATACCTCGGCTCCAGCCAGGGTGTGGGCTACCTGATCCTGCAGGCCGAGGGCAGCTTCGACATCAACACCGTGATGGCCGGCATCGTGGTGCTCACGGCGTTTGCGCTGGTGCTCGACGCGGTCGTGGGCCGCATCGAAAAACGGCTGATGAAATGGCAACCCAAGGTGGGCGAGACGGAGAAGCTCTGAAGGGCTGCGCCTGCAGCCGCGTTCAACTCAGGTCGCCCGGTCGCGCACATAGACGATGGCCTCGGCCCGCGTGTGCACGCCCAACTTGTCGAAGATGCTCGACACCTGGTTGCGCACCGTCTTTTCGCTCTTGTTCAACTGCTGCGCGATGGCCGGGTTGTCCAGACCGAGCGCCACGAGGCGCAACACCTCGCGCTCGGCCGCTGTCAGCGCGGCATCGCCTCGGCTGGCATCGACCGGCGCGGCGCCCAGAAATCCGCGGAGTTCGGCCAGGAACGCGGGCCATGCCGGCTCGGTGTCCAGCAGCACGTGGTTGTCGCTGTCCAGCGGCACGAAGCGCGCCCCCGGAATCAGCGCCGCCAGCCGCAGCCCTTCGTCGAACGGCACGCGCGCATCGCCGCGCGCATGCAGCACCAGCGTGGGCACGCGCAACTGGCGCGCGAGCTCGGTCACGTCGACGCGGTGAAACGCCTCGAGCGTGCGCGCGGCGTTCTCGGGGCTCGCGGTCAGGCGCTCCAGTTCGTTCCACCACTGGTGCTGCGCCGGCGTGCCGCCGGGGATGAACTGGTTGGTGAACACCTGGCGGAAGGCGTCGTTGTCGCGCCCCCAGCCCAGGCGGATCAGGTTGACCAGCGTCTCGGCCTCCAGCCGCTCGGCGTCGCTCGTGGCGCGCCGCAGCGCTCCGCGCGCGTAGGCACCGGGCAGCACCAGGTGAGACACCTTGTCGGGGTGGCGCACGGCGTAGGCAATGGCCACCGCGCCGCCCTGCGACATGCCGATCAGCGGAAAGCGGCGCAGGCCCAGGCTGTCGACCACGGCCTCGAGGTCGCCCACCCAGGCGTCGAGCGAGAAGTCGGCCACCGAGCTGTCGGACAGGCCGCAGCCACGCTGGTCGTAGCGGATGTACTGGTGGTCGCGCGCGAGTTCGGCCAGCCAAGGCCGCCAGACGGGGCTGTGCAGATCGTGTTCAACGTGGCTCAGCCAGTGCGCGGCGCGCAGCAGCGGCGGGCCTGACCCGATCGACGCGATCGCGATCCGGGTGCCGTCGGCCGCGCTGCAGAAGCGCAGGTTCTGACGCAGGTTCGAGGGGGGACTCGGAACGGCGGGCATGCGCCATTGTCTCGCGCCTGGGTCGTTCGTCCCATGGCTGGACGCCTGCGATGTCCCCTCGACGGGGGACTTGGGACATCCGCCCCATGCGCCGGCGCGCGCGGCGAGCAATCCTTCATCCACGTCGATTCGACGGATCTCACCGAGAGGAAACACCATGGAAACCCACCCCACCCCCCTGGACATCCCGCGCTACGCCAAGACCATCGAGGTCTCCAAACGCATCCGCTGGGACATCGACCGCGACGTGATCCGCGGCCGCCATTTCGACCTGGCCCACACCTTCCTGCCCGACGGGCTGTCACTGGCCGACGAGCTGCCTTTCCTGAGCCCCACCGAGCACCGCTTCCTGAGCCAGGTGCAGGGCCGCACCTACGCCAACATGTTCGGCCTGGTCGAGCGCTTCATCGGCGCGAAGATGCTGGAGGTGAGCCGCGACCACTGGCTCGGCGACCAGACCGCGCTGGAAGCCATCGTGCGCTTCACCGACGAGGAACTGAAGCACCAGGAGCTGTTCCGCCGCATCGAAGGGCTGGTGGGCGCCGACATGCCGGCGGGCTACCGCTTCGACGTGTCGCCCAACGACGTGGCCGCCTTCGTGCTGGGCAAGAGCACCTGGGCCGTGCTGGCGCTCACCTGCCACATCGAGTTGTTCTCGCAGGCGCATTACCGCGCCAGCATCGATGCCGCGGAAGGCCTGTCGCCGCTGTTCAAGGACGTGTTCCTGTTCCACTGGCGGGAAGAGTCCCAGCACGCGATCATCGACGAGCTCGAATGGGCACGGGAAGACGCCAAGCTGACGTCCGATACCCAGCGCGATGCGGCGGTGGACGACCTGATCGCGCTGGTCGGCGGCGTCGACGGCATCCTGCAGGGGCAGGCCAAGGCCGACGCGGCGTACTTCCTGAACGTCAGCGGCATGGCACCGGAAGGGGAGCGCGCCGAGCAGGTGAATGCCACGCTGCTGAAGGCCTACCGCTGGCAGTACATCGTCTCCGGCACGCTGGAACCGCGCTTCCAGAAAATGCTGGGCGGCCTCGTCAGCCAGGCGCAGATGGCGCGCATCCAGGCCGCGCTGGCACCGCTCAGCTACGCGGTGCCGGTGCGCGCGGAGGCCATGCGCGCCATGAGCGCGACGGTGCACTGACCGCGCTTCACGGCGGGCTCTGGCCCTGCCGTGCCGCCTCGATCGCCGCGATGTCGATCTTCTGCATGGTCATCATCGCCTCGAAGGCGCGTTTGGCCGCCGCGCGATCGGGGTCGGCGATGGCCGCGATGAGGGCGCGCGGGGTGATCTGCCATGACACGCCCCAACGGTCCTTGCACCAGCCGCACGCGCTTTCCTGGCCACCGTTGCCCACGACCGCGTTCCACAAGCGATCGGTCTCGGCCTGGTCGTCGGTCGCGATCTGAAAGGAGAACGCTTCGTTGTGCTTGAACACCGGGCCGCCGTTCAGCCCGAGGCAGGGAATGCCGGCCACGGTGAACTCGACCGTCAGCACATCGCCCTGCTTGCCGTCCGGATAGTCGCCCGGCGCGCGCAGAACCGCGCCCACCGCACTGTCCGGGAACGTCCGGGCATAGAAGTTGGCGGCGTCCAGGGCAGCGCCGTCGTACCACAGGCAGATGGTGTTCTTGCTCGTCATCGCATGCCTCCTGAAGTGTTGAGCACGCAGCGTACGCCACTGCTCCAACACAGTCCATCAGGGGGACAAACCACCCCTTCCTGTGGCAGAGTCCATGTTTCTCGAAAAGCGCCGTACCCAAGGAGACCACCGATTGAACGCCTGGATGATGCTCGGACTGGCCATCGTGGCCGAGGTGATCGGCACCACCGCCTTGAAAGCGAGCGAGAGTTTCACGCGGCTCGTGCCGTCGCTGATCGTGGTGGTGGGCTATGGCGTGGCGTTCTACTGCCTCGCGGGGGTGCTCAAGAGCGTGCCGGTGGGCATCGCCTATGCGGTCTGGTCGGGCCTGGGCATCGTGCTGATCACCGCGGTGGCCTGGCTGCTCTATGGTCAGCGCATCGACGCGGCCGGCCTGATCGGCATGGGTCTGATCATCGCCGGGGTGGTGGTGCTCAATGTGTTCTCCAAGGCCACGGCGCACTGAGCGCGGGTCAACCCCGGCCGGCCCGGCGCTCCTCGCGCAGCATGAACAGGTAAAGGCCTTCCACTTTTTCCCGCGCCCACGGTGTCTTGCGCAGGAAACGCAGGCTCGAGCCCACGCTGGGGTCGACGTTGAAGCAGCGCACCGGGATGCGCTGGCCGAGTTCTTCCCAGCCGTAGTGGTCCGCGAGCGCGGTGACGATGGCTTCCAGCGTCAAGCCGTGCAGCGGGTTCCTGGGTTGAGCCGGCGCGTCGGCCGCTGCGTCGTCTTCTTCGCTCATGCCATCGCCGCTTCAAGCGCATCCACAAACATCGCCGGCACATCAAAGCCGGTCTGCTGCTGGATTTCCTGGAAGCAGGTCGGGCTGGTGACGTTGATCTCGGTCACCTTGTCGCCGATCATGTCCAGCCCCACCAGCAGCAGGCCGCGTTCGGCCAGCACAGGCGCGATGGCCTCGGCGATCGCGCGGTCGGTGTCCGCCAGGGGCTGGGCCACGCCTTTGCCACCCACCGCCAGGTTGCCGCGCAACTCGCTGCCCTGAGGAATGCGCGCCAGCACGAAGGGCGCGACCTTGCCGCCGATGAGCAGCAGGCGCTTGTCGCCGTCCACGATGGCCGGCAGGTAGGCCTGCACCATCACGCTGGTGGCGCCACCCTGGTTGAGCGTCTCGGTGATGGAGCCCAGGTTCATGCCGTCGGGGCCGACGCGGAAGATCCCCATGCCGCCCATGCCGTCCAGGGGCTTGAGGATGATGTCCTTGTGTTCGGCGTGAAAGTGGCGGATGGCCTCGGGCGAGCGCGTCACCAGCGTGGGCGGCGCGTACGCGGCGAACTCCATGAGCGCGAGTTTTTCCGGGTGGTCGCGCAGCGCGCGCGGGCTGTTGAACACCTTCGCGCCTTCGCGTTCGGCCTGCTCCAGCAGGTGCGTGGCGTAGAAGAACTCGCTGTCGAACGGCGGGTCCTTGCGCATGAGCACGGCGTCAAACGTGTGCAGGGCTTCGCGGCCCTGGTGCAGCACGCGGTACCAGTCGTCGGCCACGCCGGTCAACTCGATGCGGCGCGCCAGCGCGGTCACGGGCTGGCCGGTCTGCCACTGCAGGTGCTGCGGCTCACAGGCTGCCAGCGTGTGACCGCGCTTCTGCAGCTCGCGCATCATGGCGAAGGTGGTGTCTTTGTAGGTCTTGAAGGTGACCAGCGGGTCGGCGACAAAAAGGATGTTCATGGCTTGCTTTTCTGACGAAGGCCGTACTGTTGCACAAACAGCGCGAGGGCGCCGGCCACCCCACCTCGTGTGGGCTTCAGATCTCGATCTTCGAGCCCAGCTCGATCACCGCGTTGTTCGGCAGATGCAGGAACTGCGCGGCCGCGCTGGCGTTGTGGTGCATCTGGGCAAACAGCTTTTCGCGCCAGGGCGCCATGCCGCCGCCCAGCGTGGGCGTGACGACGTCGCGCGACAGGAAGTAACTGGTCGTCATGGGCTCCATGGCACAGCCGTGGCCCCGCATGAGCTGCAGCGCCTTGGGCACGTCGGGCTCGTCCTTGAAGCCGAAGTTCAGCGTCACGGCCCAGCAGTCGTACCCCAGCGGCTCCATCTGCAGGCGTTGTCCGGGCGCGATCCACGGCACCTCGTGGCTGCGCACGGTCACGAACAGGTTCTGCTCGTGCAGCACCTTGTTGTGCTTGAGGTTGTGCAGCATCGCATTGGGCACGCTGCCCGGCTCGGCCGTGAGAAACACGGCGGTACCCGACACGCGCACCGGCGGGCTCACGAACACCGCCTCCAGAAAGCTCGGCAGGTCCAGCGCTTCGGCCTGCTGGGCCTCCCCCATGAGGCTGCGGCCGCGCTTCCAGGTCATCATGAGCATGAACACCAGGCCGCCGATGAGCAGCGGGAACCAGCCGCCGGCGAACAGCTTGAGCAGGTTGGAGGTGAAGAACGCCAGGTCCACCATGAAGAAGAAGCCGGTGGCGGCCACGCACAGCCACAGCGGGTACTTCCAGCTGTAGCGGATCACGTAGAAGGTGAGCACGGTGGTGATCAGCATGTCCAGCGTGACCGCGATGCCGTAGGCCGCCGCCAGGTTGGTCGACGACTTGAACATCACCACCGCCAGCACGATGGCGGCAAACAGGCCCCAGTTGACGAAGGGCATGTAGATCTGGCCGGTGTCGTGCTCGCTGGTGTGCTGCACCTGCAGGCGCGGCAGGTAGCCCAGCTGCATGGCCTGTTTGGTCACGCTGAAAGCGCCGGTGATGAGGGCCTGCGAGGCGATGACGGTCGCCATGGTGGCCAGCAGCACCAGCGGCAAGAGCAGCCAGTCGGGCGCCATGTTGAAGAACGGGTTCTTCACCGCTTCGGGTCGTGCCAGCAGCAGCGCGCCCTGGCCGAAGTAGTTCAACGTGAGGCAAGGCATGACCACCGCAAACCAGGCCAGGCGGATCGGCTTCTTGCCGAAGTGGCCGAGGTCGGCGTACAGCGCTTCAGCCCCCGTGACGCACAGCACCACGGCGCCCAGGATGATGAAGGTGGTGCCCGGCTGCTGCCAGATGAAACGCAACGCATGGTGCGGGCTGAGCGCGGCCAGGATCTCGGGGTGGTCCACGATCTGCACCACGCCCAGGCCCGCGATGCTGATGAACCACAGCACCGTGATCGGGCCGAAGAACCTGCCGATGCCGCCGGTGCCGCGCTTTTGCACCACGAACAGCGCGAACAGCACCACCAGCGTGATCGGCACCACGTACTGGCGAAAGGCGGGGGAAATGACCTCCAGGCCTTCCACCGCCGAGAGCACCGAGATGGCGGGCGTGATGACGCCATCGCCGTAAAACAGCGCGGTGCCGAAGATGCCGACGGCCAGCAGTGTCTGGCGCAGTTCGGGCCGGTCTTTCACCGCGGTGGAGGCCAGCGCCAGCATGGCGATCAGGCCGCCTTCGCCGTGGTTGTCGGCACGCAGCACCAACACCACGTACTTGAGCGACACGATGACGGTGAGCGTCCAGAACAGGATGGACAGCACGCCGTAGACGTTGGCGTGGGTGAACGGGACGTGGCCGGATCCGAAGACCTCCTTGACGGCGTACAGCACACTGGTGCCGATGTCGCCATAGACCACGCCGATGGCGCCCAGGGTGAGCGCCGCGAGAGAGGATTTGGAAGCTGACACGAAACGACCCCGGCCGGGTGGGCGCGGGGCAGGTTTGTCTGGGGACCGCGATTTTGCGCCCCCCTCGGGCCCCGTGTCTGCGGGCCAGGGACTCTAAAGCGCCGTCGCGGCGCTTATGTTGCGCCGCAGCAACTCACTCGTAGACCTCGGCGTCCGGGTCGGTGGCTTCGAGCTCGTAACTGGCCGCCAACATGGCCAGGCGGCCGATGACGCCGTACATGTAGAAGCGGTTGGGCACGCTGGCACCGGGCTTCACACCGGGCTGCGGCAGTTGCGCGCTCTGCTCGAAGGCCAGCGGCACGAAACTGGAGCCGGGTGCGTTGAGGTTTTCGTCCACGCCACGGTCGGCGTGCACACGGTAGAAACCACCCACCACGTAGCGGTCCATCATGTAGACCACCGGCTCGGCCACCGCGCTGTTGATGCGCTCGTTGGTCAACACGCCTTCCTGGATGATGACCTCATGCACCGCCTGCCCGCCCTGGGCCACGGCCATGCGTTCCCGCGTCTTGGGCGAGAGCTTGTCCAGATCCTTGGCGTCGCGCACGGTGAGGATGCCCATGCCGCCGGTGCCGTTATCGGCCTTGATGACGACAAATGGCTTCTCGTTGATGCCGTATTCCTTGTACTTGCGGCGGATCTTGCCCAGCAGCGCGTCGGTGTTGCTGCGCAGGCACTCCAGGCCGGCGTCGGTGTTGAAGTCGACCTCGCCGCACTGGTTGAACATCGGGTTGATGAGCCAGTGGTCCATGCCCAGCAGCTTGCCGAAACGCTTGGACACCTCTTCATAGGCCTTGAAGTGGTGGCTCTTGCGCCGCGTGGGCCAGCCTCCGTGCAGCGGGGGCAGCAGGTACTGCTCGTGCAGGTCTTCCACGATGCCGGGCACGCCGGCGCTGAGGTCGTTGTTGAGCAGGATGGTGCAGGGGTCGAAATTCTTCAGACCGAGGCGCCGCTTGCTGCGGATCAAGGGCTCCAGCACCACTTTTTCGCCGCCCGGCAGCTCGATCGTGGTGGGCACCTTGATGTCGTTGGACATGGAGCCCAGCCGCACGTTGAGCCCGGCCATGTAGAAGATGCGCTGCAGCTGGGCCAGGTTGCTCAGGTAGAAGGTGTCGCGCGTGTTCTCGGGGATCAGCAGCAGGTTCTTGGCCTCGGGGCAGATCTTCTCGATGGCGGCCATGGCCGCCTGCACCGCCAGAGGAATCATCTCGGGCGTGAGGTGGTTCCAGCCGTCGGGGTAGAGGTTGGTGTCCACCGGCGCGAGCTTGAAGCCGGCATTGCGCACGTCTACTGACGTGTAGAACGGCGGCGTGTGCTCCATCCACTCCAGCCGGAACCAGCGCTCGATCACCGGCGTGGACTCGAGGATGCGCTGCTCAAGCTCGTTGATGGGGCCGGTCAGGGCGGTGACGAGGTGGGGAACCATAGGAAAAAGGCCTGCGGTGGCAACGGGTGGGGGTAGTCAGTGTAATGGGGCCATATGACACCCATTTCAAGCCGAAGACACCAGTTTGCCGGGCTTCTTTCGCGCGATCTTTTGGCCAGCCCCGTCAGCGGGCTGACGGGGCTGGCCCGAAGCGGGCGGCCGTGCGGGCGCGGGCCTTGGCTGCCTCCACGTCGCGGTCGCGCGGGGCGGCGGTGGTGCGCAGCGACCGGATGAGCTCCCGGGCGGAGCCGGCCACCTGCTCCACCGCGCGGTCAAACGCCACCTCGTTGGCCTGCGACGGCACATTGAAGCCGCTGAGCTTGCGCACGAACTGCAGCGCGGCGTCGCGAATCTCCAGCTCCGTGGCGGGCGGCTCGAAATTGAACAGCGTCCTGATGTTGCGGCACATGGTTCTCGTCCTTGTTCTGTCGACCCGTCGGCGGGCCAGGCGACCCGGGTGCATTTTTTCCGCGGGCACTGCCCGTGGCAAGCGCGGAATCGCGTGTCCGCATCCGGCCAGACAAACGGCGGCACGGCGCCTACGCTGGGGGCTCTTTTCAACCCGGGAGTGACACATGCATGCATTGACCGGCAAGGTCGCGATCATCACCGGCGCCAGTTCAGGCATCGGCCGGGCCACGGCCTTGCTTTTTGCGCGGGAGGGCGCGGCGGTGGTGGTCGGGGCCCGACGCGAGGCCGAACTCGACGAGTTGGTCGCCGAGATCCGCCGGGCCGGCGGCGCTGCGGTTCGCGTGGCGGGCGACGTGAGAGACGAGGCCTTTGCTCAGGCGCTGGTGGAGCAGGCCACCGAGCACTTTGGCGGTCTGGATGTGGCGTTCAACAACGCCGGCACACTGGGCACGATGGGCTCCACCCTGTCACTGTCCAGCGCGTCGTGGCAGGACGCGATCGCCACCAACCTCACCGGCGCCTTCCTCGGTGCCAAACACCAGATTCCAGCCCTGTTGAAGCGGGGCGGCGGTTCGGTGATCTTCACGTCGACCGTCGTGGGCCACACCACGGCCTTCTCCGGCGTGGCCGCCTATGCGGCCAGCAAGTCCGGTCTGATCGGCCTGACCCAGGCGCTGGCGGTGGAATTCGGGCCGCAGGCAGTGCGTGTCAACGCCCTCGTGCCCGGCGGCACGGACACCCCGATGGCCCGGGAGATGAATGGCACACCCGAGAGCCGGGCCCATGTGGAAGGTCTGCATGCGCTCCAGCGCCTGGCCCGCCCGGAGGAGCTCGCGCAGTCGGCGCTGTACCTGGCATCCGACGCCTCGTCGTTCACCACCGGCACCGCCATGCGGGTTGACGGGGGGATTTCCATCCACCGCAACTGAGCCGTGCGCGGTCTCAGCCGCGCACTTCGCCCTCGCCCAACACCACGTACTTGAGCGAGGTCAGGCCCTCCACCCCCACCGGTCCACGCGCGTGAAACTTGTCGGTGGAAATGCCGATTTCGGCCCCCAGGCCGAATTCAAAACCATCGGCGAAGCGGGTGCTCGCATTCACCATGACGCTGGCCGAATCCACCTCCCGCAAAAAACGCTGGGCGTGCATGTGGTCGGTGGTGAGGATGGCGTCGGTGTGGTGGCTGCTGTAGTGGTTGATGTGGGCAATGGCCTCGTCCACACCCTCGACCAGCTTGATGCTGATGACGGGCGCCAGGTATTCCTCGGACCAATCCTGCTCGGTCGCGTCCTTCAGGTGGGCGCCTTTCACGGCGGCCAGGATCGCTTTGGCGTCCGGACAGCAGCGCATCTCCACACCCTTGGCGGCGTAGATGGCGCCGATCTTCGGCAGGAACTCGGCCGCCACGGCGCGCGCCACCAGCAGGCTTTCGGTCGCGTTGCAGGGGCTGTACTTTTGCGTCTTGGCGTTGTCGGCCACGGTCACCGCCATGGCCACGTCGCAGGGGTCGTCCACGTAGGTGTGGCAGTTGCCGTCCAGGTGCTTGATGACGGGCACCTTGGCCTCGGCGCTGATGCGCTCGATCAGGCCTTTGCCGCCGCGCGGGATGATCACGTCCACGTACTGCGGCATGGTGATGAGCTGGCCCACGGCGGCGCGGTCGGTGGTGGGCACCAGCTGCACCGCATCGGCCGGCAGGCCGGCATCGACCATCGCACGCTGCACCAGCGCGGCCAGGGCGCGGTTGGATTCGATGGCTTCGGAGCCGCCGCGCAGGATGGCCGCGTTGCCGCTCTTGATGGACAGCGACGCGGCCTCGATGGTCACGTTGGGCCGGCTCTCGTAAATCATGCCGAACACGCCGATGGGCACACGCATCTGCCCCACCCGGATGCCGCTGGGCATCTGCTTCATGCCGGTGATGTCGCCAATGATCTCGGGCATGGCCGCGAGCTGCTCGCAGCCCTGGGCACAGGTCTCGATCACCTTGGGCGTGAGCTTGAGGCGGTCCACCAGCGGCTCGGCCAGGCCGGCGGCGCGGGCGCGCTCCAGGTCCTTGGCGTTGTCCCGCTGCAGCGCGTCCACATTGGCGCGCAGCAGGGCCGCCAGGCCGCGCAAGGCGCGCTGCTTGGTGGCCGCGCTGGCCTTGGCCATGAGCGCCGAGGCCGCCTTGGCCTGCTGGCCCAGGGTGTGCATGAGTTCGGTGGTGTTGGTCGCGTTCATGCACGGGATTTTCGCAGAGGGGCGCCCTTTGTGGCGGGAGAGGGCTCAAGTTGCCACATCGCAGGCCGATACACCGGTTGAGATCTCCACCCATCCGCCCTCCAGCGCCACGCCCACCATGTCCCTGTCCGTCATCTCAGGCACCTCGGCCGCCGCCATCGGCCTGAGCGGCATGCGCGCCGCGCAACTCAAGCTGGACTCGCACGCCCACAACGTGGCCAACGTGCAGACACCGGACTTCCGGCGCCAGGTCACGACCCAGACAGCCCGGCCCGATCTGGGTGGTGTGGATGCGCAGATCGGTCGCGAGACCGACGTGTCGGCACCCTTCGATCGACTGGCCGAAGACCTGGTGGGCCAACGCATGAGCCTCTACAGCTTCGCCGCCAACCTGCGCACGGTGCAGACGGAAGACCGCATGCTGGGCACGTTGCTGGACACCCGGGCCTGAGGTTCAGGCCATGGAGACCCGATGCGCTCCGAACGCTGCCATCGCGCCGTCGGCCACCGCCAGGGCCACGTTGCCCGCCGCCCGGGCGGCGTCTCCGCACGCAAACACGTTGGGAATGCTGGTGGCCTGCGCCTCACCCGTCTTGATGAACGGACCCATCGGTCCCTCGTCCATGGCACAACCCAGCTGCTCGGCCAATGGACTGCTCATCGTCGTCCGCGGCTGCGTGAAGAGTCCGTTCATCGGGAGCTTGCGACCGTCTTTGAGCACCACGTCGGCGAAGCCTTCGATGCGTTCGATCGGCGTGCGCTCAAGCTGGGTACCTCGGCGCGCCAACACCGCGAGTTCGTCCTCGTTCGGTGAATAGGCCCCATTCAAAAAGAGCGTGGTGACGCCCCAGTCCGGCAGCATGACGGCATGGTGATGGGCCAGTGGCGAGGTGGCCACGATGCCGATGCGGCCCGCATCCATCTCGTATCCGTGACAGTACGGACAATGGAACACACTGCGCCCCCAGCGCTCTGCCAGACCCGCAAGCGGTGGCAACTCGTCGCGCACACCGGTGGCGAGGATCAGTCGGGCGGCGCTGATCCTGGTTTCGCCGACGCGGAACGCCAGCCGACCGTCGGGCTCGACCCGGGCATGCTCTGCCACACCATCCATCCAGCGAACCGTTGCATAGCGCATCAGCTGCCGCTGGGCGTCGGCGGCGATCTCGCCGGGCGCGCGACCATCTTGCGTCAGGAATCCGTGTGAGGTCTCGCCCGCCTCGTCCACAAAGCGGTTGCGCCGCTGACCCGCGTCCACCACCAGAACGTCACGGCGCGCGCGCGCCAGTTGCAGGGCTGCGGAGAGTCCGGCGTAGCTGCCGCCAATGATGGCGAAATCAACCCGCTTCATGCGCATGCCCTCCGAGATGATGTGGACCAGATCCTCCTGTTGCCCGGTGGTGCGCCATTCGCTGGTGAAAGTCGTTGGACAGCGTGGCCAAGGTCACGGCGCCGAGACGCTTCAACAGGACAGCCTCCGCCGCCAGCACGGCGCCGTTGAGTGATTCGTGAACCGCTTGAGCAACCAGGCACGTGGGCCGGTCTTCGCGAAAGCCGAGCGACACGAGCGCCGGTGCGCCCAGCGCCTCATGAACGTCACGCAAGCTGATGCGGTCCAGCGCACAGGACAGCACCCACCCGCCGCCATGGCCCTTGGCTGAAGCAACGAAGCCCGCCTCTCTCAGGCCGGACATCAGCCGGCGCAGCACCACCGGATTGGTCTGCATCGCGGTGGCCAGCATCTCGGAGGTGGCGGGCCCATCGTGTTCTGCCATGTGCAGCAACACGTGGAGAACGTCTGAAAGTTGGCTGCTCTTTTTCATGCAACATTATGAGTTGCATATGAAAGTCACCACCACCGTCAGGGCTTTCCGCTCAGCGCGTGCCCGCCCCGACCAGCATCTCGCACGGCCCAACGAAACCCTCCGACGGGGTTTCGAAGCGGAGCAAGGCTTCCTCGATTTCTCTCCACGTGTCGGTGCGCTCGTCGTCGCTCAAGCTGGCCATCATCTGGTGCAGCGCGCCGAAGGATTCCCGCTCGAAGCGCACGCACTCGGTGGCCGTCGGCAGACGGACGGGGGAGTCGACCTTGCGCACCTCCACGTCGCGAAAGCCCGCTTGCTCCAGCACTTTCGCCAGCACGCCTTCACCGCCCAGCGAGAACGGCCCGGGTTGCCCCGGCAGGGGTGGTGGCAACTGCGCACGGCGCCGGATGATGCCGACCGGCACGGCAAAGAAGGGATTGCGTTCGGCCGTGGAATACACCACCGCGGCGAAGCGCCCACCCGGCTTCAGTGCGTGACGGATGCCGGCGAGCGCGCGCTGCTGGTCGGGAAAGTAGATCAGGCCGACGCGCGATACCGCGGCGTCGAAGGTGGCGCCGGGCAACAGGTCGTGGCGCTCACCATCGAGCTCACGGATTTCCACGTTCGACAGGCCGGCCTGTTCGGCCGCCGATGCGGCGTAGCGAAGAATCGCCGGCGAGATGTCGGTGGCCAGCACATGGCCGCGCGTGCCCACTCGGCGCGCGGCGACCAGGGTTTGTTCGCCCGCGCCGGCCGCCACGTCGAGCACGCGCGCGCCAGGCCCCACCGCCGCCATGTCCAGCATGGCTTCGGTCGCGGGCCCGAGCCAGCGGGCCAGCAAGGGGCCCCAGCGGTCCCAGGCTTCGGCGGCGTTTTCCCACTGCGCGCGTGTGGTCTGGCGGAACTTCTCGGCGTCAAAGACGGCTGGGGAAGCGGGACGGGGAATGAGGGTCTCGGTCATGGCAGTGCTCCTTGGACTGGACCGCGCGACGTGTGCGGTCTGGCTTCAAGTTAAGCCGGGCGCCACGCACCTTCAAGTCCAGAATCTGGAGTAGGCAGCCGACCTGCGCACCGCTAGACTGATCCGCATGATCGACTACATGCAGTTCTGTACGGTCGCGCGGGGCGCGGAGGTGCTGGGTGCCGTGTGGACACCGCTGGTGGTGCGCGAGTTGCTCTGCGGCAGCCATCGCTTCAACGACATCCATCGCGGCGTGCCGCGCATGTCGGCCACGCTGTTGACGCAGCGCTTGCGCAAACTCGAAGAGATCGGCGTCGTCGAGCGGCGCCGCGCCGACAAGACCTGGGAGTACCACCTCACGCCCGCCGGCGAAGAACTGCGACCGATCGTCGTGGGCATCGGTCATTGGGGTGCGCGCTGGATCGGCAGCCGGCTGCGGCGCGAGCAGCTCGACGCGGGTTTTCTGATGTGGGACATCCGCCGCTTCGCGCGCCTGGAGGAGTTCCCCGACGGAGAGCGCACCGTCGTCCACTTCCGCTTCAGCGATGCGCCCGTGGCCGAGCGGCAATGGTGGCTGGTGGTGGAACACCACGAGGCCGACCTGTGCCGCGACGACCCGGGCCACGACGTCAGCGTGCTGGTGGAATCGACCGTGCGCGCACTCACCGAGATCTGGACCGGCGACGGTGACCCGGCGCAGAAGATCCGGGCCGGCGACCTCACGGTGCAGGGTGCGGGCCGCAACGGTCAGCGGCTCTGGCGGTGGCTGGGACGCAGCATGTTCGCGCCGACACGCATGGCGCAACGGTGAGTCCGCGCAGCGGCCGCGTTCAGAACGGGTAATGCCGCGGCGGTGCGAGCATCAGGGCGGCGGACTGTTGCCCCCAGCGGCGCCGCTGCAGCCAGGGCAGCATTGACAGATGTAGCTCACAGGCTACACTTGCGCCATGCGTATCGAGCAGACCGATGACTACCGCCGATGGATCAATGGCCTGCGAGACCCCATGGCGCGTGCCCGCATTCTGGTCCGTGTCGATCGACTGGTTCATGGCAACCCAGGCGCGCACCGGAACCTCACCGACGGCGTATCGGAACTGAAAATCGACGTCGGCCCCGGCTACCGGGTGTACTACACGCAGCGCGGCAACGTGCTGCTGCTGTTGCTGGTCGGTGGCGACAAGTCCACCCAGACCAAAGACATTGCCAAAGCCATTGCCCTGGCACAGGGCTACCAGGAGTGACCACCATGCCCAAGACCACCGCCACCAAGACCACCCCCTACGACGTGACCGAATACCTGCGCACCCCCGAGGACATGGCCGCCTACCTCGATGCCTGGCTCACCGACGCGCCTGACGACGCGGCGGGCATTGCCCGCGCACTCGGCGATATCGCTCGCGCCAAAGGCATGACGCAGGTGGCCAAGGATGCGGGACTCAGCCGTGAAAGTCTCTATCGCGCACTGAGCCCGGAAGGCAACCCGAGTTTTGCAACCGTGCTCAAGGTGGCGCGGGCTTTGGGGGTGAGGTTGCATGTGGAGGCGGCATAAGCCAATGAGGCAGATGGTGTGATGGATGCAGCACTTTGAGGTCTGCTTGGAACCATCGTGGGGGCAACGTGGCTCTCAGGCCAGCACACACTTCGTCTTCAGCAAGAGGAAGACCTGACAGCTTTTCGCAAAGGCACTCCCTGGGGTAGGTCGTATCTCGGTGATGACCTGAGCGAAAGCATGCGACTTGCCAACAGAAAGCTCTGGATACTCATTGAACGAGTAGCAGACGATTACCTTCGGGCGGTGCTCAAAGCCACCCCGGGCGATCATGGCTTGGTCTGTTCGGCTGAAAGCCATCTTGATGCGGAAGCCGCGTTCATGAAGGCTGCCAACACCACCAACAAGACCTTGGAACAAGTCGGCACTGCCCTCAGAGGTCTCTACTGAGAGCCTCCAACCGGCAAGAAGCGTCCAATCCAGCGGCAGTTTCCAAACATCAGAACGGATAGTGCCGCGGCGTCGTCTGCAAGGTGATCCACCGCAGTTCGGTGAACTCCGCGATGCCGGCCTTGCCGCCGAAGCGACCGATGCCCGAGCCCTTCACGCCGCCAAACGGCATCTGCGCTTCGTCGTGCACGGTCGGGCCGTTCACATGGCAGATGCCGCTGTCGATCTTGCGGGCCACGTTGAAGGCGCGGGCGATGTCGCCGCCGAACACGGCGGCCGAGAGGCCGTACTCGTTGTCGTTGGCGCAGGCGATGGCCTCTTCCACGCCGTTGACGCGCACCACACACTTCACCGGGCCGAAGGTTTCCTCGTGGTAGATGCGCATGGCGGGGGTCACAAAGTCGAGCACGGTGGCGGGCATGAGCGTGGTGTCGGCCTTGCCGCCGCACGCGAGCTTGGCGCCTTTGGCCAATGCGTCGTCGATCAGTTCGTTGCAGTGGTTGACCGTGCCCATGCCGATCACCGAGCCCAGCACCACCGGCTCGGGCTTGCGCGGATCGCCCAGCGGCAGCGCCTTGGCCTTGTCGCTGAACTTCTTCACGAAGGCGTCCGCGATCTTCTGGTCCACGATGATGCGCTCGGTGCTCATGCAGATCTGGCCGCTGTTGGCAAAGGCGCCGAAGGCCGCGCCGTTGACGGCGTCGTCGAGGTTGGCGTCGTCCAGGATCACCAGCGGCGCCTTGCCGCCGAGTTCCAGCACCACGGGCTTGAGGTATTTCGCGCAAGTCATGGCGATGATCTTGCCGATCTTGGTGGAGCCGGTGAAGTTCACGCGCCGCACCGCTGGGTGGGCCACCATGGCTTCGACCACGGCGCCCGCGTCGGCCGGTGCGTTGGTGATGTAGTTCACCACGCCGGGCGGAAAGCCCGCGTCCTGGAAGGCCTCGACGATGAGCTGGTGGGTGCGTGGGCAGTTCTCGCTGCCCTTGAAGATCACCGTGTTGCCGCAGGCCAGCGGCACGCAGATGGCGCGCACGCCGAGGATGATGGGCGCGTTCCACGGCGCGATGCCGAGCACCACGCCGGCCGGCTGGCGCACGCCCATGGCCAGCGACCCGGGCACGTCGGACGGAATCACCTCACCCGCCACCTGCGTGGTGAGCGCGGCGGCTTCGCGGATCATGCCGGCGGCCAGCATCACGTTGAAGCCGCCCCACATGCCGGTGGCGCCGGTCTCGGCGGACACGGCTTCGATGAACGCGGGCGTCTTGGCCTCCAGCGCATCGGCCGCTTTGAGCAACAGGGCGCGGCGCAGGCTGGGCCCTGTTTCGCTCCAGGTCTTGAAGGCTTCGGCGGCGGCTTCCACCGCCATCACGGCATCGGCCGGTGACGCGGCAGGCGCGCGTGTGGCCACGCTGCCGTCGAGTGGGTTGCGGCGTTCGAAGGTGGCGCCTTTTTCGGCGGTGACTTTGAGGCCGTTGATGAGCATGGACATGTCGGACATGGGGTTCTCCTAAATAAACAACTGCACGGTGTCAGGGGGTGGCCACGGCCTTGCGGCGTTGCACGGCATCGGCGGCGCTGGTGGTGCCGGTGGCGGGGTCCTTGTCGGCGCCCAGGTAGGCCTCGCGGATCACGGTGGAGCGCGCGAGCAGCCTGGCCGGGCCACTCGCCACCAGCGCGCCGCGCTCCATCACGTAGCCGCGGTCGGCCACCGCCAGCGCCTTCTTCACGTTCTGCTCCACCATCAGCACGGTGGTGCCGGCGTCGGCAATGCGGCGCACGATGGTGAGCAGCTCGTCGACCATCTTGGGCGCGAGACCCAGCGAGGGTTCGTCGAGCATGAGCAGGCGCGGCGCGCACATCATGGCGCGCGCGACCGCCACCATCTGCTGCTCGCCGCCGCTCATGGTGCCGGCCAGTTGGGTGGCGCGCTCCTGGAGCTTGGGAAAGTCCACGAAGGCCCGGGCCAGGCGCTCGGCGCGTTGCGCCTTGGGCACGAGCCAGCCGCCGAGTTCGAGGTTCTCAGCCACGGTGAGTTGCGGGAACAACTGGCGACCTTCGGGCACGAGGGCCACGCCGGCCTGCACGATCTCGTGCGTCTTCTCGGGCATCTCGGTGCCGTCGAGCAGCACCGATCCGCCGCGCGGGATCAAGCCGTTGAGCGCCTTGAGCAGCGTGGTCTTGCCGGCGCCGTTGGGGCCGAGCACCACGGTGAGTCCGGGCTGGATGTCGAGCTTGAGGTCGCGCAGCACCAGGAAGGCGCCGTAGCCGGCGGACAGGCCGTCGACCTTGAGGCGGGCGCGGGCGCCGCCACCGAGCTCGAAGGGGGTGGGTCGGTACCACATCATGCGGTGGTCTCCTCTGGCTCGTTCATCTCGTCGCCCAGGTAGGCCTCGATCACCTCGGCGTTGCGCACCACCTCGGCGGGTGTGCCATCGGCAATCTTCCTGCCCTGGTGCAGCACGATCACGCGCTCCACGTGGCGCAGCAGCGTGGTCACGGCGTGCTCGATCCAGACCACGGTGAGGTCGAGCTCGTCGCGCAGGCGGCGGATCAGCCGCGCCATCTCCTCGACCTCGTTTTCGGTCAGGCCGGCAGCCACCTCGTCGAGCAGCAGCATGCGCGGGCGCGTGGCCAAGGCCATGCCGATTTCCAGCAGGCGCTGTTGCGAGGGCGTGATGGCCGCGGCCGGCAGATCGGCCTGGGCGGAGAGGCCGATCAGACCCAGGATGCTCTCCGGCGTGCGCAGCACCCAGGGCACGGTCGTCTCTTCGCCCCACCAGATGTACTTGCGTGGCCGGCGGCCAGCGAACTTGAGACCGAAAGCGATGTTGTCGCGCACGCGCATGTCGGCAAAGGTGCGCGGGGTCTGGAAGGTGCGCGCCAGCCCGTGGGCTGCAAAACGGTGCGGGCCTTTGCCGCTCAGTTCACGCCCCTGCATCAGCAGCTTGCCGCTGGTGGCCTGGGTCACGCCCGAGATGGCGTTGAAAAAGGTGGTCTTGCCCGCGCCGTTGGGCCCGATGATGCCGACGAGTTCGCCGGCCATGAAGCGCGCGCTGACCGCATCCACCGCGGTGAGGCCACCGAAGCGCACGGTGATGTCGCGTGCGTCGAGGAGCGGCTGGCGATCAGAAGACATCGCGGCGCTCCCTGAGTTGTTTGTCGCGCAACTTGCGACGTTTCGTCTCACCGCTCAGGTCATCACGTGTTTCCAGCCACCACGCCTTGGCACCATCGCGCCAGCCACGGAAGGTCTCGGCGCGCAGCGAAGCCAGGCCACCCGGCAGGTACAGCACCGAGAGGATGAGCAGCAGGCCCAGCGACATCATGTAGATCTGCGGCACCTGCAGGCGCAGCGTTTCGGCCAGCACGCTGAAGACGATGGCGGCAATCAACGGGCCCCACAGCGTGGCCGCGCCGCCAATGAGCGCGATCAGCACGGTCTGGAAACCGATGAAGGGGTTGAAGACGGTGTGCGGGTCGATGTAGGTCCAGCGCACCGACATGGCCGCACCCACCGCGCCGGCCACCGCGGCGGTGAGCGCGAAGCCCGCCACCTTGACCCAGCGCGTGTTCACGCCCAGGGTCTGGGCGCGCTGCTCGTCGGCCCCGATGCCCAGCATGGCCAGGCCGAAGCGCGTGCGCCGGATCGTGATGGACAGCGCCACCGTGATCACCGCGAGCGCGAGCACGGTGAGATAGATGGTGTCGCGATCGGGCACCACCATGAGCACGCGGCCCACGGTACCGGTCACGCTCTTCTCGAAGTAGCTGATGGCGTGGCGGATGAGCTCGGTCATGCCGAAGGTGAGCACCGCGAAGTAGGTGCCGCGCAGGTGCAGCACGGCCGCGCCCATCACCACCGCCACGGCCGCGGCGATCAGTGCCCCCAGTCCGATGGCCTGCGCCCAGGACACCTGCTCCAGCAGGATGGCGCTGGTGTAGGCGCCAATGCCGAAGAAGGCCGAGGTGGCCAGCGACAGGTAGCGCGTGGTGCCGCAGAACAGCGCCCAGCTCGACGAGAGCGCGATGTACATCAGGCAGGTGAGCGCCATTGACACGGCGAACTCGCTGGCGAAGCCCGGCAGCGCCAGCGCCCAGCCGGTGAGGCCGAAGAGGACCAGCAGGTCGCGGATGAGGAATTGTCTTGAATTCATGCTTTTCTGCTTTTGCGCGAGAACAGACCTTCGGGGCGCAGGAGCAGCACGCTGATGAAGACCACGTAGCTCAACAAGGCCTTGAGCGAGGGATTCGTGAAGTGCATGCCCAGGGCTTCGATCACGCCCAGCAGCAGGCCACCGGCCAGCGCGCCGCCCATGCTGCCGAAGCCGCCCAGCGTGATGACGATGAGCGCGGTGATGGTGTAGGGCTCGCCCATCGACGGTGAGATGGTGTAAGACATGGAGATCAGGCAACCGGCCACACCCGAGAGACCCAGGCCGATGCCGAACATGAGCGGGTGCAGGCGCTGCGTGTTGATGCCCATGAGCTGCGCGCCGGTGGGCGACTGCATGAGCGCGCGCACGCCCTTGCCCAGCAGCGTGGTGCGCATGAGCACGATGAGCGCGCCCGAGAACAGCAGGGCCAGGGCAAACACCAGCAGCTTGTTGCCGGCGAACTGCGCCGTGCCGTCGGGCAGCGGAATCTGCACCGGCTCGGTCAGGAAGTCGTAGCCGCGCAAATCGCCGCCCCACATCCACGAGGCGAAGTTCTGCACCAGGAACATCAAGCCGAAGGCCACCATGAGACCGCGCGCTTCAAAGATGTCGAGGTTGGGCGAGGTGGCGGTGAGGCGGCGGAAACACAGGCGGTGGATCACCCAGCCCAGCACGAACAGCATGCCGAACGACACCGGCACCATGAACAGCGGATTGAGCCCGAGCGAGGTCTGTGCCATCCAGGTGAGGTAGGCCCCCACCATGAGGAACTCGCCGTGCGCGATGTTGAGGATGCGCATCAGCCCGTACTGCAGGTTCAGCCCGAGCGCGACGAGCGCATAGATGCCCCCGGTGATGAGACCGGAGGCGAGGAGTTCGAGCCAGGCGGAGAAAGACATGTGGGGGTGAGCGAGGGTTGTTGACCAGAATGCCGCGGGTCCGGCGCCGCCGGCCCGCAGGCATTGCCCCCTGGAGGGGGTGACGCGCCGCAGGCGCGGCGCGGGGGTGAGCCCTACTTCCAGGCGGGCTTTGCCGGATTGAGCGCCGCCGTTGCGACGCTCTTCGGCCACACCACCTCGAATTCCCCGTTCTGCCACTGACTCACGGTGCCCGGCGTGCCCACGTTCTCGCTGCCGTTGAACTTGATGTCGCCGATGATGGTCTTGTGCGTGGTGCCGGCCACATAGTCGCGGATGGCCTTGCGGTCCAGGCCTTGTGCCTTCACCGCGTTGGTGAGGATCTCCAGACCGGCCCAGCAGGCGCCGCTGGCCCAGCGGTCGGGCTCCTTGCCCGCGAACTTCTTGGTGTGCGCGTCGAAGTAGGCCTTGGCAGCCGGGCTGGTCTTGCTGTTCCACGAACCCATGCCCAGCACACCTTCGGCACCGGCGGGGGTCATCACGTTGCGGTAGAGCTGGAAGGCCGTGCCCACCGAGGCGTAGAAGAACTTCGGGTTGAAGCCCACTTCCTTGGCCTGGCGGCTGGCCAGGATGGTGTCGGGCGGGTAGGTGAATCCGACAAACGCGTCGGGGTTCTTGTCCTTCATCGAGCGCAGCACGGGCGAGAGGTCTTTCACGCCACCGGGGTAGCTCTTGTCTTCCACCAGCGTGATGCCGCTGCCCTGCAGCGCCACCTTGAAGGCGGCGAAGTTCTCCAGACCGAACAGGTCGTCCACGTAGATCAGCGCCACGGTCTTCACGCCGTTGGCTTTCAGCATGTCGACCAGCGCGTTGGTCATGGGCGCGGGCTGCTGCAGCAGCAGGAAGAAGTACGGCAGGCGCATCTCGACCAGGCGGCGCGAGAGCGCGGTGGGCGCCAGGAACGGGTACTGGAAACGGTTGGCCAGCGGGGCCACGGCGAAGTTGGCGTTGGAACCCCAGGGCGGCAGCACCAGGTCGACCTTGTCGCTGCCCATGAGCTTTTCGTAGGTGCGCACCACGGTCTCGGTGTCGCTGCGGTCGTCGCTGCTGATGAGTTCGATCTGGCGCTTCACGCCTTTCACGTCGAGACCGCCCGCGGCGTTCTGCTGCTCGGCCCAGAGCAGGTAGTTGGGCTCCTGGCTCACCTGCGCGCCACCCGTCCAGGGGCCGGTGCGCGACATCGAATACCCGATGCGCACCGGCGCGGACTGCGCCAGGAGCTGGGGAGCGAAGGACATGGCGCCCACCGCGGCGGCGGCGCTCTTGATGACCAGACGGCGATTGGCTTGAACCATGTTGTGTCTCCTGCAGGTATGGGTTGGCTGAGAGCCGAATGGTAGGCACGACCGCGATCGCGCGCTGTGCTGTGGGTGCACTACCTGCTTGCCGGAACGTGCATGACGCCTCGGGTAAACCCTCAACCTCGGGCACAGCGAGGGCTCGCGGGGCGGCCGATAATTTGTGTCCCAGACCACCCCCGGAGACCCCCATGGCCGTTGCCTCCGTGATGAGCACCGACAGCGTGGCGCCGATCGAGCGCGCCGCCATCTGGCGCGACTGGGTGTGGACCCATTTCGGCGGCCTCGAATCCGACCTCTACGGCGACACCGGGTTCGATGGCCACATGAGCGCATCGGCCGCGGGCGACGTGGTGCTCACCAAGCTCGAAGCGAACCGCCACCGCGTGCTCAAGAGCCCACAACTGGCGCGCGCCAACGACCGCGCCTACCTCAAGATCGTGGCGCCCTGGCAGGGCAGCGCGGCGGTGCAGCAGCAGGGGCGCGAGGCCTGGGTGCGCCCCGGCGGCTGGGCCATCTACGACACCACCGGCAGCTACGAAATCGCCAATCCCGAGCGGGTGGAACACCTGATCGTGATGCTGCCCAAAGATCAGCTGACCGAGCGTGGCCTCAAGCTCGAACCGCTGATGGCGCGGCATGTGGGTGGCGTGAGCGGCATCGCCCGGGTGGCGCTGGAAACCATGCGCACCACCTACCAGGAACTGCCGCAGATGAGTGAGACGGCAGCGCGTGGCGCGGGCGAGCTCATTGTGGAACTGGTGCGCCTCTCGTTGCAGGAGCTCGCCGGGCGCGAGAGCAGCGTCACCCAGCTCGAAGCCTTTCGCGACCGCATCCGGGTCCACATCGGCCAGCACCTGCGCGATCCCTCGCTCACGCTGGACCACATCGCCCAGGCGCTGAACTGCAGCAAGCGCCATCTGCACAACGCCTTCAGCGCCGAAGAAGACACGCCCGCCCACTACATCCAGCGCCAGCGCATCCAGGCATGCATGCGTGAACTGCGCCAGTCCGGTGGCACACAGCGCACCATCACCGACATCGCTTTTTCCTGGGGCTTCAACAACACGGCACATTTCAGCCGCGTGTTTCGTGAGCACACGGGTGTGTCGCCGAGCGACTTTCGGGAAGCGGCCCAGCGGCGCACATGAGCTGTCAGCGCAGGCCTTGTGGACCAACCCTTGTTCCGGCTTTCCAGACTCCTTTTGCTGGGGCTTTGGTTGGTGGGCCTTGCGGTCCACGCTCAGCCGATCTTCGACATTCCACAGAACATCGCCAGCGTGGCGCTCTCGCAGGAGTTGGAATATTTCATCGATGTCTCGGGCCGGTGGCGGCCGGAGACCGGTGAACCCGCACCGGGCGGATGGCAAAAGCTGCGCGACCGCGCCGGCCAGAGCAATTTCGGTTTCCTGAGCCACCCGGTCTGGTTGCGCGTGACCTTGCGCTCGCCGATCACGCTTGAGCGCATCTGGATCATCGACACCCCGCAGCTGGACTGGGTTGAATGGGTGCAGACGCGAGCGGACAGGCCGCCGCGGCAAACGATCGCGGGTCTGGGAACCCTGCGCGAGGGGCACGCTTCGCGCGATCGCGTGCCGAGCCTGCCATTGACGCTCGACGCAAACCAGCCCGTCACCGTGCACCTGCGGGTGCAAGGCGCGGGGCTCATGCAGGTGCCGGTCGATCTGTGGGAGCCAGCCGCGTGGCACGAGCGAGAGCGACGCACGCTGGCCCTGCTTGGATCGTACTTCGGCCTGCTGGTCGGTCTGCTGGCCTACAACGGCTTTCTGGCACTGCGGCTGCGTGATCTGGCCTACAGCCTTTACGTCGGCTTCGGGATCGGTCTGGGCGTCTTCCAGCTCGGCAGCACGGGCCTGGGGCCCCACTTCGTCTGGACGGACATGGCGCTGAACACCCATGTGTTCATGAGCACGATGACCGACGTGTACGGTGCATTTGCCTTGCTGTTCACCGACAGCTTCCTGCATTTGGGCCGGCGGAGTCCCCGCCTGTCATGGCTGCTGCGCGGCACGGCCGCCGTGTGGGGGCTGCTGTTGCTGGCGCAGGCATGGGTTCCAACACCGACGATCATGAACGGACCGACATTGCCGTTGGCGCTGTGGACGGTCCTGCTCATCATGATCGCGGGCGTGCGCGGCGTGCTGCAAAAGACCCCGGCGGCCACCTACTTCCTTCTGGGATGGAGTGGTCTGGTCGCCGCGGTCGTCCCGCGGGTGCTGCTGCGCATGGGGCTGCTGCCGCCCCATCCCGTGCTGTACAACAGCCTGCTGATCGCATCGGCGCTCGAGATGCTGCTGCTGTCGCTGGCGCTGGCCGATCGCATCACCGAGGAGCGGCGGGCCCGCACCGAGGCCGATCTGCAGCGCGCCCGGGAGCAGGTCGCGCGCGAGGAGGCGCAGCGCGCGCTGCAGGAGAAAACCCGCTTCATGGCCGCCATCACCCACGATCTTCAGCAACCCATCTACGCCCTGAGCCTGGCCACCGAGAGCGTGGTGCGCCGGCGCACCGAGGCTTTGTCGACCGAGGCGCTGAACCAGATCCAGTCGGCCGTGTTCGCCGCCGACGAGCTGCTGTCGTCGCTGGCAATGAACGTGCGGCTCGAACGCGATGACCTGCAACCGGATACCGAGGTGTTCTCGGTGCAGGAGATGCTGGAGCGCATTGACACGCTGTTCGTCACGCTCGCGCAGCAGCGCGGCTTGCGCTGGCGGGTGCTGCCCAGCCTGTCCCAGGTCCGCAGCAACCCGCTTTTGCTGGAGCGCATGGTCTGCAACCTGGTGTCCAACGCCATGCGTTACACCAGCGCGGGTGGCGTGCTGCTGTCGTGCCGTTCGCGGTCCGGGCATCTGCTGATCCAGATCTGGGACACGGGCCCCGGCATTCCCGCGCACGAGCAGGCCTTCATTTTCGAGCCCCACTACCGCGGCAACGCGGCGCAGGCGCACGACAAGGGCCTGGGGTTGGGCCTGTCGATCGTCAGCCGTTGCGCCCGCTTGCTCGACATCCGTGTGGGCCTGCGGTCCGTGCAGGGCCGCGGCTCCTGTTTTGAACTGTGGGTGCCGCTGGCGCCTTCGCCCTGAGCCTTCAGCGCAGCGCGCAGGCGCCAGCCACACGCATCGCCATCTGCTGCAACGCCTGCCAGGGATCGGCCGGCCAACCCGGTGACTTCAGGCCTTTGACGATGCCGTCCACCGTGTGCGCGTCGTCCAGCCATTTCGTGAGCGTGGCCATGGAGAGCAGCGGCAGGGCGCGCTCCATGAGCTTCTCTTTCACGCCCCACACGCGGTTCTCGCGCAACGCCATGGGCAGCGGGCGGCCGGCGTCCAGCGCGGTGCGCACGCGGTGCAGCGTGCGGATGTCTTCGGACAGCGCCCAGTGCACCAGCACCGGCGCTTCGCCCTCGGCCTGCAGGCCGTCGAGCATGCGCTGCACGCGCACGCTCTGCCCCCCCAGCACCGCCTCGGCCAGCTTGAAGGCGTCATAGCGCGCCACGTTGAGCACGGCCGACTCCACCTGCTCCAGCGACAACTCGCCCGCCGGGTGCAGCAGCGCGAGTTTCTGAATCTCCTGGTGCGCGGCGAGCAGGTTGCCCTCGACCCGGTCGGCGAAGAACTGCAGCGTGCGCTGGCCCTCGTCGCCCGCCACCACGCGCTGGCCCTGCGCCTGCAGCCGCTGCGCGATCCACTGCGGCAGGGCTTTGCGGTCCACGGGCTCCACGCGCACCGTCACGCCAAAGCTGTCGAGCGCGGCGAACCAGGCGCCCTTCTGCGTGGCCATGTCCAGCCGCG
This sequence comes from Hydrogenophaga sp., assembly GCF_036675665.1. Taxonomy (GTDB): domain Bacteria; phylum Pseudomonadota; class Gammaproteobacteria; order Burkholderiales; family Burkholderiaceae_C; genus Hydrogenophaga. The sequence goes on along the minus strand of NZ_JAKFEO010000079.1, from coordinate 20,722 downwards.
GCAGGATCACCACCGTGACCGTGCTGTCGTTGTTCTCGGCCTGCTGGGCGATCTGCTGCAGCACCTGCGAGCCGTCCTTGCCGGGTTTGCCCGAGGGGATGCGGATTTCAATGAGCTGCTTGTCGGAGAACAGGCTCATCGAGCCGCCGCTGGCCAGCACCTCGCCCCAGTCAAAGTGCGCGCCGGCCACGGTGTGCACCGTGCGCTCGCTGCAGCCCTGCGCACGCGCCACCGCGCGGATCGCGTCGGCCGCCTCCTGGATCAGCAGCGGCTCGTCGCCGTGCAATGTGTAGAGGCTTTTGAGGCCGCGCTGCAGTTGGGCGGCGAGTTGGTTGGCTGCGACCTGCATGGAGCGATCAGAGCGATTTCACGGCCGCCAGACGGCGCACCACCTGCTGCACGATGTCGCTGCGCATGTCGCGGTAGAGCATCGCCTCTTCGGCGTCCTTGGCCAGCACCTGGGTTTCGTTGAAGCTGATGTCGCGCTCGAGCAGCATCTCGACGTCGTCGATCAGGATCTTGTCGGTGGGCGTGCGCAAGCGAAACACAAAGCGTGTGCGCAGTTGCAGTTCGCGCACCTGGCCGGCCGCCGTCTGGCCCACCACCACGCGCTCGCGCTGGTCCACCAGCACGGTGAGGATGGCCTGGGCTGCCGGGACACCGGCGCCGCTGGCCGGCGTGGCCGAGGTGAGCACGCGAAGGCCGTTGGCCTGCAGGGCATCGCGCAACTCCCGACTCACCTGGGTGCCCTCCATGCCTTGAATGCGCACCGTGTCGAACGCGAAAGTGGGCGCCTTGCGCAATGCGAATCCGCAGCCCGACAGACCGAGCACGGTCGCGCCCAGGGCCAGTTGCAGCCAGGCGCGGCGGCGCGGGATCGAGGAACGAGGGAGTGTCATGCTGGGGCTTTCAAATCACCACGTTCACCAGGCGGCCGGGCACGACCACCACTTTTTTCGGCGGCGCACCGGCGGCTTGCTTGACGAAGGCCTCGCTGGCCAGGGCCGCCGCTTCAATGGCGGCCTTGTCGGCATTCGCCGGCACCAGCACGCTGCCGCGCAGCTTGCCATTGATCTGCAGCACGAGTTCGATCTCGTCGCGCTGCAAGGCGGCCTCGTCGGGCTGGGGCCAGGGCGCGTCGAGCAACTCGCCCGTATAGCCCAGTTGGGTCCACAGCGTGTGCGCGATGTGCGGCGTGGCGGGATAGATGCAGCGCAACAGGATGCCGAAGCTTTCGGCCAGCGCGGCGTTGTCACCGGTTGAGCCGTCGGGCTTGAAGTCTTCCAGCGCATTGAGCATCTTCATCGCGCCCGACACCACGGTGTTGTATTGCATGCGCTGGTAGTCGTAGTCCACCTGCTTGAGCACGGTGTGCATCTCCAGCCGCAATGCCTTCGCGCCTTTGGACACCGCCTGACCAGACACACCGGCCGCCAGCGCGCCCAGGCCGCTGGTGGCCGAGAGCTTCAGGCCGAAGGCCCACACGCGGCGCAGGAAGCGGTAGCTGCCCTCCACCGCCGCGTCGTTCCACTCCAGCGTGGCCTCGGGCGGCGCGGTGAACATGGTGTAGAGGCGCGCGGTGTCGGCACCGTATTTCTCGATCAGGTCTTGCGGGTCCACGCCGTTGTTCTTGGACTTGGACATGGTGCCCACGCCCTCGTAGTCGATGGGTGTGCCCACGGGCAGCAGGCCGTCGCCGCTGGTGGCCGGGTTTTTGAGCTTGGCGCCCACGACCTTGCCGCTCTCGTCGAGCACGTTTTCCACATCGTGCGGCCAGAAGTGGTCCTTGCCGCCCTTCTCGGTGCGGCGGCTGTAGAGGTGGTTGAGCACCATGCCCTGCGTGAGCAGGTGGGTGAAGGGCTCGTCGACCTTGACCAGGCCGAGGTCGCGCATCACCTTGGTCCAGAAGCGCGCGTAGAGCAGGTGCAGGATCGCGTGTTCGATGCCGCCGATGTACTGATCCATCGGCATCCAGTAATCGGCTCCGTCGGCCACCATCTTCTCGCTGTTCTTCGGGTCGCAATAGCGCATGAAGTACCACGACGAATCGACGAAGGTGTCCATGGTGTCGGTCTCGCGGCGCGCGGGCTGGCCACACACCGGGCAGACCACGCCGGCGTGGAAACCTTCGTGCTTGTGCAGCGGGTTGCCCGAGCCGTCGGGAATGCAGTCCTGCGGCAACACCACTGGCAGGTCTTTCTCGGGCACCGGCACCGCGCCGTGTTCGGCGCAATGGATGATGGGGATGGGCGTGCCCCAGTAGCGCTGGCGGCTCACGCCCCAGTCGCGCAGACGGAAGGTGGTTTTCTTCTCGCCCAGGCCCTTGTCGGCCAGCAGCGCGGCGACCTTGTCGACCGCGGCCTTGTAGCCCAATCCATCGAGCACGCCGGAGTTCACGCACACCCCGCGCTGCTTGTCACCGTACCAGTCGGCCCAGGCCTCCAGGCTGAAGGTCTCGCCTTCCACCGCCACCACGGGCTGGATCTTGAGCCCGTATTTCTTCGCGAAAGCGAAATCGCGCTCGTCGTGCGCGGGCACGCCCATCACCGCGCCATCGCCGTAGCTCATCAGCACGTAGTTGCCGACCCACACGGCCACTTCCTCACCGGTGAGCGGGTGTGTGACGGTCAGGCCCGTGGCCATGCCCTTCTTCTCCTGCGTGGCGAGCTCGGCTTCGGTGGTACCACCGGTCTTGCACTCTTCAATGAAGGCCGCGAGCTCCGGGCTGGATGCGGCGGCGTGCGTGGCCAGGGGGTGTTCGGGTGCGACGGCGCAGAAGGTCACGCCCATGATGGTGTCGGCGCGCGTGGTGAACACGTACATCTTCCCGTCGCCAATCCGTGCACCGGTTTCGTCCTGGATGGTGTGCGGGAACGCAAAACGCACGCCCTCGCTCTTGCCGATCCAGTTTTCCTGCATCAGCCGCACCTTGTCGGGCCAGCCGTTGAGGGTCGCCTTGGGGTTGCCGATCTGCACGTGGTCGAGCAGCTCGTCGGCGTACGAGGTGATGTTGAGGTAGTAGCCAGGGATCTCGCGCTTTTCCACCACCGCGCCGGTGCGCCAGCCCTTGCCGTCGATCACCTGCTCGTTGGCCAGCACGGTCTGGTCCACCGGGTCCCAGTTCACGACCTGCGTCTTGCGGTAGGCGATGCCCTTCTCCAGCATCTTCAGGAACAGCCACTGGTTCCACTTGTAGTAGCTGGGGTCGCAGGTGGCCACTTCGCGCGACCAGTCGATGGCCAGTCCCATGGCCTGCATCTGCTGCTTCATGTAGGCGATGTTTTCATACGTCCACTTCGCCGGTGGCACACCGTTCTTCAGCGCGGCGTTTTCCGCCGGCAGGCCGAACGCGTCCCAGCCCATGGGCATGAGCACGTTGAAGCCTTTCATGCGCAGGTGGCGCGTGAGCATGTCGTTGATGGTGTAGTTGCGCACATGGCCCATGTGCAGCTTGCCGCTGGGGTAGGGCAGCATGGAGCAGGCGTAGAACTTCTTCTTGCTCGTGTCTTCCGTCACGCGGTAGGCGTCGGTGGCGTTCCAGTGGGCGTGCGCTTCGCGCTCGACTTGCCTGTGGGCGTATGTTTGTTGCATGAACCAGGGTCCGGACCAGCCGGCGACGGTGAGGGTAGAGGCTGCGCGCGGTGGCGCGAGGGAATGGCGGATTTTAGGCCTTGGGCCGCAGGCCACCCGCCGGCCCGGCCATTCAGCGCGGGGCTGTCGACTCGGCCACGAAGCCAATGCGCGCGAGCCCGGCCGATTGCGCCATGCCGATCAGCGAGACCACACGGCCGTAGGACACGCTGGCATCGGCGCGCAGCTGGAGTTCGGTGGCGGGGTTGCGCTGCGCGGCCTCAAGCAGACGCTGGCGCAGGGCGGCATCGTCCACGGCCTGCCCGTCCCACTGCATGCGTCCCTGGCCATCGACCGACAGCGACACGAAAGGCCCGGGTTCGGTGGGGGTGGCGGCCTTCGGCAGTTCGGCCTTCGGCAATTCCAGCGCCAACCGGTCGGCCATGAAGGGCGCGGCAATGATGAAGATCACGAGCAGCACCAGCATCACGTCCACCAGCGGCGTGACGTTGATCTCGCTCATGGGTTTGTGGCCAACCGGTTTCTCCAGCCGACCAAAACTCATTCCAAACCCCTGTGCACCAACAGTTCACGCAGGTCGCGCGCGAAGCCTTCGAGGTCGGCCTCGATGCGCGCGATCTGGCGGCCCAGCACGTTGTAGGCCAGCACGGCGGGTATCGCCACCACCAGACCGGCGGCCGTCATGACCAGCGATTCGCCCACCGGCCCGGAGACCTGCTCGATGCGGAAGCCGCCGTCGAGCCCGATGCCGCCGAGCGCGTTGTAGATGCCCCAGACCGTGCCCAGCAGACCCACGAAGGGCGCGGTGGAACCCACGGTGGCCAGCAGCACCTGACCGAATTGCAGGCGGTGCAGCACGCGGTGCAGCGCGTCGCGCAGCACGCGGGTGAGCTGCTGTGAGCGGTCGCCGGCGGCGGCCAGGGTGTGCGGCAGGGCGTTGGCCAGGCCAAGTGCTGCCTGCAGCAGCGGCAGCACGAGTTGCTGCGCATCGAAGGTGACCAGCCGGCGCTGCGCATCGTCCAGATCGGCCGCCTGCCAGAAGGCGGCGGTGCTCAAGCCCAGGTCGCGCGCGGCGCGGCGCAGCAACCAGCCCTTCCACAAGATCACCACCCAGCTCGCCACTGACATGGTCAGCAGCAACAGCGCCACCGCACGGCCCAGCGCATCGGCCTGCGCCAGCGTCTGCAGGAGACCCTGGCCCGCGCTGTCCATCATTTCAAACCGAGCACGTCGAACATGTCGTACAGCCCGGCCGGCTTGCCAGCCAGGAAACGCACCGCGCGCAGGCTGCCTTGCGCGTAGGTCACGCGGCTGCTCGACTTGTGCGTGATCTCGATGCGCTCGCCGGTGCCGGCGAACAGCACGGTGTGGTCGCCCACGATGTCGCCACCGCGGATGGTGGCAAAGCCGATGGAGGATGGATCGCGCTCGCCCGTCACGCCCTCGCGCGCATAGACCGCGCATTCCTTCAGGTCGCGACCCAACGCATCGGCAATCACCTCACCCATCTTCAGCGCGGTGCCGCTGGGCGCGTCCACCTTGTGGCGGTGGTGTGCTTCGATGATCTCGATGTCGTAGCCAGTGGCCAGCGCCTTGGCCGCCATCTCCAGCAGCTTGAGCGTGACGTTCACGCCCACGCTCATGTTGGGCGCCATCACGATGGCGATCGCCTTGGCGGCTTCGGCAATCTCGGCCTTCTGTTCGTCACTGAAACCGGTGGTGCCGATGACCGCATTGACGCCGTGCTTCGCGCATTCGCGCAGGTGCGCCAGCGTGCCTTCGGGCCGGGTGAAGTCGATCAACGCCTGGCTGCCACCCAGACCCTGGGCGAGGTCTGCGGTGATGAGCACGCCGCTGGCCTGACCCGCAAAGCCGGCTGCGTCCTGGCCCAGCATCGGACTGGTGGCGATGTCGAGTGCACCGGTGAGCTGGCAGTCGCCGCTGTTGCGCACGGCCTCCACCAGCATCTGCCCCATGCGGCCGCTGGCACCCGCCACGCAAACGCGGTGCAGGCTCGCTGCGCCGCTCATCGAGCGGACCCCGGAGTCTCCAGGGGAGGATAGCTCGCGGCAGGTGCCGCAGGGGGATCAGCCGGCGTGGTGGGAGCGTTGGTCTTGTTGCGTTCGTCAAAGGCCTTGAGCTGGGCCTCGGTGGCCTGCAAAGGCGGCGCCTTGTCGAACTTGCGCCCTGCGTCGAGCGAAGCCACGAATTCCGCCTCGGTGGGCAGCTCGTCGGCCTCGAATCTCTCGAGCACATCGGCCTTGAAGAACACGGTCAGGCGACGCTGCTGCGGCGTCTGACCCTGGCGACGGAAAGTGAACACATAGTCCCAGCGATCGGCGTGGAACACGCTGGCGAGCAGCGGCGAGCCCAGGATGTCGCGCACCTGGTCGCGCGTCATGCCGGTCTGCAGGGCAGCGGCTTGCTCGCGCGTGACCACGTTGCCTTGCAGGATGTCGATCTTGTACGGGCTGACCAGACTGGTGATGCCCGGCATGCGGCTGGTGATGCTGGAGCAAGCCGACAGGGTCACCAGCGCGGCGAGCACACAGACCGCCTGAAGCGGTCTGCGCGGGCGCAGCCCCGGGGTGGGCAGTGGGGCGCAATCGGGTGTGTTTTGGAGCATGGAATCTGACCGTGAAGGGGGCGCGCGCGCAAGCGTTGCCGGGGCAAAAATGCAGCGTGCGCCAGACGCTGACGATATGATCCTTTCATTGTAGTCTTGGGGCCCGAAGACACTGCAACCACACCCGCCCGCCCGATTCAGCGCCCCGCGCGCTCACCGCCATGACCAACATCGAAGAACTCAAGAGCACAGGCCTGAAGGCCACGCTGCCCAGGCTGAAGATCCTGGAGGTGTTTCAGAACGCCAAACAGCGCCACATGACGGCCGAAGACGTGTTTCGCGTGCTGCTGGAAGAGCGCTCCGACATCGGCCTGGCCACGGTGTACCGCGTGCTCATGCAGTTTGAGCAAGCTGGTCTGCTCACGCGCAGCAACTTCGAGTCGGGCAAGGCGGTGTACGAGCTCAATGAAGGTCAGCACCACGACCACCTGGTCTGCCTGGACTGCGGTCGCGTGGAAGAGTTTTTTGACGCGGAAATCGAGAAGCGCCAGCAGATGGTGGCCAAGACGCGTGGCTTCGTGCTGCAGGAGCACGCGCTGTCGCTCTACGCCAATTGCACCAAGACCGACTGTCCCCACAAGGGCCAGGGCCACACGCACCGAGCCTGAGCCGTTCAAGAACACCGCGGAACCGGCTTTGCCGGGCCGCAGGTGTTGCCCCCTAGAGGGGGTGACGCCGCAAGGCGGCGCGGGGGTGCAGCTCTACTCTCCGCGCGACATGGCCGCGCGGTGGCGCGATACAAACTCCTGATAAGTGTCGATACCGCGCAGCTGCAGGATGGTGTTGCGCACCGCAGCTTCCACCAGCACGGCAATGTTGCGGCCGGCCACCACCTGGATCACGGCCTTGCGCACCGGCACGCCCAGCACGTCCTGGTACAGCGGTTCGTGGGGCATGCGCTCGTAGTCACGCTCCATGGTTTCGCGGCGCACCAGATGCACGATGAGCGAGAGCCGCATCTTGCGCCGCACCGCCGTCTCGCCAAAGATCGCCTTGATGTCGAGCAGGCCGATGCCGCGCACCTCCAGCAGGTTCTGCAACAGCTCGGGGCAGCGGCCTTCGATGCTGGTCTGGTTGATGCGGTAGAGGTCCACCGCATCATCGGCCACCAGGCCATGGCCCCGCGAGATGAGTTCCAGCCCGAGTTCACTCTTGCCCAGGCCCGATTCGCCCGTGATCATCACGCCCATGCCGAGGATGTCCATGAACACGCCATGCATGGAGGCGCGGTCGGCGAAATGGCGCGAGAGGTAGGCGCGCAGCACATCGATGACGAACGCCGCCGACTCGTGCGTGGAGAACATCGGGATCTGAGCGCGCTCGCACATGGCGGTGAGCGCATCGGGCGCGGCCTGGCCATCGGCCACCACCAGCACCGGCGGCTCCAGCGTGACAATGCGCGCCACACGGCGCCTGTTGTCGTCCTCACTCTGGCTGGTGAGGTAGGCGACTTCGCGTTCGCCAAACACCTGGACCCGGTAGGGGTGGATGTAGTTGAGATAACCGACCAGGTCAGCACCTGAACGTGCGGCGCGGATGGCCACTTCGTCGAACCGCCGCTCGGAGGCCCCCAGCCCGGCAATCCATTGCCACTTCAGGGCATCACGATGGTCCTCGAACAGGACGTCGGCGCTGACGACGGTGGGTTTCAAAAGGGATCACTCCGATAAGCAGCGGGGGATGGAACGATCCGCCACGGGGCCGCCCCAAGGCGTATCAGCTCCCTTGGTGGGCAGCGGTGGAGCGTGGGAGACCAACAACCTCAGGCTGCGGCGTGGGCCGATTGCCAGGACGTGATCAGTTTGTGCAGTGCGGCTGCGTCGGTGGAGGTCTTCATCTGCTCGCGCAGACCGCTGTCGCTCAACAACTCGGCGATCTCGGAGAGGATCTCCAGGTGCTTCTGCGTGGCCGCCTCGGGCACCAGCAGAAAGATCATCAGTTGCACCGGCAATTCGTCGGGGGCGTCAAAGCCAATCGGGCTGGCCAGCTGGAACACCGCCGCCAAAGGCTGCTTCAAACCCTTGATTCGCCCATGCGGGATCGCCACACCGTGGCCCAGACCGGTGGAACCCAGACGCTCGCGGGCAAACAGGCTGTCGGTAATGAGTGCGCGGTTGAGTCCGTGAAGGGTCTCGAAAAGCAGGCCTGCTTCTTCGAATGCGCGTTTTTTGCTGGTTGCGTCCACGCTGACGAGCACTTGCGCGGCAGGCAATATGACAGATAGTCGGTTCATGTGAGCCCTCTTGGACCGCAAATTATGACCAGTTGAGCGGTGTTGGCTAGACTGCGGGCACAAAAAAGCCGCTTGACTTTCCAAGCGGCCTGCTGCAGTGCAGCATCGGGTTTTCCCTCACGGACCGCAGTCCGTGACATTCATCACATCAAACGCTTGACCGTGTCGTGGTGGTGGTCCTGTGCCTTGTCTTTGTAGCGAAGAACTTGCCGATCCAGCTTGTCGGCCAGTTCATCGACGGCAGCGTAAAGATCGGCGTGGGCGCTCTCGGCGAACAGGTCGCGGCCCTTGACGTGGATGTTGCATTCCGCTCGCTGCCTGAGGTCCTTTTCCTTGAGGTTGTCCACCGTCAACAGCACCTTCATGTCGACCACCTGGTCGAAGTGTCGGGATATGCGTTCGAGTTTGCTGGTGACGTAACCGCGCAGGGCGGGTGTGACCTCAAGGTGGTGACCGCTGATCGTCAGGTTCATAAAAGAGCCTCCATATGCTCCGGGTTGAGACAAGCCGCCTGGGGCAAGACCTCCCGACGGCCACGGGGATGTCTTGAGCCCACTATGCACACGAAACCTCCGAGGCGCAAGCCGGCAAGGGCAACAAAGCGTGCGAATGCCGGTGAATGCCGGTGAATGTGACCGTTGTCATTCATGCCAACGCGCTCCGCGTTCATACCGGCCCGGCATGTCCTATGCTCAGGCGCATGCTCAGCGTCCCAACCTCGCAAGACCGGCTGCTGCACGAGCAGGTGCGGTTGCTCGCGCGAAACGTCCCCGCCCTGGTCGTGGGTACGTTGACGCTGGCGATCGGCACCGCCGCGCTGCTCCTGATGAACGGGCAGCCTTCCCGATGGGTGTTGTACTGGCTGGGCGCCATGGCGGTGCTGTGTGCCGTTCGGTGGTGGGGCGCACGGCGCTACCAACGGTCACAGCCAGATCAGACACAGGCACGCGGTTGGGCCCGCTGGTTCGTTCTGGCGTCGTTCGCCGCCGGCTTGCTGTGGGGCTCGCTGACGGCTCTGTTCTTCAGCCCCGACGATCCGCACACGCAGGCGGTGCTGGTCATGATCCTCGCGTCCATCGTCGCCAGCGCCACCCAGTCGCTGGGGCCGTATTTCCCGGCGCACCTGGCTTTTGGCGTGCCCGCCATCGTGCCCCTTGCGTTGCGCAGCATGTTCAGCGGCGACACGCGCACGATGACCGTGGGCCTGCTCGCCCTGGTCTTTCTGTTGATGGCAGAGCTGTTTGCGCGGCGCATTGCCGCGGCCATCGAAGAAGCGCTTCGCCTGCGTTTCGAAAACGACGCACTGGTGACCGAACTCTCGCTGGCCAGGGACGCGGCCGAGACCGCCAGCAAGGCGAAAACACGGTTTCTGGCGACCGCCAGCCACGACTTGCGTCAACCGATCCATGCCATGAGCATGTTCGTCCCGGCCCTCAAGCGCATGGCACAGGAAGGCAGGCTCTCCGCGCCGGCACTGGGCGACATGGCCGACCGCATGCAGTCGGCGCTGGGCACCATGGGCCAGTTGCTCAGCCGCTTGCTGGATGTCTCTCGACTGGATGCCGACGCGGTGCGCGTGACCACCGAAGACTTCCCCCTGGAGCCGTTGCTGTCCGCGGTGGTGGACGAAGTGGCGGCGCAGGCCGAGGCCAAGGGGCTGCGGCTGCGCATGCACGACGGCGGCCTGTGGGTGCACAGCGATCCGTCGGTGCTGCACACGATGCTGAGCAATCTCGTCAGCAATGCGGTGCGCTACACCGACCGCGGCGGCGTGCTGGTGTCGGCGCGCTCGCGGGGCGACAGCGTCGACATCCAGGTCTGGGACACCGGCATCGGCATCTCGTCGCACGAGTCGTCGCGCATCACCGAGGAGTTCTACCAGGGCAGCAACGCGCATGCGGACGGCAGCCAGGCACGGGGGTTCGGACTGGGCATGGCGATCGTGCACCGCTCGGCCAAATTGATCGGTGTGCGCCTGAGCTGGCGCTCGGCGCTGGGCAAGGGTTCGATGTTCTGCATCCGCACGCCGCGCGCGCAAGCCGGCCATCAACCAGCCACGCTGCCGCCATCCAAGGCTCCGGCTTCGAAACCTGTCGGCGGGCACATCGTGCTGGTCGTGGAGGAGAACCAGGACATCCTGGCGGCCATGTCCATTCTGCTGCGGAGCTGGGGGCATGTACCCCTGCAGGCGTCCAACGCGCAGGAGGCGGCCCGCATCGCCCTGGACCACCGGGACCAGCTGGACGCCGCCCTGGTCGACTTCCACCTGGCGCGGGACAGCGATGGACTCGCCGTGGCCCATCTCTTGCGCCAACACGCCAGGCCCGACCTGGCGGTGGCCATCGTCACGGGCGACACCAGCACCGAGGTGATGAACGCCGTGCTGGCGGTCGGCCTGACCGTGATGCACAAACCGGTGGACCCCGCAGAACTGCAGCAGTTCATCGCACGCGCGCGCCGGGCCGTCGCCTCTCCAACCCCGTAAGCCCATGTCCCTCGACACCATCATCACGCACAACATGCTGGCGACTTCTTCACATGAAGTGAGGCCCGATGCGTGTGCACTGGTGTTGATGGGCGGCGGCGCACGCACCGCCTACCAGGCCGGTGTGCTCAAGGCGCTGGCCGCGATGCAGCCGCGGGGCAGTCAGGCGTTTCCGTTTCAGTGGTTGTTCGGCACCTCGGCGGGCGCACTCAATGCGGCCTACCTGGGCAGCATCGCCCTGCAAGGCCTGCCTGCGCTGCCGCAGCTGGCAACGTTCTGGATGGGACTGCGCTCGGAGCAGATCTACCGGCTGGAGGCGCCGGGCTGGGTGCGCGCCAACCGGTTGGTGGCGGGCTGGACGCTGGCGCGTCAGGTCAAGCGCCACCGCGCCCTGCTCGACACGCTGCCGCTGGTGAACACATTGCACCGGGCGATCGATCTGCCGGGCCTGGAGTATGCGCTGGAGCAAGGCGCCATCCACGCGCTGGGCGTGACCGCCTCCAGCTACACAAGCGGCGAACACTGGACCTTTTGCCAGACCAACACCGACCACACCGTGCAGCCGTGGCACCGCCCGGGGCGCCGGGCCGCTTTCCAGCCCATCACGATCGAGCACCTGATGGCGTCCAGCGCCATCCCGTTCCTCTTTCCGTCCGTGCCGCTGTGGGTCGAAGGCCACAAGGAGCATTTCGGCGACGGCTCGATGCGCCAGCTCTCGCCGCTGTCGCCCGCCATCCATTTCGGTGCGCGGCGGGTGCTGGTGATCGGTGTGGGGCAGCCACAGCGCTCGGGCATGGTGGCGCGCACGGCGGGCGACCCCACGGCCGGCACCATCGCAGGCCACGCCATGGCCAGCGTGTTCCACGACACCCTGCAGGCCGATGTGGAACAGGCCCAGCGCGTGAGCCAGACCCTGTCGCGCCTGCCTCCGGCCCTGGCCGCGGCCCTGCCCTACCGCCCGGTCGACGTGCTGGCCATCCAGCCGAGCTTTTCACTCGACGAACTGGCGCGCAAGCACATCGGCGAACTGCCCGCGCCCACCCGCAACACCCTGGCCGGGCTGGGCGCGCTGGACACCGCGCGCGGTGCGGCCGGCAGTGCGGCGTCGCTGGCCAGCTACCTGTTGTTCGAGCCGGGTTTCGTGCATGCGCTCATCGAGCTCGGCGAACACGATGCCTGGCGCCGAAAGGACGAACTGATGCGCTTCATGGCGCCTCAAGCACCGCTTCCAGAAACGGTGTCGGTGCCATAATTCGCCGGTCGAATCTACCCACGGAGAGCCTCATGGACAGCACGCCCCCCAGTTGCGTGCTTTCAGCCACCCCCGTCACCGTCTGACCGCTGCGCCTGGCGCGGCCACCTGGGTCGGGCGGTCCGCTGGCTGAAAGCACCCTACCCCGCCTTCGGGTCCGCCTGCGCGGCCCCGCCCTTTCAGACAGCAGACTTCGCCGGGAGCGCTCCATGCTCAACGTATTCACCCTGGCCAATGGCCGCCTCTTCCAGGAAGAGATCGAGTCGCTCGAAGAGCTGGCTCAATTCAAGCCAATCTGGGTCGACCTGGAGGACCCCACCCCCGAAGAACGCCGCTGGGTCAAGCAGCACTTCGGGCTGTCGATTCCCGAAGACGCGATGGACGAGGACATCGAGGAGTCGGCCCGTTTCTTCGAGGAAGACAACGGCGAGCTGCATGTGCGCTCCGACTTTTTGATCGACGACGAGGAAGACCCGCGCGCGGTTCGCGTGGCCTTCATCCTCAACGAGCACAACGACACCTTGAAGAGCCAGGGCGTGCTGTTCTCCATCCACGACGAGGACGTGCCGGTGTTCCGCCTGCTGCGCATGCGCGCGCGCCGCATGCCCGGCCTGATCGAGGATGCCAAGGACGTGCTGCTGATGCTGTTCGACGCCGACGCCGAGTACTGCGCCGACACGCTGGAAGACATCTACGACGAGATCGAGACGGTGAGCAAGAAGGTGCTCAACAGCAACGCCTCGGACAATCTGCTGAGTGAGGCGCTCTCGGCCATCGCGCGCCACGAGGACATGTCAGGCCGCATCCGCCGCAACGTGATGGACACGCGCCGCGCGGTCAGCTTCATGATGCGCAGCCGGCTGCTGAGCGCCGAGCAGTTCGAGGACGCGCGCCAGATCCTGCGCGACCTGGACTCGCTCGACAGCCACACCGCCTTCCTGTTCGACAAGATCAACTTCCTGATGGATGCGACGGTCGGCTTCATCAACATCAACCAGAACAAGATCATCAAGATCTTCTCGGTGGCCAGCGTCTCGCTGCTGCCGCCCACGTTGGTGGCCAGCAGCTACGGCATGAACTTCGCATTCATGCCCGAGCTGCAGTGGCACTACGGTTACCCCCTGGCGCTGGCACTCATGGTGCTGTCGGCGGTGGTGCCGATGCTCTATTTCCGCAAGCGCGGTTGGTTGAGATAGATCCACCCCCGCGCCGGGCTTCGCCCGTCACCCCCTCAAGGGGGCAATGCCAGCGGCCCGGCAGAGCCGGTTCCGCGGCATTCTGGACAAGTCATCTCTGCCCCAGCAATGCCTCTACGATGGCCGCGCTGTAGCGGCTCGCAACCTCGCGCAGGAAGCGCGGGAAATCCACGTGTGCGGCGTCGTCGGCGCGGTCCGAGATGGTGCGCACCACGGCCAGCGGCACGCCGTAGTCGTGGCACACCTGGGCAAACGCCGCACCTTCCATTTCCACCGCGAGCGCCTCGGGCAGGGCCTCGCGCAAGGCCAGGCTTTCGGTGGTGGTCGAGACGAAGCGATCGCCGCTGATCAGCAGGCCCTGGTGGCAGCGCGGCGCTTGCAAACCGAAGGCATTCAACACGTCGGTACCGAGCAGCGATGGCAGTGCACGCAGCACCTGCTCGCTCGCGCGCGCCACTTGTGCGGTCAGCAGGGCGTCGGCCTCGAAGGTGGAGCGGCCATAACCGGGCACCTCGTGGCGTGGAAAGATCGGCGAGGCGTCCATGTCGTGCTGCAGGAACTGCGTCGCCACCACGACGTCACCCACGTTGACGCCACCCCCCAGACCGCCGGCCACGCCGGTGAACACGATGCGCTGCACGCCGAAGCGCTCGATCAGTGCGGTGGCCGTGGTGGCCGCAGCCACCTTGCCAATGCCCGACAGCACGGCGACCACCTCGTGACCGTGCAGGTGGCCGCGCCAGAAGGTGCGTCCGCCCACAGTTTGCTGTCTCTCATCGGGCATGAGCGCCAGCACGGCGGCCAGCTCTTCGTGCAGCGCACTGACGAGGGCGGTGAGACCTGCCACTATTTCTTGTCGCGCAACTCGCGGCGCAGGATCTTGCCGACCGGGGTCTTGGGCAGCTCGGTGCGGAACTCCACCACCTTGGGCTGTTTGTAGCCCGTGAGGTTGGCCTTGCAGTAGTCGCGCACCTGCGCTTCGGTCAGTGCCGCATCCTTCTTGACGATGACGAGCTTGACCGCTTCACCCGACTTGTCGTCGGGCACACCGACCACGGCGCACTCCATCACGCCGGGCAGCTGCGCCACCACGTCCTCCACCTCGTTGGGATACACGTTGAAGCCGCTCACCAGCACCATGTCTTTTTTGCGGTCGACGATTTTGAAGTAACCGCGCTCGTCCATCACGCCCACGTCACCGGTCTTGAAGTAGCCATCCGGCGTCATGACCTTGGCGGTCTCGTCAGGTCGCTGCCAGTAGCCCGCCATCACCTGCGGGCCCTTGATCGCAATCTCGCCGGGCTGGCCCAGCGGCACTTCGTTGCCATCATCGTCCAGGCACTTCATGTGGGTGTTGGACAGGGGCAAGCCGATGGTGCCGCTGTAGGCGGTGCTCGTGGTCGGATTGCAGGTGGCCGACGGACTGGTTTCGGACAGACCGTAGCCTTCGCAAATGGGGCAACCGGTCTTCTCCAGCCAGAGCTTGGCCACGGCGCCTTGCACCGCCATGCCGCCGCCCACAGACACCTTGAGGTTGCTCCAGTTCACGGTGTTGAAGTCGGGGTGGTTGGCCAACCCGTTGAACAAGGTGTTGACCGCGGGGAAGCTGTGGAAGGTGTGCTTGCTCAGCTCTTTCAACACCGCCGGCAGATCGCGCGGATTGGGGATCAGGATGTTCATGGCGCCGGTGCGCATGCCCAGCATCATGTTCACCGTGAACGCGAAGATGTGATACAGGGGCAAGGCGCACACGCTGGTGGGTTGTTCGCCTTCTGGCACACGCTTCATCACCGGCTCGTTCCACGCGTCGGACTGCAGCAGGTTGGCGATCACGTTGCGGTGCAGCAGCACGGCACCCTTGCTCACGCCGGTGGTGCCACCGGTGTACTGCAAAACGGCCATGTCGTCGGGCTTGATGTCGGGGCGTTTGAGCGTGCCGCGCGTGCCCTTGGCGATGGCTTCATTGAAGCGCACGGCCTGGGGCAGGTTGAAGGCGGGCACCATCTTCTTGACGTTGCGCACCACGTAGTTCACCAGCGCACCCTTGAGCAGACCGAGTTGGTCACCCATGGCGGTCAGCACCACGTGTTTGACCGGCGTGTTGGCAATGCACTGCTGCAAGGTGTTGGCGAAGTTCTCGATGATGACGATGGCCTTGGCGCCCGAATCCCTGAGCTGGTGCTCCAGCTCGCGCGGCGTGTACAGCGGATTCACGTTCACCACCACCAGACCCGCGCGCAGGATGCCGGCCACCGCCACCGGGTACTGCGGCACGTTGGGCATCATGATGGCCACACGATCGCCCTTGACCAGACCCAGGCCCTGCAGATAAGCCGCAAAGGCCTGAGACAGGCTGTCGGTCTGCGCAAACGTGATCTGCTTGCCCATGAAACTGTAGGCGGGCCGGCTGGCGAACTTGCCGAAGCTCTCTTCCATGAGGTGCACCAGCGAGCTGTATTGCGCCACGTCGATGTCGGCGGGCACACCGGGTGAATACGAGCCCAGCCAGGGACGGTCGGCCGTTGAGTCGGTCATTCGGGATTTCCTCATTCTTGTGGATACAACTGCCGCGCATTGTCTGTGGAAAGCCGGACACGGGTCCTCGTGTTTTTCCCTTACGCGTGGCAGGCAGGCTACCTCAAAAACGCGTGGCAGGCTGCCCGGCTGCTACAAGAACCTGAGTGCCGTGTCACCACCGGCACTCAGTTGGCCCGTGATGTGTCCAGATGCACATTGATGGCTGCGCAGGTGCGCCCGATCTCTGAAGCAAAGCGCGCGATCTCATCGGGGTCGCGCACCCCCGTTCGCAGGTGCTCCTCCAAATGGCTGGCGACCTTGGTCGCCGCCATCAGCGCCAGCGCCGAGGCGCTGCCCCGCGTCCTGTGCACATGACGGATGAGGTCTTCATTCCCCAACGCATCGGCACGCTGCGCCTCGTCCTCATGCTCCTGCACAAAGCGGCGGAGATGATGGCGATAGTGCCCAAGGTCTTGCCACAGTTGCAAGCCCAGATTGAAGTCCACCAGCATCAATTCGCCCGAAGACTCGGTGGGCGTCCCGGGCGGCAGTGCATCGGTGGCCATCCCGTCACTCTCGGCAAGACCTCTGCCGAGGCGGAACAGCAGTTGGACAAGGCCGTCGACATCAAACGGCTTGGTGACCACGGCGTCCATTCCGGCCGCCAGTGCTGCATCTCGCTGCTCGTTGAAGGCACTGGCCGTCAACGCCACGATGGGCAAGGTCTCGCACCCCGGCAGCTGGCGGATCCGTGACGTCGCCTGCATCCCGTCCATTCCAGGCATCTGCAGATCCATCAGAACGATGTCGCACACACTCCGGTCGTCCTGCAGCATGTCCACCGACGCCTGTCCGTCCGCGGCCGTGATGACGGAAGCCCCGTGGCTGGCCAGAATGCTGCTGGCGAGCTCCCGGTTGGTGTCGTTGTCATCCACCACCATCACGCGGATGCCCCGCAGGGGAGCGGACTCACTTCTCGTCATGCCGTCCATCTCCAGTGACCGGCCGCAGCGACGCATGGCTCTGTCGACACTCTCTCGAAGAGTCGACGGCGTCACGGGCTTGACAAGCAACGCGTCGAGCACCCCTTCGTCCACCAGCGATTCCAGCGAGAGCGCCTCTCGGGCGCGGACCACCGCCACCAGCCCCAAGCCGCGCCGCGCCGTTGCCTCGCGGAGCTGGCGTGCCAGCGCTGGACCAAAGCCGTCGTCTGGCCCCCATTCGATCAGGACCACCTCCACCACGGGTTCTGCGCCGCTCCCGGCCACGACCGTGGCAGCGGCCTCGCCGACCGCCGCGCTGGACACGCACCAGTCGAGCCCACGACAGATTTGAATCAGGTTGTCTCTGGTTCGCTCACGGGTCATCGCGAGCAGCACATGCCGCCGCGCAAACACCTCGGGCGCCGGCCACTCGCCATCATTGCCCAGCCCGACCTCTACAGTGAACCTGAATGCGCTGCCACGCCCCTTGGTGCTTTCCACCACGATCTCGCTGCGCATCAGCTCCACCAGTTGTTTGGAAATCGACAGGCCCAGCCCGGTACCACCAAAGCGCCGCGAGGTCGACACTTCGGCTTGCGTGAATGGCTTGAAGAGGCTGGCCACCTCTTCGCGGGTCATGCCGATGCCTGTGTCTTCCACCGAAAACCTCAGGGTGACTCGGTCCTGAGCCCTGTCAACCACCTCGACCGACAGTTCAACGTGACCTTCGTGGGTGAACTTCAGCGCGTTGCCCGCCAGGTTGATCAGGACCTGCTCGATCCGGAACGCGTCGCCCACAAGGTGCTGGACTCCCATGGGAAGTGGAGCGACCACCACTTCCACGGCCTTGCTCGACACCACCGAACCCATGATGACGGCGACGTTGTCGAGCACTTTTTGCAGATCGAACGGGGCGTTCTCGATCTTGAGCAAGCCTGCCTCGATCTTGGAGAAGTCCAGGATGTCGTTGATCAGATTCAGGAGCGAGTGACCGGCGCGCGCGATCTTTTCGAGTTTTTCCCGCGTGGAAATTTCACGGGTTTCGCGCTCCGCCAGATACGCCATGCCCAGCACCGCGTTGAGAGGCGTGCGAATTTCATGGCTCATGTGGGCGAGAAACTCACCTTTGGCCCGTGAGGCCGCCTCGGCCGCCTCGCGAGCGCGCCGCTCGACCTCGGCACGCCGCCTTTCCGTCTGGTCCAGCACGTACGTGACCCGCAGCTGTTGCTCGCGGTCCAACATGGCCGACCCCACCAGCACAGGAACCCTCCGCCCGTCACGATGGAGCAGCTCCTTTTCGTAAGCGCCGCACGCTCCCGTAAGGCGGATCTCTTCTGCGGTTCGTGCGTCGGCCTCTTCATGGCCCCTGGGCGTCAGACGGTCCCAGCGCAAGTGGCCAGACAACAGGTCGGAGCGCGAGTAGCCCAGCATGTCGAGAAAGGCGTCATTGGCCTCTTCGATGCGCCCGTCGGCATGCCAGAACAACACACCGATGATGTTGGACTCCACCAGACGATGGATCCGGTCCTGGTGTGCACGCAATTCGCCGATGTCCCGCCCCACCAGAAGCACGCTGCCGACCAGATTCCGGGCGTCGAGCTCGGGAGTCAGGCTGACCAGAAAGTACGCCGGGCGACCTCTTGCGTCGGTCCAGTTCAGCTCAAAGTGCTGCGGCTCGCCACCTTGCAGGCAAGCAAGCATCCGGTGCTGCAGCTCCTCGCCCGGGGCCGATCCCAAGCACTCCGCCGGCGTCATTCCGATCAACGCGCCAGGTTCGCTGTGCGTGCGCTGGGCGAGCGCGGGATTCGCGTAGAGGCAGCACAATGCTGCATCGAACCGCGCGATGAGATCAGGCGAGTTCTCAACCAATGTGCGGAACTGGCGCTCCTTCGCTTCAAGTGCCTCCTGCAGGGCCAGCCGGGCCGAGACATCCCGCGAAACAGTGATGAAGTGCGGCGCCTCTCCTTCGCCCATCGGCATCTTGGAGACCGACAGTTCGTACCAATGGCGTCCCTGGGCGGTGTCGACGGAGATCACCTTGCCAAACGAAAGGCCTTTTTCGTCGGCCTCGCGAAACGCCGCCTTGGCGATCGCTGCGCTGGCGGGTGAAAGCACCTCGTCAAGTGTGCGCCCCAGCATGAAATCTCGCGACGCCGCCAGCAGTTCCGGGTTCTTCGTCCACGTGTTGAGGTAGCGCCCCTCAGCACTGCCCTCAAACAGAAAGTCCGGAAAGGCATCGACAATGCCCTGCACGAAGGCGAGGGTTCGCTTCAACTCCTGCTCGACATCCCCAGGAGGATTGAGTTCGCCGGAATACAGCACCAGGAAGCGCTGGTCGCGCAAACTCAACGCCTGAAGACGAAACTTCGTCGCAACGCGACGACCGTCGGCGGCTTCGTGCCACGACTGCCATTGAGTGGAACCGCCTGGTCGCCAGCGGGGGTGCGCAACGTCCGACCATTCCCGCCAGAGAGCCGCGTCGATGTCCTGAACGCACGCCTGCAAAAGCTGCTGGCGATCACAGCCGCGCCATTGGCACGCTGCATCGTTCGCGAACACCACTCTGCCGGCTGCGTCGGCGATCATGACCACCGAAGGATAGGCGCTCAGCCATCCGAGCAGCAACGCCGGCACCGGGTCGGGCATGGCTTCTGCAGAGGTTGGCTCGTTCCAATGTTCCACAGTCCCTCGCGTCCTGCGCTTTGGAATTTTTCAGTTTAAGTCAGCTGAGAGCCAGCCGCTATCCCGGGTCCTCCCTGTGCTTGGGGCCATGAGCGCCGTGACCGGGGTCGTCGCTGATGGGCCAGGCCATGCCGCTTCAGAGAGCCCCGCTCAGGCACCACTCACTCGATCGCCTTGGTCATGTCCTCGACAACCTTCTTCGCGTCGCCAAACACCATCATGGTCTTGTCCATGTAGAACAGTTCGTTGTCCAGGCCGGCATAGCCCGCGGCCATGGAGCGCTTGTTCACGATCACCGTCTTGGCCTTGTAGGCCTCCAGGATCGGCATGCCGTAGATCGTGCTGCCCTTTTGCAACGCAGCCGGGTTCACCACGTCGTTGGCGCCCAGGATGATGGCCACGTCGGCCTGGCCAAACTCGCCGTTGATGTCCTCCATCTCGAACACCTGGTCGTACGGCACCTCGGCCTCGGCCAGCAGCACGTTCATGTGCCCCGGCATGCGCCCGGCCACCGGGTGGATGGCGTACTTCACGGTGATGCCTTTTTCGGTGAGCTTGTGCGCGAGCTCTTTCACCGCGTGCTGCGCGCGCGCCACCGCCAGGCCGTAGCCCGGCACGATCACCACGGTCTCGGCGTTGCCCAGCACGAAGGCCGCGTCGTCGGCGCTGCCGCTCTTGACCGGCCGCGCCTCGGCCTTGGCGCCGCCGGCAGTTGCCGCCTCGCCACCGAAGCCGCCCAGGATCACGTTGAAGAACGAGCGGTTCATGGCCTTGCACATGATGTAGCTCAGGATCGCGCCCGACGAACCCACCAGCGAGCCGGCGATGATCAGCATGGAGTTGTTCAGGCTGAAGCCGATGCCCGCGGCCGCCCAGCCCGAGTAGCTGTTGAGCATGGACACCACCACCGGCATGTCGGCGCCGCCGATGGGGATGATGATGAGCACGCCCAGGATGAAGCCCAGCGCGATCACCAGCACGATGTCGATCCAGCTCTGCGAATGCCAGAAACCAAAAATGAAGAAGACGGTGGCCAGGCCCAGCAGCAGGTTGAGCTTGTGCTGGCCGGCGAACTGCACCGGCGCGCCCTGGAACAGGCGGAACTTGTACTTGCCCGAGAGCTTGCCGAAGGCGATCACCGAGCCGCTGAAGGTGAC
>NZ_JAKFEO010000041.1:0-3065 GCF_036675665.1 Hydrogenophaga sp. | reverse complement strand
AGGGTCGATCACGCGCGCGTCGCAGCTCATGAAGGGAATGCCCAGGCATTGCTGCTTCGGGTTGTCGGGCGGGTTGCTGTGCGAGGGCGCTGCTGTTTCCGTAAGGCCGTAGCCTTCGACATAGCGAAGGCCAAACTGCTCGAACAGCCGCTGAGCCACGGCCTGCGGCATCGCCGCGCCGCCGCCGCCGATGTGCACCAGGCTGGACAGGTCGTACTCGTCGAAGCTCGGGCTACCCAGCAGGTCGATCACCATGGTCGGGATATTGGTCCAGGAGGTCACCTTCCATTTCGAGATGAGGCGGCCGGCCAGGTCGCGGTCCCAGCGTGGCATCACGATGAGCGTGGCGCCCACGTAGATGCTGGCGTGCAGCACGCTCACCATGCCCGTGATGTGGAACATGGGCACGACGAGCAGCGTGACGTTCTCGGAGGTGGCGTTGCCCCAGATGGCGCTGGACACCGCGTTGTGCATGATGCTGGAGTGGAGGTGCCGGCAGCCCTTGGGCAGGCCGGTGGTGCCGCTGGTGTAAGGCAGCACGGCGAGGTCCGCTGGGCCGACGTCCAACGGGGACGGCGGGAGCGTATTGTCGAGCGCCGCCTCCCAGCTCATCGCCTCGCCGCCGTCCAGGGCCGGCAGGGGGTGCGGCGTGAGCAGCCAGTCATGCCACGCGGCGGGCATGGAATCCGCTCCCGGTGCCTGGGGATCGAATGCGTCGGTGAAATGGCTCACTACCAGGTGAGCCAGGCGCTGCTGCGCCGGCAACGCGTTGCTGGCCCTGGCGATTTCAGCTGCAAGGTCGGCGGTGGTGATCGCGACTTTCGCGTCGGGGTCTTCGATGTAGTGCTTGAGCTCCTCCGCGCGGTTCATCGGGTTCACCGGAACCACGACGGCGTTGGCGCGCAGGATCGCAAAATGCGCGATCACCAGCTGCGGACAGTTCTGCATGTCCAGCATCACCCGGTCGCCCTTGCGCACCCCCAGCGAGTGCAGCCGGGCGGCGAGCCGCTCGGCCTGCCTCTTGAGCTCGGCATAGCTGACGATGCGGCCGAAGAACACCAGCGCGGCCTTGTCCGGGTAGCGGCGGGCGTTGGTCTCGAGGTTGTCCCACAGCGAGGTGGCGGGCACGGTGATGCGGTGCGGCAGGCGCTTGGGCCAGAACTTGTGGTGGGGACGTTGCATGGGCATGGAGGCTAACGGCGAGCTTGCCGCGGCGCATCAGGGATGCCCCCAGCCCCGTCACTTTGGCGACGGCGCGGGGAAGTCGGCACCGTCCTACAGACGGATCGGCACCGCATGCGCAGACTCAGTCGCTGTCCCTCAAGGAGAACCATCATGATCGAAAAGAAAGCAAGCGTCCATTGGGAAGGCCCGGGCAAGACCGGCAAGGGCCAGGTGAGCACGGAGACCGGCGCCCTGCAGAACCAGGCCTACGGCGTGGCGGCCCGCTTCGCGGACGGCAAGGGCACCAACCCTGAAGAGATCCTCGGCGCCGCGCACGCGGCCTGCTTCACGATGTTCTTCGCCGTTGTGTGCGAGAAGGCGGGCATCAACGTGAGCACGATCGACACCACCGCCACCGTACGGCTGGCCAAGGAAGGTGAAGGCTGGAAGATCGACCGCATCGCCCTGGCGATGGAAGCCACCGTGCCCGGCCTCGATCAGGCGCGCTTCATGGAGCTGGCAGAGACATCGAAGAAGAACTGCCCGGTCTCCAAGGCCCTGGCCGCCGTGCCGGAGATCACGCTGGACGCCAAGCTGCGCGGCTGAGCCGGGCCTCTATCATGTGTGCTCCACCACACGGAGCACCCCATGAAAATCACCCGGCGCGCCCTCGCGGCGCTGCTCATCGCCGCCAGCACCGCCTCGATGGCGGCCTACCCTGAAAAGCCGATCCGCGTGGTGATCGGCTTTCCCGCGGGCGGCCCGCTCGACCAGCATGCACGCCTGCTCAGCGACAGGCTGCAGGCCGTGCTGGGCCAGCCGGTCATCATCGATTACAAGGCCGGCGCGGGCGGCACGGTGGGGGCGCAGGAAGTGATGAAGGCCGCGCCGGACGGCTACACGCTGATGCTCGCCAATACCGGGGTCATGGTGATCAACCCGGCCCTGTACAGCAAGCTGGCCTACCAGACCACGCGCGACTTCACGCCGATCGCGCGCACCGCCATGCAGCCGCTGGCTCTGCTGGTGAACCCCAAGCTGCCGGTATCGTCGCTCAAGGAGTTCATGGACTACGCGCGGACGCGGCCGGGCCAGGTGAACTACGGCTCGGCCGGCAACGGTGGCATCAGCCACCTGGTGCCTGAGATGTTCAAGAGCGCGACCGGGCTGTTCATGGTGCACATTCCCTACCGGGGCAGCGCTCCCGCGTTCACCGACCTCATGGGTGGGCAGGTGCAGTTCATGGCCGAGTCCATCCCGCAGGCCGCGAGCTACCACAAGCAGGGGCGCGTCAAGGCGCTGGCGGTGACGAGCAGGGAACGCAATCCCGCCCTGCCCGACACCCCGACCGTCATCGAAAGCGGCATCAAGGGCTTCGAGGTGGTGGGGTTCTACGGCTTCCTCGCGCCGGCCGGGCTGCCCAAGGATGTGACTGCGAAGCTCAGCGATGCCTTCAAGCAGGTGATGACCAGCCCCGACATCCGCGCCAAGATGGTCGCGCAGGGCGCGGACCCGGCCTTCCTGGGCAGCGAGGACTTCGCGAAATTCCTCGCCGCAGAGATGCCGCGCTGGGCTGACGCCGTGAAAAAATCCGGCGCGCGAATCGACTGAGCGTGTACGCGCCTCGATGCCGATGACGGCTGCTACTTTTCGAACCCACCTCCGTTGACAGGTTGAAAAGCGCGGCTATGGCACGTGCCCGCTCAGGCTGCCCCGTACTGTCGATGATCATGCGGCGGGCCGCTGTCCGGCGGCTGCAACTTCACAGCCCGCCGTAAAGAGCAAGCATGCCCAGCACATGCCCGATCGCCCTTCGCGGTCCGTGAGGTCCGGCGGCAACGTTTGCGTGCTCATGCGCGCTCGAACGTGACGCGGTAGGTGCACCGCTGGCCATCCATCGG
>NZ_JAKFEO010000033.1:0-3133 GCF_036675665.1 Hydrogenophaga sp. | reverse complement strand
GCGGCTTGCCGGCAAGCCGGTGCGGCCCGACTCGCCCCTGGCCGCCCAACGCCTGGGCATCAGCACGGTCTACCAGGAGGTGAATCTCTGCCCCAATCTCTCGGTGGCGGAGAACATCTTTGCGGGCCGTTATCCGCGTTGCGGCATCGCGCAGGGATGCCGCATCGACTGGGCGGCGGTGAACCACCGCGCGCGCGCGCTGGTGGCGCGCATGGGTCTGGACATTGACGTTACGCGCTTGCTGGTCAGCTATCCGGTCGCAGTGCAGCAGTTGGTGGCGATAGCACGCGCGATCAGCGTGGAATCGAAAGTGCTGATCCTCGACGAGCCCACCTCCAGCCTGGACGACGACGAAGTGCAAAAGCTCTTTGAGGTGTTGCGCCGTCTGCGCGACGACGGCCTGGCCATCGTTTTTGTGACCCACTTTCTTAACCAGGTGTATGCGGTGTCGGACCGCATCACGGTGTTGCGCAACGGCAGCTGGGTGGGCGAGTGGCCAGCCAGCGAGTTGGGGCCCCAGGCCTTGATCGCCGCCATGCTGGGCCGGGAGCTGGCGGCGCAATCCGCCAGCGCGGCGGTGTCTCCTGTGTTTGATGAAGCAGCACCGGCACTGCTGCAAGCCGAGGGCCTGGGTCAGAGCGGCCAGTTGCAGCCGGTGGACCTGCGCGTGCGTGCCGGCGAGGTGGTGGGTCTGGCCGGGCTGCTCGGCGCGGGGCGCACAGAGCTGGCGCGGCTGCTGTTTGGCCTTGAAGCGCCGGATCGCGGCGTGCTCAAGATCGATGGCCAGACCGTGACGTTTTCCAGCCCCGCCGATGCCATCCGGCGCGGCCTGGCGCTGTGCCCCGAGGAGCGCAAGATCGACGGCATCGTGGCCGAGCTGTCGGTGCGGGAAAACATCGCACTGGCGCTGCAGGCCCGCATGGGCGTTCGCCGCTTTTTGTCGCGGGCCGAGCAGACCGCGCTGGCCGAGCGCTTTGTGCAGGCGCTGGGCATCAAGACCGCGAGCGTGGACACGCCCATCGGTCTGCTGTCGGGCGGCAACCAGCAAAAGGCCGTGATCGCGCGCTGGCTCGCGACCGAGCCGCGCCTGCTGATCCTGGACGAACCCACACGCGGGATCGACGTGGCCGCCAAGCAGGAAATCATGGAGCAGATCCTGCGCCTGGCGCAGGCCGGCATGGCCGTGGTTTTCATCTCTTCCGAAATGAGCGAAGTGGTGCGCGTGGCGCACCGCATCGTGGTGTTGCGCGACCGCCGCAAAGTGGGCGAACTGCCTGCGGGCAGCAGCGAAGACGCCGTGTATGAACTGATCGCCGCCGAACATGTCTGACGCCGCTTCACCCTTCCTGACGGCGGCGCTGCGGCATCGCCTCGCCTGGCCGTTGCTGACGCTGGCACTGTTGCTGGCCGTGAATACGGCGTTCAACGCGAGTTTTCTGCACATCGAATGGCGCGACGGCCATCTCTATGGCAGCCTGATCGATATCCTCAACCGCGCGGCGCCGCTGGTGCTGGTGTCGCTGGGCATGACGCTGGTGATCGCCACGCGCGGCATCGACATTTCGGTGGGTGCCGTGGTGGCCATCGCGGCTGCGCTGGTCGCCTGGATGATAGGCGGGTCGGTGTCGGGGAACGTGAGCCGCTTCCCCATGCCGCTGGCGATTCTGGCGGCGCTGGGCATCGCGCTGCTGTGCGGACTGTGGAATGGACTGCTGGTGGCCAGGGTCGGCATGCAACCGATCATCGCCACGCTGATCCTCATGGTGGCTGGCCGCGGCATCGCACAGCTGATCACCGGCGGACAGATCATCACCATCTACTACGCACCCTTCTTCTTTCTGGGTGGCGGCTACTTGTTGAGCCTGCCCGTCTCGCTTTTCATCGTGGCAATGGTGTTCGCCGTGCTGTACCTGGCCGTGACGCGCACGGCCCTGGGGCTGTTCATCCAGGCGGTGGGCATCAACCCGACAGCGGCGCGCGTGGCCGGCATACAGGCGCGACGGCTGATCGTTGCCGCCTATGCCTTCTGCGGTTTGTGTGCGGGCATTGCGGGCTTGTTGATCAGCTCCAACGTCAAGAGCGCCGATGGCAACAACGCGGGCCAGTTGCTCGAGCTCGACGCCATCCTGGCCGTGACGCTGGGCGGCACGGCACTCACGGGTGGGCGCTTCAGCCTGGTGGGCAGCGTGATCGGCGCCTTGATCATTCAGACCCTGACTTACGCGATCTACTCGCTGGGCGTGCCGCCCGAGATCAATCTGGTGGTCAAGGCGGTGGTGGTGTTTGCCGTGATGCTGCTGCAGTCGCCCGAGTTTCGGGCTACCGTGGGCATGTGGGTGCGGCGCCCGGTGGCGCGGGAGCTGCGGTCATGAGTGAAACGATGTTGGAGCGGCTCGATGCCGGGGCGCAAAGCGGGCAAGGCGCGGCGCCGCTGCGTTTGCGCTTCAATCCCAAGTACCTGCCGCTGGCGGCAACCATCTCGCTTTTCGTGGCCATGGCAACGATGGGCTCGGTGCTCTACACCGGTTTTTTCTCGGCGCAGGTGTTTCTCAACCTGCTGATCGACAACGCCTTTCTGATCGTCGCCGCCGTGGGCATGACGTTTGTCATTCTCTCGGGCGGCATTGACCTGTCAGTCGGCTCGGTGATGGCGCTGACCACCATGGTGTCGGCCGCGCTGGTGGAGCACCACGGCTGGAGCCCGGCCGTGGTGATTCCGCTGGTGTTGCTCATGGGCACGGCCTTCGGTGCGCTCATGGGGTTCCTGATCGAACGCTTCCGGCTGCAGCCCTTTATCGTGACGCTGGCGGGCATGTTCCTCGCGCGCGGCCTGTGCTATTTGATCAGCATTGACTCCATCAGCATCACCAACGAGTTTTATTCAGAAGTGTCGCAGCTGCGTATTCCCCTGTGGGAAGGCGCTTCTCTTTCCATCAGCGCGCTGATTGCCACCGGGGTGCTGCTCGCAGCGGTGTTCATCGCGCACTGCACTTCGTTTGGCCGCGCGGTGTACGCCATTGGCGGCAGCGAACAGTCGGCGCTGCTGATGGGCCTGCCGGTGCGCGCCACGCTGGTGGGGGTGTATACGCTCTCGGGTTTTTGCTCGGCGCTGGCGGGCGTGATCTTCACTTTC
>NZ_JAKFEO010000055.1:0-3254 GCF_036675665.1 Hydrogenophaga sp. | reverse complement strand
AACCTGACGGCGCAGGTGCGCAACATCGCCGACGTGACCAAGGCGGTGGCGGCGGGCGACCTGTCCAAGAAGATCACGGTGGACGTCAAGGGCGAGATCCTGGAGCTGAAGAACACCGTCAACACCATGGTGGACCAGCTGTCCTCGTTCGCCGCCGAAGTGACGCGGGTGGCGCGCGAAGTCGGCACCGAAGGCCGGCTGGGCGGCCAGGCGCAGGTCAAGGGCGTATCGGGCACCTGGAAGGACCTGACCGACAACGTGAACTTCATGGCCGGCAACCTGACCGGTCAAGTGCGCGGCATCGCCAAGGTGGTGACCGCCGTCGCTAACGGCGACCTGGAGCAGAAGCTGATGGTGGATGCCAAGGGCGAGATCGCCGCCCTGGCCGAGACGATCAACTCCATGATCGAGACGCTGGACACCTTCGCCGACCAGGTGACCACGGTGGCGCGCGAGGTGGGCGTGGAAGGCAAGCTGGGCGGGCAGGCCAAGGTGCCGGGTGCCTCCGGCACCTGGAAGGGCCTGACCGAGAACGTCAACCAGCTGGCCGCCAACCTGACCACCCAGGTGCGCGCGATCGCCGAGGTGGCCACCGCCGTGACGCAGGGCGACCTGACGCGATCGATCACGGTGGAGGCGCTGGGCGAAATGGCCGCCCTGAAGGACACCGTCAACGAAATGATCAGCAACCTGCGCGACACCACGCAGCTGAACACCGAGCAGGACTGGCTCAAGACCAACCTGGCCAAGTTCTCCCGGATGCTCCAGGGGCAGAAGGATCTGGTCGCGGTGGGCCACCTGATCCTGTCGGAACTGGCGCCGGTGGTGGGGGCGCAGCAGGCCGAGTTCTACGTGCTGAGCAACACGTCCGACCCGCCGAGGCTGCGCCTGACCGCCAGCTATGCCTCCGATGGCCATGGCGCCTACGGCAAGGAAGTGGACCTGGGCCAGGGCCTGGTCGGCCAGTGCGCCTTCGACAAGAAGAAGATGCTGCTGACCTCCAGCCTGCCGGACACGCTGCGCATCGCCTCGGGGCTGACCGAGGCACCGCCGCTCAACGTGCTGGTGCTGCCCATCATCTTCGAAGGCAAGGTGCGCGGCGTGCTGGAACTGGCCTCGATCGAGCGTTTCAACCCGACGCACGAGCAGCTGCTCGACCAGCTGTCCGAGTCGATCGGGATCGTGATCAACACGATCGAGGCCAACATGCGCACCGAGGACCTGCTGACCCAGTCGCAGTCGCTCGCGCAGGAGCTGCAGAGCCGGCAGGAAGAACTGCAGCAGACCAACGAGGAACTGCAGGAGAAGGCGCGATTGCTGGTGCACCAGAACCACGAGGTGGAGCGCAAGAACCGGGAAGTGGAGCAGGCCCGCCAGGCACTGGAGGAAAAGGCCAAGCAGCTGGCGCTGACGTCCAAGTACAAGTCCGAGTTCCTGGCCAACATGTCGCACGAGCTGCGCACCCCGCTGAACTCGCTGCTGATCCTGTCGGACCAGCTGTCGAAGAACCCCGAGGGCAACCTGAGCGGCAAGCAGGTGGAGTTCGCCCGGACCATCCATTCGTCGGGCAACGACCTGCTGATGCTGATCAACGACATCCTGGACCTGTCCAAGATCGAGTCCGGCACGGTGGCCGTGGACGTGAGCGAGCTGCGCCTGCAAGACCTGCAGCTGTACGTGGAGCGCACCTTCCGGCACGTGGCGGAGGCCAAGGGGGTGGATTTCAACATCCGGTCCGGGCTGCAACTGCCTTCGGCGGTGGTCACAGATGCCAAGCGCCTGCAGCAGATCCTGAAGAACCTGCTGTCCAATGCCTTCAAGTTCACGCACCAGGGCAACGTGACGCTGACCATCGAGGAGGTGGTCACCGGCTGGAGCACCGACCACGAGGAGCTCAACCGGGCGCACCAGGTGGTCGCGTTCGCCGTGTCCGACACGGGCATCGGCATCTCCGGGGACAAGCAGCAGATCATCTTCGAGGCCTTCCAGCAGGCCGACGGTTCCACCAGCCGCAAGTACGGCGGCACCGGCCTGGGACTGGCGATCAGCCGCGAGCTGGCCAAGCTGCTGGGCGGCGAGATCCGGCTCGCCAGCGCGCCGGGGCAGGGCAGCACCTTCACGCTGTACCTGCCGGTGCACTACCCGGCCACGCGCAACACCCGCCGCACGGGCTCGTTCGCCGATTCGCGCCCCGGCGACGTGCCGACTGCTCTGCCACCGCTGGTGCGCCGGCCGATGCCGGCGCCGGCCGTGGTTGAAGCCGCGGCCGAACCGGTGCGGCTGCCCGCCAACGAGGCCGACGACGACCGCGACAGCATCCAGGAGGGCGACCTGGTCCTGCTGATCGTGGAGAACGACCTGGCCTTCGCGCGCTTCCTGCTGGACGCTGCGCGCGCCAAGGGCTTCAAGGGCATCGCCACCGCCATGGGCGCCAGTGCGCTGACCTTTGCCAGCCAGTACCCGCTGGCGGCCATCACGCTCGACATGTACCTGCCCGACATGGATGGCTGGCGCGTGCTCGACCGGCTCAAGCAGGATTTCGCCACCCGGCACGTTCCCGTGTGCGTGATCTCGACCGACGACTCCAGGGACCGGGCCTTCAAGGGCGGGGCGCTGGCCTTCGTCGAGAAGCCGATTCCGTCGCAGGAGGTGCTCGACACCGTGCTCGACCAGCTGCGCGACTGGTGCACGCGCAAGGAGCGCAAGGCGCTGGTCGCGCTCAAGGACGGCGCGGCCCGCACCGAGCTGCTGGGCTACCTGGAGAGCGCGGGCGTGACGCCGGTGGTGGCCAAGAGCGCCGACCGGTTCGTGCAGGCGCTGGACGAGGCGCAGTTCGACTGCGTGGTGCTGGAGGACGCCTTCGGCAAGCTCGACAGCAGCCAGGTCCGGCAGGCCCTGGGCAACCAGGCCGGGCTCGGCCCGTTGCCGCTGCTGCTGTACCGCAACGGCGCGGCCGGCGAGGGCGGCCGCTTCGCCTGGCACTCGGACGACCGCGTGACCGTCACCGAAGTGCACAACCCGGCCCGGCTGAACGACGCTGCGCTGCTGGCCTTGCACCGGAGCCTGCGCGGCTTGCCGGAAGCCCGGCGAGCGCGACTGGAGGAAGCCGCTTCGGAGGCCCGGCCGCTGGCCGGCCGGCGCGTGCTGATCGTCGACGACGACATGCGCAACATCTTCGCGCTGGCCACGGTGCTGGAAGAGCATGCCATGGACATCGTGTGGGCCGATAATGGCCGCGAAGCCATCAGCCGCAT
>NZ_JAKFEO010000042.1:0-3272 GCF_036675665.1 Hydrogenophaga sp. | reverse complement strand
GGTGCGCTGCAGGCATTCTCGTTGTTCCAGCCTGCGTTCTCGGCCATGCACACCGACGAGCAGGGCATCGTCACCGATGAACTCACCGCCGAGCAACTGGCCGGGGCGCGCTTCATGTACTGCCTGCCCAACTTCCAGAACCCCACCGGCCGCCGCTTGCCGTTGGAGCGGCGCAAGGCGCTGCTGCAGAAGGCGATCGCTGCGGGCGTGCCGGTGATCGAGGACGATCCCTACGGCGAGCTGTGCTACAGCGGCGATCAATTGCCCAGCCTGCTGTCGATGGCGCCGGAGAGCGTGATCTACATGGGCTCGTTCTCCAAGGTCCTGGCCCCGGGCCTGCGCCTGGGTTTCGTGATCGCCCCCGAGGAACTGCACGGCAAACTGGTCCAGGCCAAGCAGGCCGCCGACCTGCACACACCCTCGTTCTCCCAGCGCATCGTCTACGAAGCGGTACAGGATGGCTTCCTGGACGCGCACATCCCCACCATCCGCACTCTGTACGCGCATCAGTGCCAGCTCATGCTGGCCGCGCTGCAGCGTTACTTCCCGGTCGAGGCGACCTGGAACCAGCCCGAAGGCGGCATGTTCATCTGGGTCACCCTGCCCAAGGGCGTGGACAGCAGCGCGTTGCTGGCTAAAGCCATCGAACAGAACGTGGCCTTCGTCCCCGGTGCACCGTTCTATGCGGTCGATCCGCAGCCGAACACCTTGCGCCTGTCGTTCGTCACCGTGCCCCAGGACAAGATCGAGGCCGGTGTGCAGATCCTCGGCAAGCTGCTCAAGGCCGAGATCGCGGCACTCGGCCTGGGTGCCGTGGCAGCGGCCTGACCCGGCGTTCCCGCCAGCCCCAGGAGTGCGTGCTAAGTTGCCGCCGCCGGGGATGAAAGGGTAACGATGGGCAGGGGCTGGTGGAAGAACCTTTATCTGCAGGTGCTGGTCGCCATCGCGATCGGCGTGCTGCTGGGCCATTTCCGCCCGGACCTGGGCGAGCAGATGAAGCCGCTGGGCGATGGCTTCATCAAGCTCGTGAAGATGATCATCGCCCCGGTGATCTTTCTCACCATCGTGGCTGGCATCGCCAAGATCGGCGACCTGCGCCATGTCGGCAAAATCGGCCTCAAGGCGATCCTCTATTTCGAGGTGCTGACCACCCTGGCACTGGTCATCGGTCTGGTCGTCGCCAACCTGGTCAAGCCCGGCGCCGGCATGGGTATCGACCCGGCGCAACTCGATGCCTCCAGCGTGGCCAAGTACCAGAAGGCGGCCGAAGAACAGGGCACAGTCGCGTTCCTGCTGGACGTCATCCCCGAAACCTTCGTGTCCGCGTTCACTTCCGGCAAGCTGCTGCAGGTGCTGCTGGTGGCCATCCTCGCCGGTATCGCCTTGACCCGGATGGGCAGCAGCGGCAAGCGCCTGCTCGATCTGGCCGAGGATGCCTCGCAGCTGGTGTTCGACATCGTCGGCATGATCATGCGCCTGGCCCCGATCGGCGCGTTCGGGGCGATGGCCTTCACCATCGGCAAGTTCGGCCTGGATTCGCTGGCGTCGCTGGGCTGGCTGCTGGCATCCGTGTATCTGACCTGCCTGGCCTTCGTCTGCATCGTGCTGGGCACGGTGGCACGGCTGTCCGGATTCTCCCTGTGGAAATTCCTGAAGTACATCCGCGGCGAACTGCTGCTGGTGCTGGGTACGTCTTCTTCCGAATCGGCCTTGCCGCGCTTGCTGAAACGGCTGGAAGACCTGGGCTGCGACAGGGCCGTGGTGGGGTTGGTGGTGCCGACGGGTTATTCGTTCAACCTCGACGGCACGTGCATCTACCTGACCATGGCCGCGGTATTCGTGGCCCAGGCCGTCGGCGTGGATCTCACGCTGGGGGAAGAGATCACCCTCATCGGCGTTCTGTTGCTTACTTCCAAGGGCGCGGCGGGCGTCACCGGATCGGGTTTCGTCACGCTTGCGGCAACGCTGGCCGCACTCAACGGCAAGGTGCCGGTGGAAGGAGTAGCGCTGGTCCTGGGCGTGGACCGCTTCCTGTCCGAGGCCCGCGCCATCACCAACATCATCGGCAATGGCGTAGCCACCATGGTTGTGGCCCGCTGGGAAGGCCTGCGCGACGACACGCGCATGCACGCCGCGTTCGCGGCCGGGCCGCCCTCATTGGAAACCATGCAGGTGGCGCGCGATCCGGACCAGGGCGATTGATGTGCTTGTCGGAGAAGGCGCGCGCCGCTAGCCTGCATCCATGAGCGAAACCACACGACTGTTGATTCACGGTGCTTCCGGCCGCATGGGCCAAGCCTTGCTGCGGCTGTGCGCCGACCGGACTGACTGCGCGGTGGTGGCCGCCATCACCAACCGGTCGCCCGTGCAGCGGGTCGTAGACGGAGTGCCGTTCTTCGCTGCCAAGGAACTGTCCGGCGCGCCTGCGTTCGACGTGGCGATCGATTTCAGCCTGCCGGAAGGGTTCGCCCCCATCCTGGCCCTGTGCGTGGCCCGCGGCGCGGCACTGGTTTCCGGCACCACCGGCTTGGACGAAGTGCAGCGGGCGGCCCTGGAGGCGGCGGCGCAACGGATCCCGGTATTGTGGGCCTCGAATTTCAGCCTCGGCGTGGCGGTGCTGACCGAGCTGGTGGAGCGCGCGGCGGCGGCATTGCCCGGGTGGGATTGCGATGTGGTCGAGGCCCACCATACCCAGAAGAAGGATGCGCCCTCCGGCACGGCGTTGACGCTGGGCGCAGCGGCGACCGCGAACGGTGCGAAGGTCAGCTATGCCAGCCTGCGTGCGGGCGACATCGTCGGCGAGCACACGGTCCAGTTCACCGGCCTGGGCGAACGCGTGGAACTGGTGCACCGCGCCGGCAATCGCGACATTTTCGCGCGTGGCGCGTTGCACGCGGCAGCGCGCCTGGCCGGCAGGCCGCCCGGGGTTTACCGGGTGCGCGACCTCCTCGATTGACCGGGCTAAAGTCCCGATTCAGCAACCGGTTCCGAAAAAACGACTGGCGCCGCAGACCCCGTCCCCGTACAATTCCCGCTCGCCTGTTACCCACCGCCACGGACCGCAGAAACGCCGAGTCCGTGGTTTCTTGCAGCCGCAAGTTTGGAGGGGCAGGGTTCCTTCACCCCAAGGCGAGCCCAGTGACCCAACCCGCAATCCTCGTACTCGAAGACGGCACTGTATTCGAGGGCGAATCCGTAGGCGCGAGCGGCCTATCCGCAGGCGAAGTGGTGTTCAACACCGCCATGACCGGCTATCAGGAGATCCTTACCGA
>NZ_JAKFEO010000080.1:0-3292 GCF_036675665.1 Hydrogenophaga sp. | reverse complement strand
TTGCACTGCCGGTGAGCATGCCGGGGTCACGCCGTCGGACTTCAATCTGCTGTGTCTGTCGCAAGCGCAACTGTCGGCGCTGCCGGTACCGGCGCGGGAGATCAGCGATCTCTATCCGTTGTCACCGATGCAGCAGGGCATCCTGTTTCACAGCCTCAACGAGCCGGACGGCCGGGCCTACACCAACCAGTTGCGGGTCGATGTGCGGCAGCTGGACGCTGAACGTTTCCGTCAGGCCTGGCAGCAGACGCTGGAGGCCCATGAGATTCTGCGCACCGTCTTCGTCTGGCCCGAGGACGCCGACGCGGCGGTGCAGATTGTCCGGCAGACGGTGCAGATGCCCATGACCGTGCAGGACTGGCGCGGTCGTGATGACCTTCAAGCTGCGCTCGACCAGTTGGCCCGGGACGATCTGGCCGCCGGTTTCAATCTGGATCAGGCCCCGCTGTTGCGCGTGTTGCTGGTGCGAACCGCTGAAGCGGTGCATCACTTGATCTACACCAGTCACCACATTTTGATGGACGGCTGGAGCACCTCGCAGTTGTTCGGCGAAGTGCTGCAACGCTATGCCGGCATGACCCCGGCGGCGAACCCGGGCTGCTATCGCGATTACATTGAGTGGCTGGGGCAGCGTGACGTTCAAGCCAGTCGCGAGTTCTGGACCACGGCACTGGCCGATCTGCAAGAGCCGACCCGGCTGGCCAGCGCCATGCCGGTCAGCCAGACACCGGTCAGCGGTTATGCCGAGTACCAGCATGTGTTCAGCGAGCAGCAGACCGGCGACCTGAATCGCTTCGCCCGCGAACAGAAAGTCACCCTCAATACCCTGATGCAAGCCGCATGGCTGGTGCTGTTGCAGCGCTATACCGGCCAGGACACCGTGGCCTTCGGTGCCACCGTGGCCGGTCGTCCGACGGACTTGCCCGGCGTCGAGCAGCAGATCGGCCTGTTCATCAACACCTTGCCGGTGGTGGCGTCGCCGTCCGCCGAGATCCCGATCGGGCAATGGATTCAGCAAGTGCAGCGCCTCAACCTGGCCCTGCGCGAACATGAGCACACACCGCTCTACGACATCCAGCGTTGGGCGGGGCAGGGCGCGCTGTTCGACAGTATTCTGGTGTTCGAGAACTACCCGATGGCCGAAACGCTGGCCCAAGGCTCTGCCACCGGCCTGGAGTTTTCCACCCTTTCGCGTCAGGAACAGACTAACTATCCACTGACGCTGGTGGCGGTCAGCGGTCGTGAGTTGACCCTGGGCTTGAGCTTCGATCAGGCCTGCTTCGATCACGCCACCATCGCCGACCTGAGCACCCAGCTCGAAGGCCTGATGATCCAATTCATGGCAGACGCTTCGCAGCCTTTGGGCGCATTGCAACTGCTGGACGGCGCCTCGCGTCAGACAGCTGTCGATTGGGGCAAGGCCGCGATCACGGCGCTGGATTCGCGCAGCGTGGTCGAGCGCATCGACGCGCAGGCACAGCGCCAGCCGCAGGCTGCGGCGGTGTTGTTTGCCGAGCAGACCCTCGATTACCGCACCCTCGACGCCCGGGCCAATCGACTGGCGCACAAGCTGCAGGCGCTGGGTGTCGGGCCGGAAGTGCGGGTCGGCGTGTGCATGCGCCGCACCCCGGACATGCTGGTCGGGCTGCTGGCGATCCTCAAGGCCGGCGGTGCCTACGTGCCGCTGGACCCGGAATATCCGCAAGAGCGCTTGCTGCACATGCTCGAGGACAGTTGCGCCGCAGTGCTGCTGACTGAAGCCGCGTTGCAGGCGATGTTGCCCGAGGCGTTGCCGTCGCAAGTGCTGTTGGTCGAAGAGGGCGCCGAGTGGCTCGCCGGGTATCCGTCCACGGCACCGGTCAGTCGCATCGTTGCGCAGAACCTGGCCTATGTCATTTACACCTCCGGTTCCACCGGCAAGCCCAAGGGCGTGGCGATCACCCACGCTAACCTCGCGGCGCTGATCCAGTGGTCCCAAGGTGTTTACCGCGACGAGCAGCTGCATGGCGTGCTGGCCTCGACCTCGATCTGCTTCGACCTGTCGGTGTGGGAGATTTTCGTCACCCTGGCCAGCGGCGGTTGCATGGTGCTGGCGGACAACGCCCTGGCGTTGCCAGAGCTGCCGGCCCGTGAGCGGGTGACGCTGATCAACACCGTGCCGTCGGCGATTGCCGCACTGCAGCGGGCCGGGCAGATTCCTTCGTCGGTCACCACCATCAATCTGGCCGGCGAGCCGCTCAAGCAGACGCTGGTCGATACGCTGTACGCCAGCACCTCGGTCAAGCAGGTTTATGACCTGTACGGGCCGTCGGAAGACACCACCTATTCGACCTTCACCCTGCGCACCGCCAACGGCCGGGCGAACATCGGGCGGCCGCTGGACAACACCGTGGCCTACCTGCTCGACAGCCAGTTGCAGGTGCTGCCGGCGGGGCTGGCGGCGGAGTTGTACCTGGCCGGTGCCGGCGTGACCCGGGGCTATCTGCTGCGTCCGGGCCTGACCGCTGAACGCTTCGTGCCGGACCCGTTCGCCACCAACGGTGAGCGCCTGTATCGCACCGGCGATCTGGCACGCCAGGGACCGGACGACTCGATCGAGTACATCGGCCGTGCCGACCATCAGGTGAAAATCCGTGGTTTCCGCATCGAACTGAGCGAGATCGAAGCCCGGTTGCTGGAGCAGCCCGACGTGCGCGAAGCCGTGGTGCTGGCGCAGGAAGGTGCAGCGGGCAAGCATTTGCATGGGTATGTGGTGACGAGCCAACCGGTCAGCGTGGAAAGCCTGCGCGCAGCCCTGGCCAGCCGTTTGCCGGCGCACATGGTGCCAGGCCATCTGCACGTGATCGACGCGCTGCCGTTGACCCCCAACGGCAAGCTCGACCGTAAGGCCCTGATGGCGCTGGGCGGCCATCCGACGCTGCAGCGTTACGAAGCGCCGAGCACCGAACTGCAATGGCAAGTGGCGAGCGTCTGGCAAGAGGTGCTGGAAGTCGAGCGCGTCGGCCTGACGGATAACTTCTTCCAGCTGGGCGGGCATTCGTTGCTGGCGACGCTGGTGGTCACCCGGATCAAGGAGCGCCTGGGGGACAAGGTGCCGCTCAAGGCGCTGTTCGAAGCCGACACCCTGCAAGCGTTCTGCGCCCGCATCGAGGCCTTGCGTGTCGAATTGTCGCCGGTTCAGGACGAATTGGCTAAATCCCTGGAGGCCCTCAAACGTCTATCCCTCGATGATCTGGAAAAACTGATTTCTTGAGGGGAACAACGCGTGCAAGAGTTAATCGAGTCGGTAGGA
>NZ_JAKFEO010000023.1:0-21162 GCF_036675665.1 Hydrogenophaga sp. | reverse complement strand
CGGCAGGCGCTTGACGTGGGCGCTCGCCGCCACGCGGATCTTGTCCACGATGTCGCCGGCCAGCTCCTGCAGACCACTGCTCACGCCGATGCGCGGCTTGGCCACGAAGTCCACGGCGCCCATTTCCAGCGCGCGCAGCGTGGTCTCGGCGCCCTGTTCGGTCAGGGTGGAGACCATCACCACCGGCATCGGCCGCAGGCGCAT
Organism: Hydrogenophaga sp.; assembly: GCF_036675665.1. GTDB lineage: Bacteria > Pseudomonadota > Gammaproteobacteria > Burkholderiales > Burkholderiaceae_C > Hydrogenophaga. The sequence goes on along the minus strand of NZ_JAKFEO010000023.1, from coordinate 20,958 downwards.
CAAGCGCGAGAGGAATTCCAGCCCGTCCATGCGCGGCATCTCCACGTCCAGCGTGATCACGTCGGGGTTGAGCTCACGGATCATCTCGCGCGCCACCAGCGGATCGGCCGCGGCGCCCACGCAGGTCATGTCGGCCTGGCGGTTGATGATTTCGGTGAGCAGGCTGCGCACCAGGGCGGAATCGTCCACCACGACCACTTTGATTTTTGCCATGTCTTGTTCTCCCTTAGAACAGATCAACGGAGCCGCCAGCCGTGGCCTTGGCCGCCACCGAGGCGCTGCTCTTGCGTTCCTGGGTTTCCAGTGTTTCGGGGTGCGAATGGGCCAGCCGCTTGACCATGGCCTTGCCGGTGGCCGGGAAGTAGCAGACCTTGCGTGGGTGGATGTCGAGCACATCCTTGGAAATCACCGCGATGCGCTCGGTGTGCAGGTAGTCCAGCACGAACTGCGTGTTGCGCTCGCCCACGTTCATGGTGGTGAAGGTGTGCATCACCTGGCCACCACCGAAGATCTTGGCCTGCATGGTCTCGCGGCGCGCGCCGAGCTTCATCATCTCGTTGATCAGCAGTTCCATCGCAAACGAGCCATAGCGCCCCCCCGCGTCGTTGCCGCCGTCGGGCAGCATGAAGTGGTTCATGCCGCCGACACGCGCGCGTGGATCGTAGATGCAGGCGGCGATGCAGGAGCCCAGCACCGTCATCACCATCATGTCGTCGGTGGTCACGAAGTACTCGCCGGGCAGCACCTTCACCGAGTCCTGGTGGAAGTGGTGGTCGTGATAGAAAAAACTCGCCTCGCCCGGCTTGCTCTTGCGCGCCTTGAGCTGGTTGAGTGTGGAGGTGGGGGCCGCGGTCATGTCAGCGCCGCCCGGCCGCCCGAAGGTGCTGAACCACCCCCTCAGGGGGCAGCGATACGTGAAACGATGAGCGTGGGGGAGTCATGGTTTTGCCTTCAAAGGCGTTCATAGACCGTTTTTCCGCGCAGCGTGAACAGATGGCGGGCGTCGCTGAAGTTCTCGGCATGACCCACGAACAACATGCCGCCGGGCTTCATGACGCGGTGGATGCGCTCGAGCACCTGGCGCTGCGTGGCGGCATCGAAATAGATCATCACATTGCGGCAGAACACCACGTCGAAGGGCTCACGAAACGGCAGATCGTGGATCAGGTTCACGGCCTGGAACGTCATGTTCTTCTGCAGCTCGGGCTTCACGCGCATGAAGCCTTCGTTGCTGCCCTTGCCGCGCATGAAGAAGCGTTGCATGCGCTCGGGGCTCAGGCCCTTGGTGCCGTCGGTTTTGTACACGCCGCGCTGCGCGGTGGCCAGCACCTTGGTGTCGATGTCGCTGTTGACGATATCGAACGAACCGCCGGCGCCCAGGCCCTCGGAGGCGGTCATGGCGATCGAGTAGGGCTCTTCGCCGGTGGAGGCCGCCGAACACCAGATGCGCCAGTTCTGCGAACGCTTGGCGGCAAACATCTGCGCCAGGATTTCGAAGTGGTGTTGCTCGCGGAAGAATGCCGTGAGGTTGGTGGTCAGTGCGTTGATGAATTCCTGCCACTCCGCACCGTCGTGGTGTTCGAGCCAGTCGAGGTAGGTCTTGAAACTGTCGTGACCGGTTTCGCGCAGGCGGCGCGAGACGCGGCTGTAGACCATGGCGTGCTTGCCGTCGTGCAGGCTGATGCCGGCCTTCTTGTAGATCAGCGCCTTGATGCGCGAGAAGTCGGCGTCGGACCAGACAAACTCACGGCCCTCTGCCAGCGGTCCGTCTTCGGACGCCGCCGCGCGTGGCGGAGGCACCGGACGCGCGATGCGTTGAGGGGAAGGGGTCTGCTGCAGCATCGGGGTGTCCTGACCGGTAGGGGACTGGGCGCGCCAGGCGCGCGGGTTGTTCGTCGAAAGGATTCAGTGCCGCGAGCGGCGCACCAGGCTCGATGTGTCCAGGATCAGTGCGACCTTGCCGTCGCCCAGGATGGTGGCGCCCGAGACGTTGGGCACGCGCCGGTAGTTCGACTCCAGGTTCTTGATGACCACCTGTTGCTGACCGAGCAATTCGTCGACCATGAGCGCCACGCGCTGGCCGTCGGCTTCCACCACCACCATGATCGGGCTGGCACCGCTGTGCTCGAAACGAGGCACCTGGAACACACGCTCCAGCTCGATCACCGGCATGTATTCGTCACGCACCTTGACCACCTGCGCGCCTTGCGCCAGGGTGTTGATGTCGTTGGGCTTGATCTGGAACGATTCGATCACGCTGGACAGCGGCAGGATGTAGACCTCTTCGCTCACGCGCACCGACATGCCGTCCATGATGGCCAGGGTGAGCGGCAGGCGCACCGAGACCCGCATGCCGTAGCCTTCGGCCGAGTCGATTTCCACCGTGCCGTTGAGCGCGGTGATGTTCTTCTTGACCACGTCCATGCCCACGCCACGGCCGGACACATCGGTCACTTCGTCGGCGGTGGAGAAGCCGGGCGCGAAGATCAGGTTCCACACCTCGGTGTCGGTCATCGAGTCGGGTGCGTCGATGCCCTTCTCGCGCGCTTTGGTCAGCAGCTTCTCGCGCGAGAGGCCCTTGCCGTCGTCGCGCACCTCGATCAGGATCGAGCCGCCTTCGTGCGTGGCCGACAGCGTGATCGTGCCGTGCTCGGTCTTGCCCTTGGCGCGGCGGTCTTCCGGCATTTCAATGCCGTGGTCGCAGCTGTTGCGGATCAGGTGGGTCAGCGGGTCGGTGATCTTCTCCACCAGGCCCTTGTCGAGTTCGGTCGATTCGCCCTGCGTGACCAGCTCGACCTTCTTGCCCAGCTTGCTGGCGAGGTCGCGCAGCATGCGCGGGAAGCGGTTGAACACCACCGACATGGGGATCATGCGGATCGACATCACCGCTTCCTGCAGGTCGCGGGTGTTGCGGTCGAGGTCGGCGAGACCCGCCAGCAACGGCTGGTTGGCGCCGTCGTCGAGCTCGCGGCTCTTTTGCGCCAGCATGGCCTGGGTGATGACGAGTTCGCCCACCAGGTTGATGAGCTGGTCCACCTTGCTGACCGAGACGCGCAGCGTGCTCGACTCCATCGCGGCCGGTGCGCTGGCGCGGGCTTCGACCTTCGGCGCGGCGGCGGCAGCGGGTTTGGCGGTGCTGTCGGGCGCGGTGATCGCCGCTTGTGCGGCGGCTGCCACGGCGTGGGCCGGCACACCCGGCGCGCCTTCGAAGAATCCGAAGTCCTGGCCGTCGGCCAGGACTGGCGCGGCGGACACCGGGGCGTCGTCGGCGGGGGCTGCGCAGTCGACGATGCGGATCTCTTCCTTGCTCACATGGAAGGTGAAGAGGTCCATCAGGTCCGCGTCGGACGAGGTGGTGGTGGCGCGGTAGACGCGCTTGTTGACCTGGTCGCAGGGCAGGGGCTCGATGGTGCCCAGGCCCGGGATGTCACGGAAGAGTTCTGCCACACCGTCGGCCTGCGCCACGTTGTCCAGCGGGCCGATGTGGATTTCCAGTTCGCGGGTGGCCTTGACCACCGGCTTGTTGATCACGCGGGCCGGGGCGGGAGCGGGAGCTTCAACCACCACCACGGGTGCGGCCACCACCGGTGCCGGTGCGGCGTCGGTGGCTTCGGCCTCTTCGCCGTTGGCCAGCGCATAGATGCGCGCCACGAGGCTGCTGGTGGCGGGCGATTCGTTGCCTCGGCCCTGGTGGTGTCCGAGCTGCAGGCGCAGCGCATCGCTGGATTCGAGCAGCACGTCCACCATGGCGGCGGTCGGGTTGAGTTCGTGGCGGCGCAGCTTGTCCAGCAGCGACTCCATCTGGTGCGTGAGTTCGGCCACGTCGGCGAAGCCGAAGGTGGCGGCACCACCCTTGATGGAGTGGGCGCAGCGGAAGATCGCGTTGAGCTCCTCGTCGTCGGCTTTTTCCACATCCAGCGCGAGCAGCATCTGCTCCATCGTGTCCAGGTTTTCGCCCGCTTCCTCAAAGAAGATTTGATAGAACTGGCTCAGGTCAATGTCGTTGGCCAGGCTCTGACCTTCATTCATCATTTCACCCATGTGGGGTCTCCTTGGCTGCTTGAGAGCGGCACGCGTTTATCGGATGACTTTTTGAATGACTTCGATCAACCGGCTGGGATCGAAGGGTTTGACCAGCCAGCCCGTGGCACCCGCACTGCGGCCAGCCTGCTTCATCTGGTCGCTGGACTCGGTGGTCAGGATCAGGATGGGTGTGGTCTTGAACTTGGGGTGCTCGCGCAGCTTGCGCGTGAGGCTCAGTCCGTCCATGTTGGGCATGTTCTGGTCGGTGAGCACCAGATCGATGCTGTGGGTCTGGGCTTTCTCGAAAGCGTCCTGACCATCCACCGCTTCGACCACGTGGTAGCCCGCGCCGGTGAGGGTGAACGACACCATTTTTCTCATGGAAGCCGAGTCGTCTACGGCAAGAATGGATCGCATGGCTTACTCCGTGTTTCGGTCAAATATCGGCAGATACCGAAGGGTCTTGAATCGGGGATTCGGGAAAATCAGAACAGATCGATGGAACCGGCGTCCATCTCGCTTTGGGTCACCGGGCTGGGGCGCTCGGGCATGGGGTCCAGCCCCAGCGGTATCTCGCCCTCTTCGGGTTCCATGGCCTCTTCGGCCAGACGCCAGGCGCAGCTTTGCAGCACCTTGCCGGTGTGCACGATCAACTGGGTGGCCATGTCGTGAAACTGCAGTTCGGTCACGGCCTGGTGCAGGCTGGTGCGGATGGGGCCCAGTTCGCCCTGGCGGTTTTCCGGCAGCGCGCCCAGGGCCTCGTTGGCCGTGCCGAAGCGCTCCATCAAGTTGGAGGTGGCGTGGTCGAGCAGGCCTTCCAGGCGCTGCAGGTCGGTCACCGCCATGAGCAGCGAGTCCTGGAGATTGGCCACCAGATTCACGGGCAGGGAGACGCACGGCGGGGGATGCTGCATCGTCAGGTGGTCCATGTTGTTGCTCGGTAGGGCGAACGGAGTAGGGTGGGCAGTACAATTTTCAAGGTCTGTAGGAAGCTGTATCGGCAGATAACCGGCCAAATTCAGCACCATTTCCCGAGTTGTCCAATCGCGGCCACCAGCCACCGGGCAACCCCGGCCGATCCCGGTACCCCAACATTCCACCCGGCATGCCCGAGAACCTCGACAAACCACCGGTTCACATCCTGCATCTGGAGGATTCACGGGTGGACCACGCGCTGGTGAAGTTCGCCCTGCAGCGCAGCAAGCTGCCCAGCGAGGTGGTGCTGGTCGACACGCTGGACGATTTCCGCCGCGAACTGCTGAGCGGGCGCTTCGACGTGGTGCTGGCCGACTACCACCTGCCCGGCTTCACCGGCATGGATGCCTGGGACGTGGTGCGCGAGATGCGGATCGAGATTCCTTTCGTCATCCTCTCCGGTGCCATCGGCGAGACGGCGGCGGTGGATGCGATGCACCGCGGTGTGAGCGACTATTTGCTCAAGGACAGCATGCACCGCCTCTCGCACGTGATCGAGCGAGCCATCGAGGTGTCGGAGACGCGGCGCGAGCGAGCGCGCGCTGCCGAAGAGCTGGCCGAATCGCGCCAGCGCCTGGCCGAACTGGCCGAGCATCTGCAGACCAGCATCGAACAGGAGCGCGCCAACATCGCGCGCGAGATCCACGACGACATCGGCGGCGCGCTGGCGGCCGTCAAGCTCGACCTGGCCTGGGTGGGGCGGCGCGAAACCGATGCCGACGTGCTCAAGCACGTGGGCACGGCCATGGAAATGCTGCAGCACGCGCTGGGCGCAAGCCAGCGCATCATGATGAACCTGCGCCCACCCATCCTCGACCAGGGCCTGGTGGCCGCGGTGCAGTGGCTGGCCGGCGGCTTCGAGCGCCGCAGCGGCTTGCGGGTCACCATCCGCCGATCGTCCGACCAGATCGACGTGCCGCTGGACATTCAACTCGTGGCGTACCGCACGGCGCAGGAAGCCCTCACCAACATCGCCAAGCACACCAGGGCCACCGCGGTCGAGATCGACCTGAGCGATGGCGAGGGTGTGCTGACGCTGGAAGTCACCGACAACGGGCAGGGCATGAGCCCGGACGCCCAGCGCAAGACGAAGTCCTTCGGGCTGCTGGGCCTGCGCGAGCGCGCTGCCAAGGTGGACGGCTGGCTCGACGTGAGCACTTCTCCCCGGGGCACGTCGGTCATCCTGTCGGTGCCCCTGACATCACCCCAAAACCCGGACAACGCGGTGAAAACCGCAGAGGAAGCCCATGATCAAGGTGATTTTGTGTGACGACCACGCGGTGGTGAGACGCGGCATCCGCGACACCATCTCGGAAGCCACCGACATCCAGGTGGTGGGCGAAGCCGGCAGCTACCCCGAACTGCGCGAAGCCATGCGCAAGACCGAGTGCGATGTGCTCGTGCTCGACCTCAACATGCCCGGACGCGGCGGGCTGGAGGTGCTGGCGGCCTTGAAGGAAGAGGGCTCCACCGTGAAGACGCTGGTGGTCTCCATGTACCCGGAAGACCAGTACGCCATCCGCTGTCTGCGGGCGGGTGCGCGCGGTTACCTCAACAAGGCCGGCGAGCCAGCCGAGCTGGTGGCCGCCATCCGCACCGTGATGCAGGGCCGCAAGTACGTGACCGCCGAGGTGGCACAGATGCTGGTGGACAACCTGCACGCGCCCGAGAGCGAAGAGCTGCACGCCAGCCTGTCCGAACGTGAACTGCAGACCCTGCAGAAGATCGCGTCGGGCAAGAAGCTCTCCGACATCGCCGAGGAACTCATGCTCAGCCCCAAGACCGTGAGCGTCTACCGCGCCCGTGTGCTGGAGAAGCTGCACCTGGCCAACAACGCCGAACTCACGGTTTACGCGATTCGCAACGGCATCGTCTAGGGCCGTCGGCCCTGACTCTTGCAGGTGTCGGAAAAATTGACACTCGCCATGCATTTTTTGTGCCTGGCCCCCTTCATGAAATTGCAACGTGTTGTTACATAGGTAAATTACTGAACTGGCACGCAATGTGCTGTGAATGCCCCGAGTGAATCCAATCTGATGTCCAGAGTGGGTTCAAAAGGATTTTTCAGGGCACTCACATGAACACCTATTTGAAAGTGGCTTCGGCTGTGGCGTTGTCGGCAATCGCCATATCGGTCGCGGCGCTGTCGGTCCCCGCCATCAAGGTCCATGCGTTGAAGCTGATCGGTGATGTGGGTACCGATCAAACTCTTGTGGCGCATGTCACGGTCAAAAATGAAGGCGTGCGGGGCGCACCAGCGATGGACCCATCCATTCCGGTGGGATTCCATGACGTGGCCGTGCAGACACCCGCTGCTCCCGCTGGCGAAAATGCCGACGGTGTTCTGGGCGTGTTGGGTGGCGTGGCCGGTGGAGGCCATTCCAGCAACCGGGGCGCCATGCCCGCTGGATGGGGCTCGCTGCGTGGCGGCGGCATGTCATCCATGGGACCGGGTGCGACCGGGCCGTTCGGGCGCGGCGCCCGCGCAGGCTCCGTGGCTCCGGGTGAGGAACTGGTCGCTTCCAGTGACGGCGGATCGCCGCCCTCCGGCCCAGACGACGCAGCCAACAACCCACCTCCGCCCGGCGTCACCGCCCCCGGCGGCCCTGGCAACGATGAGGTCCCAGACCTGCCTCCTGAACCCGAAATCTTCGAAGACATTGGTGCTCTCCAGCCTTTGCCGGACGATGGTCCGGGCCTCCCCGACACCCCGACGAACACCGGTGATGCTGCGCAACCCGTTGTTGTCGTCGCAGCGGTTCCAGAACCCGGCACGCTGGCCTTGTTGGGCGTGGCATTGGTGGGTGTGGGCGCCTTGCGCCGCCAGCGCGCCCGTCGCTGAACCGCCGGGTCCATTGAAAAAGGCGGCCTGGATGCCGCCTTTTTTGTTGCTCGACAGGGGGAGGGGTGGCCTGCGGAATAATGGCCCATGACCGCCCCCACCTCGATCTGGAGTCCCCTGCGCCAACCCGCCTTTCGGGGACTGTGGATCTGCGGCGCGGTCTTCTTCATCGGCGCCGGCATGCAGACCATGGCGGCGGCCTGGCTCATGGTCGAGCTCACCGGTTCGTCGTTTCTGGCCGCGCTGGTGCAGACGGCGGTGTTCCTGCCCATGTTCCTGCTGGCCCTGCCCGCCGGTGTGCTGGCCGACACCACCGACCGCCGACGCCTGATCTCGGGCGCGTTGATCGCGCAAGTGGCCGCCTGCACCTTGCTGGCCGCGCTGGTGCTGGCGGGCTGGGGTGGGCCAGGGTCGGTGCTGTTCCTGGTGTTCGTGTGCGGCTGCTGCACGGCGGTGCTCACACCGGCGTGGAACTCCTCGGTGGTCGACCCGGTGCCGCGCGAAGAGTGGCCGCAGGCCATCACCGCCATCGGCATCGCCTACAACGCGGCACGCGCCATCGGCCCCACGCTGGCCGGCCTGCTGTTTGCCCGACTGGGCGCGGGCTGGGTGTTCGTGGTCACCGTGTTCACCACGCTGGTGATGTGGGAGTCGATCCGGCGCTGGCCGCCGCGCGCGCACCCGCCGTCCAGCCTGCCGCCCGAGCGCCTGTGGGGCGGCACGCTCAGTGGCCTGCGCTTTGCCTGGCACTCGCGCATCATCCTGGCGCAGCTCGTGCGGGTGATGGCGTTCAGCGCGGCCGGCTCGGCGCTGTGGGCGCTGCTGCCGGTGATCGCGCAGCGCCAGCTCGGCACCGGTGCCGAAGGCTTTGGTCTTCTCATGGGGTGCCTGGGCACGGGCGCCGTGGCCTCGGGCCTGGTCATCGGCCGGCTGCGCGCGCGCTTCGCGCTGGACGCGATCGTTTCACTGAGCTGCGCGGTGTTTGCCGCGGTCATGCTGCTCGCCGCGTGGGTGCGTGTGCCCTGGGTGGTCTACGTCGCCATGGCCTTTGGCGGTGCGGCGTGGATGGCCACCATGTCGACTTTCAACACCGCCACCCAGGCCAGCGCGCCGCCCTGGGTGCGCTCGCGCGCCGTGGCGCTGCACATCGTCTCCGCGCTGGGGGCCTTCGCCATCGGCTCGGCCTTCTGGGGCGCCGTGTCCGACATCGCCGGCCTCACCGCCGCGCTGGTGGCTGCCGGGGTGGTCATGGCTGCCGGCCTGCTCCTGGTGCGTCCGTTTCCGCTGCGCATGGGCGCGCTGCACGAGGTGACGCAGGGCACGCCATGGGACGAACTCTTCGTGGTGGACGAACCCAGCCCGTCGGCTGGCCCGGTGGCGGTGGAGGTGGGTTACCGCATCCGGCCGGGCGTTGACCAGGCGTTTCTCGACAGCATCAGCCACATGAAGGACCCGCGTCGGCGCGATGGCGCGAGCTTCTGGCGCGTCTACCGCGACCTGGGCGAGCCTTCGCGGTACGTGGAGCGCTTCATCGTGGCCTCGTGGGCCGACTACCTGCACCAGCGCGCCCGCGCCACCGTGGCCGACCGTGCGCTGGAAACCGAGATCCGCGCCTTCCTCGCCGACGGTGAGAGCGCGACCATGTCGCACTACATCGCGGAGCGTTGAGGGCCGCACCGGCCGGGCGTCAGGGCGTCGTGTCCTGTCAGAGGTCCTCGTGAAGGCACAGGTAGTTGCCCTCGGTGTCCTTGAACCAGGCGGCCTTCTCCGAGCCCAGCACGCACACGTGATCGATGGTCTTCAATCCGGGGAAGTCGTAGTCTTCGAAGGCGACTCCCGCGCGCTTGAGTTCCGCGATGCTGGCGGCGATGTCGGTGACCTTGAAACTGATCGCCGTGTGGTCGGCCTTGGTTCCTTCGGGCTTGGGGAACAGCGCCAGCGTGCTGCCCCCCATCTCGTAGACAAACTTGCCATCGGGCTTGAAGCCGCCGGGTTGCAGGCCCAGCGAGCCCTCGTAGAAGGCGCGGGCGCGTGCCATGTCGATGACAGGCAGCATGGTCGTGACGGATGCGTTGGTCAGCATGTTCAGTCCTTTCGCCCAGCGCCGCCACAGCGGATGCCCGAAGTGGACGACCGGTTCAGCCGCCGGGTCTGCGAGCATAGGCCCAACGGTGGCGCCTTGCCACTGCCGGCAGCGGTAAGAATGCGGGCAGCGCTCAGCGCCTTGTTCAACCCTTGTTCAACGTCCCTTCTTGAAAGACCGCAGATGGACCGCCGAATTTTCCTGACCCCGTTCCTCCTGGCACTGGCCCTCACCCTGTCCGCCTGCGGCAAGGACGATCCGCAGGCCCAGTTGGAGGCCGCCGTGCAGCAACTGCAGGACAACCTGGAAGCCAAGGAAACCGGCGCGGTGATCGACCAGCTGGATGCGGGCTTCCAGGCCCAGACCGAGTTCGACCGCGACTGGGCGCGCAAGACCATGACGCTCATGTTCCTGCGCTATGCCAGCGTCAAGGTGATCGCCCTCTCACGCAAGAGCAGCATCGACCCCACCGCACCGCAGTCCGGCCTCACGCAGGCGCAGGTGGTGGTCACGGGCGCGCAGGGGCTGATCCCGGAGCGGGCCGCGCCCTACGAGGTGCGACTGGAATGGCGCCGCATCTCGGGCGAGTGGAAGCTCTCCCGTCTGACGTGGGAGTGAGCGCGGCGTGACACCCGAGCTCTGGTTGCTGGTGGTGGGCGCGGCCGTGGCCGGCTTTGTGCAGGGCCTCTCGGGCTTTGCCTTCAGCATGGTGGCCATGTCGTTCTGGGTCTGGGGCATCGATCCGCGCGTGGCGGCGGTGCTGGCGGTGTTCGGCTCGCTCACCGGGCAGTTGGTGGCCGTGTTCACCACCCGGCGCGGCTTTCGCTGGCCGGCGCTGTGGCCCTTCCTGGCCGGGGGTGCGGTGGGCGTGCCCATCGGCGTCGCGGTCTTGCCGCACCTCAACGCCGATGTCTTCAAGCTGATCCTGGGCAGCGTGCTGGTGGTCTGGTGCCCGGCCATGCTGGTGTCGTCGCGCCTGCCGCGCATCTCGCGTGGCGGTCGCCTGGCCGATGGCGTGGCTGGCGCGGCCGGTGGCTTCATGGGCGGCATCGGTGGCTTCACCGGCGTGGTGCCCACGCTGTGGTGCACGCTGCGCGGCATGGAAAAAGACCGGCAGCGCGCCATCGTGCAGAACTTCAACCTCGCCGCCCTGTCGTTCACCATGCTGGGTTACGTGGCCACGGGCGCGATCACGCGCGAGATGTGGCCGCTGCTGCCGGTGGTGGCGGTGGCGCTGCTGGTGCCGGTGCTGCTGGGCGCACGGCTGTATGTGGGCCTGAGCGAGGTGGCCTTTCGCAAGCTGGTTCTGTCGCTGCTCGCGCTCTCGGGCGTGGCGATGCTGGTGGCAGCGGTGCCGCGCCTGCTGGCCTGAGAGCTTGAGAGCAAATCGTTCATGCCCGCTCATCCCTCCCAAACACCCCTGATCGGCGTTGCAAATGCGCGCCATAGCCCGAGCTATGGCTGTGCTTTGCGCCTTGATCAGGGGTGTTTGGGCGGTCTGCTCGGACACGCCCGATTCACTCTCAAGCTCTGAGCGTCACACCCCGGCCGCGGATTTCCAGAAGGCGTCCGCGGCACGGCCAAGCAGTTCGCGGTTGCGGTACAGGCGGATCTCCAGGGGCACGTTCCAGTCGCTGCCCGCGGCGCTCACCAGCCGGCCCTGGTCGAGGTCTTCCTGCACCAGGGTCTGGGGCAACCAGGCCAGGCCGCGTGCATCGAGCACCATGGTCCTGAGCACGGAGGCCAGGTGGGCGGTGAAGACCACCTGCATGGGAAAGGCCTCCAGCCGGCGGTCCAGCACGGCGCGCGTGATCCGGCCCAGGCCCGACTCTTCGGTGTACTTCAGCACCGGCACGGCCGCGCTCCTGGAGCCGACGAGTGGATGCTGCGGTTTTCCATGTCCATCGGGCGCCGACACGGCGATCAGCCGGTCTTCGCCGATGCGGGCGCTGCGGTACGGCTCCGCGTCCAGCGCACCCGGTGCATGGGCATGCGAGTGGGTCAGCACGAACTGCACCTGGCCCTGCAACATCAGCGCCTCGCAGCGTTGCAGCACGTCGGACATCAGCTGCACCGGCCCCAGCGTGGTCCGGGACTCGAGGCCGCGCAACCAGCGCGGCAGGAAGGTGAACGACAGCGCGTGCGTGGAGGCAATGCGCAGCGTCACCGAACTGGCCTCGGCGACCTGCCGGGCTTCACCCGGAACACGCTCCACCCGGGTGATCAGTTCGTGCGCCACGCCGGCAAACCATTCGCCGACCTCGGTCAGCCGCGCGGGCTGCGTGCTGCGGTCGAACAGGTCGACGCCGACCCATTCTTCCAGCGCGCGGATGCGGCGGCTGAAGGCCGGTTGCGAGCTGTGCCTGTCTTCCGCTGCGCGCGAGAAATTGCCGGTGGCCGCCAACGCCACGAAGTCTTCGAGCCAGGTGAAATTCATGAGCGGTTCGTCCAGTGCATGGAAGCAGCGAAAAAGAACATTGGCCAGGCCATCCGGCGACGCCGACCATACGGGCTCTCAAAGCACACCACCAGGAGCCATCCTTGAAGATCGTTGAAATCCGCGAGAAGACCATTCCCATCAGCTCGCCCATCCGCAATGCCTACATCGACTTTAGCAAGATGACGCTGAGCCTCGTGGCCGTGGTCACCGACGTGATCCGCGACGGCAAGCCGGTGGTGGGCTACGGCTTCAACTCGAACGGCCGCTACGGCCAGGGCAAGCTGATGCGCGAACGCTTCGTCCCGCGCGTGATGGAAGCCGACCCGGCGTCCCTGATCGACGACAGCGGCAACAACCTCGACCCGCACAAGATCTGGAACACCATGTTCACCAACGAGAAGCCCGGTGGGCATGGTGAGCGATCGGTGGCCATGGGCACCATCGACATGGCCGTGTGGGACGCCGTCGCGAAGATCGAGGGCAAGCCCCTGTTCCAGCTGCTGTCCGACCGCTACGGCGACGGCAAGCCGAACCGCAAGATCTTTGTCTACGCGGCCGGCGGCTACTACTACCCCGGGCAGGACCACAACAAGCTCAAGGACGAGATGCGCAGCTACATCGACCGCGGCTACACGGTGGTGAAGAAGAAGATCGGTGGTGCCTCGCTGGACGAAGACCTGCGCCGCATCGATTCCATCATGGAGGTGCTGCAGGACGGCCAGAAGCTCTGCGTCGACGCGAACGGCCGCTTCGACCTCGACACCTCGATCGCCTACGCCAAGGCGCTGTCGCAGTACGACCTGTTCTGGTACGAAGAAGCGGGCGACCCGCTCGACTACGAGCTGCAGGCCACGCTGCGCAACTACTACAAGAACCCGATGGCGACCGGCGAGAACCTGTTCTCGATGCAGGACGCGCGCAACCTCATCCGCTACGGCGGCATGCGCCCGGACCGCGACTGGCTGCAGTTCGACTGCGCACTCAGCTACGGCCTGGTCGAGTACCTCAAGACGCTGGACATGCTCAAGGAACACGGCTGGTCGGCCAGCCGCTGCATCCCGCACGGCGGGCACCAGATGTCGCTGAACATCGCGGCCGGCCTGGGCCTGGGCGGCAACGAGTCCTACCCGGATCTGTTCCAGCCCTTCGGCGGCTTCCCCGACGGCGTCAAGGTGGAGAACAGCTTCGTGACGCTGCCCGAACTGCCCGGCATCGGTTTCGAAGGCAAGGCGGACCTGTTCCGCGAAATGACGGCGCTCTCTGCCTGAGCGCACCACTGAACCACACCACTAGAGGAGACACACATGAACATTCTTTGGCGCTCGGCCGCCGGCCTGGCCGTTCTCGGCTCATCCCATTTCGCGTTCGCCGAATTTCCGGACAAACCCATCACCCTCGTCGTTCCCTTCGTGGCCGGTGGACCGAGCGACAAGATCGCGCGGGACGTGGCGGAAGCGCTGCGCAAACCGCTCGGGCAGACCGTGGTGGTCGAGAACGCGGGCGGTGCGGGCGGGACGATCGGTTCCGCCAAGGTGGCGCGGGCCGCGCCGGACGGCTACACCCTGCTGGTGCACCACATCGGCATGGCCACCGCGCCCGCGCTGTACCGCAAGCTCACCTACAAGGTGCCTGAAGACTTCGAAACGCTGGGCGTGGTCAATGAAGCGCCCTCGGTGCTCATCGGCAAGCCCGGTCTCGCGGCGAACAACTTCGCCGAATTGCGGCAGTGGATCGCCTCCAGCGGCGACAAGGTGAACCTGGCCAACGCGGGCGTCGGTTCCGCGTCCCACCTGTGTGGCTTGATGCTGCAGAGCGCGTTGAAGGCCAACATGACACCCGTGCCCTACAAGGGGACCGCACCCGCGATGACCGACATGCTCGGCGGGCAGGTGGACCTGATGTGCGAACAGGCGACCAACGCCGTGCCCCAGATCGAGGGCAAGAAGGTCAAGGTCTATGGCGTCACCAGTCTGCAGCGCCTGCAGCTCCCGGTGCTCAAGGACACGCCCACGCTGGCGGAGGCCGGTCTGTCCGACTTCAACGTGCAGGTCTGGCACGGGCTCTACGCCCCGAAGGGCACGCCACCGGCCGTGCTCGCCAGGCTCAACGCGGCGTTGAAGCTCGCGCTCACGGACCCCGATCTCATCAAGAAGCAGGAGGCCCTGGGGCTGACAGTGACCACCGGCGAGCGGCTGGAACCGGCCGGGCACCGGAAGTTTCTGGAGGCGGAAAAGGAGCGCTGGTCCCAGGTGATCAAGGCTGCAGGCCAGTACGCGGACTGAGGTGTGAGGGATGCCGCATGGCGGCGAGGGGATCGCCCGTCAGTTGGGTTGCGTGGCACCGCCCACCGGCATCCACCGCACCAACAACGCCAGCACTGCAGCCCCGCTCGCCAACGCACTCACCGCCATCCAGCCCCAGTGCGCAAACAGCGCGCTCGCCAGTGCTGCGCCCAGCGCCATGCCGCTGAACATCGAGACGAACAGCACCGCGTTCAGGCGGCTGCGCGCGCCGGGGTCGATGCCGTAGATCAGGGTCTGGTGCGCGATCAGCGCGGACTGGAAGCCCAGGTCGAAGCCGAGCACGGTGGCGGCCAGCCACACCAGTTGCAGATCGTGCGGCAGCCATGGGATCAGGGCCATGGCCGCGAACGACACCGCCGCGATGCCGCTGCCCAACAAGGTGATGGCGTGCGCACCATGGCGATCGGCCAGGCGGCCCATCAGCGGCGCGGCCAGCGCGCCGGCCGCGCCCGCCAGGCCGAAGGCGCCGGCGGCCGACGCGCCGAGATGGAACGGGGCGCCGTGCAGCCAGATGGCCAGCGTGGACCACACGGCGCTGAAGCCCACCGCGAGCAAGGCCTGCGCGAACACGGCGCGGCGCAGCGCGGCGTGTTGCCGCCACAGCGTCAGCAGCGAGCCCAGCAGCGCGCCGTAGGGAAGCTGGGTGGTGGGCTTGAAGTGCGGCAGGAAGCGCCACAAGGCGGCGCCCAGCACGGTGGTGGCCAGCGCGGCGCCGAGGAAGGTGGCGCGCCAACCCAGGTGTTCGGCGGTGAAGCCGGCGACCACGCGCGAGAGCAGGATGCCCAGCAGCAGCCCGGTCATCACCGTGCCCACGACCTTGCCGCGCTCGGCCTCGGGTGCAAGCGTGGCGGCGGCCGGCACGATGTCCTGCGCGAGCGAGGCGGCCACGCCCATGGCCAGGCTGGCGGCGAGCAGCATCGCCACCGAGGGTGACATCGCCGCTGCCAGCAGGCTGGCGACGAGCAGCACCACCTTGATGAGGATGAGTGTGCGGCGGTCGTGGCGGTCCCCGAGCGGGGAGGTCAGCAGGATGCCGAGCGCGTAGCCCAGCAACGTCAGCGTGGGCACGAGGCCCAGCGTCTGGGCGCTGGCACCGGTGTCTTCACCGAGCACGCCCAGCATCGGCTGGCTGTAGTAGATCGAAGCCACGCCCAGGCCGGCGCCGGTGGCGAGCAGGAGGGTAAGGCCTGGAGACAGCCCGGCGTCGGCGGCATGCGCCTTGTTGTCGGTATTCGCTGTGCGGATGAGTGACATGGTGGAAACCCTTGTTTTTGGAGTGGTCCCGACTCTGACATGCCCGTTGGCCCAGCGGTAGACGGCGGATCGGCACTTCAGATATACGATGCACGCATGAAAAACGTCCAGCCACCACCCGCAACGTCCGCCGCCGGAGACCGGTTGGACCTGATGCAGACCTTCGTGCGCATCGTGGAGGCGGGCAGTCTGTCGGGCGCCGCGGCCCGGCTCAACACCACGCAACCCACCGTCAGCCGGCGGCTGCAGGCGCTGGAGCGCACGTTGGGCCTGCGCCTGTTGCAACGTTCCACCCGCGCCATGCGCCTGACGGAGGATGGCGAGCGTTGCTTCGAGCGCGCCAAGGTCCTGCTGGAGAACTGGGAGGCCTTCGAGGCCGAGTTGCGTGGTGTCGGCGATGAGCCCAAGGGCAGCCTGCGCGTGCTCGCGCCTCACGCCTTCGGGCAGGAGCAGTTCGTGAGGCCGCTGGCCGAGTTCCTGCACGCCCACCCGCTGATGAGCGTGGAGTGGCTGCTGCGCGACGACGTTCACGACATGATTGGCGAGGGCATCGACTGCGCGCTGCAGGTCGGCGAGGTGCGCGATCCTGCGGTGGTGGCGATCAAGTTGGTGGACGTGCCGCGCATCGTGGTGGCCTCCCCGGCCGTGCTGCAGGGTGCGCCGGTGCCGCAGCATGCGCAGGCGCTCTCGGACCTGCCCTGGCTGGCGCTGCGCACCTACTACCGCAACGAGGTCTCGCTGACGCACGCTGCCACCGGTGAGATCCGGCAGTTCGCGATCCGTCCGAGGCTGAGTTCGGACAACCTGTACGTCTGTCGCAATGCGGCTCTCGCGGGCCTGGGCGCGGTGATTGTCTCGGCCTGGATGGTGGCGGACGACATCGCTGCGGGGCGGCTCGTGCGGCTGGCACCTGAATGGCAGGCGCCGTCGCTGCCGCTGTACCTCACCTATCCGTACGCACGCTTCTATCCTGCCCGGCTGCGCCGTTTCGTGGCGGCCATGCGGGAAGCCGCCCCTCTGGTCTTGCAGGGCGCGGCGGTGGCCGTCATCCCCATTGCGACATCCCCCGGCGCGGCCTGCGTCTGAACGCAGCCGCCTCAGAGATGTGGCCAGGATATCCTGCAGACATTGAGGTCTACATCGCGTTGGACAACGCGAATAAGTATCCTTGCTGCTCCCATTCCGCCGGACCACGCATGCTGCGCTCGATCGCTCACCTTTCCCGGCACGCGGCTGCTGCGCTGTCGGGCTGCATCCTGGTCATGCACGCAGCGATGGCTGGCGACGCGGCATCCGGCGCACGGCTCGCCGCGGCACGCTGCGTCTCCTGCCACTCGTCCACGGAAACGATCCATTCCACGCTGCCGCTGCTCGAAGGGCAGCCGAAGGCCGCTTTCATTGCGCAGTGGCGTGCCTTCCGCGAGCGCAGGCGAACCGCCCCGGTGATGGTGAGCCTCGCGCAGGAGTTGAGCGAGCAGGATGTCGACGACCTTGCCGAACACTATGCGGCACTGCTCCCACCGCGCACCACGGCATCGGATGGCAGCGATGCCGGCCGCGCGCTGGTCGATCGCTTGCGATGCGCCGACTGCCACGGGCCAGCGTTGCAGGGGACGAACGCCGGTGCAGCGCGGCTCGCCGGGCAAAGGGCGCGTTACACGGCATGGTCGTTGCAGCTGATGCGCGGCGGCCGCCGGTCGCACGGAGCCGCCGCGAAGCCGGATCCGCTCCTTGCCGATCTCAGCAACGCCGAGATCGAGTCGCTGGCCGCGCACCTGGCGTCTCTGCGCTGACCTGTCTGCGAATGAGCGGGTGCTTCAACCTCCGGTCCGCCAACGTCACAAGGTGATCAAGGCCGCGGGCCAGCACGCGGACTGAGCGGCCACCGCACGGGCGGTGGCTGGTTCAGCGGCCTTCCTCGATCACCTCCCTGGGCTCCGCCGCGCCAGGGCAGGTCGGCCGGTAGGGCCGCTCGCCGAGGTAGCCACTCCAGGCGGTCGCCCCCAGGTTCAGCGACACCCGCTCGCAGGCGCGCGCCACCAGGTCGGCCAGACGCAGCAGCCACACGCGGGTGCGCCCGTCGCCCTCGGCGGTGGCGAGGTAGCGGTTGCCAGGGCTGAACACCAGCGCGTCCAGCGCCTCCAGGCCGTCGACGCGGCCGCTCTCGGTGCCGGTCTCCAGGTTCCACAGCCGCACCGTACTGCCGGTGCCCACCGCGAGCTGCCGGTTGTCGTGGCTGAACGCGCAGGCCGGTGCGCCGCCGGTGTGGTCCACCTGGAGCAGCACCTGGCCGCTGCTGGTGTCGCGCACGGCGATGCCGCCGCTGCGGTGCTGGCTGGCCACGCGCTGCGCGTCGGGGCTGAAGCCGCAGGGGCTGATGAAGAGGCCCGAGCGGTCCTTGTCGAGCGCGAAGTCGGCCACGGGTGTGGCGGCAGGGGGATGCCAGCGCAGCACCCGCCAGGTCTGGCCTGCGCGGCTGATGGCGCCGGGCACGCCCGCCAGCAGCGATGCGCCGCGCTCACCCACCGCGAGCAAGCCCTGCGGCACTTCGCCGGATGTGGCCAGGCGCACCGGCTCGGCCTGCTGCGCATCGCCCCACCACCACACGCCACCACCCCGCAGGGCCACGGCGAGCGCCTGTCCATCCGGACCGATGGCCAGCGCCGAGGGTTGGCCTTCGAAGCGGTGTTCGCGCAAGGGGGCGCCGGTGGCGGCGTCCACCAGCTGCACCCGCTGCCCGCTCAGCACGGCGAGCACACGACCGTCGGCGCTGTGGGCCGCCATGGTGTCCTGCAAGGGCAGCGGGCGGCTGGTGGGTGCCGTGCCGGCAGGCGTTGGGGCCAGCGCCCAGGTGCGCAGTCCATCACCGGCCACCGCCTGCAGCTGCGACTCGTCGGCCGAGAAGGCCAGGGTCTTGCGCTGCAATACCGCGGCGGCGTCGAGCACGTCGCTGCCGCCCTGGTCGAGCCGCCACAGCCGCACCACCGGACCGTCGTCGTTCGTGCCCGTGATGGCCAAGGTCCGGCCATCGGGGCTGAAGGCCAGCACATCGTAGTCGCGGTACTCCAGCTGGGCCAGTTCACGGTCGCGCACGAGGTCGCGCACCTGCAGCCGGTTGTCGCCCGCGCGCCCCACGGCCAGGCGGGCCTGTGGGCCCACGGCCAGGGCTGAGAACGGCGGCTCGCCCACCAGCACGCTGCGGGTCTCGCCCACCGGCCACATCTCCAGCCCTCCCACCGCAAGGTTGGCCACAAGGTGGCTGCCATCGGCGCTGAACAGGATCTGCCAGACCTCGCGCTGCGTGGGGTCCAGTGGCACCGGCCGCAGCGCCAGCGCGGGCTGGCGTTCGAGCGCCCAAAGGCGGACCTGGCCCGCGACCAGCAGGGCGAGCCAGCGGCCATCGGGGCTCACAGCCAGGTCGCTGGCGTGGGGCAGTTCCGCGGCCACCGGTTGCACGGGGTCCGCGAGGTCGACCACCTGGGTGCGGTCGGGCGTGCTCTGGTTGGTCCGGGCGTCGTACCGGCCGTAGGCTGCGACCAGCACGCGGGCCTGGGCATCGACCGCGACCACGTCGGCATCGCCCGCCGGGTGCAGCACGGTGGCCCTCGGCTCCAGGGTCTGGGCGTCGCGCACGTCGATGCGGCCGCGCTCCCCGTCGCTGGGGCGCGTCACCACGAATCGCCCGCCGGGCGTGAAGGCCAGCGCACCGATGCGGGGTGCCGCGAGTTCGAGTGCGGGATGTGCCAGTTCGCCGGCCGCGTTCCAGCGTTCCAGCTTCAGGCTGCCGCTGGCCAGTTGCACGCTGCCATCGGCCTGCACCGCAAGGGCGCGCTCGCCCAGTGGCTCCATGAAGCCCTGGCGCACGGGCCACCCGGCGGGCTGCAAGGCCAGCGCACGCCGCAGGGCCCGGTCGGTCTGCAGGGCCGCCGCACCCACCGCATCGAGTTGTCGCGCCGACTCCGCGGCCAGCAGCAGGCTGCGCTCCAGCGTCTGACCCGGCATGCCCAGCGCCGACTGCTCACGAACCAGGTCGGCATCGGCGGCCAGGCGACCGGCAATGGCCAGCGTCTGCTGCTGTGCGGCGTTGCGGCGCTCGATGAAGGTGGCCACACCCAGCACGGCCACCACCACCAGGGCCGCGCCCGCTGCGCCGAGCAGACTGAGGCGGCGCCGGTCGGCGGTGCGCCGGCTCTGCAGGATGTAGCGCGTCTGCAGCGCCGTGGGGTGTGGGGTCTGCGCCGCGCCCTCGGCCAGCCAGCGTTCGGCCGCGCTCAGCGCCGCGCCGCGCAGGGTCAGGCTGCTGTCCTGGCCGCGGGCCTCCCAGTCCACCGCACGCAGCAGCAGCTGTGTGTGGGTCTGCACATGCTGGAGGTCGGTGTCCACCGCCTGCACCAGCAGGCTCATCGCCGCCTCGAAGTCGTCCTGCTCGCGGCAGTACACCCAGTTCAGGCGCGCCAGCGGCTCGGGCACGTCGGCGGCCACCACGTCGCGGCACACCACCGGGATCAGGCGTTTGCCCTGCGCCACGGCATGTTCGAGCTCCTCGCGGCACACGCGCGAGGCCAGCGAGTCGGGGGAGAGCACGAAGGCGAAGGCCTGCGCCGCATCGATGGCGCCGCGGATCTCCTGCATCCATTCGGCCGTGGGCGGTATGCCTTCCCAGTCCACCCAGGTCTGGCGCTCGCGCGCGGCCAGCGCCGCGTGCATGCGCCGCACCGGTTCGATGTCCTTTCGGGAGTACGAGATGAAGACCGTGGTCATGCCGGGATGATCGGCGCCCTGCGTGGCGCGATCAAGTCCCGGCTGCGGTTGTCAGCCCGTCGGTGACATCCCCAGGCGCGGTTCGCGGTTGAGCTTGAAGACGGCGACGGCCTGAACCAGCAGGGAGGCCTGCTGCTTGAGGCTGTCGGCGGCGGCGGCGCTTTCTTCCACCAGCGCGGCGTTCTGCTGCGTGACCTTGTCCATCTGGCTGATCGCCTCGCCGACCTGGCCCACGCCCGAACTCTGTTCGCTGGTGGCGCTGCTGATCTCGCCCACC
>NZ_JAKFEO010000020.1:0-89244 GCF_036675665.1 Hydrogenophaga sp. | reverse complement strand
TACTTGCCCAGCGCGTCCAGGTTGCCCATGAGGTAGTAGAGCGACAGGCCCCAGGCGATGGTGGCCAGCGGCAGGTAGTGGCCCGACATGCGCAGCGTGATCAGGCCCACCAGCAGCGCGCTGCCGGCGGTCAGGCCCATGCCGATGAACAGCGTGATCCAGGGCGAAAGACCGGTGTTGAGCGTGAGCCAGGCGGTGGTGTAGGCGCCGATGCCCACGAACGCCGCCTGACCGAACGAGGTGAGGCCACCCACGCCGGTGAGCAGGATCAGGCCGAGCACCGTCATGCTGTACATGCCGATGTAGTTGAGTTGCGCGATCCAGAAGTCGGGCAGGGGCAGCACCGCAACCAGCGGGATCGCGAGGGCCAGGATCAGCAGGCCGAGGTTTTGCAGCTTCGGCATGTCAGTGGTCCTCGTCGGAATGTTTGCTGCGCAGCGAACGGAACAGCAGGACCGGAAGAATGAGGGTGAACACGATCACTTCCTTGAAGGCGCTGGCCCAGAACGAACCGAAGGCTTCGATCACGCCGACGAACAGCGCGGCGACCAGCGCGCCCGGGTAGCTGGCGAGACCGGCGGCGACCGCTGCCACGAAGCCCTTCAAGCCGATCAGGAAACCCGAGTCGTAGAACACCGTGGTGGTCGGGCCGATCAGCAGTCCCGAGAGCGCACCGATGAAGGCCGCCATGGTGAAAGTGAGCTGGCCCGAGGCCTGCGACGAGATGCCCATGAGGCGCGCGCCGGTGCGGTTGACGGCGGTGGCGCGCAGCGCCTTGCCGCGCAGCGAGCGCTCGAAGTACAACCACAGCAGCACGATCAGCGCCACCGTGGCCAGCGCGGTGATGATGGCCTGGCCGGAGAGCATGACCGGGCCGACGGTGAAACGCACGTCCCAGAACGCCGGGTTGCGGAAACCCTCGGCGCCGAAGAACAGCAGGCCCAGGCCGGTCATGGCGAAGTGCACGCCGACCGAGACGATCAACAGCACCAGCGGCGTGGCGCTCTCCAGCGACTGGTAGGCCACGCGGTAGACCAGCGGGCCGTACACGGTGACGATGGCCACGCTGAGCGCGGCCTGCACGGCGAGCGGAAACTGCTGCGGCGCGGCCCAGATGGCCACGGCCGAGACCACGATGGGTGCGATCAGCATGCGGCCCGCGGCCTTGGCGGCCACCAGCGCGTTGCGGTGGTGCTGCCAGCGGCCCGAGAGCTCCATGAGCGCGGCCACACCGGCGAGGATCAGCAGCAGCCACACGGTGCCGGGCACCTTGCCGGTTTGAAAAATGGCCAGGGTGAGCGCACCGTACGCGACGAACTCGCCCTGGGGAATGAAGATGACCCGCGTGACGGTGAACACCAGCACGGTGGCCAGGCCGAGCAAGGCGTAGACAGCACCATTGGTCAGGCCGTCCAGCAAAAGAATGCTGGCAATCGAAAAGTCCATAAAACCCTCAACGATAGAAAGAAGCGCCCTCGGAGCGCGACGCGCCAAAGCCAGGGACACCAAGGGTCCGGCTCCGCCGGCCCGAGGTGTCGCCCCCCTCCCGCCGAAGGCGAGAGAGGGGGGAGGCGCCGAAGGCGACGCGGGGGGTGCTTACTCCACCTTGAACTTGCCGTCGACGACTTTCAGCATCACGCCCGTTTCGGTCGTGAAGCCCCAGTGGTCGGTGGGCGTCCAGTTCATCACGCCGTGCGAGAAGATGGTGCGGCCCATGGTCTCCATGCTGTCGCGCAGCGCGGCGCGGAACTCAGGGGTTCCAGGCTTGCCCTTCTTCAGCGCCATCGGCACGATCTTCTCCAGCACGATCTGTGCGTCGTAGGCGTGGCCGGCAAACTGGTTGCGCAGGCCGACACCGACCGACTTCTCGTACTTCTGCACGAAGTCGATCGCCACCGCCTTGGATGGGTGGCTGTCGGGCAACTGCTCGGCGATCACGGCGGGGCCGGACACCACGAAGGCGCCTTCAACCGCCTTGCCGCCCACGCGCATCAGGTCTTGCGTGGCCGCGGCGTGGGTCTGGTAGATCTTGCCCTTGTAGCCGCGCTCGATCATGGCCATGTGCGGCATGGCAGCACCGCTGCCGGAGGCCACGATGAGCACCGCGTCGGGGTTGGCGGCGGTGATCTTGAGCGCCTGCGGCGTCACGCCGGTGTCGGTGCGCGCGAAGCGTTCGGTGGCCACGACCTTGATGCCGGCCTTCTCCAGCAGCGGTGCACTTTCCTTCAGCCACTGTTCGCCGTAGGCGTCGGTGTAGCCCAGGAAGCCGATGGTCTTGATGCCCTGCTTCTTCATGTGCTCGACCACGGCGTGGCCCATCACGGTGTTGGACTGCGGCAGGCGGAACACCCACTTGTCCTTGCCGGGTGGCAGGCCGACCGGCGAGCCGGCGAGCTGCACGGTGCCAGCTTCAGTGGCGATGTCGCTCATGGCGGCGGCCACCGCCGTGATGCACGAGCCGATGATCATGTCGACCTTGTCTTCGGTCACGAAACGGCGTGCGTTGGCGGCGCCCTTGCCCGGGTCGGTCGCGTCGTCCAGGATGATGAGGTTGACCTTCTCGCCGCCGATGGTTTGCGGGAACAGCTTGAACTGGTTCTGCATCGGGATGCCCAGGCCGGAGCCGGGACCGGTGAGCGCCAGGCTCACACCGATGTTGATGTCGGCCAGGGCGGCGGTGCTGCTCAGGGCTGTGATGGCCAGGGCAACGAGGGTTTTGACGGCTTTCATGGGATGTCTCCTTCTGGGGGGTGGTGAGTTGGGGAACGGGATCAGGAACAGAGGGCCTTGATGTCCTCGGGCACGGGAATGGCCTTGATGCGCTCGGGCGCTTCGGGCGGATGGATCACGAAGGCGCGTGTCTCGGTGCCTTCGCACAGCACGTCGTCGCCACGTTTGACCACGTGCCTGTGCATGAACACCTTCTCGCGCCATTCGGTCACGCTGGTGTGGATCTGCAAACGTTCGCCGTAGGTGGCGGGGCGCATGAACTTGGTGTGGATCTCCAGCAGCGGCGTGCCCACGATGCCGCGCGTCTTCACCAGCTCGCGCCAGGGCGGCACGCCGCACTTGACGAAGAAGTTCAACGAGGACGCGTCCATCCACTTCGAGAAATTCGGAAAGAACACGATGCCGGCCGGGTCGCAGTCGCCGAACATCACCTCCACCTCAAAGACGACAACCTTGCTCATCGGGGCGCCATCCGCAGGGCACCGTCGAGGCGGATCACTTCGCCGTTGAGGTGCGTGTTGGTGACGATGTGCGCGGCCAGTGCGGCGAACTCCTCGGGCTTGCCCAGGCGCGGTGGGAACGGGATGCTGGCCGCCAGCGACGCCTGCACCGGCTCGGGCAGGGTGCGCATGAGCGGTGTGGAGAACAGGCCCGGCGCGATGGTGCAGACGCGGATGCCGTGCTGCGCCAGATCGCGCGCCATCGGCAGCGTCATGCCCACCAGGCCACCCTTGGACGCGCTGTAGGCCTGCTGGCCCACCTGGCCGTCGAACGCGGCCACGCTGGCGGTGAACACCATCACGCCGCGCTCACCGTCTTCCAGCGGATCAAGCCTGGCGCAGGCCGCGGCAAACAGGCGGCTGGCGTTGTAGGTGCCGATGAGGTTGACCGTGACCACCTTGGCGAAGTCTTCCAGCGGCGCGGCCGAGCCGTCCTTGCCGACCACGCGCTTGGCGCTGCCGATGCCGGCGATGTTCATGAGGATGCGCGCCGGGCCGTGGGCGGCGGCAGCCTCGTCCATGGCGGCCTGCAGGCTCTCGGTGTTGGTGATGTCGCAGTGGCAGGCGATGCCGTTGATCTCGTCGGCCACGCGTTTGGCGTTGTCCAGGTTCACATCGAGCACCGCGACCTTGGCGCCCAGTCGCGCGAGTTCGCGCGCCGTGGCTTCACCGAGGCCCGAGCCACCGCCGGTGACGAGGGCGGCGTGTCCTTGAATGTTCATGGTGTTGTCCTTGTGTGTGTTTCAGGCCGAGGGGTTTTCGATCAGGAGGGCCATGCCCTGGCCACCGCCGACGCAGGCGCTGGCGATGCCGTAGCGCTGGCCGCTGCGTTGCAGTTCGCGCGCCAGCGTGAGCGTCAAGCGCACGCCGGTGGCGGCCAGCGGGTGGCCGAGCGCAATGGCGCCACCGTTGACGTTCAGGCGGTCCAGGTCCATGCCCAGTTCGCGCGCCACGGCCAGCGTTTGTGCGCCTTGTGCTTCGTTCACTTCAAAGCGGGCGATGTCGTTCATCGAGAGGCCGGTGCGCTCCAGCAGCAGGCGAATGGCGGGGGCCGGGCCGATGCCCATGATCTCGGGTGGCACGCCCACGGCAGAAGCCGCCACCACGCGGGCCAGCGGCTGCTTGCCGTGGGCCGTCGCGTAGGCGCCCGAGGCGACCACGCAGGCCGCGGCCGCGTCCACCAGCGCCGAGCTGTTGCCACCGGTCTGCACGCCGCCTTCAAACACAGCCCGCAGCTTGGCCAGCACCTCCACCGGCGAGACGCGCGGGTGGGTGTCGGTGGCGACTTCGGTGAGCTTGCCTTGCAGCTTGATGCCGCGCGGCTTGTAGCCGGCCAGCTCGAACTTCTCGCTGATCACCGGCACGATCTCACCGGCGAGGAAACCGCTCGCCTGCGCGGCCACCGCCCTGGCGAACGAGGCAGAGGCAAATGCGTCCACGGCTTCGCGCGTGATGCCGTATTGCCTGGCCAGGTTCTCGGCGGTCTGGATCATGTTGATGCCGGCCGCCGGGTCCTTCAGCGCTTCCCACATGTAGTCCTTGAAGCCCACCGGCGCGCCCAGCTTGAAGCCGGTGCGGTGGTCGAAGGCGGCGATCGGGTTGCGCGTCATGCTCTCGGTGCCCACCACCAGCGCGGCATCACACGCGCCGCCCTGGATGTGTTCACCGGCCTGGCGGAACAGCTCGAAGCCGGTGCCGCAGATGCGCTGCGCCATGATGGCCGGCACCTCCACCGGCACGCCGGCGTACAGGCCGATGTGGCGCGGCAGGAAGAACTGGTCGAAGTCCCCGGGCGCCATGTTGCCCGCGATCACCGAGCCGATGTGCTCGCCCGGCACGCCGGCGCGGGCCAGCGCTTCGCGTGCGGCCTTGATGCCGAGGTCGGTGGGCGAGATGTGGCCCAGCGCGCCACAGTAGTCCACCATGGGCGTGCGCACGCCGGCCAGCAGCCAGACGTCGTCGAAAGCGTTGAAGAATCCGCGGGATGCCATGTTGTCTTTACTCGGGTTTCAGGATGGCGTGCAGGCCGTCGGCGTGCAGCAGCGCGACGGTCTCGGCGCGGAGGCTGAGCACCGCGCGCTGGTTGATCGAGCCCTTGTCGGTGACCTCGCCTCGGTCGATGGTGGGTGGGTCGGCCAGCAGGCACAGGCGTGCGATGCGGCTGGCGCTGCCGGTGGAGGTCTTGGCCAGTTCGGTCACCACGCGCTGGAAGTGCGCGAGCACCGGCTCGCTGTTGAGCACGTCGTGCATCGGCGCCTCGGGCGGCATGCCGGCGAGCGCGCGCACCAGCGGCGTGGGGAACACCATGGCGCCGACTTCCTTCATGTTCAGGCCGGTGATCACCACGTCCTGGATGTAGGGTGCGCCGGCCGCGATGATCTTGGCGCGCAGCGGGCCCACGCTCACGAAGGTGCCGGTGGCCAGCTTGAAGTCTTCGGCAATGCGGCCGTCGAACTTCAGGCCCAGGTGGATGTCGGTCTCGTCGATCCACTTCACCGCGTCGCCGGTCTTGAAGAAGCCTTCGTCGTCAAACGCCTCGGTGGTTTCGGCCGGCATGCGCCAGTAGCCGGGTGTGATGTTGGGGCCCTTGTAGCGCACCTCGGTCTTGCCGTCGTTGTCCACCAGTTTGAGCTCCAGGCCCGGCGTGGGCAGACCGAGGTCGCCGGCCTTGACGTTGGGGCTGGTCACGAAGATGCCGAAGGGGCCGGACTCGGTCATGCCCAGACCCGTGCCCATGACGATGCGCTCACCGATCTCCTGCTCCTGCACCGCGTGCAGGGCGTCCCACACCGGCTGCGCCAGCGCGGCCCCGGCGTAGAAGAACATCCGCACGCGCGAGAGCAGGGTCTTGCGCAGGGCGTCGTCGGTCTTCATGGCGTTGGCGATCGCCTCGAAGCCGGTGGGCACGTTGAAGTACACCGTGGGCGCGATCTCGCGCAGGTTGCGCAGCGTCTCGCCCATGAGTGCGGGCGTGGGTTTGCCGTCGTCGATGTAGAGCGTGCCGCCGTGGAAGACCACCATGCCGAAGTTGTGGTTGCCGCCGAAGGTGTGGTTCCAGGGCAGCCAGTCCACCAGCACCAGCGGGCTCTCGGCCAGCACCGGCATCGACTCGGTCATCTGCTGCTGGTTGGCGCACCACATGCGCTGGGTGTTGATCACGGCCTTGGGCATCTTGGTCGAGCCCGAGGTGAACAAAAACTTGACGATGGTGTCTGGGCCGGTGGCGGCCATGGCGGCGTCCACTGAGGGCGTGGGCTCGGTGGCCAGCAACGACGCAAAGGAGGTGGTGGTGCGGCCGGGCACGGTGCCTTCGGTCGTCACCAGCTCCACGCCATCATCCAGCGTGGCCAGCATGGCGCGGCTGTAGCGTTGCGCGTCGCTGGCGAACACCAGGCCGGGTGTCAGCGTCTTCACCACGTGGTGCAGCTTGTCGAAGTCCTGGCTCACCAGCGAGTAGGCAGGCGAGGTGGGGCAGTAGGCGATGCCGGCGTAGACGCAACCCAGCGCGAGCAGCGCGTGTTCCAGGTCGTTCTCGCTCAGGATCAGCACCGGGCGCTCGGCCGAGAGGCCCCGGTTGATCAGGCTTTGACCGATGCGGCGCGCGGCGTCGAGCGCCTGCGCAAACGTGATGTGGCGCCAGTCGCCGGTGCTGCCGTCGGCGTTCTTCGTGCGGCGCGCGAACACGGTCTGGTCGGGGCGCGTCGTGGCCCAGTGCACCAGCCGGTCGGTGATGCGTTCGGGGAAGGGCGGCAGGTCCTGGTCGGCGCGCAGGTAGTGCGTGCCCTGGGCGCCGTCGCGCAGGGTGGCGCGGGTGACGCCGAAGGTGAGGGGCCGGTAACGGGCGGCCGTGTGGGGGTTCTGGCTCATGTCTCTCTCGGGCGGTTCTTCGTTGTCGATCGGTCTTGTCGGCGCACGTGTCTGCATCCAGGGATGCCGCGGGTCCGGCTCCGCCGGTCCCAGGCATCGCCCCCCTCAGGGGGGTGACGCCGCAGGCGGCGCGGGGGGCTTCGTCAACCTCGCGGCGCGGGGGCGAGCGACCTCAGTCGCTCTTCACTTTGTTTGCGCGGCCATCCAGGAAAGCGCGCACGCGGCTCTTGGCTTCGGGGTCGCTCTGCGCGATGGCGGCCATCATGGCTTCGGTGAGGTAGCCCTGGTCGGCCGGTTGTTCGGCGATGCGCGGCAGCGCGTGCATCAGCGCGTAGTTGGTGAGGGGGGCGTTCTCTGCGATGCGCGTGGCCAGCTCCATGGCCTTGTCCAGGGCCGTGCCCTGCGGCACCAGGTACTGCGTGAGGCCGATGCGCTCGGCCTCGGGTGCCTTGTAGACGCGGCCGGTGAACATCATGTCGGCCATGCGCGCGGCGCCGATCAGGCGCGGAATGCGCACCGATCCACCACCACCCACAAAGATGCCGCGCGAGCCCTCGGGCAGCGCGAAGAAAGCCGACTCGTCGGCCACGCGGATGTGGCAGGTGCTGGCCAGTTCCAGGCCGCCCCCCACCACCGCGCCATGCAGGGCCGCCACCACCGGCACCGGGCCGTATTGCACGCACTCCAGCGCGCTGTGCCACATGCGCGAGTGGTGCAGGCCCTGGCCGGCGTCGCGTTCGCTGAGTTCGGAGAGGTCCAGGCCGGCGCAGAAATGGTCGCCATTGCCATGGATGACGGCGGCGCGCACGCCGTGCGGCATGGCCTGAAAGATGTCGCGCAGCGCGAGAATCAGGCCGTCGTTGAGCGCGTTGCGCTTGGCCGGGCGGTTGAGCGTGATGACGGCGATTTCGCTTGATGCACCTTGCAGGCTCAGGCTGATGTCGGTGGAATGGATGGGCATGTCGGGTGGGGGCGTCGGCCGCGTGTTCGGGGGTTTTTTCGCTTGAATCGAGGGCTGATTATGGTTATAAACAATAACCAAAACAAGCCAAACCCGTCTGACCGACCCCCGTGTTTTCCCTAGGTCTGACCCACCACCGAGAGACAACCATGGACCACAAAAACCTGATCGCCATCGACATCCACACCCACGCCGAAGTGAGCTGTCGCAACCCCTTCGACAACTACGGCGAGGAGTACGACCGCGCGGCCGACAAGTTCTTCGGCAGCAACCGCCGACCCACCATCGCCGAGACGGTGACCTACTACCGCGAGAAGAAGATCGGCCTGGTGATGTTCACCGTGGACAGCGAGTCGCAACTGGGCCGCCGGCGCATTCCCAACGAAGAGATTGCGCAAGCCGCGCGCGAGAACAGCGACATGATGATTGCCTTCGCCAGCATCGATCCGCACAAGGGCAAGATGGGGGCGCGCGAGGCCGAGCGGCTGATTGCGGAGGAGGGCATCAAGGGCTTCAAGTTCCACCCCACGGTGCAGGGCTACCACCCCTACGACAAGATGGCCTGGCCGATCTACGAGGTGATCAACGCGCACAAGCTGCCCACCATCTTCCACACCGGGCACAGCGGCATTGGCTCGGGCATGCGCTGTGGCGGTGGACTGCGGCTGGAGTACAGCAACCCCATGCACCTGGACGACGTGGCGATCGATTTCCCCGACATGCAGATCGTCATGGCGCACCCGAGCTTTCCGTGGCAGGACGAGGCGCTCAGCGTGGCCACGCACAAGCCCAACGTGTGGATCGACCTCTCGGGCTGGAGCCCGAAGTACTTCCCCAAGCAGCTGGTGCAGTACGCCAACACGCTGCTGAAAGACCGCATCCTGTTCGGCAGCGACTACCCGCTGATCACACCCGAGCGCTGGATGAAGGACTTTGAAGTCGCTGGCTTCAAGCCCGAGGTGATGCCCGGCATCTTGAAAGGCAACGCGGTGCGTTTGCTCGGATTGGCATGAAGGCCTTCGCCGCCCTGGCCGACATCGAGGCGCTGGAGCAGCGCCCGCTGGCTGAGGTGGCGCCGTCTTGCACGCCCTACGAACTCATCCGCGCCACCGCCGAGCGTTTCCCGGACCGCGAGGCTTTCACGTTCCTGCCCGACGAGTCGCTGGACACACCGCCGCAGCGCGTCACCTACCGCGAGTTGCTGGCCAACATCCACCGCGCGGCGAATGCCTTTCGTGCGCTCGGCGTGCATGAAGCCAATGCCGTGGCCATGCTCGCGCCCAACACGCCCGAGGCCCACGCCGTGCTCTGGGGCGCGCAGCTGGCGGGCCGCGTGTGTCCGATCAACTTCCTGCTGCAGCCCGATCACATCGCCGCGTTGCTGCAGGCCTCGAACGCCAAGGTGCTGGTGGCCCTGGGGCCGAGCGAGGAACTGGCGGTGTGGCCCACGGCACTGGCCGTGCAGGCACTGCACGCCACCGTCCTCGTGCCCATCGAGGTGGATGCAGCGGTGCCCAACAGGCCCTCGTTGCAGGACCTGATGGCCGCGCAGCCAGAGGCGCTCACCTTCGAGCCCGACCTGCATCCCGACCGTGTGGTGGCGCTGTTCCACACCGGTGGCACCACCGGCGCGCCCAAGCTCGCGCAGCACACCGCCGGCAACGAGGCGCACACGGCCTGGTTCGCGCCTGCGTTCTACGACATGGACGAGACGGCGGTGGAGCTCAACGGCTTCCCGTTGTTCCACGTGGCCGGCGCGTTTGTGTATGGCCTCGCGCTGCTGGCCATCGGGGCGCGCCAGGTGTTGCCCACGCTCGGCGGCATGCGCAACACGGGCTTCGTGCAGCGCTACTGGCGGTTCTGCGAACGCGAGCGCGTGACGCACCTGGCCTGCGTGCCCACGGTGCTGGCCAGCCTGCTGGGCGTGCCGGTGGGCGCGGACATCTCGAGCGTGCGCGCGGCTTTCACCGGTGGCTCGCCGCTGCCGGCCGAGCTGGCCCAGCGCTTCGAAGCCGCCACCGGCATCCCCGTGCGCAACATCCTGGGCATGACCGAATGCGCCGGGTTGGTGAGCATCGAACCGCTTCGGGGGCCACGCACGCCTGGCTCGGCCGGTCTGCGCCTGCCCTACACGCAGGTGCATGCCGTGCCCTGGCGCGATGGCGTGGCGCAACTGGACGCGCGATGTGCCGCGGGTGAGACCGGCGTGCTGGTGCTGCGCGGGCCGCACGTGAGCCCGGGCTACCTGAATGTGAAGCGCAATGCAGGCATGTTCGAGCGGGGCTGGATCGTCACCGGTGACCTTGGCCATCTGGATGAAGCCGGCCGCGTCCACATCACCGGCCGCGCCAAGGACGTGATCATCCGCGGCTCGCACAACATCGACCCCGGCCTGGTGGAAGACGCTTTCATGGCGCACCCCGCCGTGTCGCAGTGCGCGGTGGTGGCCGAACCCGATGCCTACGCGGGCGAGGTGCCGGTGGCCTTCGTGGTGCTGCGCGCCGGCGTGGGGCTGGAGGCCGACGCGCTGTTGCGCGAGGTGGCGCCGCAGGTGTATGAACGACCGGCTTGCCCGAAGCGGGTGGTGCTGGTCGAATCGCTGCCGCTCACCGCCATCGGCAAGGTGTTCAAGCCCACGCTGCGCTTGCGTGCCATCGAGATCCGTCTGACCGAGATGGCGCGGGAACTGGCACCGGGCCGTGCGGTGCGCGTCGAGGCCAGCGACGAGAGCGGTCGCCAACGTGCGCTGATCACGCTCGGTGGTGTGCCCGATGAAGAGCTGTCGCGGCAGTTGCGCGCGGCACTGGCTGCCATCGCGGTGCCGGTCGACATCCGCTTCGCCTGACGCTCACCAGCCGCCGCGCGAGAGCCAGCGCTCGATCTGCTCGAACTTGTCGATGCCCCAGAACGGCTCGCCGTCCACCACCACGGTGGGCGAGCCGAACACGCCGGCCTGCAACGCGGCGTCGACCTCGGCGCGCAGCAGCGTTGCGGCCTCGTCGCTGGCGGCGGCTTGGGCAAGCTCTTCGCCCACGACGGGGATCAGCGACCCTGGCGTGGACAGGTCCAGCCCCTGGCCCCAGTAGGCCCCGTAGATGGCGTGTGCCACCTCGGCCGCGCGCTGCGGCTGGTGTCGGTTCACCCAGGCCAGGGCGCGCCCGCTGATCAGTGGGTTCATCACCTTGTCGTTCGGGTGGCGCTGCAATGGGACGCTGTGCTCACGCGCGTAGCGCAGCACATCGCGCTCGGTGTACGGACCCTTGAGTGGTGTCTCCATCAAGGGCTTGAGGCCCATCACCTTCAACACCGACACGCCCAGCAGCATGGGATGCCACTCCACCCCCCGCCCGTGCCGCGCGGCAAGGTCTTCGACGCGCAGCGAGGCGAAGTAGCCGAAGGGCGAAATGAAGTCGAAGTGGAACTTCAGGGGTGCCTTCAAGCAGAGCCCCAGACCTCATTCGCCGTTTCCACCACCAGCGCCAGCTTCTTGCGCTGGTCTTCCATGGCGATGTTGTTGCCGTGCACCGTGCTGGAGAAACCGCATTGCGGCGAGAGGCACATCTGGTCCAGCGGCGCGTATTTCGCGGCTTCCTCGATGCGGCGCTTGAGCGCGTCCTTGGTTTCCAGCTGGCCGAACTTGGTGGTCACCAGGCCCAGCACCACGATCTTGTCCTTGGACAGGTAGCGCAGCGGTCGGAAGTCGCCCGAGCGCTCGTCGTCGTATTCGAGGAAGAAGGCGTCCAGCTTCATTTCGCTGAGCAGGGCCTCGGCCACCGGCTCGTAGTTGCCGGCCGCCGCGTGCGTGCTCTTGAAGTTGCCGCGGCACAGGTGCATGGCCAAGGTCATGCCGGCGGGCTTGTGCGCCACCACCTTGTTGATGAACTGCGCGTAGCGGTGCGGCAGCTCGTTCGGATCGTCGCCACGGCTGCGGGCGGCTTCGCGCATGCGCTCGTCGCACAGGTACGCCATGTTGGTGTCGTCCATCTGCACATAGGTGCAGCCGGCGTCGGCCAGGCTCTGCAGCTCTTCGCCGTAGGCCTTGGCCACGTCGTCGTAGAACACCGGGTCCAGCTCGGGGTAAGCCTCTTTGCTGATGCCGGCGCGCCCGCCGCGAAAGTGCAGCATGGTCGGCGAGGGAATGGTCACCTTCGGCGTGAGCCCGGGTTGGCCCAGCGCTTCCACCTGCGCCTTGAGGTACTGGAAGTCGGCGAGCTGGATGTTCTTGACGTGGCGCACCTTGTCGATCACGCGAATCACCGGTGGCGCCAGCTCTTCGGTGCCGTCGGGTTTGACGATGGTGACCGGGATGTCGGTCTTCACGCCGCCGAGTTGCTCCAGGAAGTCGATGTGGAAGTAGGTGCGGCGGAATTCACCGTCGGTGATCGAGGAGAGGCCCACGTCGGCCTGGAACTTCACGATCTCGGTGATGGCGCGGTCTTCCACCTTGCGCAGTTGCTCGGCGGTGATGCTCTTCTGGTCGAAGAACTGGTCGCGCGCTTCGAGCAGGTAGGCCGGGCGCAAGAAGCTGCCGACGTGGTCGGCGCGGAAGGGAGGGTGGCTGCGCGGTGTCATGTGTCGTCCTCGTTTTGGGGGTGGAGCGGTGACTTTACAGCGAATATGGACGCCATCATTGAATACATGAATCGGGAAAAGTGTCCTGAAAGTGAGAATGTGTTTCGCAAAATCGGCATTTCTGTATACATTGCGTATCCATGAACACCGAAAAATCCCATTTCCCACTGAACGCCTGGTACGCCGCCGCGTACGACGTCGAGGTCGGTCGCAGCCTGCTGGCGCGCACCATCTGCAACCAGAAACTGGTGCTGTACCGGCAGACCACGGGCGTGGCCGCCGCGCTTGAAGACGCCTGCTGGCACCGCCTGCTGCCGCTGTCCATGGGCCGGCTCGAGGGCGACGATGTGGTGTGCGGCTACCACGGCCTGGTCTACAACGCCGAAGGCCGCTGCACCCACATGCCCAGCCAGGAAACGCTCAATCCCTCGGCCTGCGTGCGCTCGTACCCGGTGGTGGAGAAGCACCGTTTTGTGTGGGTGTGGCCCGGCGACCCGGCACTGGCCGACCCGGCGCTGGTGCCCGATCTGCACTGGAACGACGACCCCGCCTGGGCTGGCGACGGCAAGATGATCCGGGTGCAGTGCGACTACCGTCTGGTGGTCGACAACCTGATGGACCTGACGCACGAGACCTTCGTGCACGGCAGCAGCATCGGCAACCGCGCCGTGGCCGAAGCCCCGTTCGTGGCCACGCACGGCGAGCGCTTTGCCACCGTGACGCGCTGGATGGAGAACATCGAGGCGCCACCGTTCTGGGCCGGTCAGATCAAGGGCGCGCGCGGCTACGAGGGCCCGGTGGACCGCTGGCAGATCGTGCGCTTCGAGGCGCCGTGCACGGTGACCATCGATGTGGGCGTGGCGCCTGCCGGCAGCGGTGCGCTTCCCCAGGACGGTGGCGATCGCAGCCGGGGCGTGAACGGCTATGTGCTCAACACCATCACGCCCGAGACCGACGGCACCTGCCTGTATTTCTGGGCGTTTGCGCGCAACTACTCGCTGGGCGAGCAACGCCTCACGCACCAGCTGCGCGAAGGCGTGGCCAACATCTTCCGCGAGGACGAGTTCGTGCTCGAAGCCCAGCAAAAGGCCATTGAAGAGCACCCGGACCACAAGTTCTACAACCTCAACATCGACGCCGGTGCGATGTGGGCGCGGCGCTTGATCGACCGCATGGTGGATGCGGAGCGGGGTGGGCCAACGGTCATTCCGATCCGGCGGGTGGGCTGAGTGGTGGCCATGGTGTGCCTCCTTGGCTGGCGAGCCGAGGGCTCAGGCCATGGGGCTGGGAGCTTCAGTGCGCAGCCCCTTCGGGGTTCGCTCCGGTGCTCGCGACCTCAGGCGAACGCGCAAACTCGCTTCGCTCAGACATGCGCGTTCGACCGCGCTGCGCGCGGCAACCTGAGACCGCTGCGCTCCTCGCCAGCGCACAGGCGCCCCCAGCCCCATGGCCTGAGCCCTCGGCCAGCGGCGTATTTGCATGCGCACAGGGGAGCGCCAAACCTGCAACTCGTCAGGGCTGTGCCCCAGGCGATGGCGGCGCATATGCAGTGCCGAGGAGCGCAGGGCCGTCAGGTTGCCGCGCGCAGCGCGGTCAAGTTCGCATGTTTGAGCGAAGCGAGTTTGCGAACTTGCCTGATGGCACGAGCACCGCAGGGTAGTCCTCGCGTAGCGAGGGCCACTGCATTTAAGCCGACAGCGCCTGGGGCGCAGCCCTGACAACCGCCAACCAGAAGCGAGCGAAATTGTCCCCAATGAACTCCACCATGACCACCGAAGCTCCTCTCGAAAGCGCCCAGGTCCGAGCGCTGCTGCAGCTGCGCGAACTGATCCTCTCCGGCGAGTTGCCGGGCGGTTCGCGCATTGCCGAACTCGCCATCGTGGAGCGCCTCGGTGTTTCACGCACCCCCATTCGCGCTGCCTTGATGCGCCTGGAACAGGAGGGCCTGCTGCAGGCACTGCCCAACGGCGGCTACGTGGTGCAGACGTTTTCCGAGCGCGACATTGCGGACGCCATCGAGCTGCGCGGCACGCTGGAGGGCCTGCTCGCCCGGCTGGCCGCTGAACGCGGCGCGCCGGGCGTGGTGCTGGCCGAGGCCAAACAATGCCTGGACCGCATCGATGCCGTGCTCGCCGCCTCCGCGCTCAACGACGAAGGCTTTGCCGACTACGTGGCGCTCAACAGCCAATTCCACACCCTCGTGTACGAGCTGGCCGACAGCCCCACCATCGCCCGCCAGCTCGAGCGCGTGGCCAGCCTGCCGTTTGCCTCGCCCTCGGGCTTCGTGGTGATGCAGGCGCATTCGCCACAGGCGCGCGACATGCTGGTGGTTGCGCAGGACCAGCACCGCCAGGTGCTCGACGCCATCGAGCGCCGCGAAGGCGCGCGCGCCGAAGCCATCATGCGCGAGCACTCCCGCCTGGCCCAGCGCAACCTGCGCGAGGTGCTGGCCGGCCACGCCCTCGGCCACACGCCGGCCTCCATGCCCGCGATCAAGCTGATCCGGCGCCGCTGAAACCTTTCACTCCCTACCGACCATGAAAAGCAACCTCAACTGGCAGACCGCCCGCATCGCAGCCCTGCGCGACGTGACCCCCACCGTGCGCGAATTCATCATCACCCCGGCCGCAGGTTCGGCCGAGCGCTGGGCACCGGGTGCTCACCTGATGGTGCAGGTGAACGTGGCCGGCCGACCGCAGACGCGTTCGTATTCGCTGGTCGGCCTGCCCGAGGATGCGGCGGGCTACCGCATCGCCGTGAAGTGCCTGATGGACGGCCACGGTGGCTCGCGCGCCATGTGGCAACTGGCGGTGGGCGACAGCATCGAGGTGAGCGCGCCGCAAAACCATTTCCCCTTGGCCTACCTGGCGCCGGCCACGCTGCTGGTGGCCGGTGGCATCGGCATCACGCCCATGGTCTCGATGGCGCAGGCGCTGGTCAAACGCGGTCTGCCGGTCAAGCTGCTGTACGCCGCGCGGTCCACCGCCGAGCTGGCGTTCGCCGAATCGCTGCGCGCCCTGCTGGGCGATGCGCTGGTCACCTGTGCGTCGGACCAGGGCGAAGTGCTCGACCTGGGCCGGGC
This sequence comes from Hydrogenophaga sp., assembly GCF_036675665.1. GTDB lineage: Bacteria > Pseudomonadota > Gammaproteobacteria > Burkholderiales > Burkholderiaceae_C > Hydrogenophaga. The sequence goes on along the minus strand of NZ_JAKFEO010000020.1, from coordinate 73,532 downwards.
CATCGACGAACTGCCATCGGGTGCTCAGGTGTATGTGTGCGGTCCTTCGCGCCTGCTCGACGCCGTGCGCCAGCGCTGGCTTGATGCCGGACGGCCGGAGCCCAGCCTGCGCTTCGAGACCTTCGGCAGTGGTGGCCAGTTGCCGCCAGCCGGCTTCGACGTGGCCGTGCCGCGCCACCAGACCGAACTGCACGTGGCGCCCGACCAGTCGCTCATCGAGGTGCTGGAGGCCGCTGGCATCGAGGTGATGAACGACTGCCGCCGGGGCGAATGTGGCCTGTGCGCGCTGGACGTGCTGGCACTGGACGGCGAGATCGACCACCGCGACGTGTTCCTCAGCGTTCAAGAGAAGCAGGAAAACAAGCGCATCTGCGTCTGTGTGTCGCGCGTGGTGGGGCGGATCACGCTCGACACCGCCTGGCGAGAGGAGGTAGTTTCATAAAATAACGGCATAACTGAAAGTCTCTTCACACACTGGCGTTAACACTCTGGTCCATGCACAGTCCGGGTGTTCGAATACAGAAGCGATCCGGGGCCGGGCACCTTCCACCCAGAGTTCATCCATCACCCGGGCTCAACCATCCTCTTAGCTGGAGACAAACCATGACCTTTCTCAAACGCCGCAGCACCCTGCTGGCCCTGGGCGCGATCGCCGCAGCCACTTTTGCCGGCTCGGCCCTGGCCCAGACCGTGACCTTGCGCCTGCACCAGATGCTGCCGCCGCAAGCCACCATTCCCGCCAAGGCACTGATTCCGTGGGCCCAGAAGGTCGAAGCCGAGTCGGGCGGCAAGATCAAGGTCCAGCTGTTTCACGCCATGCAGTTGGGCGGCGCGCCCCCGCAGCTGTTCGACCAGGCCAAGGACGGCATCGTCGACTTCACCTGGACGGTGCTGGGCTACACGCCCGGTCGCTTCAACAAGACCGAGGTATTCGAACTGCCCTTCATGAGCGGCTCGGCCGAGCAGTCGTCGCGCGCGCTGCAGGAATATGTCGAGAAGTTCGCGGCCGACGAATTCAAGGACGTCAAGCTGATCGCCGTGCACACCCACGGCCCAGGCCTCTTCCACACCAAGACCCCGGTGACCGGCCTGGAGAGCCTGCGCGGCATGAAGGTGCGCGGCGGCTCGCGCGTCATCAACAACATGTTGACCAAGCTCGGCGCCACCCCTGTGGGCATGCCCGTGCCGGCGGTGACAGAAGCCTTGTCCAAAGGCGTGATCGACGGCACCACCATTCCGTGGGAAGTCACGCCTGCGCTGAAGGTGAGCGAGCTGGTGAAGAACCACACCACCTTCGCCGGCAAGGAAGGCCTGTACACACAGACCTTCGCTTTCTCGATGAACCGGGCCTCCTACGAAAAACTGCCGCCAGACCTCAAGGCCGTGATCGACAAGAACTCGGGCATTGAAACGGCTGCCATGTTCGGCCGCGCGATGGACGACGGCGACAAGGCGGGCCGCGCGATTGCCGAGAAGGCGGGCAACAACATCGTGGCGCTGGACGTCGCCGAGACCCAGCGGTGGAGACGCACGGCAGCCACGGTGGAGACCGACTGGATCAACGAGATGAAGGGCAAGAACATCGACGGCGCCAAGCTGGTGTCCGAGGCCCGCGCGCTGATCGCCAAGTACGCCAAGTAAACCGGACAACGGTGGCAGGCCGTCCTCCCACCGGGGGCGGCCTTTTTGTTGGGGGAAGCCCGGCTTGAGCCCGCCTCCGTTGGCGGACAATGCCGTGTTGGATTCCCGCCCCCTTTTCTGAAAGCGCTCCGAATGATTGGTTTCATCTACCGCCTGGCCAACTGGCTGGCCATTGCTGGCGGCGTCGTGCTCACCGCGATCACGCTCATGATCGTCCTCAGCGTCTCGGGCCGTGCGCTCATCGGCGTGGGCCTGGGGCCCGTGCCGGGCGACTTCGAGCTGGTGGAAATCGGCACCGGCATTGCCGTGTTCTTCTTTCTGCCGTGGTGCTATCTCAAGGGAGGACATGCCACGGTGGACCTGCTCTACATGCACATGCCCGCCTGGGCCCAGCGCGCGGTGGTGGCGATCAGCGATGTGCTGATGCTGGCGGTGTGGCTGGTGCTCACCTGGAAGCTCTGGGAAGGCATGCTGGAGAAGCGCGAATACCTGGAGACCACCTTCATTCTGGCGATGCCGATGTGGTGGGCCTATGCGGTCTGTTTCGTGGGCGCCTTCGTGGGCTGCCTGTGCTACGCGGCCAAGACCCTGACCCAGCTCGGCCTGGCCCGGGAGCCCGCGGGCTGGACGGTCGATGCCAATGCCGGCCATTGAGATGCACCCCAACATGACACATCAACTGTTCACCCTGCTGATCGGGAGCCCCGCATGACCGGTATCGAACTCGCGGCCTGGTCGTTCCCGGTCCTGCTGCTGCTGATCTTCATCCGTGTGCCGATCGGCCTGTCCATGCTGCTGTGCGGCCTGGGCGGCGCATGGGCCATCTACGGCAGCTCGGTGCCGATCTTCAACCAGCTCAAGCAGGTGACCTACAGCACCTTCTCGAACTACTCGCTTTCCGTCATTCCGCTGTTCCTGCTCATGGGTCAATTCGCGGCCCTGGGGGGCTTGTCGCAGGCGCTGTTCAAGGCGGCCGAGGCCTGGATCGGTCACCGCAAGGGCGGCGTGGCGATGGCCGCGGTGGGCGCGTGTGCCGGCTTCGGTGCCATTTGCGGCTCATCCCTGGCCACCGCCGCCACCATGGGCCAGGTGGCTTTGCCCGAACTCAAGCGCGCGGGTTATGCCGGGGGCATTTCCACCGCCACGCTGGCCGCTGGCGGCACGCTGGGCATCCTGATTCCACCGTCGGTGGTGCTGGTGATCTACGCCATCCTGACCGAGCAGAACATCGCCAAGCTGTTCCTCGCGGCCTTCGTGCCCGGCATTCTGGCCGCGCTCGGCTACATGATCGTCATTGCGGTCTACGCCCGGGTGAAGCCGCAGGACGTGGGCTCCATGCCGCCCATGCCCATGAAGGAACGCTGGGCCGCCACCGCCAAGGTGTGGCCCGTGATGCTGATCTTCGTGGCCGTGGTCGGCGGCATCTACAGCGGTCTGTTCACGCCCACTGAAGGTGCGGCCATCGGCGCTTTCGGCACCGGCCTGGCGGCCTGGATGGGTGGTGGCCTGAACCGCAGGACACTGCTGGGCGCGATCCTGGGCACGGCGGTGGCCACCGGCATGATCTTCATGATCGTGCTGGGCGCCGGTGTGTACAACACCTTCCTCGCACTGTCGCAACTGCCACAGGAAACCGCGCAGATGGTCGCGGCATCCGGCTTCAATCCCTGGCTGGTGCTGGTCGCCATCTTGTTGCTGTACGTGGTCCTGGGTTGTTTCATGGATTCGCTGTCCATGATCCTGCTCACCATTCCCGTGTTCTTCCCCATCGTGACCGTGCTGGACTTCGGTCTGTCGCCGGAGGAGTTCGCCATCTGGTTCGGCATCCTGGTGCTGATCGTGGTGGAAGTCGGGCTGATCACGCCCCCGGTGGGCATGAACCTCTTCGTCATCAACTCGATGGCCCGGGACACACCCATCACCCAGACCTACCGGGCCATCATGCCTTTCGTGGCCAGCGACATGATCCGCACCGCCATCCTGGTGGCGTTCCCGGGCATCACGCTGTTCGTGCTGCGGATTTGAGGCGCTGACTGACCTCCCTTTTTTTCATCACCCGAGGAGACACCATGAAACCGACCACCTTGGCACGCCGCACCCTGCTCGCCGCAGCACTCTCCCTGACCGCGCTGGCAGCCGGGCCTGCTCACGCACAAGCCGCCTTCCCGTCGAAGACGCTGCGCATCGTTGTGCCGTTTGCCGCCGGTGGCGTGGGCGACCTGACCGCGCGCATCGTGGCGCAGAAGCTCTCCGAACTGCTCGCGCAGTCGGTGGTGATCGACAACCGGCCTGGCGCCGGTGGCGTGGTGGCGGCCGATACGGTGGCGCGCTCCGAGCCCGACGGCCACACCATGTTCCTCATGTCCAACGGCACGGCGGTCACCGCCGGCCTGTTCAAGAGCCTGCCGTTCGATACGGTCAAGGACTTCACGCCGGTTTCCACGCTCGGCTACTTCGACATTGTTGTGGTCGTGCCCGCGGACTCACCCTTCAAGACCCTGGGTGAGCTCATTGCCCATGCCAAGGCCAACCCCGGAAAGCTCAACGTCGGCAGCATCAACATCGGCAGCACGCAGAACCTGGCGGCCGAGCTGTTCAAGAGCACCGCCGACATCAACGTGCAAGTCGTGCCTTTCAACGGCTCGCCGGCACTGATCGGCGCGATCCGCGGCAAGCAGGTCGACGTGGCCGTTGAAATCCTGGCCCCCATGCTGACGCAGATCAAGAGTGGCGCGGTGCGTGCCCTGGCCGTGACCGGCGAGAAGCGCTCCATCGTGTTGCCCGAGGTGCCCACCGCGGTGGAGTCGGGCGTGAAGGAGTTCGTCGCCTCGTCATGGAACGCTTTGGCCGTGCCTTCGAAGACCCCGCGCCCGGTGGTGGACCGCCTGCAGCGCGAGATTGCCGCGGCCCTGGCCGATCCGGCCGTGCGCGAGAAGCTGCGCGGGCTCAACATCGATGCGCGCTCGTCCACCCCCGAGCAGACCGCCGCGCTGCTGGCCTCCGACATCCGCCGCTGGGGTGCCGTGATCGAGCGCGCGGGTATCCCGAAACAATGAACACCCCCGCCGCGCTGCGCGCGACCCCTTCAAGGGGGCGGCGCCTGCGGCCCGGCAGAGCCGGTTCCGCGGCACCCCTTGAGGGGCCGCTTCTCGCGTAGCGGATCTGGAGCAACGCAATGACCATTCAACGCGTCGGCATCGTGGGTTACGGCGAGGTGGGTCGCATCTTTGCGGCCGGCCTGAAAGATGCCGGGGCCGAGTGGGTCGGTGTGTGGGACCTGAAGTTCGACGACCCCCGGCAACGCGGCGAGCTGCTCGCGGCTGCAGCGGCGCAAGGTGTGCAGGTGTGCGCCAGCGCTGCCGAGCTGTGCGCCCAGGCCACGCTGGTGATCTCTGCCGTCACCGCTTCCAGCACCCTGGCGGTGGCCTTCGAGGCAGCGGCCGACATCCAGCCCGAGGCCTTCTTCCTCGATCTGAACTCCGCCTCCCCCGGCACCAAGCAGGAAGCGGCCGGTCTGGTGGACGCGGCCGGTGGGCGATACGTGGAGGCCGGCGTCATGACCTCGGTGCCGCCACACGGCCTGCGCGTGCCCATGCTGTTGGGTGGCGCACATGCGAGCGAGCTGGCCGAACAGCTGCTGGCCTGGGGCATGGACGTGAAGGTCGCCAGCGAGCGCATCGGCGTGGCCTCGGCCACCAAGATGTGCCGCAGCGTGATGATCAAGGGCCTGGAGGCGCTGGTGCTGGAAAGCTACGCCACCGCGCGCCACTATGGTGTGGAAGACGCCATGATCGCCACGCTGCAGGAAACCTTTCCCGGCATCGACTGGCAACAGCAGGGCAGTTACTTCTTCAGCCGCGTGGCGCAACACGGCCAGCGCCGCGCTGAGGAAATGCGCGAGGCGGCGCAGACCGTGCGAGAGGCAGGTTTCGAGCCGATGATGGCCAGCGCCATTGCCGACAAGCACGACTGGATGGCGGGCAAGGCCCGGGCCGGGGCCTTTGCCGATGTGCCCGACAAGCCGGACTGGCGGGCCTGGGCAGACCGCATGCACGTGCTCGGCAAGCCGAACACCTGATGGCGTCTCACCGTGCGTTCAGCGTGTCCAGCGTCTGGCGGATCAGATCCAGCGTCTTTTGCTGCGTGAGCGTGGCCGGGCGCTGCGAACTGGTGGCCAGGCACAGCCGCGTTTTCAGCGGCGGGCTGACGGTGCGGATGCGGTAGGCCGAGGGGCGGATCGAGCTGGCCACCGCGTTGCGCGAGAGCAGGGCGGCGCCCGCGCCATCGGCCACCAGATCCAGAATGGCCGATACGCCATCGATCTCCAGCGCCACGGTGGGCCGGCAGCCGATGTTGGCCATCTCGGTCTCCACCTGCATGCGGATCGCATTGGGCCGGCTGGGGATCACCAGCGGCAGGCTGGCCACCTCGCGCAGGCTGATGGCCGTGGGCGGGTCTTCGCTCAGCCCCGGCGGGCGCGGCTCCACCAGCAGCAGCTCTTCGTCGCGCAGCGGGTGGATGTCGATCTCGGCGGCGGGCTGTGCGTTGTAGAGCACCGCGATGTCCAGCCGCCCGGTGGTCAACCACTCCTGCATGGTGACCGACAGCGCTTCGCTGATGGACAGGCTGGCCTCGGGCAACTGCGCGCGGAAAGCGCGCGTGAGCGGCACGGTGAGTACCCGGGCGAGGCTGGGTGGCAGGCCGATGGCCACGCGACCGGCGAGCGCGCCGCGCACCCGGCCCAGCTCTTCGCGCGCGCGCTGCACCTGGTGCAGGATGCCGCGCCCATGCGCCAGCAGCAGCTTGCCCGCTTCGGTGGGCGTGGCACCCCGGCCGTTGCGCACCAGCAGGTTCTGCCGCAGCTCCACCTCGAGCAGGCGCACCTGACGCGAGAGCGCGGGTTGCGCCACGTTCAGCGCCATCGAGGCCCGGGTGAAGCTGCCCAGTTCGGCCACACGCACAAAGTATTCGAGTTGCTTGAGGTCCATGGTGCAGGCGGTGGAACGAAAGGTGGCGACAGGTGTTGATCATAGTTATGTAATTTCGTTCTAGCTGCTAGCCGGTCATGTGACTTTTCTCGCGGAGAGGCAAGGTTCACAATCCACCGACTCCCCCCAAACCCATGCCGAACACCTCTGCCGCCACCCCCGTCTACACCCGCCTCAAAGGCATCTCGTCCATGGCGACGCGCCAGGTGCTGGCCGAGCTGGTGACCGCCTTCGAGGCAGCCAGCGGCGTGTCGGTGGCGATCGAATCGGTGGGTGGCGTGGACGCCGCCAAACGGGTGCAGGCCGGTGAAGCCTTTGATGTCGTGATCCTGGCGTCCGACGCCATCGACAAACTGATCGCCAGCGGGCACCTGCTGCCTGGCAGCCGGGTGGATCTGATGCGCTCGGGTGTGGCCGCGGCCGTGCGCGAAGGCAGCCCCGTGCCCGACCTGGGCTCGGAAGATGCGGTGCGCAGTGCCGTGCTGGCCGCGCGCAGCATCAGCCATTCCACCGGGCCCAGCGGCGTGGCGCTGATCAAACTCTTTGAACGCTGGGGCATTGCCGAGCAGGTGCAAGGGCGCATCGTGCAGGCGCCGCCCGGCGTGCCGGTGGCCTCGCTCGTGGCCAGCGGCAACGTGGAGCTGGGCTTCCAGCAGCTCAGCGAACTGCTGGGCGTGAGCGGCATCACCATTGCCGGCCCCTTGCCCCCGGCCATCCAGATCATCACCACCTTTTCCGCCGGCATCCCGGTGCAAACGGACCAGGCCGAAGCGGTGCGCGCGATGCTCGAGCACATGACCGCGCCGCAGGCCGCCGAGGCCAAGCGACGCCAGGGCATGGAGCCTGCGTGAACCCTTTCAGGTCCGAACAAGAAACCCAGGAGACAACATGAGCCTCATCATCGATTGCCACGGCCACTACACCACCGCCCCCAAGGCGCTGGAGGCCTGGCGCAACCAGCAGATCGCGGGCATCCAGGACCCGGCCGTCATGCCCAAAGTGGCGGACCTCAAGATCAGCGACGACGAGCTGCGCGAGTCCATCGAGACCAACCAGCTCAAGCTGATGAAGGAACGCGGCAGCGACATCACGCTGTTCTCGCCCCGCGCGAGCTTCATGGCCCACCACATCGGCGACTTCAACATCTCCAGCACCTGGGCCGCCATCTGCAACGAACTGTGCTTCCGCGTGAGCGAGCTCTTTCCCGACCACTTCGTGCCCGTGGCCATGCTGCCGCAGAGCCCCGGCGTCGACCCCAAGACCTGCATTCCCGAGCTGGAGAAATGCGTCAAGGCATACGGCGCGGTCGGCATCAACCTCAACCCCGATCCGTCGGGCGGCCACTGGACCAGCCCACCCCTGACCGACAAGCACTGGTACCCCATCTACGAGAAGATGGTGGAGCACGACCTGCCGGCCATGATCCACGTGAGCACCAGCTGCAACGCCTGCTTCCACACCACCGGCGCGCACTACCTCAACGCCGACACCACCGCCTTCATGCAGCTCATCCAGGGTGACCTGTTCAAGGATTTCCCGACGCTGAAGTTCCTGATCCCGCACGGCGGCGGCGCCGTGCCCTACCACTGGGGCCGCTTCCGGGGTCTGGCGCAGGAGATGAAGAAACCCCTGCTGGATACGCACGTGATGAACAACGTGTTCTTCGACACCTGCGTGTATCACCAGCCCGGCATCGACCTGCTCAACACGGTGATCCCGGTGAAGAACGTGCTGTTCGCCAGCGAGATGATCGGCGCGGTGCGTGGCATCGACCCGACCACGGGCAACTATTACGACGACACCAAGCGCTACATCGAAGGCTCGAAGATCCTGAGTGCGGACGACAAGCACCAGATCTACGAGGGCAATGTGCGCCGGGTGTTTTCACGGCTCGATACACGCCTGAAGGCGAAGGGGATCTGACATGTACGAACTCGGCGTCGTTTACCGCAACATCCAGCGCGCCGACCGCGCTGCCGCCGACGGCCTGGCCGCGCTGGGCTCGGCCACGGTGCACGAGGCCATGGGCCGCGTGGGTCTGCTCAAACCCTACATGCGCCCGATCTACCCGGGTTGCCAGGTGAGTGGCACGGCGGTGACCGTGCTGCTGCAGCCCGGCGACAACTGGATGATGCATGTGGCCGCCGAGCAGATACAGCCGGGCGACATCGTGGTGGCGACCGTCACCGCCGAGTGCACCGACGGTTTCTTTGGCGATCTGCTGGCCACGTCGTTCCAGGCCCGTGGGGCGCGGGCGCTCATCATCGACGGCGGTGTGCGCGACGTGAAGGAGCTGCAGCGCATGGGCTTTCCGGTCTGGAGCAAGGCCATCAGCAGCAAGGGAACGATCAAGGCCACGCTCGGTTCGGTGAACATTCCGATCGTGTGTGCCGGCATGCTGGTGACGCCGGGTGACGTGATCGTGGCCGACGACGACGGCGTGGTCTGCGTGCCCGCGGCGCGCGCTGTGACCACGCTGGAAGCTGCGCAGCACCGCGAGAGCTTCGAGGGTGAGAAGCGCGCCAAGCTGGCCAGCGGGGTGCTGGGGCTGGACATGTACAAGATGCGTGAGCCTTTGGAGAAGGCTGGCTTGCGGTACATCGACTGATTTTTCTCCGGTTGGGCCCGCCGCCTCACACTCCTCGCCGCCTCGTTGGTGGTCGATCCGTTTTTGAAAGCTGTTCATGAGCAAACCTGTTTCGGGTGACTTCACCAAGACCGCTGGCTGGCTCGACTGGTATGCCGGTCCTTCCAAGCCGCGCTTCCAGTTGCCTGCCGGCGCGGTGGACGCGCACTGCCACGTGTTCGGCCCCGGCGCCGAATTTCCCTACGCCCCGGAGCGCAAGTACACGCCGTGCGACGCGAGCAAGGCGCAGCTGTTCGCGTTGCGCGACCACCTGGGCTTCGCGCGCAACGTGGTGGTGCAAGCCACCTGCCACGGCGCCGACAACCGCGCGCTGGTCGACGCGCTGGTGCACAGCGACGGCAAGGCGCGTGGTGTGGCCACTGTCAAACGCAGCGTGAGCGACGATGAACTGCAGGCCCTGCACAAAGCCGGCGTGCGCGGCGTGCGCTTCAACTTCGTCAAGCGCCTGGTGGACTTCACACCCAAGGACGAGCTGATGGAGATCGCCGCGCGCATCCAGAAACTGGGCTGGCACGTGGTGATCTATTTCGAGGCGGTGGACCTGCCCGAGCTGTGGGACTTCTTCACCGCGCTGCCCACCACCGTGGTGGTGGACCACATGGGCCGCCCGGATGTGAGCAAACCGGTGGACGGTCCCGAGTTCGAGCTGTTCCTGAAATTCATGCGCCAGCACCCCAATGTGTGGAGCAAGGTGAGCTGCCCCGAGCGCCTGAGCGTCACCGGCCCCAGGGCCTTGAACGGCGAGCAGGCCGCCTACCAGGACGTGGTGCCGTTCGCGCGCCGTGTCGTGGACGAGTTCCCCGACCGCGTGCTCTGGGGCACCGACTGGCCACACCCCAACCTGAAGGACCACATGCCCGACGACGGCCTGCTGGTGGACTTCATTCCGCTGATCGCGCCCACGGTCGAGGCTCAGAAGAAGCTGCTCGTGGACAACCCCATGCGCCTTTACTGGCCGGAGGAAAACTGACATGGCTTTGGACAAACCCTACCTGGACGTGCCCGGCACGACCATCTTCGACGCCGAGCAGAGCCGCAAAGGCTACTGGCTCAACCAGTTCTGCATGAGCCTCATGAAAGCCGAGAACCGCGAGCGCTTCAAGAAGGACGAGCGCGCCTACCTCGACGAGTGGGCCATGACGGAAGAGCAGAAGCAGGCCGTGCTCGCGCGCGATCTGAACTGGTGCATTCGCCTCGGCGGCAACATCTATTTCCTCGCCAAGATCGGCGCCACCGACGGCAAGAGCTTCCAGCAGATGGCGGGCTCCATGACCGGCATGACCGAAGAGGAGTACCGCAACATGATGATTGCCGGGGGGCGTTCGGCCGAAGGCAACCGAGTGATCGGCGAAGGCGGCGATGCACAGACCCACCGCCAACCGCAAGGCTCCGCTGGCAAAGGAAAACCATGAACCCCCACGCTCATCACTTCGTGTATTCGCTGCCCCCCGAGGGGGCTCTGTCCGCCCTTGGGGCGGCCCGGCGGGAGGACAACTGACCATGGCACGCATCACCGCATCCGTTTACACCTCCCACGTGCCCGCCATCGGCGCGGCGCTCGACCTGGGCAAGACGCAGGAGCCTTACTGGCAACCGGTTTTCCAGGGCTACGAGTTCGGTCAGCAATGGCTGAAGGACAACAAGCCCGACGTGATCTTTCTGGTCTACAACGACCACGCCACCGCGTTCAGCCTGGACATGATTCCCACCTTTGCCATCGGCACCGCCGCCGAGTACCAACCGGCCGACGAAGGTTGGGGCCCCCGCCCGGTGCCCAAGGTCATCGGCCACCCGGAGCTGTCGGCGCACATCGCGCAGTCGGTGATCCAGCAGGACTTCGACCTCACCATCGTCAACAAGATGGACGTGGACCACGGCCTGACCGTGCCGCTGTCCTTGATGTGCGGCCAGCAGGACCCGGTCAAGGGAGCCTGGCCGTGCCCGGTGATCCCGTTCGCGGTCAACGTGGTGCAGTACCCCGTGCCCAGCGGCCGGCGTTGCTACAACCTCGGCAAGGCGATTGCCAAGGCGGTGGCGAGCTACGACGAAGATCTCAATGTGCAGATCTGGGGCACGGGCGGCATGAGCCACCAGTTGCAGGGGCCGCGCGCGGGCCTGATCAACAAGGAGTTCGACAACGCCTTTCTCGACAAGCTGATCAACGACCCCGATGCCGCTGCCGACATCTCGCACATCGACTACGTGCGCGAGGCCGGCAGCGAGGGCATCGAACTCGTGATGTGGCTGATCGCCCGTGGCGCCATGGCCGATGCGGCTGGCGGCGCCAAGCCGAAAGCGGTGCGCCGCTTCTACCATGTGCCCGCGTCGAACACGGCCGTGGGCCACCTGATCCTGGAGAACACCTGACATGAGCAAAACCATCAAAGTCGCCCTCGCCGGTGCCGGTGCCTTCGGCATCAAGCACCTGGACGGCATCAAGAACATCGACGGCGTGGAAGTGGTCTCGCTCATCAGCCGCGACCTCGACAAGACGAAAGAAGTGGCGGCCAAATACGGCATAGCCCACGTCACCACCGAGTTGTCCGAATCGCTCGCGCTCAAGGAGCTGGACGCCGTCATCCTCTGCACGCCCACGCAGATGCACGCCGAGCAGACCATCGCCTGCCTGAAGGCCGGCAAGCATGTTCAGGTGGAAATTCCCCTGGCCGACAGCCTCCAGGGCGCGCAGGACGTGATCGCGCTGCAGAAGCAGACCGGGCTGGTGGCCATGTGCGGCCACACGCGCCGCTTCAACCCCAGCCACCAGTACGTGCACAACGAGATCACGGCCGGCAGGTTCAACATCCAGCAGATGGATGTGCAGACCTATTTCTTCCGCCGCACCAACACCAACGCGCTGGGCCAGGCGCGCAGCTGGACCGACCACCTGCTGTGGCACCACGCCGCGCACACGGTCGATCTGTTTGCCTACCAGTGCGGCAGCCCGATCGTGCAGGCCTATGCCATCCAGGGACCGATCCACCCCACGCTGGGCATCGCCATGGACATGAGCATCCAGCTCAAGGCGGCCAACGGCGCGATATGCACGCTCAGCCTGAGCTTCAACAACGACGGCCCGCTGGGCACCTTCTTCCGCTACATCGGCGACACCGCGACCTACCTCGCGCGCTACGACGACCTGTTCAACGGCAAGGAAGAGAAGATCGACGTGTCGAAGGTGGCCGTGAGCATGAACGGCATCGAGCTGCAGGACCGCGAGTTCTTCGCCGCCATCCAGGAAGGCCGCGAGCCCAATTCGAGCGTGGCCAAGGTGTTCGCCTGCTACGAGGTGCTGCACAAGCTGGAACAGCAGCTGAACGCGAACGGCTGAACGCCATGCAGCAACGACAACTCGGCCCCTTCCAGGTCAGCGCCATCGGCCTGGGCTGCATGAACATCTGCCATGCTTACGGCGCGCCAGTGTCGAAGGAGCAGGCCGAGCGCGTGCTGCTCACCGCGCTCGACCAGGGCGTGACGCACTTCGACACCGCGGCGCTGTACGGTTTCGGTGCGAGCGAAACGCATGTGGGCAATGTGCTTTCAAAGCATCGCAACAAGTTCACGCTGGCCAGCAAGGGCGGGATGGCCGGTGTGCAGTTCGACGATGGCGTGAAGCGCGTGATCGACGGCCGGCCCGAGACCATCCGCAAGAACTGCGAAGACAGCCTGCGTCGCCTCAAGACCGACGTGATCGACCTCTACTACCTGCACCGCTGGGACAAGCAGGTGCCGGTGGAAGACAGCGTGGGGGCGATGAGCGACCTGGTGCGCGCGGGCAAGGTGCGTGCGCTGGGCCTGTCCGAGGTGTCGGCCGCCACGATCCGCAAGGCGCAGGCGGTGCACCCCATCGCCGCCGTGCAGACCGAGTATTCGCTGTGGACGCGCAACCCCGAGATCGCGGTGCTGGCCACCTGCCGCGAATTCGGCATCAGCTTCGTGGCCTTCAGCCCGGTGGGGCGCGGTTTCCTGTGTGGCGATGACCTGGACGTGAACGCTTTCGACGCCAAGGACATCCGTCGCACCATGCCGCGCTTCACGCCCGAGCATTTCGCGGCCAACCTCAAACTGCTGCCACCTTACCGCGCCATCGCGAGCGAGGTGGGATGCACGCCGGCGCAGCTCGCTCTGGCCTGGCTGCTGCACCAGGGGCAGGACATCCTGCCGATTCCCGGCACCTCGCGCGAGGACCATCTGCGCGACAACCTGGGGGCCTGCGACGTGCAGCTGGACGCGGCTGTCCTCGCGAGGCTCGACGTGCTGATCAACCAGCAGACCGTGAGCGGCAACCGCTACAACGAGCAGTCGAACCGCGAGGTCGATACCGAAGCGTATTGAGCTTCAGGCACCGCCGCGAAAGAGAGAGAAGCCCCAGGCCGTGAACTTGAACGGCAGGTGGTAGTGCTGCGACACGTCGGCGATGTGAAAGCGATAGGGCACCATGTCCAGGAAGACAGGATCGGGCGCCATCGTCCCCTGGTCGCGGTAGAAGTCGCCGACCGCGAAGCACACCTCGTAGCCACCGGCGCTGATGGCATCGCTCATCAGCGCCGGGTGTTGCAACACGCCGTTGGTGCCCACACGCCCCTCGGCGAGCACCGGGCCATGCGGCAGGCCGTCGGGTCCGAGACGCGTCACGGTCACCCGCAGGCCGACAGCGACGCGGCCGCTGGCCACGTCCACGCAGTGAATGGAGAGTCCGCCGCTCATGGCGCTCAGTTCAGGCGCGCGCCAGACGCCTTGACGGCGGGCGCCCACTCGTTCACCTGGTCGGTGACGAATCGGGTGAACTGCGCGGATGTCATCGGTTCGGACTCGACGCCCAGATCGCTCAGTCTTTTGGCCACGTCGGGCCGCGACACCACCTCGGCCACGGCCTTGTTGACCTTGTCGATCACATCCGCTGGCGTGCCGGCGGGCGCGGAGATGCCGAGGAAGTTCTCTGCCACCAACCTGGGGTAGCCCGCTTCCACCACCGTGGGCACGGTGGGCGACATGGGTGCGCGTGTGCGCGACGTGACGGCGATGCCGATCAGCTTGCCTTCCTTCATGAAGGGCACGTTCTGCGTGAGCGTGTCCACCGCGAACTGCAGCGTACCGCCGAGCAGGTCGTTGTGCATGGGCGAAGAGCCCTTGTAGGGCACGTGTTCCATGTTCAGCTTGTATTGCTGCTTGAACATCTCGCCCACGATGTGGCCGATGGAGCCCACCCCGCCCGAGCCGTAGTTCACCGGTTTGGCCTGCGCATTGATCCACTTCACCAGGTCGGGCATGGTCTTGGCCGGCACCGACGGATGGACCACAAACACATTGGGTACCGAGCCGATGTAGGCGATGTGGGTGAAACCTTTGACCGGGTCATAGGGCGGCTTGTCCATCATGAACGGCGAGATGCTCATGGGCGCGGTGTTGGACAGCAGCAGGGTGTAGCCATCGGGCACGGCGCGCGCCACCTCGTTGGCGCCGATGGTGCTGCCCGCACCCGGCTTGTTCTCCACAACCACGATCTGGCCGAGCTTCTCCTGCAGGCCGGGCTGCAGCAGGCGCGCCACGATGTCCGATGAGCCACCGGGCGAGAAGGTGACGATGACCCGGATCGGCTTTTGTTGCGGCCAGGCCTGCGCATGGACCAGGGGCGTGGCCAGCACCAGCAGGGCGCTGGTGGCCAGAAAAAGGCGGCGTGGGGTGTTCATGAGAGGTTTCCTGCAAGGGTGGTGGCGGACGAGGGGGAGGGGAGATCGGGTGTCACGGCCTGCGACAGTCGCCCGCGCATGACTTCGCAGACCTGTTGCAGCGCGTGGTGGCGTTCGGTGCGGTCGTCGTTTGTCAGGCGCATTTCACCGGCCTGCAGAACCGAGGCCAGCGAGTCGTGCAAGCGCAGAGCGACGATGAAGGGAAAGCCGAAGCGCTCGCGGTAACGCCGGTTGAGCGTCTCGATGCGTTGCACCGTGGTGGCATCCAGCGCCAGCAGGCCCAGGCGACCCTGCTCGCTTTGCGAATCGGCGGTCATGGTGCCGGCCCGCGCTTCCTGCCCGGCCAGCTCGGGGTGGCTGCGCAGCAAGGCCAGTTGGCGGGCTTCTCCGGCACCGTGGATCACCCGTGCCATCGCTTCATGCAGCGCCTGCCAGTGGGCGAAGGGGCGCGCGGCCCACGCCTGCCGGGCCACCCAGGGCGAATGTTCGACGACCGGACCCAGCCGCGCGCAGAAGGCGGCTTCATCCAGGGACGCCAGCGCGGTCCAGGCCAGGGGTGCGGGTTTCGGGGTGCTCATCGGGGCGCAGTTTGCGGGGGCATTGCATTGCTGTCCATCGCATAATTGGTCACGTTGCATTCGAATTGTCAGAACACATGAGTTCGTTGAACCAGCTCCTGCATCCGAAAGCCTTGCGCTACCTCGCGGCGATCGCCCAGTGGGGTTCGGTGCAGGCGGCCGCGCGCGAGGTGTCCATTTCCGCCTCCGCGATCGACCGCCACATCCTGCTGCTGGAGGAAGACCTCGGGTTGCCGCTGTTCGAGCGCCTGCCGCGCGGCATGCGCCTGACCGCAGCCGGTGAGCTGCTGCTGGCGCTCTCGCAGCGCTGGAAGGCCGACCTCAACCGCACGCTGTCCGACGTCAAGCACCTGCAGGGCGTGAGCCAGGGCCAGCTGCGCCTGGCCGCGATGGACAGCCACACCAATGGCTTTCTGCCCGAGTTCGTGCTCGCGGTGGCGCAGGAGCACCCCGGCATCGTGCTGGAGGTCGACATCGTCAGCACCGACGATGCGGTGCAGCGCCTGCGCGCGGGCGACGTTGACCTGGCGGTGGCCTTCAACCTCAAGCCCAGCCGCGAGCTGCACATCGTGGCCAGCGCCGAGCTGCCGCTGGGTTGCGTGGTGGCGCCGGGCCACCCGCTGGCTTCGCAGACCCAGGTGACTTTCAAGGACGTGGCGGCCTGGCCGCTGGCCGCACAGAGCCGGGTGCTGGCGATCCGCCGTTACCTCGAGCGGCGCCACAACTGGCTGCTGGAAGAGGCCCGGCCGCCCCTGGTGACGAACTCGCTGCAGCTCGTCAAGAGCCTGGTGCGCAGCGGCAGTCACGTGGCGTTGACTTCCGAGCTCGATGCCGGTCCCGAGATCCTCGCGGGCACCCTGTGCTTCGTGCCACTCAAGGACAAGAGCGCTCAACCGCAGACCGTGGGCGTGGCCGTCAGCGCGAGCCGCTCGCTGCCGCACATCGCGCGCATGGTGGCCGAGCGCCTGGGCGCGCACGTGAACGACTACCTCACCCGGGTGCGCGCGGCGGGCGTGGTGGGCGCCGATACAAAACGAAAAAAACCGAAACTGCGTTGAGACCCCCGGTTGCCCGGTCGCCGGCACCATCACGGTCATGTTCAACAGTCCCGAAAGGACACCGTCATGAAACCCTGGATCAAACGCTCGCTCATGGCCTTCACCGGCATTTCCATCGCCATCGGTGGCCTGGCCGCCTGCGGCACGCGGGGCCACCATGAACGCGGCCCCATGAGCGCCGAGAAGATCGCAGAAGTGCGCGGCAAAGTGGTCGAGCGCGTGACAGCCAAGCTCGACCTGAACGCCGAGCAGCAGCAGAAACTCAACGTGCTCGCCGACAAGGTCCAGGCCCAGCGCACCGCGCTGATCGGACAGACGCCCCATCCGCGCGCCGAATTCAGCGCCCTGGTGGCGGGCGAGAAGTTCGACCGGGCTCGTGCGCTGAGCCTGCTCGACGAGAAAACCCGCGTGGTGCAGGTGAGCAGCCCCGAGGTGATCAACGCCCTGGCCGACTTCTACGACAGTCTCAACCCGACGCAGCAGGCCGAGGTGCGCGAGCGCATGCAGAAGCGCAGGGGCTGGTTCTCGCGCGGTTGAACCGGTGAGCGCCATGTCGCCCGTGTTGCAAACGATCGCCCAACGGCTGCGCGACCACGGTCCGGCGCTGCTGGCCGGCGTGGATGACCCGCACGACGAGCTGCTGGCCCTGATCTGGGGTCCGCGTTTCGACCGCGAGCACGCGCTCGGCCTGTGGGCCAGCCTGTCGCGCCGCCAGCCCCACGAAGCGGTGCTCACGCTGCCGGCCCTCCTCTCGGTGGCGGACCGCTTCGACGGGCTGGACAACGGTGCGCAGCAACGTCTGCGCCGCCTCATCGTGCGTCACCGCGCGCTGAGCGCAATGTGACAATGACGCATGCACCGCGTATTGTTGATTGACGACGACGAACAGCTCGGCCCACCGCTGGCCACCTACTTCCAGCGGTTCGAGCTTGAACTCACCCATGCGCTCAAGCCCAGCGAAGGTCTGGCGCGTTTGCGCAGCGGCGTGTTCGATGCGGCCATCCTCGACGTGATGCTGCCCGAGATGGACGGCTTCGAGCTCTGTCGGACCATCCGCAAGGAAAGCGACATCCCCATCGTGATGCTCACCGCGCGCGGCGACGTGATGGACCGTGTGGTCGGCCTCGAGCTTGGCGCCGACGCCTACCTGCCCAAACCCTTCGAGCCGCGCGAACTGGTGGCGCACATCCAGACCATGTTGCGGCGTCGAAACGGTCACAACGGGCCGGCCAGCGGCGTTCCGGCGCCGGAGGTGCTGGCCTTCGAGGGCCTCACCATCGACCCGGCGCGCCGCAGCGTCACGCGTGAGGGTGAGGTGGTGGAACTCACCGGCACCGAGTTCGAGCTGCTGCACCTGCTGGCACGCGAGAGCGGGCGTGTGTTCACCCGCGACGACATCCTGAACCAGTTGCGTGGCCACGAAGCCGATCTCTACACCCGCGCGGTGGACATCGTGGTGAGCCGCCTGCGCAAGAAGCTCGAACCGCTGGACTGCATCAAGACCCTGCGCAACGCTGGCTACTCGCTGGCGCTGCGCAAGCTGGCGCCATGAAAGCCCCCGCAGTGTCCGCACAGCGTCAGCCTTGGTTCCGCCGCGCGCTCGGTGCCCTGCGTTGTTCCCTCAAGCTGCGCTTGATGATGGTGTTCCTGCTGCTCGCGCTGGGCGTCGCATTTGCCTTCATCGGCGGGGCGCAGAAAGCGTTCTCGGTGGGCTGGCGCGATGCGGCGCGACCATTGCTCATGGACTACGTGGATCGCCTGGCCGCTGACATCGCCCCCGCTGGCACGGCACCCAGCACCGAGCGCGCCCAGGCGATCACTCAGCGCCTGCCAATCACCATCGACATTGCCGGCCCGCTGGTGAACTGGCGTTCCCATCCGGAGCAGCCCCGGATGGACTGGCAGCGGAATGGACCACCTGGGGCCAAAGGCCGGGATCCTGAAGACTGGGGCGACGACAAGGACTGGCAACAGCTGCTGCAACGAACCACGGCCGATGGCCACCGCCTCGGATTCGGCTTGAACGAAGCGGCGTTCGAGCGCCGTCCGCGCCTGTTCGGCTTCACGCTCACCGTGTTGCTGCTGCTCACGCTGCTGGCATTTTTGTACGTGCGTCGCCTGCTGCGCCCGCTGGACGACATCCGCCAGGGCGCATTGCGTTTTGGCGCTGGTGAGTTTGGACAGCCGATCCCGGTGCGCCACCCCAAAGTACCGGACGAACTGGGTGAACTCGCTGCAACGATCAACACCATGGGTCATGACATCCACCAGATGCTGGAGGCCCAGCGCTCGTTGTTGCTGGCCATCAGCCACGAACTGCGAAGCCCGCTCACCCGCGCCCGGCTCAACACCGAACTGTTGCCCGACACGGCAGACGTCACGCCGCAGCGCGATGCCCTGCTGCGCGACCTGGCGGAAATGGCCCAGCTCATCAGTGATTTGCTGGAAAGCGAACGCCTGGCCGGTCGCCATCAGGCCCTGCACCGGGAGCCCACCGACGTGGCCGTGCTCGCTCGCGAGGTGATTGACGAACTCGCCAGCTCCCAGCCCGCGGCCATCCACATCCACGTGCACGCCGCGCAGCACCTGCCCACCCTGCCGCTGGACCGCATCCGCATCCGGTTGCTGCTGCGCAACCTGCTCGACAACGCACTGCGCCACAGCGCTGGCGCCCCGCTGCCGCCCGAGCTGCACATCCGCCGCATCGGCGAAACAGGGCAGGGCATCGAGCTGGAAGTGCGCGACCATGGCCCCGGCGTGCCGGACGATCAGTTGCCGCATCTGGCGCAAGCTTTTTTTCGACCCGATACCGCCCGCACCCGCAACGCTGGCGGTGTGGGCCTGGGTCTCTATCTGTGCCGCTTGGTGGCGCAGGCACACGGGGGCACATTTGCGGTGCGCAATGCTAGGCCGGGGCTGTCTGTCACGGTGACGTTGCCGCAGGCGTGATCGCAGCGCCCGAACGACAGACAAAAAAGAAGGGAGCCACTCGGGCTCCCTTTCATGTGTATCGGCTCAAGCCAGTGGAATTCAGATCGCCTGGTTCTTCTGACGGCGGCGAGCAGCCATCAAACCGAAAGCACCCATGGCCATGAGCGCGAGCGAGCCTGGCTCGGGTACATCGCCACCGGGAGGGGCGCACAGGGCGCCGCAGTAGGTGCCGGCGAGCGACAGGACTTTGAATGCATCGGTGCTGCTGCCGGTGCTGGATCCGTACGCGCTCACCAGCCAGTAGCTCGAAAAAACGGGAGTGGCAACAGCTTGCGTGTTTCCGGTTTTCGTGCCGACGTTGAAATAGTCACCGATCAACACCCAGCCGGCAACAGAAGAGGCATAGCTCGTTGGCGTGGCGGAAGCGCCAGTCCACGCATAGATGGACACGTCGGAATCGTTGTAGTGACTGGTGCTGTTGTCAGAGCCGTTCCATCCCAGCGTGAGGCCGGTCATGGACACCGCCTCCGTGAACTTGAAGATCAGTGCGTCCAGACCGCCGTAGTTGTCCAGGGCATGTGGGCCATTCGAATTGGATTCGTTTTGGTTTTGAACGCCCAGGCCGCCGCTCCATGCCTTCACGGTGGCGTCCGTGACGCTGCCGCCGATCACCGAGCTGCCGCGCACGTCCACGCCACTGCTGCCGCAGGTGCCGAAACTGCCGGCTGCGGCAACCGTGCTGCCCTCACCACATCCGCCGTAGGACGCCGTCCAGTTCGTCGCGGCGTGCGCAGACGCTCCAGCAGTCAGCAGGCAAGCTGCAGCCAAGGCACGGAACAGGGCGGAAGAGGCAATTTGTTGTTTCATGTCAAAGACCTTTGTCAAACCCAAGGAGTACTTTGGCTACGTTCAAGCATTAATCGGGCCAGACAAACAAGTACAAGAACAATCAAACAGTTACATCGTCTTGCAAGATGTTTGCCCGTGCAACTGTAAAAAAATCCGACATCAGTTCAGGGTCTTCAGCAGCTGCTCCGCTTCCTTGGAGCCTTCGAACGGTCGCCCGGTTTTCATCGCCTCGCGCAATTCTTCCTGTGCCTCGCCTTGACGACCGGTCTGCGCCAGCACCTTGGCGAGGTGGTAACGGATCTCCGGGTTGGCTGGCTCCCTCAAGCGGGCGTCGCGCAGCAAGCTCAATGCCTTGTCCTGCTGGCCGAAATGGTGATGCGCCCAGCCCAGCGTGTCGATCACCAGGGCGTTGGCGGGCGCCAGGCCATGGGCCTTTTCGGCGGTTTGCAAAGCGCTTTTGTCGCCCAGCTTCAGCTGGACGTTGGCCAGGTTGTTGAGTGCGGACACGTCCTGTGGCTGCTGCAACAGCAGTGCCTGGTAGTTTTTCCCCGCATCGCCATACCGGCCAGCCCGCGCATGCAGGTTGGCCAAGGCGTTCAGAACGACCGTGTCTTTGGGCGCCTGACGAAGTCGCTGGGCGGCGGCTTCTTGCGCGCCCTTGTCGTTGCCCTGCGCTTCCAGCACCTGCATGAGCCGCAGGGTGGTGCCGCTCGAAGGCTCCACGGCATGTGCCTTGCGAAACGCCTCCAATGCAGGCCCTGGGCGGGTCTGGGCCAGGGCGAGATCGCCCATCAACGTGTGGCCCACGGCACGGCGTGGGTACTTTTGCACGATGGTGCGCGCGCGCTGTTCGGCCTTGGCTACGTCGCCTCGCTGGAACTCCACCCGCGCCATGAGCACTTGGGCGGGCAGCGATTGGGGCTCACCTGTGAGTGCCTTGTCCAGGCTGTAGTACGCGCCATCGAGGTTCTGCGCCGCGAGTTGTTGGGTCGCGATCTCCACTTGCAGATCGGCGTCAAAGTCGGCCAGTCGGGTGGCTCTGCTGAGGGTGCCTCGCGCGCCTTGTGCGTCACCCATGGCCAACTGTGCGCGGCTGTAGAACAGCAGGCCCGTGATGTTGTCGGACGATTTTCCTTGCGCAATCTTGGCTTCAGCCAACGCCTGCTCCGGCCGGCCGGCGCGCAGGTGGAGGTCCACCAGAGCCAGGTTCCAGCGAAGCTCGCGCGGACCCGAGTTGTCCCTGGCCTTCTCCAGCCAGGTCTGCGCTTCGGCGGCTTTGCCGCGCAGATCGACCACGCGGGCCATGGCGGCCAGGGCATCGGTGTTGCGCGGTTGGGTCTTGAGCAGGTTGGTGATTCGCTGTTCTGCCGCATCGAGTGCGCGGGCGTCCAGGTCGAGCCGCACCAGATTGAGCTGGGCCTGGATCAAGTCGGGCGACAGCTGGGCGGCTTTCTCGAACGAGGCGCGCGCGGCCATCGCGTCGCCATTCTGAGCCTGAGCCTGTCCGAGCAGGTTGTACAAGCCGGCGTTGGTGGGTTGCTGCTTCACCAGGGTCTGAATCAACGCCAGTCCCCTGGCCTGCTGGCCCTCACGCAGGTAGAGCTGCGACAACACGATGGCGGCGGCCAGCTGTTTGGGGTCCTTCTTGTAGGCGGCCTCCAGCTCGGTCAGAGCGTCGGCGGTCTGACCCGAACCCAACAAGCCCATGCCGAGCGTGGTGCGGTACTCGGGCAGGTCCTGCGACTTGAGCGTTTGCTGCATGAGGGTGGCCGCCCGTGCGTGTTTGCCCTGTGCGATGTACACCGAGCCCAGCAGGTTGCTGGCCAGACCGTCGCCTAGCTGGTTCTTCAGGTAGTTCTCCAGCAGATTGGCCGCTTCGGTCACGCTGCCCGTGCTCAGGTAAATGCGCGCCAGCAGTCGGGTGACGGGGCTGTTGGGCTGGGTACGCAGGTACGCCTCGAGGTACTGCCGCGCCTTTTCGGGTTCGTTGAGCCCGTGGTGGGACAGGCCATTGAGCATGAGCAACTGCGAGCGGTACCGCATGAAGGACATGGGGACCGGATCGAGCAGCGAGGTCACTTCTCGCAACGCTGCCTGCGCCTCCGGCAACCGACCCTGTCGTTCGGCCAGCAAGGCCTTGAAGTAGGAGCCGCGGGGATCCTTGGGTGCCACGCGCTGCAGGGCGCCGGCATCCCGCGCCGCTTCTTCCAACCGGTTGGCATCCAGTTGGAGGCCGATCTGTGCAATCAGCGCTTCGACGTGGTTGGCATCCAGCTGCAGTGCCCGGGTGTAGGAGGCTGTCGCACCGGTCAGGTCGCCCTGCACATGCAGGATCGAACCTTTCTGGTAGTGGGCCTCGGCCATGTTGGGCGCGATGCCCAGCGCGTGATCCACGGCCTGCAGGGCTTCGGTGAACTTCTTGCTGCGGATGCGGATGGGCACTTCGGCCAGCCAGACGTCGGGCGACCGGCTGTCGAGCCTTCGTGCCTCATCGATGGATTTCAGGGCGGGTGCGATTTGTCCCAGGTCGGCCTGAGCGCCTGCGCGCAGCACATGCATCTGGAGTTGAACTCCGTTGGGCAGGCCAGCCGGTTGCAAGGCGGGGTGGGCGAGCATGTCCAGCTGCTTGCCCTGGGCAACCATGGACCGGCCCAGCCGCTCCACCACCTCGGCCCGGTTGACGCCCAGCTTCAGAGCCTCGTTGAACGCAACTTCGGCCGCCACCACATCGCCGTTTTCCAGCAGGGCTTTGCCCAGCAGCAGTTGCACCGGCAGGTTGTTCGGGTTGTCCTTCAGCGCGTTCTTGAGCTGGATGATGGAGCCGGGGTAGTCCTTTTTCTCGAAACGTTGCAGCGCGTCTTCGTAGAAGCGTGATGCCGCGGTGTTGCCCTGGGCAGATGCCAGGCCACTGGTGGCAGACAGCACAGCGGCGAGCACCAGCGAATGGAGGCCGCGGGAGTGGGCGAATGAGCGCGGAGTCTGTTGTTTCATGTAGGTATTTTCACTGAAAGTCATGAATCAGTGGCTCGCGTCGGGCGCCTCCAGTGGGAACTGGATCACGATGCAGGCTGGCATCCGTTGTTGTCGGCGGGTGTTGGCCGTTGTGACGCACCCAGCAAGAAGGGGAGCCATTGGCTCCCCTTCTTGCGGTTTGTCCGACGCGTCTTACATCGTGTCGATGAAGCTGCGCAGCTTGTCCGAGCGGCTCGGGTGCTTGAGCTTGCGCACCGCCTTGCTTTCGATCTGGCGGATGCGTTCGCGGGTCACGTCGAACTGCTTGCCGACTTCTTCCAGCGTGTGGTCGGTGGACATCTCGATGCCGAAGCGCATGCGCAGCACCTTGGCTTCGCGCGGCGTGAGGCTGTCGAGGATCTCCTTGACCACTTCGCGCAGGCCGGCCTGCATGGCAGCCTCGATGGGCGCGGTGTTGGCCTGGTCTTCGATGAAGTCGCCCAGGTGCGAATCGTCGTCGTCGCCGATCGGGGTTTCCATGGAGATCGGCTCTTTCGCGATCTTCATGATCTTGCGGATCTTCTCTTCGGGCATCTCCATCTTCTCGGCCAGGATGGACGCATCGGGCTCAAAACCAAACTCTTGCAAGTGCTGGCGGCTGATGCGGTTCATCTTGTTGATGGTCTCGATCATGTGCACCGGGATGCGGATGGTGCGCGCCTGGTCGGCGATCGAGCGGGTGATGGCCTGGCGGATCCACCACGTGGCGTAGGTCGAGAACTTGTAGCCACGGCGGTATTCGAACTTGTCCACCGCCTTCATCAGGCCGATGTTGCCTTCCTGGATCAGGTCCAGGAACTGCAGGCCGCGGTTGGTGTACTTCTTCGCGATGGAGATCACCAGGCGCAGGTTGGCCTCGATCATTTCCTTCTTCGCGTCGCGCGAGGTGGACTCGCCCGAGTTCATGCGCTTGTGGATGTCCTTGAGATGGGCCAGCGGCACGACAACGCTGCTCTGGATGTTCATCAGGCCAGTCTGCAGTTCCTGCACCGGTGGAATGTTGCGCTCCATCACCACGCTCCAGGGCTTGCCGGCGGCGGCCTGCTTCTCCACCCACTTCAGGTTGAGCAGGTTGGCCGGGAAGTCGGCGATGAACTTCTCCTGCGGCATGCCGCACTTGTCCACGATGATGCGGCGCAGTTCGCGTTCCTTCTTGCGCACGTCGTCCACCTGGTTGCGCATGGTGCTGCACAGCTTCTCGATGGCCTTGGCGGTGAAACGGATCGACATCAGCGTCTCGGTGATGGACTTCTGCGTCTTCAGGTAGGTCGGCGTGCCGTAGCCTTCCTTGTCATAGGTCTTGTGCAGCTTTTCAAACAGCGTGCGCATGGTGTCGAAGCGGGTCAGGGCTTCGCGCTTGAGTTCTTCGAGCTTGCGGGTCAGCGCCTTGGAGCCGCCCTTGCCATCGTCGTCGTCGGCTTCGTCGTAGTCATCGAAGTCTTCTTCGGCCACGTAATCATCGGCCTCGTCGGCGTCGGCGAAGCCGTCGACCACGGTGGAGATGACGACCTTGCCGCTGCGGATGTCTTCGGCCATCACCAGGATCTCGGCGATGGTGGCCGGGCTCTCGCTGATGGCGGCCATCATGTCGTTCAAGCCGCCTTCGATGCGCTTGGCGATCTCGATTTCGCCCTCACGCGTGAGCAGCTCGACCGTGCCCATTTCACGCATGTACATGCGCACCGGGTCGGTGGTGCGGCCGAATTCGCTGTCCACGGTGGACAGGGCGGCTTCGGCTTCTTCCTCGGCTTCTTCTTCGGTCGCGGCGGTCGGACCTGTGTTGTTCAGCAGCAGGGTCTCGGCGTCGGGCGTCTGTTCGTAGACGGCCACACCCATGTCGTTGAGCAGCGAAACCACCACCTCCAGCGTCTCGGCCTCGACCAGCTTGTCGGGCAGGTGGTCGTTGATTTCGCCGTGCGTGAGGTAGCCGCGCGTCTTGCCCAGCTTGATCAGGGTCTTGAGGCGTTCGCGGCGGTTGCGCGCTTCTTCTTCGGACAGGACGGTTTCGTCCAGGCCGAATTCCTTCATCAGCGCGCGCTCTTTCGCCTTGCTGATCTTCATGCGCAGCGGCTTGACCTTCTCGGTCGTGGTCGACGTGGTGTCGACCGCTTCGACCTCGACTTCACCGGTCAGGTCGTCTTCGATATCGCTCAGGTCGGCGTCGTCGATGTCGCCACCGGACGACTTGCCTTTGGCATCGGCCTTGGGCTTGCGGCCGCGTTTGGCGGCGGGCTTGTCGTCGCCTGCAGCGGCCTTGGCCGGGCGGCCAGCCTTCTTTTTCGCAGGCGCCTCGTCCAGCAGCTCGGTGTCGAGTGCCTTGGCAACGGTCTTTTTGGCAGGAGCGGCCTTGGCGGCGGCTTTGGCGGGGGTCTTGTCGGTCACAGCAGGAGCTTTCTTCGGGGGCAAAGCCGGGGCGGTGGCGCGGGTGACGGCCTTTTGGGCGGGTTTTGTACTGGACGAGACGGGCGTGCTGGATTTCTTCGCGGGCATGAGGACCTCAGAAAAATGTCGAACTGGAACCGGCAGAACACACAAAAAACGCCTGAAGGCCGCGCAACGCGGTCCACCCCGGTGATTTTGTT
Organism: Hydrogenophaga sp.; assembly: GCF_036675665.1. GTDB lineage: Bacteria > Pseudomonadota > Gammaproteobacteria > Burkholderiales > Burkholderiaceae_C > Hydrogenophaga. The sequence continues at coordinate 47,556 of NZ_JAKFEO010000020.1, read as the reverse complement.
GGGCACAACGCCCACCTTTCACCGGAAAGGGTGGGCCTGCAAGCTGTTGGGGCGAACATTTGGTGTGCAGTCCTTGCGGGGTTCCGTCAGGCCCGGGTCGGGTCGCTGAGGTGGCCAGGAGAAGTGTCCATGTAGCCCTTGTCGAAGGGCCGGGCCGGTGCCGGAGGTGCTGCTGTCGCGCTTGCGGTGCAAAGCCATGGATTATACCGCGCTGCCCGTATTCCTGCGGGCTCAGGCGCTGGTTTTCAGGGCTGCCAGTTGCGCGCTCACGCGCTTGTAGTCGTCCAGGGCGCCTGGGTCGCCCTCGGCCACTCGGTCCGCCAGCTGGCGCGCCTGTGCTTCCAGACCATCCCGGCGCAGGCGGTTCATCACGTCGGCCAGTTCCGAGAGTTCGGAGGCCGGATCGTCGCTGGGCGGGACCTGTTCCACCTGTGTGCAGCCAAACACCTCGTGCTCGTGCCCCCGCAGGGCTTCACGCAGGGCGGCCCAGGGCTGCGGGCCGTGCTCGTGCAGTTGTGCTTCCAGCCAGGCAAAGAGTGCCCCGTGGGGCGCGGGCAGGTGGGCCAGCAGGCTGTGGTCGTCCGCCGAGAGGCCGTCCCACGCCTGGGCATTGGCCAGCAGCAGGCCCACGGCGCGGTCGGCGCGGCTGCCACCTGCGCGGCGCGTGCCCAACATGCGGGGAGGGGGAGGAGGGCCCTTGCGCCACTTGCTGTAGCCCTTCTTGCCGTAGGTGCTGCCGCTGTCGCTGCGGTAGCCGCTGCTTCCACTGGATTCGTAGGCGCTGGCCGACGATTCGTAGGAGGCGCCGCCGTCGTAGCCCGCGTCGTGCGACGACTGGGTCGGCGCTTGCCCCGCTGAGCGCGGCGCGCGCGGGCCGCCAGCGCTCTGTTGCCAGAGCTGCAGCAGGTCCGCGCTGCCGATGCCGATGCCGGTGGACAGCTCGCCGATCAGTTGGCGCTTCAGGGCGCCGTCGGGCAGGGCACTCCAGAGCGGGCGGGCCTGGCTGGCCATGCGGGCGCGACCTTCGGCCGTGGAGAGGTCGCAGTCGGCGCCGGCGGCTTCGATCAGGAAGCGTGAGAGCGGCACGGCTTCTTTCACGCACTGGGCGAACGCGGCTTCGCCGTTGGCCCGGATGAAGCTGTCGGGATCGTGTTCGGCGGGCAGGAAGAGGAACTTCACGCTGCGCGTGTCGGTGGCCAGGGGCAGGGCGGCGTCGAGCGCCTTGCGCGCCGCGCGCCGGCCGGCGCCGTCGCCGTCGAAGCTGAACACCACCGAGTCGGTGAAACGGAACAGTTTCTGCACGTGATCGGGCGTGCAGGCTGTGCCCAAGGTGGCCACGGCGTTGGCAAAACCGAGCTGGGCCAGGGCCACCACGTCCATGTAGCCCTCGGTGACGAGCGCGTAGCCGGCGACGCGGATGGCGGTTCGGCCTTCGAACAAACCGTAGAGTTCGCGGCCCTTGCTGAACACGGGCGTTTCGGGTGAGTTCAGGTACTTGGGCTCACCCTTGTCGAGCACGCGCCCGCCAAAGCCGATGCACTCGCCCTTGACGTTGCGGATCGGGAACATGATGCGATCGCGAAAACGGTCGTACCGTTTCGATTGGCCGTCGGCGCCTTTCTCATCCTCGTGCTCGATCACCATGCCGGACTCGACCAGGAGCGGGTCCTGATAGTCCGCAAAGACGCTGGCCAGTGCCCGCCAACCTTCGGGCGCGTAGCCCAGGCCGAAGGTTTTGGCGATCTGGCCGGACAGTCCACGGCCTTTGAGGTAGTCCACCGCGCGCGGCGCGGCCTTGAGGTGTTTGGCGTAGGCCTGCGCGGCTTTTTCCAGCACGTCGGTCAGCGTGACCTGTTTCTGGCGCTGCTGGGCCGCGCGTTCGCGGTCCTGCGGCGAAGCGTCGTCTTCGGGGATCTGCATGCCGGTTTGCTGGGCCAGGTCTTTCACCGCCTCGATGAAGCTCATGCCGGCGTGCTCCATCAGGAAGCCGATGGCGTTGCCGTTGGCCCCACAACCGAAGCAGTGATAGAACTGTTTGGTGGGGCTGACGCTGAACGACGGCGATTTTTCGCCGTGGAACGGGCACAGGCCCATCAGGTTGGCGCCGCCCTTCTTGAGCTGCACGTAGCGACCCACCACGTCGACCACGTCCACGCGGTTGAGCAGTTCCTGGATGAAGGTCTGGGGGATGGCCACGAGGGGTATTCTCTCGCAAGGCCCCAGAACACAAGGAGACAACCGCCATGACCAGCATCTTCGACCAGGACCTCCCGCGCACCGAGGCCAACTTCGCGCCTTTTTCTCCGCTCTCGTTCATCGAGCGCACGGCCGAGGTGTATCCCGAGCGGCTGGCGGTGGTGCATGGTGAACTGCGCCAGACCTGGGGCGAGACCTACACCCGCTGCCGCCGCCTGGCCAGCGCCTTGCAGCGCGCCGGCATCGGCAAGAACGACACCGTGGCCGTGATGCTGCCCAACACGCCACCGATGGTGGAGGCGCACTTCGGTGTGCCCATGGCGGGTGCGGTGCTCAACGCGCTCAACACGCGGCTGGACCCGGAGGCGATTGCCTTCATGCTCGACCACGGTGAAGCCAAGGTGGTGATCGTGGATCCGGAGTTCTCGCTCACGCTGAAGAAGGCGCTTGTGCTGCGCCAGGCGACCACGCCCTTGCTGGTGATCGACGTGGAGGACATGCTCTTCAACGGTGCAGCAGAGCGCATCGGCGGCAGCACCTACGAAGCCTTTTTGGCGAGTGGCGACCCGGCGTTTGCCTGGAGTCTGCCGGCCGACGAGTGGGATGCCATCGCGCTCAACTACACCAGCGGCACCACCGGCAACCCCAAGGGCGTGGTTTATCACCACCGGGGTGCGGCGATGAATGCGGTGTCCAACGTGATGGAGTGGGACATGCCCAAGCACGCGGTGTATCTGTGGACATTGCCCATGTTTCACTGCAACGGCTGGTGCTTTCCGTGGACGGTGGCCGCGCGCGCAGGCGTCAACGTGTGCCTGCGCCGCGTGGAAGCACAGGCGATCTTTGATGCCATGCGCAAGCACGGGGTGACGCACTACTGCGGCGCACCCATCGTGCACGGCATGCTGGTCAATTCGCCTGCCGCCATGAAGGTGGGTCTGCCGGTGGGCGTGAAGGCCATGGTGGCGGGCGCGGCGCCCCCGGCCTCGATGATCGAGGGCATGGAGCAAATGGGCTTCGACCTCACCCATGTGTACGGTCTGACCGAGGTTTACGGCCCGGCCACGGTGTGTGCGAAGCACGAGGCGTGGGATGCGCTGGAGATCGGCGAGCGTGCTCGGCTCAATGCCCGCCAGGGTGTGCGCTACCACCTGCAACGCGACGTGCGCGTGCTTGATCCCGAGACGATGCAGCCCGTGCCGAACGATGGCGAGACCATGGGCGAGATCATGTTCAAGGGCAACATCGCGATGAAGGGTTACCTGAAGAACCCGAAGGCGACCGCGGAGGCATTCCGGGGTGGCTGGTTCCACAGCGGCGATCTGGCGGTGCAGTACGCCGATGGCTACTTCAAGATCAAGGACCGCAGCAAGGACATCATCATCTCGGGCGGCGAAAACATCTCGTCCATCGAGGTGGAGGACGTGCTCTACCGCCACCCTGCGGTGCTGGCCGCCGCGGTGGTGGCCAAGGCCGACGCCAAGTGGGGCGAGACACCGTGCGCCTTCGTCGAGCTCAAGGCCGGTGCCGACACCACGGCCGAGGCCATCGTGGCGCACTGCAAGCAACACCTGGCCGGCTTCAAGGTGCCGCGCGCGGTCGTGTTCGGAGAGCTGCCCAAGACCAGCACGGGCAAGATCCAGAAATTCGAACTGCGCAAACGTGCGGGCTCGGCCGCCGCCATCGACGTTTAGTCTCCGGCGACGATGCCCTCGCGCCGAGGGTCGGCGCCGCCCAGCCACACACTGCCGCTGCGAACGAGGGCTTGCGCACCGCTGGTGAGTTCGCCTTGCTGCACGGCGTGACCGCGTTGCTGCAAGGCCTCCACTGTCGCCAGGGGGAAGCGAGCTTGCTCCAGCATCAGCGGCCCCCCAAGCGTGCCGAAGTTGGGCAGGTTCACCGCTGCCTGCGGCGACAGTCCCCACTGCAGCACGCCGTGCAACACCTTGGCCGTGTAGTGAATGATGAAAGCACCGCCCGGGCTGCCGGTGCTCATGAGCAGCTCGCCCGAGGCTTTGTCGAACACCAGCGTGGGTGACATCGAGGAGCGCGGCCGCTTGCCGGGTTCGACCCGGTTCGCCACGGGTTGGCCCTGGGCATCGCGCGGTGTGAAGCTGAAATCGGTGAGTTCGTTGTTGAGCAGGAAGCCCCCCGGCCGTGTTGGGTCGGTGGTGACCATGAGGCGCGCGCCGAAGGCGGATTCGATGGTCGTGGTCATGGCCAGCGCGTTGCCGAACCCGTCCACGATGCTGACGTGGCTGGTGCCGTGCTCGGGCTGGTCGGTCATGGGCGCCCAGCCGCTGCGCGCCCCGCCGGGTTCGCCAGCCGCAGCTGCGGGCATGCGCGCGGCGCTGATCAGGCGCGCACGGTCGTCGAGGTAGCGAGCATCCAGCAAGCTCGTCCATCGGCCTGCGGGCGGCGCCACGAAATCCGGGTCGGCCAGGTACCGGGCGCGGTCGGCAAACGCCAGGCGCGACGCTTCGTTGTAGCTGTGCAGCCAGTCCACCGAGGGCAAGCCGTTGATCAACGGCGCAGAAGCCTGGGGCGTGCGTGCGAGCAGGCCCAGGATCTGGCCGACTGCAATGGCACCGGAGCTCGGCGGTGGGAATCCGCAGATGCGCAGCGCACGCAAGGCGGTTGCGTGGTCGTGGCAGAGCGCCTCGCGCTCGCGAGGCTGGTAGCGCTGGAGGTCGTCCATGCTCAGGGTGCCGGGCAGGGTGGGATGTTGGCGCACCTTGCTCACGATGGCGCGCGCGATCGGACCTTCGTGCAACGCGATGGGACCCATGGTCGCGATGTTGCGCAGCACCTGTGCCAGCTCGGGGTTGCGCAGCACATGGCCCACCGGGTGGGGCTGGCCGTCGGTGCGGTAGAAATACGTCGCGGCCACCGGGTCGGTTTTCAGGGCCGAATCGGCCGCCAGCAGGGTGTGCAGGCGCGGGCTGATCGGAAAGCCTTGTTCGGCCAGTAGGATGGCTGGATCGAACAACCGTGCCCATGGCAGCTTGCCGTGTTGCCGGTGGGCCAGGGCCAGCATCATCACCGCGCCCGGCACGCCAACCGAACGCCCGCTGGCCACGGCCGTGGCGAAGCTCAGCGGATCACCTTGCGCGTTCAGGAAGAGTTTTTCGTCCACCGCAGCGGGCGCGGTCTCGCGGCCGTCGAAGGCCTGCAGCCGGCGTCCGTCGTGGTGCAGCAGAAAGGCGCCGCCGCCGATACCACTGGATTGCGGCTCCACCAGCGTGAGCACCATCTGCACCGCAATCGCCGCATCCACCGCGCTGCCGCCGACGCGCAGGATCTGCGCCCCTGCTTCGGTGGCCAACGGATTGGCCGCGGCCACGGCCTGTCGCTGGAAGGTCCAGCCCGGTTTGGCCGTGAAGCCAGAGGCAGATTCGGACTGTGCCGGTGGTGCGGCTGCGCCGGTCAACCGGATTGCGCCCACCGATCCGGCACAGGCTGCCAGTGTCGCGCTGATCCACAACGGCAGCACAAAACGGATCAGCGGGTGTGTGCGATCTGTCATGGAAGGACTCTGCTTGAAGACGTGGGACGATTTGTGTCGCCGGGCAAGCCGATTCCAGAATCGGTCACGCCGCACGACGTCCCCTTGAACCGGCGCTCCATCATCGCCGCTTTTGTTGCACCTGTGACTTGTTTTCGCAAGCCAGCGCAGGCTCAGCGCGGCGCCAGGCGGATGGCGCCATCGAGACGGATCACCTCGCCGTTGAGCATGTCGTTCTCGATGATGTGCTTGGCCAGCTTGGCGTAGTCGGCCGGGGTGCCGAGGCGGCTGGGGAAGGGCACGCTGGCGGCCAGCGCATCCTGCACCTCCTGCGGCATGCCGAACAACATGGGCGTGCCGAAGATGCCGGGGGCGATGGTCATGTTGCGGATGCCATTGCGCGAGAGGTCGCGCGCGATCGGCAGCGTCATGCCGACGATGCCGCCCTTGCTGGCCGCATAGGCCGCCTGGCCGATTTGCCCATCGTACGCTGCCACGCTGGCGGTGCTGATCATCACGCCGCGCTCACCCGTGGCTTCGGGTTCGTTCCTGCACATGGCGTCGGCCGCCAGGCGGATCATGTTGAAGCTGCCCACCAGGTTGACCATGATGGTCTTGGTGTAGACACCCAGGTTGTGCGGGCCGTTCTTGCCCACGGTTTTCTCAGCTGGGGCAATACCCGCGCAGTTCACCAGGCCCATGAGCTTGCCCATCGACAAGGCCTGAGCCACCACGGCCTGGCCATCGGCCTCGCTGCTCACGTCGCACTTCACGAAGGCGCCACCGATCTCCTTGGCCACGGCCTCGCCTTTTTCAGCCTGCATGTCGGCAATGACGACCTTGCCGCCGTTGGCCGCCAGCATGCGCGCCGTGCCCTCGCCCAGGCCCGATGCGCCACCAGTGACGATGAAAACCTTGCCTTGAATGTCCATGCTGTGCTCCTGTGTTGTTGAAGGGGTGTTTGACGTTGACGTAAACGTCAATCAGGTGGGGATTATGCGACAGGCTGTTGTCACGACATTGTCATCGGCCACATCTAGTCTGGACATCATTTGCCACGAATGGAGTCCCCATGTTCGACAGCCAGGACGAGCTGCTGCGCCGCATCCACACCGACTTGATGGACGGCTACGACGAAGAGCTGGAAATGGAGATGGAGGACCGGGTTGACGAACCGCAGGATGCCGAAGCCCTGATGCAGCACAAAGCCGCCCGGCAACAGTACTTTCGTGAGCTGTTCCGCCTGCAGGCCGAGCTGGTGAAGTTGCAGGACTGGGTGGTGGCCACCGGTCACAAGGTGGTGATCGTGTTCGAGGGACGCGATGCGGCGGGCAAGGGCGGCGTGATCAAACGCATCACCCAGCGCCTGAATCCGCGCGTGTGCCGTGTGGCCGCGCTGCCCGCGCCCAACGACCGCGAGCGCACGCAGTGGTATTTCCAGCGTTACGCGGCGCACCTGCCGGCCGCCGGCGAGATGGTGCTGTTCGACCGCAGCTGGTACAACCGCGCTGGCGTCGAGCGTGTCATGGGCTTTTGCAGCGACGAGCAGTACGAGGAGTTCTTCCGCTCGGTGCCCGAGTTCGAGAAGATGCTGGTGCGTTCGGGCATCCAGCTCATCAAGTACTGGTTTTCCATCTCCGACGAAGAGCAACACCTTCGATTCCTGGGGCGCATCCACGACCCGCTCAAGCAGTGGAAGCTCAGCCCGATGGATCTGGAAAGCCGCCGCCGCTGGGAGCTCTACACCAAGGCCAAAGAGGTGATGCTGGAGCGCACCCACATCCCGGAATCACCCTGGTGGGTGGTGCAGGCCGACGACAAGAAAAAGGCGCGCCTGAACTGCATTCACCACCTGCTGGAGCAGATGCCCTATGGCGAGGTGGAGCGCGCCACCATCACGCTGCCCGAGCGGGTGCGACACGAGGGCTACCGGCGCCATCAAGTCCCCGGCGAGATCTACGTGCCTCAGGTGTACTGAGGGCGCTCAAACAAAAGCCCGCAGCTGCGGGCTCTTGTTTTTCAGGGCATCACGGAACCGACTTTGTCGGGCCGCAGATGCCGCCCCCTTGAGGGGGTGACGCGCCGCAGGCGCGGCGCGGGGGTGTCACTTATAGCCTGTGCGGTCCAGCATCTGCTGAACTTTGGTCATGTTCTTCGCCACCACGCCCAGCGGCACGGTCTCGGCCTTGAAGTTGTCACCGCCCATGGCCTTGATGGCCGGGTTGGCGACCTTCAAGCCCTTGGCGGCCGGGAACTCGTTGTTGCCGTTGGCAAAGTAGTCCTGCGCGAACGGGCTGGCCAGGAACTCCATGAACTGCACGGCGTTGTCGCGGTTCTTGGCGTGCTTGGCCACGGCCGCGCCAGCGATGTTCACGTGTGTGCCGGTGGTGGCCTGGTTGGGGAACATCACGCGCACCTTTTCCATCGTCGCGCGGTCTTCCGGCTTGTCCGACTTGATGAGGCGGGCGATGTAGTAGGTGTTGCTCAGTGCCACACCGCATTCACCGGAGGCCACGGCCTTGATCTGGTCGGTGTCGCCACCTTTGGGAGAGCGTGCCATGTTGTCCACCACACCCTTGAGCCAGGCTTCGCCCTTCTGGTCGCCCAGGCGCTCCACCACGGTGGCGAACAGCGAGAGGTTGTATGGATGCGAGCCAGAGCGTGTGCAGACCAGGCCCTTGAGTTTGGGGTCGGCAAGCTGTTCGTAGGTCGCCACGTCGGCGGCTTTCACACGCATCGGGTCGTACACGATCACGCGGGCGCGCGTCGAGAAGCCAGTCCAGGTCACGCCGCCTTCGCCTGGGGTGGCACGCAGGTTGGCGGGAATGGCTGCATCAAGCTTGGCCGACTGGATCGGCTGAAAAAGGCCCTGGCTGTCGGCCGAGGCCATGCGGGCTGCATCCACCAACAGGATCACGTCGGCTGGCGAAGCAGCACCTTCGGCACGCAGGCGCGCCACGATGCCGGCGTCGTCGGCGTCCACACGGTTGATCTTGATGCCGGTGGTTTTGGTAAAGGTGTCGTACATCACCTCGTCGGTCTGGTAGTGGCGAGCCGAGTAAAGGTTGAGCACCTTGTCCTGTGCCTGTGCCTGGCCTTGCAGGCCGAGCGTGGCGGCCACCGCGGCCAGGGCAATCGAGAGTTTGCGGAACGAAGTCATGGGGATCCTCGGGAGTTGAAATGAAGGAAAACAGGAGGTGCTTGCTCGGCATGCGCCCGCGAGGCTTGCCGGATAATGGGAATGATGCTAACACTAACGCGAATTGTTCTCAATAAGTATTGCAAAGCTTGGGGGTTTGCGCTGAGCCTGGCCTTCCTGACGGCTTGCTCCACGGTGCAAGGTCCTGCGGTGGTGCCCATGTCGCCGCCGCAGGTTCAGGAGCCCGCTGTGAAGCCGGTCATGCGGGCGCCCCGCCTCGGTTTGGCGCTGGGCGGCGGCGCGGCACGCGGTTTCGCCCATGTGGGCGTGATCCAGGTGCTGGAGGAAAACGGCATCCGCCCTGATCTGGTGACGGGTACCTCGGCGGGCAGCCTGGTGGCGGCGCTCTACGCCAGTGGCAAGACCGCCACCGAGCTTGAGCGCGTGGCCATGAGCATGGACGAGGTGACCCTGACCGACTGGGCCTTGCCCATCCTGGGGCGCGGCCTGCTGCGTGGCGATGCGCTGGCGCGTTATGTGAGCCACGCGGTGGACGGCCGCGTGATCGAGAAGATGGCGCTGCCCCTGGGCGTGCTGGCCACCGATCTGGGCACCGGGCAGGGCGTGCTGTTCCGCCGGGGCGACGTGGCGCAGGCCGTGCGCGCGTCCAGCGCCGTGCCCGGCCTGTTCGCGCCAGTGGGCATTGCCGGACGCGAGTATGTGGACGGTGGTCTGGTGGCGCCCGTGCCCGTGCAGCAGGCGCGCGACATGGGGGCCGAGGTGGTGCTGGCGGTGGACATCTCCAGCGCTCCCGAAGGCAATCTGGCGGTGGGCAACATCCGCGTGCTGCTGCAGACCTTCGCGATCATGGGGCAGAGCATCAACCGCCACGAACTGGCCACCGCCGACGTGGTGGTGCGCCCGGCGCTGGCGGGCGTGGGCAGTGCCGACTTCGCTTCGCGCAAACGCTCCATCGACGCGGGCAGGGCAGCGATGCTCGCAGCCCTGCCGCAACTCAAGACCCAACTGGCGCGGTTGAAACCGGTCAATGTCGCTCGACCATAAAAAAAGCCCCTGCCTTGCGGCGGGGGCTTAAGGGGTCCGATGAAATCGAATTTCGAAAAGGACCCGAGGAGACAACCAGAAGAACGGGTTTGATCTGAAACCTGTTCTCGTGAGAGTCAGGCAGATCGTGCAGTGATGCTAGTTTGCGGCCTGGAGGAAAACTTCAAGCGGCCGATCAACGGCACGATCAACCGGTTGTTCAGCGCTTTTTGGCGACCGACTTCGAAGCGTTGACGGCCGAGTTCGTCACGGTGTTGAAGTTGGCTTCGGCCATTTCGGTGGCTTGCTTGACAGCTTTCTGCACCGATTCCACGGCGTTGGTGGCGGTGGAGACGGCTTGTTTCATCACGAGCATGGCGGTTTCGGAACCGGCCGGTGCATTCTTGGAAGCGTTGTCGACGACGGCCATGAATTTCTTCTGGGTATCGCTGGCCTGGGCTTCAGCGACCTTGCCGAATTCGGCGGTCGTGCCTTGAGCGATGTCGTACAGGTGGCGGCTGTAGGCCACGGTCTTTTCGGCCAGGGGCTGCATCAGGCTGGCTTGCAGCGTCAGCAGTTCCTGAGCGTCTTTGACGCTGAGGAGGGCCTGGGTGCTGTTGGCGGACTCGGACAGGGCGGCCTTGGTGGCTTGCACGTTGAGTTCAACCAGCTTTTCCACGCCTTCGAAGGCTTTCTGGGTCAGACCAAAAATGGTCTCGATGTTGGCTTTCTGGGCGGCAATCATTTGTTCGGCGGTCAGCATATTCGTACTCCTAAACTTGGGTAAAACAGGGTTTAGTTGAAGGCTGCTGGGAACATCGCGCTGTCTGGACGCTTTTGCTTTTTGTTCACATTGCTGCACTGCAACATAAACGCGATTATAGGGATTACCCGCCACCGCGCAAGCGGTTTTTGCTGCGCTGCACCATTCTAGGTGGCGTGGCCTAAAAGGCGCGCTCGCCCCCCAAATACCCGAGGCGGACACAATCCATTGTCCTTCTGACCACAGCACGCACCGCCTTGCAAGCCTTCTACGCCGACCACTTCGTCCTGCCGCTACCCGCGGGGCACCGGTTTCCCATGGCCAAGTACGCCCGACTGCGCGAGCGCCTGGCCCGCGAGCTGCCGCAGGTGGAGTTGCTCGAAGCCCGCCCGGCCAGCGATGGCGAGCTGGCGCTGGTGCACACCCCGCTCTATATAGAAGCTGTGCACACCGGCGCGCTGGCGCCGGCTGCCCAGCGGGAGATCGGCTTTCCGTGGAGCCCTGCCATGGCCGAACGCGCGCGCCGTTCGGTGGGCGCCACGGTGCAGGCATGTCGCCGTGCGATGGATGGCGCGGGCCTGGCCGCCAACCTGGCCGGAGGTACCCACCACGCCTACGCCGACAAGGGCAGCGGCTTCTGCGTCTTCAACGACACCGCCGTGGCCGCTCGCCTGATGCAGGCCGAGCACGCGCGCGCCAACCGTGCGCGCGGCATGTTGCGCGTGGCCATCGTTGATCTCGATGTGCATCAAGGCAATGGCACGGCGCGGATCTTTGCTCACGACGATTCGGTGTTCACGCTGTCACTGCACGGCGCGAGGAACTTTCCCTTTCGCAAGGAGCCCAGCGACCTGGACGTGGAATTGCCCGATGGCTGCGGCGATGTCGAGTACCTGGACGCGCTGGAGCGCGCGCTGGAGGAGTTGGAGCGCCGTTTCGCGCCTGGGCTGGTGATCTACCTCGCGGGCGCCGATCCGCACGAGGGGGATCGGCTCGGGCGCCTCAAGCTCACGTTCGACGGCATGGAGGCGCGCGACCGGCGCGTGATGGACTGGGCCTGGTCCCGCCGCCTGCCACTGGCTTTCGTGATGGCCGGAGGCTATGGCACCGACATGGAAGCCACCGTGCAGGTGCAGATGAACACCTACCGCACGGCGGTGCAATACCACAGGCGCTGGCAAGGGGTGTCTGCGGCCGCGATGACGGCTGCGACAGCTTTGGCCGACCCGCGCTGGCACAATTCCGCGCCATGAGCAGTCCAGCGCCGGTCGCACGCCCCCAACCCTTGCCGCGCAGCGCCTACCGCGTCCTGCGTCCCATCACCACCCGCTGGGCCGACAACGATGTCTATGGCCACGTGAACAACGTGGTGTACTACAGCTGGTTCGACACCGTGGTCAACGCTCACCTGATCGAGCAGGGTGCGCTCGACATCCACGATGGCCCGGTGATCGGGCTGGTGATCGAAACCCAGTGCAACTACTTTGCGCCGCTGGCCTTCCCACAAACCGTGTGGGCCGGTCTGCGCGTGGCGCACCTGGGCAAGTCCAGTGTCCGCTACGAGGTGGGCCTGTTCGCCGATGGAGCAGATCTGGCTGCCGCTTGTGGCCACTTCGTGCATGTCTACGTCGACCGGCAGACCCGCCGGCCTGTGCCCTTGCCCGAAGCCTTGAAGACAACCCTGGAGACCTTGCTATGAGCCACAACCCCACCGCGAGCGTGATCGATCCGGTCAGTGTCGACGCGGCGATCACCAGCCGCATGTCGGTGCGCGCCTTCCTGCCGCAGCCTGTGCCGCGCGCCACCATCGAGCATTTGCTGCAGGTGGCCAGCCGCGCGCCTTCGGGCACCAACACCCAGCCCTGGAAGGTCTATGTGTTGCAGGGCAAGAGCCGCGACGTGCTGTCGGACAAAGTCTGTGCCGCGCACGACGCTCTGCGCGCCGATCCGTCGCTGGCCGCCGAGTATCGGGAGGAATACGACTACTACCCGGAGAAATGGGTCAGCCCCTACATCGACCGCCGGCGGGAAAACGGCTGGAGCCTGTACGGGCTGCTGGGCATCACCAAGGGCGACAAGGACAAGATGCACGCGCAGCACCAGCGCAACTACCGCTTCTTCGACGCACCGGTGGGCCTGATGTTCACGCTCGACCGCGTCATGGGTCGCGGCTCGCTGGTGGACTACGGCATGTTCCTGCAGAACATCATGGTCGCCGCGCGCGGTCATGGCCTGCACACCTGTCCACAGGCCGCGTGGAACGGTTTCGCCAAGATCATCCTGCCGCACATCGGTGCCGGCGAGAGCGAAATGCTGGTCTGCGGCATGGCCTTGGGCTTTGCCGACCAGACCGACAAGGTCAACGGATTTCACACGCCGCGCGAGACCGTCGAGTCCTTCACGACCTGGCTGGAATAATCGCGCCTCTTTCCCCCTTTCTTTTCAATCACAGGAGACACCATGATCACCACCCCCAGCGGCCTGCAATACGAAGACACCGTGGTCGGCAATGGCGAGCTCGCCCAGGCAGGACGCCCGGTGCAGGTGCACTACACGGGCTGGCTCTTCAACGACGGCGTGCAGGGCGCCAAGTTCGATTCAAGCAAGGACCGTGGTCAACCGTTTGAGTTTCCACTGGGAGCGGGCCACGTGATCAAAGGCTGGGACGAAGGCGTGCAAGGCATGGCGGTGGGTGGCACGCGCCGCCTGGTGATTCCGGCCGCGCTGGGTTATGGCGCGCGCGGTGCCGGTGGTGTGATTCCGCCCAACGCCACACTGCTGTTCGAAGTGGACCTGCTCGCGGTCTGAGCGATCCCCATCCGGAGAAACCCATGAACAAGAAAAGCGTGCAGGCGCTGGCCCTGGCCGGCGCACTGCTGCCCGGCCTTGCGCGCGCGGCCGATCTCGACGGCGCTCAGTTGTCGGTGTTGTGGGGCGTGCCGTTCGCGGGCGTGCTGCTGTCCATCGCCATGATCCCGCTGATGGCCCCCCTCTTCTGGCACCACCACTTCGGCAAGGTGGCCGCCGCCTGGGGCCTGGCCTTTCTGGTGCCCTTTGCCATCGCCTTCGGCCCGGCGGCCACCGGGGTGGCGGTGGTGCATGCCGCGTTCGCCGAGTACATCCCCTTCATCATCCTGCTGACCGCACTGTTCACCGTGGCCGGTGGCATCTTCGTGCGGGGCAACCTGCACGGAAGCCCGTTGCTCAACACCGGCTTGCTGGCCATGGGGGCTTTTCTGGCGAGTTTCATGGGCACCACCGGCGCGTCGATGTTGTTGATACGACCACTGATTCGTGCCAATGACAATCGCAAGCACCAGGTGCATGTGGTGGTCTTCTTCATCTTCATCGTCTCCAACGCCGGTGGTGCGCTCACGCCGCTGGGTGATCCACCGCTGTTCCTGGGTTTCCTGAAAGGCGTGGATTTCTTCTGGACCGTGACACACCTCTGGAGCCACACGCTGTTCATCGTCGGTGTGCTGCTGGCCCTGTTCTACGCCATCGACTGGTGGTGCTACCACCGTCGCGAGGAGACCCGCCCGGAAGATCCCACCCCTGACACGCAGCGTCTCGGGTTCGATGGTTCGGTCAATTTCGCGTTGCTGGGTGTGGTGGTCTTTCTGGTGTTGCTCAGTGGTTTGTGGAAGTCGTCGGTGGTGATCAACATCGCCGGTACCGACGTGGGCCTGCCGGGCATCGTGCGCGACATCGGCCTGATCGTCGTCACACTCGTCTCGCTCAAGATCACGCCGGCCAGTGCGCACGACGGCAACCAGTTCGGCTGGGGGCCGATGCAGGAAGTGGCCAAGCTGTTTGCCGCGATCTTCCTGACCATCATTCCGGTGATCGCCATGCTCAAGGCGGGTGTGAACGGGCCGTTTGGCGCGGTGGTTGGTGCCGTCACCAACGCAGACGGCACCCCCAACCCGGCCATGTACTTCTGGGCCACGGGCGTGCTCAGCTCGTTCCTCGACAACGCGCCAACGTACCTGGTGTTCTTCAACACCGCGGGCGGGGATCCGCAGACGCTGATGACAACCATGGCCTCCACATTGGTGGCCATCTCGGCCGGCGCCGTGTTCATGGGCGCCAACACCTACATCGGCAACGCACCCAACCTCATGGTCAAGGCGATTGCCGAAGACCGCGGTGTGAAGATGCCGAGCTTCTTTGGCTACATGGCCTGGTCGTTCGGCATCCTGGTGCCGCTGTTCGCCCTCATGACCTGGCTCTGGTTCATCTGATTTTCTGGAGACATGTCCATGGTGCAAAAGCCTTCCATCCTTGTCAGTCGCAAGATTTTCCCCAACGTTGTTGACCATCTGCGTCAGCATTTCGAGGTCGACACCAACGACACCGACAGCGTGTTGACACCCGCCGAGCTGATCGCACGCCTGCAAGGCAAGGTGGGCGCGCTCACCACCGGCAGCGAGCGCATCGACGGCGCGGTGGCGGCGGCCTGCCCGCAACTGCGGATGGTGGCCAACATCGCCGTGGGGTTCAACAATTTCGATGTGCCCGCCCTGAGTGCGGCGGGTGTGCTGGCCACCAACACGCCCGATGTGCTGACCGAAACCACCGCCGACTTCGGCTTCGCGTTGCTCATGGCCACCGCCCGGCGCCTGACCGAGAGCGAGCATTTTCTGCGCGCCGGCGAGTGGAACCGTTGGGCGCTCGACATGTTCGCTGGCGCCGAGGTGCACGGCAGCACGCTGGGCATCCTGGGCATGGGCCGCATTGGTCAGGCCATTGCGCGCCGTGGCGCCCATGGCTTCGGCATGAAGGTGATCTATCACAACCGCTCGCGGCTCGATGCAGCGCTGGAGGCCGAATGCAAGGCCAGCTACGTGGACAAGACCACGCTGCTCAGGACGGCCGATCACCTCATCCTGGTGCTGCCCTACAGCCCGGAAAGCCACCACACCATCGGCGCGGCCGAGATCGCGCAGATGAAGCCCACCGCCACGCTGGTCAACATCGCGCGCGGTGGCATCGTGGATGACGCAGCGCTCGCGCTGGCCCTGCGCAGCCGCGTGATCGCGGCCGCTGGCCTGGACGTGTTCGAGGGTGAGCCCAAGGTACACCCCGATCTGCTGACCGTGCCCAACGTGGTGCTCACGCCGCACATCGCCAGCGCCACCCTCAAGACGCGCCAAGCCATGGCACAGCTCGCCGCCGACAACCTGATTGCCTACCTCACGCAAGGCAAACCGCTGACGCCGCTCAACGCCGAGATCCTGGGCAAAGGCGCGCGCTGATGACCGACTCGACGCTGCTCATCGCCCTGCTGGTGCTCGCCGCCATCGGCGTGGTCTTTCAGGCAGCGCTGTGGCTGCGCAAGCCAGGGGCGGATGCCGATGAACTGGCCCACCGGCAAACGCTGCTGGCTCAACTGCAGCAGACGGGTCAGCGCGTGGAGCGCATCGAGAGCGAGCTGCGCCGCGAGATGGCAGAAGGCTCGCGCACCGCTCGCCAGGAACTGCAGCAGACCCTGGCCACGTTCCAGGAGGCCATCACGAGCCAGGGCGCCGAGGCCACCCGCACGCAGAATGCGCAGATCGACGCTTTCGCGCAGCAACTGGTGCAGCTGCGCGGCACCCTGGGCGACACGCTCACGCGCCAGTTGCAGGACCTGAGCGAGGCCAACTCGCGCCGCCTGGCCGAGGTGCGTGCCACGCTGGAAGCGCAGTTGATGCAGCTGCAGCAAGGCAACGCCGCCAAGCTCGACGAGATGCGCGCCACGGTCGACGAAAAACTGCAGAGCACGCTGCAGGCGCGCCTGGGCGAGAGCTTCAAACAGGTGGCCGACCGGCTGGAGCAGGTGCACAAGGGCCTGGGCGAGATGCAGACGCTGGCCCAAGGCGTGGGTGACTTGAAGCACCTGCTGACCAACGTGAAGACGCGCGGCATGTTCGGCGAAGCACAACTCTCAGCGTTGCTGGAGCAGGTGTTTGCGCCCGACCAGTACGCCACGCAGGTCATGACCAAACCGGGCAGCCGGTTCACGGTGGACTTCGCGATCAAACTGCCCGGTCGCGGCGACGCCGGCGTGCCTTGCTGGTTGCCGATCGATGCCAAGTTTCCGAACGAGGACTACGAGCGCTTGCTCGACGCGCAGCAGCGTGCCGACGCTGAGGGCGCCGAGATCGCGGCGCGCGGTCTGGAACAGCGCATCAAGCTGGAAGCCAGGTCGATGGCCGACAAGTACCTGGAGCCGCCGTACACCACCGACTTCGCGATCCTGTTCCTGCCCACCGAAGGCTTGTACGCCGAGGTGCTGCGCCGCCCCGGCCTCATGGAGGTGTTGCAGCGCGAGTACCGTGTGACGCTGGCCGGACCGACCACGCTCATGGCCATGCTCAACTCGCTGCAGATGGGCTTTCGCACACTCGCGCTGGAGAAACGCTCGAGTGAGGTCTGGCAGGTGCTTGGTGCGGTCAAGACCGAGTTCGGCAAATTCGGCGATGTGCTGGCGCGGGTGAAGAGCCAGACCCAAACCGTGCTCAACACCCTGGACAGCGCCGAGACGCGCAGCCGCGCCATGGGCCGTGCGCTCAAAGCGGTGGAGGCGCTGCCGCAGGACCAGGCCAGCGCGCTGCTGCCGCTGGACCCCAACGATCCCGGAGACGCTTGAACCCAACGCTTCGGTCCGATCTGGCGCGGCTGATCGCGGCGCAGATCTGTCTGCATGCATGCATGACCGGCTTTCGCATGGCCGCGCCCTTGATGGCGCTGCGCGAAGGCTACAGCCCGGCGGCGGTGGGCATGTTGCTGGCCTTGTTTGCGCTGGCGCCGGTGTTCATGGCCTTGCCGGCCGGGCGCTACGCCGATCGGCGTGGGCTCAAGAAGCCCGTGGCCATGGCGGTGGGCATCGCATCGGCGGGCGCGGCGGCGTCGGTGGCCTTCCCGGTGTTTGGTGTGCTGTGTGTCACCGCGCTCACCTGCGGCGCGGCCACCGGGCTGGCCATGATCGCGCTGCAGCGACATGTGGGGCGTCTGGCGAACAACGCCACCGAGCTCAAGCAGGTGTTCAGCTGGATGGCCATCGGTCCGTCCATCTCCAACTTCCTGGGCCCGTTCGCTGCGGGCGTGATGATCGACAGCTTCGGATTTCGCGCGGCCTTCCTGCTGCTGGCTTTGCTGCCGTCGCTGGCCTGGTTCTGGGTGCGCCACACGGTCGAGCATGAACCGGTGGCGCCCGAGCTGCGCCAGTCCAGCGGCTCGTCATGGAACCTGCTGAAGGACGCGGGCTTTCGCAAGTTGATGATGATCAACTGGATGCTGTCTTCTTGCTGGGACGTGCACACCTTCCTGGTGCCTGTGCTGGGCCACGAGCGCGGCCTGAGCGCCACCGTGATCGGTTCCATCCTGGGCGCTTTCGCGCTGGCTGCCACCGCCATCCGCGTGCTCATGCCCTGGCTGGCCGCGCACCTGCGTGAATCCGTGGTGATCGCCTCGGCCATGGGCGCCACCGCGCTGCTGTTTGCCGTGTATCCGCTGGTGCACGCGGCCTGGGCCATGGCGGCGCTGTCCATCCTGCTGGGCCTGGCGCTGGGCTCGGTGCAGCCCATGATCATGAGTTCACTGCATCAGATGACCCCGCACCACCGCCATGGTGAGGCATTGGGTCTGCGAGCGATGGCCATCAACGGCTCGAGCGTCGTGATGCCGCTGCTGTTCGGCTCGGTGGGCGCGCTGGTGGGGGTGGGCGCCGTGTTCTGGATCGTGGGCGCTGTGGTGGGCGCGGGCTCGCCGCTGGCCTGGAGCCTGCGCACGTCCGCAGGGGAGCCGCCGCAGCGCGAGTTCTAACGTCAGTCTGCGTGGGCGGACTGCCTGGCAACCCTGGGCACCGAGCGGCGCACAGAGCGGGTGGCGGGCAGGTGGAAGCCCAGCCCGGCGAGGTAGGTGTCCACCGTGTGGCGCCCGCTCTTTTCCAGGTCAAACGCCTGTGGGTCCAGCAGCCAGTTCTGGATCAGACCGTCCACAATCACATGCAGCCCCAGCGCTGCCGTGGACAGCGGCATGGCCAGCTTGATGTCTTCACGGCGCACCGCTTCGCGCAGGGCTTCCTCGGTCATGGCCATGCACTCGTTGCGCACCTGCAGGTGGCGGTCGCGCACCGCCTGCATTTCGGACACGTACTCCACCTTGTGCGTGGCCACCTCGAACACGCGGCGGGTCTGTTCGTCCGTGGCGGTCTGCCTGAGCGCGTTCATCATCGAGTCGCGCAGCGAGAGCAGGGGATTGGCCACGGTTTCAGCCGTGCGCGCCGTACAGGCCAGCGCGCCTTCCAGCGGCATGGTCACGCGCTCCATCATGGCGTTGAACAAGTCGGCCTTGTCCTTGAAGTGCCAGTAGATTGCTCCGCGCGTGGTGCCGGCGGCGGTGGCAATGTCGTTGAGCGACGTGCGCGAAACGCCATGAGCCTGAAACAAATGCTCTGCAGCATCCAGCAGGGTGTTGCGTGTCACCAGTGCATCGGCTTTGGTGCGTCGAACCATGGCTTGTGTCTCCAGATTGCATTCCCCTGGGGGGATGGCTGGACTATACATACATTCTTGTATGTATGTATACTTCGCCGTTTTGCGACGGAGCAAGTGGTCAGGGTATTCCCTGCCTTGTGTGCCTCGCCCATCTTCAATCCCCAAGGACTCCCATGCCCGCCTTGAGCCCCATCATGTCTGCTCCTGTTTCGCGCACCCGGTTTGCTCCCTTGCAGCCGAATCACTTGTTGCGAGGACTGTCCGTGCTGGCGCTCGCCGTGGTGTTGAGCGCCTGCGACAAGCCTGCAGCGCCCGCAGCCGCGGCCGGTGGTGGCATGCCGGCGCCCGAAGTGGGTGTGGTCACGGTCGCGCCAGGAGACGTGGGTCTCGTGACCGAGCTGCCGGGCCGACTGGAAGCCTCACGGGTGGCGCAGGTGCGGGCGCGCGCGGCGGGCATCCTGCAGGAGCGGCTGTTTCGCGAAGGCAGCGACGTGAAGGCGGGTCAGGCGCTGTTTCGCATCGATGCGTCGCCCTATGCAGCGGCACTGCAAAGCGCGCAGGCGGGGCTGGCCCGTTCGCAGGCCAACCTCACGCAGGCCACTGCGCTGGCAGAACGTTATGCCCCCCTGGTGAAGGAAAACGCCATCAGCCAGCAGGAATACGCCAGCGCCGTGGCGGCTCAGAAGCAGGCCGAGGCCGACGTGGCCGCGGGCAAGGCGGCCGTGCAGACCGCCAACATCAACCTGAACCATGCGCGTGTCACCGCGCCGATCTCCGGTCGCATCGGCCGCGCGCTGGTGACCGAAGGCGCTCTGGTCGGGCAGGGCGAGGCCACCCAGCTGGCGGTGATCCAGCAGATCAATCCGATGTATGTGAACTTCACCCAGTCCGCCTCCGAGGTCTACAAGCTGCGCAAGGCCATGGACAGTGGCCAGCTCAAGGGCGCGGGTGCGCAGGCCGCTGCCGTGCAGGTGGTGATGGAAGACGGCAGCGTGTACGAGCAGCCGGGCCGCCTGCTGTTCTCCGACCTCACCGTGGACAGCACCACCGGCCAGGTGACCCTGCGCGCCGAGGTGCCCAACCCCAAGGGCACGCTGCTGCCGGGCCTGTATGTGCGTGTGCGTCTTGAGCAGGCCACCGCAGGCAACGCGATCACGCTGCCGCAACAGGCCGTGACGCGTTCGGCACAAGGCGATTCCGTGTCGGTGGTCGATGCCGAGGGCAAGATCGCAAAACGCACCGTGAAGGTGGGCGGCCAGCAGAACGGTCGCTGGGTGATCCTCGACGGCCTGAAGGCGGGTGAACAGGTCATGGTCGACGGCTTCCAGAAGCTGCAGATGATGCCGCCGGGCACCGCCGTGAAGGCCGTGCCGTGGCAGGCGCCCGGCAGCGCACCAGCCGCGCCCGCGGCCACTGCGCCGGCGCCCGAGACCGCGAAGTAAGGAGCGCCCGACATGGCGAAATTCTTCATTGACCGGCCCATCTTCGCGTGGGTGATTGCGCTCTTCATCATGGTGATGGGCGGCGTGTCCATCACGCAGTTGCCGATCGCGCAGTACCCACCCGTGGCCCCGCCGGCCATCATCATCAACGCCACCTATCCCGGTGCCTCCGCCGCCACGCTGGAGAACAGCGTGTTGTCGGTGATCGAGCAGGAAATGAACGGCTCGCCTGGCCTGATCTACATGGAGTCGGTGGCGCAGGCCAACGGTACCGGCAGCATCACGCTGAGCTTCGAGACCGGGACCAACGCCGACCTGGCACAGGTGGACGTGCAGAACCGCCTCTCGCGCGCCTCCCCGCGCCTGCCCTCGGCGGTGACGCAGCAGGGCGTGCGCGTGGACCGCTCGCGCAGCAACTTCCTGCTGTTCACCATGCTCTCCAGCGACGATCCCGCGTGGAACCCGGTGGCGCTGGGCGACTACGCCTCGCGCAGCGTGGTGCCCGAGTTGCAACGCCTGCCCGGCGTGGGCCAGGCGCAGCTGTTCGGCACCGAACGCGCCATGCGCATCTGGATCGACCCGGCGAAGCTGCTGGGCTACAACCTCAGTGCCGCCGATGTCACTACTGCGATCCGCGCGCAGAACGCGCAGGTGTCGGCCGGTGAAATCGGTGCCTTGCCCAACGTGGGTGGCCAGAGCATTGCAGCCACCGTGGTGGTCAATGGCCAGCTCGCCAGCGTCGAGCAGTTCGGCAACGTGGTGCTGCGCGCCACCCCCGACGGCGCTACCGTGCGGCTCAAGGACGTGGCTCGCATCGAACTCGGCGCACAGGCCTACGCCACCTCGGCGCGCTTGAATGGCCAACCGGCGGTCGGCATCGGCGTGCAGCTCTCGCCCAGTGGCAACGCCCTGGCCACCGCCGATGCCGTGCGCGCCAAGATGACCGAGCTGGAGCGCTTCTTCCCGCAGGGCATGACCTGGTCGATTCCTTACGACAGCTCGCGCTTCGTGAAGATTTCCATCCAGCAAGTTGCCATCACGCTGGGCGAAGCCATGCTGCTGGTGTTCCTGGTGATGTTCCTGTTCCTGCAGAACATTCGTTACACCATCATTCCCACCATCGTGGTGCCGGTGGCGCTGCTGGGCACGTTTTCCGTGTTGCTGGCCATGGGCTTTTCCATCAACGTGCTCACCATGTTCGGCATGGTGCTGGTGATCGGCATCGTGGTGGACGACGCGATCGTCGTGGTGGAGAACGTTGAACGCATCATGAGCGAAGAAGGTTTGCCGCCGCTGGAGGCCACCCGCAAGGCCATGACGCAAATCTCGGGCGCCATCATCGGCATCACCGTGGTGTTGATTTCGGTGTTCGTGCCGCTGGCCTTCTTTGCCGGCTCGGTGGGCAACATCTACCGCCAGTTCTCCGCCGTGATGGGCGTGTCCATCGCGTTCTCGGCCTTCCTGGCGCTCTCGCTCACGCCCGCGTTGTGCGCCACCCTGCTCAAGCCGGTGGAAGCCGGTCACCACCACGAGAAGAAGGGATTCTTCGGCTGGTTCAACCGAGGCTTTGCGCGCACCGCCAAGGGCTACGAGGGTGGTGTGGCCAAACTGCTGCCGCGCGCCGGCCGCACATTGGTGATCTACCTGGCCATCGTCGCCGCGGCGGTGGTGGTCTACATGCGCCTGCCCACTTCGTTCCTGCCGGGTGAAGACCAGGGCACGATGCTGGTCAATGTGCAGTTGCCTCCCGGCGCCACGCAAGAGCGCACGCTGGAGGTGATCAAGCAGGTGGAAGATTTCATCCTCAAGCAACCCGAAGTGCAGAGCATGGTCGGCGTGCTGGGCTTCAGCTTCTCGGGCCAGGGCCAGAACGCGGCGCTCGCGTTCATCACGCTCAAGGACTGGGACGAACGCACCGCACCCGGCAGTTCTGCCGAAGCCGTGGCTGGCCGGGCCTTCGGCGCGCTCTCGGGCGTGCGCGACGCGTTCATCTTTCCACTGAGCCCGCCACCCATTCCCGAACTGGGCGCATCGTCCGGTTTCAGCTTCCGTTTGCAGGACCGTGGCGGTCTGGGTCGCGATGCCCTGCTCAGCGCACGCAACCAGCTGTTGGGCATGGCCTCGCAAAGCAAGCTGCTCACCCAGGTGCGCCCCGACGGCCTGGAAGACGCACCGCAGTTGCAGATCGACATCGACCGCGACAAGGCGAATGCGCTGGGCGTGGGGTTTGACGCGATCAACACCGCGATCGGCACCGCGCTGGGTTCGACCTACGTGAACGACTTCCCCAATGCCGGGCGCCTGCAGCGCGTGGTCGTGCAGGCCGATGCGCCCGCGCGCATGCAGCCCGATGATCTGTTGCGCCTGAACGTGGTGAACAGCAAGGCCCAGGCCGTGCCGCTCTCGGCCTTCGCCACCACGCGCTGGATCACCGGCCCGATGCAGACCGTGCGCTACAACGGTTATCCGTCCATGCGCATCAGCGGCAGCGCGGCGCCCGGCTCCAGCACGGGGGATGCCATCGCCGAGATGGAGCGGCTCGCTGCCCAGTTGCCGCAAGGTATTGGCTACGAGTGGACCGGTCAGACGCGTGAGGAAAAGCTCGCGGGCTCGCAGGCCATCGTCCTGTACGCCTTTGCCATCCTGGCGGTGTTCCTGTGCCTGGCCGCGCTGTACGAGAGCTGGACGATTCCGCTCTCGGTGATCCTGGTGGTGCCGCTGGGCGTGGTGGGTGTGCTGTTGGCCACGTTGCTGCGCAACTACTCGAACGACGTTTACTTCCAGGTCGGCCTGATCACCATCATCGGCCTGTCGGCGAAGAACGCGATCCTGATCATCGAGTTTGCCAAGGACCTGCAGGCACAGGGCAAGGGCGTGATCGAGTCCGCGCTGGCCGCCGCCCACCTGCGGTTCCGCCCCATCGTCATGACCTCGCTGGCGTTCACGCTGGGCGTGTTGCCGCTGGCACTGGCCTCGGGCGCAGGTTCGGCCAGCCAGCGCGCCATCGGCACCGGTGTGATTGGCGGCATGCTCACCGGCACCGTGCTGGCGGTCGTGTTCGTGCCGATCTTCTTTGTGGTGGTGCGCACGCTGTTCAAAGGCAGCGAACGCCAACACCGCCGCGACGCCGAACAGGCGCAACAACACGGAGTGCATTGAAAAATGACCCCCCTGCGCCGCTTCGCGTCTTCCCCCCTTGGAGGGGGGACCACACCTGCAGCCCGGCAAAGCCGGTTCTGCGGTGTGTGCTGGGCGGCACCTCTTCTTTCGTTGCATCGCGGGTTTCGCGAAGCAAGGTGGAGCTATCGACATGACATCTGATTTCAAACTGCGCCTCGGCGCCCTGGGCCTGGCGGGGCTTGCACTGTCCGGCTGCTCGTTCACACCGAAGTACGAGCGCCCCGCAGCGCCCGTGGCCGCCACGTTTCCTGATCAGACGGCCCCCATGGCCGCCCAGGCCGACAACATGGCCTGGCGCGAGTTCGTGGGCGATGCGCGGCTGCGCGATCTGATCGCGCTGGCGCTGGCCAACAACCGCGACTTGCGTGTGGCCACGCTCAACATCGAACAGGTGCGCGCGCAATACCAGATCCGCCGTGCCGACCAGTTCCCCTCGGTGGGGCTGGCAGCAGCAGGCAACCGCCAGCCCGACGGCAATGGCGGCATCACCAGCACCTACAGCGTGGGCCTGGCCCTGAGCAGTTGGGAGATCGATTTCTTCGGTCGCCTGGGCAGCCTGAAAGAAGCGGCGCTGGCGCAGTACCTCGCCAGCGAGGAAGCGCGCCATGCTGCGCAGACCAGCCTGGTGGCGGCCGTGGCCAGCACCTGGCTGAGCCTGCAGACCAACGACGAGTTGCTGGCCCTGACCCAGCGCACGCTGGCCACACGCGAAGACTCGCTGCGACTGAGCAAGCTGCGCTTCGACAACGGCGCCACCTCGGCGCTGGACCTGAGGCAGGCCGAGTCGCTGACGGCGGCGGCGCAGTCGGCATTGGCCCAGCAGCGTCGCCTGCGCGCGCTGGATCTGAACGCACTCACGCTGCTGGTGGGGCAGACACCACCGGCTGCGCTGCTCCCGGCGCCCCCCACCATGCCCGAGGCCGTCACGGCCAACACCAACGGTGCCAAGGTGCCAACCGCGCCGGTGCCCGCCGCACCGATGCTGCGTGACGTGCCGGCCGGTCTGCCGTCCGATCTGCTCACGCGCCGCGCGGACATTCGCCAGGCCGAGCAGCAGCTGATCGCCGCCAACGCCAACATCGGTGCCGCGCGTGCGGCCTTCTTCCCGCGCATCTCGCTCACCGCCAGCGCGGGCACGGCGAGCAGCAGCCTCTCGGGCCTGTTCAAGGACGGATCATGGGGATTCACGCTGGCACCGCAGGCCTTGCTGCCGATCTTCGATGCCGGACGCAACAACGCCAACCTGGACTCCGCCAAGGCCGCGCGCAGCATTGCCGTGGCGCAGTACGAAAAGGCGATCCAGACGGCGTTTCGCGAAGTGGCAGACGCGTTGGCCGGCAGCGCCACGCTGGGCGACCAGCTCACGGCCCAGCAGGTGCAGGCCACAGCTGAAGCGGAGCGTTTCCGCTTGGCCGAGCTGCGTTACCGCAATGGAGTGGCGAGTTTCCTGGACGTGCTGGACGCCCAGCGTTCGCTGTTCACGACGCAGCAGGCGCTGGCGCAAACGCGCCTGGCGCAACAGCAGAACCAGGTGGCCTTGTACAAGGCGCTGGGTGGCGGCTGGACAGTGGAGTGAACCCCCTGCGCCGCTGACGCGGCTTCCCCCTGAAAGGGGGACAACGCTTGCGGCCCGGCAAAGCCGGTTCCGCGGCGTTCTGGACGGGTGATTGGCGCGCTGAGCGAGTTGGCGTTTACGCCTTCAGGTCGTAGAACTTCACGATGTGCTGCCAGGCGACCTGGGGATCGTCCACGTACTGGAACAACTTCAGGTCATCGGGCGAGATCGCGCCTTCTTCCACCAGCACATCCAGGTTGATCAGGCGCTTCCAGTAGTCCGATCCGAACAGCAGGATGGGCACCGGCTTGGCCTTCTTGCATTGCACCAGCGTGATCACCTCGAACAGCTCGTCGAGCGTGCCGAAGCCGCCGGGGAACGCCAGCAGTGCCTTGGCGCGCATCATGAAATGCATCTTGCGCAGCGCGAAGTAGTGGAACTTGAAACTCAGCTCGGGTGACACATAAGGGTTGGCCGCCTGTTCGTGCGGCAGCGCGATGTTCAGACCCACGTTGAGCGCGCCTTCGTCGTGCGCACCGCGGCTGGCGGCCTCCATGATGCCGGGCCCGCCGCCGGTGCAGATGAAGAGCTGGTCGGCCTTGGGACAGCTTGCGCTGTAGCGTGCCACCATGCGTGCAAACGCGCGCGCATGGTCGTAGTAGGGCGCATTGCGCACCATGGCCTGGGCGCGCGCGATGTCCGCGACCTCACCGCTGCGCTCGGCGCGCACCAGCATTTCCCGGGCTTCGCTGGCCTCGCGAAAACGCGCGCTGCCGAACACCACGACGGTGTTCTCGATGCCGGCGTCGCGTTGGGCCAGATCGGGCTTGAGCATTTCGAGCTGGAAACGGATGCCGCGCGTTTCGCGACGCAGGAGAAACTCCGGGTCGGCAAAAGCCAGCCGGTAGGCGTCGGCATGCAGGGCGTTGCCTTCGTTGGCGTGGGTCTGCAGTTCGGCCCATGCGTCCGCCAGACGGCGCTCGTTGATGTTCTGTGTGGTTTCCATGAGGGGCTCCTTGAGACTTCAGTGTCTTTGAATTGTGTGACTACAAACCCAGCGCCAGAGCCAAGGGCACGAACAGGATCGCCAGCGCATTGCCCAGCATGATCATGGCGCCGACCTTGTCGGGTTCCTGGTGGTATCGATCGGCGAGCATGAACTGCATCACGGCAGGTGGCAGGGCGGCAAACAACAACAGCTGGCCGCGCGCCGCACCCTCCAGGCCCAGTGCCCAGGCCAGCGGAATGCCGATGGCCAGACCGATCATGGGTCGGGCGAGAGCGCCCAACATGCCCAGCGCCAGGCCTGAGCGGGTCAGGGCGGTGAGCCGCACACCCAGGGCAAACAGCATCATGGGCAGCAACGCGTCGCCCAGCAGCTTCAGGCCGGAGAGCACCACGTCGGGTGGACGCACATCGGAGAGCGCGCTGATGAAGCCCAGGGCGGTGCCGATCATGAGCGGGCTGGTGAGCAGATCGCGCGTGCGCGCCATGCGGCTGGTGATGCGTGCGCCCAGCGAAAAATGCAGCAGGTTGCTCACCGAAAACAGCGCCACCGCCGCGCCAAAATGGGCCGGGCCGAACGCCAGCAGGGCCAGCGGCAGGCCCATGTTGCCGCAGTTGTTGAACATGACCACCGGCACCAGCGTGCGCGGCTGCGCGCCAAAGATCCTGGCCAGCGGCCAGGCCAGCAGACCACCGAGCAGGATGAGCGCGGTGCCACCGATCAGCAGCGTGGTGTGCTCGGCCATGTGGAAGTCGCGCGAGGCCAGCGCCGAATACACCAGCAGCGGCGCCAGCACATCGAGCGCGATGCGGTTGAACGTCGACATGTCGGGCACACCGCGGCGCGCGTAACCGTAGCCGATGGCCACGATCAGGAAGACCGGGATGATGACGTCTGTGATGCGGCTGATCAGGTCCATGGCGAAGGGTGTGGAGTGCAAACGCAAGAGGCTCCCGCAGGAGCCTCTTGAACCGAACGATCAGAGCCTGATCACACCCGTTTGCGGTACTCGCCGGTGCGGGTGTCGATCTCGATCTTGTCGTCCTGTGCCACGAACAGCGGCACGGCGACTTCGAAGCCGGTGGCGATCTTGGCGGGCTTGAGGACCTTGCCGGACGTGTCGCCCTTGACGGCGGGCTCGGTCCAGGTGATCACGCGCTCGACGCTGGTGGGCAGTTCGACCGAAATGGCCTTGCCGTCGTAGAACACCACTTCAACGGTCATGCCGTCTTCGAGGTAGTTCAGGGCGTCGCCCATGTTCTCGGCTTCCACCTCGTACTGGTTGTAGTCGGCATCCATGCACACGTACATCGGGTCGGCGAAGTAGGAGTAGGTGCACTCCTTCTTGTCCAGGATGATCTGGTCCATCTTGTCGTCGGCCTTGCAGACGACTTCGGTGGCCATGTTGTTGAGCAGGGCCTTGAGCTTCAGGCGCACGGTGGCGGCACCACGGCCACCACGGCTGTATTCGGTTTTCAGGACGATCATCGGGTCCTTGCCGTGCATGATGACGTTGCCGGCGCGGAGTTCTTGAGCGATTTTCATAAGGATTCCAACGGTTGGGCCGCGCGTTCCCGGCGTGGGCTGGACACCCGGGAACCGATCTGATGGCTGCGATCTGTGCGGCGAGACAGATGGCTGGCAGGAATGAAGCGCCAGGCTGAGCCTGAGCCGATTTCTGCAAAGCCTCGAATTTTATCGCTTTTCGCTCACTGCTTCTGCGCCACGAACTCGACCAGCTGGCTGCACAGGTCGGGCTGGGCCAGCAGCCTCGCGCGGGCGGCCTGCACGCACGTGCGCCAGTCGTCGAGGTCGTTCGGCCCTGGCCAGACCGCGGGCTGGTCGCCGACGCCGTTCCAGGCACGGTGAAATGTCCGCAGGGAGGCGGGCGCTTGCAGCCAGTCGAGGAAGGCCTCGAGCTTGGCGTGGTGAGCGTCGTCGTGCTGCGGGTAGATCTGCCAGACGAAGGGCTGAGCGGCCCACAGCGCGCGCACCAGCGAGTCTTCGCCGCGCACGAAATTGAGGTCGCAGGCCCACAAGAGGTGGTCGAATTCAGGTTGACTGAACAAGGGCAGGGCGTGCAGCCGGCCGGCCGGTGCGGCCTGCGCTGCCTGCCAGGCGCGTCCAGGCGTCACCAGCCAGTCGGTGCCGAGCGGTTCGCTGGCGGCTTGCCGCAGCACGTCGGGCAAGGTGGTGGGTTCATAACAAAACAGGCTCACCCGGCGCTGTGCGGGGGGCAGCCCCAGGGCCTGCAACCAGGCGGCCGAGTCGAACGTGGCCTGCCGCTCCAGCAGGTCGGGCTCGCGCAGCAGCCCGCCCGTGCGTTCGGTGAAGCCGGGGTAGAAGAACCACTTGGTGAGGCCACGCAGCGGCCCGCTCATGACCGGCGAGGGCAGGCGGTGTGAGCGCTCCACGTAGGGCTCGGCGCTCAGGTATTCGAGGTTGATCCACACCGGCGCGCGCTGCCCTGCGGCCACGCGGCTGGCCAGAGCGTCGATGCACTCGGCGGGCGGTTCGCAGCCGAAAGCCTCGATCCACACATCCGCAGGCGGCAGACTGTTGCCCAGCGTGGCGGCCAGCGGGGTGGTCCAGTGCAACACATCGATGCCCGGCCAATCGCCTTCCAGAGCGCCGGGCGCCATCCAGGTCAGCGGCTGTGGATCGTCCAGCCACAGGCGCACCTGTTCGCCGCGGCGGGCGAGCTGCGCGCAGAGCCGCCAGCACACGCCCACGTCACCGAAGTTGTCGATCACCCTGCAGAAAATGTCCCATCGCATGGCCGCCATTGTCGCGGCAAGGGTTTCAAGGCCGCGCACAATACGCGCCCATGTCCGACACGCATTCCGATCAACTGCTCAGCGAAGTGGCCGCCTTGCCCTCGCTGCCAGGCGTCTACCGCTATTTCGACGCGCAGGGCCAGCTGCTCTACGTGGGCAAGGCGCGCAACCTCAAGAAGCGCGTGTCGAGCTATTTCCAGAAAAGCCACGATGGCACGCGCATCGGTCACATGATCGGCAAGATCGTGCGCATGGAGACCACGGTGGTGCGCTCCGAGGCCGAGGCCTTGCTGCTGGAAAACAACCTGATCAAGACCTTGAACCCGCGGTTCAACATCCTGTTTCGCGACGACAAGAGCTACCCCTACCTCAAGATCACCGGCACGCGCGAGACCTTCCGCACCTCGGCAAAGATGCCGTCGCCTTCGCTGGCATTTCCGCGCATGGCGTACTACCGCGGCGTGGTGGATCGGCGCCACAGCTACTACGGGCCGTACCCCAGCGCCTGGGCGGTGAAGGAATCCATCACGCTGCTGCAGAAGGTCTTTCACCTGCGCACCTGCGAAGACTCGGTGTTTGCCAACCGCACGCGGCCCTGCCTGCTGTACCAGATCAAGCGTTGCAGCGGTCCCTGTGTGGACCTGATCGACAGCGAGGAATACGCGCGCGACGTGCAGGACGCCGAGCGTTTCCTGCGCGGTGAAACGCAGGCGGTGCTCGACGCGCTGGAGCAGCGCATGATGGCGCACGCCGAGAAGCTGGAGTTCGAGCAGGCCGCCGAGCTGCGCAACCAGATGACCGCGCTCTCGCGCGTGCTGCACCAGCAGACCATGGACAACCTGTCCGACAAGGACGTGGACGTGCTGGCCGTCAAGGTGCACGGCGGGCGCGCCTGCGTGAACCTGGCCATGGTGCGCGGTGGGCGCCACCTCGGCGACCGACCCTACTTTCCGGCGCACGTGGACGACGCCACCGCCATCGACAACGCGCTCTCCGAAGAAGGTGATGCCCCAACCGGCGACCCGGCCGAGCGGGTGGCCGTGCAGGTGCTCGAAGCCTTCATCGCCCAGCATTACCTGGGCATCGCCATGCCCCACATCCTGGTCACCAGCCACCCGGTGGGCAAACCGCTGCTGGACGCGCTCTCGGAGCAAACGGGTGTCAAGGTGAATGCGGTGCACAACCCGCGCGAACACCGTCGCATCTGGCTGGAGATGGCGCAAAAGAACGCCGACATCGCGCTGGCGCGCCTGCTGGCCGAAGAAGGCAGCCAGCAAGCCCGCACCCGCGCGCTGGCCGATGCCCTGCAACTGCCGGACGACCAGCTTGACGTCCTGCGCATCGAATGCTTCGACATCTCGCACACGGCCGGTGAATCCACCCAGGCGTCGTGTGTGGTGTTCGAAGGCCACAAGATGCAGAACAGCCAGTACCGACGCTACAAGATCGAGGGCATCACCCCGGGCGACGACTACGCGGCGATGAAGCAGGTGCTGCTGCGGCGCTACGGCAAGATCGCGCAGGCCATGCAGGCAGACGATCCCCTGCCGCCGGGGACCACCTTGGTGGCGGAGGTTGACGAAACGAGCGGCGCAGCGGCCGAGGACGCCAGCACCGAACCCACCGCCGAACTGGTCGCCGGCCCCCGCATGCCCGACCTGGTGCTCATCGACGGCGGCAAGGGCCAGGTGAGCATGGCGCGCGATGTCTTCCAGCAACTGGGCCTGGACCTCTCGCTCATCGTGGGTGTGGAGAAGGGCGAGGGTCGCAAGGTGGGCCTGGAAGAACTCGTTTTCGCCGATGGCCGCGAGAAGGTCTATCTCGGCCACGATTCCGCCGCGCTGATGCTGGTGGCGCAGATCCGCGATGAAGCCCACCGCTTCGCCATCACCGGTATGCGTGCCCAGCGCGCGAAGGTGCGCACTGGTGGCAGCAAGATCGAAGACATTCCCGGTGTGGGGCCGAAGAAGCGCGCGCGCCTGCTGCAGCGCTTTGGCGGTGTGCGTGGCGTGGCCTCGGCCAGCGTGGCCGACCTCTGCACGGTGGAAGGAATTTCGGCCGAGCTGGCCGATGCCATTTACAGGGCCCTGCACTGATGGCCCCCGCCGGACGGAGTCTGCGGTGGTCAACGCATAATCAGCCCATGTTTTTCAACATCCCCACCCTGCTCACCTGGGCCCGCATCGTGGCCATCCCGTTGATCGTGGGGGTGTTCTATCTGGAAGGCATGAGCGTGGCGCAGCAGAACCTGATCGCCACGGTCATGTTCATTGTGTTCGCGCTGACCGACTGGGCCGACGGTTATCTGGCCCGCAAGCTCAACCAGACCTCGGCCTTCGGCGCCTTCCTGGACCCGGTGGCCGACAAATTCTTGGTGTGCGCCGCGCTGCTGGTGCTGGTGCACCTGGACCGCGCCGACGTGTTCGTCGCGCTCATCATCATCGGCCGCGAAATCGCGATCTCGTCGCTGCGCGAATGGATGGCCATCATCGGCGCCACCAAGAGCGTGGCGGTGCACATGATCGGCAAGGTCAAGACCACCGTGCAGATGGTGGCCATTCCGTTCCTGCTGTTCGACGGGGTGCTGTTCAAGATGATCGACACGCAGCTCTGGGGCACCTGGCTGATCTGGATCTCGGCGGTGCTGACGGTGTGGTCGATGGTGTACTACCTGCAGAAAGCCATCCCCGAGATCCGTGCCAAGTCGCGCTGAGGGCTTGGCCATGCAATCACCGATACAAGACAACGCGTGGCTGCGCGCCATGCCCTGGGTGTTCGTGCTCATCTGGAGCACCGGTTTCATCGTGGCGCGCTACGGCATGCCCTACGCGCCGCCCATGAAGTTCCTCGCCGTGCGCTATGCGCTGTCCATCGCCTGCTTCCTGCCCTGGATTGTTCTGGCCGGCGTGAAGTGGCCAACGAGCCGCACGCAGTGGATACACCTGGCCGTCACGGGCGTCTTCATGCACGCGGGTTATCTGGGCGGGGTGTGGGTGGCGGTCAAGGCCGGCATGGGTTCGGGCCTGTCCTCGCTCATCGTCGGCCTGCAGCCGGTGCTCACCGCCATCTGGCTGTCGGGCACTGGCTCCAAGGTGTCCAGGCGCCAGTGGCTTGGCCTGGTGCTGGGCTTTGCAGGTCTGGTGCTGGTGGTTTCGCGCAAGTTCGGCGCGGGTGGCCCGGGCGATCAAGCCACCTGGTTCAACCTGTCGCTGGCGGTCATGGCGCTGTTCTCGATCACGATCGGGACGCTCTACCAAAAGCGCTTTGTGGCGGCATGCGACGTGCGTACCGCCAACGCGGTGCAACTGCTGGCCGCGCTGCTGGTCACCTTGCCGCTGACCTTGCTGGAGGCCGAAGCCATGCAATGGAACGCCCAACTCATGGGTGCCATGGCGTGGTCGGTGCTGGGACTCACGCTGGGCGGCAGTTCGCTGCTGTACATGCTGATCCAGCGCGGTGCGGCGGCCTCGGTCACCAGCCTGATGTACCTGGTGCCGCCGTGCACCGCGCTGATCGCCTGGGTGCTGTTCGCCGAGCCCATCACCGCCGTCACGCTGGCGGGCACCGCGCTCACGGCTTTTGGCGTGAGCCTGGTGGTGCGCGCCTCCCGGTAGAGGTGCGCACCACAGGTTTCCAGGGCTCGTGACGGAACCGTTCCACCAGAAAGTCCACCAGCAGGCGGATGCGCCGCGGCGCCTGGGACCGGTAGGGCGCGAGCCAGTGGATGTCGGCGTCCTGCATGGCGTGATCGGGCAGCACGCGCACCAGTTCGCCGCTGGCCAGTTGCGGGGCGATGTCCCACAGGCTGCGCAGCATGATGCCGTGGCCGGCCAGACACCAGTCGCGCACCATCTCGCCCGAGTTGCTGGAGAGCGGGCCGCTCACCGGCACGTGTTTCACCTGCGCGTGGCCCGAGAACTGCAGACGCCAGTGATCGAAGCGCTGGCCCGGTCCGCCCCCGTTTTCGCGCACCACCAGGCAACTGTGCCCGGCCAGTTCCTCCAAGGTGCGTGGTGTGCCGTGCTGCTTTAGATAGCCAGGTGCGGCCACCAGCACACGCTGGTTGGCCGCGAGTCGGCGCGACACCCATTCGGCCGCGCGTTCACTCGGCGCGTTCCAGAGCCAGACGGCGCCATCGAATCCCTCCACAGCAAGATCGGGCAACTGCTCGGTGAGCTGCAGCTGGACCTGTATGCCGGGATGCCGGGTCTGGAAATCAGCCAGCGCCGGCCCCACCCACCGTCGGCCAAAGCCGAGCGTGGCCGCCAGGCGCACCGGCCCGGCCGGCTCGGCCTGGCGTTCGCGCAGCTCGGCTTCCATCTCGTCGAATGCGCGCAACAGGTGCACCGCGCGCTCGCACAGCGTGTCGCCTTCGGCCGTGGGACTCACGCGCCGCGTGGTGCGTTGGAACAG
Source organism: Hydrogenophaga sp. (assembly GCF_036675665.1). Taxonomy (GTDB): domain Bacteria; phylum Pseudomonadota; class Gammaproteobacteria; order Burkholderiales; family Burkholderiaceae_C; genus Hydrogenophaga. The sequence goes on along the minus strand of NZ_JAKFEO010000020.1, from coordinate 14,053 downwards.
GCGAAGACCCAGGCGTGCTTCCAGCGCGGCCAGGCGTTTGGTCACGGCCGAGGGTGCCACGCGCAGCGCGCGAGCGGCCATCACCAGGCTGCCATGCTGGCGCACAGCGAGCACGAGTTCCAGATCGGGGCGGTCCAATTGTTTCCTTTTGAGAATGAATCAATTGCCGGATTATTGCCGTGATGCGGGCTATGCTGGCGACCTTTCCAGTCCGTTCCGAAGGAGCCACCATGAGCAAACACCGCATCGCAGTCATCGCCGGAGACGGCATCGGCACCGAAGTCATGCCCGAGGGCCTGCGCGTGCTCGAAGCCGCCGCCACGAAGTTCGGCATCGACCTGCAGTTCGACCACTTCGACTTTTCCAGTTGCGACTACTTCGAGCGCCACGGCAAGATGCTGCCCGACGACTGGAAGGACCAGATCGGCGGCCACGACGCGATCTATTTTGGTGCGGTGGGCTGGCCCGACAAGGTGCCCGACCACATCTCGCTGTGGGGCTCTCTGCTGTTGTTCCGCCGCGAGTTCGACCAGTACGTGAACGTGCGGCCCGCGCGCCTCATGCCCGGCGTGATCGCACCCGTTGTGCGGCGCGACGGCAGCGCGCGTGCGCCTGGCGAGATCGACATGGTGATCGTGCGTGAGAACACCGAAGGCGAGTATTCCAGCATCGGCGGGCGCATGTACCCGGGCACCGAGCGTGAGATCGTGATGCAGGAAACCGTGATGTCGCGCATCGGCGTGGACCGTGTGCTGCGTTATGCGTTCGAGACGGCGCGCTCGCGCCCCAAAAAGCACCTCACCAGCGCAACCAAGAGCAACGGTATCGCCATCACCATGCCGTACTGGGATGAACGCGTGGCCGAGATGGCCAAGGAGTACCCGGACATCAAGGTCGACAAATTCCACATCGACATCCTGACGGCGCACTTCGTGCAACGCCCCGACTTCTTCGACGTGGTGGTCGGCAGCAACCTGTTCGGCGACATCCTCTCCGACCTCGGCCCTGCCTGCACCGGCACCATCGGCATCGCGCCCAGTGCCAACCTCAACCCCACGCGTCAGCATCCCTCTCTGTTCGAACCCGTACACGGGTCGGCGCCGGACATTGCAGGCAAGGGCATCGCGAATCCGATCGGCCAGATCTGGTGCGGCGCGCTGATGCTCGATTTCCTGGGCCACAAGGCCGCGCACGATGCGGTCATGAACGCCATCGAGTCCGTTCTGCAGCCCGGCAGTGGCGCGCCCCGCACCGGTGACCTCGGCGGACAGGCGGGCACCTCGGATGTGGGCCGCGCAATCGCGCAGGCGATCAAGGGTTGATCCCGGGCGCTCCACGCGAGGGTGCGGGGGTTGAAAGCGTCTAGAATCCTGCCTCTTGTGCCGTCGGGATTGGGCGCGCGACCTTCGTGTATTGACAGGGGTTGCAGCCCATGGGTCTAATCACTTTTCGTGCGCCACGGTCATCACCGTGTCCAGCGATCAACAGAACCAGTCCCACGGCAGCCAACCGCGCCGTTCCAGGACAAGCTTTGTACCAACGGAACAACTCATCTCAATTCAAGAGGGGCCATTTGTGAACAAAACAGAACTCGTCGAACACATCGCCAAGAACGCCGACATTTCCAAGGCGGCCGCCACGCGTGCACTCGATTCCACCATCACCGCAATTCGCACCACGCTCAAAAAAGGCGGCACCGTGTCGCTCGTGGGCTTCGGCTCCTTTGCCGTGACCAAGCGCCCGGCCCGCAAAGGCCGCAACCCGCGCACTGGCGACGAGATTAAGATCAAGGCCGCCAAGGTGCCGAAGTTCCGTCCGGGCAAGGCCCTCAAAGACGCGCTGAACTGAAGTGACGCCCCTTTCCCGGTGGGGTGCTTAGCTCAGTTGGCAGAGCGGCTCCTTTACACGGAGTAGGTCGGCGGTTCGACCCCGTCAGCACCCACCACCATCGAAAAGGCGAACCCGGGTTCGCCTTTTTTGTTGTCCCACAGACAACGCTTTACATTCCTTTTGAAGCAGCAGGGTTCCAGGCATGTTCGATACCATCCGCAACCACAAGAAGTACCTCATGGGCTTCTTGATGATCCTGATCATTCCCTCGTTCGTCCTGTTCGGCATCGAGGGGTACACCCGGTTCAACGAGAGCGGCGAAGCCGTGGCGTCGGTGGACGGACAAGAGATCACCAAGGCCGAATGGGATCAGGCCCACCAGATCGAATCCCGGCGCCTGCGCGAAGCCATGCCCACGCTGGACGCCAAGCTGCTGGACAGCGACGAGGCGCGCTACGCGACGCTGGAGCGTCTGGTGCGCGATCGTGTCATGGCCACCGCCGCGCAGAAGTTCAACCTCTTCACCAGCGATCAGCGCCTGGCGCGCGAGCTGCAGCAAAACGAATCCATTGCCGCCCTGCGCAAGCCCGACGGCTCGCTGGACGTGGAAGCCTACCGCTCGCTGGTGGCGCGCCAGGGCATGACGCCCGAGATGTTCGAAGCCCGCGTGCGCGCCGATCTGTCGCAGCGGCAGGTTTCGCAGAACATCGTGGGCTCGGGCTTTGCGCCCGTGGGGCTGGCCGCCGTGTCGCTCAACGCATTCTTCGAACGCCGCGAAGTTCAGGTGGCCCGTTTCAACGCCGCCGACTTTGCCGCCCGCGTGAAACCCACCGATGCCGAGATCGAAGCGTTCTACAACGCCAACGGGCCACTGTTCCAGGCGCCCGAGCAGGCCGACATCGAGTACCTCGTGCTGGATGCTGGTTCGCTGCAGGCATCGCTCTCGCTCAACGAAGCGGATGTGCGTGCCTATTACGACCAGAACGCCGGACGCCTGGCCGGTACAGAAGAACGCCGCGCCCGCCACATCCTGCTGAGCGTGCCCGCGGGCGCGCCGCCCGCCGACAAGGAGGCCGTGCGCGCGAAGGCCACCGCCCTGCTTGAGCAAGTGCGCAAGAACCCCGCGAGCTTTGCCGACGTGGCCAAGGCGCAGTCGCAAGACCCGGGCTCCGCCGCCAACGGTGGCGATCTGGACTTCTTCGCCCGCGGCGCCATGGTCAAGCCGTTTGAAGACGTGGCGTTCTCGTTGTCCAAAGGGGCCATCTCCGATCTGGTGGAGACCGAGTTCGGCTTTCACATCATTCAGCTCACCGACATCAAGACCCCGCCACAGCGCAGCTTCGAATCCATGAAGCCCGAGATCGAAGCCGAGCTCAAGCAGCAGCAGGCGCAGAAGCAGTTCGCCGAAGCCGCCGAGACCTTCAGCAACCTCGTGTACGAGCAGGCCGACAGCCTCAAGCCCGCGGCCGATCGCCTGAAGCTGGAGATCCGCACCGCCCAGGGCGTGCAACGCCAGCCGCAGGGCGCGACCGGTGTCCTGGCCAACGAGAAGCTCCTGGCTGCCTTGTTCACGCCCGACGCCATCGACAAGAAGCGCAACACCGAAGCCATTGAAACCGGCTCCAGCCAACTGGTGGCCGCCCGCGTGGTCAAGCACTCGCCCGCCCGCACCCGCCCACTGGACGAAGTGCGCGAAGCCGTGCGGACTCGCCTGGTGGCGCAGCGCTCTGCCGAACTGGCGCGCGAAGAGGGTGACAAACAACTGCAGGCCTGGAAAGCGGGCGGTGCGGCGACCGGACTTTCTCCTGCCCAGACCGTCTCTCGCGAGAACGCACAGGGTCTGGCGCAGCCCGTGCTGATCGCGGCTCTCAGCGCAGATCCCAAGAGCCTGCCGGCCTGGGTCGGGGTCCCGCTCGGTGACGAGGGCTATGCCGTCGTGAAGGTTGAAAAGGTGCTGCCGCGCGAAACGCGACCCGCGCAGGCCTTGGCCCAGGAAGTGCAGCAATACAGCCAGTGGTGGGCCACGGCCGAGAGCCAGGCTTACTACGAGACGCTCAAAACGCGTTTCGATGCCCGCATTCTGGTGAACGAGCCCAACAAGCCGGCTGTCCCGGCTGTGCCCGCTCGTTGAGTTTTCTCGATCGACCACCGGAAGGCGCTGTGCGACTTCCGGCTATAATCTGCGGCTTGCGGTGGCTGTAGCTCAGTTGGTAGAGTCCAGGATTGTGATTCCTGTTGTCGTGGGTTCGAGCCCCATCAGCCACCCCACCCTTTTAACCCCAGTATTCATGCGGCCTCCAGGCTGGTGTGGGTGCATTCTGGGGGTGCACGATAAAGAGCCTCGCTGACGCGGGGCTTTTTCTTTTGGACGGCTGATGTTCAGTCGCGGGCAACGAGTTTTCGAGGAACTTGCGACGTGCTGAACACCTTGAGTCCAGACGAAGTGCGGGCGATACACGAGGTGCTTGCCGCCGACTTCGCGGCTGCTGCTGACCCGATCAGCCCACCGGGCGTCAAGTCGCAGCACCTTCTCGAATCCGCCGTGTCCCGCCAGTTCACGGGATACGAGGGCAGGGTCAAGTACAACACCCCCGTCATAAATGCGGCTGCCCTGACCTATGGGGTTTGCTGCAACCACCCATTTCACAACGGCAACAAGCGGACGAGCTTAGTCGCCATGCTTTGCCACCTTGACAAGAACGACCTGATGTTCTCGGAGAAGGTGTCCCACGATGAGCTGTACGACTTCATGCTGAAGGTCGCAAGTCATGGTTTTTCACCGCGCTCCGGCGGCGACCATTCCGATGTCGAGGTGGAAGAGATGGGGCGATGGATTCGTAAACGCACCCGTAAGGTCGAACGTGGAGAGCGGATCGTGACGTTTCGGGAGTTGCGTGGGATTCTGAACACGCATGGGTTCGTGTTGGAGAACTTCGACAACAACACCTGCGATGTAGTGAAATACGACAAGACCGGGGGGTTCCTTGGTCTGGGTCAACGGACCGTCCGAGTTCGGACTATGCGGATGGGCTATCCAGGGGATGGCACGGTCGTCGGAAAAAGTCAGCTTCGGGAGGTCCGGGCTCGTTGCCTTCTTTCCGAGGTGAATGGGGTGGACTCGCACGCCTTCTACAGGCGGGAAAGGCCCACGGACTTCTTCGTAAGCACTTATCGGGGAACTCTGCGACGGCTTGCTCGCGTGTAAGACGGGCCTATGCAATTTCACCCCATAGGGTTGCATAGCCGGGGGCCTTCTGGCGGTCTTCACGGGGCTTACGCGGGCTCCTGCTCATCGTCCTCCTCGGGTACCTCGTTCAGGTGGTCCAGAAGGCCCTGCGCGAGCTGGAGGCTGTAGACCTCGATGGCTTTCCAGAAGAGTTCCGGCTGGCGCTCGGCGGTGGCCCCAAGGGCTTTGCGAAGGCCAAGGGCCATGGCCGCCACGCGCTTGTCTTCCTCCTCGGGTGTCCAGTCGTCGTCCTGACCAGCCGCCTTCCGCCGAGCGGCCTCCCACGTCAACTCCACGAGGTCCGCCGAGGTCATGCTTTGTTTCAGCAGCTTGGCCTTGGTGCGGCGCATCGTGGCAACGAGCCCGTCCGACACGCCAGCGGCCTGGGACTGTTTGGCCTTGCTCATCGCTTCTGTCATCAGGACCAGACGCCACGCGGCGGTGGACTTCTCCGATGGCGTCATCTGGAGCTTGGCCTTCGTATTGGCGCTCGCGGCCCGCTCAAGGGCCTCCTGCGGCAACCCCTCGAAGACCTCCACGGGGATGCTGTTCATGCCCTTGCCGGCGGTGATGTAGGCCATGCGGCGGTGGTGACCGTCAATGAGGGTGAAGAACTTGCCGTCCCACCACACCGTCACCGGGTCAAGGTCCCGCACCTTGGCAGCCTCCGCAAGGCCCCGGATGTGGGCATCGGACTGGTACTGGATCGGGCGTCGGTGCTGGAACACCTCTGGTCGGAACTTGATGGACTGGAGTGGGAGCGACGTAGGCTTCGGGTCCCTTGGTGGCTTGCCGCGCTGGTGCTGCTCCACCAGGGCGTCGAACGAGTCCACAGGGTTCTTCTTGCTGTGGCGGCTCATTCCAAGCCCTCCAGTGCGCTGGACAGCCGACGGCGCTCCTCGTTGGCCTTGTTGATGTCCTCTCGCTCCTTCGTGGCAAGGGTCAGCCCGGCAACCCCGAAGGCCGCCTTCAGGGGCTCCACCATGGCCTGCATCACACGGGGAGGCGTGTCGCGGTAGACCCGGCGGCTGCGCTGCTCCTTGTGGTCCCAGTACACGCCCGCGTTGACATCCGAGAGGCCCCGCACACGGCGCACCAGTTGGAAGTCGAACGCGGTGTCGCTGGCGAAGCGGGTGGGGCGCTTGTCCTGCATGAGGTACATGGCGAGGGCCGTTCGCACAACGGTCCACGACTCCACGGAATCCCCGATGGTGACGAGGTGATGGGCCGCGAGACGCCCGATACGATGCCCTGGAAGGCCCTCAGCGTGGCGCTGTAGGGTCGTCCTCGCGTAGTCCAGCACGACACCCCAGCGGGCCTCCAGCAGGCTCCATGCGTCGCTGTTCGGGTTCTTCGTCTTGCGAGCTTCGACGAGGTCCCAAAAGGGCCGCAGCTCGTGGACGGTGACGCCCTCCTGGGTCGCGGCTCCATGGCGGCGAAGGTTTTGCTTGTGGGGTTGGCAATACGGGGAGTACCCGTGGGCTGCGCCAGGACAGCCAGGGGCACGGCAGGTGTTCAGCATGAGGTCAGGATTTGTACCCGTCCCCTGGGAGGGGCAGGCACGAAATTATCGAGCAGGTTAAAGCGCTGCTGAAGCCGCTACGGCGAAACTACCCGGAACCAATCGCGCATGGTTTGCCGTATGCGCTCAGTTTCCTCCGGTGGGATGTCGGTCATGTGGCAAATCGTGTTTCGTAGGTGTACGAGAAGTCTGGCACTTTGTATGAGGGCTTTGTCGCGGACCAGCTCGTCGAAGCCGGCCTTCCATGCGTGGTCCATTACCCTCAACAACTGAGGGAACGTCATCAGCGCCGAGCGGTCACGCGAGCCCAGTGCCATCCAGCTTTTGATTTCGTCGGTCTCCTCGACCTTCAGGACTTCCTGTTGCACATCGGTTGGCACCTTGTCCCACCACGGCACCGTTGCATCCTTCGACAGGACATCCACCACGAACTTGCGGAGGAAATTCTCAAACACGAAAACGAGGCGATAGGTTTCCGCTGCATTTGTTGCCCGGCGAACGCTCTCCGGCAGCAACGGCGCAAGGTCGTAGGAGGGTGACAGCAGGAGGCTCTCCCCCGGGAGAAGGTCCTCCATACCCGCCACGACACGCTCGGCGGACTGCCCGAGCATGACGAACAAGGCAGCGGTCGCGTCTACGCTCACTGGAAAGACTTCCGCAGAGCGTTGAAGATGTTCAGGTAGACCTCCTCCGTGGCGTTGTTGGGGAGGTGGACTTGAATGTTGTAGTGGAATTCGGGCTTCAACCCTCGCACTCCCGGCGTCCCTCGATGGGCGCCCCCACGTTGCGCTGCGGCGCTCCGCTCGGGAATCTCCTCCACCAAGTCCTCTTCACTTAGGTCGGCCTCGCCAGCGCCATTTGAGCCGTTGGCTTTCGCAGTCCCCAAACCGGTGAAGTCCGCGCATCGCAGAAGCGCTTGAAGCGTTTGAGAAATGCGCGAGGTCATGCCGTCGTCGCTACCTGCGACCTGCGCGACCAACCCTCGGAGCTTTTCAGGGGGAAGTGCGTTGGCGGTCTCGTTTGCGGCGAACAGCGGCGCATACGCCTTCTTGATGCCCTCGGCGACCGCTTGCTTTGCGGTGTCCGGGCTCTTGAGTAGCCGGTAGTTCGCTGTTGGGGCGCCGGTCTGATCGAGGAAGCCAAGGTTCCTCAGCATCGCGATTAACTGCCGGTCGTTGGTTCCCTTGAGTCCAACGGTATCTTCAAGGTATTTCTGGGTGAACCGGTCGGGCACCTTTGCGGATGCGATGGCCGAAAACAACTTCTCGACGTTCTTGTTAGACGACAGGTACGGGATCGAACTCGCCATGCTGTTACTCCTCCTTTGAAGCATCGTAGTCAATGGACGGGCATACGGAAACCCTCATGAGGAATAGGCGGCGCCGTCCCAGGAGAACAAATGCACAGTTTGCCTGTACGGAAACCAGATGTTTTCGGTATGATGGAGCATGACCAAACCATCCACACCCCGCCGCGCCGCCCTGTACGCTCGTGTCAGCACGGACCGTCAGTCCACCGAGAACCAGCTATGCGAGCTTCGAGAGGTCGCGGAGCGGCAGGGCTGGGTAGTCGTAGCCGAGTTCGTGGACCACGGCATCAGCGGTTCCAAGGGCCGTGCCGACCGTCCGAAGCTGGACGCGATGATGAAAGGGCTGGCCCGCAAGGAATTCGACGTGGTGGCCTCGTGGTCCGTGGACCGTCTGGGGCGTTCACTCATCGATCTGGTGACATTCCTTCAGGAGCTGCACGCGACGGGCGTGGACCTGTACCTACATCAGCAGGGCGTGAACACCACGACACCGGCAGGACGTGCGCTTTTCCAGATGATGGGCGTGTTTGCCGAGTTCGAGCGCGAAATCATCCGCGAGCGGGTCAAGGCTGGCCTTGCTCGGGCGAAGGCCAAGGGCACCAAGTCAGGCAACCCCATCGGTCGCCCCGGCGTTGGAGAGAAGGTGGAGGAGCGCATCCGTGCCCTACGAGCCGAGGGTATGGGCATCGCTAAGGTCGCCAAGATGGTCGGATGTGGTGTCTCAGTGGTACAGCGGGTGTCGGCTCAGGTCGCTGCATGAATCAGCCTTGCCTGCAAACGGCGTACGAATCGCCGTGATGGCCGAAACCCGGTGAGCCTGCCTTTCGTACTCATTGGGCGGTTGTGACCGGAAGGGGTCGGTTTCGGTCACGGTCACTAAGCCGGTAGGATGAGGAATGGCAAACGACCACCCCTTGTTCATCTACCGCTACATGGACCGCGCAACCCCTCGGGGTGACAGTCCACGCTTCCGCATTCGCGTTAGAGCCGCGCTGCCCGAACAGCACGACATCCCGTCCAAGGTCTGGGTTGCCCTGCGAGAACAAGCGGGCATCGACGTGCCGACGGGTCAGTGGGGGGCGTACTGGGAGCACTTCTTCAAGGAGGCTGCGATGGAGGAGGTCCTGACGTCGATTACGGTCACCTACCGCGTTCTGACCGCCTTCGGGGGGCGATTCGCTGAGGAGTACCGCCTCGCCATCGCCCGGGCGCTTGCGGATGAGCACATGGGGTTTCGCATCGATGCCAAAGGGGTCATCCACTACGCCGTGGACGAGGTCTTCGAGGGGATGAGGGGTGCGACTCTTGCGGTGCTCAACGCTCCCGTGCTGGCCGTCGCTCGGGGCGCTTACGAGGCCGCCTTCGGGTACCTTGACCGACATCCTGCCGATACGAAGGCTGCCGTGCGGTCGATGTTCGAGGCGCTGGAGGTCGTCGCTCGCCAGTTGAACCCAGATGCCAGGAACCTACATGCGAATCTGTGCCGGGTGAGCTTGAGGGACCAGTACCTTGCTGCGAGTGCAGGTGACGCGGTGGAGAAACGCGTGTTGGCCGGCTTGTTTGAGGGGATGGCCCACTGGGTTCAGAGCATGCACGAGTACCGGCATGGGCAGGTGGACAACATCGCCCCTCCGACCGAGGAGTTCGCGGTGTACGTCCTGAGTTCCGGTTCGGCCTACTTGCGGCTCATCGGGGTACTTGCTCTTCGTGTTGGAGTGCAGCCTGTCGCCTGATGGTGGTAGCCGCGACCCCGGTGCGGGGGGATTTTTGCTGCCGAAGTTGATCGAAGACCTTCTCAGATTTTTGCGCCAAAAATGGGCGGGTGGTCACCGGGCAGGGTGCGCTCGAAACAAGCACAACACGGCGGTGGCGACCTTGGTCGAAATGTCGGTGCCGTGAAGGGACGCGTTCGTCGGTTGATCAGGTCGTCATCTTCAGCATAGACCAGACCGAGAACGCCAGAACGCCAGCACTCGCAAGGATGGAGGGCAGCTTTTCCAAGAACAACCCGGCAAGTCGCCAGCCGGGGCTGTCGTTCTTGAAGTGCTTCAGGCGGTCGTGGGGGTCGGGTCGTGGGAATGAGGACATCGGGGGTGCTCCGGACATGCCCAGATTGTCCTGGAGGGTGTCAGCTACGTCACGGGAAAGGCTGTTGAAAACCTGTGCGGTAACGGTGGAAAACCGGTGTAACTCGATGGGACAACTAGGTTTTGCCTGCGAATGACCCGGTGTGGACAACATCCCGCATTCCGGTTAGCTCTCCGCCAACGCTATGGCCGCGTCCTCCACGACGGTGCCGTAGCGCACCTTGGATGCGACCTCCAAGGCGAGGACCCTGGTCCCGCCATCGGAGTAGGTGTCAGCGGCCAGGGTGCCAACCTTGTGCCCGACAAACCGGGCGATGGACACCTGACCCACGCCCACGTGCTCCAGCACCGTGATGACGCATCGGCGGAAGCTGTGGAAGTCGGTGCCGTCCGGGACTTGGCAAGTTCTCCTGTACCGCCCATACGCCTTCACGACGCTGCTGGAGAGCTTGTCATCGAGTCCTCCAGGGGTGAGCTCGTGGAAGAGCTGCGCGGCCCCGGTGCGGTCCTTCAGGCGTCGTTTCAAGACCGCCATCGGGGCGGGGTGGGTCACGGCCAGGTAGCGGATGCCGGCCTTGGTTTTCGCATCGTTGATCTTGAACACGTAGCCCCCACTTCCGGTCTCCACCTGGGCGACGGTCAGACTGCACAACTCTTCGATTCGGGCTCCGGTGAAGAGGCCCAGTACGATGACGTCTCGCAGGTGCTTGTACGTGGGCCAGCGCCTCACCACGTCGTTGCCTTCCAGCAGCCGTACTACTTCAGCTTCCGTGTAGCCGCGCTTGGGCGGTCGGGTGCCTGGGTTCTGCTTCTTGCTGACCTTGTGGCCCGCCCATGGGTTGACGCCGCCATGGACTGCGCCACGGCTTGCGAGCCACTTCCAGAAGCCCCCAAGGGACACCAAACGGTCCCGGATGGTGGAGTGGGACAGGTCGCGCTGCATGAGGTCCTGGTCGATGTACGCCACGGCCACCCGCTGGGTGACATCTTCTGGCCGGGCCTCCTCGTTGCGCATGTAGGCAAGGACCTCGCTCAACGCCTTGCGGTGCCCTGCGTTGGTGGACTCCTTGTAGTCGTTCACGGACAGCCACCGTTCGTGGAGTTCCTTCAGGTTCTCGCCGGTGGTCGTCGCGATGCGATACCAGCGCCCAGCACGTTCGGGGCCGTGAAGCTCTTCAATGCGGTCAGCGTGGTCGGACGCGACGAGTTGGAGGTTATCCGCTTCGTCATCGTTCCCCTGGAGCCGAACCTGCTCGATGTGCTCCCTGAAGGCCCGTGCCTCGTCGAATGAGAAGGGGACGCTCTCCGTGGGTGGGTTGGTGCGGTAGGCCGCGAGGGTCGCCTTGATGTCCGAGACCACCTTGTGTTTTCTAAGGTTGGCCTCCACCCTGCTACCGGTCTGCAGGCTGCGGCGGAGGTGGGTCTGCCTGACGATGTGCTGGAGGGTTCGGGGCACCTTGACTCGGGCGTAGTAGGTGTTGCCGATTTTCTGGAGGTACTGGTCTGGGTTGCCGCGCTTCTGGGTCATGTGCTCGTGTTTTCGGAGCCGTGGGGTGCACGGCGGGGGTGCACGATTCTCCCTCGGATCCCGCATGGGCGCTTGCAGTCTGGAGGTGGGATGCCACCGGTTTGGTGCCCCATCAGCCACCCCAGATGATTCCAGCAAAAAGCCCGGCTCTGCCGGGCTTTTTCGTTTCCGCTTTCAGCGCCCGTTCGCGACCAGGCGAGATCGCAGCCATTGCGCCAGATCGCTCAACACCTCCCCGCCCAGCGGCGAGACGGCCGTGAAGTGGATGCAGGCGTGGATGGCGCCCGGGTAGTGGCGGTGTTCGGTGGCGACGCCTGCTTGTTCGATGCGCTGCGCCAGCGCGTGGCCCTCGTCGCGCAGCGGGTCGTGGCCCATGGTGGCGACCCAGCTCGGCGGCAGCGTGGCCAACGTGGGCGCGCTCAGCAAGGCGAAGTCCGGGTGCCGGGTGAGTTCACTGCGGCCGCCCAGATAACAGTCGATGAACCATTGCATGACGCCGTGGGTGAGGAACTTGCCCTCGCCGTTCTCGGCCATCGATGCGCTGGGCTCGCTGTAGTGCTGCGCCACCGGATAGATCAGGCCCAGGGCGCGTGGCCTGATCGTGCCCGCCGTGCGCAGGCAGGCGACCGTGGCCAGCTGGGCGCCCGCGCTGTCGCCCGCCAGGGCGATGCGCGACGGGTCCGCGCGCAGTTCTCGCGCATGCGCGGCCAGCCATTGCAGCACGCAGACCACGTCGTCCACGGCGGCGGGAAACGGGTGCTCCGGCGCGAGCCGGTAGTCCACCGCCACCACCACCGCGGCCACGTCGTGGCACAGGGTGCGGCACACCGCGTCGTGGGTTTCCAGATCGCCGATCACGAAGCCGCCGCCGTGCACATAGAACAGCGCGGGCAGCGGCCCGGCGGCATCGGGGTGGTAGATGCGCAGCCTGAGCGGCCCGCCGGGCCCCGGGATGCTGCGGTCTTCCGTGGCGACCACCGGGGGCGGCAAGCCCAGGCTGGCTGCGATGTCGCGGTAGACCTGGCGCCCGATCTCGGGTGGCAGCGCCTCCATCGGCGGGTTGCCCTGCGCGGCGGCCTGGGCCAGAAACTTGGCCAGGCCAGCGTCCATGGGCGCGCGCGGGAGCGTGGTGGTGGTGACGGTCAAGGGAGTCTCCTGTCGTGGGGGAAAAAGACGCTGCGGCGCTCAGACCGCAGCGGGTTCGGGCTGGATCACGGGTGCGTCGGTCGCGGGCGTGCCGGCAGCCTGGGCGGTGGGCAACAGGAAGTGCGCCAGCGCAGGCAGCAGCACCAGCGCGCCCACCATGTTCCAGACGAACATGAAGGCCAGCAGGATGCCCATGTCGGCCTGGAACTTGATGGGCGAGAAGGCCCAGGTGCCCACGGCCAGCGCCAGCGTCACGCCGGTGAGCATCACCACGCGGCCGGTGAATTGCAGCGCGTGCGCATAGGCCTCGGCCAGGCTGGCACCGGCGCGCAAGCGGGTGAGGGTGACGCTGAGTACGTAGAGCGCGTAGTCCACACCGATGCCCACGCCCAGCGCGATCACCGGCAGGGTGGCGACCTTCACACCCATGCCCAGACCGACCATCAGCGCTTCGCACAGGATGGAGGTGAGCATGAGCGGCAGCACCGCCACGATCACCGCGCGCCAGGAACGGAAGGTGATCCAGCACAGCAGCACCACGGCGGCGTAAACCCACAGCAGCATCTCGCGCATGGCCTGGCGCACCACGATGTTGGTGGCCGCGTCGATGCCGGCGCTGCCCGCGGCGAGCTTGAACGTCAGCTCGGGCGTGTCGTTGTCGGCCTTGAAGCGCTCCACCTCGGCCACCACGCGTTCCAGCGTCTCGGCCTTGTGGTCTTTCAGGTAGACGTAGAGCGCCAGGAACGAACAGCGCTGGTTGAACAGTTCACGCGGTGCGCGGGTTTGCACACCGCCCAGGGCGCTTTCGTTGGGCAGCAGTTCGAACCACTTCAGGTGCCCTTCGTTGTAGCCCACCATGGCCAGCTTGGACAGCGCGGCCATGGAGTTGGTGGATTCCACCCCGGGCAGTTGCTCCAGTTGCCAGGCCAGCGCGTCCAGCGTGGACAGCGCCTGATAGCTGGTGCAGCGGTCGGGCGGCGTGGTGGCCATCACGGTCAGGATGTCGGTGCTGGCCGCGTAGTGCGAGATCAGGTAGGCGTTGTCCTGGTTGTAGCGCGAGTCCGGGCGCAGCTCGGGTGCACCCGGGTCGAGGTCGCCGATGGACAGGTGCAGGCTCACCGCGAAGCCCGCCACGGCCAGCAGGGTGCCCGTGGCCACCGCGATGGTGGCGGCGGGCCGCTGGGTGAAACGGGTCAGGCCCGACCACAGCCGCGAGCGCTGCAGGGCCTGGGCCGAGTCCGCGCGCAGGCTGCGCGCGGCCGCCTTGGGGCTCACGCCCACATAGGACAGCAGGATGGGCAGCAGCAGCAGGTTGGTCACGATCAGCATGGCCACGCCGATGCTGGCGATCAGCGCCAGGTCCTGGATCACCTTGATCTGGATGATGAACAGCACCGCGAAGCCC
>NZ_JAKFEO010000087.1:0-21349 GCF_036675665.1 Hydrogenophaga sp. | reverse complement strand
ATGAAAACTGCTGAACTGCGCCAAAAGGATGTGGCCGGCCTCGAAGCCGAAGTGAAATCGCTGCAAAAGGCCCACTTCGGTCTGCGCATGCAAAAAGCCACGCAACAACTCAACAACAACGCCGTGCTGGGCGACACCCGCCGCGCCATCGCTCGTGCCAAGACCATTCTTGCCGAGAAGCAGCGCACCGCGGCTTCGGCCAAATAAGGAGTGACCATGACGGAAGCTAAAACATCCCTCAAGCGCACCTTGATTGGCAAGGTCGTCAGTGACAAGCGCACCAAGACCGTGACGGTTCTGGTGGAGCGCCGTGTGAAGCACGAGCTCTACGACAAGATCGTTGCCAAGTCGAGCAAGTACCACGCCCATGACGAAAAGGGCGAGTACAAGACCGGCGACATGATCGAGATCACCGAGAGCCGTCCGCTGTCGAAGACGAAAAACTGGGTCGCCACCCGTTTGGTCCAAAAGGCCGAGCTGGTTTAAGCGCGATTCACGCTGCTTGCAGCGCCGAACTGAAAAGCGACCGACAATGCCGGTCGCTTTTTCTTTTTCCAGGCTCGATTTTTCGGGCTCTCACACCACGGCCCACAGGCCCAAAACCACGAGGAGCACAGCATGATTCAGGTTGGCGACAAGATCCCGGCGGCAACGTTGATGGAGTACAGCGAAGTTGAAGGCAACGGTTGCAGCATCGGCCCCAACGCTGTGGACGCGCACAAGGCGTCTTCGGGCAAGACGATTGCCGTGTTCGCGTTGCCGGGTGCCTTCACGCCGACCTGCTCGGCCAAGCACGTCCCCGGTTTTGTCGAGCACGCGGCCGACTTCAAGGCGGCCGGCGTGGACGAGATCTGGTGCGTGAGCGTGAACGACGCCTTCGTGATGGGCGCTTGGGCGCGCGATCAGAAGACCGGCGACAAGGTGCGCATGCTGGCCGACGGCAGTGCCGACTTTGCCAAGGCCACGGGCCTCACGCTGGACTTGACTGGCCGCGGCATGGGTTTGCGCAGCAACCGTTACTCGATGCTGATCAAGGACGGCGTGGTCAAGTCGCTGAATGTTGAAGCGCCTGGCAAGTTCGAAGTGAGTGACGCCGCCACGCTGCTGGCCCAGGCCAAAGCCGGCGTCTGATCGCGGGTTGAAGCAAAAAGCCGCCGGTGGCAACACCGGCGGCTTTTTTCATGGCGCCCGCACGGGGTGCCGATTCAGAGGTCGACCTTGAGGTAGTGGGCGCCCGGAATGGGGTTGTGATAGTACGGCGCCACCTCGACAAAGCCCGATTCCTGGTAGAGGGCGCGCGCGGTTTCCATGTCGCTGAGCGTGTCCAGCAACATGGTGGTGTAGCCAGCGAGCCGGGCGTCGGTCATGACGCGATCGACCAGCAGGCGGCCGAGTCCGAAACCCCGGAACGCACGGCGCACGAACAGGCGTTTCATTTCGCACGCGTCGAGATGGTCGGTGTTGGTGAGGGCGCGAAAGGCGCAACAGCCCGCGGGTTCACCGTCCACGCTGGCCAGAAAGATGGAGCCAGCGGGCTCCGCGTATTCGCCAGGCAGACCAGCCAGTTCGGCGTCAAAACCCTGAAAGCACAGATCGATGCCCATGTCGGCCTGGTAGTCCAGGAACAGCGACCTGACTGTGGCCAAGTCGTCGGGAAACCGGGCCAGTCTGAGCGTGACGCTGGCAGTCTCGGAGGATTTCATGCGGGGGAGAGCGGGCTGGGCTGAAGGAGCGGCACGGCGCCCACTATACGACAGGCGCTGCGCGTCAGAACGCGTTTCCCAGAGTGACCAGCCAGGTCACTGCGCCACCACACAGTGCCAGCACCAGCAGCGCGAGCGCGCGCGAAGCTGCCGAGTCACGGGTCTGGGGAACGCTCACGGCGCGGGCCACTTGTTTGTCGCCGACCACCATCGGACGGATCAGGTTGTCCTTCTTGACCCACTTGTAGAAGAAGACGGCGACGACGTGCAGGACCACCAAGCCGATCACGATGAACTTGCCCACATTCTTGTGGTAACTCGTCGCCAGGGCCACTGTTTCGCCCGAGACGAAACGCACGAGCGGGCCGAAGAAGGCGATCTCGTCGTCGCTCATCAGCCCCGTGCTCACCTGCGCCAGCAGGACGGCCAGCAGCGCAAACACCGACAGGGCGCCCAGGGGCGTGTGGCCCACTCGGTGCTCGGGATGGGGTTGCCCGCGCAGGTAGGCAATGACCGTCGATGGTGCAAACAGGAAACTGCCGAAGCGCGACCAGTGTCCGCCCACGAAACCCCAGACCACGCGAAACAGCAGAAGTGCCAGCACCGCGTAGCCCAGGCGCATGTGCCAGTTCATCCAGTTGCCGCCGATGTTGGCGGTGATCACAAGGCCCACGACGGCGGCGGCGAGCAGCCAGTGGAACAGGCGGGTGGGCAAGTCCCAGACGCGAATGGTTTGCATGGTTGAGTGGAGGGAGTTCAAAGAAGAGTGGAGCCGCGGACGTCGGGACAGTTCCAACGGAACTTAGCGCCGGCCCGGACACTCACCCGCTGGTAGCGATTTCGCTACGTTTTGTATCAAACAATCAACCACGCTTAGGAGTGCTCATGAAGTTTCTCGCCCCGTTGGCCATGGCCGTTGCGATCACCAGCCTGTCTGCCCCGGCATTCGCCCAGTTCCAGAAGCCCGAGGACGCTGTCAAGTACCGCAAGGCCGCTTTTACCGTGATGGCCAGCCATTTCGGACGCGTGGGCGCCATGGCCAACGGCCGCGTGCCATTCGACCCGAAGGTGGCGGCTGACAGCGCGGCCATCGTCGAGACGATGAGCAAGCTGCCGTGGGAAGGGTTTGGCCCGGGCACCGACAAGGGTGATGTGCGCGCACTCCCCGCCATCTGGACCGAGCAGGCGAAGTTCAAGGAAGGCGCAGACAAGCTGCAGGCGGAGACGGCCAAGCTGAGTGCTGCCGCCAAGACGGGCAACCTGGACGCCGTGAAAACGGCCTTCGGCGCCGTGGGTCAAACCTGCAAAGCCTGCCACGACGCTTACCGCAAGGATTGATCCCGATCGCGGTTTGATCCGCCATACAAAAAGCCGGGTCCTGGGGCCCGGCTTTTTGTTGTCTGGCGCCTGGCTCGTTTCAGGTCTGGGCCAGCAGTTTCTCGATGAGTTGGTGCAAGGCGGCGAAGTCGGGCTCGCCCACAAAGCGCTTGACGATGCGGCCCTGCTTGTCCACCAGGTAAGTGGTGGGCGTGAGCTTGACGTCGCCCCATTGCTGCGCGATCTCACCGGTGTTGTCCAGCGCCACCTTGAAGGGCAGCTGGCGGCTCTGCGCGAAATTGAGCACCCAGTTGGGTGGGTCGTATTCCATGGCCACGGCCACGGTGTCGAATCCCTGCGCCTGGTACTTGTGCCAGGTGGCCACGATCTGTGGCATTTCCTTCACGCAGGAGACGCAGGTGGTGGCCCAGAAATTCACCAGGGTCACCTTGCCCTTGAGGTCGGCGGTGGTGGCTTTGGAACCGTCGATCAGCACGAAGGTGGAGTTGGGCGCAGCTTCGCCGCCCGCGCAACCCGCGAGTCCCAGCACGGCAGCGGCACCCAGCGCAGCCACGGTGGCCAGGCTGCGACGGCGCAAGAGGCCAGGTCGGTCAAGTTCGGTCATTGTGTTTTCATTTTCCGGGGGCTACATTGCCCCACGCCATTCGTTCATCAGCATCCCAGGAGACACCGCATGCAGCGCCGCCAGTTTACCCAGTCCACCGCCGCCATAGGCCTCCTCATCCTGGCTGCCCACCAGCAGGCGCGGGCCTTGTCGCTGGGCGATCTCACCGAAGGCGACGCCACCAAGGGCATCAAGGTGGCTCTGGAAAAAGGTGCTCTGGCGGCCGTGGCGTTGCTGGGCAAGACCGATGGATTCCTCGGCAACCCGAAAGTTCGGATTCCTTTGCCCGGTTTTCTGGAAGATGCGTCCAAGCTCCTGAAACTGACCGGCCAGGGCAAGCGCGTGGACGAACTGGTCACCAGCATGAACCGCGCAGCCGAGGCCGCCGTGCCCATGGGGCGTGATCTGCTGGTGAATGCGGTCAAATCCATGAGTGTTTCGGACGCCAAGAACATCCTGGGTGGTGGCGACGATTCGGTGACCCGGTTCTTTGCCGACAAGACGCGCTTGCCACTGGGCGAAAAATTCCTGCCCATCGTCACCCGGGCCACCGAAAAAGTGGGCTTGGCCAACCAGTACAACAAGGTGGCGGGCAAGGCGGCGGGCCTCGGGTTGGTCAAGGCCGAAGACGCCAACATCCAGAAATACGTGACCGGCAAGTCGCTCGACGGCCTCTACACCATCATCGGCGAGGAAGAACGCAAGATTCGCCAGGACCCGGTGGGCACGGGCAGTGCCATCCTCAAGAAAGTGTTCGGCGCTCTGAAGTAAGCGCCTGCTGACGTCGAGTGTTCAGTTCTTCTTGAGCTTGCTGCGCGCTTCAGCCAGACGTGCATTCAGGTACTCGCCGTAGAAGTCGGGCACCGCGATGCCCACGAGGCGCTCGGCAAGCTCCTGGCCATGGGGGCCGAAGAACATCACCGTGGGCGTGAAACGCGCCTTCCAGGCCCGGGCCTGATCGGCCGGTGTCGTCGTGTCGCCCGCAAAGCCCTGCAGGTTGGACTGCCGGTCCTGCACGTCGATCTGCACCGCCACCAGCTCACCGCCGCGGCGCATGGGTAACAGGTAGTTGTTGCGCACCAACTCGCAGTACACGCAGCCTTTGAGCGTGGTCATGACCACCAGCGGCTCACCGCGTGCCGCGGCGGCCTGGGCGGCGCCGCGCAGCGACGCGGGGGTGGGCAAGGTCTGCGCAGCGGTGGCCATGGTTGTTTGGGTCAGACCGCGCCGCTGCGTTGCAGCGCGGCCAGTTGTTCGGGCGTGCTGCCCAGCCAGTCGCCCAGCACCTCGGCCGTGTGCTGGCCCAGCAACGGCGGGGGCAGGTCGTTGCGCACGGGGGTGGCGCTGAGCTTGAGCGGGCTGGCCACCAGATCAACCTGATCGGCCAGCGGGTGCGACCAGCGCTGCACCATGCCGCGCGAGAGCACGTGTTCGTCGGCAAACACCTCGGCCAGGTTGTTGATGGGTCCGCAGGGCACCTTGGCCGCTTCCAGCGCGGCGAGCCAGTCGCCCTTGCTGCGGGTCTTGAGGATGGTTTCCAGCAGAGGCACCAGCACGGCGCGGTGGCGCACGCGGTTCTGGTTCTGAGCAAAACGCGGGTCGGTGGCCAGCTCGGGCTGGCCCGCCACGGCGCAGAACTTGGCGAACTGGCCGTCGTTGCCCACCGCCAGGATGATGTGCTGCGCCAGACCCTGGGCATCGGGGGCGACCTCGAACACCTGGTAGGGCACGATGTTGGCGTGGGCGTTGCCCGCACGACCCGGCACCTTGCCGTCCTCGCGGCCGCGCACCAGGTAGTTGGCGCCCAGGTTGGCCAGCATGGCCACCTGCGTGTCGAGCAGCGCCATGTCGATGTGCTGGCCTTCGCCCGTGCGCTCGGCGTGGCGCAGCGCGGCCTGGATCGCCACGGTCGCGTACAAGCCAGTGAACAGATCCGCCACCGCGACACCCACTTTTTGTGGGCCACCGCCGGGCAGGTCGTCGCGCTCGCCGGTCACGCTCATCAGACCGCCCATGGCCTGGATGGCGAAGTCGTAGCCCGCCCGCTCCTTGTAGGCGCCGGTCTGGCCGAAGCCGGTGATGGAGCAGTACACCAGCCGGGGGTTGAGGGCGCGCAGGCTCTCGAAGTCCAGGCCGTAGCGCGCCATGTCGCCGACCTTGTAGTTCTCCACGAACACGTCGGCCTTGGCGGCGAGTTCACGGATCAGCGCCTGGCCTGCTGGCGTGGCGATGTCGCAGGTGATGGAGCGCTTGTTGCGGTTGGCGCCCAGGTAGTAGGCGGCCTCGGCGGTGTCGGCGCCGTCGCGCCCGCGCAGGAAAGGCGGACCCCAGCCGCGCGTGTCGTCTCCCCCGGGGTGGTTGTGGCCGGGCGGGCGTTCGACCTTGACCACATCGGCGCCCAGATCGGCCAGCGTCTGCGTGCACCAGGGGCCGGCGAGCACGCGGGACAAATCGAGTATGCGGATACCATCCAGAGCATTCATGTTTGCCATTGTGCGCGACGCTGTGGGCACTGCGGTGTCCCCGCCGTGGCGTGCCTCTCTCCATTCCATGTCTCCACCTGCATCCCACCCCGCCATGTGCCGACCTTGGCCCATCGGCGTGCTGATGGCCCTGGCGCTGACCGCCTGCAACCCCACCTTCAACTGGCGTGAACTGCGCCCCGAGGGCACGCCTCTGCAGGCGCTCATGCCGTGCAAGCCCGAGACCGCCGAACGCTCGGTGCCTCTGGGTGGCGCACCCACGATGCTGCACATGCACAGTTGCAAGGCCGGGGGCCTCACCTTTGCCCTGGCCTGGGCCGATGTGGCAGACGTCGCTGCCGTGCCCGCCACGCTCACCGATTGGCAGCGCGCCGCGCTCGCAGCCATCCGCGTCGACCCGGCACTGCAGTCCGATCCGGCGCATCGCTGGGCCGCGACCGTGGCCGGTTCGACCTTGGCGCAAGGCATCACCGCGCTGGGCATCGATCCGCAAGGTCAGCCAGTGCAGAGCCGGTCGGTGTACTTCGCGCGTGGCTCGCAGGTGTTCCAGGCGGCGATGTATGGCGCTGCGCCCGGTGACGAGGTGAGCACGACGTTCTTTGACGGATTGAAACTGCCATGACCCGCGCACCCACAAACGCCGCCGGCGATGCGCTGGGGACGCGGGGCGCGATCATCGTCTTCCTGACGTTTGCGATCGCGTATTTCTTCTCGGCGCTGGTGCGAGCCATCACGGCCACGCTCTCGCCCACGCTGAGCGCGGAACTGGACCTGAGCGCTGGCGACCTCGGGTTGTTGGCCGGCGGCTACTTTCTGGGCTTCGCAATGACCCAGCTGCCCCTGGGCAACTGGCTGGACCGCCACGGGCCGCGCAAGGTGATCCTGGCATTTCTCACCGTGGCGGTGCTCGGCTGCATGGCTTTTGCGCTGGCCACGAGTTTCTCGGGTTTGCTGGCAGCGCGCATGCTCACCGGCATGGGCGTGAGCGCCTGCCTGATGGCGCCGCTCACTGGCTTTCGCCGCTGGCTCACGCCCGCCACGCAGCTGCGGGCGAACTCCTGGATGCTCATGACCGGATCGCTGGGCATGGTGGCCGCCACCTTGCCGGTGCAGTGGCTCATGCCCTACACCGGCTGGCGTGGATTGTTCTGGATGCTGGCCGGGCTGATTGCGCTGTCGATGGTGGGCATCGCGCTCATCGTGCCGCGCTGGCGCCAGGCGGCATCGCCCTCGCCGCAGGACCCACCGTCGGACACAAGGGGCTACGGCTTCATCTGGCGCAATGCCTATTTCCGCCAGATGCTGCCGATCGGTTTCGTCAATTACGGCGGCATGGTGGCGGTGCAAACCCTGTGGGCGGGGCCGTGGATGGTGAAGGTGGCGGGCTACACCCCGCAGCAAGCGGCCGCCGGCCTGTTCGGCATCAACCTGTCGATGCTCTGCACCTTCTGGCTCTGGGGCGTGGTCAACCCCCATTTGGCGCGCCGAGGTCTGCGGCCCGAGCGGCTGATCGCCTGGGGTTTGCCATCGAGCTTCGCCGTGCTGACCGCCATCGTGTTGCTCGGCGCGGACGCGGGCTGGGAGTTGTGGGCGCTGTTCTGCGTGACCAGCACCTTTGTGTCCTTGTCTCAGCCCGCGGTGGCGCTGGCCTTGCCGGCCGAGGCGGCGGGGCGCGCGCTGTCGGCCTACAACCTGGCCATCTTCGGCGGGGTGTTCGGTGTGCAGTGGGGCATTGGCCTGCTGATCGAAGCGCTCATGGTGTTCGGCTGGAGCGAAGCGGATCGCTACCGCGGCGCCATGGCGATCTTTGGTGTGTGTTGCGTCTTCGCCTACCTCGCTTTCTGGCGTGCCTGGCGCACCCGCCCCAGAGCGCAGGCCAGCTAAACTGCGTCCATGAACGGCATCCTCATCATCGCGCACGCACCCTTGGCTTCGGCCTTGCGTCAGTGCGTCATGCATGTGTTCCCCGACAGCGCCGAGGCCGTCTCGGCGCTGGATGTCCAACCCAACGTACCGCCCGAAGAATCGCTGGCACAGGCGCGCGCGCTCATGCGACAGATGCACCTGCCGCAAATCCTGGTGGTGACCGACGTGTTCGGCGCCACGCCGTGCAACGTGGCGCAAAAACTGATCGACGGCATCAACTCCAAGTTGATCACTGGCGTGAACCTGCCCATGTTGCTGCGCACCGTGTCGTACCGCCACGAGTCACTGGACGCGCTGATCTCGCGCGCCATGATCGGCGCCACGCAGGGGGTGATTCAGGTGGCGGTGACCGCTCCGCAGAACCAGGCCAGACGAGCCACCCATGATCAAGACCACCGTGACCATCAGCAATAAGCTCGGGCTGCACGCACGCGCCTCGGCCAAACTCACCAAACTTGCCGGCAGCTTTGCCAGCGATGTGTGGATGTCCCGGGGCGATCGTCGCGTCAATGCGAAAAGCATCATGGGCGTGATGATGCTGGCGGCAGGCCTGGGCAGCACGGTCGAGGTCGAGACCGTCGGGGCCGATGAACAGGCGGCGATGGACTCATTGATAGCACTCATCAACGACAAATTCGGAGAGGGTGAGTGAGCTTCAGCGTTCACGGTCTGGCCGTCTCCCGGGGCATTGCCATCGGGCGGGCGGTGATCGTGGCGTCGAGCCGCATCGACGTGGCGCACTACTTCGTGCAGACCGAGCAGGTCGAAGGCGAGATCGAGCGGCTGCGCCATGCACGCAACGAGGTCGCAGCCGAGATTCTGAAGGTGCAGCAGAGCCTGCACGAC
Source organism: Hydrogenophaga sp. (assembly GCF_036675665.1). GTDB lineage: Bacteria > Pseudomonadota > Gammaproteobacteria > Burkholderiales > Burkholderiaceae_C > Hydrogenophaga. Next base: position 12,449 of record NZ_JAKFEO010000087.1, on the reverse strand, counting down.
CTGGGTCCTTCGGACGCGCACCCCGAACTCACCGCCTTGCTCGACGTGCACCTGATGCTGCTGCAGGACGAGCAGCTCACCAACGGCGTGAAGCACTGGATCGTCGAGCGCCACTACAACGCCGAATGGGCGCTCACCACCCAGCTGGAGGTGATCGCGCGGCAGTTCGACGAAATGGAGGATCCCTACTTGCGCGAGCGCAAGGCCGATCTGGAGCAGGTGGTCGAGCGCATCCTGCGGGTGATGCGCGGCATGACGTCCCCGGTGGGTGCGGGCCAGCCGCGCCCCGGGCAGGACAGCGCGGTCGACGTGCCGCTGGTGCTGATTGCGCACGATCTCTCGCCGGCCGACATGCTGCAGTTCAAGCAAAGCGTGTTTGCCGGCTTCGTCACCGACGTGGGCGGCAAGACCAGCCACACCGCCATCGTCGCGCGCAGCATGGACATCCCGGCGGTGGTCGGCGCGCGTTCGGCCAGCCAGCTGATCGAGCAGGACGACTGGGTCATCATCGACGGTGATGCCGGCGTGGTGGTGATCGACCCCTCGCCCATCCTGCTGGCCGAATACGGTTTCAAGCAGCGCCAGGGCGAAGTCGAGCGCGAACGCCTGTCGCGCCTGAAGAACACGCCCGCCGTCACGCTCGACGGACAGAAGATCGAACTGCTGGCCAACATCGAACAGCCCGAGGACGCCGTGGGCGCCCTCAAGGCCGGAGCCGTGGGTGTGGGGCTGTTCCGCAGCGAGTTCCTCTTCATGGGGCGCAACGGCAAACTGCCCGACGAGGAAGAGCAGTACCAGGCCTACAAACGCGCGGTCGAGGGCATGCAGGGCTTGCCGGTGACCATTCGCACGGTGGATGTGGGAGCCGACAAGCCGTTGGACCGTGTGGCCCAACGCGCTGGCGAAGACCACCTCAACCCGGCACTGGGTCTGCGCGCCATCCGCTGGAGCCTGGCGGATCCGGCCATGTTTCTCGCGCAGTTGCGCGCCATCCTGCGCGCGGCCGCGCACGGGCCGGTGCACCTGCTCATTCCCATGCTCGCGCACGCGAGCGAAATCCGCCAGACGCTCGCTCTGGTGCATCGCGCCCGCGAACAACTGGAGGCCGCGGGGGTGCGCCAGGGGGTGGTGAAGCTGGGCGCCATGATCGAAGTGCCCGCGGCCGCGCTCACCATTCCGCTGTTCCTCAAGCACTTCGACTTCCTGTCGATCGGCACCAACGACCTGATCCAGTACACGCTGGCGATCGACCGCGCCGACGAAGCCGTCTCGCACCTCTACGATCCGGTGCACCCGGCCGTGCTGCACCTGCTGGCCAGCACCATCGCGCAATGCCAGGCACAGGGCAAAGGGGTCAGCGTGTGTGGTGAGATGGCGGGCGACGTGGCCATGACGCGCCTGCTGCTCGGCCTGGGCCTGCGCAGTTTTTCCATGCACCCTTCGCAGATCCTCGCGGTCAAGCAACAGATATTGCGTTGTGACACGTCGAGACTGCAGACGTGGGCGCAGACCGTGCTGGCGGCGGAAGATCCTGCAGCGTTGATGACCGACTGAAACTCAGTCGGTCCTGCGCGTGGCGATCACCGCCGCGCCCACGATCATCAACGCCGCCAGTCCGATCACCGGACTCGGCATCTCTGATCGAACCAGGAGCAGTGTCAACGTGGAGAGCAGCGGCGTGAGAAAGCTCAACACGCCGATCTGACGCGCGTCGCCACGCTTGAGTGCCGCATCCCACAGAAAGAACGCACCGCCCAGCGGTCCCAGGCCCAGCACGGCGATGAGCAGCATGTCCTGGGTCGAGAGCGAGGCGGCGGGCTCCAGCAGCGCGTGGCACAGCAGCGAGAGCGCGCCCGAGAGCAGCGCAAAGCTGCCGATGGCAGCGGTGGGGAAGGCGCGCACACGCTTCGTCATCAGTGAGTAGCTGGCCCAGATGAAGGCCGAGGCCAGCGCAGGGATGTAGCCCCAGGCCCAACGGGTGTCGCCCGCATCGCCCGCGCCACCGAGGATGGCCAGCGTCGCGCCGGCGAAACCCAGCAGGGCGGCAAAGACGTGCCGGCCGGTGAGCGACACGCCCCGCAGGAACAGCGGCGCCATCACCACGATGCCCAGCGGCCAGAGGTAGTTGACCAGGTTGGCCTGCACTGGCGGCGCATGGCGCAGGGCGATGAAGAGCAGGAAGTGAAAGCCGAACAGGCCGTAGACCCCGAGTGCCAGCGTGCCCAGGGGCACGCGCCATTGGCGGAAGTCGAAGCGCGAGAGCGGCAACGCGATCAGGCTGCCGACCAGCAGCGAGAGGCCGGTGAGCAGAAAGGGCGGCACGTGCGACAGGGCCACACCGAGTGCGGCGAGGGAGGCCCACAGCGCGATCGCGCCCAGGGCAAGGAGGTTGGCGTTCATGCGGATAGGTTACCGTGCCGTGCGTGCATTGAAGCGGGTGCTGCGTCACACGCACGTCACTGTGTCGTCATGCGATCGTCGCAGCGGCATCGCACCATCGCCGCATGCTCAATGTCGATCTGGTCTGGTTCAACGCGGGTGGCGGTCACCGCGCCGCCGCCGAGGCGCTGTCACTGGCCATCGAGGCCCAAGGCTTGCCATGGCGTGTGCGCAAGGTGAACTTCACCGAAGTGATCGACCCGGCGGGTCGGTTCCGCCGCGTCATGGGCTTCGATCCCGAAGACCTCTACAACAAGCGCCTGGCCAGCGGCTTCACGCTGGGTCTCTCGCAAGAGCTCAAGCTGCTGCAACGCGCCATCCGCTGGAGCCACCCCCTGCTGGTGGAGCGGCTGGCCGCTCACTGGCGCGAGACGAAGCCCGACATGGTGGTCTCGCTGATTCCGAACTTCAACCGCGCGCTGCACGACAGCCTGGCCCAGGTTCAACCGCAGACGCCGTTCGTCACGGTGTTGACCGACATGGCCGATCACCCGCCTGTGTTCTGGGTGGAGCCGGGCACGGAGCAGCACGTTGTTTGCGGCACGGCGCACGCACACGCGCAGGCGCTGCAGGCCGGGGTTCCCTCGGCGCAGGTGCACCGTGTCAGCGGCATGCTGCTGCGCCCCACTTTCCACGAACCAGCGCCGCTGGACCGTGCCCGCGAGCGCGCGGCCCTGGGGCTGGACCCGACGCGGCCGGTGGGGCTGGTGATGTTCGGCGGCGAGGGTTCACGCGCCATGAAGCGGATCGCCGCGGCGTTGCCCGATGTGCCATTGATCCTGCTGTGCGGTCGCAACGAGGCGCTGGCCCAGTCGCTGCGCGCCATGCCGGCGGTGGCGCCACGTGTGGTGGTGGGCTTCACGCCTGATGTGGCGCGCTGGATGCAGCTGGCCGATTTTTTTGTCGGCAAACCGGGTCCTGGTGCGATCAGCGAGGCGGTGCAGATGGGCCTGCCCGTCATTGTTGCGCGCAACGCCTGGACCATGCCGCAGGAGCGTTGGAACACCGAGTGGGTGCGCCAGCAAGGCGTGGGCCTGACCCTGCGCAGCTTCAGCCAGATTGACGTCGCGGTGGGGCAACTGCTGCCCCGGCTGGCGGAATTTCAGCGCCGCGTCGCCACCGTCGACAACCGCGCGGCGCTGGAGGTGCCGCAGCGCCTGGCCGCCATCCTGAAGGCGCGGCATGCAGCCGTGGCGCATCCGGTGGCCGAGCCCGTCCTGTCATGCGATTGACGCCGGAGCTTCATTGACGCGTCGCAATCGATCTTCAAACTGAACCTCCATGCGACGAGACCTCCTTCCTTTGCTGGACCCTGCGGACTCAACGGACACCGATGTGGATGTGCCCGATGGCCTGCGGGTGCGCACCGTGTGGATATCGGACCTGCACCTGGGCACGCCGGGCTGCCAGGCAGTTCCATTGCTGGATTTCCTCAAGCGCGTGGAGTGCGACACGCTCTACCTGGTGGGCGACATCATCGACGGCTGGCAACTCAAGCGGCAGTGGTACTGGCCGCAGACCCACAACGACGTGGTGCAGAAGCTGCTGCGCAAGGCGCGCAAAGGCACGCGGGTGGTCTTCGTGCCGGGCAACCACGACGAGTTCGCACGCAAGTACCTGGGGCACAACTTCGGTGGTGTGGAGGTGGTTGAGGAGGCCATCCACAAGACCGCGGACGGGCGCCTCCTGTGGATCACCCACGGCGACTACTTCGACGGCGTGATCCAGTGCGCCCAGTGGCTGGCCCATGTGGGCGACTGGGCCTATGAGCTCACCTTGCGCATCAACCGACACCTCAACTCCACGCGCGCCCGTCTTGGGCTGCCGTACTGGAGCCTGTCGCGCTACCTCAAACTCAAGGTCAAGCGCGCGGTGAGCTATGTGAGCGACTTCGAGGTCGCGGTGGCGCGCGAGGCGCGTGAGCGCGGCGTGCACGGCGTGGTGTGCGGACACATCCACCACGCCGAGATCCGCACGATCGACGGGGTCCTGTATTGCAACGACGGCGACTGGGTGGAGAGCCTCACGGCGCTGGTCGAACACGCCGATGGTCGGCTCGAAATCCTGGACTGGTCGGGTCTGCCGAGCCAGCCGGATGCCAAGGTGCTGGGCACCGCCCCCGCCCTGCACCCCGCGGTGGCCTGAACCGGCTCAGCGCGCGGTGTTGAGCACGTCGTGCGCTTGCTGGTCGGCGTGGTACGAGCTGCGCACCATCGCGCCCACGGCGGCGTGGCTGAAACCCATCTTGTAGGCCTCGACCTCGAACATCTTGAAGGTGTCGGGGTGCACGTAGCGGCGCACCGGCAGGTGGTGTCCGCTGGGGGCGAGGTACTGGCCGATGGTGAGCATGTCGATGCCGTGCGCGCGCATGTCGCGCATGACCTCCAGGATCTCTTCGTCCGTCTCGCCCAGGCCGACCATCAGGCCGCTCTTGGTCGGCACGTCGGGGAACAGCGCCTTGAACTTCTTCAGCAGGTTCAGGCTGAACTGGTAGTCCGAGCCCGGGCGCGCTTCCTTGTACAGGCGTGGCACGGTCTCCATGTTGTGGTTCATCACATCGGGTGGCGCGGCCTTGAGGATCTCCAGTGCGCGGTCATCGCGGCCACGGAAATCGGGCACCAGCACCTCGATCTGCGTCTGCGGCGACAGGGCGCGGGTCTTCTCGATGCAGGCGACAAAGTGGCCGGCGCCGCCGTCGCGCAGATCGTCGCGGTCCACGCTGGTGATCACCACGTATTTCAGCTTGAGCTGCGCGATCGTCTTGGCGAGGTTGTCGGGCTCGTTCACGTCCAGCGGGTCGGGGCGCCCGTGGCCCACGTCGCAGAACGGGCAGCGTCGCGTGCACTTGTCGCCCATGATCATGAAGGTGGCCGTGCCCTTGCCGAAGCACTCGCCGATGTTGGGGCAGCTCGCCTCCTCGCACACCGTCACCAGCTTGTTGGTGCGCAGGATGTCCTTGATTTCGTAGAAGCGTGTGGTTGGGCTGCCCGCCTTGACGCGGATCCATTCCGGCTTCTTCAGCACCTCGGCCGGCACGATCTTGATGGGGATGCGCGCCGTCTTGGCCTGGCTCTTCTGCTTGGCGGTGGCGTCGTAGCTGGCGGCGGGCTGGGATTCGCGAACCGTGGTGTCGGCGGTGGCAACGGCGGTTTCAGAGGCGGGCGTGTCGGTGCGGTTCATGGCGGCGGCGCGGATGGCGCTTGGAGTCAGGGTGAGAGGGTGGCGCTGAGCTTCTGGCCCAGGACGTGCGCGGCCTCATCCCAGGAAACCGCCACCCCGATTGTAGAAAGGTCCACCGTCCGCAGGCCCATGTAGCCGCAGGGGTTGATGCGCTCGAAGGGTTGCAGGTCCATCGCCACGTTGAGCGCCACACCGTGGTAGGTGCAATGCCGGCTGACCTTGATGCCGAGCGCGGCGACCTTGCCCAGGCCGGTGAAGTCGGGCGCTGGCGCTGGCTCCCCGGGCACGCGCCGCTGTGGGCGCTGCGGCAGCATGGCGTGGCTGAACGGATCGTCCAGCCGCACGTAGATGCCTGGCGCGCCCGCCACCCGGTGGCCCGTCACCTGGAATGCGCCCAGCGTGCGGATCACCGCTTCTTCGACCCGGTAGACGAACTCCTTGACGTAATAGCCCGCGCGCTGCAGGTCGATCAGCGGATAGGCCACCACCTGACCGGGGCCATGGTAGGTCACCTGCCCGCCGCGGTTGGTCTGCACCACGGGGATGGTGCCGGGGGCGAGCAGGTGATCTTCGCGCCCGGCCAGGCCCTGGGTGAAGACGGGCAGGTGCTCGCAGATCCAGAGCTCGTCGGGCGTGTCGGTCGTGCGTTCTGCCGTGAACGCCTGCATGGCCAGGTATGTGCTGTCGTAAGGAACTCGACCGACGGAGCTGATCAGCATGGCCTGAGCAAGGCGATCCGGCGCCGGGCCGCCCCAAGCCGGATCAGCCCCCCCGGGGGGCAGCGACCCGCGCAGCGGCGGAGCGTGGGGGCCTTGTGTCACAGGACGATCTTGACCATGGGGTGTGTCGTCAGGGTGCGGTAGAGCTCGTCGAGCTGTTCGCGGCTGGTCACATGCACGCTCAACGTCAGCCCCATGTAGTTGCCTGCCTTGCTGGGGCGCTGCTCCACGGTGCCGGGATCGAAGGTGGCATCGAACGCCTTGGCCACATGCACCATGGCATCGATGAAGCCCTCCACATTCGCACCCATCACCTTGATGGGGAATTGCGTGGGGTACTCGATGAGCGATTGTTCGGGCGGAATCTCGCGGGGTTGTTCCATGGTGTTTCTCCAGTTCATGCCGTCAGAGCGGCAACGGCGTGCTGGTATCCAGCGTACAGGCGTGCGTAGGTGGGGCCGGGCCGGCCCTGACCCACAGGCTGGCCATCCAGGCGGGTGACGGGCAGCACTTCCTTGGTGGCCGACGACAGCAGCAACTCGTCGGCATCGAGCACCTCGGCGCGTGTGATGGGGCGCAACTCGAACCGCAGACCCTGAGCCCGGCAGATCTCCTCGATCAGCCCGAAGCGGATGCCCTCCAGCACGAGGTTGTCCTTGGGCGGACCCATGACCACGCCGTTCTTCACCACCCAGACATTGCTGGAAGCCGCCTCGCTCAGGTGATTGCCGCGGAACATCACGGTTTCCATCGCGCCGGCGTCCACGCTGATCTGGCGCGCAAACACGGAGCCCAACAGGCTGGTGCTTTTGATGTGGGCCTTTTCCCAGCGGAAATCGTCGGCCGTGACGCAGGCCACGCCTTGCTCGCGTTGCGCCGAGGTGGCCAGTTTCATTTCGCTGGCCATCACGAACACGGTGGGCATGAGGCCGGCTGGCATGGCGTGATCCCGCACGGCCACGCCCCGGGTGACTTGTATGTAAATCAGCTGGTTGACGGCGCCTTCGGCGTCCCGCAGCGAATGCGCCAGACGCTGCGCAATGGATGCCCACTCGACGCGAGGCAGCGGGTTGGCGATGCGCAGTTCGGCCAGCGACCGGTCCAGGCGCGCCATGTGCTGCTCAAACCGGAAAGCTCGAGCGGCGTAACAGGGCAGCACCTCGTACACACCATCGCCAAAAATGAACCCTCGGTCCAGCACGCTGACCCGCGCATCGCGCAACGCGGTGAACTCGCCGTTGAGGTAGCAGAGGGTGTCGGGCAGATCGGGCGATGTGCCCCAGGTCGCAGCATTCATCAAAAGATTATCGGCGGCAGCGCCAGCGGTGCGCAGGCAAGCGCTGCTCAGCCTTGACGGAGCCATGGGGTTTCTACGTATAATCAGCGGCTTTGCGAACGTCGCCCAACCGTAACCTGTCTGTAACCTTCCATGTCGACAATGCAACGCGTCGATCAGGAGTCGCAGACCCAAAGCCCGGCCGAGAGCCCGGCTGATTGGGAAGATGGTGCGCAAGAGTCCGAATTCAAGCCACTGACGCGCGAAGAAGCGCAACAGTGGCGAGCCAGCCAGCCGCACTTCTCGTTGTGGCGTCTGGTGGTTGTGCAGTTGCTGGTGGGATTGGCTGCTGGCGCGCTGGCTGGGTTGTTCACGCAATCGGCTTCGGTGGCGTGGTCGGTCCTGTACGGCGCGGCAGCGGTGGTGGTGCCCTCGGCCTTGATGGCCTACGGCCTGACTTCCAGTGCGTTGAGCCGCCTGTTGGCGGGTTATGCGCAGGCCGCATTTGCTGGTTTTTTGTTGTGGGAGGGGGTCAAGGTTCTGCTGGTGGTGGCCCTGTTGTGGTCGGCCCCCTGGATCGTCCCCGAGCTGAATTGGATGGGCCTGTTGGCAGGCCTGGTGTTGGTTCTCAAGGTGTACTGGTTTGGATTCTGGATCCAGACCCGGCGCGCAAATCTAAACGGTTGAATTTCCGACAAATCGGTGCAAACGAACATGGCAACTGAAGGCAGCGCTCTGACCCCTGGCGAATACATCCGCCACCATCTGGTCCATTTGTCCAACAAGAAGCAAGAGTCGATCGTCGACTTTTCGATCATCAACATCGACTCGGTGATCGTGAGTTCCCTGGTGGGTGCTCTGGTCTGCTTCGTGCTGTGGCTTGCCGCTCGCAAATCCACCGCCGGTGTTCCTGGTCGGTTCCAGGCGGCCGTGGAGATGCTGGTTGAAATGGTCGACACGCAGGCCAAGGCCGTCATCCACAACGCCCACAGCCGCAAGCTGGTGGCTCCTCTGGCGCTGACGGTGTTCGTCTGGATCTTCATGATGAACTTCATGGACATGCTGCCAGTCGACCTGCTGCCCTCCATCTGGCATGCCGCCGGCCCGGCCATGGGCTATCCCGACTACCTGCGCGTGGTGCCCACCGCCGACCTCTCCACCACGCTCGGCTTGTCCGTCTCCGTGTTGCTGATGTGCCTGTTCTACAACATCAAGATCAAGGGCATCGGCGGCTGGACGCACGAGCTCGTCACGGCACCCTTCGGCACCAGCAAGAACCCCATCTGGGCGCTGCTGTTGGGTCTGGTCAACTTCCTGATGCAAATGATCGAGTTCGTGGCCAAGACGGTCTCCCACGGCATGCGGTTGTTCGGAAACATGTTCGCGGGTGAGTTGGTCTTCATGCTGATTGCGTTGCTGGGAGGCTTTGCTTCCCTGTCGCTCGGTGGTGGACTTTTCTTCGTTGGACATGTGATCGCAGGCACGGTATGGACCTTGTTCCACATCCTGGTCATCACCTTGCAGGCGTTCATTTTCATGATGCTGGCCCTGATTTATCTCGGGCAGGCGCATGACGCTCACTGATCTGCGCGGCCTGTCCTCGCTCTGAGTTCTCGTTTCTTTCTTTCCTTTTCTCAACTTTCGTTCATCTCATAGGAGTCATCATGGAAAACGTTCTGGGTCTTGTCGCACTGGCTTGCGGTCTCATCGTCGGTCTGGGCGCCATCGGCGCATCCATCGGCATCGCGCTGATGGGCGGCAAATTTCTGGAATCGTCGGCCCGTCAGCCCGAGCTGATGAACGACCTGCAGACCAAGATGTTCATTTTGGCCGGTCTGATCGATGCGGCCTTCCTGATTGGCGTGGCCATTGCCCTGCTGTTCGCCTTCGCCAACCCCTTCACGCTGTAATCGGGTTTGCTGCCCGAGGCAGCGCGTGTGCGGGCCGTGATCAGGATCCCTGATCTGTCTGGCCTTCCTCCGCGCTCTTGGGCAACAAGTGCGTCACCACTCTTGTCAACACACAGAAAGGCGTTGCGATGAATATCAATGCAACCCTCTTTGCGCAAGCCATCGTCTTTGCGATCCTGGTGTGGTTCACGATGAAATTCGTGTGGCCCCCGATTGCCAAAGCGCTCGATGAGCGTGCGTTGAAGATTTCCGAAGGGCTGGCGGCTTCCGAAAAAGCCAAGTCCGAACTGGCCGTGGCCAACAAGCGGGTGGAAGAGGAGTTGAGCAAATCGCGCAACGAGTCCGCTACCCGTCTGGCCGATGCCGAGCGCCGTGCGCAAACCGTGATCGAAGAGGCCAAGGCGCGTGCGACCGATGAAGCCACCAAGATCGTGGCTGCCGCTCACCAGGAAGCCGAGCAACAGGTCGTGAAGGCCCGCGAAGCCCTGCGCGAGCAAGTCGCTGCGCTGGCCGTCAAGGGCGCCGAGCAGATCCTCAAGCGCGAAGTCAACGCCGGCGTTCACGCCGAGTTGCTGAGTCGCCTGAAGACCGAGCTTTGATCCACCGACACGGCATTCAAAGGTAAACCATGGCCGAAATCGCCACCATTGCCCGCCCATATGCGGAAGCGCTGTTCCAGGCCTCTGGCTCTGGTGCGGCAGGCACCGCCGCCTGGCTCGACGAGCTGGCGTCGGTGGCTGCCGATGAGCAGCTTCGCCAATACGCCGACAACCCCAGGACCACGCCCGAACAGGTGTTCAGCCTGGTCACCGGTGTGATCAAGACGAGCCTGCCCGCGATGGCGCAGAATTTCCTGCGCACCGTGATCGACAACGGCCGTCTGGCCGCGCTGCCTGAAATCGCGGATCAGTTCCGCGCCTTGAAGAACGCGCAGCAAGGTGCCTTTGATGCGGTGGTCTACAGCGCTTTTCCGATCGACAGCGCCGCGTTGGCCGATCTCTCCGGCGTGCTGGAAAAGCGCTTTGCCCGCAAGCTCAACCTCCAGGTCGAATTGCAGCCCGAGCTGATCGGCGGCATTCGCGTGGTGGTGGGCGACGAAGTGCTCGACACCTCGATCAAAGCCCGCCTGGAACACATGAAAACCGCCCTGACCGCGGCCTGACCGCTGTCACCCCGCGCCCGCCTGCTCACCATTTAACGAAAGAAGGAAAGAGTCATGCAACTCAATCCCGCCGAAATTTCCGAACTGATCAAGTCCCGCATCGAGGGACTGGGCACATCGACCGATGTGCGCAACCAGGGCACCGTGGTGTCGGTGACCGACGGTATCGTCCGCGTCCATGGCCTGTCCGACGTGATGCAGGGCGAGATGCTGGAATTCCCGGCCAACAAGGACGGCGTGCCCTCCTTCGGCCTGGCGCTGAACCTGGAGCGCGACTCCGTGGGCGCCGTGATTCTGGGTGAGTACGAGCACATCTCCGAAGGCGAAACCGTCAAGTGCACGGGCCGCATTCTGGAAGTGCCGGTCGGCCCCGAGCTGATTGGCCGTGTGGTCAACGCCCTGGGCGCTCCGATCGACGGCAAGGGTCCGATCAACGCCAAGATGACCGACGTGATCGAGAAGGTTGCGCCCGGCGTGATCGCCCGCAAATCGGTGGACCAGCCGGTGCAGACCGGCCTGAAGTCGATCGACTCGATGGTGCCCGTGGGCCGTGGCCAGCGCGAGCTGATCATCGGCGACCGCCAGACCGGCAAGACCGCCGTGGCGATCGACGCGATCATCAACCAGAAGGGTCAGAACATGACCTGCGTCTACGTCGCGATCGGCCAGAAGGCCTCGTCGATCAAGAACGTGGTGCGCGCTCTGGAACAGGCTGGCGCGATGGAGTACACCATCGTCGTGGCCGCTTCGGCCTCCGAATCCGCTGCCATGCAGTACCTGTCGGCCTACTCCGGCTGCACCATGGGCGAGTACTTCCGCGATCGCGGCCAGGACGCCCTGATCGTTTATGACGATCTGTCCAAGCAGGCCGTGGCCTACCGCCAGGTTTCGCTGTTGCTGCGCCGCCCACCAGGCCGCGAAGCCTACCCCGGCGACGTGTTCTATCTGCACAGCCGTCTGCTCGAGCGCGCAGCCCGTGTGAACGCCGACTACGTCGAAGCCTTCACCAAAGGCGAAGTCAAGGGCAAGACCGGTTCACTGACCGCACTGCCCATCATCGAAACGCAGGCCGGCGACGTGTCCGCTTTCGTGCCGACCAACGTGATCTCGATCACCGATGGCCAGATCTTCCTGGAAACCAGCCTGTTCAACGCCGGTATCCGCCCCGCCATCAACGCCGGTATCTCGGTGTCGCGTGTCGGTGGTGCTGCCCAGACCAAACTGATCAAGAGCCTGTCCGGCGGTATCCGTACCGATCTGGCCCAGTACCGCGAACTGGCTGCCTTCGCGCAGTTTGCTTCCGACCTCGACGAAGCCACCCGCAAGCAGCTCGACCGCGGTGCCCGCGTGACCGAACTGCTCAAGCAGGCCCAGTACAGCCCGCAGTCGATCGGCCTGATGGCGTCCACGCTGTTCGCCGTGAACAAGGGTTACCTGGACGATATCGAAGTCAAGAAAGTGCTCTCGTTCGAAAACGGCATGCACGCTTTCCTCAAGGACAAGCACGCAGCGCTGCTGGCCAAGCTGGAAAACGACAAGGCCATGGACAAGGACGCGGAAGCCCAACTGGCCGCAGCCATTGCTGACTTCAAGAAAACCGGCACCTACTGATCCGGCCCATTGACTTCTTAGAGGAAACACAATGGCAGCAGGCAAGGAAATACGCGGCAAGATCAAATCGGTGGAGAACACCAAGAAGATCACCAAAGCCATGGAAATGGTCGCCGCCTCCAAGATGCGCAAGGCGCAGGAACGCATGCGTG
>NZ_JAKFEO010000045.1:0-21561 GCF_036675665.1 Hydrogenophaga sp. | reverse complement strand
TGCCCGAGAAACCGATCAACGGCACGCGGCCGTTCAGGGCCTTGCGGATGGACGTGACGGCGTCGAACACGTAGCGCAGCTTGTCCATGTCGGGCACGGCCAGTGCATCCACGTCGGCCTCGGTGCGCACCGTCTTCGCGAACTTCGGGCCTTCGCCCAGCGCGAACGAGAGACCCAGGCCCATCGCGTCCGGCACGGTGAGGATGTCGCTGAACAGGATGGCCGCGTCCAGCGCATAGCGCTCCAGCGGCTGCAGCGTCACCTCGGTGGCGTAGTCCACATTCGTGGCCAGCCCCATGAAGCTGCCGGCCCTGGCGCGCGTGGCGCGGTACTCGGGCAGATAACGGCCGGCCTGGCGCATGAGCCACACGGGCGTGTGGTCGGTGGACTGGCGCAGGCAGGCGCGAAGGAAGCTGTCGTTCTGAAGAGGAGCAAAGGGCATGGGTGACGGTGTCGGGAATGGTGGCAGGGGTAAGGGGATTATCCCGGTCCCGGGAAGCCGTGCCGGAGCGCGACCCGCACGGCAAGACGCGACACTCACCCAGAGACACCGCGGGTCCGGCTCCGCCGGCCCCAGGTGTCGCCCCCCTCCCAGGGGGGAGGCGCCGAAGGCGAGGCGGGGGGGTGCGGCGTTTACGCCGCCTGGTACTTCACGCTGCAGCCGTAGGCGCGGCTGGTGGCCACGCTCACCGGCTTGCCGGCCTGGATTTCGGCCATGGCCTGGCGCACGTAGTTGGTGGCCTTGGGGATGTCGTCCACCCGGGCCGAGGCGATGCTGTCGATGCCCCCGGCGTACACCAGCACGCCTTGCGCATTGACGATGTACATGTGGGGCGTGACGCGCGCCGCATAGGCCTGGCCGACCTTGCCGTCCTCGTCCATCAGGGCGGCGGTGGGGCTGGCTTTCTGCTCGATCATCCAGCGGCCGAGTTGGGCGGGCGCCATGTAGTCGCCGCTGTCGTCGCGCGTGGAGTTGATGGCCAGCCAGACGGCGCCCTGACCCGTGACTTCTTTTTGCAGGGCCTGCATGTTGCCCTGGTAGTGCTTCTTCACGAACGGGCAGCCCGGGTTGTTCCACTCCAGCACCACCGGCTTGCCCTTGAACTGCGACAGTTTCACCGGCTGGCCGGTGGTGTCCATCAGGGTGAAGTCGGGCGCGGCCTGGCCCACGCTGGCGGCCCGGGCGGCGGTGGGCAGCAGGCTGGCAAAGGGTGAGAGCGCGGTCAGGGCAATGATGGGGCGGCGTTGCATGGTGATGACTCCTGAAGACGTATCAATGACGGACGAAGCGACGATCGCACAGGTTCAAAGCCTGGACAGCGCCGCGCGGACCTCCTCCACACTCAACACTTCGGACAGCAACTGCGGTGCTTGTCCGTTCTTGTAGATCGCATACACCGGCACGCCGTTGCGGCCCAAGTTGGCCAGCGCTGCGGTCACCGCCGGGTCGCGGCGCGTCCAGTCGGCGCGCAGCAGGGCCACGTTTTTGCCGGCAATGTCACCCAGCACCGCCGCATCGGCCAGCGTGGTGCGCTTGTTGTACTGGCAGGTCACGCACCAGGCGGCGGTGAAATCGACGAACACCGGGCGGCCCGACGCCACCAGGGTGGCTTGCGCCTCGGGGCTCCAGGCTTGCCAGCTCACGCCGTCTTGCGAGGTGGCCACGGCCTGGCCGGGCGTGGATTCCTGCATGCGTGTGACGTTGGGCCCGACCACCCAGCCCAGCCAGACCAGGCCTGCGAGCGACAGGCCGGCAAGCGCCGCGCGGCTCCTGCCGCGCAGGCCGAGCGACCAGACCAGCAGGGCCAGCACGACCAGCAGCATGAGCAGCCCGGCCGCGCCGTCGATGCCGCTTTGCTGGCCCAGCACCCACAGCAGCCAGACCACGGTGGCAAACATCGGGAACGCCATGCCGCGGCGGAAGGTGTCCATCCAGACGCCGGGGCGGGGCAGGGCGCGCGCCACCGCCGGAATCCAGCTGGCGGCGAGATACGGCAGGGCCATGCCCAGGCCCAGCACCGCAAACACGGCCAGTGCCTGCGCCGCGGGCAGGCCGATGGCCAGGCCCAGCGAGGCGCCCATGAACGGCGCCGTGCACGGCGAGGCGATGGCCGTGGCCAGCACGCCCGTGAGGAAGGCGTCCACCGTGGGGTTCCTGGCCTGCAGGCTGGCCAGGCGGCTGGGCAGCACGTTGCCGATCTCGAACAGACCGGCCAGGTTCAGGCCGATCAGGGTGAACAGCACGGCCAGACCCGCCACCACGGCCGGGCTTTGCAGCTGGAATCCCCAGCCCAGCTGCTCGCCGGCGGCGCGCAGGCCCAGCAGCAAGGCCCCCAGCGCGGTGAACGAGAGCACCACGCCCGCGGTGTAAGCCAGTCCGTGGGTGCGGTGGGCATGGCGGTCGTTGGCGTGTTTCGCGAAAGCCATGACCTTGATTGCCAGCACCGGGAACACGCAGGGCATGAGGTTGAGGATCAGGCCGCCAAGCAGCGCGCCCAGCAAGGCAGCGCCCAGGGTGAGCGCGGTGGCGCTGTTCACCGGCGCGGCGGCGCGCGCGGCGTTGGCGTCCAGCGCGGCCTGCAGCGCGTCGGGCACGGCGGCCGGCAGGGGAGCGGGTGCGGGCCAGGCGCCCTGCACCGGCACCTCCAGGCGGACGCCAGCGGCACCCGGCCCCTGGCCGGGCGGATTGGCTTCGGCCACCACCAGCGCGAGTTGAGCCGGACTTTCGCTGCGGTGCGGCGACAGCGGCACGCGGGCGGTCCAGCGCGTGCCGTCCCAGGCCTGGGTCCAGGGGGCGCCCGGTTCGATCAGGCCGGTGGTTTCGGGATAGAACTCCAGCGTCTTGCCGCGCCAGGCGGCGGGCAGGTTCGCCAGCGACACGTTCACGAAACCGGCTTCGGGCTGCAGCTGGCTGCCCGCAGCGGGTTGGTCTTTGGGCGCGGCCTGGAAGCTGGCCTCGAAGGCGGCACCATGGCTTCCGGTCGAGCCCTGCACGGGAATGCGCAGCGCGAAGTTGCCCTCTTCCGGAATGCACTCCTTGCGGCAGACCAACCAGGCGGCGTAGAGCTGCACGTCGATCGTGTCGCCCTTGAAGTCCGGGCTCACGGTCAGGGGCACCGGCAGCACCACGGTGCCGTCATATCCATAGTTGGCCAGGTTGCCGATCGGGAACTTGCGTGGCGTGGGCCAGGCGATCTCGCCGGCGGTCACACCGGGCGGCAGCGTCCAGCGCAGTTCGGTGGGCAGGCCGGAGTCACCCGAATTCTTCCAGTAGGTGTGCCATTCGGGGGCGTGGGTGAGCTGCAGGCCGACCCAGACGGCTTGGCCCGGCCCGGCGCCGTCCGGCGCATGCGCCACCAGTTCGGCACGCGCCTGGTCGCTCTTCACCACCGTCACGCTGGCGGCGCTGCCGCCGAGCAAACCCTGCGCAGCCACGCCCAAAGGCACGGCGGCGGCGAGCAGCCAGGCGCCCAGCAGGCGAAGGGCGGCGGAGATTCTGAATTCGGTGGGGAACTGCATCGGGATCGGGTGTGGAAAAGAGGCGGCGAACGGTGTGAGCGGCCGGGCTCGCCCAAGTTCCTCGGAGGGCCGTGCGCGGCGGCTTTTGAATATAAGTCACCGCTGTTTTTCTGTCTTGTCGGCCGTGCGTGAGCCCCGGGCTCTTCACAGCCTCTGCTCAATTGGGTACAACCCGGATCACAAGCTGGGTCAGGCCCGCATGGAGGTGTGCATGGGATCGATCGTCGAACGCGCGTTGCTGCCTTGGGCGCAACGCATGAAAACCCGGGTGAACCTGCCGGTTCGCCTGAGTTGGGGTGAGCGCGGCGCCTCGTCGCTCTCGCTGGGCGATTTCGAGCAGCCGCAGGTGGAGATCCGCGTGCGCGATGCCTCCGCCCTGCCGCTCCTGATCGACCCGGGGCTGGACACACTTGGCCAGGCCTATGTGGAAGGGCTGATCGACGTGGAAGGCTCGGTGCCGGACATCCTGGCCGTGGCGCACGGTCTGGCCGAACACGCACAACCCGAGGGTGGGCTGCTCGGCCGGCTGCGCCGGCGCTTCGGCCACACGCGCGAGAGCGACAGCGAGGCCATCCAGTACCACTACGACGTGTCCAATGACTTCTACGCCCAGTGGCTGGGCGAGGGCATGGTGTATTCGTGCGGTTATTTCGAGCGAGGCGACGAAACGCTGGACCAGGCGCAGATCCAGAAGATCGATCACATCCTGAACAAGATCCGCCTGCAACCGGGTCAGCGCCTGCTCGACATCGGCTGCGGCTGGGGCGCATTGGTGCTGCGCGCGGCGGAGAAGTTTGGCGCGCAGTGCGTGGGCGTGACGCTGTCGCAGAACCAGTTCGAACTGGCGCGCGAGCGCGTGCGGGCCGCCGGGCTGCAGGACCGCATCGACATCCGTCTGCAGGACTACCGCGACGTGCAGGACGAACCGTTCGACCGCATCACCAGCGTGGGCATGTTCGAGCACGTGGGCCTGGACTACCTCGTGCCGTACTTCACCCGCATCCGCTCGCTGCTCAAGCCCGACGGCTGGGCCATGAACCACGGCATCACCAGCACCGACGCGTACGACGGCGAAACGCGCCATGGCGGGGGCCACTTCATCGACCGCTACGTGTTCCCGCGCGGCGAGGTGCCGCACATCAGCACCGTCTTGCGCACCCTGCAGGAGGGCGGGCTGGAAGCCTTCGATGTGGAAAACCTGCGCCGCCACTACATGCGCACCACGCAGCTCTGGAGCGAGGCCTTCGAAGCGAACACGGCGCGGATCAAGCCGCTGGTGGACGAGAAGCGCTGGCGCATCTGGCGCATCTACCTGGCTGGATGTGCCTGGGCGTTCGAGCACGATGAGGTGGCGATCTACCAGGTGTTGTGCCGCGCGGCCGGGCAGCCCGCCACCGAGTTGCCCTGGTCGCGCCACTGGATGTATGCCGACCGTAAGATCGGTGCATGACAAGCCCCCTGCGCCACTGGTCCGACCTCACCACCGCCGACTTTGCCTTGCTGGACAAGGCGCGCGCCATGGCCGTGCTGCCCGTGGCCGCGATCGAGCAGCACGGCCCGCACCTGCCGCTGGCGGTGGACACCGACATCGCCAACGGGGTGATCGCCGCGAGCATCCCGCACATCGCGCCGGATCTGCCCGCGCTGTTTCTGCCCACGCAAGCCGTGGGCTACTCGCCCGAACACACGCGCTTTGCCGGCACCCTCACGCTGAAAGCCGAGACGGTGCTGCGCCTGTGGACCGAGATCGGCGAGTGCGTGGCGGCCAGCGGCGTGAAGAAGCTGGTGCTCTTCAACGCGCACGGTGGGCAAGTGGGCCTGATGGACGTGGTGGCGCGCGACCTGCGCGCTCGGCTGGGCATGCTGGTCTACAGCGTGAACTGGTTCCATCTGCCGCTGCTGGATGAGGACGGCCGCGACTTGAATGCGATGTTCAGCAGCGAGGAACACCGTTTCGGCATCCACGCCGGGGAGATCGAAACCTCGCTGATGCTGGCGCTCTCACTGGACAAGGTCCGCATGCAACACGCCGCCAACTTCGCGTCGAAGTCACAGGACCGCGCCGGGCAGTTCGACATCCTGGGCAACGGCAAGAGCGCCAAGCTGGGCTGGCAGATGCAGGACTACAACGCTCACGGCGCCGTGGGCAATGCGGCGGCGGCGACGGCCGACAAAGGCCGTGCGGTGCTGGAGGCGGCTGGGCGTGCCTTGGCGCGTCTGCTGAGCGAAATTGACCGATTGCCGGGGGACACGCTCTCGGAGGCGACGGCGTTCAATCCGAAGACCTGAAACACCGGTTCAGGCGTAAGTCACCCAACTTTTGAATTCCTGTTGATCCAGGTGCGGCAGCGTGTTGTAGGACAGCAGCGTGTGCCGCTTGGGGTTGAACTGGAATTCGGTCACCGCGCTGTTGCGAATGCGCAGGTTCAGCTCGATCGTGGCCTCGGGGCTCAGGCCCAGCACCTGGCCCACGGCGGTGGAGATCGGCCCGCCGCTGGACACCAGCAACACGTTCTGCCCATGGTGCTTCGCCCGCACGTGGTCCAGCGCGCTGGTGACGCCGTGCACAAAATCGATGTAACTGGGCATGCCCTGGGGGCTCACGGTGCCCGCCATCCACTGGGTGAGTCCATCGCGCAGCAGGCGGAAATGGTGGCGGTAGAGCTCGGGCGCTTCTTCGGCCGAACGCGGCTTCTCCAGTGGATGCGGGTGGATCGCGCGGATCACGGCTTCGCTGTCGTACTCGTTGAGGCCTGGCCAGGCCAGGGCCTCTTCGCTCAGCTTCGCCCCCTCGGCGATGCCGGCCCAGGTCTGGGCGTGGCGCTTGAGCGTGCCCGTGATGACGGCATCGAAGACCACGCCACGTTCGGCCCAGTACTCCCCCAGCCGACGGCTCTGTCGGTGGCCCATCTCGCTGAGCTGGTCGTAGTCGTCCGCGCCAAACGAGGCCTGGCCGTGGCGCACAAGGTAGAGCGTTCCCATGATGGGCATTCTGGGTCCGCGCCCCGGTGGTGCTTTGTCCCGACAGCGACTGCGGGTGCCGGCAGAGTCGCAGAGGCGTCTGTCCAGCCAGGGTTGCCGACCGTTGCGCCGAACACCGGGGCCTTTGGGGTGTTTATCCAGACGATGACCCGGACCCGCTGTGCTTCAATAAATGCAATGTTGGCCTTGTTCCCCTCCCATGACGCTTGACCTGCCGACCCTGCTGGCCTTGCGGGTGGGCGTCGACTTTCTGATTGCGCTGGCCTTCTGGGCCCAGATGCGTCGTTATCCCGCCATCGGTGGCCCGGGGTGGTGGTCGCTGTCTGCCGTGCTGGGCATCCTGGGCTCGGTGATGCTGTGGTCGCGCGGTGCCTTGCCCGATGCGGTGACCTTTCCCGTGGGCAACACCGCGCTGATGGTCAGTGCCTTGTGCAGCTGGCTCGGGTTCCGGAGCTATGTCGGCACGTCTCGACCGCTGCTGCCCATCCTCACGGGCACCCTGGTGTTCTTCTGTGTGACGCTCTTCTTCCTGATCGAGTGGGAACTGCAGGTCGTTCGGCAGACGGTGTTCACCACTTCGATCATGGTGATTGCGGCGTGCTCGTACCTCGAAATCCGGCGCGCCGACCCGCGGCGCCGCGTGCCCGAGATGCAGGCACTCAAGGCACTCACAATTCTCGAGTTCTGCGGCGTGCTGGGCTTTGCCGTCACCTTGCAGGTGCTCGGCATGTCTCAGGACGCCATGACGCCGCCCTTCGTCTTCTTCTTCCTGCTCACGAAACTGCTGCGGGTGGTGTTGTATGGCGCCCTGGTGTCCTACCGCCTGCGCATGGACGGTGACAAGGCGCGCCAGGGCCTCCAACAGCGGGAGGCCGACTCACGCGCCCTGATCGACAACCTCAGCGCGGGCGTGATGGTGTTTCGGCCCGACCACACCTTGTCCAGCATCAACACCGCCGCCCGTCGCTTCCTGGGCTGGAGCGATGGGGGTGCGAACCGAGCCTTGGCCGAACCTTCGGCGGAGGGCTGGCAGATGCTTCGAGAAGACGGCCAGCCGATGCGCCGGCACGAAATGCCGTTCGAGCGCGTGCTCGCCACGGGCCAGCCGGTGCGCAGCGTGGTGATCGGCATGCCGCAGGCGGCCGGCGAGGGCGTGCACTGGGCGCTGTGCAATGCCTACCCCGAGAACAACGCGCAGGGTGGTTTGCGCCATGTGGTTCTGACCTTCATCGACATCACCTCGCTGAAGAACGCGCAGGCCCAGCAAAAGCACCTGCAGGCGCAGCTCGCGCAGTCCCAGAAGATGGAAGCGCTGGGCACGCTGGCCGGGGGCGTGGCGCACGACTTCAACAACATCCTGGCCGCCATCCTGGGCAACGCCGATCTGGCGCGACAGGACCTGCCGCCCGACGCCGCCTCGCGCGAGAGCCTGCACGAGATCAGCACCGCCGCGCGCCGCGGGCGCGAACTGGTGCGCCAGATCCTGGCGTTCAGCCGCCAGCAGCCCGTGCAGCGCACGCGGGTCGACGTGTGCACCATCCTGGCCGAGTCCTGCACCCTGTTGCGCGGGGCCATGCCACCTCAGGTGGAGCTGGTGCAGTCGTGCGCGCCCGACACCTTGTCCATCGAGGCCGACGCGACCCAGATCGGCCAGGTGCTCGTCAACCTGTGCACCAACGCCATTCATGCGCTGGACGGTCGGCCCGGACGCATCGAATGCCGCATCGACGGCCTGGCCAACACTTCTCCATTGTTGCCCGCAGAGCTCGCCCAGACCTGCGCCCGACTCGATGTGGGCGCCGTGCGTTTGCGCGTGACGGACAACGGCAGCGGCATGACCGAGGCCGTGCGCAACCGGATCTTCGAGCCCTTTTTCACCACCAAGGCGGTGGGCCGGGGCACGGGTCTGGGCCTGCCGGTCGTGCTGGGCATCGTGCAGGTGCACGGAGGCGCGATCGAGGTCGACACCGATCCCGGTGGGGGCACAACGTTCACCCTGTTTTTCCCCGCTGCCCCCGACGAGCCTGACTGCCAGGGTGAAACCACCACTGCCCTGAGGTCGCTCGAACCCGTCACAATGGGTTTCGAATCGCCAATACCCCCAACCGTACCCTGCTCCACATCCGACCCAGCCATGGCCGACGACCCTTCCGCGGTTCCACCTCACATCCTCTACCTGGACGACGACGATACGTTGGTGTTTCTCGTGCGCCGCCTGCTTGAGCGCCGGGGCTACCGCGTCACGGCGTTCACCTCGCAGACGCAGGCCATCGACGCGGTGCGGGCCTCGCCCACGGGTTTTCAGTTGCTGCTGACCGACTTCAACATGCCCGGCATGTCGGGTCTGGAAGTGGCCAAGGCGGTGCTGGAGATCAACCCGCAACTGCCCGTGGCCGTGGCCTCTGGCTACATCACCGACGAACTGCAGGCCGAATCCAGGGCCGCCGGGGTGCGCGAGGTGGTGTTCAAGACCGACGCGGTCGAGGCCTTCTGTGAAGTGGTGGCGCGGCTGGTTCGCTCAGAACCCGTTTGACGCTTTGAGGACGGCAGCCAGCGTCGCGCTGTCCACATTCCCGCCGCACAGGGTGGTTCCCACCACCTGTCCCTTGAGCGCATCGCGCTCCTGCCAAGCCGCCGCAAAGCTTGCAGCGCCCGCGCCTTCGGCCACGTTGTGCGTGTCGGCAAACAGCATGCGCATGGCCTCGGCCACCTCGGTGTCGCTCACCTGCACGACGTGATCGAGGTGCGGTGCGAGCACGTCGAGCGCGGCCTGGTCAGCCACGCGGCAGGCCATGCCGTCGGCCAGCACGGTGGTCACGGGCGAGGCCACCACGCGGCCCGCGGCCAACGAGTCGGCGTAGGTCGTGGCGTGGGCGCTGATCACGCCCACGATGCGCACCGGGTGGCCCAGCGCGAGCTTGGCGGCGATGGCCGAACACGCGCCCGACCCCTGGCCCACCGGCACGTAGACCACGTCCATCTGCGGCACGGCGCGAAAGAACTCCCACCAGGCGGTGCTCACACCGCGCAGCAGGTCGGCGTGAAAACTCGGCACCATGTGCGCGCTGCGCTCGGCGGCGAGTGCGATGGCGTGCTCCCTGCTTTCCTGGAAGTCGTCACCGTGTTCGATCAGCGTCGCGCCCAGCGCGCGCATGGCGGCGTTTTTCTCCACCGAGTTGCCGCGCGGCACGACGATGGTGCAGGCCACGTCGTGCATGCGCGCGGCCCAGCCGATGCTCTGGCCGTGGTTGCCGCGCGTGGCGCTCATCACCTCGCGCGGCAATTCGCCGCGCTGCCTGAGTTGATCGAAGTAGGTGAGGCCGCCGCGGATCTTGAATGCGCCCACCGGCGTGTGGTTCTCGTGCTTGACCCAGCAATGGGTGCCCAGGCGCGCGCTCAGCGTGGCCCAACGGTACTGCGGCGTGGCCTGGAACGAGCGGTAGACCACCTCGGCGGCGGCTTCGATGTCGGCCAGGCAGGGCAGGTTGGCGTTCATGGAGGTGACATCAAGGTGAGGCGGCCACAGGCCGGGGTGTCGAGTTCCGCGGTGAGGCCGGCGGGGCCATCGCTCACGCTCATCCCCTCCAGGCCCAGCGCCTGAAGCGCCGCGCGCAGACCGGCCGCACCCGCGTGCCGCAGGCGCAACTGGCGCAGCGTGATGCCGCTGGGCGGCATGTGTTGGGTGGGGTGCGCCGAGCCCCACTGGATGAGCGTGGGCAGCACGCCGTTGAACAGCCGCTGGCCATCGTCGCGCACGCTGATGCGCCACTGCAGCAGGCCGTGGGCTGTCTGGCGCGAGGCGCTGACCACCGGCCCGCGCTGGATGCCGATGGCCTGCAAGGCGACCAGTGCCGCGTCGATGTCGGGCACGCTGGCCACCCAGTGCACCAACTGCGGGCCGTCGTGCGCCAGCCGGGTCTGCAGGGCCGGGTCGTCCAGATCGAACCAGCGCCTGAGTCCGCTGGCGCGCGTGGGCGTGGCCTTCGGGTTGATGGCGATGATCTCCAGGTACGGCGCCTGGTCGCTGCCATCGCCCAGCTTGAGCAGCCGGTTGTGCGTGCCGAACAAGGGGTGTTCACCGCCGGGGCCGGGTGGCATGCCCAGCGCGGCTTCGCACCAGGTCACGCCGTCCTCGATGGTGCGAGCGGCCACCACCAGGTGGTCGATGCGGGGCGTCACACCGTGACCTGACCGCTGATGCAGGTGACCGAGGCGCCACCGACCCAGATGGTGCCGTCGGCATCGCGCTCGATGTACACGCGCCCGGCGCGGCCCATCGCCGTGCCTTGCGCGGCCACGTAACGGTCGGGCGCCAGATCCGCGCCGATGAGCCACTGCGCCACCGCCGCGTTCAGGCTGCCGGTGACCGGGTCTTCGCTCAGTGCATCGGCGGTGTGGAAGAAGGCGCGCACTTCAAACGCGGTGTCTGCGCCCGCGGGCTGCGGCGCGACCACGCCGACGTCCAGCCCGGCGAGCACGCTGGCGTTCGGCTTCAGGGCCAGCACCTGCGCCGCAGTGCGCAGCATCACGCCGCGCCAGGGTGGGCCGTTTTCGCACCACGCGTGCGCCACGATGTCGTCGCGCGACAGGCCCAGACCACGCGCGATCAACAACACATCGGCTTCATCCAGCGGGCCGCTGCGGCGCAAGGGCGGCGCCGCAAAAGCCAGCCGGGCGCCGTCGCGCCGGATGCGCACCAGACCCACGCCGCATTCCTGCACCACGTGTTCGCCGCGCGCTTGTCCGCCCGCTGTCAACCACGCGTGGCAGGTCCCCAGCGTGGGGTGGCCGGCAAACGGCAGCTCGCGCCCGGGGCAGAAAATGCGCACGCGGTAGTCGGCGCCCGCGGCCTGACCCTCGGCGGTGGGTGGCAGCACGAAGGTGCATTCCGAGAGGTTGGTCCAGTCGGTGAACTGCTGCATGGCCTCGGTGGACAGGCCGCTGCCGTCAAGCACCACGGCCAGCGGATTGCCGAGGTAAGGCGTCTCGGTGAACACGTCGACTTGTTGGAATGCGCGTTGCGTCATGGGGGTTCCGGTTCAGGACAAAGGCAGGTCGAGCACGCCGCGGCTGGCGGGCATCGCCAGCCAGCCGGCGTACCAGCGATCGAGGTGCGGCCAGGCCGGGCGCGGCTGCGGCAGGCCCCACCAGCGGTGCACTTCGCAGGCGATCGGGATGTCGGCCATGGTGAGCGCATCGCCCGCCATGAAAGCCTGGCGCGACAGGTGTTCGTCGAGCATCGCAAACAGCGGTTCGGTGGCGGCCACCGATTGCGCAATCACCCCGGTATTGCGCTGTTCGGGCGCGGTGCGTATCCATTGTCTGAAGCCGGGGCTGCCCGCGGGATTGAGCGTGGTCTGTTGCCAGTCCATCCAGCGCTCGGCGTCGAAGCGTTGATGCAGGTCTGATGGGTAGAGATTCCCCTCGCGTGCACAGAGGTAACGCACGATGGCGTTCGACTCCCACAGCGTGAAGTCACCGTCCCGAAGCAGCGGCACCAGGCCGTTGGGGTTGTTCGCGCGGTAGTCGGGGGTGTTCACCACGCCGTGGGCCAGACCCGCGTCGGTTCGCGGCAGGTCGATGCCGAGCACCTGCGCACACAGCACGACCTTGCGCACATTGATCGAACTCAGGCGACCCCACAGGTGCAGCATGCTCAGGCCCCCTGCTGCTCGCGGATGGCTTTGGCCAGCGCCCCGATGCCGACCGCGATCTGTTCGACGCTGGCCGTGACGAAGCTCAGGCGCAGGGTGCGTGGGTCGGCGTGATCGGCGTAGAAGGCGCTGCCGGGCACGAAGGCCACACCTCGCTCCACCGCATGGGGCAGCAACTCCACGGCGCTCATGCCCTCGGGCAAACGCACCCAGAGGAACATGCCGCCGTCGGGCTCGTTCCATTGCACGCCCAGGCCCGTCATCTCGTTGTCCAGCGCGGCGAGCATGGCCTGGCACTGGCGCTTGTAGAGCGCGCGGATGGTCGGCACATGACGATCCAGGAAACCGTCCTTGAGCACCTCGGCCACCACACGCTGGTTGAAGCTGGGGCTGTGCAGGTCGGCCGCCTGTTTGGCCTGCAGCAGCTTGGGATAGATGCTCGCGGGCGCCACCATGAAACCCAGCCGCAGACCGGGGGCGAGGATCTTGGAGAACGAGCCCAGGTAGATGCAGCCCTCGGGGTTGAGTGCGGTGAGCGGCGTGGGCGGCGCCTGGTCGAACCACAGGTCGCCGTAGGGGTTGTCTTCCACCAGCGGCAGGCCCACGCGCGCGGCTGCGGCGACGAGTGCCTGGCGCCGGGCCAGGCCCATGCTGCGGCCGGTCGGGTTCTGGAAGTTGGGCAGCACATAGAAAAAACGCGGTGCGGCCTGCGGGCTGCTGGCCGGGTCGAGGTCGAGCGTGAGCAGGCGGCGACGCTCCATGCTCTCGGGCTGGTCGTCGCCGGCGCCCAGTTGCTGCAGCAGCGCGTCCACATCCACGCCCTCGGCGTCGCTGGCCACGCTGTCGATCTGCGGCTCCATGGGTGCGAACGCCTGCAGGGCGCCCAGGTACGTGGGTGTTTCCACCAGCACGCGGCTGCCGCTGTCGATCAACACCTTGGCCACCAGGTCCAGGCCCTGCTGGCTGCCGGTGGTGATGAGCACCTGCGCCGGGTCCACGGCCCAGGGCAGGCTGGCCGCGACCCACTCGCGCAGCGGGCCGTAGCCCTCGCTGGCGGCGTACTGCAGCGCGCTGCGGCCGTCCTCGCGCAGCACGCGGTCGCAGGCTTCACGCATGGCCTCGATGGGGAAGGTGTCGGGCGAGGGCAGGCCGCCGGCGAAGCTGATGATGCCCGGGCGCTCGGTGAGCTTGAGCAGCTCGCGAATGACCGAGGGATTCATGCGTTCGGCGCGACGCGCCAGTGTCCAGGGCGTGGCGGTGGGGAGGTCGTTGGGCTTCATGGCGTTCTCCGTTCAATTCCGTTCGATGGGCGCTGTGGCGTGTACCGGCATTTTCTTGCCAATGAAGACGGTGGCGATCACGGCTGCGGCAAAGCCCAGCGTGACCGCGTCCAGCCGCTCGCCCAGCAGCGGCACCGCGAACAACATGCCCAGGAAGGGCTGCACCAGTTGCACCTGGCTCACACGCACCGTCCCGCCGAGCGCCAAGCCACGGTACCAGGCAAAAAAACCGATCCACATCGAAAACACGGCGGTGTAGGCGAAGCCCCACCAGGCCGAGACCTGCAGCGCGGTCTGCGGGCGGGTGAACGCGGCCAGGGGCAGGGTGATGGGCAGCGCGATCACCAGCGCCCAGCAGATCACGTGCTCGGCACGCATGCGCTGCGACAGCCGAGCGCCATAGCCGTAACCCACCGCAGCGCACAGCATGGCCGCGAGCAGCAGCGCATCGGCCGGGTGGATGGACAAACCCGCGCTGCCCGAGCGCAGCACCGCAAAGCCCACCACCAGCGCGCTGCCCAGCGCCGCGCACACCCAGAAGCCGGTGGACGGGCGCTGGTGATGCAGCAACGCGCCCACCGCCGCCGTGGCCAGCGGCAGCACGCCCACGATCACGCTGGCGTGCACCGCTTCCACGTAGCGCATGGCCACCGAGGTGAAGAGCGGAAAGCCGAACACCACGCCGGCCGCGGTGATGGCCAGCGGCAGCAGGTCGTCGCGCCGGGGCCATGGTGCGCGCGTGGCGACCAGGAATGCGGCGGACAGCAACGCGGCGACGACCGCCCGACCGAGCGCGACGAACACGCCCGACATCTGGGGCGCATCCACCGTGCCCACGGCCAGCCGCGTCATGGGCAGCGTGAGCGCGAAGATGGTCACGCCCAGCAGGCCGAGCAGCAGGCCCTGGTTGGCGGGGAGGTCGCGCCAGCGCGGCGCGAGCATGGTGTGTGAGGTCATGCGAGTACCTTCGTGTTGCGCACTGCGGTGCGAGCTTGCTTGGGGCGGCCCTGCGCGGCGCTCATACGGTCAGCATCCACAGTGCGGTGGCCACCAGCACGGCGGCCAGCGTGCGGTTGAACCAGACCAGTCGCCGCCCTTGCGTGAGCCACTGGCGCAGCAGCGAGCCGGCCACTGCGTAGGTGAAGTTGCTGATGAAGGCGAAAAACACCATCACCACGCAGATGATGGCCAGACGTTCACCGGGATTGGCGGCGGGTTGCCCGCTGGCGTTGACCACCCAGCCCGCGGTGAGCGTGAGC
Source organism: Hydrogenophaga sp. (assembly GCF_036675665.1). Classification (GTDB taxonomy): domain Bacteria; phylum Pseudomonadota; class Gammaproteobacteria; order Burkholderiales; family Burkholderiaceae_C; genus Hydrogenophaga. The sequence goes on along the minus strand of NZ_JAKFEO010000045.1, from coordinate 6,867 downwards.
GCCAGCATCCAGGCCTTGATGTTGAGGAACTGCAGGCCCACGCCCTGCATGAACGTGACGTTGAGTCGCGAGGCGTCGACATCGGAAAGCTTCGCAGCGCCAGCCAGCTTCCAGGCCAGCCACAGCATGTAGACCACACCCAGCAGCTTCACGCCCCAACGCAGCGCCGGCACGCTCAGCACCAGCGCGCCCAGGCCCAGGCCGCAGGCCAGCATGAGCAGCGTCCAGCCGGTGGGCACGGCGAAGCAGAAGCGCAGCGCGCGTCGCAGGCCCAGGTTGGCCGCGAGTGCCGTGGACAGCGTGGTGTTCGGGCCCGGCGAAAAACTCATCGCTGTGCAGAACAGGAGCAGGGCGGTCAACTCGGTGGCGCTCATGAGGAATGGGGCGTGGAGATTGTCAGTTCGGGAAGATCAATGTAATCTTTGCGCCAATACACAACCAATACAGTTGGCCAGCGCAGTTGGATATCTGTATTGGTCGCCTCGACAGTACAGACCGCCAGGAAGGATGCGTTCCCCATGCTGATGAAGACCTCTGCACAGTCCCTGACCGAGCAACTCGCCGTGCGCTTTGCCGATCGCATTCGCAGCCGCCTGCTGGCGCCCGGTGCACGCCTGCCCTCGGTTCGCCAGTGTGCAGAGCAGCACGGGGTGAGCACGGCCACCGTGGTTGCGGCCTACGACCAGCTGCTCGCTCAGGGCCTGGTTCAGGCGCGCAAGAACCGCGGCTTCTTCGTGCGCGAGATGCCAACACCGCGCGGCGATGTGGCGGCGCCCGAAACCAAGGCCGCGGCGCGCACCGGCGCATCTCCCATCAACGCCACGGCGTTGATCCGCGGCATGTTTCACAAAGTCAGCAACAAGCCGCATCCCGGCATGGGCGTGTTCCCGCCGGAGTGGCTGGAATCCACCTTCATGCCGGCGGCGGTGCGCAAGGTCACGAGCACGCGCGCGCTGCAGGACTTCTCGCTCCAGTACGGTGAACCGCTGGGCGACAGCGGCCTGCGCCGGGTGCTGGCGCAAAAACTCGGCACGCTGAGCATTCACACCGAGCCCGATCACATCATCACCACCGTGGGCGCCACGCACGCGCTCGACATCGTGAGCCGCACGCTGCTGCGCGCGGGCGATCCGGTGATGGTGGAGGAACCGGGCTGGGCGGTGGAGTTTGCGCGCCTGGCCGCGTTGGGCATGCGCATCCTGCCGGTGCCCCGGCGTGCCGACGGGCCCGACCTGGAGGTCATGGCGAAGTACTGCGAGGTGCACCAGCCCAAGCTGTACGTGAGCGTGAGCGTGTTCCACAATCCCACGGGCTACTGCCTCTCGCCCGGCAGCGCGCACCGCCTGCTGCAACTGGCCAACCAGCACAACTTCCACATCGTCGAGGACGATACCTACAGCCACATCGCGCCCGAGCACGCCACGCGGCTGAGTGCGCTCGACGGCCTGCAGCGCACGATCTACGTGAGTGGCTTCGCCAAGATCCTGGCGCCCAACTGGCGCATCGGCTATCTGGCCGCCCCGCCCGCCCTGGTGGAGCCCTTGCTCGACACCAAACTGCTGAGTACGCTCACCACGCCCGCGCTGCTGGAGAAAGCACTGGCGCTGTGCATCGAGCAAGGCCAGTTGCGCCGGCATGCCGAGCGCATCCGCACCCGGCTCGACGCGGCGCGTGCGCGCAGCGTGAAACTGGCGCTGGCGGCCGGCTGCACATTCGCGGCCGAGCCGGTGGGGCTGTTTGGCTGGGTCGACACCGGCGTGGACACCGACGAGCTGGCGCAGCGCATGTTGGATGAAGGCTACCTGATCGCACCCGGCGCCTTGTTCCACGCGGCGCGCGCGCCGAGCACGTTGATGCGCATCAACTTCGCCACCACGCAGGACGCTGCGTTCTGGCGCGTGTTCAGCCGCCTCACCCGGGACGCCAACGAGCCAGCCGCCGGGCCGTCCCAAGGCCGGCTCAGCCCCCTCGGGGGGCAGCGGACCACGCGCAGCGGGGGAGCGTAGGAGTCCTGGGACCTCAGTACACCGTGGCCGGAGGTTCGGTGCTGCCGAACAGGTCGCTGCCGCTGGCGTCGAGGATGCGGGCGAGGATGCGGTCAATCTGGCGCGCTTCGGTTCGCATCAGTGGCAAGGCGCGACCAAACAAGCCCCAGTCGCCCCCCCGTGCCGCCAGTTCCAACCCCTTGGCCAGTCGCGCGCCGCGCTCGGCCGTCATGCTGCCCAGCGAGCCCTTGAGCCCATGGGCATGCGCCACTGCGGCGGCGGCGTCCTTGACCTCGAAAGCGCGCTGCATGTCGGTCAGTTTGGAGACCAGGTCGCTGCGCATGGCCAGTGCCAGCTGTCGCAGGGTTTCCTCGTCGCCGTCCAGGCGTCTGCGCAGCTTGTCCACATCCAGCGCATCGGGGGAAGCGGCCGGACGCTTGACAGGGGCAGCGGGAGGGGGGAGTGCGCTGGGCGCAATGGCGGGCACGGGTCCGGATGCCAGCAACGCCAGCACCCGATCCATTTCCTGCATCAAGGCCTGCGGGCTGACCGGCTTGGGCGTGTAGCCGTCCATGCCCGCGGCCAGGCAGGCCTGGCGATCACCCGGCATGGCGTTGGCCGTCACCGCCACGATCGGGGTGCGCTTGAGGCGCCGCTTGCCTTCTGCCTCGCGGATCATCTGCGTGGCCTGCAGACCGCTCATGCCCGGCATCTGCACGTCCATCAACACCATGTCGATACCGCCTTGCTCCCATTGCGCCACGGCCTGCGCTCCACCACGCGCCACGCGCACGATGCAACCCAGGCGCAGCAGCAGCTGTCGCAGCATCATTTCGTTGACCGGATGGTCTTCGGCCAGCAACACCACCATGCCTGCGTAGCGCGGGCCGGCGTCGGCGATTTCCAGCAGCTCCATGGGAGCGCTCAGAAGCCCTTCATTCACCGTGGGGGATTCCTGCAGGGGCAGTGTGAGCGTGAAGGTGCTGCCCTGGCCCAGTTCGCTCTGCAGGTCGATCCGGCCGCCCATCAGGCTGGCCAGGCGCGCGCAAATGGCCAGTCCCAGACCGCTGCCGCCGTGCCGGCGCGCGGTGGATGCATCGGCCTGGGTGAACGCTTCGAAAATCGTGGCCTGCTGCTTGCGCCCAATGCCCACCCCACTGTCCTGCACCTTCAACTGCAGTTCGCGCGGACCTGAGCCGGCCGCCTCGGGACTGGACACGGTCACGTCGATGCGGCCGTTGCGCGGCGTGAACTTGATCGCGTTGGACAACAGGTTGCCGACCACCTGTCCCAGCCGGCCCGGGTCTCCCAGCACCCATTGCGGCAGGTCCGGATGCAGCACGAGCTGGAAGGCCAGGGGTTTGGCCCGGGCCTGCTCGGCGTGGGGCCCCGATGCATCCCGCAGCGCACGGTGAAGGTCGAAGCGCGTGTGTTCGATGTCCAGCTTGCCCGCCTCGATGCGGGAGAGATCCAGGATGTCGTTGAGCAAGGCCAGAAGGGCGCGCGCCGAACTGTCCATGAGCGCGAGCCAGTTCGCCTGTTCCGCATTCAGCGGTGAGTCCATGAGCATGCGCGTGAGACCCATCAGCGCATTGAGCGGAGTGCGTACCTCGTGGCTGATGTTGGCCAGAAAGTCGCTCTTGGCCTGGCTGGCCTGCTCGGCCATCTCGCGGGCCTGTGCGCTGTCCTGTTCGATGCGCTTTCGCTCACCGATGTCGGCCAGCGTGCCCATGAGCCGCAGGGGCATGCCCCGGGCGTCGTGCTCGGCCACCATGCCGTGGGTCTCCACCCAGAGCCACCCGGTGGAGGTGCGCACCCGGTGTTGCACCACGGCCCGCTGTTCGCGGCCTTCCAGCAAGGCCGTCATCGCGGTCTGAAGCAGGCGTGCGTCTTCGGGATGCAAGCGCGACTTCAACTCTGCCACCTCCCAGTAGGCGTCCCTGCCGATGTCGCCGATCAGCTCACCCCAGCGCGCCGTGAGGAACATCTGCCGCGATGGCAATTGCCAATCCCACAAGGCCAGGCCCGCGGCGTCCACCGCCATCTGCAGCCGGTCGCGCGTCTCGTCCAGCGCTTCTTCGGCCAGCAGGCGGCTGTTGGACTCGCGATGAACCGAACTGCGCAAGCGATCGAGTTCCCGGTTCTGATGCTCGACTTCGGCCAGCAGCTGCTGCGTGCGCGCCTTCTCCTGCGCAAGCTCGTTGAGCGTGCGCTGCAGGTCCAGAGCCAGGCGGTCAGGTGTCATGAGCCATTGTGAGGTTGTGCGCAGCTTCAGCTCACGCCGACAAGTGCCTCAGCTTCCGCCAAGCACCTCCCAGCGCTCCATTGCCCGAAGCCATTCAGCCTCGATATCGGCATGGCGTGCGCCAAGTTGAGCCGCCCGCGTCGGATCGGTGTTGAATAGTTGACCGCCACCCAGTTCGCTGTCGACGCTCGCCTGCTCAGCCTCCAGCGCAGCGATGCGCTCCGGCAGGGCATCGAACTCGCGCTGTTCCTTGTAGCTGAGCTTCTTCTTGTTGGCAGTGGCGGCTGGAGTGCTCGCCGGCGCCACAGCAGGCGTTGCCTTGACCGTGGGCGCAGCCGTCTGGGCGTCGCGCTCGCGCTGCAGGGATTCCGAGCGGGCCGACTGCGTGAGCCAGTCCTGCACGTCGCCCACGTACTCGCGCCAGCGGCCATCGCCTTCGAACACCAGCGTGCTTGTCACCACGTTGTCCAGGAACCGGCGGTCGTGGCTCACCAGGAACACCGTGCCTTCATACTGTTGGAGCAGGTCTTCGAGCAGCTCCAGCGTGTCGATGTCCAGATCGTTGGTCGGCTCGTCGAGCACCAGAACGTTGGCCGGGCGCGCAAACAACCGCGCCAGCAACAGGCGGTTGCGCTCGCCGCCCGAGAGCGTGCGCACCGGCGCATTGGCGCGTGCCGGTGAAAACAGGAAATCGCTCAGGTAGCTCTTGACGTGCGTGCGCTTGTTGCCGATCTCGATCCACTCACTGCCCGGGCTGATGAAATCCTCCAGCGTGGCGTCCAGGTCCAGTTGATCGCGCATCTGATCGAAATACGCCACACTGACCTTGCTGCCCTGGCGCACCGAGCCGCCGGTGGGCATCAGGTCACCCAGGATGATCTTCAACAAAGTGGTCTTGCCTGCGCCATTGGGGCCGATCAAGCCGATCTTGTCGCCACGCAGGATAGTCGCGGAAAAATCGCGAATGACCGTGCGCAATCCACCGCCAGCGGTCGGGAACGATTGCGTCACTTTCTCCAGTTCGGCGACGATCTTGCCGCTGGAGTTGCCGCTGGCCACTTCCAGTTTCACGCTGCCCAGTGCGTCGCGACGCTGCGCACGCTGCTCGCGCAAACGCTCCAGTCGTGTGATGCGCCCTTGGGCCCGCGTACGGCGAGCCTCCACGCCTTTGCGGATCCACACCTCCTCCTGGGCCAGCAGCTTGTCGGCACGCGCGCTGATCACCGCCTCTTGCGCCATCTGCTCTTCCTTCAGGATCTGGTACTGCGCAAAGTTGCCCGGATAGCTCAGCAGCCGTCCGCGGTCCAGTTCCACCATGCGGGTGGCCACGCGGTCAAGAAAGGCCCGGTCGTGGCTGATCGTGACCAGACTGCCCTGGTATTCCAGCATCAGGTCTTCCAGCCAGGTGATGCTGTCCAGATCCAGGTGGTTGGTGGGCTCGTCGAGCAGCAACACATCAGGGCGGCTCACCAGCGCTTGTGCCAGCGCCACGCGCTTCTTGTTGCCGCCCGAGAGCTCCCCCACCTTCACCGCGCCGTCCAGGTGCAGACGATGCAGTGTTTCCTCCACCCGTTGTTCCCAGTTCCAGGCATCCAGCGCCTCGATGCGGTTCTGCAATGCGTCGAGGTCGAGTCCCTCTGCCCCGCTCAAATACAGATCCCGCGCCGCCCGCGCGTCCGCCAAGCCCACGCTGGCTGCCTCAAACACAGTGGATTGCAAATCAAGAATGGGTTCCTGCGGAACATAGGCAATGCGCAAGCCGGTCTGCACTTGCAGTGTTCCGTCGTCGGGCTTCTCCAGGGAAGCCAGTATTTTGAGCAGCGATGACTTGCCGGTTCCGTTGCGCCCGATCAGGCCTACTCTCTCCTGGGTCTCCAGCGCAAAGTCGGTGTGATCGAGGAGCGCCACATGGCCGTAGGCCAACTGTGCGTTCTGAAGGGTGATGAGTGCCATGCAAAGCCCGAGACAAAAGAGCCGCGATTATCCCCGTCACTCTCTGTGCACGCTTGCGGCCTGCCTATAAGGAAGGAGCCAGGAAGGAGCCGATGGGCCGCAGAGCCTTTTCATGGCGTCGGCATCGCATGCGCTACCTTGTGCCAAGCCGTGCCCGGGCGGCATGACATCAAAAACTTTTTCAACCGGTTTGACGAGAGCTCAAAATCTGGCATATACTGCAAGGCTCCGCTGAACACAGCAGCCGCCCCCCGGGAGGCCAGAGAAGACAGTGGAGACGCAGCCAAGGCAGCGCGAAAAGATCAAATAAAAAAAATCTGATTTTTTGACAACGCTCCAAAAACTGTGTCATAATACGAGGCTCAGCTGATCGCAGCTAAGCAGGCAGACGAAGACGGTGAAGGCCGGTGAGTTTGCGGAGATCATTAAAAATATACAGCCGATAAGCGTGGGCGTTTGAAGGCGATTGCGAAACGGACTTGAAAGAGTCCAAGTCGCAAGACTTTAAACGCTCATGAGAATAGAAGTGAAGTTCACTTCAATTCCGTTTTTATGAGTAATTTTCAAGATCGAACTAAAGAGTTTGATCCTGGCTCAGATTGAACGCTGGCGGCATGCTTTACACATGCAAGTCGAACGGTAACAGGCCGCAAGGTGCTGACGAGTGGCGAACGGGTGAGTAAT
>NZ_JAKFEO010000002.1:0-3495 GCF_036675665.1 Hydrogenophaga sp. | reverse complement strand
CAGAAAGCGTTGCGCCAGCAGCGCCCAGTAGGCCGCGCCCACGGGCAGGTTGGCGTCGTTGAAGTCGTAGCCCGGGTTGTGCACCATGCAGGCGCCGGCGCTGTCGCCATCGCCGTTGCCGATCAGCAGATAGCTGCCGGGCACGCGCTCCAGCATGAAGGCGAAGTCTTCACTGGCGGTCAGGGCCGGGCTCTGCAGCGTGACCTGATCGGCGCCCACGAGTTCCTGCGCGACCTGACGCGCGAAGTCGGTCTCGGCCACGGTGTTGACCAGCACCGGGTAGCCGCGCCGGTAGTCAATGCTCGCGCGCACGCCAAAGCTCTCGGCTTGCGCATGGACCAGCGCCTTGATGCGCTGCTCCAGCAACTCGCGCACGTCCCGGTCGAGCGAGCGCACGCTGAGCTGCAGGCTCGCGGTTTGCGGGATCACGTTGCCGGCCTTGCCGGCGTTGAGCGCGCCCACGGTGACCACGGCCGTCTGCGATGGGTCGACGTTGCGCGACACGATGGTTTGCAGTGCCATCACGATGCTGGCCGCCGCCACCACGGGGTCGACCGCGTGGTGCGGCAGAGCGCCGTGGCCGCCTGCGCCTTCGAGGGTGATGGTCACATTGTCGGACGAGGCCATGGCCGCGCCGTCGCGCAGCAGCAGCCGGCCCTGCGGATGGCCGGGCATGTTGTGCATCGCAAAGATCGCGTCGCACGGGTACTTGGCAAACAGTCCGTCTTCCATCATCTTCTTGGCACCGCCCAAGCCTTCCTCGGCTGGCTGAAAGACCAGGTTGAGCGTGCCGCTGAACTCGCCTTTCTCGGCCAGGTACCTGGCCGCGGCCAGCACCATGACCGTGTGGCCATCGTGGCCGCAGGCGTGCATCACGCCGGCGTGGCAACTGGTGTGCGCGAGCCCGGTGGCTTCGACAATCGGCAGCGCGTCCATTTCGCCGCGCAAGCCCAGCCGTTTGGGGCCGTTGCCGCGTCTCAGCTGGCCGACCAGGCCGGTGCCGCCCAGGCCGCGTTCCACCGCATAACCCCATTGCGCGAGCCGCTCGGCGACGAGGTCGCTGGTGCGGCGTTCCTGAAAACCCAGCTCGGGGTGGCGGTGGATGTCGCGCCGCACCGCAATGAATTCATCGGCCTGCGCGTTCAGGGCATCGAGTACAGCATGCATGGTGGCGGCCCTTACTGCGGCTGCAGATTGATGCTTTTGGCCATGGCGCGGAACTTGGCGGTTTCGGCCTCCAGCAGCTTGCTGGCCTCGACCAGGCTGTTGGTTTTGGCGACTTCCGAGCCGGTCGCCTCCAGCGCCTTGCGCACCTCGGCGTCCTGCATCACCTCGGCCAAGGCCTTATGCAGGCGCACCGCCACATCCTCCGGCGTGCCCTTTTTGACCATGATGCCGGCCCAGATCTGCTGGTTGAAATTTTTCAGCACCTTGCCTTCGCCAAAGGCGGGGATGGTGCTGTCGAGCTTGCTGCGCTGGTCACCAACCCAGCCCACGAGCTTCAGCCGCCCTTGGTCGGCCAAGCCGCGGTAGCTGGTGGCATAAGGCAGGATGGCAATGTCCACATTGCCGCCGCCCATGTCCTGCAGCAGCGGGGCACCGCCCTTGTACGGCACATGGGTGACGCTGATGCCGGTCCGCTGCGCCATGCTTTCGGTCACCAGGTGATACATCGAGCCCACGCCCACGCTGCCGTAAGTCAGGCCCTTGCTGGCGGCGCTTTTGCCCAGTGCCACGATCTCGTCGATCGAGTTGGCCGGCAGGTCCTTGCGCGCCAACATCACCAGCGGGTTGACGGTGAGCTGGGTCAGCAGCCTGAAGTCTTCGGCGCGCAGCTTGACCGCGGCATTGGCCAGCGGCGACAGGATCACCTCATTCGGCGAGCCGAGGAAAAGCATGTAGCCGTCGGCCGGGGCATTGAGCACTTTTTGCGCGGCCAGCGCGCCGCTAACCCCGCCGAGGTTGTCCACGATGACCTGCTGGCCCAGCGCCTTGCCCAGCGGCACGCTGATGGCGCGCGCAATCGAGTCCGACAGGCCGCCCGCTGGGTAGGGCACCATCAGGGTGAGCAACCTGGACGGGTAGGGGTCGGCCGCCGTCGCGGCGCCAGCGAGCAGCAGACCCGCCAGCAGTGTGCCGAGTTTTTTGGTCAATGCGAGTGATGCGTTCACGTTGTCTCCTGTCAAACAGAGGATGGGGTTGTGTGGGTGATGCCTCCACATAGTAAAAATCCCCGGTATATTTGTCTAATGCATAATTTTTCTTGTTTCCAGCAAAATAACTCATTCTCAAAACAAACCCGATGAACCTGAGACAACTGGAACACCTGCTGGCCGTGGCGGAAACCGGCTCGTTCAGTCGCGCCGCCGAGCAGCTGCACCTGACGCAGTCGGCCCTGAGCCGCAGCATCCAGGTGCTGGAAGACGATCTGGGCGCACGCCTGATCGACCGCACGGGCAAGCGCAACGAACTCACGCCGCTGGGCGAGGCCGTGGCCGCGCGCGCCCGGCGCATGGTGTTCGATGCTGCCGAGTTGCGCCGCAGTGCGGAGTTGCTCAAGCAGGGCAGCGTCGGGGCGATCCGCGTCGGGCTGGGCTCGGGGCCGGGCGCGATGCTCACGACACCGTTTCTGGTACACATCGCGCAGCAGCACCCGGGCGTACGCGTCAGCATCACGTCCGGCGCCATCGAACTGCAGCTGGTTCAGCTGCGCCAGCGCACGCTGGATGCGCTGGTGATCGAGGTGCGCAACATTGCGCCGGCCCCCGACTTGACTATTGAGCGCTTGGCCGAAATGCGGGCCGGCTTTGTCTGCCGCAGCGGCCACCCCTTGCTGCAGGCCGGCAGGCCGGTGTCTTTTGACGACATGCTGCGCTACCCGCTGGCCTCGACGCCGCTCAGCACGGAAGTGGCGCATGCCCTGGTCAACCGCTTCGGGCCACGGGCCGACCCGCAGCAGGCGGTGAGCCTGCGTTGCGACGACATCATGAGCCTGATCGAGACGGTCAAGGCCTCGGACGCGGTCTACCTCGGCATCCTGGCGGCTGCACGCGCCAGCATCGAGGCTGGCCAGCTCGTCGAGCTGGCGACCGACCCCCAGCTGATCAACGGCCCGCTCTTTGCGTTCGTCACGCTGGCCGGGCGCACCGAGGCGCCGTCGATGGGTTTGTTCCGCCAGTTTGTGGCTGAGCGGCTGCGCGACTGAATATATCAGCAGACATCCGATCAGGTGCAACCCAGCGGCAGCATCGGGCCGTTGCTGCATGCATGGCACCGGGTCCCGGCGCGGTTTCCCGTATCAGCTTGCCGTCGCGCCCGACTTCTTCACGAGCTCGGCCCAGCGCGCGATCTCGGACTTCATGTGCACCGCGAGTTCCTCGGGCGTGCTGCCCACGATCTCCATGCCGAGCTGGTCGGTCAGCTTGGCCGCCACGTCCGGCATCTTCAGGATTTTGACAATCTCGGCATTGAGCCGCTGCACGATGGCTGGTGGTG
>NZ_JAKFEO010000030.1:0-256763 GCF_036675665.1 Hydrogenophaga sp. | reverse complement strand
TTCACCCGCACTGAAGCGGCTCGTCTCTGTTGCTCTGATCCTCACCTTAGGGCCTTGCGGCTTGTCGGTGGAGAGGTGTTACCTCCTACGCTGTCCTGTGCAGTCCGGACGTTCCTCCAGCACCCCCTTTCGGGTCCTCTTGCGAGGCAGTGCCAGCGACGGCCTGGCGCGCTTCACCCACGCATTATCCCGCCTGAACCAATCGACCACCTCTTGACAAGACTTTCGCTCAAAGTAAGACTCTTACATCAAAGGAGTAAGAATCGTGAGAATCACCAGCAAAGGCCAGGTCACCATTCCCCAGGCGGTGCGCGAGCAGGCGCGGCTGTACCCGCACAGCGAGGTCAGCTTCGAGGTGCTGCCCAATGGCGACGTGCTGTTGCGCGCTGCGGCCGGCGCAGTGTCGCCCACCCGCCGCGCCTTTGAGCGCGCGCGCGGCAGCGCCAATGCCGGTGCCTTCAAGGGCATGGGCACAGACGAGTTCATGAAATACCTGCGCGGCTGATGAGCACGCGCCGACAGCCCACAGGCACCAGCGCACGGGAGCCCGATGCGCGCTACCTGCAACCGGCGCCGATGGTCAGCACCCTGGTCGACAGCTGTGTGTTGATCGACGTGCTGGCCGACGACCCCCAGTGGGCCGAGTGGTCGATCACACAGCTGGAGCGCTGTGCGCAGCAGGGACCGCTGATCATCAATCCACTGATCCTGGCCGAGCTGAGTCCACGTTTTGAAACTGCGGCCGATCTGGAGGCCACGCTGGCCGAGCTGCCCCTGCAACGCCAGGCACTCCCATGGGACGCGGCCTTTCTTGCCGGCCAGGCCTTCAAGCTCTACCGGCAGCACAGCGGCGCCAGGACCTCGCCCTTGCCCGACTTCTACATCGGCGCGCACGCCTGGGTGAACCAACTGCAATTGCTCACCCGCGATGCCGTGCGCTACCGGCGCTACTTCCCCAAGCTGACCTTGGTCGTGCCCTGAAGGTGTCGGACAATGGCGGCTTTGCCCTGGATTGCTTGATCGCCACAAGCCACCCTCCGCCATGATCCGACTCTCCGAACTCAAGCTGCCTCTGGCCGCGGTACCGACCGAGCACCGCCGCGCTGCCGACGCGCCCACCGAAACCGACCTCGACCGCGAACCGCCTCCACACCCGGTGGAGGCACTGACCCGGCTGGCCGCGGCCGCGCTTGCCGTGCCCGCCTCGGACATTGCGCACCTCCACGTCTTCAAACGCAGCTTCGACGCGCGCAAGGTCGACTTGCTCGCGGTCTACATCGTGGATGTGACGCTGGTCGATCCGGCGCAGGAAGCCGCTCTGCTCGCCGCGCACGCGGGCAAGTCCCATGTGCAGCCCACGCCCGACATGGCCTGGCACCCGCCCGGCCATGCCCCGGCCGGCTGGCCCGCCGACGAGAGCGAGCGCCCGGTGGTGGTCGGCCTGGGCCCCTGCGGCCTGTTCACCGCGCTGGCCCTGGCGCAAATGGGGTTCAAGCCCATCGTGCTGGAGCGCGGCAAGCCGGTGCGCGAACGCACCAAGGACACCTGGGGGTTGTGGCGCAAACATGTGCTCAACCCCGAGAGCAACGTGCAGTACGGCGAAGGGGGCGCGGGCCTGTTCTCCGACGGCAAGCTCTACAGCCAGATCAAGGACCCGCGCTTTCTCGGCCGCAAGGTCATGCGGGAGTTTGTCGATGCAGGCGCACCGGCCGAAATCCTCTACACCGCGCACCCGCACATCGGCACCTTCAAGCTGGTGCGGGTGGTGGAAGCCATGCGCGAGAAGATCATCGCGCTCGGCGGCGAGATCCGCTTTCAGCGCCAGGTGTGTGGCGTCAGCCTCTCTCGCGAGGGGGGCGAGCAACGCATCGCATCGTTGAAAGTGAGGCGACTGGACATCGGAGACACCATCGACATGTCGGTGCAGCGCGTGGTGTTCGCGCTGGGCCACAGTTCGCGTGACACCTTCGCGCAACTGTGGGACGCGGGCGTCTTCATGGAGGTCAAGCCGTTTTCGGTGGGTTTTCGCATCGAGCACCCGCAGAGCGTGATCGACCGCGCGCGCTGGGGCCGTCACACGGGCCACCCACTGCTGGGCGCGGCCGACTACAAGCTGGTGCACCACGCCAGGAACGGCCGCGCGGTCTACAGTTTCTGCATGTGCCCGGGCGGCATGGTGGTGGCGGCCACGTCGGAGCCGGGGCGCGTGGTCACCAACGGCATGAGCCAGTACTCGCGCAATGAGCGCAACGCCAATGCTGGACTGGTGGTGGGCATCGAGCCGGCCGATTTTCCACAGACCTTCCCGCGCGATGCGCCGCTGTGGACTGCCGCCTTCGGCGCATCGGACGGCCAGCGCTACGCCGCACAGGCCGCGCAACTCGCCACCACGGGCCAGAACCATCCGTTGGCCGGCATCGTGCTGCAGCGCGAACTCGAAGCGCGCGCTTACCAGCTCGGTGGCGGCACCTACGAAGCCCCTGGGCAACTGGTGGGCGATTTTCTGGCGCAGCGTCCGTCCAGCGAACTGGGCGAGGTGGTGCCCTCGTACCAGCCCGGCGTGAAACTGGGCGATCTGGCGCCGGCCCTGCCCGCCTACGCCATCGAGGCCATGAAGGAGGCGCTGCCGGTGTTCGGTCGCAAGATCGCCGGCTACGACATGGCCGACGCCGTGCTGACCGGCGTGGAGACCCGCACGTCTGCACCGCTGCGCATCACGCGTGGTGACGACTTGCAGAGCCTGAACACACGCGGGCTGTACCCGGCCGGTGAAGGCGCCGGCTATGCGGGCGGCATCCTCTCGGCGGGGGTCGACGGCCTGAAGGTGGCCGAAGCATTGGTGCGGGATCTGCTCCAGGACCGCACCCCATCGCCAGGCGCTGCAAAAATTCCGGCGTTGTGACGATTCTTTACACACGGTGCACCAGGGCTTGACAGCAAAAGAGCAGACTTCAAGCTACCCCCATCAGGAGTTCCCCATGAAAACCCCAGCCCTCATTCCCTTCGCTGCCGGCCTGCTCGCCCTGGCCGGCAGCGGTGTGGCGCACGCACAGGAAGAACAAGGCCGCGTGATCAGCAGCACGCCGGTGGTGCAGCAGGTCGCCGTGCCGCGCGAGGTGTGCAGCGACGAGCGCGTGACCTACCAAGGTCAGAAATCGGGCGCTGGCGCCCTGCTCGGCGGCATCGCCGGCGGGGCAGCGGGCAATGCGATCGGCAATGGCGGAGGCCGTGCTGCGGCCACCGTGATCGGCCTGGTCGGCGGCGCGATCCTGGGCGACCGCATCGAAGGCCCGGGCCAGCCCTACACCGAGACCTACCGCCAGTGCGGCACGCAGACGTTTTACGAAAACCGCACCGTGGCCTACAACGTGGTCTATGAATACGCCGGGCGCCAGTACAACGTGCAGACCCCGCAGGACCCGGGCCGCTACATCCGCCTGAACGTGTCACCGGTGGACGTCCTGCCACCGCCCATCTACAACAGCGCACCGGTGTACCAGCCCCGAACAGAGTACTACCCGAACAACACCCGCATCACCATCGGTACACAGTACTACCCGCGCTACCAGGTATCACCGGGCGTGATCTACATCAACGGCTACCGATCGGGCCACCGCCACGACGACCGACGCTACCGAGATGGGCGTCGTGACCATGACCGCTGGGACCGCAACCGCTGATCCAGGCACACAAAAAAAAGCGACCCGAGGGTCGCTTTTGCGTTTCCGGAGAGCGTGCCCCTTGCCAGAGACACCGAGGAACCGGCTTTGCCGGGCCTCAGGTGTCGCCCCCCTCCCAGGGGGGTGGCGCCGCAGGCGACGCGGGGGGCAACCAAAGCTGCGGGGGGGTCAGCTTTGGTTCTGCAGCGCGGCGATGCGCTCTTCGATCGGCGGGTGTGTCGAGAACAGTTTGCCCAGGCCGCCAGCGATGCCGAGTGCCTGCATGGTCTTGGGCAGCTCGCCGGGTGTGAGGCCACCCAGGCGAGCCAACGCGTTGATCATGGGTTGCTTGCGGCCCATGAGGCCAGCGGCACCGGCGTCGGCACGGAACTCGCGCTGACGGCTGAACCAGGCCACGATGATGGCGGCCAGGAAACCCAGCACGATGTCCATCACGATGGTGGTGATCATGTAGCCGATGCCGGGGCCGCTGCTGTTGCTGTCGCCCCTGCGAAGGAAGCTGTCCACGGCATAGCCGATCACGCGGCTGAGGAACACCACGAAGGTGTTCATCACGCCCTGGATCAACGTCATGGTGACCATGTCGCCGTTGGCCACGTGGGCCACCTCGTGGCCGATCACGGCCTCGACTTCTTCCTTCGTCATGTTCTGCAGCAGGCCGGTGGACACCGCCACGAGCGCGGAGTTCTTGAACGCACCGGTGGCGAAGGCGTTGGGCGCGCCCTCGAAGATGCCCACCTCGGGCATGCCGATGCCGGCCTTGTCGGCGAAGCGGCGCACGGTCTCCACGATCCAGGCTTCGTCGGCCGTCTGCGGCTGGTTGATCACGCGCACGCCGGTGCTGAACTTGGCCATGGGCTTGCTGATCAGCAACGAGATGATGGCGCCACCAAAGCCGATGACGAGCGAGAACCCGGCCAGCGCCGTCATGTTCAGGCCGTTGGCGGTGAGGAAGCGGTCCACGCCCAGGATGCGGGTGGTGATCAACAGCACCGCCATCACGGCGAAGTTGGTCAGGACGAACAGCAGGATGCGTTTCATGGGGACTCCGGGTAGTGTCAAAGACAACGGGATGATAAGTGGGGCTGGTTGCGCGGTTCTTCAAGCCACGCCCGCTTCAGGTGGTCCCCGAGGGTCAGACCTGGGGCAGCAGAAACCGCCGTTCCCAGGCGCTGATCTCGTTCAGGAAGCTATCGTGCTCCATCGCCTTGACCGCGAGATAAGCCCGCACGAATCGCTCACCGAGCAGGCGCGGCGCGTGTTCACTCTGGGCCATTTGTTCGTGGGCGGTTGAAAAAGTTCGCGGCAGACCACGCGGCAGGTCGTAGCCATTGCCTTGCACCGGATCGCCCGGCAGACAACGCGTCTGCAGCCCGGCCAGGCCGGCGGCCAGCGTGGCGGCCATGGCCAGATAAGGGTTGGCGTCGGCGCCGGCCAGCCGGTTCTCGACCCGGCGAGCCGCAGCCGGGCTCACGGGAACGCGCAGGCCGGCGGTGCGGTTGTCGTAGCCCCACGCCACGTTCGTGGGCGCCTGACTGCCACTGACATAACGGCGGTACGAATTGACCGTGGGCGCATAGATGAGCGTGAGGTCCGGCGTGTAGGCCTGCAAGCCGCCGATGTAGTGCAGGAATGCGTCGCTCGCGGAGCCATCGGCCTGGCTGAAGATATTGCGGCCCTCGGCATCCACCACGCTCTGGTGGAGGTGCATGGAACTGCCGGCCTCGCCGGCGATGGGCTTGGCCATGAAGACCGCGTTCAACCCATGCTGCAGGGCGATTTCGCGTGCCGCCGTCTTGAACAGGAAAGCCTGGTCGGCCACCGCCACCGGGTCGCCGTGCAGCAGGTTGATCTCGTACTGGCAGGGGCCGACCTCGTGCAGCCAGGTGTCGGCCCGGATGCCCAGGGCGTCGATGGCGGCGTGGAACGCATCCCAGAACGGTGCCAGCTCGTTGAGCGCGTTCAGGCTGAAGGCCGACTGCCCCACCTCGGGCCGGCCACCGCGCCCCAGCGGCGCGGTGAGTGGCTGAGCCGGGTCGGTCATGGCGGCGGTCAGGTAGAACTCGATCTCGGGTGCCACCACGGGCGTCAGGCCCATGGCCTGGTAACGCGCGACCACGTTCTTGAGCACCGAGCGCGGGGCGAATTCACACAGGCTGCCGTCGAGTTCCACGCAGTCGTGCACCGCCAGGTAGCGCGGCACGCTGGCCCAGGGTGCGAGCTTGAGCGTGGCCAGGTCGGGCACCAGTCGCACGTCGGGGTCGCTGTCGGGAAAGATCGGGTCGTAGGAGTACTCCCCCGTCACGCACTGCATGGGGATGGCCTGGCAGATGCGCAGCTCGCCGCCCGCCGCAAAGCTGCCCGCAGGCATGAGCTTGCCGCGCGGGTAACCGGTGACGTCGGCAAACAGGCACTCGACGTCGCGCACGCCGCTGGCGCGGAAATGCGCCGCGAGCTCGGCGCGGTCGGCGTCCTGTGCCAGGTCCAGGTGGGACCAGGAGGGTGATGTCGGCAAGGTCATGGGTGGTCCAATGGAGCGTCGGGACGCCGGGGGCGGAACACGTCGGCGTCGGCATAGTAAGTGGGATCCTCGTTGGCAGGCCACCAACCCGGCACGCCCAGCACGGGCAAAGGCGTGAATGGCTTGGCCGCCAGCACCGGCCCGCTCAGGCCCCGGGCCAGCCAGGCGTCCCAGGCTGCGAGGTCCTCACCCAAGGCCACGGGCACAGGCACCCGCAACACATGGGCGGTGATGGATTTGTAGGGTGCGACCAGTTTTTCGAGCAGCGCATGGCCGAACAGCACCAGCCGCGCCTGCGCCCAGAGCGGGCGCAGCGTGACAAACAGGCGGTGCCAATCGCGTGCCGTCAAGGCGTCCCACAGTGGCTCGGGGGCTTGCAGCAGCGCCGCATTTTCGTCGAACAACGTGAGCGCATCGCGAACCGGTCCGCGCACCTCGCGCACGCCAGCCCGCGCGATTTCAGCCGCCTGCAGCTGGTTGAGGCGCTGCTTGGTCAGTGGAAAGCGCAACCAGCACAG
The DNA here is from genome assembly GCF_036675665.1 of Hydrogenophaga sp. GTDB lineage: Bacteria > Pseudomonadota > Gammaproteobacteria > Burkholderiales > Burkholderiaceae_C > Hydrogenophaga. Next base: position 250,044 of record NZ_JAKFEO010000030.1, on the reverse strand, counting down.
GCCGTTGAAAAAATCGTGCAGGTTCTCGCGTGTGGGCACGCAGCCGGTGTCGAAGATGAACTGCTCGTAGGCCATGCCGGCAGACAAATCCGCTTGCGGCACGAAACGGACCGGACAGTGGCCCCCAACGTGCAGCGCTGGCGGCAAAGCCTCGCCATGCGTGAGGGCCTGGGACACCACCCGCCCCTGGGCCGCCACGGGCGCAAACCAGGGCGCGTTCCAGTCGGGAGACAAGCCCAAGGCGTTCAGGCCTGCAGGCGCCAGGGCAGTGCCTCGCCGCCGCGCAGCGGCTTGAGATCGGCCTCGCCGAAGCGGAAGCTCTCGGGCGTGGTCCAGCTCTCTCGCACCAGCGTCACAGTGCCCCTGTTGCGTGGCAGGCCGTAGAAAGCCGGGCCGTTGAAGCTGGCGAAAGCTTCGAGCTTGTCAAGCGCCCCGACCGAGTCGAAGGCCTCGGCGTACATCTCGATCGCGGCGTGCGCGGTGTAGCAGCCGGCGCAGCCCATGGCGTGCTCCTTCAGGTGCGCCGGGTGTGGCGCGCTGTCGGTGCCGAGGAAGAAGCGGTCGCTGCCGCTGGTGGCTGCGGCCAGCAGGGCCTGGCGGTGCGTTTCGCGCTTGAGCACCGGCAGGCAATAGTAGTGCGGGCGCACGCCGCCGGTGAAGATGGCGTTGCGGTTGTAGAGCAGGTGGTGCGCCGTGAGCGTGGCGGCGGTGAACGGGCTGGCCTCGGTCACGTACTGAGCTGCTTCCTTGGTGGTGATGTGCTCGAACACCACTTTCAGCTCGGGGAAGTCGCGCCGCAGCGGGATCATCTGCTGGTCGATGAACACGGCTTCGCGGTCGAACAGGTCAATGTCGGGCGAGGTGACCTCGCCGTGCACCAGCAGCAGCAGCCCGGCGCGCTGCATGGCCTCCAGCGTCTGGTGGGTCTTGCGGATGTCGGTCACGCCGGCGTCGCTGTTGGTGGTGGCACCGGCCGGGTAGAGCTTGAGGGCCACCACACCGGCATCTTTCGCGCGCGCAATCTCGTCGGCGGGCAGGTTGTCGGTGAGGTAGAGCGTCATCAGGGGCTCGAAACTGACGCCCTCGGGCACGGCGGCGCGGATGCGATCGCGGTAGGCCACGGCCTGCGCCGCGGTGGTCACCGGCGGCTTGAGGTTGGGCATGATGATGGCGCGAGCGAACTGGGCTGCCGTGTGCGGCACCACGGTACGCAACGCATCACCATCGCGCACGTGCAGGTGCCAGTCGTCCGGCCGGGTGATCGTGAGGGTGTCGGTGGTCGTTGGGGTCGCGGCGTTCATGCCCCGATTGTCGCAAACCCCACCCGTGCCCCTCAGGGCACCTTGTCGGTGGGGTACTTCCAGAAATCGCGCAACAGGTAGCTGATGGGCAGGTTCAGCGGCACGCCCTGGGGCGGAATCGGTTTTTCGAACCAGGTGGCGTAGATGGCCTGGATCTCGCCGCTGTAAATGAGGCGGCGCATTTCATCGTCAATGATCTTCTTGAAAGCGGGGTCGTCCTTGGACAACATGATGGCCAGGGCCTCGGTGGTGAAGAAGCGGCCCACCACCTTGAGCGCCTTGGGATCGGGGCGGCCCGCGGCCAGGCCGAAGAGCAGCACGTCGTCCATGGCAAAGGCGTCGGCTTCACCGCTCTCGACCATGGTCACTGCCTGTTGGTGGTCCTCGGCTTCCAGGATCCGCAACTTGAGGAAACGCTCCAGATCCATTCGGCGCAAGGCGGCCAGCGGCGTGGTGTTGCGGGTGGACACCACGGTCTTGAGGGCGGGATGGTCCACCCGGTCCACCGGGCTGCCCGATTTGACCAGCAAGCGCGCGCCGGTGATGAAGTGCGGAATGGTGAACGCCACCTTGTCGCGGCGGGCGGCGTTGTTGGTGGTGGAGCCGCATTCCATGTGGACCTTGCCCTGCGCCACCATGTCGATGCGATTGGCCGGCGTGACCTGCACATACTCCACCGCCAACGCGCTCAGGCCGAGCTTCTGCTGAACCGCGACGGCCAGCCGGCGGCAGATGTCCAGTGCATAGCCCACAGGCCTCATCTGGTCGTCCACGTAGGAGAACGGCACCGCCGACTCCCGATGGGCCAACACCATTTTTCCCTGAGCGCGGAGCTGGTCCAGCACCGGACCTGACTGCGCCTGGGCCGGACCCGTCAGGCCGATGACCGAGGCAAGAACATACCGCGCCAATGAATACACATGTGCCATGAGATGCCCCCAAGTCGATCAACGCCTTGTCGGGACGAGAAGATGTGGTGGTCTCCTTGTTTCCGCGACTGCATCGAGCTTAGGCGCGTCCTGCCACAGCGTATCTAACCCCCTCGCTGTATTTTGAGAGGATCGCAGGCGATTCAGTGCGCCAGGATCTTGTTGAGGAAGTCCTTGGTGCGTGGTTGGCGATCTTCCGGCTTGCCGAAGAAATCGTCCTTGGAACAGTCTTCCAGGATCTTGCCGCCCACGTCCATGAAGATCACGCGGTTGCTGACCTTGCGCGCAAAACCCATTTCGTGTGTCACGCACATCATGGTCATGCCTTCGTTGGCCAGACCGACCATCACGTCGAGCACCTCACCGACCATCTCGGGGTCGAGCGCCGAGGTGGGTTCGTCGAACAGCATCACGATCGGGTCCATCGACAGCGCGCGCGCGATCGCCACGCGCTGCTGCTGGCCGCCCGAGAGCTGGCCCGGGAACTTGTCCTTGTGCAGCGACAGGCCCACGCGGTCGAGCATCTTGAGGCCACGCTTCCTGGCCTCGTCCGGGTTGCGACCCAGCACCTTGATCTGGGCAATCGTGAGGTTCTCGGTCACCGACAGGTGGGGAAACAGCTCGAAGTGCTGGAACACCATGCCCACGCGGCTGCGCAGCTTGGGCAGGTCGGTCCTGGGGTCGTGCACCGGCACGCCATCGACCGTGATCTCGCCCTTCTGGAAAGGCTCGAGCGCATTGATGGTCTTGATGAGGGTCGACTTGCCCGAGCCCGACGGGCCGCAGACCACGACGACTTCGCCTTTCTGGATGTTGGTGGAGCAATCGGTCAGCACCTGGACGCTGCCGTACCACTTGGAGACGTTCTTGAGTTCAATCATTGCAATTCCTGGTTAACGGGCGCATCAACGGATGATGGCGATCTTCTTGTGCAGCTGTTTGACGGCCCACGACAGCGCGTAACACATGACGAAATAGACCACGGCGGCGGCCAGGTAGGCCTCGATCGGGCGACCGAAGTTCTTGCCCGCGACCTCGAAGCCCTTGAGCATGTCGTAGGCACCGATGGCGTACACGAGCGAGGTGTCCTGGAACAGGATGATGGTCTGCGTGAGCAGCACCGGCAGCATGTTGCGAAAGGCCTGTGGCAGCACCACCAGCTTCATGTTCTGCCCGTAGCTCATGCCCAGCGCCTGCCCCGCGTGCACCTGGCCACGCGGGATGGACTGGATGCCCGCGCGCATGATCTCGCTGAAATACGCGGCCTCGAAGGCAATGAAGGTGATCACCGCCGACACTTCGGCGCCGATGGGCCGGCCGATCAACAGCGGTACCAGCAGGAAGAACCACAGGATCACCATCACCAGCGGAATGCTGCGCATGCCGTTGACGTAGATCGTGGCCGGCGTGTCAAGCCACTTCTTGCCCGACAGGCGCATGAGCGCGAGCACGGTGCCGAAGATGATGCCGCCGATGGTGGACACGATGGTCAGCATCAGACTGAAGTACAGGCCCTTCAGCACGAAGTTGCTGATCAGGTCCCAGTTGTAGAAGGAAAAGTCGAGGTTGAGGTTCATGTCAATGCCCGCCTGTTCCACCGGCCACCACGAAGCCCGGAATGCGCGCGCGCTTTTCGATGACGGCCATGACGCGGTTGATCGCGAAGGCCGAGATGATGTACAGGCCGGTCACCGCCAGGTACACCTCGACGCCGCGCGAGGTCTCTTCCTGCGCCTGCATGGCGAACATGGTGAGTTCGGACACCGACACCGCGAACGCCACCGAGGAGTTCTTGAAGATGTTCATGGTCTCGCTGGTCAGCGGCGGGATGATGATGCGAAACGCCATGGGCAGCAGCACATAGCGGTAGTACTGGAAGGTGGTGAAACCCATCGCCATGCCCGCGTAGCGCTGGCCGCGCGGCAGGGCCTGGATGCCCGAGCGCACCTGCTCGGCGATGCGCGCCGAGGTGAAGAAGCCCAGGGCGAACACCACGAGCAGGAAGCCAGGAAAGCCCTGCAAGACCGGGAACATCGAGGGCAGCACGTGGTACCAGAGGAAAATCTGCACCAGCAGGGGAATGTTGCGGAAGAGCTCCACCCAGGCGTTGCCCAGACGCACCACGATGGGTCGGTCGGGCAGCGTGCGCAGCGTGCCGATCACCACCCCGATCACCAGCGCCAGCAGCAGCGCCAGCAGCGCCACGGACACGGTCCAGCCCCAGGCCGACAGCATCCAGTCGAGGTAGGTGATGTCGCCCCCCTTGCCAAAACAGCCTTGCACCGGCTGCCGTTCAATGGTGTCCTCGCAGAACACCTGCCAATCCCAGCTCATAGGAGCCCTTTCTTTGTCTCGTCCACGTGGCGCCACGACGACCGCAGGCGACCACGAAAACGCCCCTTCAAATGGTCCACTTGAAGGGGCGTGCCAGAAGCTTGCGCGCTTACTTCTTGACGTAGTCTTCCATCGGCTTGTCGTTCGGAGCAGCCCAGGCGGCCTTGGTTGCATCGGAGATCGGCAGGCCGATCTTCACGTTCGCTGGCGGGATCGGCTGCATGAACCACTTGTCATACAGCTTGGCAAGCGAGCCGTCGGCGATCTGGCGTTTGATGCTGTCGTCCACGGCCTTCTTGAAAGCCGGGTCGTCCTTGCGCAGCATGCAGGCGATCGGCTCGACCGACAGTACCTCACCCACGATCTTGAAATCGGCAGGGTTCTTGGACTTGGAGATGTTGGCGGCCAGGATGGAGCCGTCCATCACGAAGGCGTCGGCACGGCCGGACTCGAGCAGCAGGAAGCTGTCGGCGTGGTCCTTGCCATAGACCTCCTTGAAGTCGATGCCGCCGGCGCGCTCGTTCTTGCGCAGGGTCTGCACCGAGGTGGTGCCGGTGGTGGTGGCCACGGACTTGCCGTTGAGGTCCTTGATCGCGTTGATGCCGGAACTCGCCTTGACGGCCATGCGGACTTCTTCCACGTAGGTGGTCACGGCGAAAGACACATCCTTCTGGCGCGTGGCGTTGTTGGTGGTGGAGCCGCACTCCAGATCAACCGTGCCGTTCTGCACCAGGGGGATGCGGTTCTGCGAGGTCACGGGCTGGTACGTGATGTTCAGCTTGGGCAAACCGAGTTGCTTCTGGATGTCGGCGAGGACGATTTCGCCCATTTCGGTGTGGAAGCCGACGTATTTGCCGTTCCCGAGGGTGTAACCCAGGCCTGACGACTCGCGCACGCCCAGGGACACGCTGCCGGACGCCTTGATCTTGGCCAGCGTATCGCCGGTCTGGGCCAAGGCGCTGCTGGCGGCCAATGCAGTCACGGCCCATGCGAGCAGGTGCTTCTTCATAACTATCTCCTTGCTTGTGAATAAAACGATAAACCCAACGATCTTCACCGTGCTGCGCGCCGACTTTCGCGTGCGCGCATGGTCTCCATGATGCTACGCACGCAAACTCCGTTCCACCCAGGAATGCCCACCCGGTGTGGAGCGAAGCCCGTGAATGTAACGAGCGCTCCGGCCAAACGCCAATGCTGATTCCAGCGCCGATCATGCAATCCGTTCATGTCCGAATTTACCCCAATGGTTTCGGCCGACGATCCGCGCTAGCGATCATCAACAAACGAAAGTCTCAGGCGATGTCCAAGCGTTGGCGCAGGTCGTTCCAGAATTTTTCGACCGGGCCTTTGGCCTTGCGTGCCAATGGCCGCTCGCGGTAGATCCGGATGTCCAGGGCCGTCTCCAATCCACCGCCGGCCGATACCAGCTTGCGGGCGGCCACTTCGTTTCGGACAGCGCTGGCAGGCAGGAAAGCGATGCCGTGGCCTTCCAGGGCCATGGCTTTGAGACCTTCGGCCATGTCGGTCTCGTAGATGCGGTCCAGATGCACGGGCACGCTGCTTTGTTTGAGCATCTGGTCCACTGCCCGGCCCAGGTAGGCGCCAGGGGCATAGGCCAGGTAGGGCTGCGGCTGGCCAACCAGACCGGGCAGCGAATAGGTGGGCGCACCGGTGGCGGTGGGTTTCACATAGGGCGCCAGCAGCTCGCGACCCAGGGGCAGCATCTCGTAGCGGTTGGCATCGAGCTGGATCGGCTGCGCCTCGTGGTGGTACGCAATCAGCAGGTCGCAGCTGCCCTCGACCAGTCGCAGCACCGCGTCGTGCACGTTGAGGGCGATGAGTCGGCTCTTGATCGGGCCGCAGGTCTCGCGCAGGCTGGAGAGCCACGAGGGGAAAAACGTGAACGCCAGCGTGTGCGGCACGGCGAACTCGATCACGTCCTGCGCCGCCGCCGTATGAGCCCTGAGCATGGCGCGCGTGCTTTGCATCGCCTGCAGCATTTCCAGCGCCTGGTCGTACAAGGTTTGTCCGGCCGGCGTGAGGCGTGTGGGGTACGAAGACCGATCGACCAGATCCGTGCCCGCCCAGGCTTCCAACGACTGGATGCGACGCGAGAACGCGGGCTGCGTCACGTGGCGCAACTGGGCCGAGCGGCTGAAGCTGCGGGTCTCAGCCAAACTGACAAAATCTTCGAGCCACTTGGTTTCCATGGGGCGCGATTATGGCGTGGCCGGGGGATTGTCCCGCGTGTTCCTAACCTTCAAGCACCAACCGCACGGAGGCAACATACAACCGCTCCATGGCGTCGAGCGGTTGCACCGCCGCAGCGCGATCCTGCAAATGGCGGGCCTCTTCCCGCCGCTTGTGATTCTCCAGCATGAGCAAGCCGTTGGCGTACTCCGACAAGGTGATGGCCGAGTCGGGGTTGAGGGCGAGCGCCTTCTGGTAAAGCGCCAGGCCTGCCTCCTTGCTGGCGCCGTGCGTCATGCCGCCCACCAACGCGCCCACCTTGTCGATCACTTCCGCGTGGTAACCCGCCAGGGCGAGATGGGCATCGGCATGGCGTGGCGCCAACGCGATCGTGGTCTCCAGCGCATGGCGGATCTTCCGGCCCAGGCCTTGTGTGAGCGCCTTGGCCACGCTGATGCACTGGCTGTAGCGGGCCAGCGCATAGGCCTGCCAGTACCAGGCACCGGCGTTGTTCGGCTCTCGCTTTTGCAGGGCTTCGGCGCGCGCCGCAACCTCCAGCAACAGCTGCTGACGAGCTTGTTCGCGCGGTTCGAGGTAGTTGGCGTAGATGCAGGTGGCCTTGTTGGCCACATTCAGGCCAGCATCGCCCAGTGCGATGCCGCTTAAGGCAGCACGCTGGAACTCACCGTTGTGAAACTGAACCCAGGCCTCCAGCACATCGGTGCGCTCGGGCCAGGCTTCTGCATCACCCGTGTGCAGACGGCTCCACTGGTGCTGCAGGTGGGTGCTGTCGAAGCGCGGTGTCACGGTCCAGGGGAAAGAGGTCCATGTGTCCATCGTTGTCTCCTCGTGCGTCAGGCGCCGGGGCTGTAAGCCGCGGTGAGATGGATCAGGTGCTGCCGCTGCGAGCTCTCAAGGTAGGGCGCCAGCAGGTTGAGCACATGGTAGGCGCCGCGCATCAAGGCTTGCTGCGCGTTGTCCGGCTCCAGCGCGTGACGCGGGTCGCGCACGTACTCGAAGCTCAGCCAGTAAGTGAGCACCACCACCATGCTGTCGGCGGTGGGCTCCATTTCGCGCGCGTCCATCGTCACCGCGCTGTGGCGGCTGAGGGCCGCGAGCAGGTTGCGGATGGCGCGCGTCTTGTCTTTCAACACGGTCTGGAAATGTGTCTCCAGCATGCGGTTCTTCGACAGCAGGTCGTTGAGGTCGCGGTAGAGAAAACGGTACGCCCAGATGGTCTCGAACAGCGAGTGCAGAAAGAACCAGGCGTCTTCCACATTGCGCACGCCTTCGCTGGCGCCCAGCAATTCACCCAGGGCTTTTTCATAGCGCTCGAACAGCGAGTTGATCAGCTCGTCCTTGGCCGGGTAGTGGTAATACAGGTTGCCCGGGCTGATGCCCAGCTCGGCCGAGATCAGCGTGGTGGAGACGTTGGGTTCGCCGAACCGGTTGAAGAGTTCGAGCGTGACCTCGAGGATGCGCTCGGCGGTGCGGCGCGGGGCTTTCTTGGCCATGGCGCTCAGCGGCCCGGAGCCGTCGTGCCGAGCTGGCGCTGCAGATCGTCCAGCGTGGCGTGCAGTTGCCGGCCCAGGGTGGTTTGCGCCGACACCGAGGGTTCGTTCACCAGGCGGAGGTCGGGGTTGCGAAGCGAAGCCATGTTCAGCGTCACGCCGTGGCGTGCCAGCTTGGGCGCCAGTTCGGCCTGTCGCTCGCGCAGCATCTTGCGCGTTTGCTGGTAGGCGTGCTCGGCCAGTTCGCGGCGCTGGCGGTAGCTGAAGGTGTTGGCCGTGAAGAGCTTGGCGTCACGCTGGTCGGGCTCGATGAGCACGATGTCGCTGCCCGGGTAGAGGCGCTCATAGTTCTTCATGCCCAGTTCGAGCCGCGAATGGATCATGGAGCGAAAGGTCTGACTCATCACCGCGGGGAAGCCGCCTTCGACCAGCGAAGGAATGTGATCGGTGTGCTCGCCCACGGCGTGGGCCCTGAACGGCACCAGGGGATTCAGGCACAGCAGCAGCTCCGCGCCGTCGTCGAGCGCCACGGTTGCGTGCAGGGTCTTCTTCAGCGCACCGTCCACATAGTGCTCTCCGTCGATCTCCACCGGCGGAAACAGCCCGGGCAAGGCGGCGCTGGCCTGGATGGCGCGCGAGATGGGCACGTGGTCCCAGCCCGGTTGGCCAAAGGGTGCCGCTTCGCCGGTGTCGAGCTGCGTGGCCACCAGCGTGAGGCGGGCGCGCAGCTGGCGGAAGTCGTTGGTGCGCCCGGGCTGGCTGAACAGCCGTTCGATCTGGTGGTGGATGCCTGCGTTGTCCAGCATGCCGGTGGGCAGCGCCGCACCGAGCCGCTCGAACGCGTTGGTGAACGCCCGGCCCTGCACGCCCCACGCCCACAGGGCACTGCCCAACAGACCGGGCAGGCGTTGCAGCCGGCTACCGAATTCGGCCCAGGCGGGCTTGAGCAGCCAGGCGGGATCAAAGTTGTCGCTGCCATTGCCCTTGCCGTCTTCGATGAAAGCTTCGCACAGCTCGCGCGGGCTGATGCCATTGGCCAGGCCCGCGGCGATGAAGCCGCCGGCCGAGACTCCCACGTAGTGATCACAGTGGTTGAGGTCCAGGCCATCGAGGCTGTCGGCCAGCGCGCACAGCGCACCGATTTCGTAGATCGCGCCGAGCGGCCCACCACCGGCCAGGGCCAGGGCCATGCGAGGGCGTTGCGACCTGAGCGAGCGGTTTTTCGCTGGCCCTGGGGAGAGCACGGATCGGGCTGCGCGCGGAGTCGTCATGCGTTCGAGTGTAGACCGCGGGTGTGGCCGAACTTGCTGCGTTGCAGCATGGGGAACAGGCGCAAAAAAGGGGCGCGATCGCCCCTGTTTCGAGTGATGCCCTCAGGCCTCACGGTGCTCAGGCGGTGGCCGCCTTGCGAGCGGTCTTGCGGGCAGCGGGCCTGGCTGCAACTTTCTTGGCCGCGGGCTTGGCAGCGGGCTTCTTTGCAGGCGCGGCCTTGCGGGCTTCGGTCTTGGCGGGGGCCTTGCCGGCGAGTTGCTGCACATGCTGGTTGAGTGCATCGATGCGCTTGATCAGCGCATCGACATCGCGCGCTGAAGGCACACCCAGTTTGTTCAGGGCCTTGGCCACGCGCTCTTCGAAGATGGACTCGAGCTTGTCCCACTGGCCGGAGGCCTTGGAGGAGATGTCGGTGGCCATGTTGCTGACCTTGTTGGTCGCTTCCGAGATGCGCTCTTCGGCCACAGCCTGGGTCTTGCGCTGGATCGACAGGCCTTCTTTCACCAGGGACTCGAAGGCCTTGCCGCCTTCTTCCTGTGCCTTGGAAAAGGCACCGAGGCCTGCCAGCCAGATCTGCTGGGCCGAGTCCTTGATGGCGCCGGACAGCGGGGAGTTGAAGGCCTGCGCGGTGGCCTTCTTGTCGCTGCCGTTTTTCTGGATCTTCTTGACCATGGGGTGCTCCTGTTGGTTGAAATGGGTGGGCAGGCTGGTGGCCCGGGTACGACCACTGTACGGGCAGGCCGCATGCCCTGTGTAGGGGCGCAAGACTAATGCCGGCGCGGCGTACACGGGTTTTTGCGGAATGGGCTGTGCCGCTTCGTGGACAAGAATGGAAGGCGTTTCACCCCGCTCACAACACCATCTGTATCAGGAGACCTTCATGCACTACTTCGTCACCGGTGCCACCGGCTTCATCGGCAAGCGCCTGGTGGGCAAGCTGCTCCAGCGCAAGGGCGCGGTGGTGCACTTCCTCATCCGCAAGGAAAGCGAGGGCAAGGTGGCGGGACTGCGGGAGACCTGGGGTGTGGGTGCGGCGCGCGCCGTGCCGGTGTTTGGAGACCTCACCAGCAAGAAGCTGGGGGTCTCGGCAGACGAGACCAAATCGCTCAAGGGCCAGATCGATCACTTCTACCACCTTGCCGCGGTGTACGACCTCGAAGCCGATGCCGAAAGCCAGATCGCCGTCAACGTGGACGGCACGCGCAACACGGTGGAGTTTGCCAAGGCCATCGGCGCCGGCCACTTCCACCACGTGTCGTCCATCGCGGCAGCGGGTCTGTACGAAGGCGTGTTTCGCGAAGACATGTTCGACGAGGCCGAAGGCCTGGACCACCCCTACTTCATGACCAAGCACGAGAGCGAGAAGATCGTGCGCGAAGAGTGCAAGGTGCCGTGGAGCGTGTACCGCCCCGCGGCCGTGGTGGGCGACAGCCAGACCGGCGAGATGGACAAGATCGACGGGCCCTACTACTTCTTCAAGCTGATCCAGCGCCTGCGCCAGATCCTGCCGCCGTGGATGCCCAGCGTGGGTCTGGAAGGCGGGCGCATCAACATCGTTCCGGTCGATTTCGTCGTCGACGCGCTCGACCACATCAGCCACCAGAAGCGCAGCAGCGGGGCCTGCTTCCACCTCGTGGACCCGATGGGCTACCGCGTCGGAGACGTGCTCGACATCCTCAGCAAGGCCGCGCACGCACCGAAGATGAACCTGTTCATCAACGCCGCGCTGATGGGCTTCATTCCCAAGAGCGTGAAGAAGGGCCTGATGGCGCTGGCGCCGGTGCGCCGCGTCTACAAGGCCATCATGCAGGACCTCGGCCTGCCCGAGGACATGATGACCTTCGTCAACTACCCCACGCGCTTCGACTGCCGCGAGACGCTGGCTGCGCTCAAGGGCAGTGGCATTGCCTGCCCCAACTTCAAGGACTACGCCTGGCGCCTGTGGGACTACTGGGAGCGCCACCTCGACCCGGACCTGCACATCGACCGCAGTCTGAAAGGCACGGTCGCGGGCAAGGTGGTGCTGGTCACCGGCGGCAGCTCGGGCATCGGCCTGGCTGCGGCGCACAAGTTCGCCGAGGCCGGTGCCATCACGCTGATCTGCGGACGGGACCAGGACAAGCTCGATGAAGCCTGCAAGGAGGCGAAAGACAAGGGCTATGAGTTCATCGCCTACCCGGCCGACATCGCCGACATGGCCGACGCCGACCGCTTCGTGCAACTGCTGCTCGCCAACCACGGTGGCGTCGATTTCCTGATCAACAACGCGGGCCGCTCGATTCGCCGCGCGATTGAAGGCAGCTACGACCGCTTCCACGATTTCGAGCGCACCATGCAGCTCAACTACTTCGGCTGCCTGCGCGTGACCATGGGCCTGCTGCCCGGCATGGTGGCCAAGCGCAAGGGGCATGTGGTCAACATCAGTTCCATCGGCGTGCTCACCAACGCACCGCGCTTCAGCGCCTACGTGGCGAGCAAGGCCGCGCTGGACGCGTGGACACGCTGCGCCTCCAGCGAGTTCGCCGACCAGGGCATCAGCTTCACCACCATCAACATGCCGCTGGTGCGCACGCCCATGATCGCGCCGACCCAGATCTACAAGAACGTGCCGACGCTGGCGCCCGAAGAAGCCGCCGACATGATTGCGCAGGCCTGCATCTTCAAGCCGGTGCGCATCGCCACGCGCCTGGGCGTGACGGGCCAGATGATGCATGCGATGGTGCCGCGGGTGGCGCAGATCGTGATGAACACGAGCTTCCGGATGTTCCCGGATTCATCGGCAGCGAAGGGGGACAAGGGGGCGAAGTCGCAGTTGTCGGCTGAGGCTGTGGCGATGCAGCAGATGATGCGGGGGATTCACTTCTGATTTTGTTGCTATGAAGTGATGGGCTTGTTGTCGTGGCAGGCCGGGTCTCGGCCCGGCGGCCGACTCACTTTTCTTTGCTTCGCCAAAGAAAAGTAAGCAAAAGAATGGCGAGCCGGATTCGCTGTCCCTTCGGGCACGCTGCGTTGCTCGGATCGCCCGGGGTGCGCACAAACTTGTCTGCTTCGCAGCCTTAGGACATGTGCGCCCCTTGTCCGGGCGCTCCTGCGCTACTCGCCAGCGAATGACGGCGGGGAGAGGGAGCAAGACACGCCCGCCGGAAGGGAAGCCCGATCCCGCTTGTTGCCGTGTGGCCGGGCTGAGCAGCGCAAGGAAGCCCGCAGGGCCCCGGACTTCGGCTCGCCTTTTCTTTGCTTACTTTCTTTTGGCGAAGCAAAAGAAAGTAAGTCGGCCGCCGGGCCGAGACCCGGCTAGCCACGAAAGAAAAAACACACCGACAAAGAACTCAGTCAGACCCACTCTGCTGCAAAGCCCACATCCCCGAATAAACCCCACCCCTCGATACAAGCTCGGAGTGCGTCCCGCGCTCCACAATCTCCCCATTCACCAGAACAAGGATCTCGTGAGCATCCACCACCGTGGACAACCGGTGCGCGATCACCAGCGTGGTCTTGTTGCGCGCCGCCGTCCTCAGCTCCGCTTGAATGGCCCGCTCATTGGCCGAATCCAGCGCTGAGGTGGCCTCGTCGAAGATCACGATGGGCGGGTTCTTCAGCAAGGTGCGGGCAATCGCCACGCGCTGCTTCTCACCCCCCGAGAGCTTGAGGCCACGCTCCCCCACCATGGTGCGGTAACCCAGCGGCAGCCGTTCGATGAAGCTGTGGATGTGCGCGGCTTGCGCGGCCTGCACTGCCGCGTCGTGCCCGGCTTCAGGACGGCCGTAAAGGATGTTGTATTCGATGGTGTCGTTGAACAGCACGGTGTCCTGCGGCACGATGCCGATGGCCTGGCGCACGCTGGACTGGGTAACGCCTTTGATGTCCTGATCGTTGATGGTGATGCGGCCGACGCCATGGGGCCCGGGCTCAGCACTCGAAGCTGCATTCGTGACGTCATAGAAACGAAAAAGCAAGCGCGCCAACGTGCTCTTGCCCGAACCCGAAGGCCCCACCACCGCCACCGTCTTGCCGGGCGGAATTTCAAAGCTCACGCCGTGCAGGATCTCGCGCGCCGGTTCGTACGAAAACCGCACGTTCTCGAACTTCACCGCTGGCGGGCCGTCCAGCGTCAGCGGGTGGGCGCCGGGTTCATCGGCGATCTCGCGTTCCTTCTCCAGCAGCACGAACATCTTGTCCAGATCGGTCAGGCTCTGCTTGATCTCGCGGTACAGCACGCCCAGGAAACCCAGCGGAATGTAGAGCTGGATCATGAAAGCGTTGACCATGACCAGATCGCCCAGCGTCATCTCGCCGCTCACCACGCCCTGCGTGGCGCGGTAGAGCATGAGCACCAGCGCCACCGCAATCACCACCTGTTGTCCGGCGTTGAGCAGGGACAGCGTGGTCTGGCTCTTGATGCGGGCACGGCGCAGTTTCTCCAGCGCCTCGTCGTAGCGGCGGCCTTCGAACGCTTCGTTGTTGAAGTACTTCACCGTCTCGTAGTTCAGCAGCGAGTCGATGGCGCGTGTCTGGCTGCTGGACTCCAGCTCGTTCATCTCGCGGCGGAACTTGGTGCGCCACTCCGTCACCACCACGGTGAAGCTGACGTAGAGCACCAGCGCCACCAGCGTGATCCACACATAACCCATGTCGAACTTGGTGCCCAGCAGCGTGAGCACCATGGCCACCTCGATCAGCGTGGGGAAGATGCTGTAGAGCGAGTAGGAGATGAGCGACTGCACGCCACGCGTGCCGCGCTCGATGTCGCGCGTCATGCCACCGGTCTGGCGCTCCAGGTGAAAACGCAGGCTCAGCGCGTGCAGGTGGCCGAACACCTGCAGCGCGATGCTGCGGGTGGCGCCCTCGGTGGCCTTGGCAAACACCAGCTCGCGCAGCTCGGTGAAGATGCTGGTGGACAGGCGCAGGCCGCCGTAGGCCAGCAGCAGCCCCAGCGGCACCACCAGCATGGCTTCGACACTGCCGGGCTTGATGCTCATGGCGTCGACCAGCTCCTTGAGCAGCAGCGGCACGCTCACGTTGGCCATCTTGGCGCCCACCATGAAGGCCAGCGCCAGCACCACGCGCACCTTGTATTGCCACAGGTAGGGCAACAGGCGTTTGAGCGTGGCCCAGTCGGAGCGCTGGGCGGGCTTGCCGACCGGCGCGCCGGGGGTGGCGGGCAGGGCGATGGAGGCTTGGGATCGGTTGTCGGGGCGCATGCGGGAGAATGGACGGCTACTGTCCCGAGATTGTGACCATGTCAAACAAAACAAGCCCGAACCCCGAAACCACCCTGCCCCAGGACAGGGAACTGGTCATGAAGGTCATTCCCATGCCGGCCGACTGCAACGCCAACGGCGACATCTTCGGCGGCTGGGTCATGGCGCAGGTCGATCTGGCCGGTGCCGTGCTGCCGGCGCGCTACGTGCGCGGGCGCATGGTCACCGTGGCGGTCAACCAGTTCGTCTTCAAGCAGCCGGTGCGCGTGGGCGACATCCTGAGCTTCTTCTCGCACATCACGCGCGTGGGCAACACGTCGGTCACGGTGCAGGTCGAGGTGTTCGCCGAGCGCATCCTGGCCCAGGGCGAGTATGTGAAGGTGACCGAAGCGAGTCTGACCTACGTGGCCATCGACCTCGAAGGCCGACCCCAGCCGATCGCGCGCGACGGCGCGCAGTCGCCCGCCTGATCCCGACCGGGCGTCGTGCGGCGCGCTACCATTGTCCCTGGACAAAACGTCCGAGGAGCCTTGCGTCCCATGCCCGCCGAATCCAGAACATCCAGACAGCCCGCCCCACCGGCAAAGAAGGGCGTGCGCGTGCGCGATGTGCCCGCCGTGACCCGCTCGATCGCCATCCTGCGCTTGCTGGGCCGGACCAAGCAGTCATTGGGGGTCAAGGCCATCGCCGATGAACTCGGGTTGGTGCCCAGCACCTGCCTGCACATCCTGCGCGTGCTGGTGAGCGAAGAACTCGTGAAGGTGGAGCCCGGCACCAAGCACTACGCGCTGGGCAGCGGCATGATCAGCCTGGCGCGCAGCGTGCTCAAGGGTGGCAGCTTTGCCCAGCTCGCCCAGCCGGGCTTGGACCGCCTGGCGTCTTCCTTCGGCGTGACGGCGATGGGCGTGGAGGTCACCCCCAAGCAGACCGTGGTGGTGCTGGCCCTGTCGCGTTCGGACCAGCCGTTTCGCATGCACACCGATGTGGGCAGCCAGTTTTCTTCATTGGTGAGTGCCACCGGCCGCCTGATCGCGGCCTACAGCGGCGACAACTGGACGGTGCTGCGCAAGAAGTTTGCCGCCATCGAATGGGACAAGGCGCCGAGCTTTGCGCAGTGGAAGAAGGAAGTTGAGGAGACCCGGGCCCGCGGCTGGAGTTCGGATCGCGACAATTTCATGAGCGGCATCACCGTGGTCGCCGTGCCGATCTTCGAGCCGTCGGGCCGGCTCATGCACACGCTGGTGGCCGTCGGTCTGTCCAGCCAGCTCCATGCCACCGCCATGGCGCAGCTGGCTGCGGCCATGCGACGGGAAGCCGAATCCATTTCGGATTTGCTGCTCGATCGCCACTGAACCGGGCAGCCGCCGCAGCCCGT
Organism: Hydrogenophaga sp.; assembly: GCF_036675665.1. Lineage (GTDB taxonomy): Bacteria > Pseudomonadota > Gammaproteobacteria > Burkholderiales > Burkholderiaceae_C > Hydrogenophaga. The sequence goes on along the minus strand of NZ_JAKFEO010000030.1, from coordinate 233,931 downwards.
TCAATCGACCTGGATGCCGGCGCGTTTGATCACCGGCTCCCACTTCCTGCGCTCGTTGACCGCAAAGGCGGCCAGTCGGGCCGGCGAGCCGCCGGCCGGGTCAAAGCCCAGGTCCAGCAGGCGCTGACGGGTTTCAGGCTGCGCCAGCACCTTGTTGAGCGATGCGTTCAGCTTGGTGACGATGTCCTGCGGTGTGCCCTTGGGGGCGTACAGCGCGTTCCAGGCCACCACCTCGAAGTCTTTGAAACCCTGCTCCGCCACGGTCTTGACGCCAGGCATCAGGCCACTGGGTTGGGCGGACGTGACCGCCAGCGCGCGCAACTTGCCCGAGGCCAGCATCGGCCGCAGCGCGGTCGGCGTGTCCACGATCGCCGGCACCTGGCCGCCCAACAGGTCCGACATGGCATTGGCCGAACCCTTGTACGGAATGCCGAAGAGCGGCACCGACGTGCGGTCCTTCAGCAATTCGACCACCAGCCTGGCGGTGGTGCTCGGCATGGCAATGTCCGCGCTGCGGGGGCTGCGCTGCGCCAGGTTCACCAGTTCGGCCGCCGATGTCAGCGGTGACGTGGCGCTGACCGCGATCACCATGGGAAAGGTGCCCACGAGAGCGATCGGCTCGAAGTCCTGCGACGGATCGAACGGCAGCCTGGCGTACAGGAACTGGTTGAGCACATGCGTCGCGTTGGTGCCCATGGTCAGGGTGTAGCCGTCCGGTGCGGCCTGTCTGGCCAGATCGGTGCCCAGGTTGCCACCGGCGCCTGCCTTGTTCTCGATGACGATGGGCTGGCCCAGATCGGTCGACATCTGCGCGGCCAGGTAGCGGGTGGCAATGTCGGTGCCCTGCCCCGCGGCGTAGGCCACGATGATCTTGATGGGCCGTTGCGGGTAGGTTTGCGCGTTGACGGCCATCGAGGTCGTCAGCGTGAGGGCGGCGGTGATGAGCAGGTTCAGAAATCGCATGTTTGTCTCCTTCTATTGTGGTGGCGGGATCGCAACTAGGCTCTGGGTCCGGGGGCGGCACCCGTTTCTCGCAATCGTTGACGGTCTTCTTCCGAATAGCCCAGGTCCACCAGAATGGCTTCGGTGTCTTGGGCAAAGCCCGGGGGTCTGACACCCGGTGAGCCCGGCGTGCCCAGCAGCCGCATGGGCGAGCGCAGGCCGGTGTAGTTCGAACGACGCACGACGATGTCGCGGTGTTCGCAGTGGGCGTGCGCCAACGCCTGGGGCACGGAATTCACCGCACCGGCCGGGACACCCGATCGCATCAGCGCTTCGCACAAAGGCTCGCAGTCCCGGTCCGCGATGGCCGCCTCGATCACCGTCTTGAGCGCAGCGCGGTTGACCACCCGCAGGCTGTTGCTTGAAAAACGCCCGTCATCCAGCAGGTTCTCCAGCCCCAGGCAAGCGCCCAGTCGACGAAACTGCGCATCGTTCAGGATGCCGATGAACAGCTCGCCGTCCTGAGCCTTGAACTTGTCGTACGGCGCAATGTTCGGGTGTGCGCTGCCGAGCAGGCGTGGTGAATCCTTCGACGCGAACCAGTTCGACGCATGCGGCAACAGCAGGCTCAGCGCCGTGTCGTAGAGGGTGGCTTCCACGCGTTGCCCCCGCCCGTTGGCCTGGCGCGCCAGCAGCGCCATGAGGATGCTGCTCATGGCCACATAACCGGTGAGGTGGTCCACGATCGGCATGCCCACCCGTGTCGTGCCGCTGCACTCGTCGCCGTTGATGCTCATCAGTCCGCACAGCGCCTGCAGCACGGCGTCGTAGCCCGGCAAGCCGCCCAGCGGTCCATCGTTGCCGAATCCGGTGATGCTGCAGTGGATCAGGCGCGGGTAGCGCTCGGCCAGGGTCTGCTCGTAGCCCAGACCCCAGCGTTCCAGGGTGCCGGGGAGAAAGTTCTCCACCAGCACGTCCGCGTCGGTCAGCAAGCGGTGAAGCACCTCCTGCGCCTCGGGCCTGGACAAGTCCAGGCTGATGGCCTGCTTGCCCCGGTTGAGCGCCAGAAAATACGCCGCGTCGCCATCACCATCGAAGGGCGGTCCCAGGCTGCGCGTCTCGTCGCCCGAAGGCGGCTCGACCTTGATCACCTGGGCACCGTGATCCGCCAGCATCTGGGTGCACAGCGGCCCCGCCAGCACCCGGGTGAGGTCAACGACCTTCACGCCTTTCAGTGCGCCACCGGCGGTCGTGGACATGGCATTCAACCCCGGGAAGGCAGGACGACGATGCCGCTGCCCACCACCGACAGCTCGTCGCTCTGGTTGCGGGCTTCCTGGTCGATTTCGACCATGTGCTTGCCGTTCTCGACGAACTTGCGCTTGACCTTGGCCTTGATGAACAGCATGTCGCCCTCGGGGTTGTGGCGGCGGATCTTGCAGCTGGCCTTGTGAAGAAAGCCGGCATCGCCCATCCAGTTGGTGAGCTGGTGGGTGAGCCAGGAGGTGCGCTCCGGGCCATAGTCGTAGGCACCCGGGGCGCCCACTTCCAGCGCGAAGTCTTCTTCCCAGTGAACACGCTCGGGGCAATCCGGAATGCCGAAGCGGTTCTTGATGCCCACGCCGGGGTGCTGGTCGATCAGCTTCCAGGCCAGTTTGTTGGCGCGGATGTACAGACCGCCCCAACCCTGCGCGTACGCGATGAAGCCGGTCACGGTCATCGGGCCCTTGAACATCACGGGCAGTTCTTCGCCCTCCTTCACGTCCTCCCAGTAGCGGGGGGTGGCACCACGGATTTCTTCGTCGCGGTAGAGCTTGTAGGCTTCGGCCAGTTCTTCGTCGGTGTAGCGGCGCGGCGCGCTCGCGCGCACTTCGCTGTACTTGGTGCCCTGCTCCCGGGCGTGGTCGCGCTCGGTGCGGAAGCACCAGCTGTCGGCCTCGGCCACCTTGTCGCCACTCTGGTTGAAGAAGTCCACGTGGTAGGTCTGCTGCACGGCGCGCCCGGCAAAGCGGGTCTGGTGCTCGACCAGTTCCTTCAGGCTGGCTTCGGTGTGGATCTCGTCGTTGCGACGCACGGGCTTGTGCCAGGTCCAGTCCGCGCCCGACCACATGGCGTGCACGCCCGGCAGGCCGCCGACGTAGCCGGAGACGATGCGGCTGGTCGAGAACAGGAAGCTGGGCAAGGCAATGATGCCGCCGTGCTGGGTCTTGGCCGCGTAGTCGGGGTCGCACCACAGCGGGTTGTCGTCACCGATGCCATGGGCGTAGTGGCGGATGTTGTCGCGCGTGGCTTCGTGGCACCACGGCTCGACGGTGTGGCCGATCTTCACGCCGATGCGCTGGCGAAGCTCGTCAAGACCCGTTTCGGTGATCTTGGGAAAGTTGCGGGTTTCGGTGGTGGACAAACGTGTCTCCTGAGTGGGTTGGGTGAATCGGGGTTGGTGGGACGTTCGATCAGGTCGAAGCGACGGCCGCGGCTGCGACCTCCTGCTCGCGCAGCTTTTTGCGGTGCACTTTTCCGGCGGGGGTCTTGGGCAGTTCGGCGACCACCGCCACATGGCGCGGGTACTCGTGCTGACTCAGCTTGTTGCGCACGAGGTTCTGGATTTCTTCGGTGAAGGCCTCGGAGCCCGCCCGCTGGCTGACCACGAAGGCCTTGACGACCTGGCCGCGCAATGCATCGGGCACGCCAATGGCGGCGGCTTCCAGCACATCGGGGTGCATGAGGATCACGTTCTCGATCTCGACCGCACTCATGGTCCAGCCGGCCGAGATGATCACGTCGTCGGCCCGCCCACCGTGGTGGAAGTAGCCCTCGCTGTCGATGCGGCCCAGGTCCTTGGTCGGGATCCACTGACCCCGGCGCAGCACCATGAGTTGCCCCGTGGTGCCCACCGGGCACAGTTGGCCTTCAGCGTCCTGCACCACCACCTGGGTGCCTGGAACTGCCTTGCCGAGTGAGCCGCGGCGCACCGGGAAATCGGGCGCGCCGGGGTAACTGGCCAGCACCACACCGATCTCGGTCGTGCCGTACATGCTGCACACCTCGAGCCCGAAGGTCTGGTGCACGAAGTTCGCGGTCTCGTCGTCGATCGGCTCGCCGGTGAACGACAGCTTCTTCAGCGTGTAGGTGTAGCGGTCCGCGGCGCCGCTGTTGCGCATCATGCGGTAGTGCGTGGCCGCGGCCGACATGTTGGTGAAGCAGTGTTCGGACAGCGCATGCAACAAGCGCTCCGGGTTGAAACGGCCGGCGTAGGCGCCGATGGTCAGCCCCAGGGCGAGCGGCGCGAGCGTTCCGTGCCAGAGCCCATGCCCCCAGGCCGGCGAAGAGGGGCAGAAGAAGCGGTCTCCCGGGCGCAGACCCGTGCCGTACAACGCGGCGACCATCAAGGTGACCAGGGCGCGGTGCGAGTGCTTGACCGCGTCGGGCAGTTCGCGCGTGGTGCCCGAGGTGTACTGAAACACCGCCAGGTCATCGGCCCGCGTCTTCACCTCGAACGTCGACGGCAGGTGCTGGATGGAGGCCAGAAAGTCGTGGTCGAAGACCAGCACACCGTCACCGACGATGGACCGCGCCACTTCCTGCTTCTCGTCGTTCGTGACCAGCAAGGCGGACTGGCAGTCCTTGACGCGAAGCCGGATGCCGTCGGGGCCGAACAGCGTGAACAACGGCACCGCAATCGCGCCGCTCTTGATGACGCCGAACATGGCGACATAGAACGCCCGTGAGGGTTCCAACATGATCGCCACCCGCTGGCCCGGCTGGATGCCGAGCGACACCAGGTGGTTGGCGAAGCGCGATGAATCGGCGGCCAGCTCCGCGTAGGTGATCGTCTCGTCGGCGCCCTCGGCACGCACCACGATCACCGCGTCGCGCCCGGAAGTGGCATGACGGTCCACACACTCGTGACCGATGTTCAGGACCTCGCGGTTGCCATCGAACAGCTCCCACAACTTGTCGTTGGAGAAATGCGCCTGGGCATCTGCGTAGCTCGTGTATTCGGTCAGTTTTTTCATGGTCTTCGCTGTTCGTCTCGTTGGGATGAATTCTTTCTGCGTTTTACTGTTTTGTCAAATAGCATTATGTTTTGTACATAGACAAACATAAAAACGGCGAAGAAACACGTCGGCCCTGTCGTCTCAGGACAGCGGCAGAGGAACAACAAAAGAGGTGGGACTGGCGGCTTTCACCGCGCGATGGCGGCGATGGATGCGACGCTCAGGGCGTGCGATCGGGCCGCAGCATCTTCATGACACCGCGCGCGGTGAGCACGGTCCGGCCTTCCACCTGCACCAGGCCATCCACGAAGACCAGGCTGCCGGTGCGGGCCGTGATGCCTGCCCGGGCCAAAGCAAAATCGCCCGCGCGCACCTCGGCCAGGAAGTGTGTGTCCAGCTGCACCGTCACGCAGGGCGTCCGGGCGCAGGCCTCCCAGGCCACCGTGCTGACCACATGATCGATCAGTGTGGCAAGGGCACCGCCATGCACCACGCCAGCGGGGTTCAGATGTTTGTCCTCGGCGAGCAATCCATAGACCCATCCATCGCCTTCGCGGCGTGTCCACAAGGGTCCGGAATGCCCCATGAAGCCGTTCAGCTGACGCGACTTCCAGCCCTGGGCCTGCAACCGGTCGATAGCCTCGGCATTCACCATGTGACCCTCTTCATGACGCCGGTGGATCCGGCGATGGCCACACATTCTGCCCACATTTGTGCAAACAGTTTGTCTATCTACAAATCGATCTCAGGTTTTCCAGCGCGCTCTCCAGGCCCGGTAGATGCCGTCGGCCATGGTCTCGCTGCCCGATTGGTGCCGCAGCGTGGCGGCGTTCATCGAAGCCGGGTCCTGCACGCTGTTGCGGTGCAGCAGCACATGGACCGGGTAGGCGTGGCCCGGCGTCTCCAGCCAGTCCTTGATCTTGGCCGGCGTGATCTCGATGTGGAACTGCATCGCCAGGTGCTGCCGCAAGGCAAACGCCTGGTGCGCGCAGGTGGTGGATGAAGCCAGCAGTTCGGCGCCGGGCGGCAGCTCTGTAAATCCGTCCTGGTGCCACTGGTAGACCGTGGGCTGCTCCGCGTCGCCGAGCCACTCGCGCGACGCAGGGCTGTCCAGCCGGGTGATGGGCAGCCATCCCACTTCGGGCTGAGGCAGGCGGTCCACCTTGCCGCCGAAGGCGCGCGCCATGAGCTGGCCCCCCAGGCAATGGCCGATGACGGGAACGCCGAGCGCGTCGGCCTCGCGGATCAGGGCCTCGGCCTGGCGCAGCGTGGGGCGGTCGTCGTTGGCGCTCCAGGCGCCGCCCAGCACGGCCAGACCCCGGTAGCCGCGCACCGAGGCGGGGTAGTCCTCGCCGGCCTCGGCACAGCGCAAGTGCCAGCCGACCCCCTGCGCATCGAGCCACTCGCCCAGGAAACCCGGGCCGTCCTCGAACAGGTGTTGCAGCACCAGCACGTCGGCTGGGGCGGTGAAATCGGAAGCGGTCATGCCACCATCATAGGAAGGGGTCGGGCGCTAGTACGTGCTGCCGCGCACAAAGCGCGCGATGCCTGCCGCGACCTCGGCTTCCTGGTCCACAAAGCCATGCGGCGTGCGACCCTCGCACGCGTCCAGCCCCGCAGGGGGCGGCTTGGCCGGACCTCCGCTCACAGTCACCACCTGCTGGCGCGCGCTGCGCGCACGCGCCACGACACGTTCCATCAGGCTGGGCGGCGATCGCACGCAGGTGTCGGCGGCGTGCCCCACCACCAGCAGAGGCACACGGATGTCTTCCAGCGGCAGATCGAACACCGACTGCGCGACCCAGGGTTTCCTGGCGCCGCTCTGGCCGGCCATGAGGGCCGAGGTCAACACCAGCCCGTCGGGCGCGGCCGGGCCCGCCAGGCGCGACGCCGCATTGGCCGCGGAGATCGCGCCACGGCTCGTGCCCACCACCCACACGGCGCCCCGTGTGCGTGCGCGCAGATCGGCGATCACCTGGCCGAGCTCCTTCGCATGCCGGGGATCGGTGCGAAAGCCACCCAGGCCGTCTTCCCCCTGGAAGTCGGTGGGCGCATCCACCACCGCGGTGGCGAAACCCGCCGCGTTGAAAAGCGGCACCGAGCGCACGAGCGAGTTGCCCTTGAGTTTTTGAGCGCAGCCCTGCGCGTCCAGGTCCACATGCCCGGCGCCGCCCGCCAGCAACACCAGCGTCACCCCACCACCGGCCTGCGCACCCGATGGGAGCAAGAACGCGTAACGCAGGGTGCTGCGCGCCGGGGTCTCGATCGTCACCACGTCGCCGCAGCGCTCGCTGGCTTGCACCGGTGTCAGGCAGGCCACCAGTCCACAGAGCACACCGAGGACGAGGGCGCGTCTCATGGCCGCCGGGTCCCGCGGTAGGCCAGTTCGCTGCGGGGGTCGAACACCAGGGTTGGCGGCGAGCGGTCCAGGTCCACGATGAAGGGTGTGCTGCCATCGGCGGCAAAGATCTGGTTGCCGTTGCGGGTCAGGTTGACCTCGACCGCTTCGATGCGGCGGTAGTCCGAACTCACGCGCACGGTGGCGCGGTCGATGCGGGTGATGGTCACCTCGACGTCGCTGCGCGACGGGCCTTGGGAATCCGCGATCACATCTCCGCTGTACGTGCCCACCACCAGATCGGCCAGGCCCGGCGCGTCGGCTGCGGCGGGTGCGGACGCGGTGGCGGGCGGGTTCGCGACCGGCGATTGGACGGTGGGCGGTGGGACGGCGACCGCTTCGCGGGCGGGCGCGGGCGCGGCGGTCACCGGGGCTGGCGTGATGGCGGGCGGGACGCGCCATGAGCCCACGGCGTACAGCCCCAGGCCCAACACCAGGGCCAGCATGGCCACCCCCGGCACCACCCAGCGCGGACGGCTGGCTGCGGGTTGCACCACGCGGCGCGAGCGGGGCGACGGCGCCGCGCTGCGCAGGGCGTGGGCCACACCCTGGCACAGCGCCTGAAAGCCGGGGTGGAGTTCGTTGCCTTGCCAGCCCAGCAGATCGGCGGCCTGCTTGCGGCGGAATTCCAGCGGCAGTTTCACGTTGTCCATCAGCGCGGGCACGAGCACGCCGCGTTCGGAGGCCGCGGCCGCCTCGTTCTTCACCCACTCGGAGGCAACGGAATTCACCGACCACAGCACCACCACGCAGCGGGCGTTGTCCAGCGCGCGCTCGATGACCTGATCAAAGGCCTGACCCGCGATGATCTCGCGGTCCCACCACACCGACCACCCCATGCGACCCAGCGCCTTGGCCACTCGCCCGGCCCGCTCGCGGTCTTCGCTCGCGTAGCTCAGAAAGACATCGCTCATGGTGCACCTCCCCGGGGTCAGAGACCGGCTGGCATGCTAAACCGATCCAGCAGCGGCGGGAAGCGCGTCAGGGCTCGGCGAACAGCTCAGAACTGCCCATGCCGGCCCTGGCCGGCCGCAAAACGCGTGGCCCCTTCCAGCGCATCGGGAATGCGCGCCTTGCCGCGCTGCCACTCCTGCACCAGCGCCTCGCCCAGCGGCAGGTCCCACTGACGTTGGGCGCTCTCGCGGTCGGCGCGCATCGTGGCCTGCGGAAACGCCGCGAGCTGGCGCGCCAGCGCGATGGCGGCCTCGCGCGCCTGGCCGGTGGGCACCACGCGGTTGGCCAGGCCCATCTGCAGCGCTTCGGCGGCCTCCACCTGGCGGCCGGTGAGGATCAGGTCCATGGCGTGGCCCATGCCGATCAGGCGCGGCAGGCGCACGGTGCCGCCATCGATCAGCGGCACGCCGAAGCGGCGGCAGTACACGCCGAAGTAGGCGTCCTCTTCCATCACGCGCAGGTCGCACCAGAGCGCGAGCTCCATGCCGCCGGCCACGGCCGCGCCGCTCACGGCGGCGATCACCGGCTTGGTGAGCTGCAGGCGCGACGGGCCCATGGGGCCGAGGGCGCGCGGGTCGTGGGCTTCGAAGTCGAGGTCGAGACCGCCACCGTCGCCTTGGGCAGCGAGGCGCGCGCCGTACTGCAGATCCCAACCAGCGCAGAAGTGGCCGTGCGCGCCGTGGAACACCGCCACCTTGGCGCTGGCGTCGTCTTCAAACGCGAGGAAGGCGGCGTGCAGGGCGTGCGCGGTCGGGCTGTCGACGGCGTTGCGCACCTCGGGGCGGTCGAGGGTGACGATCCAGATGTCGCCTTGTTGATCGGTGGTGACGGCGCTCATGGCCACCACCCCACGCGCGGTGCATTCAAGGCTTCCTCCAGCTCCGCCTGCGCCACCTCGATCTCCATGCGCAAGAGCGCACCGGCCATGGACTTGCCCAGGTTGTCCAGCCGCAGGTTGCGCGCACCACCACCCTGCAGGGCACCGCGCAGCACGAACTTGAGCGCCAGGATGTTGGGCAGCGGCCAGGCGTCCACCTCACCCGGCAGCCAGGGCGCGAAGTGGGCCTGCACGCGTTCGGCCGTCACCTCACGTTCCAGCAGCCGGTAGCCCGCCGCGTTCCACGCGAACAGGCCGAAGTCCACCCAGTCGGCCTTGTCGCCGCTGCGTGCGTGGGCGATGCGCACCAGGGGGATGCGGATGGTGCTCCCCGCAGTACCTTCGCCCTGCGGGCTGCGGTGCGAGCTTGCTTGGGAACGGCCCGGCGCGACGCTCACTGCGCGATCCGGCGCAGGGCCGCCCCAAGCCGGAACAGCCCCGTCGGGGGGCAGCGACCCGCGCGGCGGTGGAGCGTGGGGGCTCATTTCCCCCAACACTTCCATTTGCACACCGGCCTCCACCGCCGCGCGCGGGATCAGCGTGGGCCAGATGCCCAGCAGTTCGCTGGTGTTGTGCAGCCCCGTGAAACCGCAGGTGTAGGCCGGGCCGCTCAGGCCGATCCAGGGGAACAGCCGGCCAAAGCCGTCGGCCGCGGCCTTGTCCTGCGTGCGCAGCACCAGGCGCGTCCAGATCTCGTTGCTCTGGTTGAGCGCATCCGCCTTCGGCCATGGCGCAAGCGCCCCGTGCGCGGAGTTCAGGCCGGGGTACTCCACATACAGCTCGTCATGCGCCATGCGCTTGTCCTTGAGCAGTGTGCGGATGGTGGCCTGCGCGGCCTGCGCCTTGTCCCAGGCGTCGGGCCACGAGAAACCCCAGGTCACCTCGGCCTTGTAACCATCGCGAAAGCCGGCCACCACCTTGAGCGTGCCGGTGGGCGCGCTGCCGCGCGCGCCGGTCAGGCGCACACGGTCGTGCCCTTCGTCGTGCAGGGTGATGTGGCCCATGTCGAGCACCACGTCGGGCGAAAAGTAGGCGTGCGGGTTGTGCACCTCGTACAGCAACTGCTGGCGCACGGTGTCGAAGTTGATGCGCCCGCCGGTCTCGGGTGCCTTGGTGATGAGCGCGGTGCCGTCCTCATAGACCTCGGCAATGGGGTAGCCGATGTGCGCGAGATCGGGAATGGCCTGCCACGCGCCCTGGCTGCCGAAGTTGCCGCCGCTGCCCTGCCCCGAGCACTCCAGCAGGTGGCCCACGGTGAGGCCTTGCGCCAGGCGGTTGAGGTCCTGTTCGCTGGTGGCACCCGCCAGCGTCCAGCCCAGGCCGTGCACCAGCGGCCCGAGGAAGAGCGCGGCGTCGGCCACGCGCCCGGTGATCACGATGTCGGCGCCCGCGTCCAGCGCGTCCACGATGGGTCGGGCACCCACGTAGGCGTTGGCAAACACCAGCCGCTCGCGCACGCCGGCCAGGGGCTCGCGGGTGAACAGGTGGTCGAATCCGGTTTCGGCTTCCTGCAGGCGCGGCAACACGTTGTCACCCGTCACCACCGCCACACGTGCCTGCCAGCCTTTGGCCTTGAACGCGGCGAGCACCGCCTGTGCCGCACCGCGCGGGTTCAGGCCGCCCGCGTTGCACACGAAGCGCACACCGTGCTGGCGCATCAGTGGCCACAGCTGCATGAGCATGGGCACCACGTCGCGCGCGTAGCCCAGCACCGGGTCGCGCTGCCGGTCTTTCTGCAGGATGGCGAGCGTGAGCTCGGCCAGGTGGTCGCTGGCGATGAACTGCACGCCGCCGCGCTCGATGCTCGCGGCCACAGGTTCCCAGTTGTCGCCGTAAAAGCCGAGGCCGGCGCCGATGCGTATGGACTTCATGGCTTTGATCTTGCTGGCACGTGTGGGACTCTGGATGGGGGAGAACCCCTAGCGTCAGTCCCGGGCAAGACAGCTATAAATTGCCCACACCGTCTGGGGGACCTGCCACAAAGTTTGCAGCAACGACCTCTCCGACCGGCGGCGCCAGAACACAACAGGAGACATGCGTGCAACTGCTGCAACTGCTCATCAGCGGTGCGGCCCAGGGCTGTATCTACGGACTCATTGCCCTGGGTTTCGTGCTGATCTACAAGGCCACCGAGACCGTGAGCTTTGCTCAGGGTGACCTGATGATGGTGGGCGCCTTCGCAGCGCTGGCAGCCATGACCGTGCTGGGCCTGCCCTTCTGGCTCGCGGTGCCGGCCGCCATCATCGCCATGGGCCTCTTCGGCGTGGTGCTCGAACGCGCGGTGGTGCGCCCCATCCTGGGGCAGCCCGCGTTTTCCATCGTCATGTTGACCATCGGCGTGGGCTACGTGCTGCGCGGGCTCATCACCATGATCCCCAACATCGGCACCGACACCCACACCCTGCCCGTGCCCTACGCCGGCGAGGTGCTTCGCATGGGCACGCTGGTGGTCTCGGCCGAGCAGATCGTCGTGATCGGCGTCACCGGCTTGCTGTGCCTGTGCCTGTTTGCCATGTTCCGTTACAGCAAGCTGGGCATCGCCATGCAGGCGTCGTCGCAGAACCAGCTCGCCGCCTACTACATGGGCATTCCGGTCAAGCGGCTCAATGGTCTGGTGTGGGGCCTGGCGGCGAGCGTGGCGGCCATCGCCGGTCTGCTGCTCGCGCCCATCACCTTCGTGCACGCCAACATGGGCTTCATCGGCCTCAAGGCCTTCCCGGCCGCGGTGGTCGGTGGCTTCACCAGCCTGCCCGGCGCCATCGTGGGCGGTTTGATCATCGGCATCGTCGAGTCGTTCTCGGGCTTCTATCTGCCCGAGGGTTTCAAGGACGTGGCCCCCTACATCGTGGTGCTGATCATGCTGGTGCTCAAGCCCAACGGCCTCTTTGGCGAAAAACTGCGCAAGAAGGTCTGACATGAGATTCCTTTTCAAGACCGACTACAACCAGGACATCAAACTCGCCAAACACGGCGGGCAGACCTTCTGGTACAGCCTGCTGGGCCTCTTTCTCGTGGTGGCGCCCTGGGTGATCCAGGAATACTGGCTCGCGCAACTCACCTTCGTGCTGATCTATTCGGTGGTGGGCCTGGGGCTCATGCTGCTGGCCGGCTTCACCGGCCTCTTCTCGCTCGGTCACGCGGCGTTCCTCGGTGTGGGGGCGTACACGCAGGCCATCATGGTGAACGCGGGCATCCCGTTCCCGCTGGCGCTGGCCTGCGCCGGCCTGCTCTCGGCCGCGGTGGGCATGGTGGTGGGCCTGCCGGCGCTGCGGGTCAAGGGCATCTACCTCGGCATGGCCACGCTGGCCTTCGGCTTCATCGTTGAAGAAATCATGGCGCGCTGGGAGCACGTGACCGGTGGCAACTCGGGCCTGACGGTGGGTTACCCCGCCCTCTTCGGCTGGGAGCTGGATTCCACCAACGAGTTCTATTTCCTGTGTCTGGTGGTCACGGTGCTGGCCACGCTGGCCATTGCCAACCTCATGCGCTCGTCCACCGGGCGCGCGTTTGTCGCCATCCGCGATTCGGAGATTTCGGCGCAGAGCATGGGCATCCACCTGGCGCGCTACAAGACCATGAGCTTCGCGCTCTCGGCCGCGCTGGCGGGCATTGGCGGCGCGCTGTATGCGCACAAGATCCAGTTCCTCTCGCCCGAGCAGTTCAGCATCATCCAGTCGATCGACCTGCTGCTCATGGTCGTCATCGGCGGGCTGGGTTCGATTCATGGGGCCTTCCTCGGTGCCATCTTCCTCATCGTGATGCCGCAGCTCATTGCCCTGGGCAAAGACTTCTTGCCCGCAGCCATCGGCCAGGCGGCCGGCCTGCAAGGCACGGTGTATGGCCTGGTGCTGATCGCCTTCGTGCTGTTCGAGCCCATGGGTCTGTATGGCCGCTGGCTCAAGATCCGCGCGTACTTCCAGCTGTTCCCGTTCTATCGCAAGGGCATGTTCAAGCGGCAGAAATCGTTCCAGAAATCGGACCGTCTCAAATGATGCCCCCACGCTTGTCACTTCGTGTACTGCGCTGCCCCCCGAGGGGGCTGGCCGGCCTTGGGGCGGCCCGGCGGCCGTCCGTCTTTCTCTCCGGGCACGTCCTATGAACGACATCCTTCTCTCAGCCAAGAACCTCAGCGTGCGCTTCGGCGGCGTGCTGGCGGTCAACAACGTCAGCTTCGACGTGAAGCGCGGCGAGGTGTTCACCCTGATCGGCCCCAACGGCGCGGGCAAGACCACGGTGTTCAACCTGATCAGCCGCATCTACACGCCCACCACCGGCACCATCGACTACGCCGGCCCCGACGGCATGCTGCGCCTGACCGACCAGGCGCCGCACCAGATCGCCAACCTCGGCATTGCGCGCACCTTCCAGAACATCGAACTGTTCGAACACGCCACCGTGCTGCAGAACCTGCTGATCGGGCGCCACACGCACCGCAAGACCGGGCTGTGGAGCGAGCTCTTCTTCACCGGCAAGACCCGCGCGGCCGAGATCGAGGCGCGCGAGAAGGTGGAGCACGTCATCGACCTGCTGGATCTGCAGCACCACCGCGAATCCATGGTGGCCGGCCTGCCCTACGGCGTGCGCAAGGTGGTGGAGCTCGCGCGTGCGCTGTGCACCGAGCCCCAGCTGCTGCTGCTCGACGAACCATCCTCAGGGCTGAACGTGGAGGAAACCGAAGACATGGCGTTCTGGATCACCGACATCAAGAACGAGCTCGGCATCACGGTGCTGATGGTGGAGCACGACATGAGCCTGGTCTCCAAGGTCTCCGACCGCGTGCTGGCCATGAGCATGGGCACCGAGCTGGCCTCGGGCACACCGGCCCAGGTGCAGAGCGACCCGGGCGTGATCGAGGCCTACCTCGGCTCGATGGACGACGTGTCCAGCCTGCGCCGCGAAAACCACAAGCCAGCCGCCGTGGGGGTACAAGCATGAGACACGCCGGGCCGCCCCAAGTGGCGAAAGCCCCCTCGGGGGGCAGCGCAGTACACGAAGTGACAAGCGTGGGGGTCATTCCATGAGCGTTGCAACGACAGACGCGCCGGTGCTCAAGCTGCTGAATGTGGAGAGTGCCTACGGCCCGATCAAGGCGATCCGCGGCGTGAGCCTGCAGGTGCGCCGCAGCGAGATCGCCACCGTGCTCGGCTCCAACGGCGCGGGCAAGACCACCATCTTGAAGACCATCAGCGGCATCATCGATCCGCGCAAGGGCTCGATCGAGTTCAAGGGCGAGAACATCACCGCGCAGGACCCGGCCCACATCGTGCAGCAGGGTCTGAGCCATGTGCCCGAGGGGCGCGAGGTGTTTGCCCTGCTCTCGGTGCGCGACAACCTGCTGATGGGCGCCTACACCCGCAAGGACCGCGACGGCGTGGCGCGCGACATGGAGGCCGTGTTCACCTACTTCCCCATCCTGCGCGAACGCGCCACGCAAGACGCCGGCCTGCTCTCGGGCGGGCAGCAGCAGATGCTGGCCATCAGCCGAGCGATCATGGCCAACCCCGACCTGATCCTGCTCGACGAGCCCAGCCTGGGCCTGAGCCCGAAGCTCACCAAGGAGATCTTCGAGATCGTGGTGCGCATCAACCGCGAGCGCGGCACCACCATCTTGCTGGTGGAGCAGAACGCCAACATGGCCCTCAATGCCTCCGACTACGGCTACGTGCTGGAGAACGGCCGCATCGTGATGGAAGACACCTGCGCCCACCTGCGCGAGAAGGACGACATCAAGGAGTTCTACCTCGGCATGAAGGAGGAAGGCGTGCGCGCCGACCGGCGCTGGAAGAAAAAGAAAAATTGGAGATAGAGATGAAGCACCCCCTGCGCCGCTTCGCGTCTTCCCCCTCTCTGGCCTTCGGCCGGAGGGGGACGCACCCTGTGGCCTGGCAAAGCCAGTTCCACGGGTGCTCTGGTTGTGCGCACCTCCGCCATCATGGATCACTGCTATGAGCAACCTCTGGGACCTCAGCGGCATCCAGCCGCAAACCAAGGTCGTGCTGGAAGGCGACACGATTCCGGCCCTGTTCTGGAACGGCGTGAAGGCGCGCGGACCGAACGTGTGGATGCGGCAAAAGGAGTTCGGCATCTGGCGCAGCTGGAGCTGGAACCAGACCGGTGACGCCGTGCGCGAGATCGCCCATGGCCTCATGGCCATCGGGTTCGAGGCGCGCGAGACCGCGTCCATCCTCTCCAACACCACCATCGAATGGGTGCTGTGCGACCTGGCCGTGCTCAGCGCGGGCGGTGTCTCCAACGGCATCTACCCCACCGACGCTGCCGAGCAGGTGCAGTACCTCTGCGCCGACTCGGGCACCACCGTGCTCTTCGTGGAAAACGACGAACAGCTGGACAAGGCGCTGGAGGTGCGCGACCACCTGCCGCAGCTGCGCAAGATCATCGTGGAAGACATGGAAGGTCTGCGCGAACTCAACGACCCCCAGGTGATCAGCCTGGACCAGTTGCGCGAGCTGGGCCGTGCCCACCTGCAGCAGCACCCCGGCATGCTGGAGGCGCGCGTGGCCGCCTGCCGGCCCGACGAACTGGCCATATTGGTCTACACCTCGGGCACCACCGGCCGGCCCAAGGGCGCCATGCATTCGCACAAAGGCCTCGTCTACACCGTGCGCGGCTACAACACGCTGATTGCCCGAGACGAGAACGACGAGTGCATGTGTTTCCTGCCGCTGTGCCACATCGCCGAGCGCATGGGCGGCGAGTATTTTTCGCTCTACACCGGGGCCAAGCTCAACTTCGTGGAGAACCCCGAGACCGTGCCGGAGAACGTGCGCGAGATCGCGCCCACGGTGTTCACCGCCGTGCCGCGCGTGTGGGAGAAGTTCTATTCGGGCGTGATGATCACCCTGAAGGAAGCCGGCAAGCTGCAGCAGGCCGCCTACGGCTGGGCCATTGGCGTGGGCCAGCGGGTGGCCGATCTGGTGATGGCCGGCAAGCCCGTGCCCGGCGGGCTGCGCCTGCAGTTTCATGTGGCGCGCACCCTGGTGCTCAACAACGTGCGCAAACTCATCGGCATCCACAAGGCGCGCTTTCTCGTCACCGGTGCGGCGCCCATTTCGCCCGAGCTGGTGCGCTGGTACCTGGCGCTGGGTGTGCCCATGCTCGAGGTGTGGGGCATGACCGAGACCTGCGGCGCCTCCACCGGCATCCCGGCCGAGCGCATGAAGCCCGGCAGCATCGGCCCGGCCGCCAGCTACAACGAGGTGAAGCTCGACCCGGTGACCAGCGAGATATTGGTGCGCGGCCCCAACGTGTTCATGGGCTACCTCAACCTGCCCGAGAAGACCGCCGAGACCATCGACAGCGAGGGCTGGCTGCACACGGGTGATGTGGGCGTGGTGGATGAGGAAGGGTTTTTCCGCATCACCGACCGCATGAAAGACATCATCATCACCGCAGGCGGCAAGAACATCACGCCGAGCGAACTGGAGAACGAACTCAAGTTCTCGCCCTACGTGACCGACGCCGTGGTGATCGGTGACAAGAAGCCCTACCTCACCGTCATCATCATGATCGACCAGGAGAACGTGGAGAAATATGCGCAGGACAACGACGTGCCGTTTTCCAACTACGCCAGCCTCACCAAAGCGCCCGAGGTGCAGGCGCTGATCCAGGCAGAGATCGATCGCGTGAACAAGAAATTTGCCCGGGTGGAACAGATCAAGAAGTTCTTCCTGCTCGACACCCAGCTCAGCGCCGAAGACGAAGAACTCACCCCCACCATGAAGCTCAAACGCAAGCTGGTGCAGACCAAATACGAGCCCCAGATCAACGCCATGTACAGCTGACCCCGTTCTCGACAGCCCTCACCCGACCACCACCCCAGGAGACACACAACATGAAAACCCGACTGACATTGGTTGCCGCACTGCTCGCCCTGGGCAGCGGTGCCGCGCTGGCGCAATCGCAAGGCGTGAGCAAGGACGAGATCGTCCTGGGCTCCATTCAGGATCTCTCGGGCCCCATTGCCGGCTTCGGCAAGCAGGTGCGCCTGGGCATGATGCTGCGGGTGGACGAGGTCAACGAACAGGGCGGCATCAACGGCCGCAAGATCAAGCTGCTGGTGGAAGACTCGGCCTACGACCCGCGCCGCGCCGTGCTGGCCGCGCAGAAGCTGGTGAACCAGGACAAGATCTTTGCCATGGTCGGCCACATCGGCACCGCACAGAACATGGCCGCCATGCCCGTGCAGTTCCAGAAGAACGTCATCAACTTCTTCCCCGTGACGGCCGCGCGCGAAATGTACGAGCCCTTCCACAAGCTCAAGTACAGCTTCGCCGCCACCTACTTCGACCAGATGAAGATCGCCGTGCCCAAGCTGGTGAAGGAAAAAGGCGCCAAGAAGGTCTGCACCATGTACCAGGACGACGAGTTCGGCCTGGAAGTGAAGCGCGGCGCCGAAGAAGGCTTGAAGAGCATCGGCATGACACTGGCCGAAGAAACCAGCTACAAGCGCGGCGCCACCGACTTCGCCTCGCAGATGCAGAAGCTGCAGGCCAGCGGCTGCGACATGGTGGTGCTCGGCACCATCATCCGCGAGACCATCGGCGGCATTGCCACGGCCAAACGCCTGGGCTTCAACCCCACCTTCATCGGCTCCAGCGCCGCCTACACCGACCTGATCCACAAGCTCGGCGGCCCGGCCATGAACGGCCTCTACGCCACCATGACGGTGCAGAACCCCTACACCGACGAAGCCTCGCAACCGATCCGCTTCTGGGCCAACAAGTACAAGACCAAGTTCAACGAAGACCCGACCGTGTTCTCGGTCTACGGCTATTCGCTGGTCGACACCTTCCTGCGCGCAGCCAGCAAGGCCGGCAACAACCTGACCACCGAGAGCTTCATCAAGGCGATGGACACCATGGTCATTCCACCGGACATCTTCGGCAGCGCCGAGATGACCTTCAGCCCCACCAAGCGCCTGGGCAGCAATTCGACGCGCCTGTCGCAACTGCAGGACAACCGCTGGAAAGTGGTGTCTGAATACATGAAGATCGACGCGGCCAAGTGATCTCCAGGTAACACGTTGCCTGCTTCGGCAGGCCATGCGTGACACCGCCAACGCTTCGTGTGCTGGCGGTTTTTTTTCGGTTGTGCCCCTACCATGACCGCATGAACTCACCGAGCCCCACCCTGGCCCTGTGGCTCGCCGACGCGATCCTCGCGCTGCACATGGGCATCGTGTTGTTTGTGGTCGGTCTGCTACCGCTGATCATGATCGGCGGCGCCCTGGGCTGGCGCTGGGTGCGCCACTTCGGCCTGCGCCTCACCCACCTGGCCCTGATGGTCTTCATCGCCGCCCAGGCCTGGCTCGGCCAGCTCTGCCCATTGACCGTGTGGGAACAAGACCTGCGCCGCCTCGCCGGACAAAGCGGCTACCGCGAAAGCTTCATCGAGCACTGGCTGTCGCGGTTGCTGTACTGGGAGGCGCCTTGGTGGGTGTTTGTGGCGGCGTATACGGGGTTTGCGGTGGGGGTGGGGGTGGCTTGGTGGGGGGTGAGGCCCGGGCGCTCAGGTGTGCAATAGAGCTTGATCGCGAAGAAGCACTGTGGCGACCGTGCAGCGACACCGGTAATACCGCGCCCATGCCCAGGCTCAAATCTGCAAACAACCTCTTGACGGTTCACACCTAGTCGGAGAAGCAATAGTTCAACGTTTGACTATGGGAGGTCAGACTGCGCAGCCGGCTGGACATCCTCTCGATGGAATGGTTGGCCGTCGTTCTCTTGAACCAGGTATGCAGCGCGAAACTCCTCGACGCTATGCACCCACGCAGTACGGTGAATCATGCGATGGCAGTTCGAACACAAAACGGTGAAGTCTTTCTTTGCGTCCAGAGTCAACTTTTGACCCTTGAAGTCGGCAAGAGGCACAAGGTGGTGCGCTTCTATGAAATCTCGCCCAATGTCTCCATACCTTGCTTCAAAGTCGAAACCGCAAGCTCTACATATGTACCCATGGGCGAGCTTCGCTCGATGGGCTAACTTGCGGTTTCGCTCTACCCGCTTGTGCTCGCGCAATCGTCGAAGATCCTCCTCCCCAAGGCTGGTCTCATCTTCTTCCGCCTCCACGCGCTCGAAAAGCTCCGGTTCGCGCGAGACCAAGACGAAGTAGAGTTCAACGAAACGTCGCAGGTCTTCACCGAGAGTCGCATCGGCTGGCAGTTCGTCCCGTGGGTAATATATGGAGCAGACGTTCCCCGCTTCGTAATACGAGCTGAGATTCGCCGCTCCACTTGCGGCCAAGTCGATATCACCTGTACTGAGTCCATCGGCAAGGGGCCCAAGCCGTGCAAGGAAGTCCGCGGACCGGACCCGCAGAGCCCTCTTGGCTTCGGCCCCATACTGCTTTCGCGCGCTAGTCACTCCCTGATTGAGAGACAAATAAACACCGCCGAAGTCTTCTCTCACGAGGTAGACGATGTAATAGCCGTCTTGGGCGCTCTCAGTTATGAACCGGTCGTAGACAGCCGCCCATGGCGCGCGAGCCCAATTCCCCTGGCCGGGACTGCCGTGGGTCACATAGCGCGGACTCGGACCTATGGCCTCGCCGAGAGCGAAAGGCACCTCATTCCGAATGAAGTCTGCAACCGAATCTCCAGCGAACCGACGCTCGATAGCCTTGGGGTACTCGTCGAGGAATAGGCTAAGTGCTGTATGTAGGCTCATATCGGCGGACTTGATTCAACCTTTCCAAAAGCGGGGTACACACGATCGCTACGTTAAAGAGGTCGCATGAAACCTCCGGAATGTTGTTGAACACACCGCTTGACTCGCTACGCTGGATGGGAGAACTACCGAAGCGTCAGCATGTGTGCGAGACCGCGACACAGGTCGCAGAATGATACCCCGGTAGGGTAATCAGATCGATCTTCGCCACCTGCACAAAATACGATGATGGAATGACCACACCTAAAGAGCCCGCGACAGGGACTGTCGAAACTTCATTCAAACCCCGACCCACTACTTGGCCCGGTCTTCTCGGGACCCTCACCTTATTGGTGGGCGCCGCAACGGTGATATTTCATTTGTTGGGCTTGGTGGTTCATCAAACCTACCTCGGCGCATGGAACATCAGCTCGACCCCATTCCCAAAATCCACAGACTGGCTACTTCTGAACGGCTACTACGGGGTGTGGAGTGGCTTCGCCATGCTTCTCTCCGCCCTGTTGAAGAACTTCCACTGGATAGCCATCGGAGCAACGCTTCTGCTGCTTTATCTTCGGCTTCTGTTCAGCTCGTGGAATGCTTTCAACTACGCCAATGAAAAACTGTCCTGGCTGCAGTACTGTCCTGCTTGGCTCAAACAGATTGGGCTTTGGATATCGGCAGGCACCCTGGTAGCAGCCTTGTTGATTCCGCTCACCCTGGTTCTCTTTCTTCTGATTGGATTGCCTGCCCGAGTGGGGAAAACCATCGGCATAGAGACCTTCGCAAGTCACTTCAAGGACGCAGTCAAGGGATGTGAAGCCTCGAAAGGTTCATGCATCCAGATCTTCAAGAATGGGGAACCGATTGGCACAGGCTACCTATTGGATAGCTCTTCAACCCATCTCGCCTACTACGACACTCAGTTGAAACGTGCTCGGGTGATCCCAATCCACGGGCTGGAGATGAGGGCATGGCGCTCACCGGCAGCGCCGTGAACGCCCCACACTCAGGGTGTATGCCCCGCGCACAGCAGCTTCCCGTCCGCCCCCAGAAACTCCATGCGCGTGCTCGCCACGCGCGAGTCCAGGCCCAGGACTTCGGCGTGCAATCGAAGTGCTCGCCCATGCAGTCGCGCAGTTAGTTGGCGCGCAAGTCATGGCATCACCCCAGTTCATACCAGGCCCCCCGACCACTGCCTTGTGATCGAAGTTGCCCTTGTGTAACGAGTGAACGGAAATGCTGCTTGAGCGTGTTGCGGTTGCTCCCGGTCAGCCGGATCGCATCGCCCATGGTGACGCGCCCATGCTCGCGCGCGAACTCGACGATCTGCAGTGAGAGTTCGGGCAGTGCGGCCAGCACGAGCTTTTCGCGCTCCACCTTGCGGTTGAGGCGGCCCACCTGTTCGGCCAGCGCCCGCAAAAAGAAAACCAGCCAGGGTTGCCAGTTGGGCGAGTCCGTGCGAATGGTCCCTTGCGTTTGCCGCAGCGCGAGGTAGTAGGCTTCCTTGCTCTGCTCGATCACGCTTTCGAGTGAGCTGTAGGGTACGTACGCGTAGCCCGCCCGCAGCAGCAGCAAGGTGGTCAGGACCCGGCTCAAGCGGCCGTTGCCGTCCTGGAAGGGGTGGATTTCCAGAAACACCACCACCCAGATGCCGATGAGCAGCAGGGGATGCCATCGCGCGGCCTCGCGTTCCTCGTTGAACCAGGTGACCAGCTCGGTCATCAGGCGCGGCGTGTCGAAGGGTGTGGCCGTTTCGAACACCACGCCCAGTTGCTGGCCCTCCTCATCGAAGGCGACCACGCTGTTGGTGGACGTCTTGTAGTTTCCGCGGTGCCAGGCGTCCTTCTCGCTGTAGGTCAGCAGATCGCGGTGCAACTGCTTGATGTGGTTCTCGGTCAGCGCAATGGCCTGCCAGGACGAGAACACCAGTTCCATGACCTCTGCATACCCAGCCACCTCTTGCTCATCGCGCGTCGTGAAGGACTTGATCTGAAGGTTGGACAGCAGGCGCTCGACTTCCCGGTCCGACAGCTTGCTGCCTTCGATGCGGGTGGAGGAGCCGATGCTCTCGATGGTGGCCACCCGGCGCAAGGCCGAGAGGCGGTCTGGTGCGAGGGTGCCGAGCGCGCGCCACGCACCTTTGAACTCATCAATGCCGGCGATGAGAATGAGCAATTCAGGTGTGATCCTGGCGGCGTGACTGGCGATCATGGGCACCAATAATACACCCATTTACACCCAATATCTCGACCAAAGCCCCAATCTCCCACCCCATTACACCCATTTCATGCGCCAGGCACCGGGCACCCGTGAGCCCGTGCAATCGCTCACGCCGTTCGGGGTCCGTTGCCGTCCGCACAGGCATCTGGGGTGGTTCAAGGGTAAGCAGGCCTCAAGAGCGCGGCTTGGGTGTCGAAACAAGCGGAACACTCCCCATCCATGCCGCCATGACCACCTCAGTGCTTCAAGAGCCCCCTGCAGCCGACGCGATCGAAAGCGCGGTTGTGGCTCCGACGGTGCTGACGGTTGATGACGAACCCTCGGTGCTCAGCGCCTTGCGCCGTGTGTTTCGGGCGCAAGGCATCAAGACGCTGCAGGCCACCAGCGCCGCCGAAGGGCTGATCCTGCTGGAGTCGAATCAGGTGGACATGGTGATTTCGGACATGCGGATGCCCGAAATGGACGGCGCGCGCTTCCTGGAACGGGTGAAGGCCCACGATGAAAGCATCGTGCGCATCCTGCTCACCGGCTACGCCGACATTTCCTCCACGGTGGCCGCCATCAACAAGGGCGCCATCCACCGCTACATCGCCAAGCCCTGGGACGACAACGACCTGGTGCTCGCGGTGCGGGAAGCCCTGGTTCGTCGCGGCCTTGAAAAGAAGAACGCCGACCTGACCGAGCTGACGAAGCGGCAGAACGACCAGTTGCGCGACGCCAACCAGATGCTGGAATCCCGCGTGGAGGCGCGAACGTCCGAGCTCCAGCAGATCAACGACATGCTCGATGCTTCTTACGAAGATCTGAACAACACCTTCGTGCACGCGGTGAACGTGTTTTCCAGTTTGCTGGAAATGCGCGGCGGCCAGTCCGGCCACTCGCGCCGGGTGGCCGAGATCAGCCAGGAGACCGCCAGGCGGCTGGAACTGTCGGACCGCGACGTGCGCGATGTCTACCTGGCTGCCCTGGTGCACGACATCGGCACCATCGGATTTCCCGATGCCATGTTGGGCAAGGCACTCTCTGCCTTCAACGCAGACGAACACCAGCGCTACCGGCGCCACACCATCGACGGCGAGACCGCCTTGATGGCGATGTCTCAACTGCAAGGCGTGGCACGCATCGTGCGCCAGCATCACGAACGATCGGACGGCAAGGGCTTCCCTGACGGATTGACCGCACCCGACATCGTGGTGGGCGCGCGCATCGTGGCGGCCGCCACCGATCTGGACGACATGCTCCACGGCAGCATGGGGCTGCAGCGCTACACCATGGAGAACGCGAAGAAGATGCTCGTGGGAGGCATCGACACGCGCTACGACCGCACGGTGATCGAGACCATGCTCAAGGTCGTCGACGACCTGGCGAACGCAGCCAAGGCCGACCTGCACCTGGACGTGCGCGATCTGCTCCCGGGCATGGTGTTGGCGCGGGCGATGGTGTCGTCCAAGGGCACCACCCTGTTGGCGGCGGGGCACGTCTTCGACGAACGCATGGTTCGACAGGTGCAGGGCTTCTCTTCGCGAGAGGGCGTGCGCCTGAGTTTGTGGGTGCAAAGGAAACCGGCGCCCAGCGAAGCCAGCGTCGCTGACGTACAAGGAGCCCGGTCATGATGAGCACACCCGAGAGGCGAATCCTCACCAGCTTTGCCAGCGACATCGTCAATGCGGTGGCCGTGCCAACAGCCCTGCTCAAGGACGGGCAGATATTGAGCGCCAACGACGCACTGTGCCGCCTGAGTTCGCGCAGCCAGTCGGTGCTGCTGGGCATGCCCCTGCTGAATCTGGTGGACGACGCCACGCGCGAGCCGTTGCGTCTGGCGATTCACGCTTGCACGCAGCAGGGCGGATTGCCCCCCGCGGTGTCGGGCTCCATGCTCACGCCCGACAGCGGAGAGCGTCCCGTGGAGATGCATTCCCGGCGCATCAGTCTGGACGGTGTGCCCCTGGTGGTGGTGACCTGCATCGACCTCAGCGACGTGATGCATGTGCAGAACAGCCTGATGGACATGACCAAAATGCTGTCGCAGATCATCGACGGGGCCTCGGTGGCTTCCCTGGTGATCAACCAGCACCACCGGGTGACGCACTGGAACACGGCCTGCGAGCACCTGACCGGCATCAAGCGCCACGAGGTGCTCGGATCGCAGGATGGCTGGAAGGCGTTTTACAGCGAGCAGCGGCCCTTGCTCGCCGACATGATCGTCGACGGCGTGGATGAGGCGACGATGCAGGCGCTCTACGGTGGAAAGATGGTGCATTCATCGAGCATCACCGGCGGCATCGAGGTCGAGGCTTTCTTTCCGCAGCTGGGCGACTCGGGAAAATGGTTGTTCTTCACGGCAGCGCCGCTGTACGACGCAGACAGAAATGTGATCGGCGCCATCGAAACCCTGCAGGACGTCACGACCCGCCGGCGATCGGAAGACGCCCTGCTGCTGCACCGCGCCGAGCTGGAAGAAACCGTCAAGCAACGCTCGGCCGAGCTGGCCGCCACGGCCCGCGACCTGGAGCTGTTCATTGCCAATTCGCCGATCGGGGTGGCCTATTCCCGGGACGCCATCATTCAGCGCGTCAACCCCGCCATGGCCGCCATGTTCGGCTATGCCGGGCCCGACATGATCGGTCTGCCGGGGCGGGCGGCCTACCTGTCGGACGAGGACTACGCCCGCTTTGGTGCCTACGCCGGCCCCCGGCTCTCCAAAGGTGAGCCCATCCACATCGAGATGTGGATGCGCCACGCCGATGGCCATCCCATCTGGGCGCAGATCGATGCCTACGTGGTCGACACGAGCGACACCAGCCACGGCACCTGGTGGATGATGCAGGACCGCTCCGACATCCGGTTCGCCCAGGAACAACTGCAGGTGCGGATCGACGAACTCGCGGCCATGAACCATCAGCTCGACGAGGCACAGAAGCAGTTGCTTCAGCAGGACAAGATGGCGTCGATCGGGCAACTGGCCGCGGGTGTGGCGCACGAGATCAACAACCCGATCGGCTTCGTCAGCTCCAACCTCAACACGCTGCGCCAGTATGTGGAAGGCCTGCTGGGCCTGAGCTCGGCCTGCGACGCGGCACTGGCCGCACCGAACGACGCGACCTTGGCTGCGGCACTGACCCAGAAGCGGGTGGAAGTCGAAATCGATTTCCTGCGCGAGGACCTGCCGCTGCTGCTGGACGAATGCGCCGAAGGCCTGGGACGCGTCAAGAAGATCGTGCAGGACCTCAAGGACTTCTCTCGCGTCGATCATTCGGACTGGCAGGAGGCCGACCTGAACGTGGGTCTGGAGTCCACCCTCAACGTCGTTCGCCACGAAGTGAAATACAAGGCCGACGTGATCAAGAAGCTCACGCCGCTCCCGGCGATCATGTGCCTGGACGGGCAGCTCAACCAGGTGTTCATGAACCTGATCGTCAACGCGGCGCATTCGATTGCCGACAAGGGAACGATCACTTTGTCGAGCGGCGTGGATCAGGGCTGGGTCTGGGTGCAGGTGGAGGACACGGGCTGCGGCATGAACGCCGAGGTGCAGCGTCGGATCTTCGAGCCCTTCTTCACCACCAAGGACGTGGGCAAAGGCACCGGCCTGGGCATGTCGCTGTCCTTCTCCATCGTTCAGAAACACCGCGGCTCCATCCAGGTGCGCTCTGCCGTGGGGGAAGGCACGGCCATTCGCGTGTGGCTGCCGATCGAGGGGCCTCAGTCCCTGGCCAAGGATGCTGTGCCACCACAGTGGGAGCGCGATCATGCATACATCGCCTGAGTCCGCGTTGGACACACCCGCCCGGCATCGCACGCTGCTGTTGGTGGATGACGAGGAATCGATTCTCTCGGCGCTCAAGCGGGTGTTTCGCCGTGACGGCTACCAGGTGGTCACCGCCACCAGCGGCGCTCAGGGGCTGGAGATACTCACCCAGCAACCGGTCGACGTGATTCTTTCGGACCAGCGCATGCCCGGCATGACGGGCATCGAATTCCTGCGCGAGGCCAAGCGCCTGTACCCCCACACCTTGCGCATGACCCTGTCCGGCTACACCGATCTGCAGTCGATCATCGAGGCGGTCAATGAGGGCGCGGTGTACAAGTTCCTCACCAAGCCCTGGGATGACGAACTCTTACGCAGCCATGTGGCCCATGCCTTTGAACAGAGCGAACTGGCCACGGAAAACAGCCGGCTGTGGAGTGCAGTCCAACAGGTGAACCACGAACTGGCCATCGCCAACCAACGGCTCGAACGCATGGTGCACGAAGAGGGCGAACGTCGACAGGCCATGCAGAACGCGGCCGGTGCGTCCAGGGACGCACTCGACGGCTTGCCCATGGCCGTGTTCGGCATCGGTGCGGACGGCATGCTGGCGTATGTCAACCGCCAGGCCGTGATCCAGTGGCCCCGGTGGTCGTGCGCCCTGGGCGGTGAACCGGAGCCGTCGATGCAGCAGGTGATGGCCACGCTGATGCAACCGGTACCACGGCCCTACACGCAGGGGCTGCGCACGACCATCGACGGTCGAAGCGCGAGGGCATGGATCTGTCCACTCACGGGCCAGCAGCAACCCTTGGGGCACCTGATGCTGGTGCAGCTGCTGAACGAAACCGCCACAGTGGCGCCGGGGAGCCTGGCGTGAGCGTTGTGGAAGCCATCCCTCCCGACAGGCTCCTCGAACCCGCCGCCTGGGCGCGGTGCATCGTGTCGCTCCCATCGCTTCCCAGCGCCTTCATCGCGGCCGTCGAACTGCTGAGCAACGACGACGCATCCGCGGCATCCTGCATCGCGGCGATCGAGCGCGACCAGGCGCTGACCGTGCGGGTTCTTCGCCTGGCCAATTCACCGTTCTATGGCGCCCAGGGCCAGGTCTCCCGCATCGGCGATGCGGTCCAGATGCTGGGCCTGCGCACCGTGGCCAGCGCACTGGCGGCCGTCTCCTTGCGCACGGCCCTGGGATCCTTGCGCTGCAAGGAGTTCTGCTTTACCAGCTACTGGCGCCACACCTTGTGCTCCGCCATCGCAGCCCGGGAACTCGCCCAGGTGGCATCGCTGGATGCCGGTGAAGCCTTCCTGCTGGGACTGCTGCACGACGTGGGCAAGGTGATCCTGGCCATGACGAGCCCCGAGCTGGAGTCGCAGGCGCTGCAACTCGCGCGGTCGGAAGGCATGGCCATGCACGACGCGGAACAGCAGCTGTTCGGCGTGACGCACGCGGAAGTGGGTGCGGTCGTGGCCAGGCAGTGGAACTTTCCCGCCAGCTTCGCCGAAGCGATTGCCGATCACCACCGGCCGGTCGACGCTCCCGCGGGCAAGCGGCTGTCCTTTCCCCTCCTGATTCATCTGGCCAACCAGATGGCACATGGCCTGGAGGAACCGGGCGCCGACATGGAAGCCCTGTTGAAGGACCCGATGTGGTCCGTGCTGGGGCGCGGCGAGCAGGACATGCGCGCCCTGATGGCGCGCATCACCGACGAACTTCACATCATGTCCGGCGCATGAAGCACCCCACAGGAACGTCCATGGAACAAGCACTTCAAGGCCACATTCTTCTCGTCGATGACGAAGTGCCGATCACGCGCGCTCTGCACCGTGCACTGCGCGCCCCCCTGGGTCATCAGGTGAACATCGTGACCTGCAACAGTGGCGCGGATGCGGTCGGCGAGTTGCTGGCGCGCCGGTTTGACGTGATCGTCAGCGACCTGCGCATGCCCGACATGGGCGGCATGGAGCTGCTGGTGCTGGCGGCGGACATCCAGCCCCATTGCGTTCGAATGATCCTGACAGGCACCGCGGACTTCGCCACCGCCCAGGAAGCCGTGAACAAGTTCGGCCTCTACCGCTACCTCACCAAACCCTGGGACATCGACGAGTTGGTGCGGCACATTTCGTCCGCCCTCAAGTTCAGCATCGAACAAAGGGCGCAAAAGGACCAGGCCCTGCAATGGGCGGCCAGCCAGAGCCCGGCCGGTGCGCACGCGCTGGAGATGCACAGACTCGAGGCGCTGGAGCCTGGCATCACCCGGGTGGAGTGGGACGCTGCCGGGTGCGTGGTCCTGCCGTCGAACCTCTGATCTCAAGAAACGATGTAGGCCCCCGCCCCCGTCGACAACAACTTCCCGTCCGCCCCCAGAAATTCCATGCGTGTGCTCGCCACGCGCGAGCCCAGGCGCATGACTTCGGCGCGCAGTTCAAAGTGGTCGCCGATGCCGGGACGCAGGTAGTCGATGCGCAGGTCGATGGTGCCGAGTTTGCCGAAGCGGTGCAGGCGTTGCAGGGGATCTTCATCCATGTGGCGTGCACCGATGGCGGCCATGCAGGCCAGGCCGCCCATGGCGTCCAGGCAGGCGCTGATGACGCCGCCGTGGATGCGGTTGTGGCTGTAGTGGCCGACCAGCTGGGGCTTCATGTCGATGCGGCCGGTCACTCTCTCGGGCGTGATGGCGGTGATCTTCAGGCCCAGCACGCTGTTGAAAACGATCTTCTCTTCAAACAGCTCCTTGAGTGCGTCGACAAACCCGGGCTCGAATTCGACGGGTGCGGCGGTGGTCGTTGTTGTTTTTGTCATAGGTCCCATTGTCGTGCGGCCAGTTCCTTCATGATCTCCTCGGCGCCGCCACCGATCATCATGACCTTCACCTCGCGGTACACACGCTCGCTCACGGTGCCGCGCATGTAGCCCATGGCGCCGAGCATCTGCACGGCGGCGTCGGCGCAGTGCTGCATGGTCTGTGTCGCGTGGTTCTTGAGCAGGCAGACGTTGGCCACCCAGTCCGCTCCGTCGTCACCGGCGTCCACGCGCGCACCCAGCGCGTCCACCCAGGCCTGGGTGGAGTGGATGCGCATCTGCATGTCCATGAGCTTGTGGCGGATCACCTGGCGCTCGATGAGGGGCGAGCCGAAGGTGCTGCGCTGGCGGGCCCAGGCCAGGGCCTCATCAAAACAGGCTTCGGCAAAGCCGAGCGCCATGGCCGACATGGCGAGGCGCTCGCCATTGAAGTTGCCCATGATCATGCGAAACCCAGCGCCCTCGGCCCCCAGCCGGTAGCGCGCGGGCACGCGCACGCCGTCAAAGCGCAGGTGCGCCGTGTCGCTGCAGTGCCAGCCCATCTTGTGCAGCTTGCTGCGCGAGATGCCGGGTGCGTCGCACGGCACCACGATCATGCTGATGCCGCTGGCGCCTTTGCTGTGCGGGTCTGTTCTTGCAGCCAGAGTGATCCAGTCGCAGCGCATGCCCGAGGTGATGAACACCTTCTCGCCGTCGATCACGTACTCGTCGCCCTCCAGCCGCGCGGTGGTGCGCAGCGCGGCCACGTCCGATCCGCCGCCGGGCTCGGTGATGCCCAGGGCTGCGATCTGCTCGCCGCGCAGCACGGGCGGGATCACCTCGGCCTGCAGCTCGGGCGTGCCGTGCGCCAGCACGGGTGGCAGGCCGATGTTGTGGGTGAAGAGGCTGGCCATCACGCCGCCGCTGCCGCCCACCCGGGCCAGCGTTTGCGACATGGCGTTGCGCACGCTCCAGGGCGCGGGTGTGCCGCCCAGGTGCTCGGGGTAGCCCAGGCCAAGCAGGCCAAGCTCGGCCGCCTGGTGGTGGAGGCCGCGCGGAAACTCGCCGGCTTCGTCCCACGCGCTCACGTGCGGGGCGATGGCCTGGGCGGCGAAGCGCCGCACCGTGTCGAGCAGGGCCGTGCGGTCTTCGGGGGTGAAGTCGTGCGTGGTGTTCATGCGCTGAAAGTGATGAGCAACTGTCCCGGCGCCACTTGTTGACCGGTCTCAACGGAGATGGCGCCCACCGTGATGTCGCGCGGTGCAGCCAGGGTGTGTTCGAGCTTCATGGATTCGATGACCAACAAGGGCTCTCCCTTGGCGAGGATGGCGCCGGCTTGTGCGTGCACGGCGATGAGCTTGCCGTTGAACGGTGCGCGCAGCTCGCGCGCGGCAGACGCGCCACCGGTGCTCTCGCGCGGCGCGAGGCTGAGGTCGGCCAGCGCGATGGTGTGGGCACCGGCCTGCACCTGCCAGCGGCCCGCGCCGAGCGCCGCGGTGGCCACGGGCCACGTGACGCCATCAATGACCACGCGGCCCGGGCTCACGCAGGCCTGCACCGTGCGCTCGCCCCAGGTCGCGCGGAGCGCGCCCTGTCCTTGTTCCCGCACCGCCACGTCCAGCACCTGCTCGCCATGCAGCCAGCGCAGTGGGCGGGGAAAGGGGCATGCCAGCCCGGTGGCGGGTGGCTGCGCGCCGAACGCGGCGGCGAGCACGCCGGCCAGCACCGCGTCGGGCGGGGGCAGCAGCATGGCGCGCACGGTCTCGCCCTCTTCGGCCAGAAAGGGAATGAGCGCGCCGCCTTCGTGGAACACCGGGTGGCGCAGGCAGGCCGCGAGGAAAGCGCGGTTGGTCGGCAGGCCGAGCAGGCGGGTCTGGTCCAGCGCGTGGGCCAGGCGATCGATCGCTTCCGTGCGGGTGGGTGCGTGGACGATCAGCTTGCCGAGCATGGCGTCGTAGTGCGGCGTGACTTCGCTGCCGGTTTCCAGCGCGTGGTCAAACCGCAGGCCGGGCACCGGGGGCGGCTCGGCAAACAGCAGCACGCGGCCGGTGTGCGGCGTGTAGTGCTCGTCTTCGGCGCACAGGCGCACCTCGATGGCGTGGCCTGTGAAGGTGATCTGCTCCTGCTTGAGCGGCAGCGGTTCGCCGCGTGCGACGCGGAGTTGCCATTCGACGAGGTCCAGGCCTGTGAGCGCTTCCGTCACCGGGTGCTCGACCTGCAGGCGCGTGTTCATCTCCATCAGGAAGAACCCGTCGCCATCCACCAGAAATTCCACCGTGCCCGCGCCCACATAGCCCGCGGCCTGCGCCAGCGCCACAGCACAGCGGCCGAGCTCTTCACGCAGTTCGGGCGACACGGCCGGGCTCGGCGCTTCTTCAATGATCTTCTGGTGCCGGCGCTGCACCGAACAATCGCGCTCGCCCAGGTGCACGCAGTGGCCCAGCGCATCGGCAAACACCTGCACCTCCACATGCCGCGGGCGCAGCAGGGCGCGTTCGATCAACAGGTCGCCGTTGGCAAAACCCGCCAGCGCTTCGGAGCGCGCGCCTTTGAGCGCTGGCAGCAATTGGTCTGCGCTGTGCACCAGGCGCATGCCGCGCCCGCCGCCACCGGCCACGGCCTTCACCATGAGCGGGAAGCCGATGCGCTGCGCCTCGGCCACAAAGCTTGCTTCGCGCTGGTCCTCGCCAAAGTACCCGGGCAGGCAGGGCACGCCGTGCGCCACGGCCAGCGCCTTGGCGGCCGACTTGCTGCCCAGCGCGCGGATGGCCGACGGCGGTGGGCCGACCCAGGTGAGGCCGGCGTCGATCACGGCTTGCGCGAAGTCGGCGTTCTCGCTCAGGAAGCCGTAGCCGGGGTGCACCGCGTCGGCCCCGGTGGCCACTGCGGCGTCCAGCAGGCGGTCCACGCGCAGGTACGAGTCGGCCGAGGTGGTGCCGCCCAGCGCAAACGCGCTGGTGGCTTCCCGCACATGCAGGGCCTTGGCATCGGGCTCGGAAAACACCGCCACGGTCTCGATGCCCATGGCATGCGCGGTGCGGATGATGCGGCGGGCGATTTCGCCGCGATTGGCAATGAGAAGTCTTTTCATAGGTTCCTCGCGGCTCATCGCCCTGCACGCTTCGCGTGCCGTGCAATTTGGTGAGCGCTGCACATGGCCTGACAGGCCATATGAGCGCTCCCCCGCGCCAAGGCGCGAACGCCGCGATTGGCAATGAGCAGGCGTTTCATTTTTTCTCGGTCCCTGCCCACGGCGCGGGCTGCTTCCTGGCAAATGCAGCCAGGCCATTGGCAGCTTCGGGACTGCGCAGTGCAGCCGCAAAGGCGATGGCAGCTTCATCGCGCAAGTCGGGCACATCACCGCGCAGGCGCTGCAACAGCCGCTTGGTGCTGGCCACCGCACCGGGCGCGGCGCGCCTGAACTGCTCCAGCCGTTCCTGCAGGCCTTTCTCCAGCTCACCGTCGTGGGCCACTTCGTCCACCAGGCCGAGCGCCTGCGCGTCTTCCGCGCGGTAGACGCGGCCTTGCAGCAAACACTGGCGCGCGGCGGCGTCGCCCAGGCGCTGCCACACGAAGGGCGCGATCTGCGCCGGCGGCAAACCGAGCGTGACCTCCGGCGTGGCGAAGCTGGAACGCCGCGTGGCGATCACGTGGTCGGCGCAACACACGAGGCCGAAGCCACCGCCCATGGCCGCGCCGTCCACCGCGCACACCAGCAGTTGCGGCAGTGCGCACAGCGCGTGCAACACATCGCCAAAGCCACGGTTCATGGCGATCAGCGGGTCGTCTTCGCCCGGCTGCAGCGGCTGGCCGATGGCGCTGGAGAAATGGCCCAGGCTGCCACCGGCGCTGAAGGCGCCCGGCGCGCCGGTGAGCACCACGATGCGCAGGGTGTCGTCTTGTTTTGCGCGCAGGGTGGCCTCGTACAGGCCGAGCACCATGGCGTCGCTCAGCGCGTTGCGCGTGGCGGGGTCGTTGAGGGTCCAGCGCTCGGTGTCGCCTTGGCGCTCAACCAGAAAGGCCTGGCTCACTTTGCCGGCCTCTTTGCGATGCCCATGGTCTTGGCGAGGATGCCCAGCATCACCTCGTCCGCCCCCCCGCCAATCGACGCCAGACGCCCGTCGCGGTACATGCGCGAGACCTTGTTCTCCCAGGTGAAGCCCATGCCGCCCCAGAACTGCAGGCAGGTGTCGGGCACGGTGCGGTTGAGCCGCCCGGCCTTGAGCTTGGCCATGGTGGCCCACTCGGTCACGTCTTCACCGGCCACGTAGTGTTCACACGCCTGGTAGGTCAGCGCGCGCAGACTCTCCACCTCGGTCTTGAGCTCGGCCAGCTTGAACTGCACCCACTGCTGGTCGGCCAGCGAGGCGCCGAACAGCTTGCGCTCCTGCGCCCACTCCACCGTCCATTCGATGCAGTTGGTGAGGCTTTGCAGCGTGCTGGCCGCGCACCACAGACGCTCCTCCTGGAACTGCTGCATCTGGTAGATGAAGCCCGCGCCTTCCTGGCCGATGCGGTAACGCTGCGGCACGCGCACCTCGTCAAAGTAGATGAGCCCGGTGTCGCTGCTGTTCATGCCGATCTTGCGGATCTTCTGCGCCACCTCGATGCCTTTCACCAGCTTGCCGTTCTCGCGCATGGGCACCATCACCAGGCTCTTGTTCTTGTGCGCGGGGTCGTCGCTGGTGTTGACCAGCATGCACATCCAGTCGGCCTGCAGGCTGTTGGTGATCCACATCTTCTGGCCGCTGATGACGTAGTCGTCGCCGTCCTTGCGGGCCATGCTCCTGATGGCCGCCACGTCACTGCCCGCGCCGGGTTCGCTCACGCCGATGCAGCCCACCATGTCGCCGGCAATGGCGGGTGCGAGGAAGTCGCGCTTGAGCTCGTCGCTGCCGAAGCGCGCGAGCGCGGGCGTGGCCATGTCGGTCTGCACGCCGATGGCCATGGGCACACCGCCGCAGTGGATGTGGCCCAGCGTCTCGGCCATGGCCATGCTGTAGGAGTAGTCGAGCCCCGCGCCGCCGTTCGCCTCGGGTTTGGTGAGGCCCAGCAGGCCCAGGTTGCCCAGGCCCTTGAACACCTCGTGCGCCGGGAAGATCTCGGCCGCCTCCCACTCGTCCACGTGCGGGTTGATGTGCTCGTCGATGTAGCGCTTGAGCGTCTTCTGGATCTCGCGGTGCTCATGGGTGAACTGCATTTTTGTCTCCGGTCTGGTTGGAACGAGATGGGGTCACATGCGCGCGACACCGAACTGCATGCGCCGCGGTTCGCGCGCGGCGGCCTCGGCGCAGGTGGCCAGGCAGAAGGCGAGCGTGGCGCGGGTGTCGCGCGGGTCGATCACGCCGTCGTCGAGCACCAGGCCACTGGTGTAGAACGCGTCGGCCTGGCTTTCGAACACGCCCACGATCTGGTCGAACTGGGCCTGCATCTGAAGCGCGTCGGGCGTGATGCCTTTGCGCGCCATGCCGGCCTCGGCCACGATCTGCATGGTGCGCGCGGCCTGCTCGCCGCCCATCACGGCGGTCTTGGCCTGCGGCCAGCTGAAGAGAAAACGCGGCTCGTAGCCGCGCCCGCACATGCCGTAGTTGCCGGCGCCAAACGACGCGCCGCACTGGATGGTGATCTGCGGCACGGTGGCGTTCGTCACGGCCTGGATCATCTTGCTGCCGTGCTTGATCATGCCGCCCTGCTCGCTGTCCTTGCCCACCATGTAGCCGGTGGTGTTCTGCAGGTAGACGATGGGGTGGCCGAGCTGGCACATCCACTGGATGAAGTGCGTGGCCTTGTTCGCGCCGGCCACGTCGATCGGGCCGTTGTTGCTGATGATGCCGACCGCGTGGCCTTCAATGCGCGCCTGCACGCAGAGGGTGGCGGCACCGTGGAGCGCCTTGAATTCGAGCAGCTCGGAGCCATCGACGATGCGGGCGATGACTTCGCGCATGTCCACCGGCTCGCGGTGGTGCGGAGGCATGAGGGCGAGGAGTTGGTCGGGTAGGAAGGTGGGGTCGGGGCCGTGTACGTGCTGCGCCGACGCGCCTTGCCAGCCGATGCGTTGCACCACGTCGCGCGCCATCCCCAACGCCTCCCGGTCATCCTCCGCCAGGTACTCCCCCAGGCCCGACACACCGGTGTGCATTTCCGCCCCGCCCAGCTCCTCTTCGGTCGCCACCTCGCCGGTCGCGGCCATGAGCAGCGGCGGCCCGGCCAGGAAAGCGCGTGAACGCCCGCGCACCATGATCACGATGTCGGAGAGGCCCGGCATGTAGGCCCCACCCGCCGTGCCCGAGCCGTGCTGCACCGTGATCACCGGCAGGCCGGCGGCCGAGTGGCGCGCCAGGTTGCGAAACAGCGCGCCGCCGTGCACGAAGCCCTCGACCTTGTATTTCATGAGGTTGGCCCCCGCGCTCTCCACCAGGTGCACGAAGGGCAGCTTGTTCTGCAGCGCGATGTCCTGCACGCGCAGGATCTTCTCGAGCCCGCGCGGCTGGATGGCGCCGGCCTCGATGCCCGAGTCGCTCGCCACCACCATGCAGCGCACGCCGGCAATGAAGCCGATGCCCGCCACCATGCCGCCACCGGGCACCGACTTCTCGGGGTCCTGGGTGTCTTGCAGGAACCCGGCCAGCGAACACAGCGGCAAATACGGCGCTCCGGGGTCGAGCAAGAGGGCCACGCGCTCGCGCGGCAGCAGCTGGCCGCGCTTGTCGAACACCGGTCTGGATCTGGCCGAGGTTTGCGCGGCGCGGTCTTCGAGCGCGCGCAGTTGCGCGATGCGCGCCAGCATGGCCTCGCGCCGTTGCTGCGCTTGAAGGCTCTGGGGGTTGAAGCTGGACTCAAACATCCTGGAACACCCTCGGCGCCACATACCGGTGAAACCCATCAAAAGGCTTCACCGCGTCGCGGTCCTGCACGGCCACGGGTGCGGCCACCTGGCCCCAGCCCATGCGCACCTGCGGGCGCGCACCGTCCACACGCAACACGCTGCCGCTGATGAAACTGGCCGCCGGGCTCAACAGGAAGACGATGGCGGCCGAGGTTTCGGCCTCGTTGCCGAAGCGCCCGGCCGGTACCGTGGCGCGCATCTCGCGCAGCATGGGGCCGGCCTCGGGTGGGTAGTGGTCCATGCCGCTGGAGGCGATGTAGCCCGGCGCCACGGCGTTCACGCGCACGCCGCTGCGCGCCCACTCCAGCGCGGCGGTCTCGGTGAAATTCACCATGCCCGCACGCGCCGCACCGCTGTGGCCCATGCCCGGCATCGATCCCCACATGTCGGCAACGATGTTGACGATGGAGCCGCCCTGCGCCTGCATGCTCTGCACATAACACTCACGCGCCATGAGGAAGCCGC
Source organism: Hydrogenophaga sp. (assembly GCF_036675665.1). GTDB lineage: Bacteria > Pseudomonadota > Gammaproteobacteria > Burkholderiales > Burkholderiaceae_C > Hydrogenophaga. The sequence goes on along the minus strand of NZ_JAKFEO010000030.1, from coordinate 197,991 downwards.
CGGTGAGGTTGGTGTCGATCACCGCCTGCCAGCCCTTGGCGCTGATGTTCTCCAGCGGCGTGATGTACTGGCCGCCCGCGTTGTTCACCAGCCCGTCGATGCGGCCGTGTGCGCCCACGATGGCGGTGACCACGGTGCGCACCACGTCCTCTTGCCGGATGTCGCAGGCATGGAAGCTGGCACGCCCACCGTCGGCCACGATTTCGCCGGCCGTGTCCTGCAGCTTCTCCAGGTTGCGCCCGATCAGCACCACATGGGCGCCCAGGCTGGCGAGTTCGTGCGCGGTGCAGCGGCCAATGCCCGAGCCGCCGCCGGTGACCAGGATCACCCGGCCGTGCAGCAGGCCGGGGGCGAAGGCGGAGCGGTAGTGGCGGTGTCCGGTGGTGGATGGGGTGGTCATGCCGGTTCCTTCAGAAAGAGTTGCAAGGCCGAGGTGGTGAGGTCGTCGAGCGAGGCGCGCGCGCGGCTCTTGGCGCTGCGGCCCGAGGGCGGTGCGTACCACTGGGCCGACCAGTTGAGCGCGCCAAAAATCATGAGCCGCGCGAGCACGGGGTCGCTGCCGAGCTGGCCTTGCGCGTGCAGCGCCGCGAGCACCGGCACCCAGTCGGCTTCGTACCGGTCTTTCAGCCGATTGACCTCGCTGCGCTGCGTGGCCTCGAGCGAGCGCCATTCGTAGAGCATCACGGGGATGAAATCGCTGTCGGGGCCAAGCAGCGCGTCGAAGTGGTTGCGCACCAGCACGCGCAGCCGCTCGCGCGCCGACGCGTCGGGCGGCAGCAGCGCCAGCGCCGCGTGCTGCCGCAGCAACGCGCCCTGCATGCCCTCGAGCATCACGGCGCCGAGCAGCGCTTCCTTGCTTTCAAAGTGGTAGAAGGGCGAGCCCGAGCGCATGCCCACCGCCGCGGCGATGTCGCGCGTGCTGGTGGCGGCAAAGCCCTGCTGGCGAAACAGGCGGGCGGCGCCGTTGATCAGCTCCTGGCGGCGGTTGCCGTCGTCGCGCTCGTCAGCGGTCTTGCGCGGGCGGCCGCGCGCGCGGCGCGGGGTCTCGGCAGCGGCGATCGCGCGCGGGGTGTCGGGGCTGTCCAGGTTCATGGGCACCGACCTTAGCAGCGCCACCGAATTTCAGCAAGCACTTGCTTTGTGAAAATGTGAACAACTGTCTCGCCGTCGACAGGCTTTTCATCAGCCCCCAAATCCCGAACGCCGTTTCTGCGACCATGCCGCATGGACAAAGCCTTCGACATCATCGTTTTTGGCGCCACCGGGTTCACCGGCCGGCTGGTGGCCGAGTACCTGCACGACACCTGCGGTGTGGGACGCGGCGTGGCCTGGGCCATGGCCGGGCGCAGCCTGGCCAGGTTGACCCAGGTGCGCGATGCGCTCGGTATCAGCCCCGCCCTGCCCCTGCTGGTGGCCGATGCGACCGATGTGAAGGCGCTCGCCCAACTGGTGGCGCAGGCCCGAGTGGTGATCACCACCGTGGGGCCGTACCAGAAGCACGGCCAGGTGCTGGTGGACGCGTGTGCGCAGGCCGGCACCGACTACGTGGACCTGTGCGGCGAGCCCGGCTGGATGGCGCAGATGATTCCCCGCCTGCAAGGCCCGGCGGCGGCCAGCGGCGCGCGCATCGTGTTCTCGTGCGGGTTCGATTCCATCCCGTTCGACCTCGGCGTGGTCTTCCTCCAGCACGAGGCGATGCAGCGCCTGGGTGCTCCGCTGGTGCGGGTGCACGGCCGGGTGAAGGTGATGAAGGGCGGTTTCTCCGGCGGCACCGCGGCCAGCCTGCTGGCCACGCTGGAGACCGCCGGGCGCGACCCGACGCTGGCGCGCACGCTGGCCGACCCGTTTGCGCTCACACCCGGCTTTCGCGGCCCGACACAACCCGACGACCACACCGCCGACTGGGACGAGCTCGCGCAGTCGTGGACCGGGCCCTTCGTGATGGCGCCGATCAACACCAAGAACGTGCACCGCACCCACGCGCTGCGCGGCCACCCCTGGGGCACCGGCTTCGTCTACAGCGAACGCATGCTCACGGGTGGCGGCGAGGGTGGCGAAAAACGCGCCAGGACCCTCGCGCGCAACACGCGGGTGCAGAACGCGCTGCTGGCCTTTGGCCCCACGCGCGCGCTCATCCGCCGCTTCGTGCTGCCCAAGCCCGGCCAAGGCCCGACGAAAGAACAACGCGAGAAGGGTCGCTACGAGGTGCTCTTCATCGGCCAGACCGCCGATGGCCGCACACTGTGCGCCAGCGTGAAAGGCGATCGCGACCCGGGCTATGGCTCCACCTGCAAACTCATCAGTGAAACCGCGCTGTGCCTGGCGCGCGAGATCGACCCGGACATGACGCCCGGCGGCGTGTGGACGCCCGGTGCGGCCATGGGTCTCACGCTGGTGCGCCGCCTGCAGGAGCGCGCAGGCCTGTCGTTCCAGATCGTCGATGCCCCTTCACCCCGCTGAACCATGCCCGAACAACGCGTCCCCATCGGTCACGCCAACGACATCCCCCCCGCCTGGGGCGCTCCGCGCACCGCCGCGCGCCGCTTCACGGTGGCGATCCGCGAACCCCGGGGCACCGAGACCTTCTCCGTGGCCTGGGGCGAGCTCACGGCCGACCCCGGCGTGGACTGGGTGGTGATGCTGGATGACGGCACGGCCTACCCGATCAAGAAGGATTTGTTTGCACGCACCTACGAGGCCGCCGGGCCGGGGCGCTACCGCAAGGTGGAGCGCAGCCGCCTGGTGCAGGTGCCACCCGGCACCGTGGCCTTGCTGGCCACGCTCGAAGGCAAGCTCGAGGTGCGCCACCCCGACTATGTGGCCGTGGGCGCGCAAGGCGAGGTCTATGCCAACGCGGCCGACTGGGTGCGCGAGCACCTGACGTTCGACACCGTGGGCAGCGCCTGAACACGCCCCATCCCGAAGACCCTTCGTTTCAAGGAACCACCGTGAGCCAGCTGTTTTCTCCTTTCGACCTCGGTCCGCTGCACCTGAAGAACCGCATCGTGATCGCGCCCATGTGCCAGTACTCGGCCGAGCACGGCAACGCCACCGACTGGCACCTGATCCACCTGGGCCACCTCGCGCTCTCGGGCGCGGGCCTGTTGATCCTGGAGGCCACGGCGGTCACGCCCGAAGGCCGCATCTCTCCGACCGACCTGGGTCTGTGGAACGAGGCAAACGAACACGCACTGGGCGAGGTGCTGCGCAAGGTGCGCCAGCACTCGGCCATGCCGATCGCGATCCAGCTCTCGCACGCCGGGCGCAAGGCATCGAGCCGGACGCCGTGGGAAGGCGGCCAGCTCATCGCGCCCGACGACGGTGGCTGGGAAACGCTGGCGCCCTCGGCCATTCCCCACCTCACGCACGAGGCACCGCCGCACGCGCTCGATGTGTCGGGCCTGGAGCGCATCCAGCAGGCGTTTGTGGATGCGGCGCTGCGCGCCCGGCGCATCGGCATCGACGCCATCGAACTGCACGCGGCCCACGGCTACCTGCTGCACCAGTTCCTCTCGCCGATCTCCAACCAGCGCACCGACGAATACGGCGGCTCGCTGGAGAACCGCATGCGCTTCCCGCTGGCGGTGTTCGACGCGGTGCGCGCCGCGCTGCCGACCAGCATGGCGCTGGGCATGCGCCTCTCGGGCACCGACTGGGTGGACGGCGGCTGGGACGCGGCGCAAAGCGTGGCGTTTGGCCATGCACTCAAGGCGCGCGGATGCCACTTCATGCACGTCTCCAGCGCCGGCATCTCGCCGCTGCAGCAGATTCCACTCGGCCCCAACTACCAGGTGCCGCTGGCCGAGCAGGTCAAGCGCGAGGTGGGCCTGCCCACGATCGCTGTGGGCCTGGTGACCGAGCCCGAGCAGGCCGAAGCCATCATCGCGAGCGGCCGCGCCGATCTGGTGGCGATGGCGCGCGCCATGCTGTTCGACCCGCGCTGGCCCTGGCACGCCGCCGCGAAGCTCGGCGCACAGGTGGAGGCGCCGCCTCAGTACTGGCGCAGCCAGCCGCGCGGCATGAACCAGCTGTTCGGCGACGTGAAGATCGGCCAGCGCTGAGGCGCTCCGGTGCGTGCGCTCCGCACCGGCGCATGCAGGCGGATCACGGTGCTGTCGAGTGCCTGCACCAGCACACGGCCCGGCTGGATACAGGCGTGGCGCTGGCCCGCGGTCAGCAAGATGTCGTGCGGGTGGTGATCGTGCGTCACCCATGCCGTTCCCTCGATGCATTCGATGCGCCAGCCCAAGGGTTTGTTGATCGCGTGCAGGGCCGACTTCGGCAGTGAGATGCATTCGGTGGTCATGTCGTCAAGCCTCCAGGGGTGGGGTGTTCGATCGGTTGGCGCACTCGCCCGCGAGCGGCGGACACGTCGCGAAAGGCCAGCATTTCGGTGAGGCGCGCGGAAGCGCCGTCGTAAAAGCCCTGTTCGGGCCAGGGCGCGTTCGCAGGCCCGTTGCGGAAGGTGCCGAACACGATGTCCCACAGCGGCAGGTCGGCGTAGTTGTGCGCGTGCACGCCGCGCTGGTGGTGAATGGCATGGCTCTCGGGCCGCTGGATCAGGTAGCCCAGCCAGCGCGGCGTGCGCACCCGGGCGTGTTGGAACACCGAGAGAAAGGCGAGCACCGCCACCGCCCACGCACCCGCCTCGGGGCTCAGGCCGAGCAGCGGAAACAGCACGATGCTGGACAGCGTGGTGAAGAGCGCTGCGTCCAGTGGGTGCAGGTAGAAGGCGCCCCAGGCGTCAAGCGTCTCTGCGCTGTGGTGCATCTGATGCCCCAGGCGCCACAACGCGTTGAAGTGGTGAGCGCTGCGGTGATACGCGTAGTGGAAAAACTCGTAAACCAGCACGCCCACCGCCGCGCCACCCGCCGTGCCGAGCGCGGCACCGTCGAACACATGAAGGCCACCGAAGTAGCTGCCCCAGAGCAGGCCGATCCACAGCGTGAACCCGAAGTTGGCGACGGAGACGAGCAACGCCCGCGAGCGCCACCAGCGCGTGCGGCTGGTGCCAGCGGGGGTGGCGAAGTCGAGCAACAGAAAGATGGGCAGGACCGCCAGGGTGAAGATTTCGGGCCACGACATGGCATTCTCCAGAGGTGTGAAACAGGAAGGTGGGTTCTAGAATCGATCAGCGACTGTAGGAAGACCGGCCGTTTTCACCTGCAGCCAAAACCGACACCCACCCGACAAAACCGCCATGTCAAACCCCGACGGCGCTCCCCCGCTCACCACCGTTGCCATCCTGGCAATGCCCGACGTCACGGCCTCGGTGCTGTTCGGGTTGAGCGACATGTTCGTGGGCGTGGGACGCGATTGGCCCTGGGTGATCGAGGGCCGCCCCGGCGCCCCGCTGCTGCGGGTGCAAATCGTCTCGGCCGACGGCCGACCGCTCACCATCGCCAACGGCGTGCACGTGGTGCCAGACGCTTCGCTCGCCGATTCGGCGCCGCCGCAGGTGATCTGCATTCCGGAGGTGTTTCTGCTGCCGGACGCCGACCTGCGCGGCCGCTTCCAGATTGAAGTGGCCTGGCTGCGCGAGGCGCATGCCCGGGGCGCCGTGGTGGCCGCAGCCTGTTCGGGCGCGCTGCTCCTGGCCGAGGCCGGCCTGCTCGAAGGCGAAGACGCCACCACCCACTGGGCCTACTGCGATGCGCTGGCGCAGCGGCACCCCGGCATTCGCCTGCACCGCCAGCGCGCGCTGGTCACCGCGGGTGAAGGCCAGCGGCTCGTGATGGCCGGTGGCGGCACATCGTGGCAAGACCTGGCGCTCTACCTGATCGCGCGGCTGGCGGGCATGGAAGCGGCCATGCAGATGGCGCGCCTGTACCTGATCGACTGGCACGAGCGCGGCCAGCAACCCTTTGCCCGGTTATCGGCCAGTCGGCAATCGGACGACGCGGTCATTACACGCAGCCAGCTCTGGGCGGCCGAGCACTACCGCGAGCCCAGCCCGGTCGCGGCGATGACGCGTCTTTCCGGCCTCGCCGAGCGCTCCTTTGTGCGCCGCTTCCAGCAGGCCACGGGCCTGTCACCGCTGCAATACGTGCACCACATCCGGCTCGAAGAGGCCAAGCAATTGCTGGAAGCCAGCGTCGACTCCATCGAGGCCGTGGCCGAGCAGGTGGGCTATGAAGATGCGGGCTACTTCGCGCGCCTGTTCAAGCGCGAGGTCAACCTCACGCCAGCGCAGTACCGCAAGCGCTTCGCAGGCCTGCGCGAGGTGCTGCAGCAGGGGCGCGCAGCTAGCCCGCTCCCGACGTCAGACGGTTGGGCAGCCACAGCACCAGATCGGGCACCGCGAGCAGCAGGAACACGAACAGGATCATGATGGTGAGACAGGGCAGCGCATAGCGGGCGATGCGGCCGAGCTCCAAGCCCGTGAGCCCCTGCAGCATGAACAGGTTGAACCCCACGGGTGGGGTGATCTGGGCCATCTCGATCACGATCACGAGGAAGATGCCGAACCAGATCGGATCGAAGCCGGCGGCCTTGACGATGGGCAGCACGATGGGCAGCGTGAGCACCATCATCGAGAAGCCGTCGAGGAAACATCCGATCATCAGATAGAGCACGATCAGCACTGCGATGAGCGCCAGGGGCGCCAGCTCGAAAGCCGTCACCCACGTGCTGATGGCGCGCGGAATGCCCAGGAAGGCCGCGGCGCTGGCCAGGATCGAGGCGCCCAGCAGGATCAACGCGATCATGGCGCAGGTCTGCACCGCACCCATCGCGATGTCGCGCAGCGATTGCCGCGTGAGGCCCCCTTGGAAGCGCGCGATCAAGGCGGCGCCGAGCACACCCACCGCCGCGCTTTCGGACGGCGTGGCGATGCCGGTGTACATGGAGCCGAGGATGGCCACGATGAGCAGCAGCACCGGCGCCAGATCCCGCAATGCGTGGAACCGTTCGCCCCAGGTGGCACGGCGGGATGTTTCGTCACGGGGCACCAGCGCGGGGTTCAGCGTGGCCTGGACCATGATCCAGGCCATGAAACACGCCGCCAGCAGGATGCCGGGCACCACGCCGGCCATGAACATCTTGAGCACCGACACGTCGCCCAGCACGCCGTAGATGATCATGATGTTGGACGGCGGGATCAGGAAGCCCAGCGTGCCCGCACCCGCGAGGCTGCCGACCGCAATCGATTTGCCGTAGCCGCGCCGCTCCAGTTCCGTCAGCGAAATCCGGCCCACCACCTGCGTGGTGGCGGCAGACGAGCCCGAGATCGCCGCGAAGATCGTGGAGCCGAACACGTTCACATGCAGCAGGCGACCCGGCAGCAACGAGGCCCAGGGCGCAAGGCCATTGAACAGCGATTGCGACAGGCGCGTGCGGAACAGGATCTCGCCCATGACGATGAACATGGGCAGCGACAGCAGTTCCTGGGTGGTCAGGATGTTCCAGGTGTACTGCGCGAGCAGCTTGTCGAGCGGGATGTCGCGAAACAGCGCCAGCATGGCGGTGCCGGTGGCGCCCAGACCGATCCCGATCCAGACACCACTGCCCAGAAACGCGATCAGCAAGGCGCCGAGTGTGAGTACGACTGCAAGCATGGGGTTCCTATTCCAGTGGTGCGGTGGGTTTCATGCGGCCGTCTTCCAGCGGCAGGCCGGCCAGTGCCTGGATCACGCGGGCCAGCAACTGCAGCGCGAGCAGAAGAATGCCGAAGGTCACCGCGAGCTGTGGCATCCAGAGCAGCGTGCCGCTTTCGGCCGAGACCTGGCCCGAGACGAACGAGGTCCAGGTGAAGCGGGCCATGGAGTAGCTCAGGAACGACACCGACAGCAGGCCGATGAGGGAGGTGAGGGTCTCCAGAGCGCGCCTTGCGCCAGGGCCCAGGCGGCACAGCAAGAGCTGAACCCGGATGTGACCGCCCGTGCGCAGCGTCATGGCGGCGCCGAAGGTGAAGCTGGCCGCCATCAGGTAGGAGCAGTATTCCCAGGTGTGCGGAAGACCGCCGGGCAGCGAAGGGAACACGTTGGAGAGTGCCCGCACCGCCAGCTCGGCCACCATCAGCGCAATCAGCGTGGTCAGGCAGGCCACGCCGATCCAGCCGTCCCATTGCGACAGGCTCTCGATGCCTTGCAGCAGCTTCGACACCGCGACCGGGGCGGGTCGTCTGCAAGCGAGCGGTGCGGTCCCGATCATCGCTTGAGCTCGGCGAGGTAGGCCGTCAGAGGCTGCTTCGACGCGGGCACCGATTTCTCGAACGCCTGCAGCAGGCCCGAGGTGCGTCGGCGCATCTCGGCGTTCATGGCGGCCGAGACCGGCATCACTTCCATGCCCATGCTCTTGAGCTTGGCCAGGCTGTCGCTGTCGACCTTGCTGGTCTGCGCCCAGAACAGCGGTTCGAGGCGGTTGGCAATCTGCGTCATGGCCGTCTGCTGCGCGGGCGTGAGCTTCTTCCACACATCCAGGTTGATGTTGACCATCTGGGAGATCCAGGTGTGGTTGGTCGGGTAGGCGTACTTCACGAACTCCCACAGGCGACCGTCCACGCCGGACACCGCCGATGTCATGACACCGGAGATGGTGCCGGACGCGAGCGCGGGAATGGTTTCCACCCAGGGGATGAGGACCGGCGTGATGCCCACCGCGCTGCAGAGGTCCTGCACGTTGCGGTCGGACACGCGGACCTTGCTGTTGCGCAGGCCTTCGAGGTTGTCGGCCTTGACCTTGGAGAACAGGTACTGCGACGGCCAGGGCACCATGTAGAGGATCTTCTGGTTGTTCTTGGCCGCGGCGGCGTCGAACAGGGGCCGCAGGTGGCGGTGCAGCGCGCGCAGTTCGTCGAGGTTGCTGACGAGAAACGGCGACGTTTCCGCCGCAAAGATCGGCTCGTCGCCCGCTTGCTGCGAGGCGTGGATGTCGGCCATGCCCACCAGCCCGTCGCGAACGGCGCGCAGATGATCCGGACCCTTGAAGCCCAGCGCGCCGCCGGAGTGCACGGTGATCTTCACCTCACCCGACGTGGCGGCGAGCACCTCGGCCGCGTAGCGCTTGGCGTTCTCGGTGTGGAAGCTGCCATCGGGAAGCACGGTGGACAGATCGATGGAGGTCGCCGCATGGGCGGGGCGGCTGGCACCCAGCAACGTGGCGGTGGACAGCGTGAGCGCGGAAAACTGACGTCGTGTGAGCATGATGGGCCTTTGGTTGAGGGGAAGAATCAGCAGGGGAGTGACACGGTGACGGGCGAAGATGCACGAAGCAGCCCGTCGGCAAGATCCGCTTCGACCTGTGATGACGGGCGCTTGCGGGGGTCCCCGCTGCCGCCACCACCGGGCGTCTGAATGACAAGGCGTTGACCCGGCGCAATCTCCTGCACGCCCTTGCCGCGCAGCGTCTGGCCGGTTGAAAGACCAATGAAACCGGCCGCGCCGTTGCCCCCACCATCGCGGCCGCGCGGCGGATGGGCGATGCGGTCGAAGGAGGCGAGGATCTCGAATGGCTTGCCGCAGGTGGATTCCACCTCGATCACCTGGCCGAGTCCGCCGCGCTGTTCGCCGTCGCCGCCGGAGCCCTCCCGCAGCTCCTTGCGCCAGAAGATCAGCGGCGTCTGCGTCTCGGCGATCTCCACCGGCGTGCCGTTCAGGTTGGTGGGAAACGCCGTGGCGGAGAGGCCGTCCTTGCGCTCGCGTGCGCCGGTGCCCCCATTGCTGGTGAAGCCCATGGTGAAGCCGTAGCGCCCCTGGGCGGCATCGGCGGTGGGCCCACGCAGCGTGAGCAGCCACACGCACGACGCCCCTTCGGCCGGCACGCGCTCCGGCACGATCTGGCGCAGACAGCCGAAGACCACGTCGGGCAGCATCTGGCCGATGACGTGGCGCGTGGACACCGGCGCTGGCGCGGGCGCATTGAGCACGCAGCCCTCGGGCGCGGAAACGGAAAACACCGACAGCGAGCCCGAGTTGTTCGGGATGTCGCCAGCCACCGCACAGGCCAGGCCGAACATGGTGTACGCGGCGGCGTAGTTGATGGGCACGTTGATGCCGCGCGTCGACATGGGCGAGGTGCCGGTGTAGTCCACGTGGATGCCATCGCCTGACACCGTGAGGCTGGCCACGAGATCGATGGGTTCGTCGTAGCCGTCGACGGTCATGCGGTTGGTCCAGGTGCCCTGGGGCAGTTGGCGCACGGCGTCGAGCACGGCGGCGCGCGAACGCTCCATGATGAAGTCCGCCAGCGAATCGAGCGTGTCGAGCGCGAACTCCGTCATCATTTCAACGAGCCGTTTGCACGCCACGTCGTTGCACGAGGCGAGCGCGTAGGTGTCGCCCTCGGTTTCCATGGGCTGGCGCGTGTTCGCGGCGAGCATCGCCATCAGGGTTTCATTGGACTGGCCCTGCGAGAACAGCTTGAGCATGGGAATGAACAGACCCTCCATGTGCACGTCGGTGCCGTCGGGGCCGAAGCCCAGGCCGCCGATGTCCATCACGTGACTGGTGGCGCAGAACAGCGCGACCGGCTTGCCGGCAAGGAAGCAGGGCGTCACCACGACGAAGTCGTTCAGGTGCCCGGTGCCCTTCCAGGGGTCGTTGGTGATGAAGACATCGCCTTCGCGCATGTCGCGCAACGGGTACCTGCCGAGAAAGTGCTTGACGGATTCGGCCATGGTGTTGACGTGTCCCGGTGCGCCGGTGATGGCTTGCGCCAGCATGCGACCCCGGGTGTCGAACACGCCGGCAGAGAGGTCGCTGCACTCACGGACGATGGCGCTGAAGGCGGTGCGCAGCAGAACCTGGGCCTGCTCCTCCACGGTGGCAATGAGGCGTTGCCACATCAGTTGATGTTCGATGGCGGTTCGGTTGCTGTTCATGCGTTCACCTGAGTTTTCAGTTGGCGGTCAAGGACGAGATTGCCGTGGCGGTCCACCTGCGCGCCGAACGAGGCAGACACGAAGGTGGTGGTCTGGGGTTCCGTGATCAAAGCCGGTCCCTGGATGAGCTGCCCCATGTGCAGTTGCGCGCGCTCGAACACCGGAATGGCGATGCGCTGTGCCGTGCTGCCGTCGAAGTAGTCGCGGTGCCCGGCGGGAATGGGAGGCGCGTGGCTGACAGCGACGTCCGCTGACGGTGCGCTGGCTTCGGGATGGGTCGTCACCAGAACGGCCCAGGTGAGTATTTCCACTGACGCACCCGGAATCGCGCGGCCGAAGAGTTTGATGTACGCGGACTCGAAGGAGCGACCCAGCAACGCCACGTCTGTGTCGGTCAATCGGTGCACCGGCGCCGGGATGGCGATTTCGTGGCCCTGGCCCACGTACCTCATGTAGGCGATGCGCTGCGTGATCAAGGGTTGGTCGGGTGCGCCTTGCCGCACCAGTTGCACCGCCTCGGCGGCCATCTGGCCCAGCATCCCCTCAGCCTGTTCCACGTCCAGGACACCCAGCAGCGAGTGGCGGCTGCGCACCACCTCGTAGGAAATGGGCGCACGCAGGAATCCGATGGCCGAGCCCACACCGGCATGGGGTGGCACCAGGATGCGCTGGACGCCGGTCTTTTCGGCCACCCGGGCCACATGCAGTGGCGCCGCACCGCCGAACGCAATGAGGGTGTGGTTGCCAATCGTTTTGCCTTTCTCGATGGCGTGCACGCGCGCGGCGTTGGCCATGCTTTCGCACACCATTTCGTGCACGCCGAAGGCGGCCATGTCGCTCGACAGATCAAGCGGAGCGCCGATGCGGGAGAGGGCCCGGCGCGCGGCCGACAGGTCCAGCGGAACGGTGCCGCCCGCGAAGCCGTCGGGATCGATCAAGCCCAGCACGGCGTCGGCGTCGGTGACGGTGGCTTCGATCCCACCCCGCCCGTAACAAGCAGGGCCGGGTTCCGAGCCGGCACTTTGAGGCCCCACCTGGATGTTCTTGAGCGCATTGACCTGGGCAATGGAGCCCCCGCCTGCGCCGATCTCGAACAGGTCGATGACCGGAATGCGCAGTGGCAGCCCGCTGCCTTTCTGGAAGCGGGCCGAGCGGTCGACTTCGTACACCCGGTCGGTGTCGGGCGTGAAGTCGTCCATGAGGCAGATCTTGGCGGTGGTGCCGCCCATGTCGAACGCGGCGACGGTGGCTTCGCCTGCGCGGCGCGCCACATCGGCGGCAAAGATCGCGCCGCCCGCCGGACCCGATTCGATCAGCCTCACCGGGAACCGGCTCGCCGTGCTCAGCGAGGTCAGGCCGCCGTTGGAGGTGACCAGGTAGAGAGCGCCCTGAAACCCGGCCGCATCCAGGTGTTCGAGCATGCGGGTGAGGTACTCCGACATCTGGGGCTGCACATAGGCGTTCGCCACGGTGGTCGACACGCGTTCGTACTCCCGGATTTCGGGACAGACCTCGCTGGAGATCGAGACATGCAGCGTTGGCAGGGCGGCCAGCAAGGTGCGCCTGGCGGCCTGCTCATGCTCGGGGTTCACGTAGGCGTGCAGAAAGCAGATGGCCAAGCTGGTGACACCGGCGGCCTTGAGCGTGTCGATGTGCGCCAGCAAGCCCGCTTCATCGAGCGGCAGCGCGGCGCGCCCGTGCACGTCCATGCGCTCCTGGACCGGCAGGCGCAGGCTGCGAGGCACCAGGGGAGCGCGTCGCTCCATCTGAAGATCGTATTGGTCGAAGCGGCCTTCGGTCCCGATCTCCAGCACGTCCCTGAAGCCCTCGGTGGTGATCAGGGCGGTCACTGCGCCGCGCCGTTCGAGCACGGCATTGGTCGCCAGCGTGGTGCCGTGCACGAACACATCCACGTCCTTCAAACCCAGCCCGTGGCGCGCGAGCAAACCACTGGCACCGTCGAGCACGGCCCGTTCAGGGGCAGAGGGGGTGGTGAGCACCTTGGTCGTGGCAAGCGTGCCGTCGGCCAGCTCGATCACGAGGTCGGTGAAGGTGCCTCCGATGTCGGCCGAGAGGCGCACCCTGGAGTGGGACATGGCGCTCAATCACGCACTCCCGAGGTGCGGAAGTGCACCAATAACGGTAAAACGTGTGCGAAAATATATGTGTAATACATGTTTGATAACAGGATAACGTTGGGAATTTCCTAATGTTATACGATCGAAATCACACCGATATAAGGGTTTACGCGTATGAACAAGCCAAAGAAGCCGCTGGTCCTCTCACCTCATCTCGTTTCGCCCAAGGGCGCAGAGCTCAGTGAGTTCGAGTTCGCCATGGTGGTGTGCTGGAACGCCTTTACGCGCTGGCTGGTCAAGGGCGCCTCGGCCACCGGCGTGGGCGACATGACCTTCATCGACGTGGTGGTGCTGCACCAGCTGAAACATCGCGCACGAAACAAGAAGGTCGCGGACATCTGCTTCGTGCTGAATTTCGACGACGTGCACGTGGTGACCTACTCGCTCAAGAAACTGGTGGCCAGTGGCCTGGCGGTGGGCGAGAAGGTGGGCAAGGAGGTGCTGTACCGAACCACCGACGCGGGCGAGGCCGCGATCGAGGCTTATCGCGAAGTGCGCGAGCAGTGCCTCATGAGCAACGTGGACGAGGCCTTGAACGCGCAGTTGCCCGAGATGGTGCGCTTTCTGGGCGGGCTGGGTGGCCTCTACGAAAGGGCCGCGCGCTCGGCCTCGTCGTTGCGCTGACCGACCTTGCCGTCGGCATCGAAGCTGGGCCGCGCGGTGGTTTCAGGCCATCGCGTTACGCGGCGCGCCCAGGCGTCTCGCTCGTCAGCGCAAACGCGCTGGCGCGCACATGCTCGAAAGGCCGCACTTCGTATTCGAGGCCGCAGGCCAGGCAGGGGTTGTCGGCCGAGATGCGCGCGGCCTCTTCCAGGCTGTTCGCGCGGATGAACCAGAAACCGCCGACCACTTCCTTGGCCTCGGCGAACGGGCCGTCGATGATGCGCTCGCGCGAGACCAGCTTGCCTTCACGCGCCAGGCGCTGCCCCGAGCGCATCACGCCTTTGGCAACCAACTCGCCGTGCCATTCGTAGAAGCGGTCGATCGTGGCCTGGATCTCTTCGGGCGATTTGTCGGCGTCCCACTGCCCGCGCGAGATGACGAGGAACTCCAGGGGAGGATTCTCCGAGCTCATGTGGCGGCCCCGGGGGGTGGCTGGGGCGTGCGCTGCGCCGGGTCGTAGAAGAACTGCTCCTGCACGATGTGCTCGCCTTCCCAGCGCTGCCAGGCCAGCTCTTCCATCTCGGTGACCGAGTCGTCCTGCCAGACGAAGCGGAACACCCAGCGAATCACCACGTGGTCACCGTTCACCAGGACCGGTCGCACGCAGCGCGATTCGATGGTGGTCGCGCGCGCCATCACCTTGCGCTCGCCCGCCAGCAACTGGTCGCGGCCCACGCGTGGCGGGGCCTGGTTTTCCTGCATGGAGGCGTGCGGCGCGTAAAAGTCGGCGATCGCCTGGTCGTGCGCGTTGCTCTCCACCAGGGCAATGAAACGTTCGAGGGTGTCGGAACTGGGCATGCGGGGTCGCTTTCAGATGGGATGAACCGGCGCGGGCGTGTGGCTGCTCACGCCACCGGCAGGACAGATGTGCTCCGCCACCGTCTGCGCCTGCGCGGCGATCGAGCGTAACAGCCCGCCGGGCTGGCGCACGTCGAACCCCACGAAGTACACGCGGGCGAGCGCGCCCTGCCCCACCACTTCGGGGGGCATGCCGCGTGCGTCCAGCGGCAGGGGCGTGGCGGGAAACAGTTCGCCCAGGGCTGCGTCGTAACCGGTGGCCAGCAGCACCGAATCGAACGGGTGCTCGGTGCCGTCGGTGAAGCGCACGCCGCCGTGCAGAAGCGTCTGGACACCGGGGTAGACCTGGATGTCGCCGTTCTTGATGCGCGCGACCGTGCCCACGTCGATCACCGGCGTCTTTCCGTCTTCGCGCAACTGGCGCAGCGGTGACACCGCGGCGGTGTGCAGACCGTAGCGGCCGAGGTCGCCCACGCTGAGGTTGCGCAGCAGCGTGGCCGCCGCATCGCCCAACGCAGGCGGCAGCCGGCTGAGCAGGATGCTGGAGAGCTGGGTGGGCCGACCCAGCACGTCGCGGTAGACGATGTTGAGCGGCGAGCGCACGGAGAGTGCGGCGCGCACGCCGTGTTCCACCAGGTCCAGCGCGATCTCGGCCCCGGTGTTGCCCATGCCCACCACCAGCACGCGCTGACCGGCAAACGGCTTGGCGTTGCGGTACTCGCGGCTGTGCAGCACGCGCCCACCAAAAAGCTCCTGGTGCGGCAGCGTGGGCGCGCGCGGGCGGCGGTTGGCGCCGGTGGCCACCACCACCTGGCGCGCGGCGATCAGCCGCCCACTCGCCGTGCGTGTGAGCCAGCCCGTGTTCCGGGGTCCGGGTTCGATGCTGACCGCGGTCTCCCCCAGCTCGGGGTCAATGCCATGGTGATCGGCGTATCGGGTGAGGTAGTCCACCACGCCCTGGCGCGACACATAGCGCGGCGCGCTGTCGGGAAACGGCAAGCCCGGCAGCGCCGAATGGGTTTTGACGGTGTGCAGGTGCAGGCGCTCGTAGTGGTGGCGCCAGCTGGACGCCACCTCGTGGGCCTGATCGATCACCAGTGCCCGGGTGCCGCGCTGTGCCAGGCAGGCCGCCGTGGCCAGCCCGGCGGGCCCGGCACCGATGACGAGCGTGTCGGTGTCGGTGCGGGTGGTGGATTTGGGGTCCATGGACACGGGGTTTTGTGTCCAGTGTGGCTGGCGCGTGCGCGACACGCCATGAGGGCTTACACCCGAGCCAAAGGACCTCAGATCAGCGCAAGCTGTCCGCCCGTTCCAGCAGGAAAGTTCGCTCCCGCTCGTTGCCGGCCAGGGCGGCCGCGCGTTCGAACTCGGCGCAGGCCTCGGCCCGCCGCTCCAGTTGGGCCAGCAGGTCCCCACGCACGGCGGGCAGCCAGTGGTAGTTGCGCAAGGCCTTGTCGTCCAGCAGGGCGTCCACCAGGGCGAGCCCCGCCGCAGGGCCGGCGTGCATGGACACGGCCACCGCACGGTTGAGCTCCACCACGGGGGAAGGCGCCAACCTCGCCAGCTCACCGTAGAGCGAGGCGATGCGCGCCCAGTCGGTGTCCCGCGCGTGGACCGCGCGGGCATGGCAGGCGGCAATGGCGGCCTGCAACTGGTACGGCCCCGCCGCTGGCGCCAGCGCTTCGGCACGCACCAAGGCGGCCAGACCGCGGTGGATGAGCAAGGCATCCCAGCGGCTGCGGTCCTGCTCGGCCAGCAGCACCGGACGGCCTTGCGCGTCGGTGCGCGCGCTGGCGCGCGAAGCCTGTATTTCCATCAGCGCGAGCAGCCCTTGCACCTCGGCCTGCTGCGGCGCAATGCCGGCCAGCATGCGGCCCAGGCGCAGCGCCTCGTCGCACAGGGCCGGGCGCATCCAGTCGCTGCCGCTGGTGGCGGTGTAGCCTTCGTTGAACACGAGGTACACCACCTCCAGCACCGAGGCCAGGCGTTCACCCAGCGCCTCGCCGCGCGGCACTTCGTAGGGCACGCCGGCCTCGCTCAGCGTCTTCTTGGCGCGCACGATGCGCTGCGCGACGGTGGCCTCGGGCACGAGGAAGGCGCGCGCGATCTCGTGCGTGGTGAGGCCGCCCAGCAGCTTGAGCGTGAGCGCCACGCGCGCGTCGGTCGAGAGCACGGGGTGGCAGGCGGTGAACACCAGGCGCAGCAAGTCGTCGCCGATCTCGTCCTGCCGGGCTTCGTCCAGCGCGTCCACGAAATCGGGCACGTGCGTCTCGCCCAGCGCGTGCATGTCGGCGGCGATGTCCTCGTGCCGGGCCTCGGCCATCTGGCGGTGGCGCAGATGGTCGAGCGCGCGGCGCTTGGCGGTGGTCATGAGCCAGGCGGCCGGGTTGTCGGGCACGCCCTGCGTGGGCCAGTGTTCGAGCGCGGCCAGCAGCGCGTCCTGCGCCAGCTCTTCGGCCACGCCCACGTCGCGCACCACGCGCGCCACGTGCGCCGTGATGCGTGCGGACTCAAGGCGCCAGACGGTGGCGATGGCCTGGTGAACACCGGAATGCATGCGTCGGAATCTACATCTGTTCCGGCGCAGCGCTCATGTCCATCCAGCACACCTCCCACTGGTGACCGTCCAGGTCGGTGAAACCGTGCTGGTACATGAAGCCGTGGTCCTGCGGGGCGTTGGGCGTGGTGGCACCGGCCCTCACCGCCTTGGCGACGATGTCGTCCACTTCCTCGCGGCTGTCGCACGAGAGCGCGATCAGCACCTCGGTGGCCTTCTTCGCGTCGCAGATCGGCAGCTTGGTGAAGCCCTGGAAGAAGGGCTCGACCAGCAGCATGGCGTAGATGTTCTCGGCGATGACGAGGCAGGCACCCTGCTCGTTGGTGAACTGGGGGTTGAAGTCCAGGCCCAGGGCCCGGAAGAAGGCCTGCGAGCGGGCCATGTCCTTGATGGGCAGGTTGACGAAGATCTGGCGCAGCATGGTGGTTCTCCCGTCGTTGGTTCAGTTCGTGCCTTCGCACAACTTCTTGAGGCTTTCCAGGGCTTGCGGCCAGACCCTGGCCATCATGTCCTCGTAATCGCCGAACACATCGGTGTCGACCTTGACGCGGGTGCCGCCACCCTCGTCGGTGAAGGTGTAGTTCTCGAAACAGGGCGCCCAGGCGCGCACCGCGTCGCTGGTGGTGTCTTCCTTGCCGTTTTCGATGAATCCCAGGTGGCGGATGGACACGAATTCGGCGGGGCGGTGTTCGGCGATCTCGGACACCATGCCATTGCCGGCCGGGTCCAGGAAACGGATCGCGTCGCCCTTTTTCCATGAACCTTCGAACCGCGAGCCTTCGCAGAACGCGCTGGTCCATTGCTCATAGGTGGGTGACTGAAGCATGGTGGTCCAGACGCGCTCGCGCGGGGCCTGGATGAGGATCTCGAAATGTTGCGTCTTCATGGTGGGTCTCCTCAGCGTTTGTTGCCTTGCATGGCGTCGAGTTTCTTGAAATCCTCCAGCGGCTGGCTGGGCGGGAAGTCGTCCATCTCGTAGAGCTGGCGCAGCTCGATCACGGCCTCCTTGCCCCGGCCGGCCGGGTTGGGGAAACGGCGGCTCCATTCCAGGGCTTCCTCGCGTGATCGAACCTGGATGAGGGTGTAGCCGGCGATGAGTTCCTTGGCCTCGGCAAACGGGCCGTCGACGACGCGCTTGCTGCCGTCGGCGCTGTAGTGCACGCGCCAGCCCTTGCGGCTGGGATGCAGGCCCGAGCCGTCGAGCAGCACGCCGGCCTGGGCCAGATCCTCGTGGTAGCGCACCATCTCGGCCATGAGCGCTTCGTCGGGGGCAGGGCTGGTTTCGGCTTCGAACTCGTCGCAAGACTTGACGATGATCATGAATCGCATGGGCTTCTCCTGGTGGGTTGGGTGGGTGTCATGGACTCCAACCGCTACGACGAACCAGCCGCGGCGTTTTCGACAAGGTCACTCGTAACAAGGGCCCACAGCCCGCACTTCCACCGTGGCCCATTCGGCCGCCGGGCATTCGCGGGCGATGGCCACCGCTTCATCCAGGCTGGCGCAGTCGAGCAGGAAAAAACCGCCCACCATCTCCTTGGCCTCGGCAAACGGGCCGTCCATCACTTTCGCCTGCCCTCCGGCGGTGGACACGCGCACCGCGCTCGCCTGCGAGACCAACGATTCCACCGCCTTGAGCTTGCCTTGCGCCTGCAGGACTTCGCCAAAGCGCTGCATGCGGCCGTAGACCTCGCGGCCTTCGGCTTCGGTGCGGGTGGCGCGCTGCGTGGTGGGTTCGATGATCAGCAACATGTAGGACATGGTGGTCTCCAGGACGGGGGTGTTGAAGCAAGCTGAACATCCTAGCCGCACCGTGACCCGAGCGCTTGACCTGCGCCCGCCCTGGGTGGCGCGGCACAACGCCTGAACCGCCGGGCGCCTTCCCTCATTTGAGGGTGGTTTTGTCATGTGGCGGGCGCACAGTGGAGGCCTTGGCCATTGCAGGAGAGACACCATGAATCTGCGCCAGCTCAGCATCGCGTCGTTCAACCTCTACAACCTGAACGAGCCCGGCCTTCCGATGTACACCGACAAGACGGGCTGGACCCAGGCCGAGTACGACCGCAAGATCGGCTGGACCGCGCACCAGCTCCAGTCGCTGGACGCCGACGTGTTCGGTCTCCAGGAAATGTGGAACCCCGTGTCGGTACTGCGCGCGCTGGCGTCGGCCGGCGTGGCAGACAGCTACGACCTGCTGGCACCGCCCAACGCCAACGGCAAACGCATCGACTGTGGCGCCCTGGTGCGCAAAGGCTTGCTCACGGGTCAGCCCGAATGGATCACGAAGTTTCCGGAGGGCTTCGTGCTGCGCTCCACCGGCGACGACCCCCAGACACCCGCCATCAGCGTGAACATCCAGGGCTTCTCAAGGCCGGTGCTGCACTTCACCATCCAGCCACGCAGCCCCGGCCCCGAGGTGCACGTGTACGTGTGCCACTTCAAGTCGAAAGGGCCCACCAAGGTGCACCACGAGAAATGGTACGGGGCCAACAAGGCGCTCTACGGCAAACACGCCACCGGCCTGGGCGCGGCGATCTCCACCATCCGGCGCACGGCCGAGGCCACGGCGCTGCGTTTCCTGTTGTCCGAACACATGAAGGGCAACGACACGCCGGTGATCGTGCTGGGCGACATCAACGACGGCCAGCACAGCAACACCGCCAACATCCTCACCGAGCAGCCGCGCTACCTGGTGGGTGAAAGCAAGGGCGGCGGTGACACATCGCTCTACACCGCGCAGACCCTGCAGGAGTACCGCGACACGCGCGACGTGTACTACACCCACGTGCACCAGGACATCCGCGAATCGCTCGACCACATCCTCGTGAGCCAGGAGTTCTACGACAACAGCAAGAAGCGCCAGTGGCTGTTTGACGGCCTGGTGATCAACAACGACCACCTGAACTTCGAGGACCACAAGGCCCTGGGCACCGGCGACCACGGCGTGATCCGGGCAACGTTCAGGTACAGCCCGGCGAAGGTGGTCTGAGCGGCATCAGGCGCTGGCCACCGGCTCCAGCAGCACATACAGACCCATCACCGGCTTTTGCTGGTCTTCGCGCAGCGGGGCCTGCCAGCTCTGGCGAACGCGAAAACCACCCAGTTCGGCCAGACGATCGATGTAGGCAGGTGAGTGGGCGTAGCGCAGGCTGGGCAGCAACTTGAGTTCACTGCCATCGGTGGAGAGTTCGACCGAAAACGCAAAACACCCGCCGGGCTGCAGGCGCTCACGCACGGCCTCGAACACCGCGTCGAGCGCACCCACGTAGATGAACACATCGGCGGCCATCACGAGATCGACCGGCTCGGTGCTCTCGCGCAGGAACGCCAGCAGATCGCCGTGCACGACGCGCCGGTAGGCGCCGCTGGCCCGGGCCTGGGCCACCATGGCGGACGACAGGTCCACGCCATCGACCGCACCGGCCTGCGCCTGGATGAGGCGGCCGCACAGGCCAGTGCCGCAACCCAGGTCGAGCACACGCTCGAACCGCTGACCACTGGCGCGCAGTGGCGCCAACAGGGTTTCGTGCGCCTGGTAGTGCAGTTGCTCGACCAGGTGCGTCTGGAAATCGTCGGCGTATTCGTCGAACAAGGCTTCCACATACAGGGCGGGCGGATGGGCCGGCACAGGGCCACCCTGCACCGAGGACAAATAGAAACGGTTGAGCGATTCATCACCCCCTTCGGCCAGCGCCTGCTCATAGCAACGCGCGGCCTCGGCATGACGCCCGGTGTCGCGCATCAGGCTGCCGCGCTGGCTCCAGGCTTCGGCCAGGGTGGGCTCGATGGCGACGGCCTGGTCGAGCGCCTGCACTGCCTCCACCGGCTGCTGCAGGCGCAAGCGGCACATGGCCAGCGACAGCCACAGTTGCCCGGTGCTCGCGCCCAGGCGAATACCTTCTTGCAGGGCAAGCGCAGCTGCGCTCCATTGCGACAGCGCTTCGTGGGAGAGCCCGAGCGCCACCCAGGCGTCGCGGTGCGTGGCGTCGGCCCTGGTGGCCTGCGTGAGCGTGGCCACGGCCTCGGGCCACTGGCCCAGGCGGCACTGCGTCACGCCCAGGTTGGCCAGCACCGAGGGGCGCCCCGGCACCAGGGCCAGCGCGGCTTGGTACTGCACCGCGGCGTCTTCCAGCCGGCCCGCCTCGAACAAGGCGTTGCCTTCAAAAAAGTGGGCTTTGGCCTGTTCGATGGGGTCGGAGATGCTCATGGCGCGACACCTTACACCACCGCCCTCACCTGTTCGGCCACCGCTGCGGCGAACAAAGGCACAGGCATCTACTCAAAACACACATCATCATTTCGACGCATCATGTGCCATCCGTTTTGATGAAGGACAACCGACCATGCAGATCAAGTGGCTCGAAGATCTGATCGCCCTGGCCGAGACAAGGAGCTTCGTGCGTGCCGCGACACAGCGGCATGTGACCCATCCGGCCTTCGGGCGGCGGATCAAGAGCCTTGAAGAATGGGCTGGCGTCGATCTGGTGCTGCGGGAGGGCGGCCCGGTGACACTCACGCCTGCCGGTGAGACCTTGTTGCAGCATGCGCGCCAGGCCGTCGAGGCACTCGCGGCCGCACGCACCGAAATCCTGGACCAGGCGCTGCCGAGTCAAAGCGTGCTCACGCTGGCCACCGGACGCACCCTGGCCCGAACCCTGGCCGCAGACTGGTTGTGGCGCATCAGGGCGCACACCGCCGGTGCGCGGGTGGTGGTGCGCACCGGCTCGATGGCCGAGACACTGCAGCGCTTCGAACGAGGCGATGCCGACTTCATGCTGACGTATTACCACCCGGCGATCGCCATGCGCCTGCAACCCTCTCAGTATCTCCAGCACACCATGGCGCACGACCGGTTGGTGCCGGTCTCACGCGCCAGCGCGGGCGGCAAGACGCTGCACCGCTTCTCGTCCAGCAAGCCAGTGCCTTACCTGGCCTACGCCAACACCCTGGCGCTGGGGCAACTGGTGTCCGACCACCTCTCGAACCATGCACAGGCGCCCCGCCTGGAGCCCATCCTGCAATGCGACTCGGCCGATGCGCTGCTGGAATATGTGCTCAAGGGCCTGGGCGTCGCATGGCTTCCTTGGTCACTGGCGGTGGGCGCGCACAAGGAAGGAAAGCTCGCCCCTCTTGCAAGCAAGGCGCTGGAAATCGCTTTTGAGGTGCGCATGGTCCGCACCAAGCGGCGCCTCTCACCCCTGGCAGAGACGCTTTGGGAAATTTCCGCCCCGGGCTGACCTCATGAACAAAAGCACCGGTTTGTGCCGTTTCGGCACACTCACGAGAAGACATGGATCCAAGAATCGCTGCTATTCACAACAGGAGACAGACATGCGATTCATCCCCCCACTCCTTTCGACGGCCCTGTCGGTGGTCCTGGCCGCGGGCCTGGCGCCGATGGCACATGGCCAGACCGACACGTATCCGGACCGTCCGATCACCGTCGTGGTGGCCTACCCACCAGGCGGCAGCACCGACCTCACCGGTCGGGCCGTGGCCGATCAGTTGTCGAAGAAGCTCGGTGTCCCGGTCGTGGTGGAGAACGTGGGTGGCGCCGGCGGGGCCATTGGCGCGCAGAAGGTTTCTCGCGCGACGCCTGACGGGTACACGGTTCTTCTGGGCGCCAACAACGAGATCGCGATCAACAGGCTCATCTCGCCTGCGGTGAAGTACAGCTACAAGGACTTCACGCCGATTGGACTGGTCGCCTCCCAGCCCATGGTGCTGGTGGCCTCCATCCACAGCGGCATCAGGACGGTCGACCAGTTCATCAGCACGGTCAAGGCCAAACCCGGCAAGTACATCTACGGCAGTTCGGGTGTGGGAACGGCGCTGCATCTCTCGGCCGAAATGGCCAAACAGCAGGCAGGTCTCTTCATGTCGCACATTCCCTACCGGGGCGTCGGACCGCTGACGACAGACCTGTACGGTGGCACGGTGGATTTCGGCGTGTACGTGCTGTCCAGCGGGCTGTCGCACATCCGCGGCGGCAAGATGGTGGCACTGGGCATCACCGAGAAGAAGCGCTCCGCCGTGGCACCGGATATCGCACCCCTGGCCGATCACCCGGCGCTCAGCAACATGGACATCGGGGTCTGGTTCGCCCTCATGGCGCCGCCCAACCTGCCCGAGGCCATCACGGCCCGCCTGCGCAAGGCGCTGGCCGAATCCCTGCAGGCACCCGAGTTCCGCAAGAAACTGGAGGACAGCGGCTCCACCGTCGCGCCGCCCAACGTCGAGATGGGCAAGTTCCTGGCGGACGAGACGGTGAAGTACCAGAAGATCGTGACGTTCGCGAACATCAAGGAGTGAACGGCATCGTGTTTTCGCTGACCCCTCCCGATCTCGGCCCCTGGCGCGCCGGCAACACCGGTGTCGAGGGCGTGTGGCACTTCGACGCCGAAGCGCCGGGGCGCCACGTCATGCTCACGGCCTTGGTGCACGGCAACGAACTGTGTGGTGCGTGGGCCTTGAAGGACCTGCTCGACGCAGGCATCCGGCCCGATGCGGGTTCGCTCACCCTGGCGTTCTGCAACCTGGAAGCCTTTGACTGCTTTGATGCGGGCGACAGCGACGCCTCCCGTTTCGTCGACGAAGACATGAACCGGCAATGGGTGCCGGAGCGGCTGGCACAGGCCCACACACGCGAACGCCAGCGCGCGGCCGCGCTGGAGCCCTTCGTGAAGCGCGCGGACTGGCTGCTGGACCTGCACTCCATGCACGAGCCCGGCCAGCCGCTGTCGCTGGTGGGGACGCATGCCCGCAACCTGGAACTGGCGCGCCAGATGCGCGCCCCCGCGCACGTGGTCGTGGACGCGGGCCACACGGACGGCGTGCGCATGCGCGACTACGGCCGCTTTGGCCTGCCGGACAGCGATCAACCCGACACACGCTCGCTGCTCATCGAGTGCGGGTACCACGGCGACCGGGCCAGCCTTGACGTGGCCCGCGACCAGTGCGTCCGATTTCTGATTCAGGCCGGCACGGTCTCGGACTCATCTGCGCTGCGGTCGATGCCGGGCTGGAAGATGCCCGACACCCGTCCGCAGTGGGCCTTGCATGTGACCGGTGCCGTGGTGGCCCGAAGCGAGCGCTTCTTCTTCACCCAGGGTTTCCAGGGTCTGGAGCTGATACCCCAGGCCGGCACGGTGATCGCGAACAACGACGGCGAGCCGGTGACGACGCCACACGACGACTGCGTGCTCGTGATGCCGTCGACGCGGCAGGCGCGCCCGGGCGTGACGGTGGTGCGGTTCGCTCGCATGGAAGCGCTGGACTGACCACGGCGCGCCATCGCTATACGTGCGACGTCCTCTGGGCCGATCACACCTTCGAAAAGTCCGGCTTCCTGCGTTCCATGAACGCGCCGAACGCTTCCTTGGCCGCGGGCTCGCCCAGCATGCGACCGAAGCTCGCGCCTTCTTCGGCCATCACCTCCAACACCTGCTTGAGCTGGCCCTTCTTCATCAGGCGCTTGGTCTCGATCAAGGCGGTGATGGGCTTGGCGGCCATCTTGCCCGCCACGGTCTGCGCATAGCCGGCCACTTCCAGCGGCGGCAGCACGCGGTTGACCAGGCCCACTTCGAGGGCGGCCTCGGCCATGAAGGGTTCGCCCAGCAGCAACGCCTCGGCGGCGCGGTGATAGCCCAGCATCTGCGGCACCAGCAGGCTGCTGGCCGCCTCAGGGCACAGGCCCAGGTTCACGAAGGGCATGGAGAAGGCGGCGTTGTCGCCCGCGTACACCAGGTCGCAGTGGAACAGCATCGTGGTGCCCACACCCACGGCCGGGCCGCACACGGCGGCGATCAACGGCTTGGGAAACTGCGCAATGCCGCGCAGGAAGCGGAACACCGGTGAATCGGTGGTGGCCGGCGGGTTGTTGAGGAAGTCGCCGATGTCGTTGCCGGACGAGAAGATGGTCTCGTTGCCCTGGAGCACCACGCAGCGCACCTGCGCGTCGTCCTGCGCGGCCTGCAGCGCGTCGGCGAGGGCGCCGTACATGGCGGCGGTGATGGAGTTCTTCTTGTCCGGGCGGTTGAACGTGAGGGTGCAGACGCCGGCTTCGGTGTGGACGAGGATGTCGCTCATGGTGGATGTCTCGTGGTGCGAAAGGGAAGTCGCAAATTACCACGAACGGGCGTGCTTTTCTGGGTCGCGCTCCCGATGTCTGACCGGTGCGTGACAGCGTGTATCGGTACCTCTTTGTGGCCGATGCCCCGCCTACACTTGGCCGCACATCCCGGCGCCTGGACGCCGCTTCTGCACACAGGTGTTTCATGCGCTCCCGTTCCATTCTTCTGATCCTCGCCACGGTGGCGTCCCTGTTCGTGCCACTGCCCTCGGCCGCCCAGGGCAGCAACGACGGTGAACGCCCTCGCGTGGCCCTGGTGCTCTCGGGCGGCGGTGCGCGCGGGTTTGCGCACGTGGGCGTGCTCAAGGCGCTGGAAGCCGCGCGGGTGCCGGTGGACATGATCGTGGGCACCTCGATGGGCGCGATCATCGGCGGGCTCTACGCCAGTGGCATGAAGGCGGACGATCTGGAGCGCGAGATCGTCGAGGTGGATTGGGGCGGCCTCTTCAACAGCCGCGAGCCGCGCCAGTTGCTCTCGCAACGCCGCAAGGAAGAGGACTTCGAGCTCTCGCCGGTGCTGCAACTGGGCTTTCGCGACGGCGAGTTCCAGCTGCCCACGGGCGCCGTGTCCAGCCGCTCACTGGAAATGCTGCTGCGCCGCTACACACTCTCGACCCGGCACCTGGAATCGTTCGACCAGTTGCCCACACCGTTTCGCGCCGTGGCCACCGACATGGAGACCGGCCTGGCGGTGGTGATGGACCGGGGCGACCTGGCCGCGGCGCTGCGCGCCAGCATGTCGGTGCCCGGCGTGTTCTCACCCCTGTCGATCGACGACCGCATCCTGGGCGACGGCGGGCTGGTGAACAACCTGCCGGTGGACGTGGCGCGCGCCATGGGCGCCGAGGTGATCATCGCGGTGAACATCGGCACCCCATTGGCCGGGCGCGAAACGCTGGGCACGGTGCTGGGTGTGACGACGCAGATGGTCAACATCCTGACCGAACAGAACGTGCAGGCCAGCATCGCCACGCTCACGCCGAAAGACCTGCTGCTCGCGCCTCCACTGGGCAAGCTCACGTCCAGCGACTTCGACAAGGCGGTCGAACTGGTGAAGATCGGCAACGAGTACGCACGAACCGTGAGCGAAGCGCTCGCGCGCTTCGCGGTGGACGAACGCCGCTACGCGGGCTGGGTGAAGTCGCGCAGCGCACAGGCGCTGGCCAACGCCGATCGGGTGGGGCGGATCGGTGCCATCCGTTTTGAAGGCGTGAGCGAAGAGCGCGCGGCGCGCCTGGCCAGGACGCTGGACACCGAGCCTGGCCAGCGGCTGGATGTGCCCAGACTCGAAGCCGATCTGCAGAAGCTCTCGGTCAGCGGCGACTACGAACGCATCGACTACACGCTGAGCCGGCGCGAGGACAACGGCACCGAGGACCTGACGATCAAGCTGCGCGAAAACGCGTGGGGCCCGAACTACCTGCGGGTGGGCCTGGACCTGCGCACCGACTTCCAGGGAGAGGGTGCGTTCAACCTGCGCATCAGCCACAACCGGCACTGGCTCAACGAAAGCGGGGCCGAGTGGCGCAACCGGGTGCAGCTCGGCGAAACGGTGGGCCTGTACTCCGAGATCTACCAGCCGCTGGGCGTGAACAGCGAACGCTTCGCGGCGGCCTACGTGGACACCAGCATCAACAAGGTCGAGCTGTTCAGCGACGAGGGTGATGCGCTCGCGCTGGTGCAACGACAGGGCGTGACGGTCGGAGCCGACCTGGGCTGGCCCATCGGCCTGCGTGGCACCGTGGGCGAAGCACGGCTGGGTGTGGTGGCCAGTGCGCGGCGGGCCCAGCCCGAACTGCTGTCGGCAGCGATACCCGCCGGTGTGGGCACGGTGCGCTGGACCGAGCGTGGCCTGCGTGCCGCCATCATGGCCGACCAGCTCGACTTCGCCAACTTCCCCTCACGCGGCTACCGCGGACAGGCCCAGCTCTCGTGGGGGCGGCGCCAGGTGGACGGCGGCGAGACCAGCGACTTCACCCGGCTGGAGAGTTCGTTCACTGCGGTGAAGAGCTGGGGCGTGCACAGCTTGAACGTCGGCGGTCGACTCGCTTACACCAACCACATCCCGCTGGCCGCCATCGACGAGTATTCGCTCGGCGGTTTCCAGAACCTCTCGGGCTACCGCACGGCACAGGTGGCGGGCAACTACCTGCTGTTCGGTCGCCTGACCTACTACCAGCGCCTGCCCTACTCGGTGGGTGTGGCGCGTGCCTTGTTCGTGGGTGGATCGCTCGAAGCCGGCAACGCCTGGACCGAACGCAGCGACGTCACGCTGCGGCAGTTGCGCGGCGCCGGCAGCCTGTTCGTGGGGGCGGACACCGGCATTGGTCCGCTGTATCTCAGCATCGTGAGCGCGCCCAAGGGCTACACCGGGCTCTACCTGTTCCTGGGTCGCCCCTGAACAGGCGTCATTCCTTGTAGTAGACGATCTGGTGCGTGGTGGCCAGCAACACGCCGGCCTCGTTCCAGAGCTGCGCGGTCTGGTCGAAGAAGCCGTTGCGGAACGCCTGGCCGCGCGCCTGCGCGAGCAGCCAGCCCGAACCGGTGGCGGTGTGCTCGGCCGAGCCGGCGTGGAAGTACACCGTCATCGACACCGTGCCCGTGGGCACCGGCTTGGCACGGCGCAGCCAGATGCGGGGGTAGAACACGTCGGCCAATGCGGAGAGGCTTGTGAAGTCGAGCAGGCGCTGGGGCTCGTCGCGCACCCACATCTGGATCAGGCTGCTGTCGCCCTGGCCTTCCCAGACTGTGGGCAGCGCACCGGTGATGGGGTGCATGGCATAGCGCTGCACCCACGCCACCGAGCGCGGCAACGTCATGCGTGGCACGGCGGCGGGCGCGGGCACGGCGGGCATGGGCTCGTCGTCCACGCTCCAGGTCTCGCGCCGCACGGCGGTGACGGCCGTGGCGGTGAGCACGGTGGCCGGCGCGCCGTTGGCATCGGGCTGGGTGATCTCCATCACCCAGTGCTGTGTCGAGCGGTTGGTGCGCACAGGGCGCGCCGTCACGGTGAAGGCACCATCGGCCAGCGCGGCCGCGTAGTTCACCGTGAGCGCAATCGGCTCGCCGAGCCGCTCGGGGTGCTGCATCACCGACTGCGTCACCGTGGCCGCGGTGATGCCGCCGAACGGCCCCACCATGTTGCCGTAGGCGGGCGAGGTGGCGCCGCTGTACTGGTGGGCGCCGGTGGGCTGCAGCGCGACGGCGTGATCGAAAGAATGCATGGTCATGCGATGAGTTTGCAAGATGGCGCGTGGACGTGCCGTCCTGCTCGCGACACGGCGCTCACACCCGCTCGAAGATGCCCGCGGCGCCCTGGCCCATGCCGACGCACATGGTGACCATGCCGTACTTCTTGTTGTGGCGCTTGAGCGCGTGCACCACAGTGGCCGCGCGGATGGCGCCGGTGGCGCCCAGCGGGTGGCCCAGCGCGATCGCGCCGCCCATGGGGTTGACCTTGCTCGGGTCCAGGCCCAGGGTGTTGATGACCGCGAGCGACTGCGCGGCAAAGGCCTCGTTGAGCTCGATCCAGTCGATCGCGTCCTGCGTGAGGCCGGCGTATTTCAGTGCCGCGGGGATCGCCTCGATCGGGCCGATGCCCATGAGGTGCGGCGGCACGCCGCGCGAGGCGTAGCTCACGAAGCGCGCCAGCGGCGTGAGGCCGAAACGCTTCACGGCCGATTCGCTGGCCAGGATGAGCGCACCGGCGCCGTCGCTGGTCTGCGAGCTGTTGCCGGCGGTGACCGAGCCGCGCGCGGCGAACACGGTGCGCAGCTTCGCCAGGCCTTCGATCGAGGTGTCGGGGCGTGCGCCTTCGTCCAGGCTCACGGTGCGGGTGGTGGTGCTGACCTCGGCGGTTTCCAGGTTCACGCTGCGTTCGGTCACTTCCACCGGGGTGATCTCGTCGCTGAACTCGCCGTTCTTCATGGCCAGCACGGCACGCTGGTGCGACTGCAGCGCGAAGGCATCCTGCGCATCGCGCGAGACCTTCCACTGCTGCGCCACCTTCTCGGCCGTGAGGCCCATGCCGTAGGCGATGCCGTAGCTCTCCACGTCGTCGGTGTTGCGGAAGATGGTGGGCGAGAGGCTGGGCGAGTTGCCCATCATGGGCACCATGCTCATGCTCTCGGTGCCGGCAGCGATCATCACGTCGGCCTCGCCCACGCGGATGCGGTCGGCCGCCATCTGCACGGCCGACAGGCCCGAAGCGCAGAAGCGGTTGACGGTGATGCCGCCCACGCTGTTGGGCAGGCCGGCCAGGATGGCGCCGATGCGCGCCACGTTCAGGCCCTGCTGCGCTTCGGGAATGGCGCAGCCGCAGATGATGTCTTCGATGGCCTTGGGGTCAAGCGTGGGCACTTGCGACAGGGCCGAGCGCAACGCGAGGGCCAGCATGTCGTCCGGCCGCAGGTGCTTGAACGAGCCCTTGTGCGAACGGCCGATGGGGGTGCGGGTGGCGGCGACGATGTAGGCGTCTTGGATCTGTTTGCTCATGTCGTGTCCTTAGTTGCGAACGGGCTTGCCCGTGTTGAGCATGCCGAGGATGCGTTCTTGTGTCTTGGGATGCACGATCAGCGAGCAGAAGGCCTGGCGCTCCAGCGTCATCAGGTAGTCCTCGTTCACCAGCGTGCCGGGCTCCACGTCGCCACCGGTCACCACGTTCGCGATCAGCGACGCGATGTGGAAGTCGTGCTGGCTGATGAAGCCGCCGTCGCGCATGTTGACCAGGCTGCCCAGGATGGTGGCCTTGCCGTCGCGGCCAGCCACCGGGAACAGGCGCTTGTGCGGCGCGCGGTAGCCGCCGTTGAACAGGCTCCTGGCCTCGTTGATGGCGACATACAGCAGCTCGTCCTTGTGCGGCACGACCACGTCGGAGTGCAGCACGTAACCGAGCTGGCGCGACTCCAGCGCGCTGGTGCCGACCTTGGCCATGGCCGCGGCGGTGAAGCCTTCGGTGAGGAAGGGCAGCAGGTCCTTGCCCGTCGAGGTCTCGGCGTTTTCGGCCGCGCGGCGCGCGATGTAGGTCAGGCCGCCAGCGCCAGGCACCAGGCCCACACCGACTTCCACCAGGCCGATGTAGCTCTCCATGTGCACCACGCGGCGCGCGCTGTACACCGCCAGTTCACAGCCACCGCCCAGCGCCAGGCCGCGCACGGCACTGACCACCGGCACGTTGGCGTAGCGCAGGCGCAGCATGGTCTGCTGCATGAAGCCTTCGGCGTCTTCGATGGCGCTCACGCCCACCGCCATGAAGGCCGGCAACATGGCCTGCAGGTCGGCACCGGCGCTGAAGGGTTCGTCGCCGGACCAGACCACCAGGCCCTGGTAGTCCTTCTCGGCCAGGTCCACGGCGGCCATCAGGCCTTCGCAGACCTCGGGACTGATGGCGTGCATCTTGGTCTTGATGCTGGCGATGAGCACCTGCTCGTCGAGCGTCCAGATGCGGATCGCATCGTTCTCCTCGATCGTGCTGCCTGCGGTCTCGAACTTCGGACCGGCTTCGCCGAGCAGCAGCTCGGGGAAGTGCTGGCGCTGGTAGACCGGCAATTGCAGGCGCGCGTCAAACGTGCCCTTGCCGGGGTTCCACGAACCTTGCGCGGTGTGCACGCCACCGGCCTCGGCCACCGGGCCCTTGAAGACCCACTCGGGCAGCGGCGCCTTGCTCAGCGCCTTGCCGGCATCGATGTCCTCCTGGATCATCGTCGCCACGTCGAGCCAGCCGGCTTCCTGCCAGAGCTCGAACGGGCCCTGCTTCATGCCGAAGCCCCAGCGCATGGCCTGGTCCACGTCGCGCGCGGTCTCGGCGATGGTCGCCAGGTGCACGGCGGCGTAGTGGAAGCTGTTGCGCAGGATGGCCCAGAGGAACTGGCCTTGCGGGCCTTCGGCGTTGCGCAGCAGTTTCAGGCGCTCGGCGGCCGGTCGCTTGAGCATGCGGCCGTAGACCTCGTCGGCCTTCTCACCCGCGGGCACGTAGTCTTCGCTGTCCAGATCGAAGCGCAGGATGTCGCGGCCCACTTTCTTGAAGAAGCCGGCCTTGGCTTTCTGGCCCAGGTTCCCCAACTCGATGAGTTTCTTGAGCACCGGCGGTGTGCCGAAGCTGCCGTAGAACGGGTCGGTGTCGATGCTCAGGTTGTCCTGCTGCGTCTTGACCACGTGGGCCATGGTGTCCAGGCCCACCACGTCGGCGGTGCGGAAGGTGCCGCTGCTCGCCCGGCCCAGGCGCTTGCCGGTGAGGTCGTCGACCACATCAAAAGTGAGTCCGAAGTTCTCCACCTCTTTCATCGTGGCCAGCATGCCGGCGATGCCGATGCGGTTGGCGATGAAGTTGGGCGTGTCCTTGGCGCGCACCACACCCTTGCCCAGGCCACTGGTGACGAAGGTCTCCAGGTCGTTGAGGATCTGTGCTTCGGTGGTGGGCGTGGCGATCAGCTCCACCAGCGTCATGTAGCGCGGCGGGTTGAAAAAATGGATGCCGCAGAAGCGCGGCTTGATCGCCTCGGGCAGCACCTCGCTGAGCTTGGTGATCGACAGCCCCGAGGTGTTGGACGCGACGATGGCGTGGTCAGCGATGAAGGGCGCGATCTTCTGGTACAGGTCGAGCTTCCAGTCCATGCGCTCGGCAATGGCCTCGATGATCAGGTCGCAGTCCTTCAACTGCTCCATGTGCTCTTCGTAGTTGGCTTGGCCGATGAGGTCGGCGTCGGCCGCCACGCCCAGCGGCGAGGGCTTGAGCTTCTTGAGGTTGTCGATGGCGCGGGTGACGATGCCGTTCTTCGGACCTTCCTTGGCAGGCAGATCGAACAGCACCACCGGCACCTTGACGTTGACGAGGTGCGCAGCGATCTGCGCGCCCATCACGCCCGCGCCGAGCACGGCGACTTTCTTCACTTGAAATCGGTTCATTGGTTTTCCATGAAAGGGAACGGACGCGCGTGCTTCACTCGACGCGGATCCAGACCTGGGTGCGGTAGAACGGGCCGATGTAGCCGCGCATTTCCAGCTTCTTGCCGTCTTCGATCGGCTTGAGGCGGGTGCGGTAGACCTTGCCGTTGTTCGGATCGACGATGTCGCCACCGTCGTAGATGCCCTTGTCGTTGGCGCTCTGCTTGAGGTTGCGCAGGATGGTCATGCCGAGCACCGGCTTGTCCTTGCGCTCGTCGGTGCACTTCTCGCACACCGAGTCGAGCTTGGCATCGGGCTCCAGCAGCTTTTCGATCGTGCCGCTGAAGACGCCGTTGTTTTCCTTGATGCGCACCAGGGACTTCTCAATCTTGGTGTCGTCGTCAATCGTCTTCCACAGACCCACGGGCGACATCTGCGCGAACGCGTGACCGGTCAACCCAAGCAATGAAACGGCAATGGCTGTCTTGATCATCGAAGTCTCCTTTGAGTGAAATGCCTTGGTCCAGAAACACCGCGGAGCTGGCTTTGCCAGGCCGCTGGTGCTGCCCCCTTGAGGGGGCGGCGCGCAGCGACGCGGGGGTGTTTCATTTCATGCCAGCGCTGCGTCGGTGTCCATGAGAACTTTGGAACCGGCGCGCGCGGTGCGCATCAGCGTCGCGGTCTCGGGGAACAGCTTGGCGAAGTAGAAGCGCGCGGTCTGCAGCTTGGCGGTGTAGAAAGGGTCGGTGTTGCCGGCGGCGATCTCGCGCAGCGCCACTTGCGCCATGCGGGCCCAGAAGTAGCCGAACACCAGGTGGCCTGCCACGCGCAGGTAGTCCACCGCGGCGGCGCCCACTTCGTCGGCGTTCTGCAGGCCCTTGAAGCCGATCTCGGTGGTGAACTTGGTGATCTGCTCACCCAGCACGGCCAGCGGGTTGATGAACTCGGCCATCTTCTCGTTGACGCCCTCATCCATCACCAGCGCGCCCACCAGCTTGCCGAACTTCTTGAGCGTGGCGCCGTTGTTGCCCAGCACCTTGCGGCCCAGCAGGTCCAGTGCCTGGATGGTGTTGGTGCCTTCGTAGATCATGTTGATGCGGGCGTCGCGCACGAACTGCTCCATGCCCCATTCCTTGATGTAGCCGTGGCCACCGAACACCTGCTGGCACTGCGTGGCGGCGTTGTAGCCGTTGTCGGTCAGGAAGGCCTTGGTGATGGGCGTGAGCAGCGACAGCATGTCGTCGCTGTCCTTGCGCACCTTCTCGTCGGGGTGGTTGTGCACCTTCTCCAGCAACACCGAGCAGAAGATGGCCAGGGCGCGCCCGCCTTCGGCGTAGGCCTTGGCGGTGAGCAGCATCTTGCGCACGTCCGGGTGCACGATGATCGGGTCGGCCGGCTTGTCCTTGGCCTTGGGGCCGGTCAGGCTTCGCATCTGGATGCGGTCCTTCGCATAGGCCAGCGCGTTCTGGTAGGCCACCTCGGTCAAGCCCAGGCTCTGGTTGCCAACGCCCAGGCGCGCGGCGTTCATCATCACGAACATGCCCTGCATGCCCTTGTTGGGCTGGCCCACCATGGTGCCGATGGCGCCGTCGATCACGATCTGCGCCGTGGCGTTGCCGTGGATGCCCATCTTGTGTTCCAGACCACCGCAGTGGATGCCGTTGCGCTCGCCCAGCGTGCCGTCCTTGTTCACATTGAACTTGGGCACGATGAACAGGCTCACACCCTTGATGCCGGGAGGCGCATCGGGCAGGCGGGCCAGCACCAGGTGGATGATGTTCTCGGCCATGTCGTGTTCACCGGCGCTGATGAAGATCTTGTTGCCGGTGAGCTTGTAGGTGCCGTCGGCCTGCGGCTCGGCCTTGGTGCGCATGAGGCCCAGGTCGGTGCCGCAATGCGGTTCGGTCAGGCACATGGTGCCGGTCCACTCGCCGCTGGTCATCTTGTGCAGGTAGGTCGCCTTCTGCTCGTCGGTGCCGAAGGTGTGCAGCGCGGCGTAGGCGCCGTGCGTGAGACCGGGGTACATGGTCCAGGCCTGGTTGGCCGAGTTCATCATCTCGTACAGGCACTGGTTCACCACCAGGGGCAGACCCTGGCCACCGAACGCGGGGTCGCAAGAGAGCGCGGCCCAGCCACCGTCCACATAAGTCTTGTAGGCCTCCTTGAAGCCCTTGGGCGTGGTGACTTCGTGCGTCTTCTGGTCAAGCTTGCAGCCTTCGGTGTCGCCGCTGATGTTCAGCGGAAAGAGCACCTGCGAGGCGAACTTGCCACCCTCTTCCAGCACCGCGTTGATGGTGTCGGCGTCGATCTCGGCATGGGCTGGAATGGCCTTGAGGTCGTCGGTGACCTTGAGCACTTCGTGCATCACGAACTGCATGTCTCGCAGGGGCGGGTTGTAGATGGGCATGGGGAAGCTCCTGGGCTGGGTTTGCGAAAAAACGAAAAGGAAATCAGCCTCGCGTGGGTGCAGAGGCTGGGGTTTTGGTGGTCTTGCGCGCGGCGGGTGCGGGGGCTCTACCGAAGCGGGTCACGATGTTCTCGAACGCGCGCACCGCACGGCTGGCCGAATCGGGGCTGCGCAGGAAGCGGGCCTCGTAGTGCAGCGCCAGGATCAGCGCGTGGATCTCGAACGCCATCTGCGCCGCATCGGTGTCGGGTGCGAGATGGCCTTCTTCAATGGCGATCTCGACCGCGCGACGCATGGCCGAGAGCCAGGTGTTGACCGAACTGGCCAGCGCATCGCGCACCGGACCGGGCCGATCATCGAACTCGACCGCGCCACTGATGTAGATGCAGCCCGAATCGATCTCCACCGAGGTGCGCTTCATCCAGTTGTCGAACAGCATGCGCAGGCGTGGCAGTCCGCGCGGCGCGTTGATCGCGGGATAGAACACTTCTTCCTCGAAACGCGCGTGGTACTCGCGCACCACCGAGATCTGCAGCTCCTCGCGCGAGCCGAAGTGGGCGAACACGCCCGACTTGCTCATCTGCATCACCTCGGCCAGCGCGCCGATCGACAGACCTTCCAGACCGATCTGCGTGGCCAGACCGAGCGCGGCATCCACGATGGCGGCTTTGGTCTGCTGGCCCTTCTGCAAAGGCTTGTGGGCCGATGCGTCGGATCGCGGACTGCGGGTGATGGGGTTCACGCTCATGCGGATCGGTCCTGATGAAGAAGAAGGGCAAAAAAAGACGACCGCCCGAATAATCGAACGGTCGTTCTATTTTTACCGCAAAAGCCGCTTCACGCGCAAACAAGCCGCGCTTTGAGCGAATTTTGTTTAGGTGCGACGCCCTAAAAGACACACCACGGCACCCAGCCATGGTGGACCTTGCATGCGCTCAGAGCCGACCGACCGGCAGCAGCAGCGCGAGGCTGTGTTCGAGGCTTTCGCTGGGCGAGCGTTTGAAGCCGCTGCGCGCGAAACGCTGCAGTCGGCCCACGCAAAAGGCGGTGATGACCGACGCATCGGCCTGTGCGTCCACCGTGGGCGTGACTGCGCCGGCCACCACGGCCGATTCGCGCAGGTTCTGCCGCAGCACCGATTCGATCTTGTCGAAGAACAGGTTCATGCGTTGTTGCAGGCGCTCGTTTTCGTAAACCAGCGCATCGCCCACCATCACGCGGGTCATGCCGGGGTTCTTCTCGCCGAACTGCAGCAGCAGCGTGACAAGCTTGCGGCAGCGCGCGTTGGCGTCGGGTTCACGCTCGCCAAGCTGGTTGACCAGGCCGAAGACCGACTGCTCGATGAATTCGATCAGACCTTCAAACATCTGGGCCTTGCTGGCGAAGTGGCGGTAGAGCGCGGCTTCGCTCACTTCGAGCCGCGCCGCCAGGCCCGCGGTGGTGATGCGCTCGGCACCGGGCTGCTCCAGCATGGTGGCCAGCGCCTCCAGGATCTGCACCCGACGTTCGCCAGGTTTGGGCCGTTTGCGACCGGTGCCCTCGGCATGCGCGGCGGCTTCGATCACGCTGGCCGCTTCTAGCGCTGCAGCGTCTTCCGGGGTCGGAGACTCGGGGGCATTGGAGGTCATGGGCAGGCGGTCCGATCGGTGGGTGCTGATGGGTGCTGGTGGCCGCGGTGCCGGCCCTGGTTCGTCTTCCTGTTACGAATTTTCGCACATTGCCGCAGCGCCACGAACCCAACGGGGGCGGGGTACCCGATGTCAGTGGGTGATCGCATTCCGCGCCGCGCCAGGGCGCCTGCTCCACGGGTCAGTGGCTTTTGATCATGGTGCCGAAAGGCTCGTTGCCCAACACCTCCAGCAGGAGCGCGTGCGGCACCCGGCCATCAATGATGTGCACCGCGTTCACACCACTCTTGGCCGCGTCCAGCGCACCAGCGATCTTGGGGATCATGCCGCCGGAGATGGTGCCGTCTTCGACCAGTTCGTCGATGCGTCGGGGCGTGAGCTCGGTGAGCAACTGGCCGTCCTTGTCGAGCACACCGCGGATGTTGGTGAGCATGAGCAGCTTCTCGGCCTGCAGCACGGTGGCGAGTTTGGCGGCCACCACATCGGCGTTGATGTTGTAGCTCTCGTTGTTCTCGCCAAAGCCGATCGGACTGACCACGGGGATGAACTGGTCGTCTTGCAGGGCCTTCACCACGCTGGGGTCGATGCTGACGATGTCACCCACCTGGCCGACGTCGTGCTCCAGGTTCGGGTCTTTCTGGTCGGTCATGCGCAGCTTCTGCGCGCGGATCATGGCGCCGTCGCGCCCGGTCAGGCCCACGGCCTTGCCACCGGCCTGGTTGATCAGGCCCACGATGTCCTGCTGCACCTCACCGGCCAGCACCCACTCCACCACCTCCATGGTTTCCGGGTCCGTCACGCGCATGCCCTGGATGAACTGACCCTGCTTGCCCAGCCGCTTGAGCAGCGTCTCGATCTGCGGGCCACCGCCGTGCACCACCACCGGGTTGATGCCGACCAGCTTGAGCAGCACCACGTCCTCCGCGAAGTCCTGCTGCAGGGCCGGGTCGGTCATGGCGTTGCCACCGTACTTGATGACCATGGTCTTGCCGTGGTACCTGCGGATGTAGGGCAGTGCCTGGGCAAGGATCTCGGCTTTGTCGCGGGGGGAGATGGTGGTGACGTCTGGAGGGGTGGTCATGGGCTTTGGGCTTGGTGTGGTTTTGAAATTGTAGGCTTCGGTTGTTGTGTTTCTTCTTTCGTGGCGAGCCGGGTCTCGGCCTGCCACGAAAGAAAAAACATCACGACAAAGAAGAAGAAGAAAGCCCAGAGACAGCCTGAAACAAAGCCTGCCGAGCCTGCACAACAACCCGCGCCTTCCACTCATCCGTATCCACATAAAACGCCGCCAGCACCCGAGCCTTGATCGCAGCTCGCAAGGCCTCGGGCGCTTCGGGATGCAGGTGCAGCCAGTGGTCCCCCCGCAGCGCGTCGATCACCTCTTCGATCGGCACCGTGCCGTACTCCATCGCGATGCCGGTGTACTGCGCCTGCGGGCACTCCTCATAGGCAGCACTCCACATCAAGCCGGTCAAGAGGGCCGACGTCGACGATCCGTCGTAGATGGAAGTCACCGGTGTCTGGCCATCACCACCCCACCAGGCTCGGGCACGCTCCAGCGCCACCGCATCGTCGCGGCAGGCGCAGATGCGCTCGCCCAGCCCGCTCTCGCCCAGCCCGGTGTGCAGGTCGATCCACGCGAGGTGGCGGGCTTCTCTGGCGTGGCGGCGAAGCACGTCGCGCAAGGTGCGGTTGCTCCAGGTGGCATCCACACCGCCATAAAACAGGCCATCGGCAAACGCATGCTGCCCCTGAGACACGGCGGCCTGAAAGCGGGTCAGGCCGTGGGCCTGGATGTAGGCCCCGATGGCCGCGGCATTGTCCGGCCCCGGGGGCCACTGCGCGGGCAACAGCAACTCGTGCAGTTCGGCGTAAGCCGGGTTGGCCGGCAGCGGTTGGCTGAAGTCCTGGAAGTTGCGGTTCAGGTCGACGTTCTCGTGCGTCACGCGGCGCACCCACGAAAAACCGTGCGGGTTGAGGGCGTGGATGTAGAGCACCGCCACCCCCGCGTCGCGAGCGTGCTGGCGCCACTCGGCGTCGTGCGCGGCGAACACCTGCACCCCCGAACCGCAGTAGCCCTCGACCCCGTGGCAGGCACTGCTGACGATCAGCAAACGTTCTGCGGACGGGTCGCCATCGAGCGCCACGTCCATCGCCAGCACCTCACCGTCGCGGCCCGGCAAGGGATGGTTGTGGCTGGTGATGGCCATGCCCGCGCTGGCAGCCGCCTCCAGAAACCGCACGCGGGCGCGGGCGTACGACGGGGAGAACGCGTCGGCCGGTGCGATCAAGCAGCCGCCCCCGGACGCGGGCGGCTCAACCACTTTTCGGCCAGCTGCACCCAGTAGGTGGCGCCCAGCGGAATCAGGTCGTCGTTGAAGTCGTAGCTCGGGTTGTGCAGCATGCAGGGACCACCGCCGTGGCCCATCTCGCGGTGCGCGCCGTCGCCGTTGGCAATGAAGGCGTAGCAGCCCGGGCGCGCCTGCAGCATGTAGGCGAAATCTTCAGCGCCCATGGTGGGCTCCTGCTCCACCACACGATCGGCGCCCACGATGTCGGCCATGACCTCGCGCGCGAACGCGGTCTCGGCGGCGTGGTTGATGGTGGGCGGGTAGTTGCGCTTGAACTGGAACTCGACCGTGGCGCCGAAGGCCGCGCTGGTGTGCTCGGCGATCTCCTGCATGCGGCGCTCGATCATGTCGAGCACCTCGTAGGTGAAGGTGCGCACGGTGCCCTGGATCTCGCAGCTGTCGGGCACCACGTTGGTGGCCTCGCCGGTGTGGATCATGGTGACCGAGATCACGCCGGCGTCCACCGGCTTCTTGTTGCGCGAGATGATGGTCTGGAAGGCCATCACCATCTGGCAAGCCACCGGCACCGGGTCGATGCCGTTGTGGGGGAGCGCGGCGTGCGAACCCTTGCCGCGGATCGTGATGTGGAATTCGTTGCTCGACGCCATGACCGGGCCCGCGCTCGCGGCGAACGTGCCCACCGCCATGCCGGGCCAGTTGTGCATGCCGAACACCGACTCCACCGGGAATTGCTCGAACAGGCCGTCCTTGATCATCTCGCGGGCGCCGCCACCGCCTTCTTCGGCCGGCTGGAAGATCAGGTAGACCGTGCCGTCGAAATTGCGGTGCCTGGCAAAGTGCTGTGCCGCGCCCAGCAGCATGGCGGTGTGGCCGTCGTGACCGCAGGCGTGCATCTTGCCGGCGTGCTGGCTGGCGTGGGCAAAGGTGTTGTGCTCCTGCATGGGCAGGGCGTCCATGTCGGCGCGCAGGCCGATGGCCCGACCGCTCTTGCCACCGTCGCGCCCGTGCACGATGCCCACCACCCCGGTGGTGCCCATGCCGCGGTGCACGGGAATGCCCCATTCGGTGAGCTTGTCCGCCACCACATCGGCGGTGCGCACCTCCTTGAAACAGAGTTCGGGGTGGGCGTGGAGGTCGCGGCGCACGGCCGCAATGCTGGCGGCCTGCGTGAGGATGGAGTCGATGAGTTTCATGGGGATCTTTGCGCGCCGTGACAAGGGCGTCGAAAACAAAACGGTCATGGTATCGAAGACCTGCATGCGCCGAGGCTGCGCAGGAGACACCCCCATCAACAGGCGGGCCACTTGACCTGGTCGGTGACGATCAAGCGATCACCACGCGAGCGCGAGACAAGCCCGCCTACCGGCGAATGCGACCGTCTTCGGTCAGCAGCGTGAGTTCAACAAACCGGGATCCGGTGTGTTTCGCCGGTCCGAAGTCCAACGGGAACCCGCCCAGATTCACGTTCTGCATGCCCTGCACGGCGTTGATGAAGCCCTCACGCGTGAGCGCCCTCCCCGCGCGACGCACACCTTCGGTGAACACCTTGGCGGCGACAAAACCTTCCATGCCCGAGTAGTTGGGCTCGACGCCCCGCTTCTCCTTGATGGCCGCCAGGTACTCACCCGAGAGCAGCGTGGCCGGCGTGTAGGGGAAAGGCATCACCTGGCTCACGGACACGCCGCGCGCCTCGGCGCCGAGCTCGTCGATGAGGGCCTGGGTCCCCACGAACGAGACGTTGTAGAAGTTGCCGTTGAACCCTGCACGGCGGGCCTGCCGCACAAACGTGGCCACCGCCTTGTACGCTCCGATCTGCACGATGGCCTCGGGCTTCTGGGCCATGATGTCCTTCACCGCCTGCGCCACTTCGATCGTGTTGCGCTCCACCGTGCCCAGGGCCACCGGCTCGATGGTCATGGCCGTCAGGGCCCGCGTGACGCCGTCCAGACCGGTCTTGCCGTAGGCGTCGTTCTGGTAGAAGACCGCGATCTTCTTGATGCCGGTGGAGGTGATCTGGCGAACAATGGCGGCCGTCTCGTCAAAGTAGGAGGCGCGCACATGGATGGCGTAGCGGTTGAACGGTTCGCGCAACGCCTGCGCGCCGGTGAACGGCGCGAAGAACGGCACCTTGGCGGTGGTGGCCAGCGGCAGGGCGGCCAGGCTGGTGGGCGTGCCGATGTAGCCAAACAGGGCGAACACGTCGTCGGCGATGAGCTGGCGGGTGTTGGCGGCGCAGCGCTCGGGCTCGTAGCCGTCGTCCAGCCGCTTGATCTCGATCGTGCGGCCATGGACGCCGCCCTTGGCGTTGACCGTGTCGAAGTAGGCCTGTGCGCCCAGATGGAACTGCAAGCCCAGTTGCACGGCCGCGCCAGTGAAAGGCGCGGACTGCCCCAGGACGATGCGGGTGTCGGTCAATGCGGCGCTCTGCGCGCTGGCGGAGGCGCCCCAGGAAGCCAGGGCCCCCGAGCCAACCAGCTTGCACACTTGGGATAGGGCTTCACGACGCTGCATGCGGATACTCCTGATATGCTGATTTGAACACCGAGCAGGGTAAAGCAAGCGCCCTGCCATCCCCACGTCCCGACTCCTTTTGGCAACACCCATCCGATGAACACGACTGCGCTCACGATCCGCGGTGCCTGTCCCCACGATTGCCCCGACACCTGCTCCCTGGTCACCACGGTGGAGGGTGGCGTGGCCGTGCGGGTGCAGGGCAACGCCGACCACCGACACACCGACGGCGTGCTGTGTACCAAGGTGTCGCGCTACACCGAGCGCACCTACCACCCCGAGCGCCTGCTGCACCCGCTCAAACGCACCGGCCCCAAGGGCAGCGGGCAGTTCGAACGCGTGAGCTGGGACGACGCATTGGACACGATTGCCGACCGCCTGAAAACCATTGCCGCGCGAGACCCGCAGGCCGTTCTGCCGTACAGCTACGCCGGCACCATGGGGCAGGTGCAGGGTGAAGGCATGGCCGCGCGCTTTTTCCACCGGCTCGGCGCCTCGTTTCTGGAACGCACCATTTGTGCATCCGCCGGCGGCGAGGCGCTGGTGCAGACGCTGGGCGGCAAGGTCGGCATGAAGGTGGAGCACTTTGCGGCATCGAAGTTGATCCTGATCTGGGGCAGCAACTCCATCGGCAGCAACCTGCATTTCTGGCGGCTGGCCCAGCAAGCCAAGCGCGACGGCGCGCGGCTGGTCTGCATCGATCCGCGTCGTTCAGAGACGGCTGAGAAGTGCCACGAACACATCGCCCTGCGCCCGGGCACCGATGCGGCGTTGGCGCTCGCGCTCATGCACCAGCTCATCACGCACGACTGGCTGGACCACGACTACATCGAGCAGCACACGCTGGGCTGGGAAGGCCTGCGCGAGCGCGCGCTGCAATGGGCGCCCGAGCGCGCCGCGCAAGTCTGCGGCATCCCGGTGCAGCAGATCACCGATCTGGCGCGCGCCTACGGCACCACGAAGCCGGCGGCAATCCGCCTGAACTACGGCATGCAGCGCGTGCGTGGCGGCGGCAACGCGGTGCGCGCCATCGCCTGCCTGCCCGCGCTGGTGGGCGCCTGGCGAGAGCCCGCGGGCGGCCTGCTGCTCTCCAGCTCGGGCCAGTTCCCGGTGGACCGCGCGGCCCTGCACCGGCCCGACCTGCTGGCCGGCAGAAGCCCGCGCACCATCAACATGAGCACCATCGGCAACGATCTGCTCAACGAAGGTTCGGCCGGCTTCGGCCCGAAGATTGAAGCGCTCGTCGTCTACAACAGCAACCCGGTGGCGGTGGCGCCCGAATCGGGCAAGGTGGTGCAGGGTTTCCTGCGCCAGGACCTGTTCACCGTGGTGCTGGAGCATTTCAAAACCGACACCGCCGACCACGCCGACATCATCCTGCCGGCCACCACGCAGCTGGAGCACTGGGACATCCACACCAGCTACGGTCACACCGACGTGCTGCTCAA
The DNA here is from genome assembly GCF_036675665.1 of Hydrogenophaga sp. Lineage (GTDB taxonomy): Bacteria > Pseudomonadota > Gammaproteobacteria > Burkholderiales > Burkholderiaceae_C > Hydrogenophaga. The sequence continues at coordinate 155,697 of NZ_JAKFEO010000030.1, read as the reverse complement.
CCGCCCGGCCATCGCCCCGGTGGGCGAGGCCCGCACCAACACCGACATCTTCCGCGCGCTGGCCGCGCGCATGGGCTTTGACGATCCGTGTTTTCAGGACGACGACGAGACCCTGTGCCGCACGGCGTTTGGCAACGCGGTGGATTTCCAGCAACTGCTCGACCAGGGTTTCACCACCCTGTCGGTGCCCGAAGCCCCGTATGCCAATGGCGGCTTCCCCACGCCCTCAGGCCGTTGCGAATTCTTCAGTGCGCGCCTGGCCGCACAGGGCAGGGACGGCCTGCCCGATCATCTGCCCAACCACGAACTGCAAGGTTCATCGGCCGCCTACCCGCTGGCCATGATCTCGCCACCGGCGCGCAACTTCCTCAACTCCAGCTTCGTCAACGTGCAGAGCCTGCGCGACATCGAAGGCGAACCGCTGCTGGAAATCCACGCCGACGATGCTGCCGTGCGCGGCATCGAGACCGGCCACCTGGTGCGCGTGTTCAACGACCGCGGCGAATACCGCTGCAAGGCCAAGGTGTCGACGCGGGCGCGGCCCGGCGTCGTCAACGGCCTGGGCATCTGGTGGCGCAAGCTCGGGCCAGCGGGCACCAACGTGAACGAGGTCACCAGCCAGCAACTCACCGACATGGGTCGTGGGCCGGTGTTCTACGACTGTCTGGTCGAAGTGGCCAGCGTGCCCTGAGGTCGCCGTGAAGCAGTTGCCGGCACTCGCATTCGTGGCCATGCTGAGCGCCGGCTGCGCGAGCAACACGACCGGCGTGGGCTACTACTGGCAGTCGGTCGGCGGACACCTGAAGCTGATGCAGGCCGCGCGCCCGGTCGACGACTGGCTGGCGGACGAAACCACGCCGTTCTGGCTCAAGGAACGGCTGGAGAAGGCCCGGCGCATCCGCCAGTTCGCGGTGAGTGAACTCGCCCTGCCCGACAACGCCAGCTACCACCGCTACGCAGACCTGCAGCGGCGCGCCGCTGTTTACAACGTGGTGGCTGCGCCCGCGCTCTCGCTCACACTTGAAACCTGGTGCTTTCCGGTGGCGGGTTGCGTGGGCTACCGCGGCTACTTTCTGGAGTCGGACGCACGGGCTTTCGCCGACAGCCTGGACGAGGCGCTGGAGGTGGCGGTTTACCCGGTTCAGGCCTACTCCACCCTGGGCTGGATGAACTGGGCCGGTGGCGACCCGCTGCTCAACACCTTCATCACATACCCGGAGGGCGAGCTCGCGCGCATCATCTTCCACGAGCTCTCGCACCAGGTTGTCTATGTGCAGAACGACACCGCGTTCAACGAGTCGTTCGCCACCACGGTGGAGCGGCTTGGCGGTGCCCGGTGGCTCAACCGGTCAACCAACCAGGCCCGCGCCGACTACGCCACCTTCGACAACCGCCGCCGCGCCTTCCGCGCCCTCACCCGCTCGACCCGCGATCGCCTCAAGGCCATCTATGAAGATGCCGTCCTGCCGGAGGACACCAAGCTGCAACGCAAAGCCGCGGCCATGAGCGATTTCCGGCAGCAGTACGAGCGCCTGAAAGCTGGCTGGAACGGGTATGCCGGTTACGACCCCTTTGTGGCGCAGGCCAACAACGCCAGCTTTGCGGCGCAGGCGGCCTACGACGACTGGGTGCCCGCGTTTGAAGCCCTGTTCGAGCGCGAGGGTCGCAATTTCGCGCGGTTTTATGATGCGGTGCGCGCGCTGGCCCATCGCCCGAAAGAAGAGCGTCAGGCCGCCCTGCGAGAGCTGGCACCCACCGCCTTCGCGACCATCCTCCACGACCGCCCCTGACAACAACACGCGAGACACCCATGGCCGACATCCACATCGAACGCGATCACCAACTCGGCATGGGCGCTGCGCGCAAGCTCGCCTGGCGCTGGGCGGAACAGGCCGAGAACGACTTCGACATGAGTTGCACCTATGAAGAAGGTGACGACTGCGACGAAGTGCAGTTCACCCGCTCGGGCGTGAGTGGCACGCTCAAGGTGTCGGCGGAAAAGTTTGAGCTCGATGCGCGCCTGGGCTTCCTGCTGGGCGCTTTCAAGGACCGCATCGAGAGCGAGATCGTCAAGAACCTCGACGAACTGCTGGCGGCGAAGAAGCCCGCCGCCAAAAAGAAGAAGGCCGGCTGAGGATCAGCTCAGGCTCTGGATGAGGTCGATGTACTGCTGCATCGCGTCATCCTTTCCGATGCCCTTGAAACCGTTCCACGCATCCCACTTGGCGCGACCGACCATGTCGCCAAAACCGGGCTTCTTGCCTTCCACATCACCTTCCGTGGCCTGCTTGTACAGCGCGTAGATCTTCAGCAACGTGGCGTTGTCCGGACGCTCGCTCAGGTTCTTGGAATTCGCCACCGCGGCTTCGAATCGGGACTTGAGATCGGCCATGAATGCTCCTGTTGTTGAAATGAATGGCCCGGCAGGCACGCTGCGGGCTAAGGGCTCTCCCGCTATCTTACGGTTGGCGGCGTCTGCACAATAGAGCCACAACCCAAGACCCGCACAGCCACCCGAGGAGCATCCATGGTTCAACGCGTTGCCGCCCGCAGCGGCACTCCGGCGGTGCGCGCCAGTCGCCCTGCCACTCGCCGCCCGAGCGCCATCAACGGCGCCGCGGCTGGCGTGCTGCCGGCGGTGAAGCAGGCGCTGTCCACCACGCTCGGGCTCGAAGGAGAGCGCATGAGCAAGGTCGACACAGCCTGGCTGCGCATGGATTCACCATCCAATCTCATGATGATCGTGGGCGTCTGGATCCTCGAGCCGGGCATCACCATCGAGGCCCTGAACGAACGGGTGCGCGAGCGTCTGCTGCCCTACCGCCGGTTCGTGCAGCTGGCGCGCGAAGACGCCACGGGTGCGCAATGGATAGCCGACGCCGACTTCCGCCTCGATCGGCATGTGGTCACGCACCAGCTCTCGCGAACCGGCGCACAAAGCGAACAGGATGCCTTGCAGGCCCGCGTGGCCGAACTCGCCATGCAGCCGCTGGACCACGATCACCCGCTCTGGCGCTTCGAGCTCATCGAACAATACGGCGGCGGCTCGGCCCTGGTCGCGCGCATCCACCACTGCATCGCCGACGGCATTGCGCTCATCAGCGTGATGATGAGCCTGGTCGACGGCGGCGGTGCACCGCCGCAACGCAAGGACCGAAAGACCACCAGACCCGGCCTGGACGGCGCCGAAGACTGGCTGGCCGACACGCTGATCCGGCCGTTCGGCGACCTCACGGCCAAGGCGCTGGAGGCGGCTGGCGGCGGCGCCGCCAAGTCGTTCTCCATGCTCGCCGCACCACAGCAAAGCCTGAGCGACACGCTGAGCCAGGCGGTGGACCTGGCGCGCATGGGCGGCCAGCTGGCCAGCGACCTCGCCTCGCTGGCGCTGATGCCCGACGACTCGCCCACCCGACTCAAGGGGCAACCGGGCAACACCAAACGCGTGGCCTGGTGCGAACCCATCCCGCTCGACGAGGTCAAGGCCATCGGCAAGGCGTTGAACTGTTCGGTCAACGACGTGCTGCTGGGTTGTGTGGCCGGTGCCATCGGTGCCTACCTGCGAAGCCTGGGCGACGACCCCACCGGTCAGGAGATCCGCGCCATGGTGCCGATCAACCTGCGCTCGATGGAAGACGCCTGGAAACTCGGCAACCGTTTTGGCCTGGTGCCGCTGGTGCTGCCCATCGGTTGCACCAATCCGGTCGAACGTGTGTTCACCGTGCGCTCGCGCATGAACGACCTCAAGGGCAGCCTGCAGCCACTGCTGACCTTCGGGCTGCTGTCGGTGGCCGGCCTGCTGATCAAACCGGCGCAGGACGCCCTGCTGAGCCTGTTCGGGCGCAAGACCACGGCGGTGATGACCAACGTGCCTGGCCCGGCCACCAAGCTCAAGGTCTGTGGCTCCACGCTGGAGCAGACCATGTTCTGGGTACCGCAGACCGGCACGGTGGGCCTGGGGGTGTCGATCCTGAGCTACGGCGGTGGCGTGCAGTTCGGCGTGATCGCCGACACCACCTTGTGTCCCGAGCCGCAGCGGATCATCAACGAGTTCGAGCCAGAGTTCCGGCGACTTCTGACGCTCACCCTGATGCTCCCGTGGGGCGAAAGCAAAGCCTGAAGCGCTTCCTGTTTCAAGCCAGCGCCAGTCGGCGCGAGGCCATCTCCAGCAGGCCGTCAAAGATCAGGCCCTCCACCAGCTCGACCTGCAGGGCCATGCTGGGGGCCATCTTCCAGCCGGCGCCGCCGGTCATGAAACACACCGGCTCGTCGCCGCAATGGCGGCGCAGGTTGTCCACCATGCGCTGCACCGCGCCGGCAATGGCGAAGGTGCCGCCGCTGGTGAGCGCATCGCTGGTGTTGGTGGGAAAGTCGCGCACCTCGCCGGTGGGCACGTGCAGGCCGGCCGTGCCGGACTCGAGCGCGCGCAGCATGATGCCGTGGCCGGGCAGGATGATGCCGCCCAGGAACCGCCCGTCGGTGTCGATGGCTTCCACCGTCACTGCGGTGCCCACCATCACCACCACACAGGGCCGCGCCAGGCCCCGCGAGACCAGGCGGTGGCGCGCGCCGATGATGGCGACCCAGCGGTCCGACCCGAGCCGCGCCGGGTGGTCGTAGCCGTTGGTCACCCCCGCTTCGGCATTGCTGGAGACCACCCACTGCGGGGTCACGTCCCACAGCTCAAGCTGTTCTTCAACCCGGCGTTTGACCGCATCGCCCGCCACCACACACCCCAACACCCAGCGCGGCGCGGCCAGTTCGGCCCAATCACCTTCGGCCAGGGTTTCGATGTTTTCGAGAAACTGCGCGCCCTGAGCAATCAGACGCGCACCGGTACGTGGCTCCTCGTACAAGGCCCATTTCAGGCGGGTGTTGCCAACGTCCAGGGCCAGGAAAGTCATGCGCGGATTATGACCACGCAAACCGGGGGGAGTTTGCGCACTGCAACATCGATTGGAACGCAGCGGCGAAGCGTGAAGCAACGGGGCCAGCCGCCGGGCCGCCCCAAGGCAGGCCCAGCCCCTTGGGGGGCAGCGGACCACGCGCAGCGGGGGAGCGAGGGGGTCACAGATCCTGCCGCCGGGCCGCCCCAAGGCAGGCCCAGCCCCCTTGGGGGGCAGCGGACCACGCGCAGCGGGGGAGCGTGGGGGCTAAATAAGTCCGATCCAGCAGGCACGTTGCACGGCCGCCAGCTTGTTGTCCGTCTTGAGCTTGCCCATGGCGTTGGCCAGGTGGTAGTTCACCGTGCGCTCGGAGCAATCCATGCGCGCGGCGGTTTCGCGCGCCGTCAGCCCCTCAAACGCCATGTTCAGGCTTTCCAGCTCGCGCGGGCTCAGGCCCACGCGCGCTTCAGCGATGGCACGGCGCAGCATGGGCCAGATGTTGAAGGCCGACCAGGCCAGCGCGGCCGCTTCCGAGCGATCGGCAAACGCCCGCGGGCTGAACATGAAGCACTCAAAGGCGCGACCGGCGGGCAGGCTGAATGCCACCCGCACCAGCGTCTGGTAACCGTGCGCGAGCCACAGGCGCCGCCAGCGGCTGGATTGTTCAAAGACCGATTTGGAGATGTCCTGCCAGGCCACCAGGGGTGCATCACTTTCGCGCCAACTGGCACCAAAATCGCGGCTGTCGGCCAAGGCCTGGGCGGCCGACAGCAATCGGGGGGGGTGCACCGCCAGCACTTCACGCTCGTCTCTTCCGCCCGTGGGCGCCGGACCCAGCACCATGACGGCCTCAACACCCTGGTCATGCAGGGCACAGACCCAGTCGGCCAGGATACTGTCCAGGCTGACACTGTCAAAGTTGACAGGTAAGGTCATGGTTTGAAACAGCCTGTTGCACAGACAATGCGGTACGTGTTTGGGCAGCCGGTGCGGGCAACGGGTGCTCGACAATCGAAGGAGTACATATTGCCTCTGGACCGGTTGAGGTTGCACAGCGCCAAAGCGCGCCTGTGGAGGTGGTTGCTGGACGAGGTGGTCCATGCACCCCTGGAACCCATTTTGCACCCATCCCGTGCACGGTTGCAGTACCTGGGCGCGTTCACCATTCTCGGCCATATCGCGTTTGGCTGGATCTGGATCGACCTGTTGCCACAGCCCTATGAGAGCGTGCCCACCCGCCTGGCCATGGCCAGTCTGGGCATCCCGCTGCTCTTCGGCAGGGTCAATCGAGACCTCACCTCCAAGGCCACGATCTGGATTTTTTCCCTGGCCAGCTGGTTGCAGCTGCCGATGTTCTTTTCCTGGATGTACTGGCTCAACGGCGGCAACGATGTCTGGCTGGCCAGCGTTTCCTGCATGTTGGTGATCTACTACCACCTCACCGACTGGCGGGTGGCCACAGTGGGGGTTGTCGCGGGCGCAGGGCTCAGCCTGGGGCTCACCCAGATGCTGGGGATACCGCTGACGCAAACCGCCACACGGCCCGATCATCTGGTGGTGCTGGCCTTCGCCTGGGGTGCGGCCGTGATGCTGGGGGCCTCCAGCGCCAACTTGCGCCGCACGCGTCTGATCAACACGCTGAGCACCATGGGTGTGATGGCGCACGAGCTGCGCACACCGCTGGCCACGGTCCACCTGATGGGCGACGTGCTGCGCAACCTGTCGCAGCACGACTTGCCGGAGGCCAAGCAGAAGAAGTTCGACGAACTGGCGACCCGGCTCCAAAACCTGGTGCGCAGCATGAACCGGCAGATCGATACCCAGATATCGAATGCACAACTGATTCGGCTGCCGCGCGACAAGTCATCGATCCGCGCAGCAGAGCTGGTGCAGGACGTGGTGTTGCACTACCCCTACCGCTCGTCCAGGGAGCGCGATTGCGTTCAGGTGCACATCCAGCAGGACTTTCACTTCGTTGCTTCCCGCCAGTTGTTCTCTCAGGTGCTCACCAACCTGATGAAGAACGCACTGCACGCGCTGGCCTCGGCCAGCAATGCACCGAGCCCGGGCGACTTGCGGCTGGACGTGGGTGTGCACCATGGCAAGGGCCGCATTGCAGTATCTGACGACGGAATCGGCATCGCCCACGAACAGCAGACGAGAATCTTCGAACCGTTCTTCTCCACGCTGGCAGGTGCCGGCAACGGCCTGGGTCTGACGTTCTGCAAGAACGTGGTGGAGGCGGCACAGGGACATCTCAGCGTGCACTCCGAACCCGGCCTGGGCGCGGTCTTCATGATCGATCTCCCGATCCAGCCCCCGATTCCCGCGACCTCATCCTCCACTCGCTGACGACCCGATGGCACTGACGATCCCTTTATTCCACCGTCCCGGCAGCATCCTGTTCCTCGACGACGACACCGACTACCTCGACATGCTCGGTATGGTGATTCCGACGCATTGGCAGGTGGAGCTGTTTTCTCGTCCGTCGGGCTTTGCGCAGCGCATGCAGCAGGAGCCGGCGCGGTGGGAAGCCGACGCGATGCTGCAACTGCAAATGATCGAGCGCTGGCGCCAGGGGCAGCCGCTGCTGCCGCAGATCCTGCGCTACTGGGCGGTGAACCCGGCACGCTATCAGTTGGTGAAGACATGCGTGGTCGACTACGCGATGCCCGGCACCGACGGCCTGAAGGTGCTCAACACCTTGCTCGACTGGCCTGGTTCACGCGTGCTGCTGACCGGCCAGGCCGACGAGCAGATCGCCATCCAGGCCTTCAACAACGGTCTGATCGACCAGTTCGTGCCCAAACAGACCACCGACATCACGCGCCACCTCATGGGTGTCTTGCGCAAGCTCATGCACGCGCCGCACCCCCGCCTGAACACCCTGTGGCGCGGCGCGCTGCAGCCGTCGCAGCAATCGCTGCTGCAGATTCCGTCCATCGCGCAGGCCCTGCAGGCTTTCGCCACTCAGAACTGGGTCGAGTACGCCGTGTTGGGCGAGCCGTTTGGCCTGATCGGCCTCGACGGCACGGGCGATGCCCACTGGCTGCAGCTGGAGCCCACCGGCAGCCTGGGTGACCTGGCCGAACTCGCGGGCTCGGCCGGACTGGGCTTCGACGTGGTGCGCGCGGTGCAGGCGGGCAACCAGCTGGCGGCGGTGGAGTTGCACCAGCAACTCAATCTGAACGGGCCGGTGCGCACCGCGCCGGCCTTCAGCCTGGGTGAGGACAAGTTGGTCACGGCGGCGGTGTTCTCACTGGACGCCACCGACCTGCCGCATCCCATCTACGGCTACCGGCGCTTCCTGGACGCCGAAGGCCACCGCATCGTTCAGGACAACTGAGCGCAGGCCGCGCGGGCGCGCCGCGCAATTGGCCAGTCCCACGGCTTGACCATGGGCGCCAGTTCACGCGCCACGGTGGCCACATGGTCCAGCTCGGCATCGGTGAGCGCCGCGTGCAGCGTGAGGCGCACCATGGTGCGGTTGCGGCTGGTGGCGGGCGCGCAGAACACGGCGCCAAACACATCCCGCTCCTCCAGCAGATCGCGCAGCACCATGGTGGCCGGTTCGGTGCCAGCCTCCAGGGCGATGATCTGTTCGGTGCCCTGGTGGATCGGGTAGCCCAGGTCGCTGAGCATGCCGCGCAACTGGCGCGTGTGGGCGTGCAGGCGCGCGCGCTCGGTGTCGCTGCGGCGGATCACGTCCAGCGTGGCGTCGAGTGCGGCAATCTCGTGCGGCAGCAGGCAGGAGCTGAACATGTTGGGATAGCTGGTGCTCAGCACGTAGTTGCGCATGGCCGCGGGCACGCTCAGGAAACCGGCACGTCCGGCAAACGCCTTGGCCAGGCTGGCGGTGATGAAGTGCACCCGGTGACTCAGGCCGAGCTCTGCGCACAGGCCCGCGCCCTGCGGGCCATGCGTGCCCAGGGAATGTGATTCGTCCACCAGGGTCATGCAACCCCACCGCTCAGCCACCTCCACCACCTGCACCAGGGGCGACACGGCTCCCGTGGTGCTGTAGATCGAATCCACCACGATCACACCGGCGCCGTGGCGCTGCACCAGCCGCTCCAGGTGCTCGGCGTCGTTGTGACGGAACGGGTGGGTGGTGGCCCCGGCGCGACGCGCCCCTTCCCACAGCGAGGTGTGGGCCAGCGTGTCCATGTAGATCACGGTCTTCTCGTCAGCGATGGACTGCAGCAGACCCAGGTTGGCCGCATAGCCCGACTGGCAGATGAGACCGTCTTCCTGACCGAGCATGTGGGCGAGTTTGAGCTCGAGCTTGCGCGCTGGATGCTCGTCCAGCAGGAACACGCCGGACTGGATGACGAACTCGGAGTCGGTCTTGATCGCCAGCGTCTGCGCCTGAACGATCTCGGAATGGCCGGTGAGGCTGAGGTAGTCGTTGCCGTTGAGCCGCACCGCGCCGGGACCTGCTTCACGACCATGCAGCAGTGAGCGCCCGCTCCATAGTGTGTCCCAACGGGTGGTGAATTCGCGCTGAATGCGCCCCGCCAGATGGTCGGAGATCGGTGGGCTGGAAGGTGCTTTTTCCCGAGAGCAGGCCAACAACGTCATGGAGCAATCCTTTTGGAATGGAAAACCCCATTGAAAAAAAAAATTCGTGAAAAAACACACGAACCCTGTCAACCCTGACAGGGGTAGTGAGGCATTCTTCTCAAATTTCGGGCAGCTCGCGCGACCAGCGGTGGCCGGCAAGCCCCATCGGAGGCATGGACACGCGCTTCAGCGCTCAGTTCTGGCGCCAGGGCAGCGCATGGTGGCGCCAGCCACCTTGCTGCCCGCGGTGCGCATGCGCATCCGGATCGCCCTCGAATCCCTCCAGGATGTTGTAGGCCTCCAGGCCGAGCTCGGTGGCGCGTTTGGCCGCGGCGATCGAGCGCACGCCACTGCGGCACAACAACACGATCTTCTTGCCACCCGCCGCCTGGCGCACCTGCGCGTCGAAGTCGGGGTTCATCGCCATCCCGGGCCATTGCTTCCAGGCCACCGGCACCGCGCCCGGCACGAAGCCAACCCACTCCCGCTCGGCGTCGGTGCGCACGTCCACCAGCACCGCCACGCCGGCCTGCACCCATTGCCAGGCCAGCTGCGGCGTCACGTCACCCGCGTAGCTGCCCGTGTGCGGACCGGCGGCAGGCCGAGGCTCCATGGACAAGACACCGCCCGCGTCGTGGCGCTGTCCCGACATGAGGTTGGCAGGCACGGCCTCGTCCATGCGCCGGGGTCTGGGAAGGTTGAGCGACTCCATCAGGGCGATGAACTCGGACTCGCTCTTGCCCGCGACGCGTTCGTTGTGCTTCTTCTCGGCGCCGATGGTGGAGTGCTGGCGCCCGTGGTAGTCGTGCCCTGGCCAGACGGTGGTGTCGTCCGGCAGATCGAACAGCACCTGGGTGATGCTGCGGTACAGGTCTTTCGCACTGCCCGACTGGAAATCGGTGCGGCCGCAGCCACCGATGAGCAGCGTGTCGCCGGTGAAGACGTGGTGCCGCCAGACCAGGCTCATGCTGCCGGCGGTGTGGCCGGGCGTGTGCAATGCGCGCAGCACCTCGCCGCCAAAGCTCAGCGTGTCGCCGTGGGCAAGCTGCACGCCGGCCGTACCGATGCCGCAACCCTGTGGCGCCGCCGTCTTGGCCCCTGCCAGTTCGGCCAGCTTGCCGGCGCTGGTGATGTGATCGGCGTGCGCGTGGGTCTCCACCGTCCAGACCAGTTTCAGGCCGTACTCGCGAAGCACGGCGAGATCGCGTTCGATCTGTTCATCCACCGGGTCGATGATGAGAGCGTCGCGGGCGATCTGGTCGAACAGCACGTAGGTGAACGTGCTGGAAGCGGCATCGAAGAGCTGAATCGGTTTCATGATGCATAGCATGCCACTGGCCGGGCCTTGCGGTTTGGCTCACCACGTCCACCCGGCTGACACAGCGGTTTTCAATACAGAAATGCCGAACACAAATATCAGATAGACGCATTTTCAAGTGGCTTTTTGTACGCCATTCAAGACCTGTGAAAGCAGCAGCGTCAGCCAAAGGAATCATGGTCGGTGAAAACCCTGCCGGATGAAACAAGGCACGGGGCGCATGATGCGCAAACCCTCAACACAGAAGGAGACAAACCCATGTCAGAACAGAAAACCGCAACGTCACGCCGCGGCATGCTCAAAGGCGCGGCCGTCGCGGCTGGCGCCATGTCGGTGCCGATGATCGCCACTGCACAAACCACATCGCTGCGCTTCCAGAGCACGTGGCCGTCCAAGGACATCTTCCACGAGTACGCATTGGACTTTGCCAAGAAGGTCAACGACATGGCCGGCGGCAAGCTCAAGATCGAAGTGCTGCCCGCCGGCGCCGTGGTGCCGGCCTTCCAGTTGCTTGAAGCGGTGGCCAAGGGCACGCTGGACGGCGGCCATGGCGTGGTGGCCTACCACTACGGCAAGAACTCGGCCCTGGCCCTGTGGGGTTCGGGCCCTTCGTTCGGCATGGACCCGAACATGCTGCTGGCCTGGCACAACTACGGTGGTGGCAAGGACTTGCTGGCCGAGATCTACAAGAGCCTGAACCTGGACGTGGTGTCCTACCTGTACGGCCCCATGCCCACCCAGCCCTTCGGCTGGTTCAAGAAGCCCATCGCCAAGGTGGCTGATGTCAAGGGCACCAAGTTCCGTACCGTGGGCCTGGCGGTCGACATGTACACCGACATGGGCGCTGCCGTGAACCCGCTGCCCGGTGGCGAGATCGTGCCGGCACTGGACCGAGGCCTGATCGACGGCGCCGAGTTCAACAACGCCAGCTCCGACAGGCTGCTGGGCTTCCCCGACGTGGTGAAGAACTGCATGCTGCAGAGCTTCCACCAGAGCGGTGAGCAATTCGAGATCCTGTTCAGCAAGAGCAAGCTCGATGCCTTGCCGACCGAGTTGAAGGCCATCATCGACTACGGCGTGCAGGCCGCCAGCGCCGACATGAGCTGGAAGGCCATCCAGCGCAACTCGCAGGACTACATCGAACTGAAGAAGCAGGGCGTGAAGTTCTACAAGACCCCCGACGCGGTGCTGCGCGCCCAGCTCGCATCGTGGGACAAGATCATGGCCAAGAAGGGCGGCGAGAACGCCCTGTTCAAGAAGGTGCTGGACTCGCAGAGGGCGTTTGCCCAGCGCGCGGGCCAATGGCAGAACGACTACACCGTCGACTTCAAGATGGCTTACAACCACTACTTCGGCAAAGGTGCCAAGAAGAGTTGATCGGCCGGCGTTGACAAGGGGCGCCGCGGGCGCCCCTTTGTGTTTTTGGAATCCCCATGCAAAATTTTTTATTGACGGTGGACCGCTTCTCCACCTGGTTCGGCAAGGCCTGCGCGTGGTCTGTGGTGGCCCTCACGCTGCTCATCAGTTGGGAGGTGTTCTCCCGCTATGTCCTGAACGACCCCCACGCCTGGGTGCTCGACGCCCAGATCATGTTGTACGGCCTGCTCTTCATGGCCGCTGGCGCCTACACACTGGCCAAGAACGGCCACGTGCGAGGTGACGTGCTCTACGGCTTTTTCAGCCCACGCACGCAGGCCAGCCTCGACCTGCTGCTCTATCTGGTGTTCTTCCTCCCCGGCATCGTGGCCATGACCTGGGCCGGGTGGACCTTCGCCAACGAGTCGCTGGCGATCCGCGAACAGACCTTCAACGCCGATCCGCTGCCGCTCTACCCCTTCAAGTTCGTGGTGCCGATCGCCGGCGCCGTGCTGCTGCTGCAAGGCTTCGTGGAAATCATCCGCTGTGTGATCTGCCTGCAGACGGGTACATGGCCCACACGCGAAGAAGACGTGGAAGAAGTCGATGTCGAAAAACTCAAGGAAATGGTGCACGTGAAAGACGCTGACCTCGCCGATCTGGACCAGCTCGCTCCCCAGAAGGGCGGCCAGAAATGAAGATTCGAAAAGAACTCTGGTTCGGCTTCGGGTTGATGGCCCTGATCCTCGTCGGCGTACTGACCATGGTGCTCAACACCGAGACCATGACCAACGGCCATTACGGCCTGCTCATGCTCTCGCTGGTGGTCGTGGCCATCATGCTGGGCTTTCCCACTGCCTTCACCCTCATGGGCATGGGCATGATGTTCGCCTTCTTCGCCTACCACTCCGGCGGTCAGACGCCAGGGGGTGCGATCCAGCAGACGCTGGACCTGATGGTGCAACGCACCTTCTCGGTGATGGGCAACGACGTGCTCATCTCGATCCCGCTGTTCGTGTTCATGGGCTACCTCGTCGAACGCGCCAACCTGATCGAGAAGCTGTTCCACAGTCTGCACCTGGCGCTCTCGCGCGTGCCGGGCTCATTGGCGGTGGCCACGCTGGTGACCTGCGCGATCTTCGCCACGGCGACCGGCATCGTGGGCGCGGTGGTCACCCTCATGGGCCTGCTGGCCATGCCGCAGATGCTGCGCGCGGGCTACGACGTGCGCCTGACCGCGGGCTCGATCACGGCTGGCGGCTGCCTGGGCATTCTGATTCCGCCTTCGGTGCTGCTGATCGTGTACGGCGCCACCGCCGGCGTGTCGGTGGTGCAGCTCTATGCAGGAGCTTTCTTCCCGGGCCTGATGCTCGCCGGTCTGTACATCCTCTACGTGGTCATCATGGCCAAGCTCAAGCCGGCCTGGGCTCCCCCACTGACCGCAGAGCAACGCCGCGTGCCGATTCCGGCTCCGCTCGTGGCCATCGGCGCCACGGGAGAAGCATGGGCCCTCGGTGGACTGATCAAGGGCCTCAAGGGCAAGAACAACCAGAACACCTCCACCCGCTACATGCTTGGGCAACTCGGCATTGCACTGATGCCCGCGCTGCTGTTTGCCGTGGTGGCGATCATGAGCTACCAGAGTGCCACGCGGGTGGTGCCGGTCGAGACCTACGAAGGCCTGACCTCGTTGAACGACACCCGCAATGCCCCGAGGTCCACCGATGCGGGTGGGCTTGCCGAGCCTCCCACCAGCGAGGACAGCGGCGGACTCGCAGAACCGCCGACCGGGGAAGACAGCGGAGGTTTGGCAGAACCTCCCGGCGAAGAATCCGAAGGCGACGTGGCAGAGCCGCCCGGCGCCGATGCAGCGGATGGCGACGTGGCAGCCCCCCCCGGCGCCGAGGCCGACGAAGAAGCCGTGGCCGAACCACCGGGTGCCGATGGCGGTCGGGCGATGCCACCGGGCGCAGTGCCCGCTCCGGCGGGCAGCGAAACCGCTGCTGCGACCACAAAGCCCGCATCCGCCAGCTTCTGGATCGGCCTCGGCGTGGGCGCATTGGCCCTGGCGCTCTTCTACGGCATCCTGAGCTACGCCCGGCTCGAGGTGTTCAAGATGCTGCTCTCCAGCTTCTTCCCGCTGCTGGTGCTCATCCTGTCGGTACTCGGCTCCATCGTCTTTGGTCTGGCCACGCCCACCGAAGCGGCGGCGGTGGGTGCGCTGGGCGGCTTCCTGCTGGCCGTGGCCTATCGGCAGCTCACCTTCAGCGTGGTCAAGGAAAGTGTGTTCCTCACCGCCAAGACCAGCGCCATGGTGTGCTGGCTGTTCGTGGGATCGGCGATCTTCTCGGCGGCGTTTGCGCTGCTGGGCGGGCAGGCGCTGGTGGAAGAATGGGTCCTGGGCATGAACCTGAGCAAGACCGAGTTCCTGATCCTGTCGCAAGTGATCATCTTCATCCTGGGCTGGCCATTGGAGTGGACCGAGATCATCGTGATCTTCATGCCCATCTTCATCCCGCTGCTGGACAACTTCGGTGTGGACCCGCTGTTCTTCGGCCTGCTGGTGGCGCTGAACCTGCAGACCGCCTTCCTGAGTCCGCCGGTGGCCATGAGTGCGTTCTACCTCAAGGGCGTGGCACCGAAACACGTGACGCTGAATCAGATCTTCGCGGGCATGCTGCCGTTCATGGGCATCCAGGTGTTGGCCATCGTGCTGCTCTACATGTTCCCGGCGATCGGCATGTGGCTGCCTCAGGTGCTGTACCGCTGATCCAGCGGTCGGGGGACTCAAGATATCGGGGGCGCGCAGGCGCCCCTTTTTTCGCCGATACGCGTTAACATTACGTTTACGTAAACGTCAATCAAACGGGCTCGCGAGACAGCGCCCATGCACCGAACGGAACCCATGCCCAGCCCGAACGACACCGCCCTGCCTTTCCCCGCCCGGGCCATCCTGGCCGCCAAGGGCAGCACATGGCAGGACTGGCAGGTGAGTCCGGGCAACGGCAACAAGAAGGCCAAGGGCGTCTCGCTCAAGTCGTTCAAACCCGACGCCAAGCCGTTTTCCAGCGGCAGCAAGTCCACCGACCAGGCGGCTTTGGCCGGGATCGCCGAAGAACTCGACGCGCTGCAGAACCTCTTCTATGCCGACGGCCGCTACAAGCTGCTGGTGGTGCTGCAGGGCACCGACACGTCGGGCAAGGATGGCACGGTGCGCGGCGTCTTCGCACGCACCAGCCCGCTGGGCGTGCACACCGTGGGCTGGAAAGCGCCCACCGAAGCCGAACGCGATCACGACTACCTCTGGCGCATCCATCAGAAGGTCCCGGGCGCCGGCGAGATGACGATCTTCAACCGCAGCCACTACGAAGATGTGCTGGTGCCGGTGGTCAATGGCTGGATCACGCCGCAGCAGACACTGCAACGCTACGAGCACATCAAGGATTTCGAGCGCCTGCTGGCCGAGACCGGCACGGTGATCCTCAAGTTCATGCTGCACATCAGCAAGGACGAGCAACGAGAGCGCCTGCAGGAGCGGGTGGACGATCCCGAGAAACATTGGAAATTCAGCCTGGGCGACCTCGACGTGCGCAAGCAATGGGACGACTACCAGAGCACCTACGAAGCTTTCCTCAACGCCACCAGCACGCCCTGGGCACCCTGGACCGTGGTGCCCGCCGACTCCAAGACGCACCGCAACCTGATGATCGCCACCCTCGTGCGCGACACGCTCAAGGCGCTGGACTTGCGCTTTCCGCCCGAAGACCCGAAGCTGACCGGCCTGAAGATCGCCTGACGCCCGGCCCATTTCCGCTACCGACAGAGAGAGACACCATGAGCAACCTCGCCGCCGAATACCAGGCCCTGGCCAACTACCGCCCCACGCACAAGGTGCGCTTCGTCACCGCCGCGAGCCTGTTCGACGGCCACGACGCGGCCATCAACATCATGCGGCGCATCCTGCAGGGCATGGGTGCCGAGGTGATCCACCTGGGTCACAACCGCTCGGTCGACGAGGTGGTCACCGCCGCGCTGCAGGAAGACGCACAGGGCATCGCGATCAGCTCCTACCAGGGCGGCCACGTGGAGTACTTCAAGTACATGGTGGACCTGCTCAAGAGCCGGGGCGGCGAGCACATCCAGGTGTTCGGCGGGGGCGGCGGCGTGATCGTGCCCTCCGAAATCCGCGAATTGCAGGACTACGGCGTGACGCGCATCTACAGCCCCGAAGACGGCCAGAAGATGGGCCTGGCCGGCATGATCGGCGAGATGGTGATGCGCTGCGACCGCGACCTCAGTCCCTACGCACCGAAAGCGCTGGCCGCCATCGAAGGCCAGGGCGAGATGAACTGGCGCGCGCTGGCCCAGCTCATCACCGTGCTGGAAAACGGCAACGCCGACGCTGCAATCGTCTCCGCCCTGCGCGAGCAAGCCAAGACGAAAAAGGTGCCGGTGCTGGGCATCACCGGCACCGGCGGCGCGGGCAAGTCCTCGCTCACCGACGAACTCATCCGCCGCCTGCGCCTGGACCAGGACGACAGCCTGCGCGTGGCGGTGATCTCCATCGATCCTTCGCGTCGCAAGAGCGGTGGCGCCTTGCTCGGCGACCGCATCCGCATGAACGCCATCAACCCATGGCAACAAGGCCAGCGCGTGTACATGAGATCGCTCGCCACGCGCGACTTCGGCAGCGAGATCAGCGCCGCCCTGCCCGACGTGATCGCCGCCTGCAAATGCGCCGGTTTCGACCTCATCGTGGTCGAGACTTCGGGCATCGGTCAGGGCGACGCGGCCATCGTGCCGCACGTGGACGTGCCGATGTACGTGATGACGCCCGAGTTCGGCGCGGCCAGCCAGCTCGAGAAGATCGACATGCTGGACTTCGCGGCCTTCGTGGCGATCAACAAGTTCGACCGCAAGGGCTCGCTCGATGCCTTGCGCGACGTCTCCAAGCAGGTGCAGCGCAACCAGGAAGCCTGGAGCACGCCCCCCGACCAGATGCCGGTGTTCGGCACCATGGCCGCGCGCTTCAATGACGACGGCGTGACCGCGCTGTATCAAGCCCTCAAGGCGAAGCTGGGCGAGCTCGGCCTGCCGCTCAAAGAGGGCCGCCTGCCGGTTGTCAAGGTCCGCCACAGCACCAACCAGACGCCCATCGTGCCGCCCGCGCGCACGCGTTACCTCGCCGAGATCAGCGACACGGTGCGCGGCTACAAGAAGAAGGCGCTGGAGCAGGCCAGGCTGGCGCGCGAGATCCAGCAGCTCACCGAGAGTGCGCGCATGCTGCGCATGGAGAAGCCCGAGCGCTCACGCGCCGCGGAGGCCGTGATCGACCTGGCGCAGGTGCGCGAACTCGACCAGGACCCGGCCGCGCGCAAGCTGCTGACCCAGTGGCCCGACATGCAGAAGGCCTACGCGGGCGACGAGTACGTCGTGAAGATTCGCGACAAGGAAATCCGCACCGCGCTCACCACCAAGAGCCTCTCGGGCACGACCATCCGCAAGGTCGCGCTGCCGAAGTACGAGGACCACGGCGAGATCCTGAAGTGGCTGATGCTCGACAACGTGCCCGGCAGCTTCCCCTACACCGCCGGCACCTTCGCCTTCAAGCGCGAGGGCGAGGACCCGACCCGCATGTTCGCCGGCGAGGGCGATGCCTTCCGCACCAACACGCGCTTCAAGCTGCTGAGCGCGGGCACGCCGGCCAAGCGCCTGTCCACCGCCTTCGACTCGGTCACGCTCTACGGCAACGACCCCGATCCGCGCCCCGACATCTACGGCAAGGTGGGCAATTCGGGTGTGAGCATCGCCACGCTGGACGACATGAAGGTGCTCTACGGCGGCTTTGATCTCTGCCACCCGGCCACCTCGGTCTCCATGACCATCAACGGCCCGGCGCCCAGCATCCTGGCCATGTTCATGAACACCGCCATCGACCAGAACCTGGAGAAGTTCGAGGTCGAGAACGGCCGCGCGCCCACCGACACCGAGGCCGCCAAGATCCGCGAATGGGTGCTGGCCAATGTGCGCGGCACGGTGCAGGCCGACATCCTGAAAGAAGACCAGGGGCAGAACACCTGCATCTTCTCCACAGAGTTCTCGCTCAAGGTGATGGGCGACATCGCCGAGTATTTCGTGCACCACGACGTGCGCAACTTCTACTCGGTGTCGATCTCGGGCTATCACATCGCCGAAGCCGGCGCCAACCCGATCAGCCAGCTCGCATTCACGCTCTCCAATGGCTTCACCTTCGTGGAAGCGTATCTGGCGCGCGGCATGCACATCGACGACTTCGCGCCCAACCTGAGCTTCTTCTTCAGCAACGGCATGGACCCGGAGTACACCGTGCTGGGCCGCGTGGCGCGCCGCATCTGGTCGGTCGCCCTGCGCGACCGCTACGGTGCGAACGAGCGCAGCCAGAAACTGAAGTACCACGTGCAGACCAGCGGTCGCTCGCTGCACGCGCAGGAGATCCAGTTCAACGACATCCGCACCACGCTGCAGGCGCTGATCGCGATCTACGACAACTGCAACAGCCTGCACACCAATGCCTTCGACGAGGCCATCACCACGCCGACCGAAGACTCGGTGCGCCGCGCGATGGCAATCCAGCTCATCATCAACCGCGAGTGGGGCCTGGCCAAGAACGAGAATCCCAACCAGGGCGCCTTCATCATCGACGAGCTCACCGAGCTGGTTGAAGAAGCCGTGCTGAGCGAGTTCGAGAAGATCGCCGAGCGAGGCGGCGTGCTGGGCGCGATGGAAACCGGCTACCAGCGCGGCAAGATCCAGGACGAGTCCATGCACTACGAGATGCTCAAGCACACGGGCGAGTACCCGATCGTGGGCGTGAACACCTTCCGCAACCCGCACGGCGACGCGACCCCCGACACGCTGGAACTCGCCCGTTCGACCGACGAAGAGAAGCAAAACCAGCTCAAGCGCCTGGCCGAGTTCCACGCGCTGCACGCAGCCGAATCGCCCGCCATGTTGCAGCAACTGCGTCAGGCCGTGATTGAAAACGGCAACGTGTTCGAGGTGCTGATGCAGGCAGTGCGCGTGTGCTCGCTCGGCCAGATCACCTCGGCCCTGTTCGAGGTGGGCGGCCAGTACCGCCGAAACATGTGAGCGACATTTGAGAACAGGCGCGAAGCGCTGCGTGCTGCTCAACCCGCACGCCCAGGGCGGACGGGCGGCGGCCTTGTTGCCCACCCTGCAGGCCGCCCTGCCGCCCGATGTGGCCTTGCACGCGCCGCGCGATGTGGTCGATGCGCTCGACCTGCTGGCCAGCCTGCCCGCCGGCAGCCGCGTGGTGGCGGTGGGCGGCGACGGCACGCTCAACCGCTGGCTGCCCGCCCTGTTGCACAACGACCTTGAACTCGGCGTGGTGCCCGTGGGCAGCGGCAACGACGTGGCCCGCTCACTCGGTCTGCACGGCCGGGCGCCCCTGGCCGCCCTGGTGCACGCCCTCAACGCCGACACGCGCCCGATGGACGTGGGGTGTGCCGAATGGCGCGACCCCCATGGCCGCGAGTACCGGGCGCTGTTTCTCTCCAGTTTCACCGCCGGCTTCGACTCCGCCGTGGTGCTGCGCACGCTCACGGGCCCACGCTGGCTTGGCGGCCTGCCACGCTACCTGTGGGCCACGATGGCCGAGCTGGCCCACCTGCAGACGTGGACGCTGGACGTCACGGCCAACGGCAAGCATCTGCACCGCGGCCCCGCCCTCTTCGCCTCCAGCCTGAACACATCCACCTTCGGCAGCGGCATGCCGGCCGCGCCGGCGGCGCGCACCAACGATGGACTGCTCAACCTGCTGCTGGCCGGGCCATTTGGTCGCCTGGGTGTTCTGGCCATGCTGCCGCGCCTGCTCACCGGCACGCACCTCGGCCATAGCCGCATCAGCACCCGGGCGTTCGAAACGCTCACGGTGGTCAGCGATACCGACCTGCCCCTGGCCGCCGACGGCGAGTTCCTGGGGTACGCCCGGCACTTGCGGATGAGCGTGCTGCCGGGTGCGTTGTCGGTGGTGGGGATTTAGGGCTTCAGGCAGACGCTGCAAGCGGCAGGTTGAGCAGCAGGTTCTGCGGCTTGATCTTCATCAGGCCCTCGGCGTTCATCGCCAGGCCCAGGTACACCGGCTTGCCGCGCACGTCGGCGCGCATGTCCTGAGGATCGTCGAAGCTCAAACGAAACAGGCTGATCAGGCGCTGTTGCCGTTCGGGCTCCACGTCGTGGCCGAGGTACAGGTCGTTGAGCAAGGCGGTGGATTCGGCGTCCAGCCCCAGGTGCCAACGCCACGCCGTGTCCTCCACCCGCGATTCGGGCTGCACCTGCACCGCCACGCCGTGGAAATGCCGCACCCACTTCTGCAGCACCACCGCCAGCGCCTTCAGACCCGACTGCGAGCGGTTCATGGTGAGCGTGAGGCCGTGCGAGAGCTCGCGCTGGATTTCGTGGGTGAGGTCGAGCACGAAGTTGAAGCGTCCGTTGCCCGAGCGGCTGGCCAGGTAGCGAGCGCCGTTGTCGTCACCCAGCACCTCGATCTGCACCTCGGGAATGGCCGCACCGCTCTGCATGAGCAGACGGCCCACCGCACCGAGGCCACCGGTCTCGTTGAGCATGTCCAGCACCTCGCTGTCACCGCTGAGCACGCGACCGTCCTGCACCCGCACGCGCTGGCGGCGAAACAGCATCTCGGCCGCGCGCCATTGCCAGGCGTCGTCTTCGCCATCCAGCAGGTTGCGCACCATGGCCTGTACCACCAGATCGAGGAACAGTGGCGGGATCTGGATCGCGCCGGCCTTGAAGAAGCCGGCGTAAGCCGCCTCCAATGAACCGGCTGCGATCACCGCGTCGCGAAAGCCCAGGAACAGACGGTGGTTGGCGCGGGCATCGGTGTCCTCAAAGGCATCGAGCTCGTGCCGCGCCACGGCACGCGTGGGCGCTTCCATGAGCGAGGCATGCAGCGCCTGCTCGGCAGCGCAAGACTCCTCGACCAGCGCCAGCTCCGGCCGCTGCAGCCACAGGCGCCAGTAGTCGTCGGTGGGCGTCAGCCAGCCCCGGGGGTTGCGCCTCAGGTGATCAAAGCCACAGGGAGTCCAGATGGGGGAAGCGTGGGAAGGCATGACATCCACCCGCAGCGCGTGAGCGGGTCTCGCAGGAACACAAAGGGCCTGCATTGTCGTTCACCACGCGCGGGCGTGCCTGTGCCACAGATGCGCGCCCCCGGCGTCAAGGTGCCGACTGCAGCGCCCCCGCCTTGCGAGCACTGCTCAGGACGCGCAGCTGGAACGGCCGGGGTGTATCGCGAACGTAGGTGGCATCGAGCACGCTCCCCAAAGTCAGCGAAGCCTGCAAGCTGGCGTTGGGCCAGAAGTTCGGGCTGGCGATGTTGGCGGCACCGGGGATCTGGTTGGCCAGAGCGTTCACGTTGCCGGTCTGCACGGCGTTGCCGCTGGCGTACGTCCCCACCATCAGCGCCTGATTGCCGGTACCGGCAAAGAGGTTGGCTTTCAGCACCACCGACTGGGTACCGGCACGCACCTGCAGAAAGGCGCCACCCGAGCGGGTGATCGCCATGGTGTTGTGCGTCATTGCCAGCGTGTTGACGGAATGCAGCAGCCCTTCGGAGCCGTAACTGATGGCGCTGGGGTTCTGCGCATTGGGACCCTTGTGGAACAAGTTGCCACGCAGCACCACGCGCCCGCCTTCGGCAAAGTCCGCCAGGTAGCTGGAGGTACCGGTGGGGCCGTCCATAAAGTAGTTGTTTTCAATGATCGACTCGCGCGCCCGAGTCTTGAGGTTGTGGCCCCTGTTGGCTTCGTGGAAATAGCTGCCCGTGACGGTGAGGCGGTCAATCCTGCCCACATAGAGGTTGTGCCCCAGGCCTCCGGCCACCAGGCTGCGCGCGAATTCGGAGCCTTCGATGATCAGGCTGGTACCGGCGGTGTTGTGGGTCAGGATGCCATTCTGGTTGTCAAAGAAGCCACTGTTGCGCACACGAAGCCAGCCCCCATGTTCGGCACGGATGCCAGCCCCGTTGCGGTCGGGCACGGTGGCATTGTGGAACTCAACGCTGTCGATCGTGACGTTGGTACCCGACACCACCCAAATGCCCTTGCCGCCGGCATTCTTGCCATCCGCAAACAGCCGGGCGCGACCACCGACACCGCAGAGCGTGAGGTTGTTGTTGCGCCACGTGGCGACATCACCGCGGTAGTCCGCGGCGGCGATGCGGATCACGTCGCCGTCGCGCGCCACTGCCGCTGCCGCACTGGGCACCGCATAGGTCTTGCCGACGCCAACGTTCAGCACACGGCCCGGAGCCGTGTCGCAAGCGGTTCCAGTCGAAGGGACCGGTGCCGGTGCTGGTGCTGGTGCCGGTGCTGGTGCCGGCTGAGGTGCCGGTGCCGGTGCTGGTGCTGGTGCCGGTGCCGGTGCCGGCTGAGGTGCTGGTGCTGGTGCTGGTGCTGGTGCTGGTGCTGGTGCTGGTGCTGGTGCTGGTGCTGGTGCCGGCGCAGGAGTTTGACCCTGAGCCAGAGCTCGAACTTCCGCTTCGGCCAGAGCTTGAGCGGCCAGGACTCGGGCTCGGCCTTCGGCAATGAGTTGAGCTTGAGTTTTGGTTTCGGCTTGAGCGAGCAGTAGCGGTGCCTGGACCGGATCGAACACGAGGTTCGAAGCGTTGTCGCCCAGGGTAGCGGCATCAGCGTCACCGCCACCACATGCACCCAAGGTGACGGCAACGGAGACCAGGCAGGCGTAGCGGTGCGACTTTTTCATTGGGTGAAGTATCTCGTCAGGGTTGTTCGAAGGGGTCAAGTTTGGAGGCTCCTTCGAAAATGATCGCGTCAGGAGGTTCGCGGATGTAACGGCAATTTCGACCACCCAGCGTGGCTCTGGTACCGTGGGTCCTGTGGTGCGCTCTGTGGCCAGTCCGCCAAGTGAAACGACAACCCGACACAGTTCATTACCAAGTCACACGCCTAAAGCACGCTCATCGCCCCTGGGCATCACTCTGTCGATTCGCAAGAAGCCCCGTCTTGCAAAGCCATCTCATTGAGGATAGACCACATGCAAAAACACATCAGCCTCATCGGCGTGCCCACCGACATCGGCGCAGGCGCGCGCGGTGCCTCCATGGGTCCCGAAGCCATGCGCGTGGCCAACCTGGCCAGCGTGCTTGAAAGCCACGGTTTGAACGTGATCGACCGCGGCAATCTCAGCGGGCCACCCAATCCTTGGCAACCGCCCACCGAGGGATACCGGCACCTGCCCGAAGTGGCGGCGTGGAACGAAACCCTGCACCACGCGGTGCACGCCGAACTCGCGCTGGGTCGCCTGCCCATCGTGCTCGGCGGCGACCATTGCCTGGGCCTGGGTTCCATCAGTGCGGTGGCCCGCCACTGCCGCGAGAAAGGCAAACAGCTGCGCGTGTTGTGGCTGGACGCCCACGCCGACTACAACACCGCTGCCCTCACCCCCAGCGGCAACATCCACGGCATGCCGGTGGCGCTGCTGTGTGGCCATGGCCCGGCGCTGCTGACCGGCATTGGCGGCACCACGCCCGCCATCGACGCCAGCGTGGTGCGCCAGATCGGCATCCGCAGCGTGGACGCCGGCGAGAAGCGCCTAGTGCACGAAGCGGGGCTGGAGGTGTTCGACATGCGCTACATCGACGAGATGGGCATGCGCCACACCATGGAGCAGGCGCTCTCGGGCATGGACGACAACACCCACCTGCACGTGAGCTTCGACGTGGACTTCCTCGACCCCGACATCGCTCCGGGCGTGGGCACCACGGTGCCCGGCGGACCCACCTACCGCGAGGCCCAGTTGTGCATGGAAATGATCGCCGACACCGGGCGGCTGGCCTCCATGGACGTGATGGAACTCAACCCGGCGCTCGACGTGCGCAACCGCACGGCGGAGCTGGCGGTGGATTTGATCGAAAGTCTCTTCGGAAAATCGACCTTGATGAGGAAAGGCTGATCAGCTCTTGCCCACAAGCTCGAGGTGCTCGACCACCGGCGGTTGCGCGAAGAACGGGCCGACGATCGCGCGCCACTGGGGGAACAGGTCGGAGCCCCGAAAGCCCACGGTGTGGTCTTCCAGCGTGTCCCAATAAATCATCAGCAGGTAGCGGCCCGGTGTCTCGATGCTGCGGTTGACCTTGTAGCCCTTGAAGCCTTTGGCGTGCGCGATGACGGTGCTCACCCCACGCAGGATGGCTTCTTCAAACGCTGAACTCTTGAGGGGGTCGATGCGGATGTCCGCGTGTTCGAGAATCATGGTCTTGTTCCTGGAGTGATGACGCGGCGAGGCGATCGTCGAGCATCATATCGACCGCCTTCTCCGCCATCATGATCACCGGCGCATTGGTGTTGCCACCCACCACGGTGGGCATCACCGATGCATCCACCACGCGCAGGCCCGCCACCCCGTGCACCCGCAGGCGGGCGTCCACCACGTCCATGGGTCCCGGTCCCATCCTGCAGGTGCCCACCGGGTGATAGATCGTGTCGGCGTGGTTGCGCACGAACTGTTCGATCTGCCCCTCGCTCCGGGCCAGCGCGGAGGTGGTCGACTCGGTGCCGTCATGGCGCGCGAGGGCCGGTTGCTGCAACAGCCGGCGCATCGCCTGGAAGCCGCGCACCAGGCGAGCGGTGTCGTCGGGATCTTGCAGAAACCCGGGGTCAATGAGGGGCGCCACCTGCGGGTCGGCGCTGGCCAGGCGCAGGCTGCCTCGGCTCCTGGGTCGCAGCAGGCACACGTGACACGAATACCCGTGGCCCAGCACCGACTTGCGGCCGTGGTCGACCAGCTTGCCCACCACGAAGTGCAGTTGCAGGTCCGGGATGGCTTCTTCGGGATCACTCTTGATGAAACCGCCGGCCTCGG
The DNA here is from genome assembly GCF_036675665.1 of Hydrogenophaga sp. Taxonomy (GTDB): domain Bacteria; phylum Pseudomonadota; class Gammaproteobacteria; order Burkholderiales; family Burkholderiaceae_C; genus Hydrogenophaga. The sequence goes on along the minus strand of NZ_JAKFEO010000030.1, from coordinate 130,677 downwards.
CGAAGTTGGTGGTGAGCATGCCGCTGCGTTGGCGCCGCCATTCAAAGATGCCACGCACCGCTTTCCATATCCCGCCCGGCGTCAGGCCAAGCAGGTCTCGCGCCTTGGGTGCGTTGACCACGATCACCACGTCCACGTGGTCGTGCAGGTTCGCACCCACACCGGGCAGGTCCAGCACGGGCGTGATGCCGTGTTCTTGCAGGTGCGCTGCCGGGCCCACGCCGGAGAGCATGAGCAATTGCGGGGAGCCGAACGCACCGGCGCTGAGCACCACCTCGCCGCCGTCGTTCAAGCGCAGGACCTGCATCGGCCCACGCCCGCCGCTGCCACGGATCTCCACCCCCACCGCGCGCGGTGGGCTGTGATCGGTCTCCATCACCACGCGCGTGGTCAGGGCGTCGGTGATCACCTGCAGGTTGGGTCGCTGCAGGTGCGGCGTGAGGTAGGCCTTGGCCGCGCTGAAGCGTTCACCGTTCTTGTGCGTGACCTGGTAGGCGCCCACGCCTTCCTGCTCCAGTCCGTTGAAATCGGTGTTGTGCCGGTAGCCCGCCTGCTGGCCGGCCTCGATGAACGAGGCCAGGAAAGGGTTGGGGCTGCGCAGATCCATCACGTTGAGCGGGCCGCCCTGGCCGTGCAGCGCATCGGCGCCGCGCTCGTTGTGCTCGGCACGCTTGAAGTACGGCAGCACATCGGCGTACGACCAGCCGGGGTTGCCCAGGGCGGCCCAGCCGTCGTAGTCGCTGGCGTGGCCGCGCGCGTAAATCATGGCGTTGATCGAGCTGGAGCCACCCAGCACCTTGCCGCGCGGCTGGTAGCCACGCCGACCGTTCAGGCCGGGCTGCGGCACGGTGTTGTAGCCCCAGCCATTCATTTCGAATTTCGCGATCACCGCCAGGCCCGCCGGGCAGTGGATCAACACACTGCGGTCGGGGGGGCCGGCCTCGATGAGGGCGACACGGATGGCGGGGTCTTCGCTCAGGCGGCCCGCGAGCACGCAGCCAGCCGATCCGCCGCCAACGATGATGTAGTCGTACATGGTTGTCTCCCTCGTGTGTGGCGCACGCCAAGCCGTGCGCGACAATCTCGAAGCAAGTTAGCACAGGGGTTTCGGCGCAGGTAGGCTGTGGCGCCTAAGAATCCGCCTCCGGCGACGCCCTCGCGACGCCGGCACAAACCACCCTTCACCCCCAGATTTCCACCCTCTTCCGCAGGAGCATCCCCTTCATGAACAGCATTCAAACCGTCGGCATCATCGGCTCGGGCACCATGGGCAACGGCATCGCGCAGGCCTGCGCCACCCGCGGCATCCGCGTGGTGATGGTCGACATCGCGCAGGCCGCGGTCGACAAGGGCCTGGCCACCGTGGCCGGCAGCCTGGACCGGCTGATCAAGAAGGAGAAGATCACCGCCGCCGACAAAGACACAGCGCTCGCACTCATCAAGGGCTCGACGAACTATGAGGACCTCAAGGGCGCGCAACTGGTGATCGAGGCCGCGACGGAAAACGAAGGTCTGAAGGTCAAGATCCTGCAGCAGCTCGACGGCCTGCTCGCACCCGAGGTGATCGTGGCGACCAACACCAGCTCGATCAGCATCACCAAGCTGGCCGCCGCCACGCAACGCCCCGACCGCTTCATCGGCATGCACTTCTTCAACCCGGTGCCCATGATGGCGCTGGTGGAGATCATCCGCGGCCTGCAGACAAGCGACGCCACGCACGACGCGGTGAAGGCGCTGGCCGAGGCGCTGGGCAAGTCGCCCATCACCGTGAAGAACGCGCCCGGCTTCGTGGTCAACCGCATCCTGGTGCCGATGATCAACGAGGCCTTCTTCGTGCTGGCCGAAGGCATCGCCACGCCCGAAGACATCGACGCCGGCATGAAGCTGGGCACCAACCAACCCATCGGCCCGCTGGCCCTGGCCGACATGATCGGCCTGGACGTGTGCCTGGCCGTGATGAACGTCTACATCGCCGAGTTCAACGACAGCAAGTACCGCCCGGCCCCGCTGCTCAAGGAAATGGTGGCCGCGGGCTACCTGGGCCGCAAAACCGGGCGCGGCGTGTACACCTATTGATCCCCCCGCGAGTCTTGGCTGCTCCCCCCGCGCCGCTTCGCGGCACCCCCCAGGGGGCGATGCGCTGCGGCCCGGCAAAGCCGGTTCCGCGGCATCCTCGGGTTGAGGCACTTGCTCCGGCGGCTTTGGTTGGGAGTCTGTCCCCGCCCCCCTAGCCGGGTGACCAACGCCCCAGGCCGGCGAGCTGCGGCGATGGTTCGGCCGGCCCCCAGCGCAAGGGCAATCCGCCCTCCACTCGCCGCACGTGCGTCACCCGCATGCGCAGCAGGCGCAAGGCGCCGTCGAAGGACGCGAGTTCGGCGCCATCCCACAGCACCTTTGCCTGCACCGCGAGGTACAGCAGGTCGCCGCGCTCGAAATCCATGAACAGCAGACCCGCCGCGGGCTGCACGGCGATGTTGCCCAGCGTGTTGAAGAAGTGGTTGCCCATGAAGTCGGGCACGGTCAACACCTCGCCCTCCAGCTTCACGAAACCGGGGGAGCCACCGCGGTGCGACACGTCCACCCCATGGCGCGCTTCACCGCCCGAGGCCGCCTGGGGATATGCGGTGGCGATGTAGAAGGTGTCGGCCGCGCGGATCAGCCGGCGCGATGCCTCGTCGAGGTCCGGACCCTCATAGGCCAGTTGCCCGGCGGGCGCCTCGGGCGTCCACACCGGCTCGCGCGCCTGGATGTACTTCGGGCAGTTGCCGAAGCTCTGTCCGACCTCGACCGCGAAACCGCCCTCCTGCAGCCGCGCCGTGCCGTTCATGCGGTTGCGCCGGCGCGTGTGCGGCTGAATACCCAGCAGGCCCAGTGCAGCGCCGTCGTGCAGCGTGGTGTTGAGCGGGTCGTGCGGCAAGGGCCGGGCGCGGATCTGCAGGTGCGTGGGGTCGGGCGAGGTCATGAACCCGGGCGTGCCCGCGAGCACGCTGGCCCAGGGCTGGCCCTGCGCATCCACGCTGCCGACCACCACGAAAGGCAGCAGGCCGAAGAACTCGCGGTGCTGGTCGGGCATGTGGTCGCGCATCACACGCGGGCCGATCTGCGCCATCTGCGCCTGCACCCCGGCACGCGCCTGCAGGGCCTGCTCGCCCGCGTGGAAGGCCGGGCGGGCGCTCATGCGGCCAACCCCACCGGCGACTTGAGCATGGGCACGAAGCCCGGCAGCGCCTCGATGCGCGCCAGCCACGCGCGAATCGCGGGGTACGGCTGCAGCGACACCAGGCCTTCGGGGGCCCGTGCCACATAGGCGTAGTGCGCCAGGTCGGCCAGCGTGGCGCGCTCGCCAACGAGGAACGGCGTGCGCCCGAGCTCTCCCTCCATCAGCGTGAACAGTCCCTCGGCGCGCGCAATCGCCTCTTTCGGGTCGGTGGGCAAGCAGAACAGCTGCACCACGCGCGCGCTTGCCGGCCCGAACGCCAACGGGCCGGCGGCCAGCGAGAGCCAGCGCTGCACGCGCGCCGCGCCCACCGGGTCGCGCGGCAGCCACTGACCGGGCGCGTACCGCGCCTCCAGGTAGACCAGGATGGCGTTCGAGTCGGCCAGCGTCAGCTCACCGTCGCGCAGCACCGGGATCTGGCCCAGCGGGTTCATGGCGAGGAAATCGGGCGACTTGTGTTCTTTCAGCGCGAGGTCGACGTCGATGCTCTCGAACGGCAGGCCGAGCAGCGAGAGGAACAGCTCGACGCGGTGGCAATGACCGGAAATTGCGCTGCGGTAGAGCTGGATGGAAGGCTTCATGGGAGGCTCCTGGGTTGGGAAGACGCGATCTTCTTTGCTGCAAGCACATTCACCAATACCCCTGCACGCACTTCACTGCTCCACAAAACGGTTTAATGGCGCATGGACAAGTTTCGCGCCATGAGCACCTTCGTGCAGATCGCCGACGCCGGCAGCCTCACGGCGGCGGCCTGGGCCTCGGGCGCCTCGCTGCCGGCGGTGGTGCGCTCGCTCGCCGCCTACGAAACCGAACTCGGCGTGCGCCTGTTCAACCGCACCACGCGCCGCATCTCGCTCACCGAAGAAGGCAGGCGACACCTGGAGAGTTGCCGTCTGCTGCTGGCGGCGGTGGACGACGCCGAGGCCGCGCTGAAAGACGAGGCCGCCGAGCCCAGCGGCCATCTCACCATCACCGCACCGGTGCTGTTCGGCCAGATGCATGTGGCGCCCATCGTCACGCGCTTCGTGCAGCAGCACCGTCAGATGCGCTGCCGCCTGATGCTGATGGATCGGGTGGTGAACCTGCTGGAGGAAGGCATCGACGTGGGCATCCGCATCGCCCACCTGGAAGATTCCAGCCTGGTCGCGCTGCCCCTGGGCGAGATCCGCCGCGTGGTGGTGGCCAGCCCGGCCTTCCTGCGCGAGCAGGGCGTGCCGGCGCATCCGAACGAGCTGCTCAAGGCCAACTGCGTGCGCCTGGTGGGGCACTCGCCCACCTGGGGCAGCTTCCGCGACGGCGGCAAAACGCTCAAACTCAACGTCAGCGGCAACCTCGAGTTCAACCACATCGCGCCCGCCGTGCAGGCGTGTGCCGCGGGTGCGGGTTTTGGCCAGTTTCTTTCGTACCAGGTCGCGCCGCTGTTGAAGACCGGAGAATTGCAAACCGTGCTGGAAACATTTGAGGACGCCCCCCGTCCCATCCACGTGGTGTACCCCCACGCCCGCCTGCTGCCCGCGCGCACGCGGGCCTTCATCGATTTCATCCGCCAGGAACTCAAGGGCTTCGAGCCCGGGAACAACCCACCATGACCACCACTTTCGACTTTGACCTTTTCGTGATCGGCGGCGGCAGCGGCGGCGTGCGCGCTGCGCGCATGGCCGCCCAGCGCGGCGCGCGCGTGGCGCTGGCCGAGGTGCTGGGCACCGATGGCCTGGGCGGCACCTGCGTGAACGTGGGCTGCATCCCGAAGAAGCTCTACAGCTATGCGGCGCACTACGCTGAATCCTTCGAAGAGTCGCACGGCTTCGGTTGGGAGGGCGAAAAGCCCTCGTTGAACTGGACCACCCTCAAAACCAACCGTGCCAGAGAGATCAGCCGCCTGAACGGCGTCTACGGCAACCTGCTGCGCGGCTCCGGCGTGACCGTGTTCGACGCCTTCGCGAGCCTTACCGGCGCGCACGGCATCGCGCTGGCCACGCTGAACGCCGACGGTTCACCCGGTCACCAGGAATTCACTGCAAAGCACATCCTGATCGCCACCGGTGGCACGCCGCACGTGCCGCACTTCGTGGGACGCGAGCACGTCGTCACCTCCGACGAGATCTTCGACCTCGAACCGTTTCCAAAGCGGCTGGTGGTGGTGGGCGGTGGCTACATTGCCAGCGAGTTCGCCTCCATCTTCAATGGCCTGGGCGCGAAGGTCACCCAGCTCTACCGGGGCGAGCAGATCCTGCGCGGCTTCGACGACGAGATCCGCCACTTCGTGGCCGCCGAAATGATCAAGGCGGGGGTGGACCTGCACCTCAACGCCGGGGTGGTGGACATCCGCAGAACAGACGACGGGCTGCGCGTGGAATGTGAAGGCGGCGCCCTGGTGATGGCCGACGCCGTGCTGTACGCCACCGGCCGCGTGCCGAACGTGAAGGACATGGGCCTGGAGACCGTGGGCGTGGCGCAAGGCGCCCTGGGAGAGGTCGTCGTCAACGAGCGCTACCAGACCAACGTGCCGTCCATCTTCGCGGTGGGTGACGTGACCAGCCGCGTGCAGCTCACGCCGGTGGCGCTGGGCGAGGCCATGGTGGTGGTGGACCAATTGTTCGGTCCCGCCGCCGGCAAGGCCTCCCGCAACATGGGCTACGAGTTCATTCCCACCGCGGTCTTCACGCACCCGAGCATCGGCACCGTGGGCTACAGCGAAGCGGCCGCACGCGAGAAATTCGGCGCCGTGACCGTCTTCCGCAGCGAGTTCAAGGCGCTCAAACACACGCTCTCGGGCAGCACCGAACGCACGCTGATGAAGCTGGTGGTGGACACGGCCAGCGACCGCGTGGTGGGCCTGCACATGGTGGGCGCCGAGGCGGGCGAGATCGTGCAGGGCTTCGCCGTGGCCATGAAAGCGGGCGCGACCAAGGCGGTGTTCGACAGCACCATCGGCATCCACCCCACCGCGGCCGAAGAGTTCGTGACGATGCGCGACGCAGTCAAGGCTTGAGCCCCCACGCTCTCCCGCTGCGCGAGGTCCGCTGCCCCCCGAGGGGGCTGGGCCCGCCTTGGGGCGGCCCGGCGGCTGGCCCGCTTTTTCGCTCCGACTAGACCAGCAGCAAGCCGATCACCAACGCCGTGTGCCCCCAGAGGCCGGGCAGGAACCACAACGCATAGGTCCGCCCGCCCACCAGCGCGGCGGTCACGCTTTTGCTCACGGTGTGCACCGCCAGCGCCCCCATCACGGCCTGGTGGCTGATGGGCGCGGGCGGCCCCGAGGTGAACACCGCCGCCAGCGCCGAATGCAGATCGGCCAGCGCACCCAGCAGGCTGCCCACGATCAGGCCGGCCTCGCCCAGCCACAGCGTGAGCGCATGCACCAGCACCTGGATGCCCGCGAGCAAGCCCGCCACCGCGGCGGCGCCCGCCAGGCTGAACATGCGCTCGTCCTGCTCCACAGCCGCCGGTGCGGCCTCTGACGGCGCGCCGCGCACCAGCCACAGTCCCCATGCCAGCGCCATCACCGAGCCCCCCAGCGCCGGCCACACCAGATGCTCCAGCCAGGCCGGCTGCACGGCAGCGGCCACCAGCAGCAACTGCAGCAGCGTCGACACACAGCTGAGCAGCGCACCACCGGCCATCAGCCGCGCACCGCTGCGGCCTTCGCGCACCGCCAGGCCGAGCGTGGCGATGGTGGCCGTGCTCGACACGAAGCCCGAGGCCATGGCCGAGAGCGTCACCGCGTGGCGGGCCTGCAGCAGCCGGCGCGCCAGGTGGGCGGCGGCTTGCACACCCAGCAGCAAGGCCAGCAACTGGACGATTCCCCGCGGGTTGAGCGTGTCGCCCCACAAAGGTCGGTCGGGCACCAGCGGCAACGCCAACAGCACCAGCGCGGCGAGCAAGATGCCGTCGCGCACCTCGGCTGGCCGCAGCCAATGCCGCGCAAACCCATGCAGGCGCTCGCGCCCGGCGAGCATGGCGGTCAGCCCCACCGCCAGGCCAGCGGCCAGTGGCAGGCTCCAGGCACACAGCACACCGATCAGGTAGGTGAGCAGCAAGGCCACCTCGGTGGTCACGCCCGGATCGTCGGAGCGGTCGCGAAAGTAGGCCACCACGCCCAGCGCGGACACGAACAGCGCGCCCGCCACCACCAGGCCGGTGACCTGGGTGAGCGCCGCGGCCGCGCCGGTGACGCAAGTCAGTGCAAAGGTGCGCAAGCCCGCCAGCGCGCGACCCGGCCCCTCGCCCTTGCGGCGCTCGCGCTCGATGCCGATCAACAAGCCGCAACCCAACGCCGCGGCCAACGGGGCGGCGGCCTGGGACAGATCGGGTATGGCAAGGCTCATCGTGTCATGCGGGTTCATCGGTGCACGGCCACAATAAGCCCCATGCACAAGACACCCGACTTTACCGCTCCGATCTTTCTGAACGACCCGGCCGCCGCCCTGCGCCAGGTGCAGCGCATCTACCACGACAACGTGGAGTTCCTGCGCCAGGCCATGCGCGATTTCGTGGGTGGCGGCGACTTCACCCACGCCCGCGTGCGCGCCTGCTACCCCTATGTGAGGCTGCACACGCACAGCGTCTCGCGCCAGGGCAGCAGCCAGCCCACCAACCGCCTGAGCTACGGCTTCGTGGCCGGCCCCGGCCGCTTCGAGACCACCCTCACCCGCCCCGACCTCTACGGCGACTACTACCTGGAGCAGTTCCGCCTGCTGCTGGCCAACCACGGCGGCGAGCTGGAGGTGGGCACCAGCACGCAGCCCATTCCGATCCACTTCTCGTTCGCCGAACACGACCACGTGGAAGGCAGCCTGGACGTGGCGCGCCGCGCCTTCATGCGCGACGTGTTCGATCTGCCCGACCTCACCGCCATGGACGACGGCATCGCCAACGGCACCCACGAGCCCCGGCCCGGCGAAGCGCACCCGCTCTCGCTGTTCACGGCACCGCGGGTCGACTATTCGCTGCAGCGCCTGCGCCACTACACCGGCACCGCGCCCGAGTGGTTCCAGAACTTCGTGCTGTTCACCAACTACCAGTTCTACATCGACGAATTCATCAAGCTCGGCCACGCCGAGATGGCCAGACCCGACAGCGAGTACATCGCCTTCGTGGAGCCGGGCAATGTGGTGATGCGCCGCGCCGGCCTGGCCACCGAGGCCATCGACGCACTCGGCCACCCACCGCCGCGCCTGCCGCAGATGCCGGGCTACCACCTCATGCGCGCCGACCGCAGCGGCATCACCATGGTCAATATCGGCGTCGGCCCGGCCAACGCCAAGACCATCACCGACCACATCGCCGTGCTGCGCCCGCACGCCTGGCTCATGCTCGGCCACTGCGCCGGCCTGCGCACCAGCCAGCAACTGGGCGACTACGTGCTGGCCCACGCCTACGTGCGCGAAGACCACGTGCTCGACGAAGAACTGCCGCTGTGGGTGCCGATTCCCGCGCTGGCCGAGATCCAGCTCGCGCTCGAAGCCGCCGTGGCCGACGTGACCGGCGTGCCGCCGCACGAACTCAAGCGCATCATGCGCACCGGCACCGTGGCCAGCACCGACAACCGCAACTGGGAACTGCTGCCCGACAACAAGCCGCAACGGCGGTTTTCACAGTCGCGCGCCGTGGCGCTCGACATGGAAAGCGCCACCATCGCCGCCAACGGCTTCCGCTTCCGCGTGCCCTACGGCACCCTGCTGTGCGTGAGCGACAAGCCCCTGCACGGCGAGATCAAGCTGCCCGGCATGGCAAATCACTTCTACCGCGAGCGGGTCGACCAGCACCTGCGCATCGGCATCCGCGCCATCGACATCCTGCGCGAAGGCGGGCCGGATCAGTTGCACAGCCGCAAGCTGCGGAGTTTTGCGGAAGTTGCGTTTCAGTGAACACCGGGGTGATGGACGCCACAGGACGCCACATGGCACCAGCCAGCGGCCATCAGACCGCCTTGTAGAAGATGTAGTCGGCCTGGTACTTCACGATCTGCTTGCTGCCCATGTTGGTGGCACCGCAGGCCATGGCCGGGGCCACACCACCCACGGTGGCCACGCGCTGCACGTAGGTCACGCCGGTCATGGCACCGCTGCCCATGGCCGGGTTGGCTCTCACCAGTTGCATCGGGATGTTGCCGGCGGCGGCCGGGGCCACGGCCACCTGGGTGCCGGTGAACTTCGAGCCGTCCATGCTCTGCCAGGTGGCGGGCGGGCCGTAATAGGTGCCCACCTGTTTGCCCGAGCGGTCCATCAGCCTGGCATCGGGGCCGACGAACACCCATTCGAACTGGCCGGCCATGTTGGCCTTGGCGCGGCACTCGTAGGTGATGTCACCAGCGCCCACGGTCTCCATCACCACCTTGTGGCCCATGGGCACCTGCACGGAGGCGGGGAGCATGGCCTGGGAATACATCATGGGCGCGGGGCCGGTGGCGCAGGCGGTCAGGGCGAAGGCGGCCGCGGCGGCCAGGGTGGACTTGATCATCATGGTGACTCCAGATTGAGGTTGGGGGAACTCGAACAGCACAAAACCCATTGCTGCTGGAGGTACTACGCGCGAAGTCGCGATCTGGATGCACCCGGATCAAAAAAAAACCACAAATAGCTGGCCATGCGTTCGTTTCCGAACGGTGTGGCGTGAAGGTGCTGCGTAAGCTGCATTCGCATGAACCTTGACCACAACACCTCGGACATCCAATGCTCCAGCGGGAGGTCTGTCACTGCAACGCGCACGAGAACCGCCACCCAGCCGCTGATGCGCCTGACGGGTGCCAGCAAGCTGTACGACAAGGGCAGCACCACGCACGAAGCCCTGAGATCGGTGGACCTGGACATCCACCGCGGAGAGTTCACCGCCATCGTGGGCCCCAGCGGATCGGGCAAATCGGCCCTGATGAAGATGCTGGGTCTTCTGGAAGCCCCCACCAGCGGTGGCTACCGCTTTCAGGGCGTGCCGGAACAGTCCTTGTCCGACGAGCAGCGCCTGTGGTTGCGGCGACGCTTCTTCGGTTTTGTGCCGCAGGAATACAACCTGCTGCGCACCCATTCGTTGCAAGGCAATGTGGCACTGCCGCTGATGTACCGCGGCTTGTCACCCGAGCGCTGCCTGACGGCAGCCACGCGTGCGCTCTCGCTGGTCGGGCTGGAGGACTGCGGGCGCAAGATGCCCGACGAACTGACCGGCACCGAACATGGCAAGGCCGGCATTGCCCGTGCCTTGGTCTGCAACCCCAGCGTGTTGCTGGTGGACCGGGCCAGCCGGGCTTCAGACCAGCCCTTGTGCCCCGACATCGGCAGCTTGCTGCGCCGGCTCAACACCGAGCACCTCATCACGGTGGTCCTGGTGACCCAGACGGCCAGCGCTGCCGACTGGGCGCAGCGCGTGATTCATGTCAACGGCGGTGCCGTCGAGCACCACACCACCCACGAAGCGGCCAGCGCGCTCCACTGATCGGGCGTCAGGCCTTGCGTGGCCGCACCCTCGAGGCCGCCAGCCTGGCCTGTTCGCGGGCCTTCTCCACATCGGCGTCGAAGGCCAGCGCCACGCCCATGCGGCGCTTGCTGAAGCTCTCGGGCTTGCCGAACAGACGCAGGTCGGTCTGCGGCACCTGCAGGGCCTCGTCCACACCGTCGAAGACGATGCCCTGCGCTTCCACGCCGCCGTAGATGACGGCGCTGGCGCCGGGGCTGCGCAGCTCGGTGGACACCGGCAGGCCCAGGATGGCGCGCGCGTGCAGCTCGAATTCGTTCTGCCACTGCGTGATCATGGTCACCATGCCGGTGTCGTGCGGGCGCGGGCTCACCTCGCTGAACCAGACGTCGTCTCCCTTGACGAACAGCTCCACACCGTAGAGCCCCTGCCCGCCCAGATCGTCGGTCACGGCCTTGGCGATGCGGCGCGACTCGGCGAGGGCCTTGGGCGTCATCGGGTGCGGCTGCCAGCTCTCCACGTAGTCGCCGCTGACCTGCAGATGGCCGATCGGCTCGCAGAAGTGCGTGTCGATCTCGCCGCTGGTGCCCTTGGCGCGCACGGTGAGCTGGGTGATCTCGTAGTCGAAGTCGATGAAGCCTTCAACAATGATGCGGCCCGGGCCGACACGCCCGCCCGACATCGCGTAGTCCCAGGCCTTTTGCACGTCGGCCGGGCCGTCGATCTTGCTCTGGCCCTTGCCGCTGCTGCTCATCACCGGTTTGACGATGCACGGATAAGCAATCCCGGCATCGATCGCCGCCTGCAGCTCGTCCAGCGAGTCGCAGAATTTGTAGGGACTGGTCGGCAGGCCCAGCGTCTCGGCGGCCAGGCGGCGGATGCCTTCGCGGTCCATGGTGAGGCGTGCGGCGCGCGCGGTGGGGATCACGCGCACCACGCCCGCGGCCTCGAGCTCCTGCAGCATGGGCGTGGCAATGGCCTCGATCTCGGGCACCACCAGGTGTGGGCGCTCGGCCTCGATCAGCGCTTTCAGCTGCGCCGGATCGCTCATGGTGATGGTGCGCGCATGGTGGGCCACCTGCTGCCCGGGCGCGTTCTCGTAGCGGTCGACCGCGATGGTCTCCACGCCCAGGCGCTGGAGTGCGATCAGCACTTCCTTGCCGAGTTCGCCCGAGCCGAGCAGCATGACCTTGGTGGCCGAGGGAGACAAAGGGGTGCCGAGCGTGGTCATGTCAAGACTCCAGGAACAAAGGAATTCAGAGCGCGCCGCCCATGGCCTCGCCCAGGCGCACGGTGTTGCCGGGCGCCCAGTCGGGGTTGAAGGCGATGGTGTCGCGCGGCCAGAGCAGCACCACGGTGGAGCCGAGCAGGAAGCGGCCCATTTCCTCGCCGCGCTGCAGGCGCACCGGGCTGTCGTCGTACGACCATTCGCGCACCGTGTCCGGGCGCGGCGGGTTCACCACGCCGTGCCAGGTGGTGGCCATGCTGCCCACGATGGTTGCGCCCACCAGCACCTGCACGAAGGGCACGGTGGTTTCGCCCACCTGCAGGTCGAACACGCAGACCACGCGCTCGTTGCGCGCGAACAGGCCAGGCACGCCTTGCGCGGTGGCCGGGTTCACCGAGAACAGATCGCCCGGCACGTGGACCATGCGGCGCAGCGTGGCCGCGGCCGGCATGTGGATGCGGTGGTAATCCTTGGGGCTGAGGTAGATGGTGGCAAAGGCGCCATCGTCGAACAACGCGGCCAGCGCGGCATCACCGCCGACCAGCGCACGTGTGCTGTAGGTGTGGCCCTTGGCCTGGTAGATCTGGTCGCGTGTGATGGCGCCGAACTGGCTGATGGCGCCGTCCACCGGGCACACGAAAGCGGCGTTGGCCAGCGGGCGCGCGCCGGGCTTCAGGGCGCGCGTGAAGAACGCGTTGAAGCTGGCGTAGGTGGTCGGCTCGGGATTCGCGGCCTCGGCCATGTTGACGCCGTACTTGCGAATGAAGCGGCGGATGATCCACTGGGTGATGGCGCCCCAGCGACCGTTGGCCACCCAGCCGCCAAACACGGTGAGCGCGCGCTTCGGAAACACGTATTGCAGGGAAACGGCGAGGGACATGGGCGTGAAGCAGAAGGAGCAAGACCCTGGCGGGCGGCCTCGCATTGTAGGGGTCGCCCCCTCACGCATCGGCCACGCGGGCACAATCGCGCACCATGACGCAAGCCCTGTTTGAATGCCACGATCTCGTCAAACGATACGGCGAGAGCACCGTGGTGAACGACCTGAGTTTTTCCATCCACCCCGGCGAGTGCCTGGGCGTGATCGGCCCCAACGGCGCGGGCAAGACCACCACCATCCGCATGTGCCTGGGCCTGACCGCGCCGGACGCCGGCAGCATCACCGCCTTTGGCCTGGAGATGCCGCGCGACGCACTCGCCATCAAGGCGCAGCTGGGTGTGGTGAGCCAGATGGACACGCTGGACCCGGACTTCGACTGCGCCGAGAACCTGCTGGTCTATGGCCGCTACTTCGGACTGCCGGCGGCCCAGGTGCGCGCGCGGGTGCCGCGGTTGCTGGAATTCGCCGCGCTCACGCACAAGGCGCACGCCAAGCCGGGCGAACTCTCCGGCGGCATGAAGCGGCGCCTGTCGCTGGCGCGTGCGCTGGTGAACGACCCTCGACTGCTGATGCTCGACGAGCCCACCACCGGGCTGGACCCGCAGGCGCGCCACCTGATGTGGGAGCGTCTGCAGATGCTGCTGCAGGAAGGCAAGAGCATTCTGTTGACCACCCACTTCATGGACGAGGCCGAGCGCCTGTGCTCGCGCCTGCTGGTGCTCGACCATGGCCGCAAGATCGCCGAAGGCCGCCCGCGTGAACTGATTGCGCAGCACCTGGAGCCCGACGTGGTCGAGGTATACGGCAACGGCGCACTCGCGTTGGCCCAGGCCGAAGAACACGCCGTCGTGCGTGCGCTGGCGGCGCGTGTGGAGGTGAGCGGCGAGACCGTGTTTTTCTACACCGCGCAGGCGATGCCGCTGCTGGCGGCACTGGGTGCGCATCCGCAGTTGCGCACATTGCACCGGCCGGCGAACCTGGAAGACCTGTTCCTCAAACTCACAGGCCGGCAAATACGAGAGGATGGCTAAACCATGAACACCACAGCCGTTGCGACAGCTCCATCGCATTGGTCACCACCTCGAATCTCCATGCGCTGGTGGCCCGTCTTTCTTCGCAACCTGCTGGTCTGGCGCAAGCTCGCCATTCCGAGCCTGGTGGGCAACATCGCCGAGCCGTTGATGTGGCTGGTCGCCTTTGGCTACGGCATGGGCGCGCTGGTCGGGCAGGTCACCATCAACACGCCGCAGGGCAGCGTGGCGGTGCCCTACATCCTGTTTCTGGCCAGCGGCAGCATCTGCATGAGCGCGATGAACGCGGCCAGCTTCGAGGCCTTGTACTCGGCGTTCTCGCGCATGCACGTGCAGAAAACCTGGGACGGCATCATGAACGCGCCGGTGGGCCTGGACGACGTGGTGCTGGCCGAAATGTTGTGGGCGGGGTTCAAGGCCCTCTTCTCGGTGACGGCCATCATGGGCGTGATGCTCGCGCTGGGCATCAGCCATTCACCCAAGCTGCTGCTGGCCTGGCCGGTGCTGCTGGGGGTGGGCCTCACGTTCTCGTGCATCGCCCTGGTGTTCAACGCCCTGGCCCAGGGCTACGACTTCTTCACCTACTACTTCACGCTGTTCCTGACCCCGATGATGTTTCTCTCGGGTGTCTTCTTTCCGCGAGAGCAACTGCCGGTGGTGGTGCGCCACATCTCCGATTGGCTGCCGCTGACCAACGCGGTGGAACTGGTGCGGCCCCTGTTCATGGACCAGTGGCCTCAGCAGGCCTGGTTGCACGGAGGCGTTCTGCTCGCGTACACCGTGGGCGCCTTCTGGCTGGCCCTCGCGCTCACACGCAAGCGCTTCGCGAAATGATGCTCAGTGGACGGCTTGCAGTGCAGGCTGGGCGTCCATGTACAGCTCGGCGCCGGAGTCCATGAACTCTTCGGCTTCGATCACGGCGTCAAAGTCGCGGGCGGTGTCGAAGATCTTGGGGATCAGCGGCTTGTCCAGCGGGCGGCAGATGCGCTGGCGCAGGCCGCGCAGGTTGGCGCTGGTCTCCATGGCGTGGATCACGGCTTCGGGATCGAGCATGAGGACGAAGGGGTTGAGGCGGCTGGACGTGATGGACATGGTGGGCTCCTGGGGGAAATGCGGCGGTTGTTTCAAATCGGCTGTCGATGAAACAAACTGTATCGGGCCACCTTCAGGGCGTTAAGTCGGCGCGGCCCCATTCCTTGTGTAAGAAGTTGCCTGACACGGCGTCCCAAACACCTACAAGCCCGGCGCGAACAAAGTCACGGTCCCTTGCGCAGCGCCTCCACGCTGGCGCGCACCACCGACTGCACGCTGCCACTCTCCCGGTACTGGTTGCGCAGGTAGGTGGCGTGGTTGCCCACGCGCCCTGCCGTGCGCTCGATCTCGTCGAGCGCGGCCAGCGAATTCAGCGCGAGGCCATGCGGCGCCAGATGGCGCAGCGTGGCCAGGATGTCTTCGCGGATGCTGATCTGCTCACGCGTCTTGGGGTTGACCATCATCCCGTCCAGCCCGAAGCGGCAGGCCTGGAACCGGTTGTAGGTGTAGACGAGGTAGTCGTCTTCTTCGGGTGGCAGCTCGCGGCGCACCAGCAGGTGGCGGCACAGCGCCTGCAAATAGCACGCCAGGCCGGCAGCGCGCTCCACCGTGAGCGGCGTGTCGCACACACGCAGTTCGATCGTGCCGTACTCGGGCTTGGGCCGGATGTCCCAGTAGAAGTCCTTCATGGACTTGACCACGCCGGTGCTCTCCATCTTGGTGAAGTACACGTTGGCAAACTCATCCCAGCTCAGCGTGAACGGCGCGCGCCCGCTGAGCGGAAACGCGAACACCGAGTTCAGCCGCGCCGAGTCGAACAGCGTGTCCACACCCTGCGAAAACGGCGACGACGCCGAGAGCGCGATGAAGTGCGGCACGTAGCGGTTGAGCGAGTGCAACAGGAACAGCGCCTCGTCGGCGTTGGAGCAGCCGATGTGCACGTGTTGCCCGAACACGGTGAACTGCTTGGCGAGGTAGCCGTACAGGCCCGAGAGTTCCTGGAAACGCGGCTTGGAGAAGATGCGCTGCTCGAACCAGCGCTGGAACGGGTGCGTGCCGCCACCCGCGATCTCGATGTTGAGCCGGTCGCCCGCGCTCACCAGCGTGTCGCGGATCTGCTGCAGCTGGCTCAGCAGCGGGCCGTGCTCGCGCTGGATGTCGGTGGCGATCTCGATCATGCTCTGCGTCATCTCGGGCGTGACCACCCCCGGAAACGGCTTGCGCCGCAACAGCTCGAGCAAGTCGTTGGCGCTGCTGGAGAGATCGAGGTCGTAGGTGTTGACGAGCTGCAGCTCCAGCTCCACGCCCATGGTCAGCGAATCGGACGATTTGAATGTTTCCAATGGCATGGGAGCTCCTACTCTTTTGTGACGTGGGTTTCGTGCGCGGTCATCAGCGCGCGCTGCGTGGCCATCGGCCCCAGCAGTTCCTGCACCACCATCATCCCGGCCATGGCCGCCAGCACCTCCACCGCCGGCGCGAAGCCGTACAGGCGGGTCTGCTCGAGCAGCAGGATGGCAAACGCCGACATGGGTGTGAGCGCGAGCCCCGTGAGCACACCCTTGCGCTCGGTGATGCCCGAGAGGCGCGCGGCCACCAGGTTGCAGCCCACCTTGGAGGCCGTGCGCACCAGGATCAGCAGCAGGCCCATGAGCATGCCGGCCCCCACGTCGGCCCAGTTCAGCAGCGAGGCGATGTAGACGAACAGGAACACCGAGGCCATGTCGCCCGCGGTGCCGAAATCGCGCTGCGCGTTGGTGAGGTGCACCCGCCGCTCGCGCGCCACGATGCCGAAGGACAATGCCGCCAGCAGCGGAGAGAGCTTGAGGCCGTAGGCGGCGGTGGTGAGCAGCAACACCGACAGCGCAAACACCACCGTCACACCCCGCTCGTGCGTGGTTCGCCAGCGCAGCAGCCAGGGCACGGCCACCCCCAGCAAGACACCGATGGCCACCGACGTGGCCACCACATACATGCTGCCGAAAGCGGCCAGCACCAGATCACCGGAGGTGTTCAGGTACCAGTAGCCCACCACCAGCTTGAGCGCCACCACCGACAAGATGCAGTTGATGGCGCACAGGTGCAGCACGCGTTCGGTCACCTGCCCTGCGCTGCGCAGCTCGTTGGCCACGCGCACCACACCCGCGGGTGAGGCCGAGATGGAGAGCGCTGCAATGATGAGGCGGTGATCCACCGGCAGGTCGAACCAGCCGCTCACCCAATAGATGACGCCGAAGGTGACGATGGATTCGACCACGCCGAGCGCCAGCATCCAGGGGTTGTGGCGGAACCAGCGCAGGTTGATGCGGTAACCGAGTTCGAACAGCACCAGCGACAACGCCACGTTGGCCAGAAACGGCAGGCCGGGCACATCGGTGGTGAGGCCGGGCAGGTTGATCAGTCCACCGAGCAGACCCACCGCCACGTAGCTGGTGACGCGCGGAATGTGCCAACGCTCGAAAAACAGCTCGGCCAGGAACCAGGCCAGCAGCAGCACCAGAGGCCAGGCAATGGACTGCAACAGAAAAGCAAAATCGGTGACCATGGGCAGGCTCTCCTGGATGGGGTCTGTGGGATGGTGACCCCGGGGCAAAACTCCCCGGCGGTCAACAGGCAAACCGGCATCAGCGTGGCGCTGACTTGTACACCGGGAACATGAACAACAGGCGACCGGGATGGCCGCCGCGAACAATCAGGTCGTCGCCGCGGACGGACCCGATCCGACCTCGCCAACAGCAAACCGCGTCTTGAGTTCGGGTAGGCCCAATTCATCGAGCACCTGCATCAATCGCTGCCGGGCCCTCTCGCGGGCCCCATGTCGATCGTCGGCCATTCTACGGGCCAGGATGAGTTCGTTTTTCAGGGAGTGTTCCCAACCCACCAGCTCGGTCACCGTCACGCTGTAACCGTTTGCTTCCAGTTGCAGACAGCGCAGCACATTGGTGATCTGGCTGCCGAACTCGCGCGTGTGCAGCGGATGGCGCCAGAGCTCGGCCAGCGGCGAGCGCGACAGGCTCAACGCCTTGTGCTGGCGCAGCACGCCAGCCACCTCGGCCTGGCAACACGGCACCAGCACCATGTGGCTGGCCTGCTTGGCCAGACCGAAGGCAATCGCATCGTCGGTGGCGGTGTCGCAGGCGTGCAGCGCGGTCACCACGTCGATGCGCTCCGGCAGGCCGGGGTGGGTGAGCGCCTCCTGCACCGTGGTGGCCAGAAAGTCCATGCGCTCAAAGCCCAGCTTGCTGGCCAGGGCTTGCGACTTGTCCACCAGTTCGGCGCGGGTTTCCACGCCGGTCACGCGGCCCACCGGCCTGGACTTGAAGAACAGGTCGTAGAGGATGAAACCCAGGTAGGACTTGCCCGCGCCGTGGTCGGCCAGGGTCACATCGCCGCGCGCGGCCAGCACCTCGGCCAGCAGCGGTTCGATGAACTGCACCAGGTGGTACACCTGCTTGAGTTTGCGCCGCGTGTCCTGGTTGAGCTTGCCCTCGCGGGTGAGGATGTGCAGCTCCTGCAGCAAGGCCACCGACTGGCCTTCGCGCAGCTCGGGCAGTTGCTCCTGCAGCGTGGGCACCGGGCGAGGTGAAGATTTGTTTTTGGCCATGGGCCGATGATAGGTGCGCGCACCCGCCACGGCGGTCTGCAACGGTGACAATCGCCCATGACCCTGCCCATGACGCCCGACTCCGTTGCTCCCGCCGATCATCCCTACAGCGCCCTGACACCCGACGTGGTGCAGGACGCGCTGGCCAGCATCGGCCTGTGGGGCGACGGGCGCATGGCCGCGCTCAACAGCTTCGAAAATCGCGTGTACCAGATCCACCTGGAGTCGCCGGTGGACGGCGTGGACCAGGTGGTGGCCAAGTTCTACCGGCCCGGGCGCTGGAGCGACGAGCAGATCGCCGAGGAGCATGCGTTTGCCATGGAGCTGGCGCAGGCCGAGATTCCCGCGGTTCCACCGCTCGTGGTGAACGGCGCCACCCTGCACCATTTCGGCGGTTTTGCGTTCGCGGTGAGCCCTCGCCGCGGTGGACGGCGGCCCGAGCTCGACGACTTCGACGTGCTCGAATGGATCGGCCGCTTTCTGGCGCGCATCCACAGCGTGGGCGCGGTGCAGGCGTTCCAGGTGCGCCCGGCGCTGGACGCCGCCCACTTCGCCCGCGAGCCGCGCGACTGGTTGATGGAACACGCCGCCGTGGCGCCCGAGGTGCGCACCGCCTGGGCCGCCGCACTCGAAGAAGCGCTGGCCTTGATCGAAGCCCACCCGGTGCTCAAGGCGGGCGCGCCGCTGGCAGAAGACGGCATCCGCCGCATCCGCCTGCACGGCGACTGCCACCCGGGCAACATCCTCTGGACCCCGGAGGGCCAGCCCGGCGCCGGACCGCATTTCGTGGACCTGGACGACGCGCGCACCGGCCCGGCGGTGCAGGACCTCTGGATGCTGCTCAGTGGAGACCGGCGCCAGCAGACGCAGCAGCTCGGCGCGCTGGTCGACGGCTACGAACAGTTCCGCCCCTTCGACCGGCGAGAGCTCGCGCTGATCGAGCCCCTGCGCACGCTGCGGCTGATCCACTACAGCGCCTGGGTGGCGCGCCGCTGGGACGACCCGGCCTTCCCGATCAACTTCCCCTGGTTCGGCAGCCGCGATTACTGGCAGGGCCAGGTCGACATGCTGGTGGAGCAGATCGAGGAAATGCAGGCCGAGCCATTGATGGCCTGAACCCGGTCGACGGGGCCGGCGATGACCTCATTCGGCTTGTGGTTGTTCGGAATTACATTGCACACAATTTAATTGCTCGCTACATTAACACCCCATGAACACCCCACGCCTCTCCAGCGACCAGGCCCTGCAGCTCGACCACCAGCTCTGCTTTGCGCTGTACTCGGCCTCGCTGGCCATGACCAAGCTGTACAAGCCGCTGCTGGACGAGATCGGCCTGACCTACCCGCAGTACCTGGCCATGCTGGTGCTGTGGGAGCACGACGGCGTGGCCGTCTCCGAACTCGGTGAGCGCGTGCACCTCGACTCGGGCACCCTCACCCCGTTGCTCAAACGTCTGGAGGCTGCCGAACTCGTGACCCGCCTGCGCGACGTGCAGGACGAGCGCCGCGTGTTGATCCGCCTGACCGCTGCCGGCCGCAAGCTCAAGACCCGGGCCGCGCGCATTCCGGGCTGCGTGCTGCAAGCCACGCAGTGCGACGTGGCCGAAGTCCTTGCGCTCACCCGGCAGGTGCAGACCCTGCGCGATCGCCTCTCTGCCTGATCCCAGTTCCCTTCCCGTTTCAACCCCCGCTTTTCGCAAGCGATTCAACCCCAGGAGCCACACCATGCCCACTTCCCTCGACAAAGTCGTCTACACCGCCCGCGCCCACACCACCGGCGGTCGCGAAGGCACTTCCCGCTCCGACGACGGCATGCTCGACGTCAAGCTTTCGCCTCCCAAAGCCATGGGCGGCTCGGGCGCTGCCACCAACCCCGAGCAGCTGTTCGCCGCCGGTTACTCCGCCTGCTTCATGGGCGCCATGAAACACGTGGCCGGCATGAAAAAAGTGGCTGTGCCAGCCGACGCGTCGATCGACGCTGAAGTCGACATCGGCCCGATTCCGGCCGGTTTCGGCATCGCTGCCCGCCTGAACGTGAGCCTGCCCGGCATGGACCGCGCCGTGGCGCAAGACCTGTTGGACACCGCGCACCAGGTGTGCCCGTACTCCAATGCCACCCGCGGCAACATCGACGTGACCATCACGCTGGTGTAATACCGCCCGCGCCAGCAAAAAGGCCCACCCGGTTCACGCCGGGTGGGCCTTTTGCGTCGCACGGGCATTGCCCGTGGCTTCAGTTGCGCTCATGCGGATCGTGGATCACCGTGCTGGTACCCACACCCACCCCGACGCGCGCATTGCTGTTGCCGATCTGCTTGCTCGTGCCCACGCCGGCACCGACGCTCACCGCACCGCGCTGATTCACCCCCACGCCCACCCCCACAGGGCCGACACCGGTGCTGACGCCGGCATTCACCCCACCGGACCCCACGCCCACACCGATGGAAAACGGGCCAACCGGAATGCCCACACCCACGCCCGCCGCGCAACCGGTGAGCAAGGCGCCAGCACACAGCCAGGTGGCCAGTCGGGACGCATGCAAGAGCCGCTGGCGGAAGGTATGGGCAAGGTTCGTCATGGGATCCCCAGAAGATTCAAGAGCAAGGGTACTTCAACGCTGCCTGAATGACCCATGCCGTTCACCGCGGTTCCGCCGTTCCGACGAACCGATCTCAAGCCCGGTCTTTCCCCAGCCGCTCCATCGCATCGGCCAGCCAGTCCTCGCGCAGCACATCCGGCGCGGCCGGGCGCACCATCCAGCCGCCTTGCGCGGGCGTCACACGGGCCTGCCCGCCCTGCCACAGCAACCACGCCAGCCAGGCGCATTGCGGCGCGGTGGGCGCCTCACCCGCGGGCGACACCAGCAGCGCGGTGAACACGGTGGCGTTGGCCACCAGCACCCCGTCGCCACTGACCTCGCCACCGATCGAGCGCGCCAGCGCCGACAGGGCCTCGCCCTCATCGCCCCGGGGGCCAAGCACCAGCAGGGCATCGCGCAGGTGCGCCGCGATGGCCGCGCCGCGCAGTGCCTCGGCCTGCAGCAGATCCGCGTGGTCCCAGCGGTTCCAGTCCACCATGGGTTCAGTCCCACCCACCACCCGCACCGCTTCGGCGTAGCGGTAGAGCGCCTGCTCATGACCGTCGGCGTACACGGCCGAGCCCACCATGAGCAAAGCGGCGAGGCGGTTCGCCAGCAGGCGGCTCTGTTGGGCCAGCAGCCGGTCGCGCATCAGGCTGTCGCGTTCGCTGCGCAGGACCGCAAGCTCCAGTGCGTTCTTCAGGTCGGCGCGCAGGCTCTCCAGCTCCCAGGGCTTGTTGATGTAGCGGTAGATCTCGCCGGTGTTGATCGCCTCGATGGCATCCCCCAGCTCCGAATAGGCGGTGGTCAACATGCGCACGATGCCGGGGTAGTACTCGCGTGCGTGGCGCAGCAGCTCGTTGCCGCGCTCGCCGGGCATGCGCTGGTCGCACACCAGCACGGCCACGTCGGCACCGTGCGCCAGCAGGACAGCGCGGCCTTCTTCCACCGACCCGGCGGTCAACACAGGCGCCAACGGGCTGACCAGGCGCTCGAAATACTTCAGCGCCATGGCTTCGTCGTCCACATACAGAATTTTTGTTGGTGTCATCAGGTCTCCTCGACCAAGGTGTCGTCAGGCGACGGTGGGAAATAAAGGGTCACGGTCGTGCCCTGGCCCAGGGTGGATTGCACGGCGATGTCACCGCCCAGGGTGGTCATCACACGCTGGCAGAACAGCAGGCCCATGCCGCTGCCGCCACTCTCGGCGCGCGTGGTCACGGGCTCGCGCGTGAGGCGATTGAGCACCTCGGGCGGGATGCCGGGGCCGTTGTCGCTCACGCGCAAGGCCGCCTGCGGGCTCAGGCCAGGCAGCATGGCCACACGGTCCAGTGCAATGCGCACCTCGGGTCGCTGCGGCGGCTGGGCGCGCAGGGCGATCAAGGCGTTCTTGACGAGTGTGCACAGCACCAGGTAGAGCAGGTCGCGTCGACCGGGCAAGGTGAAATCGGGCGCCAGTTCCGCCGACAGCCAGTCGGCCTCGCCGGCTTCAAACGGGTACTCCTCCTGCACCGCACGCACCAGCTCGCTGGCGCGCAGGCTGGCCGAGGCATCACCCCGGCTGGCGTCTCGCGCGGTCTGCACGAAGGTGGACACCAGTGACTGCGCGTACTCTGCGCGCCGCTGCGCGGCCTCGATCATGAACAGCACGTCACCCGGCTTCTGCTGGGCGATGTAGGCCATGCCCTCGGTGTTCTCGGGGCTGGCACGGTGGTTCTCGCGCATGGCCGACAGATAACCACGCACCGTGGCCAGTGGCGAAGTGACCTCGTGGGCCAGAAAGCCCAAGGTCTCGCGCAAGGCCGACTCGCGCCGCGCGATCAGCGACTGGTCGCGCGTGCGGCGCACGCTGGACTCCAGCGCCTCACGCAAGGCCTGGCGGGTGATCGCGTCATCCAGGGGTTTCTCCAGAATCTTCTCCACATGGCCCTGGTTCACGGCCGACATGGCCACATCCTTGTCGGCATAGGCGGACACCAACAAGCGCGCCACGTGCGGATAGAGCCGCCGCACCTCGCTGAGCAAAGCCACGCCGTCGCGCGCCGGCATCGCGTAGTCGGTGAGCAGCACCGCCACCTCGTGGCTGCGCTCGCCCAGCAAGGCCAGCGCCTCGTCCACGCTGGCGGCGGTCAACACAGTGAATTCCGTTCCGTACAGGCGGGCAAACCATTTGCAGGCCTGCGGCTCGTCGTCCACCATCAGGATGGCGTGCGGTCCCTGGGGAACTCGCACCGCACCGGGGTCTTGCATGCTCATGAGGGCCTCGGCAAATCAAAGGTGAATTCGGTCCAGGCGCCCAGCTCGCTCTCCACCGCCAGGATGCCGCCGTGGCGCTGCACGATGCCGTAGCTCACACTCAAGCCCAGTCCGAGGCCAGCGCCCACATCGCGCGTGGTGAAGAACGGCTCGAACACACGTCCCAGGTTGTCGGGCGCAATGCCCGTACCGTTGTCGCGCACCGAAACAAACAGGCGCTGCTCGCGCGAGACCACGGTCACGGCGATCTGCGGCTGTTCGCGCCGCGCCGCCTGCAGGGCATGCGCGGCATTGCTCAGCAGGTTGATCAACACACCGATGATGGCGGGCTCATCGCCCAGCACGTGCGTGTCCTGCGGCAACTCCAGCGGCACGTCGATGCCCTTGAGTTCGTAGCCAGCCAGCCGCAGGGCCGAGCGCAACGCATTGCCCAGCAGGAAGGGGCGCTGGGCGTCCTGGCCCGGCTTCTGGTAAGCGAAGGTCTTGAGGTCGGAGACGATGTTCTGGATGCGCTGCATGCCCTCGCGCGCATCGCCCAGGCTTTCCTTGAGCATGGCGTCGCTCTCCACGCCCGGGCAGGTCAGGCCCATGTCGATCGCCATCAGGCTGTAGTTCACCGGGTTGTTGAGCTCGTGCAGCAGGCCGGCCGAGAGCGTGCCGATGGCGGCCATCTTCTCGCGCTGGATCAGCTGGCCCTTGACTTCGGCCAACGTGGTGTTGATCTCGCGCAGCGAGGCGTTTTTTTCCGACACCTCGTGCTGAAGGGAGAACAAACGGATGCGGGCCTTCTCGTTGAACCAGGTGCACACCGCGCTGGCGGCGGCAGAGAACAGGATGAACAGCGAGTTCGTCACCAGCCGAGAGGAGTCCTCGCTGGCCCCGGGGTGCATCACACAGGCCGCCACATACAGGCCCAGCGTGAGTGCCCCGAAGCCCACACCCTCGAAGAAGCTGATGGGCAGGATGATGCCCACCGCGTAGAGCGCCAGGTGAAGTCCCACGAAGTAGATCGACTGGGCTCCATCGGTGTCGAAGATCATGAAGGCGATCATGATCTGTGGCAGCAGCAGCCACAGCATGGTAAGGCCACGTACGTGTATGCGTCCGAAAGGCGTGAACAGCACCCCGAACACACCCAGGGTGAGCACCGCCACCAGGACGCGCAGCAGCGAAAACTCCAGCAGCCGGTCCGGGTACGAAAAATAGTCAAGACCGAAGCCGGCCAGCACCAGCACGATGGAGGTGATGCTCCCCGCCTTGCTGTAGGTGAGCCGGAAGTCCGAGAGCTGCTGCTCGTAGGGCGAACTCGGCCGGCTAACCATTTTCAAGCGCCATCGCTTTCAGGCGCGCGTTGACCACCAGCTCCGCAAAGATGTTCACCCCGGTGGGATCGGTGTAGAGCGTCACCGGTGCATCGACCTCTTCCAGCACGACGCGCATCTGCGCCTCGTCGCGGTAGATCAGGTGCCACTCCAGCAGATGCTCCATGCCAAAGCGCTCCGGGTTGTCCGAATGCACGTTGGTCACCAGCAGGTGGGCGCCGGGGTTGCTGCGCGACATGAAGTAGCGGATCAGGCGCGAGCACACCTTGTCCGACAAATAGTCGAACAGGCCGGCGCAGTAGATGGTGTCGAAACCTTCACCATCCGCCGGTGCGGTGTCGCGCGTGGCGCGCTTGAGCAGTTCGTGCACCGACTCCTGCACATAGGTCACATCGACCTTCACCCGGTGCGCGGCCGCGGCCTCTTCGATCTTCTGCTGCGTGTACTTCAGTGTCTCCAGGCTGAAGTCGATCAGGGTGAACTTCAGGCGCGAGAGGTCCGCACCGCTGGCGATCAGCTTCTGGATTTCCACACCGGGGCCACAGCCCACGTTGAGCACCCGGATGACGCGCTCCTGCGCGGCCGCGTTGTCCGCCGCCTTCTTCAGGAAATCCACCAGGATGTCGATGCGGTTGCGGTGCGCCACGGCCACCGCCGCCTTCAGGAACATCGCGTTGACCAGCTGGATGTAGGTGCTGCTGCCCTGTCGCGGGTCGCCCAGGATCTGGTTGACCATCTCGTAGTCGCCCGCGTAGCCGAGCGGCTTGGCGAAGGTGCGGTACACAAAGGGCGCGCGCAACAGCAGGGGATGCAGCGCGGTCTGGGCATAGGCGCGGTGCAGCAGCGAGTCTTCGACGGGCAGTTGCGAGGCCTCGTCTTCCAGCCGCACCAGGAACTCCTTGCCCTTGATCATCAGGGGCTCGGCGATGGCCTCGAACACGTCGTCGGTCAGGCGCCCGCTGCTGTCGCGCGGGAGCGAGTCGACCATGTCGGCCTGGTCGATCCAGCGCGCGGTCTCCGCCAGGAAGGCCCGGAACTCGCTGATGGTGACCTGGTAGCTCTGCTTGATCTTGAAGCGCGATTCCCAGTCGGCGACGAAGCGGCTCGCCTCGTCGCGCACCTGGCGCACGTCGCCCCGGATGGCGTTCAGATCGGACCATTCGTCAATCAGCGCCACCGACACCACCGCCATGAGGCCGGTGTTGAGCAGGCTCACCACCACCGCCTTGCCCTTGTAGATGATGCGGTCACCCGAGCGGATGGTCAGCTCGCTGAGCACCTCGCTGACCTGCACGATGGAGTACGGGTTGTAGATCTCCATCACCAGCGAGCGGCGCTGCAGGCTGGTCAGGGTGCCGCGGGCACTCTCTCCCTGGCTGTTG
Source organism: Hydrogenophaga sp. (assembly GCF_036675665.1). Lineage (GTDB taxonomy): Bacteria > Pseudomonadota > Gammaproteobacteria > Burkholderiales > Burkholderiaceae_C > Hydrogenophaga. The sequence continues at coordinate 104,741 of NZ_JAKFEO010000030.1, read as the reverse complement.
CGAAAGGTGACGACGTGGTCGAATGGGCGCTGAAGGTACACGGTATGAGTGTTTGAGTGCGTGGGGGAACAGGTGCATTGCCCTGTTCCCGAGGAAACCCCCCGGGGCACAGTGTAGTCAACCGCACGCGCGACTTGCGCACCACGATCTTTCCATCAGATCAACAGGGCATTCACACGCTTGACATACGCCGCCGGATCATCGGGCAGACCGCCTTCGGCCAGCAAGGCCTGGTCAAACAGGATGTGGGCCAGATCGTCGAAGTGTTCGCTGCCCTCCAGCTTCTTCACCAGCGCATGTTCGGCGTTCACTTCCAGGATGGGCTTCACATCGGGCGCCGGCTGGCCGGCCTGCTTGAGCATGCGCGCCAGCTGGGTCGACAGATCGCCGTCTTCCACCACCAGGCAGGCCGGCGAATCCACCAGACGCGAGGTCACGCGCACGTCCTTGGCCTTGTCCTTCAGGCTTTCCTTCAGGCGCTCCAGCACGGGCTTGAAGACCTCGGCTGCGGCCTCGGCGGCTTTCTTCTCGTCTTCATCCTGCAACGAGCCCAGGTCCACCGCGCCCTTGGCCACGCTTTGCAGCGGTGTGCCCTCGAACTCGGTGAGGAAGGAGAGCGCCCACTCGTCCACCCGGTCGGTCATCAAGAGCACCTCGATGCCCTTCTTGCGGAACACCTCCAGCTGCGGACTGTTCTTCGCGGCGGCAAGGTTGTCGGCGGTGATGTAGTAGATCGTGGCCTGGCCTTCCTTCATGCGGGCCTTGTAGTCGGCCAGTGACGTCAGCTCGGTGCCTGCGGTGCTGGCAAAGCGCAGCAGCTTGGCGAGCTTGTCGCGGTTGGCGAAATCTTCGCCCAGGCCTTCCTTGAGCACCGCGCCGAACTCGGCGTAGAAGGCGGTGTACTTCCCGGCGTCCTTGCTCATGTCGTCCAGCATGGCCAGCACGCGGCGCGTGTTGCCCTCGCGGATCGCCTTCACGTCGCGACTCTCCTGCAGCAACTCGCGGCTCACGTTGAGCGGCAGATCGGCCGAATCCACCACACCTTTGACCCAGCGCAGGTAGGCCGGCATCAGCGCTTCGGCCTCATCCATGATGAAGACACGTTTCACATACAGCTTGATGCCGGCCTTGCGGTCGCGGTTCCAGAGGTCTTGCGGCGCCTTGGCCGGGATGTAGAGCAGCTGCGTGTACTCGGTGCTGCCTTCGACCCGGTTGTGGCTCCAGGCCAGCGGGGCCTGGGTGTCGTAGCTCAGGTTCTTGTAGAACTCGGCGTACTGCTCGTCGCTGATGTCCTTCTTGCTGCGCGCCCACAGCGCATTGGCCGAGTTCACCGCTTCCCACTCGTCCTGCTTCACGTAGGCGCTCTTCTCGGCGTCCCACTCTTCCTTCTGCATCAGGATGGGCAGGCTGATGTGGTCGGAGTACTTGGCGATGATGGACTTGAGCTTCCAGCGGTCGAGGTAGTCGCCAGCATCTTCGCGCAGGTGCAGGATCACGCTGGTGCCGCGCGCGGCGCGCTCGATGGTCTCGACTTCAAAGTCGCCCGTGCCGGCGCTGGTCCAGCGCACGCCCTCGACCGCCGGCAGCCCGGCGCGGCGGCTTTCCACCGTGATCCTGTCGGCCACGATGAAGCCGGAGTAGAAGCCCACGCCGAACTGGCCGATGAGCTGCGCGTCCTGCTTCTGGTCGCCACTGAGGTGGCTCATGAAATCCTTGGTGCCGCTCTTGGCGATGGTGCCCAGGTGATCCACCGCTTCGGCCTGGCTCATGCCGATGCCGTTGTCGGTGATGGTGATGGTGCGGGCATCGGTGTCGAAAGCCACGCGCACATCGAGGTTGGGCGCGTCTTCGAACAGCGCGGCGTTGTTCAGGCCTTCGAACCGCAGCTTGTCGCAGGCATCCGATGCGTTGGAAACCAGCTCGCGCAGAAAGATGTCGGGGTTGGAGTACAGCGAATGGGTGACCAGGTGCAGCAGCTGTGCCACTTCGGCCTGGAACGACAGGGTTTGTTTGCTCATGATTTCATTTTTGGCTGGGGAACGACTGACCGGCTGACACCGGATCGAATAGCGCATCGCGCGGACCGGCATTCTGGCACCGGCACGCGGACCCCGGACATGTCGACATCTCCAGGGCGGCATTCAGATGGCGATGGCCAGCACGGTTTCAAGGGGCCGCCAGCAGCGCGGGCAAGCGTTGCCCGAGCAGGTCCAGCACCACCCGGGTCTTCAAGGGCAGGCGCCGGCTGTGTGGCCACAGCAGGTGCAAGGGAAAGCCGAACGGCTCCGGCTCGTCGAACACCTGCAGCAATTGCCCGGATGCCACGGCCTGCGCCACCAGCCATTTCGGCAGGCGCACCAGGCCCAGCCCGGCCACGCCCGCCGCGCACATGGCCTCGATGCTGTCGAACACCATGGCCGGTGCGGGAATGTGCAGCGTGTCTTCAGCCCGTTCACCTTGTCCGAACCGCCACAAACCGGTGGCGCCGGCGCGGCCATACACGATGAATCGGTGCGTCGGCTGTTGGGCGCGCAGATCTGCCAGACCCGTGGGCCGGCCCCTGGCCGCCAGATAGACCGGCGCCGCATACAGCCCCATCCACTGGTACCCGACCGGGCGCGCGGACAGCACCGCGCTGTCAGGCAGTGCGCCGCTGCGCAGCGCCACGTCCACCCCGTCTTCCACCAGGTCGACACGCCGGTCATTCAGCGACACCTCCAGCACCAGTTCGGGGTGCTGTTGCGCCAGCTCCAGCAGCAATGGCACCACACACCGGCGCCCCACCACGTCGGGCAGGGACACGCGCACCCGCCCGGTGGGCACCAGCCGGCCCGCGTCGATTTCCTGCCGTGCGGCCTCCAGTTCCTGCAAGGCACGACGGCAACGCTCAAAGCAGGCGGCGCCTTCGTCGGTCAGGCTCTGGCTGCGGGTGGTGCGGTGGAACAGCCGCACACCCAGGCGCGACTCCATCACCGAAATGCTCTTGGCCACCGCCGAGCGCGTGATGTGCAGGCGCTGCGCCGCCTGCGCAAAGCTGCCCGCCTCCACGGCCGCCACGAACTCTTCCACGCCCCGAAACCGTTCGCTCATTGGCGACCTCCGCTCAACATTGTTCGGAAAATTATCCACCACACGGTCACAACTGGAACCAATAGCATCGATCGCTGGTTCCAGATCCTTCAATCCATCCCTCATGACCGACACGCCTCCCACCCTTTCTCGCTGGCAACTCAACGCCTATGGCCGCCAACACCTGACGCTCGTCCAGGAACCCATGCCCACCCCCGGGGCGGGCCAGATCCTGGTGCAGGTGGCCGCCGCTTCGCTCAACTACCGCGATCTGTTGATGATCGACAACGGCATGGGCATGCCCTTCACCGCACCCTGGACGCCCGGCTCCGACATGGCGGGGCGCGTGCTGGCCGTGGGCGACGGTGTGAAGCGCTGGCGCGCGGGCGACGAGGTGATCAGCACCTTTTTCGCCGGCTGGAGCGACGGCAAGCCCTCGCCCGACGTCTTTCCCCTGGGCGGACCCGGCCCAGGCGTGCTGGCCACCCACATGCTGCTGGACGCCCAATGGGTCACGGCGGCGCCCGCCACGCTGAGCCCCGCGCAGGCCAGCACCTTGCCCTGCGCGGCTCTGACCGCCTGGTTTGCCCTGATTGAACAAGGTGCCCTGCGCGCAGGCCAGACCGTGCTGATTCACGGCACCGGCGGCGTCGCGCTGTTTGGCCTGCAACTGGCGCGCCTGCACGGCGCGCGCACGGTAGTGGTGTCAGGCGACGCCGGCAAGCGTGCGCAGGTGCTGGCGTTGGGCGCCACCCATGCGCTGGCGCGTGATGGCGACTGGGTTGCCGAACTGCACGAACTGACCCGCGGCCAAGGTGCCGACCACGTGCTGGAGCTGGTCGGCGGCGCCAACGTGGAGCGCTCGGTGCAGGCCCTGGCGCCGGGCGGGCGGCTGTCGGTCATTGGCGTGCTGGATGGCGACCGCATGAGCACATCCGCCTACCCGCTCATCCGCCACCAGACCGTGCTGCAAGGCATCAGCGTGGGTCACCGTCGCGCCTTGGAAGACCTGGTGCGCGCCATCGACGTGAACCGGCTCACGCCCACCATCGCCGCCACCTATGCGTCCAGCGACCTGTCCGCCGCGCTGGACCATCTGGCCCGTGGCGCCTTCGGAAAGATCGTCGTCACCTTCTGACGCAGACCGGCCGGGCCCTGCCTTGCGCGGCCACCCCTCAGGGCGATGGCGCCAGCCACTGCACCAGCTGCTGCGCCACCACCGGGCTGGAGAGCAGCTCCAGGTGGCCGGTGCGGTAGACCGTGCGCTGGCTGTCTTTGGCAAACACCAGCCGGCGCGCGGCTTCATCGTGCTGGCCGAGCGCGCTGCGCAGCGGCACCAGGCCGTCGCCGGTGAGCCGGTCGGCCAGCAGGCCGCGCTGTGGGGCGAGTGTGGCGGCCACGGTGAAGCAGGCCACGCCTTCGGGCAGGGGCAGGGGCGTGCGGTGGTCGGCGGCCGATTCAAAGCGGCCGCGCCCCTGCCAGTCGGCGTCCAGCACGTGGCCGTGGCGCAAGTCGGTGATGCCGGCGCTGCGCAGCATGCCCAGCTGGGTGAACGGCAGGGTGAAGGGTGAGGCGGCGAGCAGCACATCCACGCCATGCCCGGCGCGTTCCAACGGCGCGCCGTGGTGCGGTGTGCCCAGAAAAATCAGGTGCTTGAGGTGCGCTGGCCAGTGGTGGCCCATCTGTCGGCCGTGGAACACGGCCGCGCGCGCCAGCAGCCCGCCCATGCTGTGGCCGAGCACAGTGATGGATTCGATCACCGGCCACTGCGCCACCAGGCGTTCGAGTTGACCGGCGAGCTCGCGGCCATTGATGGACGTGTGAAGGCCGCTGTTGTAGCGCACGTACACCGGCGTGCAGCCCAGTTTTTGCGCCAGGAAGGCACCGTGGTCGTGGCCGCCGCGTTGCCATTGCGTGTCGTTCATGCACAGGCCATGCACCAGCAGCAGCAGGTGGGGCGAGGCCCCCGCCAGCCTTTGTCGCAGATGGGTGGGCCGGTCCATGGGCAGGGCCTGCCCGGCCAGCCTCAATTCCATGCGTTGGGCCAGCGGATTGTTCTGCGCCAGCAGGCGGTCCCCCATCACGCCGTTGAGCGCGGCCAGCACCGCTTCGCGCCCGGGCGACGGCTCGGGGTGGGTTGAAGGGTCGTCCAGCAGTGGCAGCAGGGTCGAGAGGGCGCCGTCCAGCCCGTGGCCGACCATCGCCGTCACGCTGCGGATACCGCGGTAGATCTGGCCCGTGAGGCCGCCGGTGCGATCCAGTTCGGTGCCCGCCGACAGGCCCATCTTGCGGCGCACCGACTGGTGCACGCCTTCGGCAATGCCGATCACGCCAGTGGTGGCCTGGGTGGCCAGCCGCACCGCAGCTTGCAGGTCACTGGGCCGCAGGTGGCGCAGCACGGCCTGTCGGGTGGCGGAGGGTTTGGCGCGGGTCATCTCGTCTCACTTCCGACTGGTGCAACCAAGCCCTCGCGCGGGGGAGATGTTTGAGACGCTGTGGACTTGCCCGGGGCGATCTGTGCCGCCATGGGTTTGTCCCGTGGGAGCGAAAAGAAAAAGGTCGCGCCCCCGTCGACCTTGCCTTCGGCCCATGTCGTTCCACCGTTTCGTGAAATGACGCGGTGCACGTTGGCCAGGCCGATGCCTGTGCCCTCGAATTCATTGAGACTGTGCAGGCGTTCGAAGACGCCGAACAGCTTGTTGGCGTATCGCATGTCGAAGCCGACGCCGTTGTCCCGCACAAAGACGACCGTTTCGTTGTCGTGACCGGACTTGTCAGGCAAGCAGCCGATCTCGATGACCGTCTGCTCACGCGTCTGGGTGAATTTCAGGGCGTTTGAAATCAGATTGGCCAGCACGACCCGCAGCATGGCGCCGTCGCCGACGACCACCGGCAATTCCCCGATGCGCCAATGGATGGCCCGGTCCTTGGCTTCCGGCTCGAATTCGTGGATGACGTCCTTCACCACGGCGTCCAGATCGACGGGCGCCATCGTCATTGCCTGGCGGCCCATGCGCGAGAAAGAAAGCAGATCGTCGATCAATTCACCCATGCGTTTGACGGCCTTGGCTATGGTGTCCATGTAATGCTGGCTCTGCGCATCGAATGTGACGTCCGATCGCTCCCGAAGCAAGCCGAGAAATCCGTCGATGTGCCGCAGCGGCGAGCGCAGATCGTGAGAAACGGAGTAAGCGAAGGCTTCCAGTTCCTTGTTGGCCTCTGTCAGCTGGGCCGTGCGTTCTGCGACGCGCTGTTCAAGCTCCTGGTTGAGTTTGTGGACTTCTTCTTCCACCTGTTTGCGCTCGGTGAGATCGTAGATCAGACCCACGAATCCCGTGATGCGGCCGCCCTGGTCTCGCAATGCGGTGACGGAAAGGTTCGCCGGCACGCGAGTCCCGTCCTTGCGCGTGACGGTCCACTCCCCTTCTTCGGGCAGGCCGCGGCGCGGGCGGGCGGCAAACACCTCGAATTCTGGCGCAATCGTCTCGCCCAGTTCCGTGGACAACTCCCGGGCACGCTGCGCCACCTCTTGTGGATCGTGCCAAAGCGCAGGCGTCTGCTTTCCGGCCACCTCGTCAACGGTGTAACCCAGCAAACGCTCGGCGGCCGGGTTGAAGCTGGTGACGATGCCATCGGGGGTGACCGAGATGATGCCGTAGGCCGCGTTGGCCAGAATGGTGCGCTGGAAGGCAGCCAGTCGGCGCAAGTCGTCTTCCCGCTGCTGGATGCCGTCGAGCATGGCGTTGAAGCTCTGACCGAGGCGTGCAAGCTCGTCGGTGCCAGCGACCGGGATGCGGTGCATGTAATCCGCCCGGGCGCGGACCCGTTCGGTCGCTTCGGTGAGCGACGCGATGGGACGCACGATCGTTCGCCGCAGCACCGCCATCTGGACCAGCGTGGCGACGAGCAAAACGAGCATGCCGGCGCCAAACACCCACATGGCCTGATGCGTCTGCGCATTGAGTTGCTCCAGGCCCATGCTGATGCGCAGGCGCCCTCCTTTCGGCAGACCTTGCAGCAGTTGGGCGGCATTGGAGCCGAGGTAGATGCCGTCCGGCTTTTCTGACAACGGCTGCGGCCCGGCATCCGGGGCACGGCCGAAGCTGGCCAGACGGCGCCCGTCGTCCAGGATGATTTCCGCCTCCCGAATCTGTGGATTGGCACGCAAGGTATCAAGTATTTCCTGCGCCCGCACGGGGTCTGCGAAGGCGACGGCGGCGTCTGTACCGACGGCGACCATTTGCGCATAGGGTTCCATGATCTGCCGGGCGCGAGATTCCAGGGTCAGGGTTTGATAGAGCAGCGACCCGGCGCCCGCCGCGACGAACGCCAACAGGGCCGTTCCCCAGAGTACCAACGCGAGTCGGTTGTGAATGCTCAGATGGCGAAACATGGGTTACCTCATCTTCCGGACAACGCCGTTGTCGAGCACCTCGCTGGAGACCTCCAGCATGCGTGTCTGGATGACCAACTCCGCGACCCGGGCCTGGTCAAGGTTGATGCCCAGGCGCACCCTGTCGTCGACCTGAAAGCGGATGGTTCCCCCTTCGCGCAGAAACTCCGGTGCGTCGCCCACGGTCAGGACCGGCTTGTTCTTCAACTTGTCGAGGACGGCACGACGCCGGGCATCGTCCTTGTAGGCGAGAAAAACAATCTGGCACGACGGCAGTTGATCCAGTGCTTCGGCGCGAAAGACTTCAAATGAGCGTCCCTGCTCCTTGCGGCCCTGCAAGCTCGTTTCCAGAATGTCGCCAAAAGGATCCGGCCCCAGGACACAGATGTGCCAGGGCGTGCTGCTGTGAGGAAACGCCTCGGCCGGCCAGCGGACGTAGTGGGCGAAATTGCGCAGGAATGCCGCCTTGACCCGGTTCGGGTTGGCCGGCGCCAACTCCTGGCTGGCGACCAGACCAGGCAGATGCAGCATGCACAGCAGTGCGATGACCCACGGAGCGAAAAGGGTTCTCATGGATTCGGCGTCGCCATCAGAACCGTGCAACAAATGTGAGCAGGAACTCGCGCGGGCGTCCGCGCGTGCTTTGCGAGGGCCGGTACTTCTCGTCGGTGAGGTTCCTGCCCATGAGGTCGACACTCATCCGCCGGCCAAACGACCGCCACGCGTAGCCGATGCCGGCGTTGATGAGCGTGTAGGTCTGGCGGGACGAAGCCGGCCCGTCCGGCAGGATCGTCTGGTCGCGCACGAAGTTGGCGCCGCCGACGACATAGAGCCCATGCAGGCCCTTCTGCGTGAAGTTGTAGCGCGTCCAGAGGTTGGCGAGATGTGGCGCGCTCATCTGCAAGGGCGCGTTGTGGAAGCGCAGCACGTTCTTGTAGTTCGCCTGCCCGGAGGCATCGAGCGTCGTCGGGTCCTGCGCAAGAATGGCCGCGTCGTTGCCGCTGAACTCGGTGATGCGGGCCTTCATGCGGCTGTAGGAGAGATACAGCTGCCAGTTCTGGGTCAGCGCGGCCGTCGTGTCCAGTTCGAAGCCGCGCGAGCGCTGTTCGCCGCTCTGGACGTTGTAGATGACCACATTGCCCAGTGCATCCGTGACGGCCAGGTCATTGACGATGTTCTTGTTGCGGATGTCGAAGAAGGTGAGCGTGCCGGAGAGACGGCCCTCGAACAGGTCGGCCTTGAGACCGATGTCGTAGCCGCGCCCCTGGGTGGGTTCGGCCGCCGTGCTTGTCCCATCGGGGTTGTTGAGGATTTGCGTACCGGGAACGAAGGACTCGGCGTAGGAGGCGAACACCGCGAGACCCGGCGTGAACTTGTACAGCACGCCATATTGGGGGGTGACCGCGCTGGCGCTGATTTTTTCCTGGGACAGGCCTGTCAGGTGATTGACGAGCTGGCTTTCCGTGGCGGTTCTGCGCCATCCTGCGAGCACGAGCAGGCTGTCGCCGAAGAAGCCGAAGGTTGAACCACCATAGACCGACCTGTCCACATAGTCGGTGGTGGTGTCGGTCGCGTTTTCAGTCAGCGCGGAGCGCGGGATCGCGACATGGCGGTTCCAGGTGGCGGGATCGCTCAGGTCCCAGAGCGGCAGCGGCGACGCCGTGGGAACGCTGCCGAGCGCCGGGTCGTTGGGCGCCTGCGCGGCCCAGTTGTCGAACCTGCGGCGGCTGTATTGCCCGCCAAAAAGCAGGCGCAGGCTGGTCTCGCCCAATTGGTATTTGCCGACGGCATGAGCCCCATAGGTGTCGTCGACATTGGTGTAGGTCTGGCCCCTGAAGCGGCGGCCCTGCATGAGCGTGGAGTTGTTGGCCATGCCGAGGTTGCCGGAGAAAAGCGCATCGATCTCGTACGACTGGCGGGAGTAGCCAGCGCGCAGGTTCCAGTGATCATCCGCCTTGAAATCCAGCCATGAACTCAGGGCTCTGGTCTTGCTGCGACGGTAGTCCGCGTAGGACATGCTGTTCCAGTTGTCCGGCAGGCCGGGCACGTCGACGCCGGAAAGATTGGGGTCGGCCGCGGTCGGCACAATGCCGGCCTGGGTGTTGTAGCCGGGCTTCTGCATGACCTGCGGCGTTTCGATCTTGTCGAATGCTTCGTACTTGAGCGAAACACTGACGCTGCCGCTGGGCCGCCAGAGCAGCGAGGGCGAGAAGTTCCGGGAATGCGCGTCGTAGGGCTTCCAGTAATCGATGTCCTGCTCGTGGGAAGCCGCGATCCGGTAGAACAGCGTTTCCGTTACCGGCCCGGTGACGTCGGCATCGAACCGGTATTGACCGTAGGAACCCGTGCGCGCTTCGGCGGTGGCGGCGAACGTCCGCTGCGGGGTTTTGGTGATGACATTGACGATGCCACCGGGAGCCACTTGCCCATAGAGAAACGAAGCCGGCCCCTTGACGACCTCCACACGCGAGATGTTGGTGAAATCGAAGATCGAGGGGCCATGGAAGCCATCGCGCAAAACCTGAACGTTGCCCGGCGTGGCGCTGACGGCGAAGCCGCGGATGGCGAGGTTGGCGTTGCCCTCGTTGAAGTCGTTGCTGCGGTAGGTGACGCCCGGCGAGTAGCGCGCGATGTCGAAGAGGTTTTGCGGCTTCTGGTCCTGGATGAAGGACTCGGTGAACGCCTGGATGGCGAACGGCAAATCCCGGATCGGCGCGTCGAAGCGAGAGCCGGACACCGAATTCGAGGCGCGGTAGCCCTGGTCCAGGTGCGTGGAAACCTCGAAGGGGGACACCCTGACGTTGACCAGGTCCACGATGTCCATGCCGGCAACATCCATCGTCGGACGCTCCGACGATTCGTGCCTGCCGGCGTCGTCCGCCATGGCATCCAGCAGCGGCCACAGCAACAAGCCAGGCGCCAAGCTGATCGCAGCGATGCCACGAGCCAGGTGTTCCACCATTCGATCGTCATGCTTTGCGCGGCCCTTCACCAGCAGGCGTGCCTTCATCTCAAGCATGAGCAGTCTCCTCAGCACGGTTTGATGGGCATCGACCTCGAAAGCTCGGACCTCACCCTTGCGACTCTGTGGCGTACCGTTTCATCTTTTACAGTCGCAGTATCCTCCCGGCGGCTTTGTTACACAATGCCGGCCACTGGTCTGCGGCACGGACTCAAAACACCTCCCCCGCCCCCAAATACCGCCACTGCCCCACCGGCAGATTCCCCAGCACCACCTGGCCGATGCGCACACGCTTGAGGCCCACCACGTGCAGGCCCACCTGCTCGCACATGCGGCGAATCTGGCGTTTCTTGCCTTCGATCAGCACAAAGCGCAACTGCTCGGGGTTTTGCCATTCCACCTGCGCGGGCTTGAGGGCCTGGCCCTCCAGGCTCAGGCCGTGGCGCAGCAGGGCCAACTGGTGTGGCGGAAAAATCGCCTGCACGTTTTCAGCGACCACGCCCGCGCCCTGCGGACCGTTGGGCGCGAACTGCACGCGCACCAGGTATTCCTTCTCCACGCCGCTGCTCTCGCCGATCAGCGTGCGCGCCACGCGGCCGTCCTGCGTGAGCACCAGCAGGCCGGTGGAGTCGATGTCGAGTCGGCCGGCCGGGGCCAGGCCGCGCGTGTGCTCGGGCGCGAAGCGACGGCCATCGGCCGGCGTCTTGGCGTCGCCGCGCCACTGGCTCGGTGCACCGATCAGCGTGGCCGCGGCCTCGTGCCCGTCTTCGGGCTGGCCACTCACGTAACCCACCGGCTTGTTCAGCAGGATCGTGACCTGCCCGGCCTGTTGATGTCGCGCCTGAGGCAGCACCTCCACCTGCGCATCGGGCGCCACGGGCATGCCCATCACGGCGGGCTCGCCATTGACCAGCACCCAGCCGCGCGCGATCCACTCGTCGGCCTCGCGGCGCGAGCACAAGCCGAGGTCGGCCATGCGTTTGTTGAGGCGCACCTCACCGCGCACATTGCCCACGCGGGCGAGATCGGGCCGGTGGGGCTGGGGCGGGCGCGGTGCGGCGGAGGGGCTGCGCTGCGGACGATCAGTGGGTCCGAAGCGCTCCTCCGTGCGGCGCGGCGCCGGTCGCTCGTTCCAGCCGCGGTCATCACCGCGCGGGGCGTTTGCGGGGCCCGAGCGTGGTCCATCTGCCCCGTAGCGTGGGCGCTCGGTGCGATCGCGTTCGGGGCCGGCGCGCTTTGCGCCGTAGCCCGGCGACGGCTCACGGGGCGGCTTGGGCGCCGAGGCCGAAACGGTCTTGGCGCGGGCCGGCCCGGGTGGGCGCACCGGCGCTCGGCGCGGCGCGCGTGGATCGGCGGGTGGCTTGTTGGCTGCGCCCGGGTTGAGCTTGAGCGTGCGGGCGGGTTTGTCGGTCGTCATGGGTCGATCATCCTTCATCCAATTGCCCGGACCTGAGAGCGGCAAGATCGAGCACGCGCAGGCCGCCGTATTCCACCCGGATCCAGCCCTTGGCTGCCAGCGTGGTCAGGGCTTCGTTGGTGCGCTGGCGCGACAGGCCCACCAGGTACGCCAGTTCCTGCTGCGTGATGCGCAGGATGCCGCCCACGTTGGGCGAGAGCAGCGGGTGGAACAGCGCGGCCAGGTTGCGTGCCACGCGCAGGTCGGGGCTGCCCAGGCGGTCGATCTCGCGCGCGGCGATGAACTGGCCCAGGCGCTCGTTGAGCTGGTACATCACGAAACGGTTGAAGCCGATCGAGTGGTCGAGCAGCCAATCGAACGTCTCCACCGGCAGGCCGGCCACGCGGCTCTTGCGCAGCGCCTGGATGTTGTAGCGGTACTGCTCGTGCTTGAGCACCGTGCCCTCGCCAAACCAGCCACCGGGCGCCACACCGGTGAAGGTGACCACCGGGCCTTGGGAATCGTCGTTGCTCATCTTGAGCAGGCCATCCACCAGACCAAACCAGTACGTCACCGGCCGGCCAAAGCGGCAGATGATGTCGCCCGCGTCGGCTTCACCCACCACCAGTGCGTCCACGGCACGCGCCCGCTCAATGGGCGTCAGGCGCTGCAGCCAGGGAATTTCGGCCAGCTCTGCCTCGGTGGGGGCGCGCGCGCGGTCCCGCAGATCGTTGCCGGAACGGTGGGGGGCGAAGGGGTTCATGGCGGTGTGAAAGGCGGCATCCCATAGGGGAAAGTCCTAGGAGGGATGACCCGCAATTGTCGTCGTACCGACAACATGACGTCAAACGAAGTCATACGATCCGCTTCATCAATGAGTGTCCCAAGAAGGACAGTCAAATGCCGGCGGCCCGGACCGGCCCAGGAGACACACATGCACACGACGTTCCCCCAGCTGCTGCTGGACCACGCCCAGCGCCGCCCCGACGCGCCGGCGATGCGCGAGAAGGAATACGGCATCTGGCAGACCACCAGCTGGAGCAACATGGCCCGGCTGGTCGAAGCCCTTGCCTGCGGGTTGCATCAGGCCGGCCTGCAGCGCGGCGAACACATGGTCGTGATCGGTGCCAACCGCCCCCGGCTCTACGCCACCATGCTGGCCGCGCAGTCGCTGGGCGCCATTCCCGTCCCGCTGTACCAGGACGCGGTGGGCGGCGAGTGTGTCTTTCCGATCAACAACGCCGAGGTGCGTTTCTGCGTGGTGGAAGACCAGGAACAGGTCGACAAGATGCTGGAGATCCGCGAGCAGTGCCCGCAGCTCTCTCACATCTATTACGACGACCCACGTGGCCTGCGCAACTACAGCCAGCCCGGCCTCGGTGGCATGGAAGAGCTGATCGCCGCGGGCCAGGCGCACGCCCAGGCGCACCCGCAGCTGTTTCGCGAGCAAGTGGCCGCCGGCCAGCCCGACGACGTGGCCGCCATGTTCTTCACCAGCGGCACCACCGGCAACCCCAAGGGTGTGGTGCACACCCACCACTCGCTGATCAACCGCGCCGATGTGGGCGCGCGCTTCGACAAGCTCACCCCCGCTGACGAGGTGCTGGCCTACCTGCCACCGGCCTGGGTCGGGCAGAACATCTTTTCTTACGCCCAGTGGCTGGTGGCTGGCTACGTGGTGAACTGCCCGGAGTCCGGTGCCACGGTCACCATCGACCTGAAGGAAGTGGGCCCGACCTACTACTTCGCGCCGCCACGCGTGTTCGAAGGGCTCTTGACGAGCGTGATGATCCGCATGGAAGACGCGGGGGCCTTGAAGCGCGGCATGTTCCATTACTTCATGGACGTGGCGCGCCGCGTGGGCCCCACCCGCATGGACGGCAAGGCCATCGGTCTGGTGGATTCGATCAAGTACCAACTGGGCGACTGGCTCGTCTATGGCCCGCTGCGCAACAACCTCGGCATGAGCCGCGTGCGCGTGGCCTACACCGCGGGTGAGGCCATCGGGCCCGACCTCTTCTCCTTCTACCGCTCCATCGGCGTCAACCTCAAGCAACTCTATGGCTCCACCGAGACCGCCGTCTTCGTCTGCCTGCAGCCCGACCACGAAGCGCGCGCCGACACCGTTGGCGTGCCTTGCGAAGGCGTGGAGATCAAGCTCAGCGAGAGCGGCGAGATCCTGGTGAAGTCGCCCGGCCTCTTGAAGGGCTACTACAAGAACCCGAGCGCCACGGCCGAGGTGCTCAGCGCGGACGGCTGGTACCACACGAGTGATGCCGGCTTCATCGACGCCTCGGGGCACCTGAAGATCATCGACCGCGTGAAGGACGTGGGCCGCCTGCTGGGTGGCGCTTTTGATGGCGCCATGTTCGCGCCCAAGTACGTGGAGAACAAACTCAAGTTCTTCTCGTACATCAAGGAGGCCGTGGCCCTGGGCGACAAGCGCGATCGGGTCTGCGTGATGCTCAACATCGACTTCGAGGCGGTGGGCAACTGGGCCGAGCGGCGCAACCTCTCGTACGCCGGCTACACCGACCTGGCGCAAAAGCCCGAGGTCTACGAACTCATCCGCGACTGCGTGGAGAAGGTCAACGCCGACCTCTCGCGCGACGAGCTGCTCGCGGGCAGCCAGATCAGCCGTTTCCTGGTGCTGCACAAGGAACTGGACGCCGACGACGGTGAGCTCACCCGCACGAACAAGGTGCGCCGCGGCTTCATCAGCGAGCGCTACGCCGCGCTGGTCGATGCGCTCTACAGCGGCAAGACCGAGCAGTACATCGAGACCCAGGTGAAGTTCGAGGACGGGCGCAGCGGCTCGGTCAACGCCACGCTCAAGCTGGGTGACGCCAAGACCTTTGCCCCGGTGAAAGCCGCCGCCTGAAGCACCACACAGACCACCCATGAGCAAAAAAATCGGCGACGTCATCCTGGACGTGCACAACATCAGCCTGCGCTTCGGTGGCGTCAAGGCGCTCACCGACATCAGCTTTGACGTGCGCGAGCACGAGGTGCGCGCCATCATCGGGCCCAACGGCGCGGGCAAGAGCTCCATGCTCAACTGCATCAACGGCGTGTACCAGCCGCAGGAGGGTTCGATCAGCTTTCGGGGCCAGACCTTCAAGCACATGAACAGCCGCCAGGTGGCCGAGATGGGGATCGCGCGCACCTTCCAGAACCTCGCGCTCTTCAAGGGCATGAGCGTGATCGACAACATCATGACCGGGCGCAACCTGCGCATCAAAAGCAACCTCTTTGCGCAGGCGTTTCGCAACCCCTTCGGCATCGGTGGGGCGCAGAAGGAAGAAGAGGCGAACCGCGAGTTCGTCGAACACATCATCGACTTCCTGGAGATCCAGGCGCACCGCAAGACCCCGGTGGGCCAGTTGCCCTACGGCCTGCAAAAGCGCGTGGACCTGGGGCGCGCCCTGGCCATGGAGCCGCAGGTGCTGCTGCTGGACGAACCCATGGCCGGCATGAACCTGGAGGAGAAGCAGGACATGAGCCGCTTCATCCTGGATGTGAACGACGAGTTCGGCACCACCATCGTGCTGATCGAGCACGACATGGGCGTGGTGATGGACATCTCCGACCGCGTGGTGGTGCTGGACTACGGCAAGAAGATCGGCGACGGCACGCCCGAAGAGGTGCGCTCCAACGAAGAAGTCATCAGCGCCTACCTCGGCACTTCACATTGATGGACTCCACAACCATGCAGCAGAACACCACAAACCATCGCATGAAGAAGCCCCAGCACAGGATGTCATGGAACCGGCTTTGCCGGGCCACAGACATCGCCCCCTGGAGGGGGGATGCGGCTACACGCAGTGAGCAAGCAACGGGGGGGAGATAGTCATGGCATTTTTCCTGGAAGCATTGCTCGGCGGCCTGATGGCCGGCATGCTGTATTCGCTGGTGGCGCTGGGGTTCGTGCTGATCTTCAAGGCCTCGGGCGTGTTCAACTTCGCGCAAGGCGCCATGGTGCTGTTCGCAGCGCTGGCCATGGCGCGCTTCTCGGGCTGGGTGCCGGGCTGGCTGGGCATCGAAGACAAGTTCCTGGGCAACCTGATCGCCTTCGTCATGGCCGGTGCGCTCATGTTCGTGCTGGCCTGGCTGATCGAGCGCCTGGTGCTGCGCCACCTGGTCAACCAGGAAGGTGTCACGCTCCTGATGGCCACGCTGGGCATCACCTACTTCCTCGACGGCCTGGGCCAGACCATCTTCGGCTCGGACATCTACCAGATCGACGTGGGCATGCCCAAGGACCCGGTCTTCCTGTTCGAGGGCACCTTCGAAGGCGGCGTGCTGGTCAACCTCGAAGACGTGTACGCGGCCTGCGTGGCCGCCCTGCTGGTGGCCGTGCTCTCGCTGTTCTTCCAGAAGACCAGCACCGGGCGCGCGCTGCGCGCGGTGGCCGACGACCACCAGGCCGCCCAATCCATCGGCATCCCGCTCAACCGCATCTGGGTCATCGTCTGGTTCGTCGCCGGCATCACGGCGCTCGTGGCCGGGATCATCTGGGGCTCCAAGCTGGGTGTGCAGTTCTCGCTCACCACGGTGGCCCTGCGCGCCCTGCCCGTGATCATCCTGGGCGGCCTGACCTCGGTGCCCGGCGCCATCATCGGCGGCCTGATCATCGGCGTGGGCGAGAAGCTCTCCGAGGTGTATCTGGGCCCCTATGTGGGCGGCGGTATCGAGATCTGGTTCGCGTATGTGCTCGCGCTGGTGTTTCTCCTGTTCAGGCCGCAGGGCTTGTTCGGCGAAAAAATCATTGACCGCGTCTGAAACAGAACAAGAAGAAAGCCCGCCATGTTCTATCGTGAAAACGGTCAATTCAAGACCTCCTACCGCGCCGACCAGCAGATCTTCCCGATCGCGCAGGACCGCTGGGTCATCCTGGCCTTCATCGCCTTTGCCTTCATCGGCGTGCCGCTGCTGGTCGATGAGTACATGTTCCGCGCCATCCTCATCCCCTTCCTGATCCTGGCGCTGGCCGCGCTGGGGGTGAACATCCTGGTGGGCTACTGCGGGCAGATCAGCCTGGGCTCGGGCGCCTTCATGGCCGTGGGCGCCTACATGGCCTACAACACCTACGTGCGCATCGAGGGCATGCCCGTGATCATCGCCCTGCTCTCGGGGGGCTTCTTCGCCACGCTGGTGGGCATCTTCTTCGGCATCCCCAGCCTGCGCGTCAAAGGGCTGTACCTCGCCGTGGCCACACTGGCCGCGCAGTTCTTCTGCGACTGGGCGTTCCTGCGCATCGGCTGGTTCACCAACAACACCGCCTCCGGCTCGGTCTCGGTCTCCAACCTCAACGTGCTGGGCTGGACCATCAACACGCCCATGGAGAAGTACCTTTTCTGCCTGGGCTTCCTGGTGGTCTTCGCCTTGCTGGCCAAGAACCTGGTGCGCTCGGCGATCGGGCGCGAGTGGATGGCCATCCGCGACATGGACGTGGCCGCCGCCGTCATCGGCATCCGTCCCATGTACGCCAAGCTCAGCGCCTTCGCCGTGAGCTCCTTCATCATCGGCGTGGCCGGTGGCCTGTGGGGCTTCGTGCACCTGGGCTCCTGGGAGCCCGCGGCCTTCTCCATCGACCGCAGCTTCCAGTTGCTCTTCATGGTGATCATCGGCGGCATGGGCTCGATCATGGGCAGCTTCTTCGGCGCGGCCTTCATCGTCGTGCTGCCCATCTTCCTCAACCAGTTCCTGCCCGCCCTGGGCGCCCTGGTGGGCGTGGAGATCTCCACCGCGGCCGTCTCACACACCGAATTCATGGTCTTCGGCGCCCTCATCGTCTGGTTCCTCATCGTCGAGCCCCACGGCCTGGCCAAGCTCTGGAGCATCGCCAAACAGAAGTTGCGGCTCTGGCCTTTCCCGCACTGAGTTCGGAACGGCGCGGGCCGTCCGGCATTCAAAGGTCATCATGGGTTTTGTGTTGGTGTGTGTTTGATTTTTATTAGGAGACAACGAAATGAAAATGCGAAATCTGATTCTGTCCGTGTCCATCGCTTGCGCGGGTGTGTCCGCTGCGCTGGTAGCACCGAGCGCCATGGCGCAAGACAAGGAACAATTCTTCCCCTCGCTGGTGTACCGCACCGGCGCCTACGCGCCCAACGGCGTGCCCTTTGCCAACGGCTTTGCCGACTACCTCAAGCTGGTCAATGCGCGCGGCGGCATCAACGGCGTGAAGGTCTCGTTTGAAGAATGCGAAACCGGCTACGCCACCGACCGCGGCGTGGAGTGCTACGAGCGCCTCAAAGGCAAGAACGGTGGCGCGACCGTGTTCCAGCCGCTGTCCACCGGCATCACCTTCGCCCTGACCGAAAAAGCCCCTGGCGACAAGATCCCGCTGATCACAGCGGGCTATGGCCGCAGCGAATCCGCCGACGGCGGCGTGTTCAAGTGGAACTTCCCGATCGCAGGCACCTACTGGGTGGCGGCCGACGTGCTGATCCAGCACATCGCCAAGAAGGAAGGCGGCTACGACAAGCTCAAGGGCAAGAAGATTGCACTGGTCTATCACGACAGCCCCTACGGCAAGGAACCCATTCCCCTGCTGCAGGAACGTGCGTCCATGCACGGCTTCTCGCTGAGCCTGCTGCCCGTGACCCACCCGGGCGTGGAACAAAAGGCCACCTGGCTGCAGATTCGCCGCGACAAGCCTGACTACGTGCTCAACTGGGGCTGGGGTGTCATGAACTCCACTGCACTGAAGGAAGCCCAGGCCACGGGTTATCCGCGCGAGCAGATGTACGGCGTGTGGTGGGCCGGTGCGGAGCCCGACGTGAAGGACGTGGGCGCGGGTGCCAAGGGCTACAACGCCATCACCATGCAGCATGGCACCGAGAAGGGCGCCGCCGTGGTCAAGGAAATCCTGGAAAAGGTGCACGCCAAGGGCCAGGGCACCGGACCGAAGGATGAGGTCGGCGACGTGCTCTACATGCGCGGCCTGATGAGCTCCATGTTCGCGGTCGAGGGCGTGCGCCAGGCCCAGGAGAAGTACGGCAAGGGCAAGGTCATGACGGGCGAACAGGCCCGCTGGGGTTACGAGAACCTGAACCTCACGCAAGCCAAGCTCGACGCGCTGGGCTTCAAAGGCGTGATGCGCCCGATCTCCACCAGCTGCCAGGACCACATGGGCGCTGCCTGGGCCCGCATCCACACCTGGGACGGCACCAAGTGGGGCTTCACCAGCGACTGGTACCAGGCCGATGAGCAGATCATCAAACCCATGGTCAAGGCCGCGGCCGACAAGTACGCAGCCGAGAAAAAGCTGACCCGCCGCACCGGCGCGGACTGCCAGAGCTGATCGGAATCACCCCCCGCGTCGCCTTCGGCGCCTCCCCCCCTCTCTCGCCTTCGGCGGGAGGGGGGCGACACCTGGGGCCGGCGGAGCCGGACCCGCGGTGTCTCTGGAAGGAGGCACCGCAGTCGCGGCGGGTGTTGATCTCTCGCGGCTGGCTTGCCAGCCGCCATCTGAAAGACCGGCGTGCCGCGTCTTTCAAATGGCTTCCAAGGAACACACCATGACGACACCCAACACCGTCCTCAACGTCAACGGCATCGAGGTCATCTACAACCACGTGATCCTGGTGCTCAAGGGCGTTTCGCTCAACGTGCCCGAAGGCAAGATCGCCGCCGTGCTCGGGGGCAACGGCGCGGGCAAGACCACCACCTTGCGCGCCATCTCCAACCTGCTCAAGGCCGAGCGCGGCGAAGTCACCAAGGGCAGCATCGAGCTGCGCGGCGAGCGCATCGAGAACCTGAGCACCTCCGACCTGGTCCACCGCGGTGTGGTGCAGGTCATGGAAGGTCGGCACTGCTTCGCCCACCTCACCATCGAAGAGAACCTGATGACCGGCTCCTACACCCGCAAGGACAAGGGCGAGATCGCGCGCAACCTGGAGAAGGTCTACACCTACTTCCCGCGCCTCAAAACCCGGCGCACCAGCCAGGCCGCCTACACCTCGGGCGGTGAACAGCAGATGTGCGCCATCGGCCGCGCCCTCATGACCAACCCCAGCGTGATGCTGCTCGACGAGCCCTCCATGGGCCTGGCACCGCAGATCGTCGAGGAGGTGTTCGAGATCGTGAAAGACCTGAACCAGAAGGAGAAGGTCACCTTCCTGCTGGCCGAGCAGAACACCAACATGGCGCTGAAGTACGCCGACTATGGCTACATCATGGAGAGCGGGCGCATCGTGATGGACGGTCTGGCCAGCGAGCTGCGCAACAACGAGGACGTGAAAGAGTTCTACCTCGGCATGGGCGGTGGCGAGCGCAAGAACTTCAAGGACGTGAAAAGCTACAAGCGCAGGAAGCGGTGGTTGGCCTGAATGGCCCACCCCCGCGCCGCGCCGTCGGCGCGTCACCCCCTCAAGGGGGCAACACCTGCGGACCGGCAAAGCCGGATCCGCGGTGTCTCTGAAACAGACACTTCTCTCAACTGGAATGGCGATGAACGAGTTTTTCGACGCTCTTGAAACGCGGTCCTCCGATCAGCGCGAGGCCGAGCAGATGGCCTCGCTGCCTTTGCAGATCGCGCACGCGCAACGCCACAGCCCGGCGTTTGCCGAGATCTTGCGCGGCGTCGACGCAGCGGCCGTGACCAGCCGCGAAGCACTCGCCCGCTTGCCGGTCACGCGCAAGAGCGAGCTGCTGGAGCGCCAGAAGGCATCGCGTGCACAAGGCGGCGACGCCTTTGGTGGCTTTGCCGCGCTGGTGCGTGGCCCGGCCATGTCGCGCGTGTTCGCCAGCCCCGGGCCGATCTACGAACCCGAAGGCGCGGGGCGCGACTACTGGCGCGCCGGCCGAGCGTTGTTCGCCGCGGGTTTTCGTGCCGGCGAACTGGTGCACAACAGCTTCAGCTACCACATGACACCCGGGGCCTTCATCCTGGAATCGGGCGCACACGCGGTGGGTTGCACCGTGTTCCCGGCCGGCACCGGCCAGACCGAGCAACAGCTGGACGCCATGGTGGACCTCAAGCCCGCCGCCTACACCGGCACACCGAGTTTCCTGCGCATCCTGCTGGAGAAAGCCCGGGATGCCGGCGTCGACATCCGCAGCCTCACCAAGGCATCGGTCGGCGGTGAGGCCTGTCCGCCCAGCCTGACCGCCTGGTTCAAGGAACAGGGCCTGGACGTGTACCAGACCTACGCCACGGCCGACCTGGGTCTGGTGGCCTACGAAACGCAGGCCCGCCAGGGTCTGGTGCTCGACGAAGGGGTGATCGTCGAGATCGTTCGGCCCGGCACGGGCGATCCCGTGCCCGATGGCGAGGTGGGTGAACTCGTGGTGACCACGCTCAACGCGGCCTACCCGCTGATCCGGTTCGGCACGGGTGATCTCTCGGCCATCCTGCCCGGCCATTGCCCCACGGGCCGCACCGCCCAGCGCATCAAGGGCTGGATGGGCCGGGCCGACCAGACCACCAAGGTGCGGGGCATGTTCGTGCACGCCTCCCAGGTGGCCGACATTGCCCGGCGTTTTCCGCAGGTCAACAAGGCGCGCCTGGTGATCAGCGGGGAGATGGCCAACGACCAGATGTGCCTGAAGGTCGAGGCCACCGAGGCCGACGACACGCTGCGCGAGCTGATCGCGGTCGCGGTGCGCGATGTCACCAAACTGCGCGGCGATGTGCAGCTCGTGCCACCCGGCAGCCTGCCCAACGACGGCAAGGTGATCGAGGACGCGCGCAGCTACCAGTGATGGCCGAAGGCCCATCGGTCGCGCGGTGGCCCTGGCTGCAGCGCAGCAGAGGGTTTTCCCAGGCGCTCAGCTAAGTAATTTCCGCGATTTCCTGCTGTGATGTGAGGGATACCATCCGGGGGTTCACTTAACCCAGATGGAGATCTCCATGAAAAAACTGCTTGTTGTCGCTTTGGCTGCCACCGTATCTGCCGGCGCATTTGCGCAGGCCTTCCCCGCGAAACCCATCACGTTCGTGGTGCCTTTCGCCGCCGGCGGCCCCACCGACCTGGTGGCCCGCCGTCTGGCCGAAGCCATGCGCAAGCCCCTGGGCGGCGCCAACATCGTGGTGGAAAACGCCGCTGGTGCAGGCGGCACCATCGCCGGCACCAAGGTGGCCCGCGCCAACCCGGACGGCTACACCCTGCTGGTCTGGCACATCGGCATGGCAGCCACCACCAGCCTGTACCGCAAACAGCAGTTCAAGCCACTCGAAGACTTCGAGTACCTGGGCTTGATCAACGACGTGCCCATGACCCTGCTGGGCACCAACAAGCTCAATGCCAACACCTACCGCGACTTCGAGTCGTACATCCGCGCCAACGGCGGCAAGCTCAACCTGGCCCACGCCGGGCTGGGTTCAGCCTCCCACATCTGCGGCCTGATGTGGCAGTCGGCCGTGAAGCTCGACAAGTCCATGACCACCATCGCCTACCGCGGTACGGGCCCGGCCATGAACGACCTGATCGGCGGGCAGGTGGACGTGATGTGTGACCAGACCACCAACACCACCGCGCAGATCGAAGCCGGCCGCGTGAAGGCCTTCGCCGTGACCACGGCCAAGCCGCTGTCCAAGCACAAGCTGCTCAAGGACTACCCGTCGCTGCAGGAAATGGGGCTCAAGGACTTCAACCTGACCATCTGGCACGGTCTGTACGCGCCCAAGGGCACGCCAGCCGACGTGACCAAGAAGCTCAACGACGCACTGCAGGTGGCCCTGAAGGACCCCGAGTTCATCAAGAGCCAGGAAGACCTGGGCGCCCTCGTGGTGAACGACAACCGCGTCACCCCCGCTGGTCACAAGGCTTTCGTGGCCAACGAGATCACCAAGCTCAAGACCGTCATCGACGCAGCCGGCCAGTTCGCCGACTGAACTGTTGAACACCCCTGCGGCGCTCTGCGCCGTCCCCTCAAGGGGACGACACCTTGGGCCGGCGGAGCCGGACCCTCGGTGTCTCTGAGTGGAGGCACCTCGTGATCGCCATCCGCGTCATCGACTCCATCACCGAACTGCAGCCCGCTGATGCGGGCTGCATTGCTTTGAGCGGCTCGCACGGGGGCTTGAGTTCGGCGCGCTATGCGCTGGCGGTCCGGCCGCTGCTCTCGGTCTTCAGCGACGCGGGTGTGGGTCGGGACGCTGCCGGCATCGCGGGCCTGGAATTTCTGCAAACGCACAACCTCGCGGCCTGCACGGTGTCGCACACGAGTGCGTGCATCGGACAAGCAGCCAGTACATTGGCCCATGGTGTGGTCAGCCATGCCAACGCCGCGGCGCAAGCCTTGGGCATCCGCACCCAGGAGCGCCTGCAACCGCAAATAGACAACCTGAGCCGGAGACAACCATGAATCTTTCCCGTCGCACCCTGGTCGCACTGGCCGTTGCCGCCACCACCCTTCCTGGCCTGGTGGCCGCCCAGACAGCCTGGCCGAGCAAGCCCATCCGCATCGTGGTGCCTTTTGCACCGGGTGGCACCACCGACATCCTGGCGCGCACGCTGGCGCCCGAACTCACCAAGGCACTCGGCCAGCCGGTGGTGGTGGAAAACCGCGCAGGCGCCGGAGGCAACATCGGCGCCGACCTGGTGGCCAAAGCACCGAACGACGGCTACACCCTGCTCATGGGCACGGTGGGCACGCACGGCATCAACAAATCGCTCTACTCGAAACTGCCCTACGACCCGCAGAAAGACTTCGCCCCCATCACGCTGGTGGCCGGCGTGCCCAACGTGATGGTGATGAACACCAAACGCGCGCAGGAGCTCGGCATCAACAGCGTGGCCGACTTCGTGAAGTACGCCAAGTCCCGCCCCGGTCGGCTCAACATGGCGTCCAGCGGCAACGGCACCTCGATCCACCTGGCGGGCGAGCTGTTCAAGTCGCGCACCGGCATCTTCATGACGCACATCCCCTACCGCGGATCGGGTCCGGCCATGACCGACATGCTCGGCGGCGCCATGGACGTGATGTTCGACAACCTGCCTTCGGCCATGCCGCACATCCAGGCCGGCGGCCTGAAAGCCTTTGCCGTGACCAGCGCGGTGCGCTCCAGCGCGCTGCCCGACACGCCCACGGTGGCCGAAGCCGGTTCACTGCCGGGCTTCGAAGCCAGCTCCTGGTTCGGCCTGCTGGCACCCGCCGGCACCCCGCCCGAGGTGGTGAACCGCCTGCAACAGGAAACCGCCAAGGCGCTGGGCCTGCCCGCGGTGAAAGAGCGGCTCGTGGCGCAAGGCGCCATCCCCAGCGGCAACACGCCCCAGGAGTTTGCCAAGCTGATCGAAGCCGAAATTGCGAAGTGGGCGCCGGTGGTGAAGGCCTCTGGCGCCAAGGTTGATTGACCCCCGAAAGAGGAGCACCCCCGCCGCGCTTTGCGCGACCCCCTCAAGGGGGCGATGCCTACGGCCCGGCGGAGCCGGTTCCGTGGCATCTCTGGGTGGGATCGTCTCGCTCCGGAGATAGCCGAGGCAGTCTCTCCGGAGCACGTGCCTTTACCCCAGGGCACCCACGGAACCGGCTCCGCCGGGCCGCAGGGTGCTCCCCCCTCGCGCAGCAGAGGGGGGAGCGGCGAAGCCGCGCGGGGGGTGGCTTCTCTAGACCCCCCAAACGATGTCCACGCCCGCTTTTTCGCAGCGCTGCATCATCTCGATGAATGGCGCGCTGCGCATGCGCAGGCTGACCTGATCGAACTCCGGCGGTACGTCTCCGCGCGCAGCGGCTTCTTCGCGAAGCCTCTTCTGTTCAGCCTCTTCAAGCACGATGGCATCGCGGATGGCCTGGATGGCGGCCGGCATCTGCTGATGCATCACGACCCCTGGCCCCGAGGGGTCTTTGCCGAGAATTTCCAACAAGCGCTTGCCGTGCTGCTTCAGCATCACCAGGTCGCCGGTTTCGCGGGATTTGAATCGGTACACGGACATAAAGGAACCTCCTTGGGCTGCGTTTCATTGTTGCACCAAAGTACTCCATACGGGCATCGGTACAGGCAAGGTTGGGGTAAACCCGATTGAAACTGAATAATTCAAGTCTAAACTAATTAGACATGAACACTTCAGACTCGCCGCTTCAACGGATCCTGTGCATCGGCGGTGGCCCCGCCGGCCTGTACTTCGCCTTGCTGATGAAGCGGCGTGATCCATCGCTCACTGTGACGGTGGTCGAACGCAACCGGCCGTTCGACACCTTCGGCTGGGGCGTGGTGCTGTCGGATCAGACGCTCGGCAATCTGCGCGCGGCCGATCCGGAGTCGGCCACGCTCATTGGCGAGGCGTTCAACCACTGGGACGACATCGAGGTCTTCTACAAGGGTGGCCGCGTGCGTTCGGGCGGTCATGGGTTCTGCGGCATCGGGCGCAAGAAGCTGCTCAACATCCTGCAGGACCGTTGCCTGGCATTGGGTGTCCACCTGGTGTTCGAGACCGACGTGACCGACGACCAGGCGCTGGCCGCCCAGTACAACGCCGATCTGGTGATCGCCAGCGACGGCCTCAACAGCCGCATCCGCACCCGCTACGCCGAGACCTTCCAGCCCGACATCGACACGCGCGAATGCCGCTTCGTCTGGCTCGGCACCAAGAAGACCTTCGACGCCTTCACGTTCGACTTTGTGCAGACCGAGCACGGCTGGTTCCAGGCGCATGCCTACAAATTCGACGGCGAAACCTCGACCTTCATCGTGGAAACACCCGAAGCGGTGTGGAAGGCGCACGGCATCGACCAGATGGAACAGGCCGAAGGCGTGGCGTTCTGCGAGAAGCTCTTCGCCGATCGGCTGGAAGGCCACGCGCTCATCAGCAATGCGCAGCACCTGCGTGGCTCGGCCAACTGGATCCGCTTCCCACGCGTGATCTGCAAGACCTGGGTGCACTGGCAGGATGTTCGCCCCCATGCTCCGCCGCTGCGCGGGTCGCTGCCCCCCGAGGGGGCTGATCCGGCTTGGGGCGGCCCGGCGCCGGATCGCGCGGCGCGGCGCACACCGATCGTGCTCATGGGCGACGCCGCCCACACCGCCCACTTCTCCATCGGCAGCGGCACCAAGCTCGCACTTGAAGACGCGATCGACCTGGCCAATGAATTCACGCGCCACGCCAACGCCGATGTGGCCGAGGTGCTGCAGGGTTACGAAGCGCGCCGCAGCGTGGAGGTGCTCAAGATCCAGAACGCCGCGCGCAACTCGACCGAGTGGTTCGAGAACGTGGACCGCTACACCGGCATGGAGGTGGAGCAGTTTGCCTACTCGCTGCTCACGCGCAGCCAGCGCATCAGCCACGAGAACTTGCGACTGCGCGATGCAACGTGGCTTGAAGGCTATGAGGCCTGGTTGCAGAACCAAGCTCAGCCCGGCACGCCGGTAAAAAAACACCCGACACCACCGATGCTGCTGCCACTCACCGTGCGCGGCCTCACGCTCAAAAACCGCATCGTCGTTTCGCCGATGGCGCAGTACAGCGCGGTGGACGGCGCGGTGGGCGACTACCACCTGGTGCACCTGGGCGCGCGCGCGCTCGGTGGCGCGGCGCTGGTGATGGTGGAGATGACCAGCCCCACGCCCGAAGGCCGCATCACGCCCGGTTGCCCCGGTCTGTGGAACGATGTGCAGCAAGCCGCCTTTGAGCGCATCGTGCACTTCACGCACGGCAGCCACGCGCACATCGGCATCCAGCTCGGCCACAGTGGACCCAAGGGCTCCACGCAGCTGGGTTGGGAGCGCATCGACGAACCGCTGGAGTCCGGCAACTGGTCCGTGATGTCGGCCAGCGCCGTGCCCTACGGCCCGCAGAACCAGGTGCCGCGCGCGATGACCCGTGCCGACATGGATGCGCTCACCGCCGCCTTCGTCGAGTCCACCCGCCGCGCCGCCGCCGCCGGCTTCGACTGGCTCGAACTGCACGCCGCGCACGGCTACCTGCTCTCGGCCTTCATCTGCCCGCTGACCAATCAGCGCACCGACGAATACGGCGGCTCACTGGAGAACCGCTGCCGCTACCCGCTGGAGGTGTTTTCCGCCATGCGCGCCGTGTGGCCACAGGACCGGCCCATGAGCGTGCGCATCTCCGCGCACGACTGGGCGCCCGGCGGCAACACGCCCGACGACGCGGTGGAAATCGCGCGCCTGTTCAAGGCCGCCGGTTGCGACGTGATCGACGTGTCCTCGGGCCAGACCACGCGCGCGGCCAAGCCGGTGTATGGCCGCATGTACCAGACGCCGTTCGCCGACCGCGTGCGCAACGAGGCCGGCATCCTGACCATGGCGGTGGGCGCGATCAGCGAAGCGGACCACGCCAACAGCATCATCGCCGCCGGCCGCGCCGACCTCTGCGCGGTGGCCCGCCCTCACCTGGCCGACCCGGCCTGGACGCTGCACGAGGCCGCCAAGCTGCAAACGCGTGCCCTGCAATGGCCACGCCCATACGAGAGCGGCCGCGACCAGCTGTATCGAGAAACCGCGCGCCAGCAAGCCTTGAAAGACAACACCCCATGAACGATTCACCTCTGGATCTGGAAGCGAGAGCACACAGCGAACACGCGCACGAGTTGCGTTTGTGGCTGCGTCTGCTCACCTGCTCGCAGCTGATCGAAAAACGGGTGCGCACCGGCCTGCGCGAGCAGTTCGACACCACGTTGCCGCGCTTCGACCTCATGGCCCAACTGGAGCGCCACCCCGAGGGTTTGAAGATGAAGGAGCTCTCGCACCGGCTCATGGTCACCGGCGGCAACGTCACCGGCATCACCGACCAGTTGGTGAACGAAGGCCTGGTGGAGCGGCTGGACGTGGACGGTGACCGCCGCGCGTTTCGCGTGGCGCTCACCGAGCACGGCCGCACCACCTTCACCGAGATGGCGCGCCAGCACGAGGAATGGATCGTGGACGCCTTCCAGGGCCTGAGCCCACGCGATCTGGAAAGCCTGCACAAGCTGCTGGGCAAGGTCAAACAGCATCAGCTGGACATCAACACGCGCATCGAAACATGAAACACCCCATCCCCGACCACAACCCCATGCGCGGCCAGTACACCGCCATGGCCGATGCACGCCCCAGCCACTTCGCACTCAGCGTGAACGACGGGGTGGCCACCGTCACGCTCAACCGGCCCGAGCGCAAGAACCCGCTGACCTTCGAGTCGTACGCCGAACTGCGCGACTGGTTCCTGGCGCTGCAGAAAAGCACCGACATCCGCGCCGTGGTGCTCACCGGCGCGGGGAACAACTTCTGCTCGGGCGGCGACGTGCACGAGATCATCGGCCCGCTCACGAAGATGACCATGCCCGAGTTGCTGGCCTTCACCCGCATGACTGGTGCGCTGGTGAGCGCCATGCGTGCCTGCCCACAGCCCATCGTGGCCGCACTCGACGGCGTGTGCGCCGGCGCGGGCGCCATGATGGCCCTGGCCTCGGACCTGCGCCTGGGCACGCCGCAGGCCACGGTGGCCTTCCTGTTCACCCGCGTGGGCCTGGCCGGTGCCGACATGGGCGCCTGCGCCCTGCTGCCGCGCATGATCGGCCAGGGCCGCGCCAGCGAGTTGCTGTTCACCGGCCGCGCCATGAACGCGCAAGAGGGCCACGCCTGGGGTTTCTTCAACGCGCTGCACGAGAGCGCCGCGCTGCTGCCCGCCGCGCACAAGCTCGCCACGCAACTCGCGCAGGGCCCGACCTTCGCGCACGGCATGACCAAGACCATGCTGCACCAGGAATGGGCCATGACGCTGGACCAGGCGATCGAGGCCGAAGCGCAGGCGCAGGCGATCTGCATGCAGACGCAGGATTTCAAACGCGCCTACGAGGCCTTCGCTGCGAAGCAGCGGCCACAGTTCCAAGGTGATTGAGATGGTCGCCTTCGAACACCCCCACGGCATGCACCCACCGCAATCGCAGTGGGAACTGCCCTTCTTCGACGCGCACCACCGCGGCATGGCGCCGCGCCTGGCCGACTGGGCCGCGCTGCAAGACGTGAACGAGAGCGACGATCGCGCCGCCTGCAAGGACTGGGTGGCGCGCCTGGGGCGCGACGGCTGGCTGCGCTACTGCGTGCCGGCCGCGCACGGCGGCGCCCTGCCCGCGCTCGATTCGCGTTCGCTGGTGATCCTGCGCGAAACGTTGGCTTTCCATTCGCCCTTGGCCGATTTCGCGTTTGCGATGCAGGGCCTGGGCAGCGGCGCCATCACGCTCGCCGGCACGCCCAAGCAGCAAGCGAAGTACCTGAACGCCGTGGCCAGCGGCCAGAAGATCGCGGCCTTCGCGCTGAGCGAGCCCGAGGCCGGCTCCGACGTCGCCGCCATGGCCACGCAGGCCGTGCAGACCACCAGCGGCTGGACACTGAACGGCACCAAGACCTGGATCAGCAATGGCGACCTGGCCGACTTCTACGTGGTGTTCGCCAAGACCGACCCGCAGGCCGGTGCGCGCGGCATCAGCGCCTTCATCGTCGATGCACAACAACCCGGCCTGGACAGCAGTGAGCACCTCCACGTGATGGCGCCGCACCCGCTTGCCACGCTGCGGTTCAAGGGCTGCGCCATCGCCAGCGACGCGATGGTCGGCCCGCTGCACGGCGGCTTCAAGCTCGCCATGCAGACACTGGACATCTTCCGCGCCTCGGTGGCTGCGGCCGCGCTCGGCATGGCGCGCCGTGCGTTCGCCGAAGCGGTGGCGCAGGCCAGGCACCGCAAGATGTTCGGCCAGACGCTGGCCGACTTCCAGCTCACGCAGGCCCGCCTGGGCGAGATGAGCGCACTCATCGACGCCGCCGCCCTGCTCACCTACCGCGCCGCCTGGCAGCGCGACTGCAGCGCCACCCAGGGTGCGGGCACGCTGGCCTACACCACGGCCGCGGCCACCGCCAAGCTCACCGCCACCGAGAACGCGCAGCGCGTGATCGACATGGCGCTGCAGATGTTCGGTGGGTGCGGCGTGCAGGTGGGCCAGAAGATCGAGAGCCTGTACCGCGACATCCGCTCGCTGCGCATCTACGAAGGCGCGAGCGAAGTGCAACTGCTCATCCTCGGTAAAGCCGCGCTGCGCGCCTGAACACACCACCACCATGTCCACACGCCTCGTTCCCAGCGCGCAAGCCGACCACTTCGTGCACGACCACCTGCCGCCGCCGGAGCAGTGGCCCGAGCTGCGCTTCGACCGGCCCGAGTTGCAACTGCCCGCACAGGTCAACGCGGTGCAAGCGCTGTTCGAGCGGGCCATCGCCGCCGGCCATGCCGACCGAGCGCTGTTTCGCAGTGACGAGCGCACGCTGAGCTACGCACAGGCGCAGACCGAAGTGAACCGCATCGCCAACGCGCTCACGGTGGAGCTGGGTCTGGTGCCCGGCAACCGCGTGCTGCTGCGCGGCGGCAATTCGGTGGCCATGGCGCTGGCCTGGCTCGCCACGGTGCAGGCCGGGCTGGTCGCGGTGGCCACCATGCCGCTGCTGCGCGCCAAGGAGCTCGGCGCCATCATCGCCAAGGCGCAGCCCGTGCTGGCGCTGTGCGACGTGAAACTGCAGGACGAACTCAAAGCGGCACTGGCGGCCGATCCCACCACCGCCGGCATGACGCTGCTGGTGTTCAACACCGGTGACGCGGAGCTGCCGCATTCGCTCGAAGCCATGGCGGCTCGCCAGTGCGCGCACAGCACGCCCTGCCCCACGGCCGCCACCGACATCGCCCTGCTCGCCTTCACCTCGGGCACCACCGGCACGCCCAAGGCCGCCGTGCACACCCACCGCGACGTGCTCGCCGCCTGCGAGACCTGGCCGCGCCACGTGCTGCGCGCCACGCCCGACGACATCGTCGTGGGCTCGCCGCCACTGGCCTTCACCTTCGGCCTGGGCGGTCTGCTGGTGTTTCCCATGTGGGCCGGCGCCTCGGTGTACTTCCCCTCCATTCCCTACACGCCCGAAGCCATGGTGCAGCTGATCGCCCGCGTGGGCGCCACCATCTGCTACACCGCGCCTACCTTCTACCGACAGATGGCCGCGTTCGCCAAAGTGCACGGCATCGGCCGGCTGCGCATCAGCGTGAGCGCGGGCGAGGGCCTGCCCGATGCCACGCGCCAGCTCTGGAAGCAAGCCACGGGGCTGGAGATGCTCGACGGCATCGGCGCCACCGAGATGTTCCACATCTTCATCTCCTCGCCGCCCGAGTCGGTGCGCCGCGGCGCCATCGGCCAGGTGGTGCCGGGCTACGAGGCGCGCGTGGTGAACGACGCGGGTGAGCCGCTGCCGGTGGGTGAGGTGGGCAAGCTCGCGGTGATCGGCCCCACCGGTTGCCGCTACCTCGACGATGCGCGCCAGACGAACTACGTCAAGGGCGGCTGGAATCACCCTGGCGACGCCTTCCGCATGGATGCGGACGGCTACTTCTTCTACCAGGCGCGCACCGACGACATGATCATCACCGCCGGCTACAACGTGGCCGGCCCCGAGGTGGAAGCCGCCCTGCTGGAACACCCGGCCGTGGCCGAGTGCGGCGTGGTGGGCAAGCCCGACGACGATCGCGGCCAGATCGTGCTGGCCTACGTGGTGCTCAAGCCCGGCGAAACCGCCGACGCAGCGCAGGTGAAGGCGCTGCAGGACCACGTGAAGCACAGCCTCGCACCCTACAAATACCCGCGCGAAGTGGTCTTCGTGACCCAGCTTCCGCGCACCGAAACCGGCAAGCTGCAACGTTTTGCCCTGCGCCAGCAAGCCAGCACATGACCCCCCCCCGCGTCGCCTCACGGCGCCACCCCCCTCTCTGGCGCCTTCGGCTTGGAGGGGGGCGACACCTGGGGCCGTCGGAGCCGGACCCTCGGTGTCCCTGGGTTGGGCTGTGGCGCTCGCGGGTTGGCTGGCGGTGTCCACGCCCTTTGCTTTTTTCTTTGAATGACGGCTCTCACATGAAACACCTGCAACCGCCCGGCTGGGCCACCCCCAAGGGCTACGCCAACGGCATCGCCGCGCGCGGCACCCATGTCTTCGTCGGCGGCCAGATCGGCTGGAACGCCAGCCAGACCTTCGAGAGCGACGACTTCATCGCGCAGACGCGCCAGGCGCTGCTCAACATCCGCGACGTGCTGGCCTGTGCCGACGCGGCACCGCAGCACATGGTGCGCATGACCTGGTACATCACCGACCGGGTGGAGTACAACAACCGCCTGCGCGAACTCGGCGCGGCCTACCGCGAGGTGATGGGCAAACACTTCCCCGCCATGACCTGCGTGGAGGTCAGCGCGCTGGTCGAAGCGCGGGCCAAGGTGGAGATCGAAGTGACGGCGGTGGTGCCCGACTGACTCCCCTGAGGCGTTTGAGCGGCGCGACAGCCAATCCCACACCACGCATGTGGCTTGCACCCGGCCCCGGTTTCCCTCCAGAATGATTTTCTCGAGAAGTGGTTTTCGAGACTTCGAATCACACAGAGGAGACCAACATGACAAGCAAGAAGCTGCTGCTGGCGCTGATGGCCTGCGGCTTGGCCACGGGCGCACTGGCCCAGGCTGGCAAGGACAACCTGGCCACACTCAAGCAGATGAAGGTGTCAGGCGTCGACCTCAACATTCCGCCGGTTCCGCAGGAGGGCAAGAACGCCGATGCGATCCGCGCCAACCTCAAAGCCGTGAAGCTGCCCCCCGGCTTCAAGATCGACCTCTACGCCGTGGTGCCCGACGCGCGTCACATGGCGGTGGCACCCTCCACCAACATGCTCTTCGTGGGCACGCGCAAGACCCGTGTCTGGGCCGTGACCGACCGCAACGGTGACGGCGCGGCCGACGAGGTGAAACCCTTCGCGCCGTCGCTCAACTTCAAGGTGCCCAACGGCGTGTGCTGGACCAAGGACGGTTTCCTGATCGTGGTCGAGCACAACCGCGTGCTCAACTTCCCGGCCGCCGAGTTCTTCTACGAAGGCCCGGACGTGGCCGTGATCGAGGTGGTGCCCCAGGGCGGCCTGATCCCGGTGGAGGAGGAGTCGTTCAACCACGGCGCTCGCACCTGCCGCGTGGCCGATGACGGCACGCTCTACATCACCCTGGGCCAGCCGCACAACGTGCAGCCGGCGGGCAAGGTCGAGCTGTACGACAAGCTCGGCATTGGCGGTGTGGTGCGCATGAACGCGTTCGACGGTTCCAAGCGCGAGGTGTTCTCGCGCGGCATGCGCAACTCGGTCGGCATGGACATCAACCCCAAGGACAAGTCGGTGTGGTGGACCGACAACCAGACCGACGGCCTGGGTGACGACGTGCCGCCGGGCGAACTCAACCGCGCCACCAAGGTCGGTGAACACTTCGGCTACCCCTACTGGAACGGCAAGTACAAGGTGGCCGGTTCGCCCGCCGCCATCGACCTCAAGGACATGAAGGAACCCGCCAACGCGGTCTTCCCGCAGGTGGAGTTCCCGGCCCACCAGGCCCAGCTGGGCATGACCTTCTACAACGGCAAGCAGTTTCCGGCCAGGTACCAGGGCGGCATCTTCGTGGCCGCGCACGGCTCGTGGAACCGCAGCCAGGCCACCGGCGCGTTGATCAACTTCGTCCCCCTCAACGCCGACGGCACCGCCGGCAAGGCCGAGGTGTTCGCCGAGGGCTGGCTGGACGGCAATGGCGTGTACAAGGGCCGCCCGGTGGACGTGGCGCCGATGAAGGATGGCTCGCTGCTGATCTCGGACGACTACGTCGGCGCGATCTACCGCGTCACCTACTCACCAAACTGATCGGGCACCCGGTCCCTGGCGCCAGGCGACCCACGCGGGTTGCCTGGCGCCCCTTCATGTTCGAACGGATCTCTTTCCCATGCGAATCCCCATCCTCCTGGTCGCCGCCCTGAGCGTCGGCGCTGCCCACGCAGCCGATCCCGTGGTGGGCCGAGCCAAGGCCAACGCGGCCTGCGCGGTCTGCCACGGTCCCAACGGCATGTCCATGGCGCCCAACGCTCCCCACCTGGCGGGTCAACCCACCATCTACCTGGTCGAACAGCTCAAGAACTACCGCAGTGGCAAGCGCCCCCACGAAGTGATGGGCGTGATCGCCAAACCCCTGACCGACGCCGAGATCGAGGATCTCGCCGCCTGGTATTCGTCGCTGCAGATCAGCGTTCAAGTTCCCTGACATCCAAGCCCCATCCCCACCATGCAAGTGCGCTCCCTGGTTCTTTTTCCCCTGGCCGTGCTGCCCGCCTGGCTGCATGCCCAGACCATGCCCCAACCGCCCGAAGCCGATGGCGGCGCCCTGGCGCCGATCGTCATCACCGGCAGCAGCTCGGCCGAGCGGCGCTGGCGCGGCAGCGCCACGGTGGACGTGGTCGACGGCCCCGAACTGCGCGACGGCCAGCTGCAGATCAACCTGTCCGAGGGTCTGGCGCGCGTGCCGGGCCTGGTCATCCGCAACCGCGAGAACTACGCACAGGACCTGCAGGTCTCCATCCGCGGCCATGGCGCGCGCAGCACCTTTGGTGTGCGCGGCGTGCGCCTGTTTGTCGACGGCATTCCCGCGAGCGCGCCCGACGGCTCGGGCCAGGCGGCCAACTTCCCGCTGGGCAGCGCCGAGCGCATCGAGGTCGTGCGTGGGCCGTTCTCGGCGCTGTATGGCGCCTCCAGTGGCGGGGCCATCCTGCTGTACACCGAAGACGGTGGCCGCCCGGGCGAGATCCGCGCGGGTGTGGCCGCAGGCGCCAACGGCTTGTGGCGTTTCTCGACCCAGGCAACCGGCAAGACCGGCACGACCGAGGCACCGGGCTGGTCGTACACGCTGGACGTGGGCAAGTTCGCCACCGACGGCGCGCGAGCGCAGTCGGCAGCTCACCGCAGCACCGCCAACGCCCGACTCTCGCGCGCCCACGACGGTGGGCGCACCACCCTGGTCTTCAATCGGCAGAGCGCGTTCGCACGCGATCCGCAGGGCTTGAGCCGCGCGCAGTTCGATGCCAACCCCGAGCAGACTGCGCCCCAACCCATCCTCTTCAACACGCGCAAGTCGGTCTCGCAGACACAGGCTGGCCTGGCCTGGGACCAGGCGCTGGGCAACGGACACAAGGTCGAACTCATGGGCTACGCCGGCCAGCGCCGGGTGATCCAGTTCCAGTCGATCCCGCCGGGCAACCAGAACCCCGTCACCAGTCCCGGCAACTCGGGCGGTGTGATCGACCTCGACCGCGACTACTGGGGCTTCAACGCCCGCTGGCGCCTGCAGCGCGCGTGGCAAGGAGGCCAACTGGACCTGAGCGCCGGCCTGGCCGGCGATCGGCAAACCGACCTGCGTCGCGGCTATCAGAACTTCACCGGGCCGGCCGCCACACCGACCGCGCTGGGCGTGCCCGGAGCGCTGCGGCGCGACGAGACCAACCGCGCCACCACGCTCGATCCCTACGTGCGCGCGTCGTGGCAGAAAGAAGACTGGACACTCGAAGGCGGGCTGCGCCGGGTCAACGCGCGGTACGCGTCCTCCGACACCTTTCTGTCCAACGGTGACCAGAGCGGCGGCGTGAACTTCAGCGGCTACCTGCCGGTGGTCGGGGTGCGCTGGCAACTCGCGCCGCAGCTGCAGGCCTTCGCCGCCGTGGGGCGGGGCCTGGAAACGCCCACGCTCAACGAGGCCGCGTACCGCAGCGATGGCGGCGCCGGCCTCAACACGGCCCTCAATGCATCACGCAGCACCAGCGCCGAGCTCGGCCTGCGCGGTCGCAACGCGGCGGGCCTGTGGAACGCCACGCTGTTCGACATCCGCACCCGCGACGAGATCGTCTCGGCCGGCACGATCGATGGGCGCGCGACCTTCGCCAACGGCGGCAGCACAAAACGCCAGGGCCTGGAACTCTCGGCCGAGTACGGCATGGGCAACGTCACGCTGAGCAGCGCCTACACCTACCTGCGCGCGCGCTACGGCAGCGGCACCGCCAGCATTCCCGCCGGCAACCGCATGCCGGGTCTGCCCGAACACCAGCTCTTCGCACAACTGGCGTGGTCACCGGCAATGGTCTCGGGCATCGGCGGCGTCTTCACGCTGGAGGCCCGGCACACCGGCAGCGTGTTTGCGAACGACGCCAACACCCGCACCACCGCGCTGGCGGAAAAGCACACCTTGCTGGGCATCGGCGCGCGCTTCGAGCAGACCACCGGCGCGTGGACGTGGCGCGAGTTCGTGCGCATCGACAACCTCACCGACAGGAAGCACGTGGGCTCGGTGATCGTCAACGATGGCAACAACCGCTTCTTCGAACCTGGTCAGGGCCGTTCGCTCTCGGCCGGGGTCGAGCTCACGCGGCGCTTCTGAACGAAGGCCGCGCTGCCCGCTCAGGCCGGCAGCCGGCCGAACTCGCTCTCCGGATCGATCACCTGCGCCGGCAGGCTGATGGCAAAGGTGCATCCAGCGCTGGAGGCCGCCTCGCACCAGATGCGCCCGCCGTGGCGCTGGACGATGCGCTGCGTCAGGGCCAGACCGGTGCCGATGCCCTCGTAGTCCATCGAGTGGTGTTGCCGCTGGAACAGGGCAAACAGGTTGGGCGCATGCTCCAGGTCAAAGCCCACGCCGTTGTCCCGCACGAACACCACCCGCTCACCGGTGCTGTCGGTCCACTGGCCGAC
Organism: Hydrogenophaga sp.; assembly: GCF_036675665.1. GTDB lineage: Bacteria > Pseudomonadota > Gammaproteobacteria > Burkholderiales > Burkholderiaceae_C > Hydrogenophaga. Next base: position 68,418 of record NZ_JAKFEO010000030.1, on the reverse strand, counting down.
CTCGATGCGGGCCGCGGGCCGCGTGCGCGTGAAGTTCACCGCGTTCTCCAGCAGGTTGCGCAGCACCTCGGCCAACAGGATCGCGTCACCCCGCACCTGGGGCAGATCGTCGTCGATCACCCACTCGATCGAACGCGCCGGATGCTCGACCTGGAGGTGCCGCACCACACCGTGCACCAGCGGGCTCAAAGGCACCTGCTGGCGCGCCAGCGACACGCGCCCCATGCGCGCGTACTCCAGCAAGCCTTCGATCATCAGACCCATGCGCTTGCTGGACTTGGCGATGGAAGTCAGGTATTGCAGCAGCTGGCTGTCACCGCCGGTGCCCAGGCGCTCCTGCGCCAGCGCCACGAAGCTGGAAATGTGGCGCAGCGGCGCACGCAGATCGTGCGAGACGCTGTGCGAGAACACGTCGATGTCCTTGTTCGCAGCCATCAACTGGTTGGTGCGCCGGCTCACGCGTTGCTCCAGGTCGCGCCGGAGCTGGGCCACCTGGTGTTCGGCCTGGCTGCGCGCGGTGGCATCCAGCACCACCGCGCTGGCGCACAGAAAGTGCCCATCGGCATCCAGCACCGGGTCGATGCCGACCTCCACCCTGAACACCTTGTCGCTCGGGCCCGCGATGTCCAGCTCCAGCGGAGCACCCAGGCCCCCGCGCGCGAGCATGGCCAGGTACGAACCCAGCAAGGCACGGGAGTGCGCATCGGTCAGGCCCACGAGGCTCAGGAAATCCGTGGGCTGGGTGGGTCGGCCCTCCTCGAAGCCGCGGGCATCCAGGGCCAGCCAGTCGACCAGCGTGCGGTTGATGTGGACCACGCGCAGCTCCGCGTCGATGGAGACGAGTCCGCAGGGCACCCGGTCATACAGGGCGCAAACGCTGGTGGAGAGTCGGGGAGTGGCTGACGTGTTGTCCATGGCGTCTCATTCGGGAAGGGACACAGGGAGGGCGATCAGCGACCGCGCCAGCCAACCACCCAGGGTCTGCGGCTGCGGTTCTGGATTTCAGTATCGGCCAAAAGCCGGCGCGATGGTGCGACTTTTTGTCAAGTCCCGGCGGCGCGCTCAGGCCTGCCGACGCTCATCAGGGCAGCCGCGAAAACGCAAACCGATCGAGCGACCCGGGCTTGGGGAGTCACCCTTGATGTTTCATTAGCAATTCTGATGAAACAGCCGCTTTACGCTTCAAACACCTAAAATAAGGGTTAACCCTAGGATCGTTGCCATGTTGAAGTTTTTTCAGACCTTTTTCCAGACACCCCGTTTCCCGGTCGGCGTTCGTGTCAACCGCCTGCACCAGGGCAGCCTGGACCGCACCGACGGCCGCGTCGTGGCCCAGACCGATGAAGGCGTGCTCGTCGAGTGGCCGCGCAACGGCTCGGGCTGGGAGCAGCCGAGCGCCCTTTGTCAGCAGGGCTGATCCGGCATGCAGGCGTTTTCGTGGCGCTGACCCCTCAGGTCCGCACGCGTCCGTCGCCTGTGAGCATGGACAGCTCCGCGTAACGCGAGGCCACGTGGTTGGTCGGGCTGAGCGACACCGAATAGCCTCCGAAGGAGGTGGTGCCGATCGACTCCAACCCGCTGATGAGGCCATCGCGCGTGATGCGCGAGCCCGCGCGGCGCAGTCCTTCGGCGAAGAGCTTGGCGGCCATGAAGCCCTCCATGCTGGAGAAGTTGGCCTGCACCTTGTTGCCACCTTTGGCAATCGCTTCCTGAAATTCGCGCGAGATCGGCTTGGAAGCCGCGTAGGGCGTGGGCATCACCTGTGACACCACCACACCCGCGCCGTCCTTGCCCAGCTCGTCGGCCAATGCCTGCGTGCCCACGAACGACACGTTGTAGAACGTGCCCCCGTAACCGGCCGCCTTGGCCGCGCGGATGTATGCCGCGCACGACTTGTAGGCACTGATCTGCACCACCGCGTCGGGCCTGGCCGCGTTGATCGTCTCCACCGCCTTCGCCACCTCGACCGAATTGCGCTCCACCGTGGCGGTGGCCACCGGTTCCAGGTTGCGCGATTTCAGCGCCAGCACCGTGCCGTCGAGGCCGGCCTTGCCGTAGGCATCGTTCTGGTGGAACACCGCGATCTTCTTCAGGCCCAGGTTGGTGAGCTGGCGCACGATGAGCTCGGTCTCGTCGTTGTACGAGGCGCGCAAGTGGAACGCGAGCCGGTTGAAAGGCTGGCGCAGGCCCATGGCACCGGTGAACGGCGCGAAGAACGGCACGTCGGCCTTGAAAGCCAGCGGCAACGCGGCCACGCTGGTGGGCGTGCCGATGTAGCCGAACAGCGCGAACACGTCGGCCGAGATGAGCTTGTTGGTGTTGTCGACGCAGCGGTCCGGCTCGTAGCCGTCGTCCAGCTGCAAGATCTCCACACGCTGCTGATTCACCCCGCCCTGGGCATTGAGCTGATCGAAGAACAGCTTGGAACCCGCATGAAACTGGATGCCCAGTTGCGCGGCGGCACCCGTGAACGCGGCCGACTGGCCCAGCACGATGCGGTTGCCCGACTGCGCGCGCAAGCTGGGCACGCCGAGCACAGCGGCGCCGGCCATGAGCCCGCTGAACGTGCGGCGGGACATTCCAGAGACGGCAGTGGGGCGGTTCTTCATGGGTGGGGGCTTCCAGGGGGCATTGCGGGGATTCGGCACTCTTGATGCTACCCACCCCCGTACCCTACAGGAGAGCACTTGGTCCACCCAGTCAACCGCTCATCGGGACAAGCGGCGCTGGCCATGGGTTGACATGCTCCGGTGGTGCACCGACAGTGGCGCCACGACCGGATGGAGCACGACGATGCGCGTTTTCATCAGCCACGCCTGGGAGGACAAGCCACTGGCACTTTCGCTGGCCCAGCTGCCCGACTTCATCGACGCCTGGGTCGATGTGCGGGAGTTGCTCGGTGGCGAGAAGCTGGACCCGACCATCATCACGGCCATTGAAGACAGCCATGTTTTCATCGTGCTGATCAGCCGCATGTCGCTGGCCAAGGCCTGGGTGGCGCAGGAGGTGAACTGGGCCATGGCGCGCGAGGCGCAGAAGGACCGCGTGTTCGTCCTGCCCGTCGTCATCGAAGCGGGCATCGATCTGGCGGCCAGTGCGCCGCCGTTTCAGCAGTTTGCGCAGCGGCTCTTCATCGACGCCAGCGACCGCAGCGACAGCGGCATCGACAAAGCCCGCGCGGCCATCGCACAGACGCTGTTTCATTGGGCCAGCGACTGGCTCGACCGCATGGAGCCCAAGGGCGACAGCAACCGCCGCTTCGTCGACACGCTGGAGCGCGACCTGGTGGAATTCCAGACGCGCCTGTACGCAGTGAAGGCAGCACTGGCCTGGCCGCTGGCCACGCTGGTGAAAGACGACGCGGTGGCGCACCTGGTGCGGGTGAAGGACGCCTACAACCTGTTCACCGAGCAGTTCATTCCGCGCCTGGTGGGCCTGGACGCCGAGATCCGATGGCGCTTCGGCGGCGCGGCGCAAAAGGGATTCGCCCGACTCATGACCTTCATCCGCAACGAGGTCTACCACGGTGCGGCGTTCGCGCTCAACGACGTGATCGAGTCGATCAACGCTTTCGACACCGTGCTGAGCCGGGACGCAAGCGCGTTGGCCAGCGCCGATGCCCGGCGGGAAACACGCGTGACGGCGCTGGAGCCGGTGATGGCCGAACTGGTGGAGCGAACCGCCGACTACGTGGACACGTTGCGGCCATGAATGGCTGGCTGCAGCGTGGCGCACCCTGGCTGCTGGCGGGCGCGTTGCTGCTGGCCGGGGCGCAGGCCCGCGCCGAGCGCGTGCCCCTGCAGCGCCTGAGTCTGGGCGATGTGGGCGGGTGGATCGAGGTGGTGGTGCAGGTGGAGGGCCGGCCGGGGCGCTGGATCATCGACACCGGCAGCACCCGCCACATCGTCTCGCGCCACTTTGCCGAGCGCCATGGACTGGCCACTGGCGCCAGCGTGCGGGTCGAGACGGCGCTGGGCGCGGTGAATGGCACCGAAGTGAGCTTGCCCGCGCTGCACATCGGCGCCTGGCGTCTGGCGGACCAGAACGCCGTGCGCATCGACGACCTCGGCGGTGTGCTGGGTCCCGCGGGCGAGGGCATCGAGGGCATTCTGGGCCTGCCGCTGCTCCGGGGCCACACGCTCGATCTGGACCTGAGGAACTGGACACTGGCCCTGGCGCCCAGCGCCACCGACACCACCCGGTGCCCCGAAGGCATGCAGGCATTCGATCTCGGTGTCTACCGCGGCCTGCCGGTGATCACGGTTCGCGTGAACGACGCCGCCGCCGAATCCCTGATGCTGGACACGGGCAACCCGGCGGCGGTGGTGCGCGTTGAAGCCACGCCGGCCCGCGCCGCGGTGCCCGGCCTGGCGTGGGCGGCCAGCGTGAGCGTGGGTGCCTTGCAGCGCACCCAGGTACCGGTGGTGCGGCTGAGCGCGCCCGCGCTGCACCGCGCGCTGGCACCCGACGTTCAGGGACTGGCCGGCACCGCGCTGCTCGACGGCACGCGCTGGTGGATCGACCTGGACCGGCGACACGCCTGCGTCGAGCCCCGCCGTCTGGCGGTGCCGGGAGGCTTCGGACTGTCGCTGGTTCAACAGGGCGAGGCGGTGGTCATCGAGACCGTTTTGCCCGGGGGTCCAGCCGCGCTGGCCGGCCTGCGCGAAGGCGACGTGGTGCACCACTGGGTGAACGGCCCGGCGAGCGGTGCGCTGCGCGCGCTGTGGGCGCGTGCACAGGCGCGCGACGAGATCGAGGTGCAGGCCGGATCGCAGGCGCCGGTGGTGCTGCGCCGCTCGCACTTTCTGCCGGCCCTGCCCTGACTCAGCAGCTCACGTTGCCCGGGTTGGGCTGGCGCTTGAGCGTCACGAGCACGCCCCCGGCGTTGAGCAGGCGCAAGGTGGCACCGTCGACGAACTCGACCTGGGTGAACAGTTTCTGCGCGGCGTTCAACGGGTTGACCAGCTCCGGAATCAGGGGACGGCTCAGGGAGGCCACGACAAAGCCGCGCATCTCACCTTCGAAGTTGACCTTGGCGGCGGGGACGGTCACGTCACAGCCGGTCACGGGCTCGGTGTTGGCACCGGTGAAGTTGTCCACCGAGGACGGCTCGTTGAACTTCAGGGTGAGCGTGCCGCTTTCGCTGATCCACAGGCCGGCCTGCATCTGCACATCGACGCGGCTGTTGGTGTAGCTGCGCGCGGGCTGTGCGCCCAGGGCCACCGTGTCGAGCTTGCGCAGATCGGAGAAGGTGCCCTGGATGCAGATGGGTGCGTTCGCTGGCGCCGCCGGGCGCAGCACCACGGCGCCGTTCTCCAGGGTGCCCACCAGATCCACCGGGTTGCCCGGTGTGGCCCCGCACACCCCATCGTCGGAGTCGACGGTGGCCGTGACGTCGAGCTTCGTGGCAAAGACCTGGACCAACGGCGACGGCGAGGTGAACTGGATGGTGGTGGTGAAACCGGCGTTGCTCCAGGCGCCACCCAGTGGCGTGACGATCTGCAGCACCGCCAGCAACTCGCCACCGCCGCACGCCGCCACACTGGCCGCCACGGCCAGGCCCAAGGCATGGATTTTTCGTTTCATGGCCGACCTCCTTTTCAACATGGGGGCGGAAATTCTGATCCTCCGCACCACCTTTGAAAAGTGGGCTCGCCGGCCCGTTCTGCACGCTTGGGGGAACCTGCCTCAATCGTCCTGGCGCAGATTCGGAAAATCGCTTTCCAGATGTTCGCCAGCGCCGCGCGCGCCGCTCGCCTGCCGCTCCACCTCCTGCGCGCGCAGCTGCACGCGGCGGATCTTTCCCGAGATGGTCTTGGGCAACTCACCCACGAACTCGATGCGGCGCACGCGCTTGTAGGGTGCGAGCTGCTGGCGCGCAAACGCAAAGATCGCTTCGGCCAGCTCGGGTCCCGGCACGGCGCCGGGTGCGAGGATCAGATAAGCCTTGGGCACGGCCGTGCGCACCGGGTCCGGGCACGGCACCACCGCCACCTCCACCACCGCTTCGTGCTCGATGAGCGCGCTCTCCAGCTCGAACGGGCTGATGCGGTAGCCCGAGGCCTTGAACACGTCGTCGGCGCGGCCCACGAAGGTGAGGTAGCCGTCGGCATCGCGCGCGGCGGTGTCGCCCGTGTGGTAGTGGCCATCGCGCATGACCTCGGCGTTTTTCTCCGGGCTGTCGAGGTAACCCACCATCAGCCCCAGCGGGCGCTCGCTCAGGTCGATGCAGACCTCGCCCTCATCGGCTTCGTGCCCGTCGGCGTCGAGCAAGCGGATCTTGTAGCCCGGCAGCGGCAGGCCCATGGAGCCGGGTTTGAGGGGCAGGCCCGGCGCATTGCCCACCTGTGCGGTGGTCTCGGTCTGGCCGTAACCGTCGCGCAGCGTGAGGCCCCAGGCCTGGCGGATCCGCTCGATGATTTCCGGGTTCAGCGGTTCGCCCGCGCCAATCACCTCGCGCAGCGCCAGCCGCCCTTGCCAGGCGGCCAGATCTTCCTGGATCAGCATGCGCCACACCGTGGGCGGCGCGCACAGGCTGGTGACGCGGCAGCGTTCCAGCACGGCCAGCAGGCCCTGCGAACTGAAGCGCGGCGTGTTGTAGATGAAGACGCAGGCGCCCGCGTTCCACGGCGCGTAGAAACAGCTCCAGGCGTGCTTGGCCCAGCCCGGTGATGAGATGTTGAGGTGCATGTCGCCGGCCTTCAGGCCGAGCCAGTACATGGTGGAGAGATGGCCCACCGGGTAACTCTGGTGGGTGTGCAGCACCAGCTTGGGCTGCGAGGTGGTGCCCGAGGTGAAGTACAGCAGCATCGGGTCGGTGGCCAGCGTCGTGCCCTGCGGATCGAACGTGGTTGGCGCGTCGTTCGATGCGGCGAAATCCACCCAGCCCGGCTGTGGCGTACCCACGCAGATGCGCGAAAAACTGCCCGTGATCGATTCAAACTTGGGCACCTGCACGGCGCCCACCACCACATGTTTCACATCGCCGCGGTCGATGCGGTCGCGCAGGTCGTCGGGCGTGAGCAGCGCCGTGGCCGGGATCAGCACCGCGCCGAGCTTGATGGCGGCCAGCATCGTCTCCCACAGCGCGCGTTCATTGCCCAGCACCATGAGCACGCGCTCGCCGCGCTGCACGCCCTGCGCGCGCAGGAAGTTGGCCACCTGGCTGGAGCGCTGCGCGAGCTGCGCAAACGACAACCGCTCCTCGGTGCCCTCGGCGTCCACGATCCACAGCGCGGTGGCGTCATTGCCCTTCGCCATGGCGTCGAAGTGGTCCAGCGCCCAATTGAATGCCGTGAGCGCGGGCCAGCGAAACTGCGCGCTGGCCGCGGCGGGGTCGCCGCGCAGGGCGAGCAGCTGATCACGCGCCTGCAAAAAGGCCTGGGAGGATGGGCTGGGCGGGTGGTTCATGTTGTCGGTGTCTCGCTCGTGTGGGGGTGCGCCGTGCCGCGGTTTGTTCGGTCGGTCGATCGTAGACGCCAGCCCCGCGCAAGCGCCGCTCAGTACTTTCCCTAGCGCGCATTTGTGCCACGGCGGTACACAGTCGAACAGCCACGCCCCATGCAACGCCCACCCAACCTCCGCGCCTCCACCAGGCCCTCCGCGCCACCCCGCACGGCGGGCCTGTTCTTCGCCACGCCCGAACAGCGTGTGGCGTTGGCGCGCGAGATGTTCTTTGACGAGGGTCAGCGCCCCTCGGGTCTGGTGCCCGAGCTGGTGATCCAGTCGTGGATGCGCTGCACGGTGGCCAACCGCCGGCCCTCCGAGCCGATCGACCTGGAGCCGGTGACCAAGGCGCGCATCGCCAGCGCGCTGGCGCGCAACCGCCTGCTGTTGCAGGCCGCCCGCCACGACCTGCAACAACTCGACGCGGCCCTGGCCGGCACTCCGTGCAAGGCCTTGCTCACCGGGCCCGACGGGGTGCTGATCCAGGTCACACCCACCTCGCGCGCCGAAGACGGCCTGATGCCGAACGTCGCGCGCGTGGGCGTCAACCTCAATGAAAACCACATGGGCACCACCGCGCCCAGCGTGGTGGCGCGCACCGGTGAAGCCTGCATGGTGCGAGGCGCCGAGCACTTCTTCACCGGCGTCTCGGTCATGCAGTGTGCCGCCGCGCCGATCCGCAACGCGCGCGGCGATCTGGCCGGCGTGCTGGACCTCTCCATCGAGGGTGAAGCCTTCCGCTTCGATGCCGCCGCCATGGTGCGGCTGTACGCCACCGCCATCGAAAACCGTTTGTTCGAGGCGCAATCGGCCGCGCTGCTGCTGCTGCGTTTCCAGTCGAGTCCGGCCCTGCTGCACACACCGCTGGAAGGCCTGGCCGCCGTGGACGGGCAAGGCCGCGTGGTCTGGCTCAACCAGACCGGCGCCAGCCTGCTGGGCAGCGAGCCGGTGCCCGCACAACCCACCGACGCCGAGGCGCTGCTCGGGCTCGGGCTCGAAGACCTGCTCTCGCTCGCCCACCACGGTCGTCCGCAGCCGCGCCCATGCCCCAACGGCCTGACACTGTGGGTCCAGGCCCGGCCCGATGCGCCGATGTCCCCCGGCATCGAGACGCCGCCCCTGCCCCCCGCCGACCTGCCCGACGCAGCGCCACCCGACGCCCCGGCCGTGCCAACCCTGCACCACGCCAACCGCGCGCTGATCGAAAGCACACTCGCCGCCTGTGGCGGCAATGTGTCGCGGGCGGCGCGCCAGCTCGGTGTCTCACGCGGGCTGCTCTACCGGCGCCTGGGTGAATGGCGCACCAACGACCACCCCACCGACTGACCGGCGGGCGGTTCATCCCCCACCTGTGGTGGGCGATGACACCACAGCGTGATAGTTTTGGCACTTCGCTTCAGCGCAGCCCGCCACCATGAATCTTCAACGCTTCCTCGATGCCCAGAACCCCGTCTACGACCAGGTGCTGGAAGAACTCAAAGCCGGCCAGAAGCAGAGCCACTGGATCTGGTTCGTCTTTCCCCAGCACCGCGGTCTGGGCAGCAGCCAGAGGGCCCAGTTCTATGGCATCGAATGCCTGGACGAGGCCCGGGCCTTTCAGAAGCACCCGGTGCTCGGCCCGCGCCTGCACGAGTGCACCACCACCGTGCTGCGCCACACCCAGAAATCGGCCAGCCAGATCCTGGGTGGGCCCGACGACCTGAAGTTCTTCTCCTGCATGACGCTGTTCAGTGAAGCCGCGCCCGAGGAACTGGTGTTTCGCCTCGCACTGCAGGCGTTCTTCAACGGCTCCAGGGACCCGGAAACCTTGCGTCTCTGCGGACTCACGTCACGCAAGTCCTCGATCATGCGAGCCGCGTCAGCCGGCCCGCAACACGACCTGTCCGCGGGACCGCTGTTGCACATGCGCTGAGGCACCGCCGGCAAGTGCCCGGCAGCCGCTATGGCTTTCATTGCCAAAATTGCATTGATCGATCAGGGGGCCAACACTAGAGTCGACAAGGTCATCAACGCCCACCAAAGGAGATACCTTGTCCAGCGAACCCCAATGCCCCTTCTCGAGCGGCGTGCCCAAAAATGCCGTGGCCGGCACCTCCACCAACGCCAACTGGTGGCCCAACCAGCTCAACGTCAAGCTGCTCAACCAGCATTCCCCGCTCAACGACCCCATGGGCGAGGACTTCAACTATGCCGAGGCATTCAAGAGCCTCGACCTGGATGCCGTGATCCAGGACCTGCATGCCCTGATGACCGACTCCCAGGACTGGTGGCCCGCTGACTACGGCCACTACGGCCCCTTCTTCATCCGCATGGCCTGGCACAGCGCCGGCACCTACCGCATTGCCGACGGCCGCGGTGGCGCGGGCTCCGGCACGCAGCGGTTTGCGCCGCTCAACAGCTGGCCGGACAACGGCAACCTCGACAAGGCACGCCGCCTGCTGTGGCCGATCAAGCAGAAGTACGGCAACAAGCTCTCGTGGGCCGATCTGATGATCCTCACCGGCAACGTGGCCCTGGAATCGATGGGCTTCAAGACCTTCGGCTTCGCCGGCGGCCGCGCCGACGTCTGGGAGCCGGAAGACATCTACTGGGGCCCCGAGTCCGAGTGGATGGGCGACCAGCGCTACACCGGCGACCGCGAACTCGAGAACCCGCTGGGCGCCGTGCAGATGGGCCTGATCTACGTGAACCCGGAAGGCCCCAACGGCAACCCCGACCCACTCGGTTCGGCGCGCGACGTCCGCGAAACCTTTGCCCGCATGGCCATGAACGACGAAGAGACCGTGGCGCTCACCGCCGGTGGCCACACCTTCGGCAAATCCCACGGCGCGGCCAATCCGGGCCAGTACGTGGGTGCCGAGCCCGAGGGCGCGGGCATCGAAGAGCAAGGTCTGGGCTGGAAGAATACCTTTGGCAGCGGCAAGGGCGCGCACGCCATCACCAGCGGCATCGAGGGCCCATGGACGCCCACCCCCACCCAGTGGGACCACAGCTATTTTGAGACCCTGTTCGGCAACGAATGGATGCTCAACAAGAGCCCGGCCGGCGCCCACCAGTGGAATCCCAAGAACGCGGACGCAGCGACGGCGCCCGATGCGCATGATCCGAACAAACGCCAGGTCCCGACCATGACGACGGCCGACATGGGCATGCGCATGGACCCGACGTATGAAAAGATCTCGCGCCACTTCATGGCCAACCCGCAGGCGTTCCATGATGCGTTCGCCCGCGCCTGGTTCAAGCTGACGCACCGCGACATGGGGCCGCTGTCCCGCTACCTCGGTCCGCTCGTGCCCAAAGAGGAGCTGATCTGGCAAGACCCGGTGCCCGCCGTCGACCATCCCCTGGTCAACGAGCAGGACGTGGCCACCCTCAAGGCCCGGCTGCTGGCATCCGGCCTGTCGATCTCCCAGCTGGTCACCACGGCCTGGGCCTCCGCGTCCACCTTCCGCGGTTCCGACAAGCGCGGTGGGGCCAACGGCGCTCGCATCCGCCTGGCGCCGCAGAAAGACTGGGAAGTCAACCAGCCGGCACAACTGGCTCAGGTGCTGGCGAAGCTCGAAGCGGTGCAGCAAGACTTCAACAGCGCGCAGTCGGGCGGCAAGAAGATTTCGCTGGCCGACCTGATCGTGCTGGGCGGCTGCGCAGCGGTCGAGGCCGCGGCGAAGAAGGCCGGCCATGAGGTCAAGGTGCCCTTCTCGCCCGGCCGCACCGATGCCACGCAGGCCCAGACCGATGTGGCGTCGTTCGCCCCGCTGGAGCCGATCACGGACGGCTTCCGCAACCACGCGCGCAAGGGATTCGAGAGCTCGACGGCCGAGCGCCTGCTGGACAAGGCCAACCTGCTCACACTGACCGCGCCCGAGATGACGGTGCTGATCGGCGGCCTGCGCGTGCTCAACGCCAACGTGGGGCAAACCCCGCACGGTGTCTTCACACAGCGGCCCGAAACCCTGACCAACGACTTCTTCGTGAACCTGCTCGACATGGGCACGACCTGGCAGAAGTCCGCCGCCGAGCCCGGCGTGCTGGAAGGCCGCGACCGGGTGAGCGGCGCCGCCAAAGGCACCGGCACGGTGGTGGATCTCGTCTTTGGCTCCAACTCCCAGCTGCGTGCCCTGGCCGAGGTTTACGCCAGCAGCGACGCACAGCCGAAGTTCGTGCGCGATTTCGTGGCGGCCTGGAACAAGGTGATGAACCTGGATCGCTTCGATCTGGCGTGATCGCACCAGGCAGCAACAGGAAAGGGGCCGAGCGGCCCCTTTCTTTTGCTCGACGCGATCAGCGTGTTCCGCCAGGCAAGACCTGCAGCAGGATGGCCGACCAGATCACCCGCTGGTCGGCCTCGCTGAGCGGCGCCTCGCCCTGATTGCCCAGAAACCACCCGATGTGCTCGTCGAAGCGCCGGTGGTTCTTGTCGCTCGGGCTGTAGATGTAGAGCGGCCATTCACGCTCGACCTCGCAGCCGGTGACGATGGTGAGGCTGCGGTGGGGCAGGATGTCCAGCGGCTGCAGATGCACCAGTGCCAGTTCCCGCACCTGGTGGTCGTGCTCGATGACCAGGTGCGTGCAGGCCAGGCCGGTGAGACCGTCGGTGTGCGCAGCGGGCGGCGCGGGTTGCTCCGCCACCGACAGAATGCGCCCCACCACCACGCGGACCGGAAAGTCACCGTGTGAGGTCTGGGCCAGCCGGATCATGGGCGCGGTGCCGGGCAGGTCAACACGGAACGGGCGCGGGTGGCCGGGGGTGGTCTGGAGTTCAAGGACATGGGGTGCTCGTGGGGCTTGCGTTGTTGTTGTTCGTCGCTGTTACTCAAGGTAACCGAAGCCCCCCACTTGAGGGACGCTTTGGGTAATGGATCACACAACTCCCTGCCCGGCGCCCCGCCACACCGGTCGAAAGTCCTACCGCGCGGCGCTCAGGCCGTGGCGATCTCCTGCAGCCCGAGCTTCTCCACCATCGCCTTGCGCAACAGGAACTTCTGGATCTTGCCGGTGATGGTCATCGGAAAGGCGTCGACGAATTCGATGTAGCGCGGCACCTTGTAGTGCGCGATCTGCCCCTGCGCAAAGGCCTGCAGCTCCTCGGCGGTGGCGCTCTGCCCGGCCTTGAGCACCACGCAGGCGCACAGCACCTCGCCATAACGCACATCGGGCACGCCGACCACCTGCACGTCCTGCACCTTGGGGTGGCGGTAATAGAACTCCTCGATCTCGCGCGGGTACACGTTCTCGCCGCCGCGGATCACCATGTCCTTCAAACGCCCGACGATGTTCACATAGCCCTCGTCGTCCATGGTGGCGAGGTCGCCGGTGTGCATCCAGCCCTCGGCGTCGATGGCTTCGCGCGTCTTGTCGGGGTCGGCCCAGTAGCCCTGCATCACCGAATAACCGCGCGTGCAGAGTTCGCCCACCACGCCACGCGCCACGCGCTGGCCATCGGTGTCCACGATCTGCACCTCCAGGTGCGGCTGCACGCGCCCGACGGTGGACACACGACGCTCAAGCGGGTCGTCCACCGCGCTTTGCGTGGACACCGGCGAGGTCTCGGTCATGCCGTAGGCGATGGTCACCTCGCGCATGTTCATGGAGGAGGCCACGCGCTTCATCACCTCGATCGGGCACGGTGAGCCGGCCATGATGCCGGTGCGCAGGCTGCCGAGATCGGTGGCGGCGAACTGCGGGTGGTCGAGCACGGCGATGAACATGGTGGGCACACCATAGAGCGACGTGCAGCGTTCGGCCTGCACCGCCTGCAACACCGCCGCCGGATCAAACGCTTCCGACGGGTAGACCATGGTGCAGCCGTGGGTGAGGCAGGCCAGGTTGCCCATGACCATGCCGAAGCAGTGGTACAGCGGCACGGGAATGCACAGCCGGTCCTCCGGCGTGAGGCGGATCGCCTCGCCCACGAAGAAGCCGTTGTTGAGGATGTTGCGATGGGTGAGCGTGGCACCCTTGGGAAAACCGGTGGTGCCCGAGGTGAACTGGATGTTGATCGGGTCGGCGGGCGAGAGCGTGGGCCCGATGCCGTCCAACTGGCTCACGTGTTCAGGCCCGGCCCGCACCGCCACGTCGTTGAAGTTGAGCATGCCCGGCGTACGCCCGTCGCCCAGTCGCACCACCCAGCGCAGGTGGGGCAGTTGCGCGGACGCCAGCTCACCGGGCGGGCTGCTGTCCAGTTCGGGCGCCAGACTGCGCAGGATGTCGATGTAGTTGCTGGTCTTGAGCGCGGGCGCCATCACCAGCGCGGTGCAGGCCACCTTGTTGAGCGCGTAGACCAGCTCGCTGGCGCGGTAGGCCGGGTTGATGTTGACCAGGATCAGCCCGGCGCGCGCGGTGGCGAACTGCATCAGCGTCCATTCGGCGCAGTTGGGCGCCCAGATGCCCACGCGGTCGCCGGGTCGCAGGCCCAGCGCCAGCAGGCCGGCGGCCAGCGCGTCGGTGCGGCGCAGCAGTTCGCTCCAGGTCCAGCGCACGCCCTGGTGCGGCACCACCAGGGCCTCGCGCTCGCCGAAGCGCTCGGCGGTTTGCGCCAGCGTCTGGCCGACGGTGAGTTCCAGCAGGGCGGGGGTGGTGGCGCCCCGGGCGTAAGCCGGCTCTGGCGTGGGTGCGGCGGTCATGGGTGTCTCCTGGTGGTGGCGCGCTGCAGCGTGCAAGCGCAGGATCATGACCCGTCGCGAGGGCGCCCACACGCCCGGACTTTCCCTGACGGCGGGTTGTTCCGTTTCGCCACAACCCCGCGGCAGACCTGGCCCCGCAGGGCCAGCCATCACACGGTGCTGGCCTGCCCGATCAGTTCGGCCGCGGCCTCGAAGTCCAGCGCGTCCAGCAGCCTCTCCATGCGTTGCACCACCTCCGCGCCGAGCCGCCGGGCCAGAGCGGCCTGGTGCTCGGCAAAAAACGCCAACGCATCCAGGTCCTGGCCCAGCAGCATCAACCGGAACGCGGCCAGCGCCTCGTCACCGATCGGCGCGACGTCGTGCTCGGCCGGCGTTGGCACCACGACCTGGGCACACAGCTCCTGCGTGAGGTCTTCCAGTTCGGCCATGGCCGCGCGCAACGGCGGCCACAGCAAGACCACCGAACTCTCGGGCGCCTGCGCGCGCAAGAGATCTTCGAGCCCGCGCGCCACGGTGTACACCTGCCGCGCCTCGACCAGACCCGCGACGCCCTTGAGCTTGTGCATGCGTGAGGCCAGCGCGGTGCGCCGGGCTTCGTCCAGCCCGGCGGGTGGTGGTTCGTGCCGCAGCGGGCCAAACTCCTCGACCATGCGGCGCAAGGCGCTCAGGAACAGCGCCTGGTCACCACCCATGCGCTCCAGCGCGGCGCGGTGATCGACGCAGGTCACGGCATCCCAGGGCCCGGCGGCGGCCACGGGCGCCGACCCGGATGCTGGCGGCACCGGATCGTCCAGCACCACCAGCGACGTGCCGCGCGCACGTTCGATGTGCTCGCGCAACACGCCCTGCAGCTGTTCAGGGTCGAGCTGTTTGTTGAGGTAGTCGTTCATGCCCGCGGCCATCGCCTGGTCGCGGTCTTCGGTCTGCGTGCCGGCACTCAAGGCGATCACGGGCAGGTGCGCCAGCGCCAGCTCGTCACGGATGCGCCGGGTGGTTTGCAGTCCATCCATCTCGGGCATCTGCACGTCCATCAACACGGCGTCGAAGCGCTGGGGCCAGCGCCTCAGGTGCACCAAAGCCTGTTCACCCGAAGCGGCGCAGGTGGCCTGTGCCCCCAGCTGCTCCAGCTGATGGCGCGTCACGGCCAGCTGGATGTCGCTGTCGTCCACCACCAGGATGTGCAGGTCGCGCAGGGCGTGGCTGGCGGCCAGCCGCCTGGTCGGCGTTGTTTCCCCGCCCTGCGGCTCGGACAGCGGTACGCGCAACGCGGCGAGCAGCGCCACCAGACCGTCCATGCTGAATTCGATCAGCGGTTTCAGGGGCTCATCCACGTGGGTGGCCGTGCGTGCGGCCGCCAGCGCCTTCTCGGCCCGGAAGCTGTGCTCCACCAGGGATGTGATGCCCAAGGTGCCGGCCAGCCCCTTGAGGGTGTGGGCCACGCGCGCGCCCGACTTGAAGTCGCCCGCCGCCAGGCCGGTCTGCAGCTCGTCGAGCTGGCGGGGATGGTCGTCGATGAAGCGCTCCAGAAAGCGGGCGTAGGCCTTGGCGCTGCCGCCCAGGCGGTTGAGCGCTGCCTGCAGTTCGACACCCTGCATGTCGGCCAGCGCCTGCGCGGCAGCGGGCACCTCGCAGGCCGCGGGTGCGAGCCCCTGACCGGGCGGCGGCAGCGCAGGCGCCTGGGGATCGAGGGTGTGCGGCAAGTGCTGTCGAAGGGTCCGCAGCAACTGGGCCAGGTCAAACGGCTTGCCCACGTGGTCGTTCATGCCCGCCTGCAGGCAGGCTTCGCGGTCGCCGGCCATGGCGTTGGCGGTCATGGCGATCACGGGCAGCGCGCTCAGGCCGAGCTCTCCGCGAATGCAGCGCGTGGCGGTGTAGCCGTCCATCACGGGCATCTGCACGTCCATGAGCACCAACTCGTATGCGTCGCTGTCGGCCGCCAGCATGTCGACCGCGATCTGGCCGTTGCCCGCCACCGTGATGCGCGCGCCCTCGCCGGCGAGCAGCTCGCAGGCCACTTGCTGGTTGGTCTCGTTGTCCTCCACCAGCAAGATGCGAACGCCCTCCAGCACACCGCGGCGTTGCGCGCGGGCGGCGGGCGCCAGCACGCCGTCCCGCTCATCGCGGGCCGCCTTCACGGCATCGACCAGCATGGAGCCTGTCACGGGCTTGATCAGGTAACCGTCGAGCAGGCTCTTTTCGGTGAGGTCCTTGCTCTCCAGCAGTTCGCGGCCGTGGGCCGTGACCATGATCAGCAGGTCCAGGGCTTCGCTGAGCGGCGGCGACTTGAGCTGGCGCGCCGACTCCCAACCGTCCAGACCCGGCATGTGCCAGTCCATGAACACGGCATCAAAACGCCGCCCGTCACGGCGGGCCTGCGCCAGGCATTCGATGGCCGCTTCGCCACTGGACACCACCTCCACCCGCCACCCGTTGGCCTTCGCCATGACGGCGAGCGTGTCGCGCGCAATGTCGTTGTCGTCCACGATCAGCACATCCAGCGCCGGCGCACCGGGCCTGGGGTCGCGCTCCTCCTGCAGCAGCGCAGGCACCTCCAGCGCAACGGAAAACCGGAACACCGTGCCGCGACCGAGCTCGCTGTCCAGCGCCAGCTCGCCGCCCATCAGGGCCACGAGACGCTGGCAGATCACCAGCCCGAGGCCGGTGCCGCCAAAGCGGCGTGTGGTGGTGGCTTCGGCCTGGGTGAAGCCCTCGAAGATGCGGGCCTGGTTCTCCGGAGCAATGCCGATGCCGGTGTCGCGCACGGCCACGTCCAGCATCACCTGCGTGGCGCTGGTGCGCCGCGCCCGCAGCGAGATCACCACCTCGCCGAAATTGGTGAACTTGATCGCGTTGCCCGCCAGGTTCACCAGGATCTGGCGCAGGCGCAACGCATCGCCCAGCAGCACCGGCGGCACGGTGGGGTCGATGTCGAACAGCACTTCGATTTCCTTCTCGCCCACGCTGGCCGAGAGCACCGTCGCCAGGTCGCGGAACAGGCGATCGATCTCGAAGGGATGGGGGTCCAGCGTGAGTTTGCCGGCCTCGACCTTGGAGAAATCCAGGATGTCGTTGAGCAAGCCGAGCAGCGAGCGCGCCGCGTTCTCGGTCTTGCTGGTGTAGTCGAGCTGTCGCGAGGTGAGCCCCGTGCGCTGCAGCAGCGAGAGCATGCCCAGGATGGCGTTCATCGGTGTGCGGATCTCATGGCTCATGTTCGCCAGGAACTGGCTCTTGGAGCGCGAAGCCGCCTCGGCCACCTCCGCCGCCTGGATGACCTGGGTGATGTCGAAGCGAAAGCTCACCACGTGCCCGTCGGGCATGGCGCGCTCGACCACGCGCAGCGTTCGGCCGTCGGGGATGCGGCGCTCCCAGTCGCCGCCCTGGCGGTGGTCCCGCACCCGCTCGGCGACCCACTCCTCGTTGCGCCCACGCGCTCCGGGCGGCTCGTACAGGGCCAGGCTGGCGCGCACGATGGTTTCAAACTTCGCGCCCGGCTTGAGCAGGTCGTTGATCTCGCTGTAGAGCTCGCGGTAGCGGTCGTTGCAGAACACCAGTTCGTCGTCGGCGTTGAAGATCACCACGCCGGCGCCCGTGACTTCCAGTGCGCTGGACATGAGCTCGTTGGAGCGGCGGGCTTGCGCTTCCGCTTCGCGGCGCGCGGAGATGTCGACGTAGGTGGTCACGAAGCCGCCCTTGTCCAGCTGGCCCCGGCGCAGCTCGATCACTTCCCCGCCCGGCATGGTGCGCTCGAACTGCTGCTTGCGGCCAGCGGTGACCGCCGCGTGGATGATCTCGCGCACCTGCTGCTCCACATCGCCGGGGCCGTAGTCGCCCTGCTCGGCACTGAAGCGAACCATGTCCTCGAAGCGGCTCACACCGGGCTGGCACAGGTGGGCAGGCAGGCGAAAGAGGCGGCCGAAGTCGGTGTTGGCCACCATCAGGACGCCGTCGGCGCCGATCACGCTGAGCGCGCACGGCAGGCTTTCGATCACGTTGGTGAGCAGCTCGTTGCTGCGCTCCATCGCTTCCTTCAACTGTTTGGCCGCGGTGATGTCCTGGATCGCGCCGACCAGGCCCCGTGCCACGCCATCACGCACATCCAGCTCGCCCAACGCGCGCACCCAGATGGCGCGGCCTTTGGCGGTGACCATGGGCAACTCCAGATCGAATGCCTCGCCGGTTTCGAAACCTCTTCTGAAAGCGGCCTCAATGAGAGGACGGGCCTCGGGCGCAAAGTACGACAAGGCCTCCTTCGACGTCGGCAGGTGTCCCGGCTCCCGGTCGTGGATGCGACAGGTCTGATCGGTCCATCGGATCTGCCGTGTCGCGATGTCCATGGCCCAGCCGCCGATGCCGCCGATGCGCCCGGTGCGGTCCAGGAAGGCCTGGCTCGACTGCAGCGCCTCTGCGTTCTGGCGGCGCTCGGTGACGTCGCTCTGGATTGCCATGAATCCCATGAATTCACCCGCGTCGGATTTCAGCGGCTGGATTTCCAGTTCAATCCAGTACTCGCGTCCGGCCTTGCTGCGGTTGAGCAGTTCCCCATGAAACGGCAGGCGCGCGTCCAGGGTCTCCCGGATGCGCTTCAGCTCGCGCCCATCGGTCCCTTCGAATTGCACGAACTCGCCGGCGCGGCGTCCCATCACCTCACCCATGCTGTAGCCGGTGATGCGCTCGAAGCCGTCGTTGACCCAGGTGATGCGGCGCTGGGTGT
Source organism: Hydrogenophaga sp. (assembly GCF_036675665.1). Lineage (GTDB taxonomy): Bacteria > Pseudomonadota > Gammaproteobacteria > Burkholderiales > Burkholderiaceae_C > Hydrogenophaga. The sequence continues at coordinate 49,638 of NZ_JAKFEO010000030.1, read as the reverse complement.
CCGTGATCACGACCCCGTTGGACGTGCGTTGTGCCACCACCGCCAACCGTTCGAGGTTGATCGTCATCGAGCGCGCCAGCGCCTCGGCTCTCAGACGCGCACGCACCGACTGGGTCGACATCCAGGCCAGCGCCAGGGTGAGCAGAATGCCCACGCCCAGCACCACGAAAGCGGGCAGCTGCGTGATCGACTGTTCGTAGGCGTATGTGCTGCTGGTGTGGAGGATGAAACTCTGCCCATACACCTGAAAGCGCAGTTGCTGGCTGTACGTGGCGGGCGGTGCGAGCCGGGGCTCGCTGGTGCGGGTGATGCCTCTGCCGCCTTCGATGACGTGGACGCCGGCGATCCAGTTCTCCTGCGCAGGCTCGCCCTTGCCCGAATACAGCTGGTACGTGACCAGGTCTTCGGTGACGGCGGTGACACCGGACAGCACATCGCGGGCAATCAGCGGCGCATACAGAACACCGAGCAGCTGGGCCTCCCGTTCCTCCGCGGTGGAGGGGAGCTTTCCAGCGGCGTAGACCGGCAAGAACATCAAGAAGCCGGGCGAGGTCTGGCCATCGCGCACCAAGGGCACGGCGGGGCTGAGCGTGGTCTCACCACTGGCAATGGCGTGCTCGATCGCGGCCCGCGGCCGAGGATCGCTGCCCACGTCGGCGCCCATGGAGCCCGGGCTCAGCACCTCGGGCTCGACGTAGCGAATGATGTACAGCGTGTCGTGGTGCTTGTCGCCGAACTGCCGCAACACCAGCCCCGGCGAATCGCCCGCACGCACACGATCGAGGTAGGCGGGCAGCTCCGTGCGCTGCACGCGGTCCACCAGGCCCAAGCCCCGGTTGCCGGGGAACTCGCGCTGCAGATCCATCGAATCGACGAACGCCTTGAACTCCCGGCGGTCCACCTGCGCGCTGGCCGCATAGGCCCCGCGCGCGCCCTTGAGCCCGTACACCGAGGCCGACAGGCGCTGGGTGACCTCCGTGGTGATCAGCTCGCTCTTGCGCGCGAACTCGGACTGGGCATCGGCCTGCACGCGGCGCGCCAGGGACCCGGCTCCCAGGACACTGGCCACCAGACCCAGGCACACGATCGCCACGGTCAGGCTGAAGCTGGCCAGCGTGCGCTGGGGAGGAGGCAGGTCTGAGTTCATGGGTGCGATCTCTGAGGGGCAGGACACCCAAGTGTCTTGCCGATGCCCGCAGGCAAGCCCTTGATAAGCGGCAGCACCACCGGCCAGTTGCGGCGATCGGGACGCCGATGCGGGGATCTGCGGGTGGTCGGTGCCGCTTTTCCGGGGTTTGCCGTGGCGCGGAAACACGGAACATCACACCATCACCCAACTGGAGCAACCAGTGAACACTTCCACCTCCCAAGCCATGCCCGATCGACGCCGGGTGCTGATCGTCGACGACGACCCGACCATGGTGCATGTGCTTGCGCGCACGCTGATGGACTGCGCCCAGTTGTACTTTTCGGTGCGTGGTGAAGATGCCCTGAAGAAGCTCGAGGCGCACAGGCCCGACCTGATGCTGATCGACGTCGACATGCCCGACCTGAGCGGCTACGAGGTGATGCAGCGCATGCTGCACAACCCCGCCACACGCGATACCCAGGTGATCATGGTCACGTCACACACCGAGGAGAGCTACCGCCGCCGTGCGATGGAACTCGGTGCGGTGGACTTCTTCCACAAGCCGATCAACCGCGAGGAAGTGCGCGAGCGGGTGGATCAGCTGCTGAACCAGGACGTTGAGTCGATCGAACTGAGTTTTTCGTCCCAAGGCGACTTCACCAGCAAGACCGCGCAGGTGTCCGACCCCAGGGGTCCCAAACCCCCCGGCCACTCCCGGGTTGAGCTGGAAAACGGTTTTGCGGAAACGCAGATCTTCGCGGAGTTCCCTCCGCTCCCCAAAAAGGCCAGCGCAGTCAGTGTCCCTGCGGTCGTGCCCGCGAACCCTGTCCTGCGCGCGACCAGCGCCGATGACATCACCTCGGAGCTGTTCGAGCGCATGTCGGCCATCCTGGAGCAGACCGAGTCGATACGCCACACCGACCAGAAAAGCCTGTCGCCCGCCGTGTCCCAGCGCATCGCGCGCATCGAGGAAGAATGTGCCGAGATCATCCAGTTGCTGGTGACCCTGAGCGACCGCGAAACCAGCGCCGTCTAAAGAGCTTCTGGCCCCCACGCTCCGCCGCTGCGCGGGTCGCTGCCCCCCGAGGGGGCTGATCCGCCTTGGGGCGGCCCGGCGCCGGATCTTCGTGCCCCCCACGCTCCGCCGCTGCGCGGGTCGCTGCCCCCCGAGGGGGCTGATCCGCCTTGGGGCGGCCCGGCGCCGGATCTTCGTGCCCCCACGCTCCGCCGCTGCGCGGGTCGCTGCCCCCCGAGGGGGCTGATCCGCCTTGGGGCGGCCCGGCGCCGGATCTTCGTGCCCCCACGCTCCACCGCTGCACCCCTGGTTTTGCAGTTTCTGCAAATTTGATTTCCAGCCCGGGGGTTCATTCCTCGTTGTGATCGACATAGAGTGCGCCCACGCCCGGCGTCGGTCCGGGCCTGCGTGCGCGCCGCCGCATGCACCCATCACACACGAGGAGACACCCGATGAACGACGACCTGAACGAGCAACTGCTGATCCGGCAGATGGTGGAGCGATGGGCCGTGTGGCGCGACGCTGGAGACTGGCACCGTTTCGCCACCGTCTGGCATCCGAAGGGCGTGATGATGGCCACCTGGTTCCAGGGCCCGTTTGCCGACTTCATCCGCGTCACGCAAGAGGGCTGGTCCAAGGGCGTGAGCATCCTGCACTTCCTGGGTGGCTCGGCCATCGAGGTGGCGGGCGACCGCGCCATCGCGCAGACCAAGATGACCATCTCTCAGCGCGGCATGGTCGAGGGTGAACACGGCCCGGTGCTGTGCGACGTGGTGTGCACCGGCCGCTTCTACGACTTCGTGGTGAAGGTCGATGGCCAGTGGAAGCTGCTGCACCGCCAGCCGATCTACGAGAAGGATCGCATCGACGCGGTCGACCCGGCGGCGCAACTCTCGCTCGACCAACAGGCCCTGGCCGGTTTCCCCGAGGGCTACCGCCACCTGGCCTACATCCAGACCCGCATCGGCTACACGGTCAAGCTCGACATGCCGATGCTCAAGGGTCCCGAGGTGCAGGCGCTCTACCTCCGGGGCGCGGCCTGGCTGGCCGGTGGGCCGTTGGAGCGGGAGATCAACCCTGCTTGAGTCACGCACCCGCCGGTTCGCTTCACAACAAGACAGGAGACAGACATGCACGACAACAACACCTTCTCGACCTCGCGCCGCCACCTGGTGGGCGCCCTCCCCGCCGCCTGCCTGCTCAGCGCGTTGACTCCCTCGGCCTGGGCGCAGGCCGACTTCCCTTCGCACGCGCTGCGCGTGATCGTGCCGCAGCCGCCCGGCGGGGGTTTTGACTTCGTGGCGCGTGCGCTGGGGGAGCGCCTGGCCAGGCGCCTGGGCCAACCGGTGGTGGTGGAAAACCGCACCGGCTCGGGCACGCTGATCGGCACCGACGCGGCGGCCAAGGCCGCGCCCGACGGCTACACGCTGCTCACCGGTTCGGTGTCGAACATGGTGCTCAACATGGGCCTGTACAAAAAGCTCTCGTACGACAGCCTGCGCGACTTCGAACCCGTGGGTCTGGCGGTGAGCTACAGCTACACGCTGATCGCACGTGCCGACCTGCCGTTCAAGACGCTGGCCGAGGTGGTGGCCCACGCCAAGGCCAACCCCGGCAAGCTGACCTGCGCCTCGGCCGGCAACGGCTCGGGACAACACGTGCTGGCCGCCGCGCTCTGGCAGCTTGCCGGCGTGGAAATCACCCACGTGCCCTACCGCGGCGCGCAGGCCGCGTACACCGATCTGCTCGGTGGCCGGGTCGACATGTTCTTCGATCTCACGCCCACCACGCGCGCCCACATCGAGTCGGGCAAGGTGTTCCCGCTCGCCGTCTCGGGTGCCGAGCGCAACGCGCTGCAACCCACCGTGCCCACCCTCAACGAGACCGGCGTGGCCAGGCTGGACCTGGAGTCGTGGTTCGGGTTCTTCGCGCCGCGCGGCACGCCACCCCAAGCCCTGCAGCGCCTGCGCACCGAGCTGGCCGCGGTGATCGCCGAGCCCGAACTGCGCGAGGTCTTCACCAAGGCCGGCGGAAAACCCCTCACCATCGGCGTGGAGCAGACTTCTGCGATGCTCAAGCGCGATGTGGAGCGCTGGACCGCGCTGATCCGCGCGGCCAACATCTCGCTCGACTAGGGCCTGTTCACAGGCCCCAATCCCGTTTTTTCTTTTTCAGGACACCCCATGACGTTTCAAGTCGTTGCCATCTCGGGCAGCCTTCGCAAAAGCTCCACCAACACCATGGCGCTGCGCGCCGCGCAGCGCCTGGCGCCAGAAGGCATGGCGATCGAGATCGTCGACATCGCCGACATCCCGCTCTACAACGAGGACGTGCGCGCGGCCGGTGAACCGGCTTCCGTGAGCGCCCTCAAGGCAAAGATCGCCGCCGCCGACGCGGTGCTGATCGCCACACCCGAGTACAACTTCTCCATCCCCGGCGTGCTCAAGAACACGCTGGACTGGATGTCGCGTCCCCCCGCGCCCCCGTTCGACGGCAAGCCGGTGGCCCTCCTCGGCGCCAGCCCCGGCCCGGTGGGCACCGCCCGCGTGCAGTACCACCTGCGCCAGGTGATGGTGTTCCTGAACGCCTTCACGCTCAACAAGCCCGAGGTCTTCATCAGCCACGCGGGCAGCAAGTTCAACGCCGAGGGCGAACTGACCGACGAGACCACGGCCAAGTTCATCGGCGAGCAGCTGGTGGCGCTGCGCGCGCTGGCCGAGCGCGTGGCGCCGCGCTGAGAACAACGGGGGGGCCAAGCCCCCGCGACAGCGACAACGCCATGGGCTGAGTAAGATTCCGGAGCCACCCACAACACCCGGAGACACCATGTTCGACACCGCGATCGCAGGCAGCCTGCCCAAACCGGCCTGGCTGGCCGAAACCGAAAAGCTCTGGCCGCAGTGGAAGTCGCAGGGCGCCGAGCTGCAGCAGGCCAAGGCCGACGCCACGCTGCTGTGGATCAAGGCGCAGGAAGACGCGGGCCTGGACGTGATCGGCGACGGCGAGCAGGCGCGCCAGCATTTCGTGCACGGCTTCGTGGAGCAGGTCGAGGGCATCGACTTCGAGCACAAGGTGACGATGGGCATCCGCAACAACCGCTACGACGCGCAGGTGCCGCAGGTGGTGGCACCCTTGCGCCTGAAGGGCCGTGTACACGCCTTCGAGGCGCAACTGGCGCGCGCGCACACCAAAAAGAAACTCAAGTTCACCCTGCCCGGCCCCATGACCATCGTGGACACCGTGGCGGACCGCTTCTACGGTGACAAGGTCAAGATGGCCATGGCCTTCGCCGAGCTGCTCAACCAGGAAGCGCTGGCGCTGCAGGCCGATGGCGTGGACATCATCCAGTTCGACGAACCGGCCTTCAACGTCTACATGCAGGACGCGTCCGACTGGGGCGTGGCCGCGCTCGAAGTGGCCGCGCGCGGCCTCACCTGCACCACGGCGGTCCACATCTGCTACGGCTACGGCATCAAGGCCAACGTGGACTGGAAGCAGACGCTGGGGGAAGAGTGGCGCCAGTATGAGCAGGTGTTTCCGGCGCTGGCCAGAAGCAGCATCCAGCAGGTCAGCCTGGAGTGTTTCCACTCGCATGTGCCGCCCGAGCTGATGCAGTTGCTCGAAGGCAAGGACGTGATGGTCGGCGTGATCGACGTGGCCAGCGACGTGATCGAAACACCCGAGCAGGTGGCCGACACCATCGGCCTGGCATTGCAGTACGTGCCGAAGCAGCACCTGATCGCCTGCACCAACTGCGGCCTCGCGCCCATGAGCCGCGCGGTGGCCATGGCCAAGCTCGACGCGCTGGCCAAGGGTGCCGCTCTCGCCCGCCAGCGTTACGGCGCATGAGCGCCGCAGCGCATTGCGCCGAGGTTTCGGCATGACCACGCACGGACTGCCAACCGCCGCGCCGGCCGAGGTGGGGCTGTGCCCCGAACGTACCCAGCGCATCGTGCAGGTGCTGCAGCGCGACGTGAACCGTGGTCGCCTGCCTGGCGTGGCGGTGCTGATTGCACGGCGCGGCCGCGTGGTGCTCGACACCGCCGTGGGCCGGCTCGACCCGGCGCACGAAGCGCCCATGGGCACGGACGCGGTCTTCCGCATCTACTCCATGACCAAGCCCATCGTCTCGGTGGCGGCCATGATGCTGGTGGAACAGGGCCGGCTGCTGCTGAGCGACCCGGTGGGCCAGTACGTGCCCGGCTTCCTGCAGCAGCAGGTCGCGGTGCACGGGCCGCAGGGCGTGTCGCTGGTGCCCGCCATGCAGCCGAGCACCGTGCAGGATCTGCTGCGCCACACGGCCGGCCTCACCTACGAGTTCACCGGCAACGAACACGTGAACCAGCTCTACGCGCAGGCCGGCCTGGGCAGCCGCCAGCAGACGAATGCCGAACTGTGCGAGCGCCTGGCCGCACTGCCGCTGGCGCACCAGCCCGGCACGGCCTGGGCCTACAGCCGCGCCACCGATGTGCTGGGCCGCGTGATCGAGGTGGTCACCGGCCAGCCGTTGGGCGCCTTCCTGCGCGAGACCATCCTGCAGCCACTGGGCATGTTGGAGACCGCCTTCTTCGTGCCACCCGCGCAGCACCACCGCATCGCCGAGGCCTTCGAACACGACCCCGACGGCGGCGTGCAGATGGCCATGCACGACCCACGCGAAGTGCCCGCGCTCGAAATGGGCGGCGGCGGCCTCATGTCCACCGCGCACGACTACGCGCGCTTCCTGCAATGCCTTCTCAAGGGCGGCGAACTCAACGGCCAGCGCCTGCTGTCACCGCACACCCTGGCCTGGATGACCGCCGACCATCTCGGCAGCGCCATCAACCACGCCGACAACCCGCTGCTGCCCCCCGGCCACGGCTTCGGCCTGGGCTTTGCCGTGCGCACCGAGGCGGGTGTGGCGCCCGTGCCGGGCTCGGTGGGCACCTACCACTGGAGCGGCATCGGCGGCACCCACTTCTTCGTCGACCCGGCGCAGGAGCTGTTTGCCATCTTCATGGCGCAGGCGCCGAACCAGCGGGTGCATTACCGGTCAATGATGCGGAACCTGGTGTATGCGGCGGTGGTGGGGTGAAGTCGCAACGCCGTTTTCGGATGTGAGGTGCAGAATGCACTCAGCGTCCAACGACGCATTGGAGACAAGTCATGAGCCAAGTATTTGGTGGCCAAGTGCCGACGCCCCATGTGCAAGCCGAGCATCGTGCGGTAACGAAGTATCTGGTGGTCATTGCAGCGCCGGAAGGTCCGATCGCCAAACTGCTTCTTCCTGATCGGGAGCAGGTCGCCGAGCTGGATGCCAATACCGAAGAAGTGACCGCGATGATCATGGACCGGGTACCCACGGTGGGCGCTGCGGGGGCTGAATGGGACAGACTGTTTGCAGGGTACAGCGCCGAAGAGCGCGCCACGGCGAAGATCTACACGCTCGATACTTGAGGCAACCGCCTTGCCGTGCCCGCCAACTTCGCGGATCGCCGGGGAAGAGGAAATCCCTTTCATTCGCCAGGCCCCACGAACAGGTTCCGATGTCACGCATCCCGATTGCACTTCTTGTCACTGCGCTCGCAGGTCACGCTTCAGCACAAGGGCAGGCCTCTGCGCCAACCGCCGATGCCTCACAAGCGGCAACACCAACAGGTGCTGCCGCGGCTCGAATGGTCGCGGCATCTCCCTTGGGCGCCTGCTTCAGGCGACAGCCGGCGTACCCGGTTGCAGCTCTGCGGGACGAGCAAGAAGGACAGACCGTCGTCGCATTCACCGTTGCCGCCGCAGGGCCGATTCAGAACCCAGGCCTTCTTCGATCGAGCGGGCATCAGACACTGGACCGCGCCGCTCTGGCGCACCTGAACCAATGCATCGCCTCGGTCAGTACCCAAGCCGAAGACCCACTTCCACCCGGTCGGTACGCGCTCCCCATGGTGTGGCGCATCGAGTGAGGCCCAAGCCTTCGGCCGAGACGAGCCTCATCTCAAAACTGCCGCGCCCATGAAAAAGTCCGTTCCTGCGTCCACACCAGACGGGTACGTCGCGTCGTTGGATGGTTGGCAGCGCACGTACGTGGAGGCGCTGCGCGCCGCTGTTGTGGGCGCAGCCCCGCAGATCACCGAGACGGTCAAGTGGGGTCATCTCGTGTATCTGGTCAATGGGCCCGTGTTGCTCATTCGCGCCGAGGATCACCGCGTGCTCTTCGGCTTCTGGCGCGGCAAGAATCTGCGGCACATCGAGCCGAGGCTTCGTCCTGGCGGCAAATACACCATGGCCACGCTCGAGCTCGTTGAAGGAACGCCCCTCGAACGAGCAACCGTGATCCGGTTGGTCCATGAGGCCGTTGCTCTCAACCTCTCGCTGGGCGACCCCACGGAACTCCCTCCCAGACAGGGCAACAGTGCGGCTTAGCCATCCATCGATTGGGCGTCCACTTTGGGTTTGGCCTCACCCCTTCCCCGGCAAGGCCTTCAAATACAGATACAGGGCCCGCAGATCCGTTTCGCTCATCTCGCGCAGCGACTCAAAGGGCATCACCTGCACCGCCGTGCCATCGGGCCGCTTGCCGCTGCGGAACATCGCGATCATGGCCTCGGCGCTCAGGTACCGACCCATCACGCTGCCATCGCCGGGCGTGAGCTGGGCGGCGGGCGGCCAGTCGGGTGGGCCGCCGGGAATCTTGCCCCCCACCAGCCCCACGCCGTGGCAACCGATGCACATGTTGGCCACATAGGCTCCGTGCGCCAGCGTCACGCCCTCGGGCACGGGTTGTTGCGGTGGCAGCGTGTGGTCGATGCGCGCGGCCGCGTCGAGGATGGCGCCATACCCGTAGAGCGCCCTGACCGGCAGCGGCAGCTTCACCACCGCGCCTTGTCCGCTGGCGGGCGGCAGCGAGCGCACGTAGGCCACGAGCGAGGCCAGGTCATCGTCGGTGAAGCGGTTGTAGTCCTCGCTGGGCATGATCATCAGCGGGCGGCCTTGCGGGCTCACGCCATGGCGGATGGCGCGCACCCAGTCCACCGGCTGGTAGGCGGCCACGACGCCGCCGGGCCCGGTGGTGATGTTGGGGCCGGCAATCACCAGACCACCGTCGTCCACGAAGGTGCGACCGGTGCCGGCGCTGCCGTGGCAGTCCACGCAGCCACGCGACGCGAACAGGTATTTGCCGCGTTCGACCGAGGCCGCGTCATCGCGCAGCGCGACAGTGGGCACCTGCACGCTGACGGTGCGCTGCATCTTGCGCTCGGCCAGCAGCACGCCCAGACCGAGCGCGAGGGCGGCCAGCAACACGAGCGCGCCCAGTCCCGCGAGCAGCGCCCGCAGCCATGTTCTCTTGTTCATCGTTCCGCCTCCTGTGGTGAAACCACGGCGGCATTTCACGCGAGCGGGCGGGGCGGTGTCAAGCACCGCTGTTGCGCCTTCCACGGGATACATTACGTCTGGCCTCGCAACCAGCCGTCGCAGAGATATCCATGAACGAAGCCCTCGATCGCCTCGCCAGGGAACTGGACCTCGACTCTTCCGTCCATGAGCGTTTGCGACTTGAGTTTGGCTACGCCTGCACGCTGCGAGTGAAGCATCTTCTGGAAGAGCCCGCGGTCCTGGCGTGCCTCTCGGGTCTGGGCCAGTACCTCGACGGCACTGTCGATCGAGCCCACCTCGAACACCTCGCGGCGCAGGCCGCTCACCTCGCAAACCAACATCAGGGCTCCAAGTCCATTGACGGGTGTGGCCACGCCGCCGTGTCGGCGACCTATGCGGTGGCCAACGCGCTCGCGGGCAAGGCATGCCAGGCCGCCGAGTACGCTGCCTATGCGGCGGTCTATGGGCAAGGCGGCTATGGCGCCGTGGCGGATCGTGAGTCCTTCGAACCCGAGTTCTCGTGGCAATCCACCTGTCTGGCGTCGCTGGCCCGTCGGCACGTCTCGGCGTGAAAGCACAAAGGACACACACTGTGGAAATGCAAGGAATCCCGTTCGGAACGACAGACTGGGCCTCAATCCCCCGGACCGAACATGCAGGTGATACTGGAAAGGCCTACTGGCAAACGTGCCACTTTGGATCCATCCGGGTTCGAATGGTCGAATACACGCCGGGCTACCTGGCGGATCACTGGTGCGTGAAGGGCCACATTCTTCTGTGCACCGACGGGGAACTCCACACCGAACTGGCAGATGGAAGAACCTTCACGCTCAAGCCAGGCATGAGCTACCAGGTTGCCGACAACGCCGAGCCTCACCGATCCAGGACAGAAACTGGGGCAAAGATCTTCATCGTTGACTGACGGTGTTGTCCAACCCTCCCACTCAACCGGACCCACTCCAATGGAATACCTCATCGAACACCAGGACAGCGGCGCGAAGGGCGCCTTCTATGTTCAGAAGGACGGTCAGTGCCTTGCCGAGATGACCTACAGCCGCACCAACCCGTCCATGATCATTGTTGACCACACGGAGGTCGATGCTTCGCTCGGCGGCCAGGGCGTTGGTCGAAAGCTGCTCGACGCTCTTGTCCATTGGGTTCGCGCCACAGGCACGAAGGTCGTCCCGCTCTGCCCTTTCGCCAAGGCTCAGTTCGACAAGGACGCATCCATCCGCGACGTGCTCGTTTAACCGTCACAGAAGTCCCGCCACGACGGGCGGCGCCATTCTCGTCCCGCGCTCTCGGCGCGTCAGCCTCGTTCCACCTGGCACTGAAAGCAGTTGAACTTGGACCGGATGTGAACGTACTCGATGTCTTCACGCTCAAGAATCCTCCGGCAGTGTTGTTCAAGCTCCGTGCCCTCCACGACTTCGCCAGTCTCGTACACGATCCAGTCGTTCCGGTCGTATCCGCGCACGAGGGCCGGCTGCAGGTATGAGAACCAGAACGGCAGTTGATCGCTCTCGTAGCGCATGCAGTCACTCGCATGCAGAAAGATCGGACCCGTCTCCGCGTACGGTTGCGCGACCGGAAAGGGACGGTATGAAAGGACCAGCTTGTCTTCACCCGGCGCAATCAATCCAAGACAGTGACGGCAGGGATTGCCAGCACCCTCGGCTGTTCGAACCACTGGCGCTTGCCCGTTCGCATCCAGCCCTCCTTCACGAAGGCCCTGCACGAACGCCGTCGGGATTCCATTGATCAGCAACTTCATGTCAATTTCCCCATGGTTTGCGCCACACCTGCGTGGACGCCGGGGAGCATTTCACGCGAACCTGGACAACCTGGCTCGCCAGATCCGGACATGAAATTCTGAAGTTTGGCGCAACCAACACCAAGGAGACCCCATCGCTGAGCCAGCTGCGCAGCGATGTCGCGACAACGGATGCCTGGTACGTGAACCACGTCGCCGGCCTCACGGCGCCTATCACCGCGGAAACGTGGGTCAGTGCTCAAGTTCCGCCGCGTGATCTCTGCACCAGGTTCCTGCACCAGAGCGAGCCAGCCCGCAGGGAGGCCTGACGCCAGTCCATTCTGTCCGCCGCCTTGCTACACTGAAAACCTTCTGCAGGTACCGCTCCACCGCACTGCTCGTGTCACTCGGTACAAGTGACAAACGCGCAAGTCCGGAGGAGGTGCCTCATGAACCCAAGCCTGTTGGCCTGGCTGCTGGTCGCAATCAGCGTCATCGCAGAAGTTGTCGGAACCGTCGCGCTGAAGTACTCCGATGGTTTCTCCAGACTCCTCCCGTCGGGCGCAGCGGCTGCTTGCTACGCGCTTGCAATCTGGCTCATGGCTGTTGCCATGCGGCAGCTCGACATGGGAATCACCTATGCAGTCTGGGCCGCAAGCGGTACGGCAGCCACTGCTCTGGTTGGAATCGCGTTTTTCGGGGAGCACATGGGCACTGTCAAGGCGCTGGGCCTGGTTTGCGTGGCTGCCGGCGTCGTCATGCTCAATCTCGGCGGTCAGCGATGACGTCCAAAAAGTCGCATAGGGACTCCCCCATTTGCGTCACCTCGGCTACGAGGCCCGTGCCGGTGGCTGCCAGCGGAAGAACACCGGGTGGACCTTCTCCACCACCGGGCCGTTGAAGTCCCAGGCCAGGCACTGACCGAGGTGAGGCGGCGGGCTGCCGTCGGCCGGGGGTGCGAACGAGGCCGAGCGGGTCTGGAACGCGGCGGTGGCCAGGTTGAACAGCAGTTCGCGCAAATGGGTGCAACCCTGGATGCCGCCGAGGTGGCGCTGGATGGTGTGGCGCCAGCCCTTGCCCAGCACCTCACCCACCATGCGCTGCATGGGCACCATGGCTTCGGGGCACGGGCCGTGCGGATGGGCGTCCATGGCCACCGCGATCTCGCGGATCACCATCGATTCATCCACCGTGACGCGGATGTGCATGTGGTGCACCGGCTCTCCCGCCGCCCAGCGGCGCTCGCCCTCGATCTCGAAGTCGTGCGGCTTGCTGTCGTGCAGCGTGCCTTCGATGTCCCACAAGCCGTCATCGCGATGGAAGCCGCGGTATTCAACGCGGCGGGTGTGCATGGGGGTGCGGGGCTGGGGTGGGGGCAAGGGCAAAACGGTTTCTCCAACAGGGGCGATTCAATGCCCTGATTTTCGGGCATTGAGCGCGGTGGCACACTGAACCTTCCATCGCCCCGGAGACACGCCATGTCACACGATCACGACCATCCCCACGAACACGCCCCGGCCTGGAAGCACGACGGCGTGCGCGTGGTGCCCGGCAACCAGCTGGATGGCAACGTGCCCTCGACCCCGGGCATGGACCGCAAGGCGGCCATCAACTTCGCGCGCGTGGGGGCGCAGAAGCTCTGGGCCGGCACCGTCACCATCCACCCCGATGCCAAGACCGGCGCCCACCACCACGGCCCGCTGGAGAGCGTGATCTATGTGGTCAAAGGCAGGGCGCGCATGCGATGGGGCGAGCATCTGGAATTCACCGCCGAGGCCGGGCCAGGCGACTTCATCTATGTGCCGCCTTTCGTGCCGCACCAGGAGATCAACGCCAGCGCCACCGAGGTGCTGGAGTGCGTGCTGTGCCGCAGCGACGGCCAGGCGGTGGCGGTGAACCTGGACATCGAGCCGGTGGAAAAGCCCGAGCAGGTGCTGTGGGTGGACCCCACGCACCCGACCGGCGCCGTCTGAGCCTCAGCCCCGAACGGCAGCTTCGAGATGCAGCGCCGCGCTCAGCGCCTTCGCATCGCGCCAGCGCGGCCCGACCACCGTCACGCCCACCGGCATGCCGTGTTCGCCCACACCCGTGGGCACATGCACACAAGGCACGCCCAGCAGGCTCCAGAGACGGCTGAAGATCGGGTTGCCGGTGGCCTCCAGCCCCAGCGGGGCTTCGCCGGTGGCGCTCGGCGCGATCAACACGTCCACCTGCTGCAGCAGGTTCTCGATCTCGCCGCGCGCGTGAAGGGCCAGCGCATGGGCTGCTGCCAGGCGCTCGCCGGTCACCGCCGCACCGCTGGCCAGCACCTCGGCAAACGCCGGGCTGAAGAGGCTCGCATGGCTGTTGCGCTCGGGCGCGAAAGCGGCCCAGGCCTCGAAACCCATGATGTCCATCTGCGCCTGCGCCAGACCCACCCAGGCGCCGGGCACCACCGCCTCGACCGCGCGCGCACCGAGCTTGTCGAAGTGCCGCGCGGCGTGCTGCAACGCGCGGCGCGCATCGGGCGATGCGAGGTCCCAGTGCGGGGTGTGGCAGATGCCCACGCGCCAGCCCGTCACCGGGCTCAGCGCCAGCTCGATGCGCGAGAGCGTGCCGACGAAAAACGCGGCATCGTCCACCGAGCGGGCGAACACGCCAGCGGTGTCCAGCGTGGGCGAGAGCGACTTGATACCTGCCATCGGCAGCAGCCCGAAAGTGGGTTTGTAGCCGACCACGCCGCAGTAAGCCGCGGGCCGGATCACCGAGGCAGCCGTCTGGGTGCCGAAGGCCAGCGGCACCATGCCGGCGGCCACCGCCGCGGCCGAGCCGCTGGAGGAGCCGCCCGGTGTGCGCGGAGCATCGGCGCTGGCGCGCGGGTTGCGCGTGACACCGGGCTTGAAGGTGGCGAACTCGGTGGTCACTGTCTTGCCCATGACCACCCCGCCGGCCTCGCGCACGCTGGCGACCACGGCCGCGTCCACCACCGGGCGGTGCCCCGCGTAGATCGGCGAGCCGTAGGTGGTGGGCATGTCGGCGGTGTCGATCAGGTCCTTCACGGCGATCGGCACGCCGGCCAGGACGCCCTGCGCGCCTGCACGGTCGAGTGCCTGCGCCTGCGCGATCACCTGCGCGGCGTCGAAATGTTGCCACGCCAGGATGCCGGGCTCCAGCGCCTGGACACGCTCGACCAACGCCCGCGCCACCGCCTCGGCGCTGACCTCGCGCCGCGCCACACGCGCGGCGATCTCGCGCGCGGACCCGTCTTCGATCTTCTGCATGCCCATGCCTTCATCATGTGGGCCGAACAGCCGGCCCGTCACCCCGGCATTTTGCGGGGCACGATGCGGGAGGCGAGCCACTGAAGCGACAGCCAAGGCGGCGTTTTCGTCGCGGCGAAAGCCACCGGTGCACAAACGCAGCCTGCGCAATGCTTCACGTGCAATGCGGCGCCCTGGCAGGCTTTGAGGATGCGCTGCCGATGGCCTGCTTCCAGGACCCGGCGCTGGTGGACTGAGTCAGCGCGGCTGGCGCTGGATGCGGATGGATTGCACGGCGCCCGAGCGGATGCGCACCGTGGCCGTCAGCTTGCCCTGGCCACGTTCGTAGAACCAGTCGTCGATCTGCTGGCACGGCACGGCGTCGCTGGCAAACGGCTCGGGCACGGGAACCAGGGACTTGTTCTGAAACACCGGCGCACAGAAGCTGTCTCGCAACTGAGGCGGGCCGCACTTCTGCAGCAGAGAGACGCGCGAATCACCCTCTTCCACCGTGCCGCCGCCGCACCGCAGCGACTCGGCCTGAGCCGGCAACGACTGCAGCAGCAGCACCGCCGCAAACACCCCCATGCGAATCTGCGCACCCATGTAGACCTCCAACTTGCCAGAGCGTTCAGTGTGCGCCGGGAGTGTGTCTGCATTGTGTGTGCGGGGCAACGCATTGACACCGGGAGCCGATGCCTCAGACCGCCATCTGGTGCGGCAGCAGCCGGTCGTATTCCTCCTTCACCACCGCATAACACTCGCACGAGCGGTCCTCCAGGCCCGCGCGGTCAAGCACCTTGATGCGCCCGCGCGAGTAGCTGATCAGCCCAGCAGCCTGGATCTTCAACGCCGCTTCGGTCACGCCTTCGCGGCGCACACCCAGCATGTTGGAAATCAGTTCCTGCGTCATGGCCAGTTCGTTGCCGGGCAGGCGGTCCAGGCTGAGCAGGAGCCAGCGGCAGAGCTGTTCGTCCAGCGAATGGTGGCGGTTGCACACCGCGGTTTGCGCCATCTGGGTGATCAGGGCCTGCGTGTAGCGCAGCAAGACGTTCATGACCGGCCCCCCGAGCTTGAAGGCCTCGATCAGGTGCCGCGCCTTGAGCCGGTAACCGCGACCCGCGCTCTGCACCACGGCGCGGCTGGTGGTCGTGTTGCCGCCCATGAAGAGAGAGACACCCACCAGCCCTTCGTTGCCCACCACCGCGATCTCGGCCGAGTCGCCGTTCTGCATCACGTACAGCAACGAGACGATGCCGGAGGTGGGAAAGTAGGCATGCCCTTCCGCCTCGCCCGACTCGTACAACACGCAGCCCAAGGGCAGGTCCACCAGTTCCAGGTGCGGCAGCCAGCGTTTGATGTCTTCGTCGGGCAATGCCGAGAGCAGGTCGTTGAGCTTGACTTCGCTGGTGTTGGGCAGCGGAGTGCTTGATTCAGGCGTGCGACTGGGCGTGCGGACAGAGGCAGTCCTTCTGGACGGTGGGCGGGTGGACATGACGGCCTCGGATGGAAACCCGCTCACGGCGTTTCCTGGGCCAGGGCGTCGAATCAGGCTGACGCGACTGTAGTCAGGAACGGCCTGCCCGTATGTACGGTACGGAACACACCTGAGGCCACCCGGCCCCACCCATCACCAGAGCGCGGAGTCGCGCATGTCCTCGATCTTGCGGCGGCTGCGGCTGCGCCAGACGCTGCGCCCGACGCCCAACACCACCAGCAGCAACAGGCTGGCCGCCAACAGTTCGCCCCAGCCGAGGTGACGACCCAACCAGACCGACATCAGCCAGGAGAAGGCCAGCAGACAAACAGCGATGCTCGCGGCTGTGAGGACGATGTACGGTAGGGAGCGCAGCATGGACAGTGAAACTTGTATCTTCCGAGGAGTGTGACCGGCGCGGGAGAGGCGAATCGCCTGCCCTGTCCGCTGGACTTTGCATTCTCGCATCAAGGTTGTGGATTGCGTCACTACACTCTCCCCCTCGCCATGTGAGCCATGGGCCGCACGGGACTGATCGCAAAAATGCCTACCAAAGGCCTACAAGATGGTGATGGACTTGCAATGGATGTGTTGATTCTGGTGACGCTGGTGGCCGTGGGTGTGTGGTTTTTGCGCTCGGGCGAACAACGGCGCCGCATTGCCCTGCTGGGCAGTTTTCTGGGCAAGTACCAGATCGAGGTGCTGATGGAGAACCTCACGCAAGGTTATCTGCGCGCGCTGGGTGAAGACGACCCGGCGCGGCGCGAGCAGATCCTCAACATGTTGAACACGGCCGAACAGTCGGTGGCGCAGCAGTTCGGCAGCTTCGCCACCGAGTTTTCACAGCTCGACGAGGCGCAGACACGGGTGAGCAAGCTGGGCGTGGCGCTGCCATTTGCCGATCGCCTGTTTCCCAAGGCCACGTTCGACGTGCGGGAGGCTTTCCGCATTCACGCTCGCGGCCTGGCGGACACCGCCAGCAACGAGCTCCACCGATCACCGCGGGACAAGGCCTTCACCATGTCGGCCGAGCTGCTGCTGATGCAGCACACCTGCCATTGGTTCTGCCGCTCGCTGGCCACTGCCTCCGCGCGCACCCTCGTGCGCCACCAGACACCCTACGCACAACTGGTGGCCTCGGTCGCACCGGCCACCCGCAGGGACTACGAAGCCTTGTTGCGCGGCTGAGCGGGCCCTCAGCCGCCGAGACCGGCGAACACGTTCTGCACGTCTTCGTTGGCGTCCAGCGCGGCGAGAAACGCCTCCACCTCTTCCAGGTGTTCGGCGCTCAAGCTGGCGGGGTCGATCGGGTTCTTGGGCTTGTAGCCCAGCTTGGCCGACAGCACGGTGAAGCCCTGCGCCGGCAGCGCGCGGCTCACCAGATCGAGGTCGGTGGGATCGGTGAGGAACAACACCACGCCGTCGTCGTCGGCGGGGTGGAAGTCTTGCGCACCGGCCTCGATGGCGGCGAGCTCCGGGTCTGCGCCCTTGGTGCTGGCTTCGGCTTCGATGATGCCCAGGTGGTCGAAGTCCCACGCGACCGTGCCCGAGGTGCCCAGCTGGCCCTTGCGAAACAGCACGCGCATGTCGGAGGCGGCGCGGTTCACGTTGTCGGTCAGGCACTCGACCATGACCGGCACGCGGTGCGGCGCGAAGCCTTCGTAGACCACGTGCTCGAAGTGCACGGTCTCACCCGTGAGGCCGGCACCCTTCTTGATGGCGCGGTCCAGCGTCTCCTTGGGCATGGAGACCTTGCGCGCCTGCTCCACCACCAGACGCAGCCGCGAATTCGCCGCCGGGTCGGCGCCGTGGCGCGCGGCGATCATGATGTCCTTGGCCAACTTGCCGAACAGCCTGCCCTTGGCGTTGGCCGCCAGATCCTTGTGTTTTGCTTTCCACTGCGCGCCCATGGCCATGTTCCTTTGAGTTGACGAGCGAGTTTACGCGTCAGACTCCTCGGGGGCGAGTTGCTGGACGGCTTGAAAGTGCGTGAGGAAGTCCTGCACCCATGAGCGCGGGCGCGATCGGCTCACTGCGTCAGTGGTGAGCCCCGTAGTAGGAGGTGCCGCCGCCAGCCCAGCGGCCAGCTTCGGACGTTGCGCGTTCATGCAGGCGTTTGAGCGAGCGCGCTGCCGCATTCGGGTTGGCGGGTTCAGAGAGCGCCTCGGCTTGCGCCAAGGTGTCCTGCAGGGTCTGAACGAATTGGGCGCGGGCGGCCGGCTGGCGGCGAAATGCGTTCACACACGCGGGGGAACTCTCCAGGGTCAAACCGCCTGCCACCACCCGCAGGCAGGCCCGGGCAAAGTCCGGCTCCTGGCTGCGCGCGGGGGGGTGCGCCCACAGACCTGCGCAGAACAGCAAGACACCGCCCAGGGCCACGCGTTGGGCGGGTTGCCTGGTTGTTGAAGCGGTGTGGGCGACCATCACTGGATTCTCGACCCGCGCCCCTGCGGGTGGGTGATCACGGAACGCCGCTGGACGGGCTCATCGCACCGCTGGGGCAGTTGTCCAGGTGTCATGCTTCCAAAGCGATCGGGTGTTTCAGTGCCGCATCACAGATGGATGCCGCCAGACACCTCCATTCGCTGTCCGTTCACCCAGCCCATGTCGTCGGAGAGCAGCGCGCGCATCACCTTGCCGATGTCGTCGGCTTCGCCCACCCGGCCCAGCGCCGTCTGTGAAGCAATGAAGCTGTTGATCTGGGGGTTGTCGCGCACCGTGCCACCGCCGAAGTCGGTGGCGATGGCGCCTGGCGCAATGGTGTTCACCGAGATGCGGCGCGGCCCCAGTTCCAGCGCAAGGTAACGCGTGAGCACTTCAACACCCCCCTTCATGGCCGCATAGGCTGAATAGCCTGCCATCGAAAAACGGGCCAGGCCAGAGGACACGTTGAGGATGCGCCCGCCGTCCTGCATCAGGGGCACCAGCGCCTGTGTCAGCAAGAACGGCCCCTTGAGGTGGACGCGAAACATCTGGTCGAGTTGTGCCTCGGTGGTGTCGACGAAGCCCGCATGCATGCCCACACCCGCGTTGTTCAAGAGGAAGTCGAAACGCTCGCGTTGCCAGTGCATGCGCAGGGCCTCGCGCACCGCCGTGGCAAAGGCAGCGAAGCTGGTGCTGTCGCCCACGTCGAGCCGCAGGGCGACGGCGTGCGCACCGAGCGCCTGCGCTTCCTGCACCACGGCGTCGGCTTCAATGGACTGGCTGTGCCAGGTGACGATGAGGTCGGTGCCTTGGGCGGCGAGTTTCAGGGCGGCGTTGCGGCCGAGGCCGCGGCTGGCACCGGTGATGAGGGCGATCTTGCGGTTCATGAGGAACTCCTGAGGTGGTGAAATTGAAGAACAGGAACGCAGTCTATTGATCGGAATAAGATCCATAAACCACCAATATCTGATCAAACCATCCAGAGAAATCGAACAATCCCATGAGCATCAACCTGCCGGAGGCGATGAAGGTGTTTGTGCGTGTGGCCGAGCTGAGCAGCTTCACCGCGGCCGCCGAACAGCTGGGTTTGCCACGGGCGAGCGTGTCGGCGGCGGTGCGCCAGCTGGAGGCGGAGCTGGGCGTGCGCCTGCTGCACCGGACCACGCGACAGGTGCAGATGACGCAGGACGGGCAGGTGGTGTATGAACGCGCGCAAGATCTGCTGGCCGATCTGGACGATCTGCGTGGTTTGTTTCGCGCCAACCCGGCGCAGCTGCGCGGACGCCTTCGCGTGGACATGCCGCAAGCCATCGCGCGCGACGTGGTGCTGCCCGCACTGCCCGCCTTTCTGGCCGACCACCCGGCACTGGACATCGAACTGTCCTGTGTCGACCGCCGGGTCGATCTGGTGGCCGAGGGTTTCGACTGCGTGTTGCGCGTGGGCAAGCTCACCGACTCCAGCCTGATCGCACGCCCGCTCGGCGAATACCGCATGGTCAACTGCGCCAGTCCGGCGTATCTGGCGGCCCATGGCACGCCCCGCTCACTGGACGACCTGGTCCGCCATCGGCTGGTGCACTACGTGCCCAGCCTGGGCGCGCGCTCCACCGGATTTGAATACGTCGATGCCCAAGGCAAGCTGCACACGGTGGTCATGCCGGGCGCGCTCACGGTCAACAGCACCATCGCCTATGAAGGTGCGGCGCTGGCGGGGCTGGGCATCATCCAGGTGCCCGAGGTGGGCGTGCGCGAGCACTGTGCTGCTGGTACCTTGGTCGAAGTTCTCGCGGCCTGGCGCCCGCCTTCCATGCCTGTTTCTCTGGTGTACCCCCATCGCCGCCACCTGCCCATGCGAGCGCAGGTGTTCATGACCTGGCTGGCGGCACTCATGGCTCTGCGCCTGGAAGACGCTTCTGAAACAGGCTCGCTCCGCAGCGAGGCTGTGTGAAACCCTGACCAGATCGTGCACGGACGGAACCGTGGTCACACCAGACAATGGAACCGAGATCGCAGCCCAGCACCCAGGTGCTGTACTGGGAAGCAGGAAGTACGAGCCGCAGGTAGCCCTGAAAGACAATGTGTCAGTTGACCTGTCGCGCGTTGCCGCTCCAGAACGGCTCGCGCAGCACGGTCTTGAGCACCTTTCCTGCCGGCGACAGCGGCAGCGTTTCCCGGAACTCGATCGTCTTGGGGCACTTGTATCCCGCCAGAGCGCTTCGGCAATGAGCGCGAAGCGCCTCGGCACTGGCCGACTCGCCCGGCCGCAGCACGACCACGGCATGCACGGCCTCGCCCCAGGCGGCACTCGGAATGCCAATGGCGGCGCAGGCAGCCACGGCAGGATGGCGCGACAACGCGCCCTCGACCTCAGCGGAATACACGTTCTCGCCGCCGCTGATGATCATGTCCTTGACGCGGTCGACGATGTGGACATAGCCCGCGTTGTCCATGAAGCCACCATCGCCCGTGAAAAGCCAGCCACCGCGCAGGGCCGCACGGGTTTCGGCCGGCTTGTTCCAGTAGCCCTGCATGACGTTGGCGCCGCGGATGGTGATCTCGCCCACCGTGTTGCGCGGCACTTCGCGCCCGTCGGCATCGACCACGCGCACTTCGTTGCCATAGCACACCCGCCCGGCCGCCAGCTGGTGCGGTCCCAGCGTGGTGCCTTCGCTCCAGCGGTACGGCCCGTTGCTGCAGGCCGTGGCTGCGGTCTCGGTCATGCCATAGGCGCTCTGGAATCCGCAATTCGGCAACGCCTTCATGGCGCGCTCCAGCAGTCCAGGCGAGATCGGTGACGCGCCGTGGATGATGCGATCGAGGTGGCGCAAGTCGCACGACGGAAAGGACGGGTGGTCCAGCAGCATCTGCAACATGCTGGGCACCAGCACGACATCGGTGACCTGCTCGTCCTGCAGCGTCGCCAGCACGGTTTCGGCGCGGAACGCCGGCAGCAGCACACTGGTCGATCCGGTCACGAGCTGCGACACCACGCGCCCCAGGCCTGCCACGTGGAACAGCGGTGCCACCAGCAGCGTCACGGCGTGTGTCGAGTTCGGCACTTCGGCCATGCGCGCGACCGACGAAACCCAGAAGTTCGCGTGCGACAGCATCACGCCCTTGGGCGTGCCGGTGGTGCCACCGGTGTAGAGGATGGCCGCCATCGCGTCCCCGGCCGGGCGGGCGTCTTCCAGCGGCTCGCCAGCGGAAACCAGGTCTTCCCAGGCCAGCAGTCCCTCAGGCGCGATCTGTTCGCCAGCGTGAATGACCGGGCCGAGCTCCGGTGCCAGTGCCTTGAGTTCGGGCACCAGCGGCACGAACGCGTCGTCAACCACCAGGACGCGTATTCCGCAGTCGTTCAGGGCGTAAGCGATCTCAGGCGCGCTCCAGCGCGTGTTCAGCGGACAGGCCACCGCACCCAGCCACCACGCGGCGAGCAGGCACTCGACATTGTGGTCACTGTTCTGTGCCAGCAGCGCGACGCGGTCGCCGCTCGATACGCCGAGCTTCGTCAGCGCGCCGGCCAGCCGGGCGACACGGTCCACCAGCACCGAGAAGCTCTTGCGGCGCCGGCCGAACACCGTTGCCACGGCGTCCGGGCGCTGCTGCAGCGTGCGGTGCAGGCCCTGCGTCAAGTACATGCCAGTGTCTCCAGGCTCAGGCGTTCGCGCGCCGAGCGGTATTCACGCTGCAGCCGCGCCACCAGATCCTCGGTCGGCAAAACCGCCTCGATCGCCCCCACGCCCTGGCCACAGCCCCAGATGTCCTTCCACGGCTTGACGCGGTCGCTGCCGAAGTTCATCTGGCTGGCGTCGCTGTGCGGGAGTGCATCGGGATCCAGCCCTGCCCGCACCACAGACCCGCGCAGGTAGTTGCCGTGCACGCCGGTGAACAGGTTGCTGTACACGATGTCGCGGCTGCTGCTCTCCACGATCATCTGCTTGTAGGCCTCATCAGCCCGCGCCTCCTCGGTGGCGATGAAGGCCGATCCGATGTAGGCGAAGTCCGCGCCAGCCGCCTGCGCGGCCAGGACGGCGTCGCCCGAGGCGATGGCGCCGCTCAAGGCCAGTGGCCCCTTGAACCAGCGACGGATTTCCTGCACCAGTGGAAACGGGCTGATGGTGCCCGCGTGCCCCCCGGCGCCGGCCGCCACGGCGATCAGGCCATCGGCGCCCTTCTCCACGGCCTTGCGCGCGAAGCGGTCATCGATCACGTCGTGCAGCACGATGCCGCCCCACGCGTGCACCGCCTGGTTGATCTCGGGCCGTGCACCCAACGAGGTGATGACGATAGGCACCTTGTACCTGGCGCAAACCTCCATGTCGTGTTCCAGCCGGTCGTTGCTCTTGTGCACGATCTGGTTGATGGCATACGGCGCTGCCGGCGAGTCCGGGTTGGCGCGGTCGTGCGCAGCCAGCGCTTCGGTGATCTCGGCGAGCCAGTCGTTCAGCAGCTCGGCAGGCCGGGCATTGAGTGCCGGCATCGAGCCGACGATGCCGGCCTTGCACTGCGCAATCACCAGGCGCGGCGTGCTGATGATGAACAGCGGCGCGGCAATCACCGGTAGCCGCAGGGCATTGAATGAAGGATGCATGGGGGTTTTCTAGTTGATCGAGACAAAGCTGCCCAGCTTGTTCCAGCGCGTGCCGTCGAAGACGACGGGCTGCAGGGACTTGATCAGGCGGTAGTCGTCCGGCGAGCTGCTGACCACCACGCCGGGCAGGAACATGGGCAACTGCACGGCCTTGATGGAAGCGGCCTGCTTCAGCACGTTCTCACGCGTGAGGGTGTCGCCGGAGGCACGCAGGATGTCCACCATCAGCCGTGCACTGGAGTAGGCATAGACGTGAGAGCCCAGGCGCAGGTCTGCCTCGGGCCGGTACTTCTTCATGAAGGCCAGCCACTCCTGGAAAGCTGCATCGTTTTCCCACTGCTTGTCGTTCGGATCCTTCGAGTAGGCGGTGGAGATGACACCGGCGGCTTTCTCCGGCCCCGCGGGATTGAACACGGCGCCGATCAGCGCGGCACCCTGGGCCAGGTAGTGGGTCGGCTTCCAGCCGGTGTCGTGCACCTTGCGCAGCGTCTGGATCGCCGCCTTGGCGGTGCTGAAACTGACCAACACGTCCGCGCCGGATCCGCGCAACTGCACGATCTGCGAGTCGACCGTGGGGTCGGTGAGTTCGTACGAAGCCTCGGCCACGATCATTGCACTGGCCTTGGCGCCCAAGCCTTCCTTGAATCCCTTGAGGTAGTCACGCCCGTAGTCGTCGTTCTGGTACAGCACGGCAATCCTGGCATTCGGCTTGCTCTCCAGGATCTGGCGCGCATAGACCTTTGCCTCGGACGGATAGTCCGGGTAGAAGCCCATGCTCCAGGGATTTTTCGCCGGGTCGTTCCATTTGGATGCACCGGTCAGCAGCAGAAGGTGCGGGACCTTCCTGGCGTTGACATACCGATGTATCGCGCTGTTGGTGGCCGTGCCGAACATGCCGTACAGCAGCAGCACCTCGTCCTGCTCGACCAGCTTGCGCACACCCTCCACCGTCTTGGGCGGCGAGTAGCCGTCGTCCAGACTCAGGAAGTTGATCTTGCGGCCATTGACGCCGCCGAGGTCGTTGACCATGCGGAAGTACGCCGCCTGGGTCTTGCCAACTTCACCGTAGATCGAGGCCGGCCCGCTGTAGGGCATGGTCTGCCCGATGCGGATTTCGGTGTCCGAGGCACCGGGGTCGTATTTCTTCTGGGCCGAGGCGCTGCTGCAAGCCAAAGCCAGGGCCGCCGTGAGTGCGAGAACGATCGTCTTCATGCTTGTCTCCTTGAAAAAAACCAGGTGCGCAGCCGCGCGATGCCGCCAGCCACGCCGCTCGGCCAGAGCAGCATCAGCGCCAGCAGGATGGCGCCGTACACGGCCCAGGGCGCGGCCTTGGACACCAGTTCCGCGAAGCGCGGAACGAATTGAATGAACACCGCGCCGAACAGGGCGCCAGACAGCGAGGACAGCCCGCCGACCACGGCCCCGACCAACAGCGTGATCGACAGGAACACGTTGAAGCTGTCGGGCGCGACGAACTGCACCACGATCGCCGAGAGGGCGCCACCCACGCTGGTGTACAGAGCCGAGATGCCGAAGGTGATGCTCTTGATGCGCGCGTTGTTCACGCCCATGGCCTCGGCCGCAATCGGGTGGTCACGCACCGCGACCAGGTTCAGCCCCATGGCGCCGCGCAGCAGGTTGTGGGCGATCACGAACATCGCTATTGCCACACCCAGGCAGAAGAAGTACAGCCATTGGTCCGGGTTCAGCGGCAAGCCGAAGGGAGCGTCGGGCTTGAACAGCACCAGACCCTGCGAGCCGCCGGTCCACGTCTCCAGGCCCCTGTATTTGAGCAATTGCGGCGTGACGACACCCAGCGCGAAGGTCGCCATCGCAAGGTACACGCCATCGAGTTTCAGGGCAGGCAGGCCGAACAGATAACCGACGATGCCACCGACCAGCGCCGCGGCAGGAATCGTCGCCCAGTAGGGCCAGCCCGCGTGTTCCATCAGCATGGCAGCCGTATAGGCGCCCAGCGCGAAGAAGGCGCCGTGGCCCAGCGAGATCTGGCCGTTGAACCCGACCAGCAGGTTGAGCCCCAGCAGCGCCAGTGCATAGACCAGCACCATGGTCAGCTGGAACACCATGTAGCTGGGCAGAACGAAAGGCAGCACGCAGGCCGCGCCGACCAACGCGATCAGAAGGGTTCGTTGTCCCATGCTCAGACCCTCACCACGACGGCTTTGCCGAACAAGCCGGACGGGCGCACCACCAGCACGCCGATGATCAGCACCAGCGCCACGGACAATTTGAGCTCCGAGCCCACCACGTAGGTGCCCAGCAAGTTCTCCAGCACCCCGACGATGAAGCCGCCGACAACGGCACCCGGCGCACTGGCGATGCCGCCCAGCACGGCCGCAGCGAATGCGTAGATCAGAACGCCAGACATCATGTGCACATCCAGGAACACAACCGGCGCGATCATCATCCCGGCGACAGCGCCGATGGCACCGGCGAGTCCCCAGCCGAGGGCCAACATGCGATTGACTCGCACGCCAACAAGGCGGCTGGACACGGGGTTCTCCGCGGTGGCCCGCATCGCGAGACCCAGCGGCGAAAAGCGGAAGAACACGTAGACCAGTGCCAGCATCAGCAGGGTGATGCCGATGGCGCCGATCTGGTGTGGCGACAGCAGGGTGCTGCCATACCACGCGGTTTCCGCGAACGGGCTCGGAAACGGCCGGATCGTGTAGCCGAACAGCCAGCCCGCCAGACTGTGCAGGATGACCAGCAGCGCGACGAACACGACCACGATCGACAACACCGGGGCGTTGCGCAGGCGCCGGATCAGTGCCATTTCAATCACCGCGCCCATCGCGAAAGCGAACATCACCGTCGCGAAGAAGGTCGCCCAGTACGGCCAGCCGACCTGAATCAGCATGGAAGCGAAGAACGTCGAGAACATCGCCATCTCGCCCTGCGCGAAGTTCACATGGTGCGTGCTGCGGTAGATCATCACCAGGGCCAGCGCCATGCTGGCGTAGATGCCGCCGGTGGCGAGACCCGCCAGCAGTTGCGAAATGAATGCGTTCATATGGTCTGATCTCCACCCAGATAGGCGCTTCGCACGGCGTCGTTGCTGCGCACCGCCGCGGCTGTTCCGGCGAGCACGATGTGGCCGGTCTCCAGCAGATAGGCCGTGTCGGCCAGTTCCAGCGCGAGCGAGGCGTTTTGCTCCACCAGCAGGATGGCGACGTTCTGGCTTTCGCGTATGCGCCTCATGATGCGAAAAATCTCTTGCACCATCAGCGGCGCCAGCCCGAAGGACGGTTCGTCCAGCAGCAGCAGCCGTGGCCGCAGCATCAGCGCACGTGCGATGGCCAGCATCTGCTGCTCGCCGCCAGACAGCGTGCCGGCCTGCTGGTGCCGCCGCTCCTTCAGTCGCGGGAAGTATTCGTAGAAGCGCTCGAAGTCCTCACGCACACCGGCCTTGTCGCGCCGTGTGCAGGCCCCCATCCGCAGGTTCTCCTCGGTCGTGAGCCCCGTGAAGGTGCCGCGCCCATCGGGCACATGCGCGACGCCCAGCCGCACAATGTCCTCCGTCGCCATGCCGTCGATGCGCCGGCCCTCCAGCGTGACATGACCCTGTCGCCGGATCAGTCCGCACAACGCGCGCAGCGTCGTGGTCTTGCCGGCTCCGTTCGCACCCAGCAGCGCTGTGATGGAGCCTGCGTTCACCTGCAAGTCAATGCCGAACAGCGCACGGGTCGATCCGTAGCCCGCTTCCAGGCCACGCACATCCAGCAGCAACTCGTTCACTGGTGTACCTTCGCCCTTCGGGCTGCGGTGCGAGCTTGCTTGGGAACGGCCCGGCGCGACGCTCATGCCGGTGCTCCCAGGTAGGCCTTGATCAGCTCGGGCTCGCGGCGCACATCCCGCGGCGCGCCCTCCGCGATCTTGCGGCCGAAGTTCAACGCGACGATCTTGTCCGACAACGCCATCACCAGGCCCATGTGGTGCTCCACCAGCAGCACCGTGAGGGCGAAGCGCTTGCGCAGCTGGCGGATCAGCGCAGCCAGCTGCTCCACCTCCTCATGGTTGAGACCGCATGCCGGTTCGTCGAGCAGCAGCAGCTTGGGCGAGGCGGCCAGCGCACGCGCCAGCTCGACGCGCTTCTGCGTGCCGAATGGCAGCTGCGCCACCGCGACTTGTGCGACGTCGCCGAGTGCCAGCAGTTCGATCAGTTCGTCGGCACGCTGCCCCTGCGCTGCCTCTTCACGCGCCACGATGGGCAGGCGCAGGGCGTGCGCCAGGAAGCCCGCACGCCGGAGGCAATGGGTGCCCATCAGAATGTTCTGGCGCACCGTGAGGCTGCGAAACAGCGCCAAGTTCTGGAAGGTGCGTCCTATGCCCACGTCCGCCATGCGGTGCCGCGGCAGCTGCGCGAGAATGCGCCCTTCGAACTGGATCTCGCCCTCGCACGAATACAGGCGAGAAAGGCAATTGAAGAGCGTCGTCTTGCCGGCGCCGTTGGGACCGATGAGACCGCAGATCTCGCCCTGCTCGACATCGAACGACACGCCATCGAGCGCGACCACGCCGCCGAAGTGAAGCGTCACGTCTCGCACTTGCAGCAGTGGCGCGGCTCGCCGCTGCCCGCTCGATCCGTCGTATTTCATTCTGTCTCCTGTGCATGCCGCTGCCGCATGTGCGGCGCGCCTGTCTCAGCGAAGTCTAGGGAGCACGTTTGAAGGAGCGAATGGCAGAAACAATGTTTCCAGTTGGCACTAAATCACAGAGCGCAGTGCGGAACAAGTTGTGCCGGCCGTGGGTCACCAGGACTGGCCAACGACAGGATCCAAGCCACCAAGGAAGGTCTGCACAATACCCGTCGCGACGAGAGTCGATGCGCGAGATTTCAGATGTCGGCAGCCGCGGCGCGATGCATCTCGGGGTCACGTTCACCGCTGCTGTTCCTGGTCGAGCTGGGTACCGCAAGCGGCGTGGCATCGACCACCGTGGCGCTCTTGAGCAGCAGCTCTTTGGCCGCGAGCGTGGCGTTGGCGGTAGCCAGCAGTTGCAGGCCCAGCCGGTTCCTCTCCAACAGACTGGCGCGTGCGGGGCCATCAACGACACCAGCTCGGCTCACGGCGCACCATGCTGCCGGCCGACCGACTGCAGCGGTTCCTCTAGACAGTCGGAACCGTGCCTCCGTCAATCACGTGCTCCGAGCCCGAAATCGAAGCCGCCCGTGGTGACACAAGAAAGACGATGAGGTCGGCGACTTCCTTCGGCTTGGCGGGCCTTCCTAGCGGAATGCCGCCCAGCGACTGCATGATGATCCGCTTGCCTCCCTCGTAGTCCGTGCCGGCCTTGGCGGCTACGCGCTCGGCCAGCGCCATGGCGGCATCGGTTTCCACCCAGCCAGGCGCGACGCTCAGCACGCGAACGCCCTGGGGTGTCACCTCTTTTGACAAGGCCTTGCTGTAGGTGGACAAGGCCGCCTTGGCCGCCGCGTAGGCAGTCGTCGACTCGGGCAGCGGCAGCAGGCGCTGGATCGAGCTGACGTGGACGATGACGCCCGAGCCTTTGGCCAGCATGGCCGGCAGCAGTGCGCGGTCAAGACGCACGGCGGGCATGAGATTCTGGTTCAGCTCGGTGGACCATTGCGCATCATCCAGCGCTGCGAAGCCACCGCCCGGCGCGCTGGAGCCTCCCAGCACGTTGACCAGGATGTCAACGCCGCCCCACCGCTGGAGCACCGACTGCGCCACCGCGGCGGCACCCTCGGCGGTCGAGAGGTCTGCGGCGACATGGAACACGCCTTCGGTTGAAGTCGCAGGCACGGAGCGCGCCGTGGCCATCACCTGCACACCGGCATCGCGCAGACCTTGTACGACGGCGGCACCCACGCCCTGGGTGCCGCCCGTGACGAGCGCTCGGAGACCTTCCAGTTGAAGATCAAAGCTCATGTGTTGATCTCCAACAGGGCAATGCGGTCGCGTTCAAGGCGAAAGCGATATCGCAGATCGACCGGACTGCCTGGGAAATCGCCCACCACATGGCTGCTGACCACGCAATACCCGTTCATTTGCTCCATCGCGAACGGTTCTGTCGTGTAGGCGTATTTGGCCGAAGCCTCCTCCCTCCACGCCTTGATGGCGTCCAGGCCAGTGTGGGTGTGCCCCTCGTCCTTCACCACAGCTTGTGGCGTGAAGCACTGGGCAAGGTCGTCGGGGGCTTGTTTGTCTGCCGCAAAGTAGGCGGCAATCGGATCGGGAAGAGTCAGGTCGGTCATGGTGAACTCCTTGTGATGAAGTCGACAGGATGCGGCCCAGGTAGAAATAAGAGAATGGCCTAGAATTTGAATGGCTTGTTTAGAAATCAATACAGAATGCGCGGATCGGAATATGCTGAACTGAAGGCATTTGTCGCGGTGGTCGAGCGCGCGAGCTTTGCGCGCGCTGCAGAGCATCTGGGGCTTTCGCCTTCAGCGCTCAGCCAGACCATTCGTCAACTCGAGGACCGCCTTGGCGCGCGGTTGCTCAACCGCACCACACGCAGCGTGGCGCCAACAGCCCCCGGGGAGCACCTGTATTCCCGCATCGCACCGCTGTTCCGGGACATGGCTGACGCGGTGGCCGAAGCCAGCGCGGCTGCGGGCCAGACGAGCGGAACGCTGCGCATCAATACGCTGGGCATGGCTGCCAGACAGATCATCGCCCCCCGGCTGGGCAAGTTTCACCGTGCACACCCTGATGTCGTACTGGACATCGTGGTGGACGACGGGCTGAGCGATATCGTCGCGGGCCGTTTCGATGCCGGCATCCGCGTGGGTGGGCGACTGGAGAAGGACATGATCGCCGTGCGCCTGACGTCCGACCTGAAAATGATCGCGGTGGCATCGCCGGACTACCTGGCGCATCACGGCGTCCCCCATGCACCGGCCGACCTGCATGGTCACGCCTGCATCAACTGGCGGCTCCAGGTGGACGGTGTGCCTTGGCGCTGGGCGTTCGAGAAGAGGGGAAAGCGACTGGAGATCGCGGCAGAAGGGCCTCTGGTCACCAATCACTCGGACATCGGCGTTGCAGCCGCAGTGCAGGGACTGGGCATTGCCTATGCCTTTGACCGTGAGCAAGTCGATGAGCATCTCGCCCAGGGGCGGTTGATCCAGGTCCTCGGCGATTGGTCGATCACACGGCCGGGGCTGTTTCTGTACTACTCGAATCGGCGCCACCCATCGCCGGCATTGGGTGCGTTCATCGACTCCATGTTGGATCGTGAGCCGCGTGTCTCTGATCGCCAGCTGGGGTGACACACCTCTTCAAGACGGGCGGTTTTTTGAGGGCGTTTGTATTCGGGTGCGCGCACTGACCTGGCGTATCGCATCGGCGAAGGCTTGCACGACCGGGGGCGGGCCTTCAGCGGCTCGCCGCGTGTACAGGCCCAGCGACGGCAGCAACACTGGTGGAGTGATCCGCAGGCGAACGATGCCACCGCGCGCGAGTTCGTCTCGCGCCTGTTCAAATCGCACCGCGCCCAGCAACGCGCCATCCAGACGCAGCACGCTTCCGAGGGTGACGGATGAGAGCACTTCGATGGAGGGCTCCGGTGGCTCCAGGCCCGCGTTGAGGAACGCGGTCATCAATGCCTGGCGCACCAGCGTGTCTCTTGGAGGTGCTACCCACGGCTGGGTGTGAACACCGGCCCAGGTCAATCGCCGGCTGCGCGAGAGAACGTGTCCCTCCGCGCACAGCACACAGAGTTCGTCCTTCAGAAGCACTTCCGGTTGCAGCAGCGAGAGCTGGTCGCTTGTGAGCAATTCGGGTGTGACGGCACCGAACACGCAGTCGAGCTCGCCGTTGAGGAGCCGCTGGATCATCTCGCGCACCCGGCCTTCCTGCACTTGCACCCTGGCTCGGGGCAAGCACCGTCGCAGCTGGGCAACGGCTTGAGGCACGGTGGCCGTGACAGACAAGGTGCCCAGCCGCAGCAAGCCGACAGCGCCGGTTCGCAGGGCATCCACTTCGTCCTTGCTGCGCGAGAGCTCGCCCAGCATGACCCGCGACCTGTAGACCGCGGCTTTCCCCGCTGCGTTGGCCACCAGTCCCTGTGCCGTTCGCTCGAACAGGCGCGCGTCAAAGCCTGTCTCGATCTCGCCCAGCATCTTGCTCAGCGCGGGCTGACTCAGGTTCAGTCGTGTGGCGGCGGCGCGCATCGTTCCCGCATCGGCCAGGGCCACCAGCAGTTCCAGATGCCGAAGGCGCAGCCGCCTGACGAGGTAGTCGGAGTGGAAGGACATGGGGGTGCTCCAGAGAGAAATGCGAAAGGACAGTGATCACTCATGGTGATCAGGTCATCAAGATTATGGATTTTTCAGGAATCGAGATGACGACTATCGTTGCACCCCATGTCGCATCCCCAAGAAAACGCCTCGCTCGCTCC
Organism: Hydrogenophaga sp.; assembly: GCF_036675665.1. Taxonomy (GTDB): domain Bacteria; phylum Pseudomonadota; class Gammaproteobacteria; order Burkholderiales; family Burkholderiaceae_C; genus Hydrogenophaga. The sequence continues at coordinate 18,275 of NZ_JAKFEO010000030.1, read as the reverse complement.
CGCCACTCCCCTGGCCGGGGTCAAGGTCATCGATTTCGGTCAGTACATTGCAGGCCCCGGCGCCGCGATGACGCTGGCGGAACTCGGCGCCACGGTGATCAAGGTCGAGCCGCTGGCCGGCGACCAGGCCCGCCATGTCGGTCGCTACGGCGAAGCCATGGTGCGGGCCTACAACCGGGGCAAGCGATCCATCGCCCTGGATCTCAAGAGCGAGGCGGGCCGGGCGATTGCGTGGCGGCTCATCGCGCAGTGCGACGTCGTCGTGCAGAACCTGCGCCCGGGCGCGGCCGAGAAGCTGGGCCTTGGGCCCTCGGAGGTGCGGGCCAGACATCCGCGTGTCATCTATCTGTCCATCTCGGGCTTTGGTGGCGCCGGACCTTCCAGCGAACGTCCCGGCTACGACATCGCGGCGCAAGCGGAAAGTGGTCTCATGTTCGTCACCGGTGAGGCCGATCGGCCGCCGCAGAAGGTGGGGGTGCCCATCGTCGATGCGGCCGCCGCAGACCTGGGCGCGCAGGCCATCCTGGCGGCCCTGTACGGGCGCGAACGCAGTGGCATGGGTGAGACGCTGGAGGTGTCGCTGCTGGAGACGGCACTTCACCTGCAGGCTGCCACCTGGTGCGAATACCTGGGGGGCGGCCCCGAACCCACCCGCATCGGACATGGGCAGCCTCACAACGCGCCTGCAGCCGAAGTGGTGGCCACGCTCGATGGCCACATCGTGCTGTCGGCTTACGCAGAGGACCACTGGAAGCGTTTCTGCAGTGCCATCGGCCGTGAAGAGCTGGTGCATGACCCGCGCTTTTCCAGCAACGACGGGCGCGTCGCCCACCGAGCCGAGCTGCGCGAGGTGTTGAATCAATGCCTCTCGGGCTACACCAGCGAGGCCTGCGTTGCCATGCTCAACCAGCACCAGATCGTGGCTGGCGCGGTGCGCCGCTACCGCGATGTCTTGACCAGCGCGGACGTCATCGCCAGCGGGATTCTGGTGGACGCCGCGTCAGCGGACGGCGACCACTACCGGGCGGTGGGATTGCCCTATCGCATCGGCAATGGCCGCAGGCCCACGCCAGCCGCCGCGCCCGTCTGCGGTGCGGACGGCGCCGACCTGCTCGCAGAGTTCGGCTACTCGGCCAAAGACATCGCCGCGCTGCGCGAAGCTCGCGTGGTGGTCTGAACATGGGCCCAACCATGCCAACCCCCGTGAGGTCTTCCGGCGAGAGCGCTCGCGCCGCCGTGTTGCAGACCCTGCCGCTGTTCGAGATGATGCGCATGCGCGCCGCCACCACGGCCCGGCGCCATGCAGTTCTCGGCTTCGCCAGCGAGGACCGCGCGTCCCGCATGCGCTGGGTGAACCAGTTCACCCACACCCACCGCCGGATCGGACCGGACGACCGCGAAGTGGTCAGCCCCAACAACGACACCGTCTTCAGCAACGCCTGGCTGGACCTGTCACAAGGGCCGGTGCTGATCGACACGCCCGACATGGGTGAACGCTACTGGACGCTGGGCCTGCTGGACGCATGGACGAACCCGTTTGCCTACGTGGGACGCCGCACCACCGGCAACCGGCGCCAACGCACGCTCGTGCACGGGCCGGCATGGTCAGGCGAGGTGCCCGGCGGCGTGGACAACGTGATCGCATCGCCGGGCGACGACGTCTGGGTCATCGGCCGCATCCTGGTGGACGACAGACCGGGCAACCTGGAACAGGCCGGCGCGCTGCAACGCGGCATATCGGCGCATCGCCTGGACGGCGGCGATGCCGCGATGCGCGTGGACACCCGGCTGGACGGTCGCTCGGTGGACACCCCCGCTGCCGCGATCTACCGCGCCACGGTCGACGAGGCCTTGGCGCGCAATCCGGTGCCGCACGGCGAGACCTCGTTCTGGCCAGTGGACGATGCCGCACTGGCGGCCGAGCTGCCGCTGGTGTTCGAGGAGCTTCGCCAGAAGGCCCAGCCGCACGCGCTGGGGGGTGGCTGGGCATTGCCGGTCGCGGTACGCACTCACTGGGGTCAGGACGTGAGCATGCGCGCCCGCGTCGCGCGCAATTTCATCGGTGCACTGGGCATCGAAGAGGCCATGTACCCCACTGCGGAGGTGGACGCCGAAGGGCTGCTGCTGAATGGTTCGCACGCCTACGAGCTGCAGTTTCCGCCCGGCGCCACACCCGAGGTTGGCGCCTTCTGGTCGCTCACGCTGTACCGGCGAAGCGATTGCCTGCTCGTGGCCAATCCCATTCACCGCTACTCGGTGGGAGACCGCCTGCCGGGTCTGCTGACGGGGGCCGATGGCAGTCTGTCGATCCGGATCCAGGCCGAGGACCCCGGTCCGGCGCACAACTGGCTGCCCGCACCCGCTGGAGAGGACTTCTATGTCGTGCTTCGGCTCTACCAACCCCGGCGCCGGCACCTCGAATTCCAGTTTCCGTATCCCCCCCTGCGCCGCCGGTAACACGGGCGCGCCTTCACCACACCAAAAACAGGAGACCGACATGACATTGCGCCACCGACCTTCGACAAGCATTCCCCCAACAGGACCCCGGCGCCGCACGGTGCTCATCACGCTCGCCGCCGGCCTGGCCTCGGGATCGGGCCTTCCCGCCCACGCCCAGTCGGACTGGCCCTCGCGGCCGGTGAGGCTGATCTCGCCATATGGTGCCGGCGGGGCCAGTGACCTCTCGGCCCGCGTGTTGGGCGAATATCTCGCGAAGGACCTGGGCCAGCAGATCGTCGTGGAGAACAAGCCCGGGGCGGGAACCCGGCTGGCGACCGAACTCGTGGCGCGTGCACCTGCCGATGGTTACACCGTCCTCTATGTCGCTGCGCCCTATGCCACAGCCGAAGCGCTGTACGGAAAAGGCCTGAGCTACCAGCGCGAACAACTGCGCCCCCTCGCCATGGCGATGCATGCACCGTTGTTTCTGATCGTCAATTCGCAGAGCCCGGTCAAGACCGTGCGCGATCTCGTGGCGTTCTCGAAGACACGCCCGGGGGGACTCAACTTTGGCTCGCCCGGTGCCGGATCACAGCCACACCTGGCCGCCGAACTGCTGTTGCGGGAGGCCGGCATGGAGGGGCTGAACGTGCACATGCGAGGCGACGCCATGGCGTATTCCGAGTTGCTGGGCGGACGCATCGATGCCACGTTGACGGCGATCAGCTCGGCGTTGCCGCACATCGAGGCCGGCAAGCTGCGCGTGATCGGCGTGGCGTCCGAGGCACGCAGCCCGTTGTATCCGTCGGCGCCCACCATCCGCGAACAAGGCTTCCCTGGCGTGGTCGCTTCCGGGTGGTACGGGTTCATGGTGCCCTCCGCCACACCGCTGGAAGTGATGGCGCGGCTGCAATCCGCTGCACTGCGTGCGCTGGACGACCCAGCCATCAAGCAAAAGCTGCTGGACATGGGTCTGGAGGCCAGCGGAGCCCCGGGTGCGGAGTTCGCCCAGTTCATCGACGGCCAGACGCGCAAGTGGACCGACGTGATTCGCAAGGCCAACATCAAGATCGAATGAGCACTCGATGAAAGCCGCCACGACCTGCCTCGCTCTCGCCATCGGCACGCTGCTGATGCTCAACGCCTGCACGCACGCGCCCCTCGATCGCAACGGCCTGCAACGACAGACCACGTTCGGCCCCGTTGTGGGCGCCGACGAAACCGCTGCCAGCGGCGTCCACAGCTGGAAAGGCGTTCCCTTTGCGGCAGCGCCAGTGGGGCAACGCCGCTGGCAGGCACCGGTGGACCCGCCGGCGTGGACGGCGCCTCGCAGGGCGACGGCGTTCGCTCCCGCCTGCGTGCAGACCGGCCGTCTGTATGGACCGGGCTTGAACAACCGGCACGACGCCACCATCGGCAGCTCGCTCGGCCAGACACTGGGTTCGGAAGACTGTCTCTACCTCAACATCTGGGCGCCGGCCGAGCCGTCGCCCACACCCAGGCCGGTCATCGTCTGGGTGCATGGCGGCAGCAACATCACCGGCTACACCGCCGACCCCGTCTACGACGGTGCCGCGCTGGCCAGGACCACTGGCTCGGTCGTGGTGTCGGTCGCCTACCGGCTCGGCGTGTTCGGCTTCCTCGATCTCGCGCCGCTGAAAACCGGTGACGCCGCGGCCGACTCCGGCAATTTCGCGCTGCTCGACATCGTCAAGTCGCTGGAGTTCGTTCAGGGCAACATCGCCCCATTTGGCGGTGATCCGGGCCGGGTCACGCTGATGGGCGAGTCTGCCGGTGCGGTCAATGTGTACGCGCTGCTCACCTCACCCATGGTGGTGGCCAGGCCCGCGCCCCTGTTCCATCGGCTGGTGGCGCTCAGCGGAGGCATTTCTTCGGCCGCCACGCTGCCACCCGGTTCTCTTTCGACCATCCTTCCCCGCAGCGTCTGGGCCACGCGCGGCAACGCCTTGCTGATCCATTCCCTCATTGCCGACGGCACCGCGGTCGACCGGGCCGCCGCAGAAGCGCACATCGCTTCGCGCACGGCGCAGCAGCTGGCCGCCTACCTGCGTGGCATCTCGGCGAATGCCCTGTTGAACACCGTGCGCACGCGCCTTGCACCGCTGGGGTTGGCCGCAGCCAACCCGATTCCCGATGGACACGTGGTGCCGGCCGATCCCATCGCTGCCATCCGGGCCGGTCGGTACCTCAAGGTGCCGGTGTTGACGGGCAACACGCGCGACGAGAGCAAGCTCTTCCCTGGCCTGCTGGCGCTGCGGCCCGCACTCGGGGGCACCAGCGGGCGCCTGCTCGATGACGCAGCGGTGTTCAAGCTGGTCCACGACTACAAGCCTGACGCACCACCCGCCAGCCGTGTCGAGGACTGGATTCCACCGCAGTACCTGCCGGTCAATGCGCCGACCACCGGCCTGAATGCACGCATTGCCGAGCTCGACCGCATCTGGTTCTTCGCCTTCCGCGACGACGTGCTCAACGCGCTCAAGTCGCGCCAGCCTGACGTGTGGCACTACCGCTTCGACTGGGACGAATTGCCCCCACCCTTTGATGTGGTCTATGGAGCGGCGCACAGCTTTGACTTGCCGTTCATCTTCGGCAATTTCGGGCCTTCGCTCTACGCCAACATCTCGTTCAGCCAGGCGAACGCGGCCGGCCGGCTGGCCTTGTCGGCAAGGATGATGCAAAGCCTCGGTGCCTTCGCCCGCCAGGGTGACCCCAACACCGCCCTCCTGGGAACACACTGGCCCGCATGGCCGAATCGGCTGGTGTTTGACGCCGACCGGCAAGCAGCGAGGCTCACCGTCGAGTGAAGGGATGTCCGGTGGAATGTCAGGGAGAGACTGAGGCTGTGTGAAAACTCCGTTGAGTCACGTTTTCAGGGCTCCATGGCCCCTGGGCACATGCGCAAAAACGCAACCTGGGCCCATCTGGGAGGTCGACTTTCGGACTGGTGCCTACCGCGGTGAGTTTTCACACAGCCTCGACGGGTTGCTGTCCGTCGCCTTGGGCCGTTGAGCGACCGTTGCGGTTGAAAACAGCCAGTTGTCGCCTCAACAACGAGTGGCGGCCGTACCAAGAAACCGACATACGTTGGCGACACCACAGGCAAATGTCTTGCAGATCGTCTCTAGAAAACCCGAGTGCTACACGCCTTGGCTCATCGCTTTTGGACCGCATTGAACTGCCACACGGGCTTCGCAAACGCCGCTCGAAGGTGCTCCACGCAGGCCTGCACACGCTGGGTGTTGCCGCGTCGACCAGGCACCAGGGCAACGATGTCTGCGCGGTCGAACTGCCAGTCGGCCAGCAAACGCACCAGCTTGCCCTGCGCCACCAGGTGCTCGACATCCCATTGCGATCGCAGCACCACGCCAAGGCCCGCCTGCGCCCAGGTGCGCGCCACCTCCCCATCGTTGCTGACCATGGTGGGCGACACCCGTATGGCGCTGCGCGTGCTGCCCTTTCGGTAGTGCCACAGGCTCACGTCTTCGTCGTTTTCCCGGATGCAGATGGTCGCGTGCGACACGAGTTCACGCGGATGCGTTGGCTCACCGTGCACCTTCAGATACGCCAGGTCTGCAACGCTGATGGTCAGCCCCTGGACGGCTACCAGCTCACCAGCGCCAACCAGGAGCACGGCATCCTGAGCCGCACCGGCCCGGAACCCGACCACGCCATCAGCACCCGGTTTCCCATCGGTACGCAGCTTCGCATCTTGCCCAACCACGCGTGCGCTACCGGCGCGCAGTTCCCCGAATACCACACGGTGGTTGCCACCGCCGGAAGCGAGCCAGAAGCCGCTTCGATCTGGCAACGTTTTTATGGCTGGTAGCACTCCACGATGAACAACAGCATTCGCCAGATCAGTCCTGTCGACATGGCCCCACCTGGTGGCCACTACAGCCACGCCACGATCGCCAACGGCCTCGTGTTTGTCTCCGGTCAACTGCCCATCACACCGTCGGGCGAGCGCCTCCATCAGGCCAGCTTTGAAGCGCAGACCCGCCAAACCCTGGCCAACGCGCAGTCCGCACTGGAGGCCGCCGGCAGCAGCGTGGCACAACTGGTGCAGGTGCGCGTGTACATCACGAACATCGACAACTGGCCTGTCTTCAATCAGCTGTACATGGCATGGGCTGGTCAGTCCATGCCCGCACGGGCGGTCGTACCGGTGCCCGAGTTGCACCACGGCTTTGCATTGGAGGTGGAAGCCGTGGCAGCAACGAAATGAAACGCCAGTCGGCGCCTCCTAGGACCGCTTCACTCACAAGACCAGGTGTCCGACGAACCACGCACTCAGTCCGTCAATGAACGAACGGTCTGGCATAGAAGAAGGTGCGCTTCGTTTTCTCGCGCTGGACTATGCTGCGGCCGTTGCTCTTCGTTGTGCCGCACTGACAGATTTCAACGGAAGCCAACAGGCGCACCATCAGCCTTCTTCGACAAAGGCCTCCTTGCGACCCCTCTTCACAGTTGGAAGCAACACAACAGCCAGCAGTACCAAGGCCGCAACGAGCAACGTGGCAGAGATCGGGCGTGACACGAAGACGCCCCAGTCGCCCCGCGAAATCAGCAGCGTGCGGCGCAGGTATTCCTCCATCATCGGACCCAGAATCAGACCCAGCAGCAAGGGTGCCGGTTCGCATTCCAGCTTGTGGAAGATGTAACCCACGATACCGAACCACCCCAGTATCCAGACGTCGAAGGTGTTGTTGTTCGTGGAATAGACGCCGATGGCGCAGAACAGCACGATGGCCGGGAAGAGCCAGCGGTACGGAATGGTCAATAGCTTGATCCACAGACCAATCAGCGGCAGGTTCAGGATGACGAGCATCAGATTCCCGATCCACATTGAGACGATCAACCCCCAGAACAGTTCGGGGTTGCTGGTCATGACCTGCGGACCCGGCTGGATGTTGTGAATGGTCATCGCGCCGACCATCAGCGCCATGACCGCATTGCCAGGGATGCCAAGCGTCAACAGCGGAATGAACGAGGTCTGCGCGCCCGCGTTGTTGGCCGCTTCTGGGCCCGCCACGCCTCGAATGTTGCCGCGGCCAAACGGCACTTCCCCTGGCCGTGGTTTGAGTTTCTTCTCGATCGTGTACGACGCGAAAGCCGACAGCAGCGAGCCCCCGCCCGGAAGAATGCCCAGCGCCGAGCCCAGGGCAGTGCCGCGCAGCACCGCGGGCGTCATGTCGCGGAAGTCCTGCGCTGTTGGCCACAGCCCGCTGACTTTGGCGGTGAACACTTCCCGGTGCTGGTCCGGCTTGGCCAGGTTGGCGATGATCTCGCCGTAGCCGAAGATGCCCATCGCGATCGCAATGAAGCTGATGCCGTCGGTGAGCTCGGGGATGTCGAACGAGAAGCGCGCCACACCGGAATTGACGTCCGTGCCCACCAGCCCGATCAGCAGGCCGGTGACCACCATGCACAGCGCCTTGAGGAGCGAGCCCGAGGCCAGCACCACTGCGCCGATCAGGCCAACGATCATCAGGGAGAAATACTCGGCGGGCCCGAATGTGAGGGCGATCTCGGTAAGCGGCGGCGCGAATGCCGCGAGCACCAGCGTAGCCACGCTGCCGGCAAAAAACGAGCCCAGGCCCGCTGCCGCCAGCGCGGCCCCCGCGCGGCCGTTCTGGGCCATCTTGTGGCCGTCGATGACCGTCACCACGGACGACGCTTCACCCGGCAAATTCACCAGGATGGCGGTCGTGGAGCCGCCGTACTGCGAACCGTAGTAAATGCCTGCGAGCATGATCAGTGCGGCCACCGGCGGCAGCCCGTACGTGGCGGGAAGCAGCATCGCGATGGTCGCCGTCGGGCCAACCCCCGGCAGCACGCCGATCAGCGTGCCCAGCATGCAGCCGATGAAGGCGTAGAGCAGGTTCTGCAACGTGAACGCTGTGCCGAAGCCGAGGCTCAGATGGTCAAGTAGTTCCATGGTGGTTCAGTTGCCGATGAAGGTGGGCCAGACCTGGAACTGCAAGCCTAGGCCAAGGACGAAAACGAGGTAGCTACTCACCGCGAGGATGAGCGCGAGGATCAGCGCGCTGCGCAACCTGAACTGGGTGCCGGCCATGCTTGAAATGACCACCACCGCGAGGATGGCCGCGATCAGCCCCATGGCCGGCACGCCCAGTGTCTGCACACCGCCCAGCAAGATGCCGAAGAGGAGGTTCGCGCCGACGATGAACAGAAGCGGTTTCCAGGCGATGCGCCCGATAGGTCCGCCATCGGGCCGGCCGCTGGCCATGGAAGAGGCGACGACACCCGTCCCCATCAAGGCCAGCAGGATGCCGAGCATCAGCGGAAAGTAGGCGGGCCCCATTCGGGCTGCAGAGCCCACCGTGTAGTTGGTTGCGCCCACGGCGAAGGCCGTGCCGATCGCCATGAACATCAATCCGGAAACAAAATCCTTGCGACTCTTGATCTGCATCGTGAAGGTGGGGGTGAAGCGGAAATGACAAAACCTCTCACCCATCAACGGGCAAGAAATTCACGGGACATGACCGGCACAGGGAGAAGGTCCGAGAGGGATCGGTTGCCGATCAGATGCATCATGTTATGAAGTAAATTAGATCATGACATGAGTAATTTCCCTGATGATAAGAATCATTTAGGAGAACCGGGCGCGCTGATATAGTCCCTCTGCCTCATGGCGTCATGAGGGGGAAATGCGACATGACCAAGACAACAGAGTCGGACGAGAAGCGCCGCTACGAAGCGCTGTCCAACTTCCGTTACATGCTGCGCTGCTTTCTGCGCTTCAGCGAGGACGCGGCACGCGAGGAAGGCGTTACAGCGCTGCAGTACCAGCTCATGCTGCACACGCAAGGTTTTGAGGGCCGCAACTGGGCCAGCATCTCCGAGATTGCAGAGCGCCTGCAGATGCAGGTGCATGGCGCGGTGGCGCTGGTCACACGCTGCGAAGAGTCCGGCCTGGTGCGACGAAAGCCCAGCGAACGCGATCGTCGCCAGGTCGAGGTGCATCTCTTGCCCGCCGCCCGGCGCAAGATGGCGCGACTGGCGGCACAGCATTCGGCTCAGCTCTCCGCGCTGGTCGAAGCCGTGACGCTGGCGTCCAGCGTGGACGGTGGCTTCTGAGAGCGTTGCTCGGGGCGCTGCGTGCGCCCCAGCATGTGGGTGCAGGCCTGCCCGCGAACGCATGCTCTGGCTTGATGCCCGCCCTCTTCATGATGTCGGCCCAGCGCTTGAAGTCTTCGTTCACGATGGCGGCGAACTGCGGCTGCGCCATGCCCGCGACGTCCAAGGACGTCGGGGCATCTTCATGATGCTGTTGACCTCGATGGCCAGGCTGTTGAATTCGCATGGCCTAGGACCCGTTTGGCAAGCGGCGCAACATCAATCAGGCGTTTGACCAGACCGGCAACGTCGATGCGACCAGCACCAACCGGGGGTTCACCGGCCACGAACACCTCGATGAGCTGGACATCATCCACAGGAATGCCCGGGTCTACGACCCGGACATCGGGTGGTTCCTGTCGGCTGGTCCCACTGTGCCTAGTTTCAACAACCCGCAGGCGTACAACCGGTACGCTTAGGTGCGTCACAACGCCGTGTCCGCGCCACACATATGCTTGCAATGTCTGCAGCACGTCCGGCAGCTGATGTTCGATTCCTGCGATCTGGAGGAACTGAATGACCGCGATGCAGCAAGCGCTGCGGGCTCGGCTCTTCATACCGACTGACGGAAACCGCTGCACAACGGACGTTGCGCAAGAAGCAGCACGAAGAAGTGTTGACTAGTGAGTCGACAAGTTGCCCAACGGTCACAAACGCAAGTCTCGATTTTTGTGACGACACAGACCTCGTCACAAACCTCGTCACAAGCAAAAAAGCCCTCGTTTCCGAGGGCTTCAATGACAAGCAAGTGCTTGATTTGGTTGGTTGCGCGGGCAAGATTTGAACTTGCGACCTTTGGGTTATGAGCCCAACGAGCTACCAGGCTGCTCCACCGCGCGTCAAGCCTTGTATTCTATCACGCTTTGTCGGCTTCGGCGGCCGGTGCAGCATCTTCTGCACGATCAACCAACTCGACGAGTGCCATGGGGGCGTTGTCACCCACGCGGTATCCCATCTTCAGAATACGGGTGTAGCCGCCGGGACGAGCTGCGAATCGCGGGCCCAACTCGTTGAACAGCTTCACGACCACATCGCGATCACGCAGGCGGTCAAATGCCAAGCGGCGGTTGGCCACGGTGGCCACCTTGGCCAGCGTGATCATGGGTTCCACGACGCGACGCAGCTCTTTGGCTTTGGGCACTGTGGTCTTGATGACTTCGTGCGTCAGCAACGAGTTCATCATGTTGCGAAGCATCGCGAGGCGGTGTTCGCTCGTGCGGTTGAGTTTTCTAAGTCCGTGTCCGTGACGCATTTTTCATCCTTTCAGTTGTTTTGCCCGCAGCCGTGTCAGGTACTGCGAGTTCGTCCGTGGCCGGCTGCATGCCAGCTTGCGGAATTTCAGTGCTTGTCCAAGCCGGCGGGCGGCCAGTTTTCAAGCTTCATGCCCAAGGTCAAGCCGCGCGACGCGAGCACTTCCTTGATCTCGTTGAGCGACTTGCGACCCAGGTTGGGGGTCTTGAGCAGCTCATTCTCGGTGCGCTGAATCAGATCACCGATGTAGTAAATGTTCTCCGCCTTGAGGCAGTTGGCCGAACGCACGGTGAGCTCAAGCTCATCCACAGGGCGCAGCAGGATCGGGTCAAACTGCTGCGAGCTGCGCTGTGCAGGCGCTTCGAAGTTGAGCTCAGCGCCTTCGAGTTGTGCAAACACAGCCAATTGCTCGACCAGAATCTTGGCCGAGGCGCGAACCGCCTCTTCAGGACCGATGGAACCATTGGTTTCGATCTCGAGCACCAGCTTGTCCAAGTCGGTGCGCTGCTCGACGCGAGCGCTCTCAACCGTGTAGCTCACGCGCTTGACCGGCGAGAACGACGCGTCCAGAACGATGCGGCCGATGGAGCGGGCCTGATCGTCATTGCGGCGCAGGCTACCGGGAACATAGCCGCGACCTTTTTCAACCTTGATCTGCATGTCCAGCTTGGCGCCCGCAGACAACGTGGCGATGACATGACCGGGGTTCACGATTTCAACGTCATGCGGGGTCTGGATGTCAGCGGCCGTCACGAGGCCTTCGCCGTCCTTGCGCAGGCTCAGCGTGACTTCGTCGCGGTTGTGGAGCTTGAACACCACGCCCTTGAGGTTCAGAAGCATGTTGACCACGTCCTCCTGGACGCCGTCGATCGACGAGTACTCGTGCACGACACCGGCAATGGTGACTTCGGTCGGCGCATGGCCGGTCATGGAAGACAACAAAACCCGGCGCAGGGCGTTGCCCAGCGTATGGCCGTAACCACGCTCGAAAGGCTCGAGCGTGACCTTGGCACGGTTGGTCGAGGTTTGCTCGACATTGATGGTTTTGGGCTTCAGCAGATTGTTCAGCATTCAAACTTCCTTCAGTACCCTCGGCTCGTTACACCGATAAGGCAGATGGAGCATGGCCCGACCGCACCCGCAAAGGTGCATGCCGGGAACGAAATTAACGGGAATACAGTTCGACGATCAACGATTCGTTGACGTCGGAGGCGAACTCGTCGCGGTCAGGCGACTTCTTGAACACGCCTTCGACCTTTTCAACCGACACATCCACCCATGCAGGGAAGCCGATCTGCTTGGCCAGTTCCATGGCTTCAAGCACGCGACCCTGCTTCTTCGACTTCTCGCGAACGGCGATCACATCGCCAGCTTTCACGGAATACGACGGGATGTTGACCGACTTGCCATTCACCAGGATCGCCTTGTGAGACACGATCTGGCGGGCTTCGGCGCGGGTCGATGCAAAGCCCATGCGGAACACGACGTTGTCCAGGCGTGCTTCCAGCAGGAACAGCAGGTTGGCGCCGGTATTGCCACGGCGGCGGTCGGCTTCTGCGAAGTAGCGGCGGAACTGACGCTCAAGCACGCCATACGTGCGCTTGACTTTCTGCTTCTCGCGCAGCTGCACGCCGAAATCGGAGGTGCGCTGACCCGAGGTACGGCCGTGCTGGCCAGGCTTGGAGTCGAATTTGGCCTTGTCGCTGATCGAGCGGCGGGCGCTCTTGAGCAACAGGTCGGAGCCTTCACGGCGGGAGAGTTTGGCCTTGGGGCCGAGGTAACGTGCCACGTTGATGTCCTTGTGTTTCTGCCGCAACCGACATCAATCGATGTCATTGCGGGAGCCACTCCTCGAATGAAGTGGCGGTGGGCTTAGCAAAAAATGCCACCGCAGGCGACTGCGGTGGCGCTCGAAAAAAAGCTTTCCATTATACCGCGTGCGCGGTACCGCCTTAAATGCGGCGGCGTTTCTGCGGACGGCAACCGTTGTGCGGCACAGGCGTCACGTCAGAGATGGAATTGATGCGGATGCCCAGGGCGCCCAGGGCGCGCACCGAGGATTCGCGACCAGGACCCGGGCCCTTGATCTCGACATCCAGGTTCTTGATGCCTTGCTCGATGGCAGCGCGACCGGCCACTTCCGATGCCACCTGGGCAGCGAACGGTGTGGATTTGCGCGAGCCTTTGAAGCCCTGGCCACCGGACGAGGCCCAGGACAACGCATTGCCTTGGCGATCGGTGATCGTGATGATGGTGTTGTTGAACGAGGCGTGCACGTGAGCAATGCCGTCGGCAATGTTCTTGCGGACTTTCTTGCGAACGCGTGCGGATGCGCTGGTGGAGGGTGACTTGGCCATGGGAATCCTTCGAACCGATTACTTCTTCAGCGACTGGGCTGCCTTGCGGGGACCTTTGCGCGTACGCGCATTGGTCTTCGTGCGCTGACCACGCAGCGGCAGGCCACGGCGGTGACGGAAACCGCGGTAGCAACCGATGTCCATCAATCGCTTGATGTTCATGGTCGTTTCACGGCGGAGGTCGCCTTCGATCGTGAACGTGCCGACCTGATCGCGAACTTTTTCGAGTTCCGCGTCGCTCAGGTCCTTGATCTTCTTCGTGTAGTCGATACCGCATGCTTCGCAGATCTTGCGAGCGCGGGTGCGACCAATACCGAAGATTGCCGTCAAGCCGATTTCAGCGTGCTTGTGCGGCGGAATGTTGATGCCTGCAATACGAGCCATGATGGTCCTCTAAACTTCAATCAGCCTTGACGCTGCTTATGACGCGGATCGGTGCAAATGACTCGCACAACACCGTGCCGCTTGATGATCTTGCAGTTGCGGCACATTTTCTTGACCGAAGCCGAAACTCTCATAGTCTTCTCCTAGATATTCCAAAAATATTCAACAACCAACCACTCACTTCGAGCGAAAAACGATTCGCGCCCTGGTGAGGTCGTAGGGCGTGAGCTCTACCTTGACCTTGTCGCCAGGCAGGATGCGGATGTAATGCATCCTCATCTTGCCGCTGATGTGCCCCAGCACCACATGACCGTTTTCGAGTTTGACCCTGAAGGTCGCGTTGGGGAGGTTTTCAACCACCTCGCCCTGCATCTCGATCACGTCGTCCTTGGACATACAAAAACTCAACTACCAGGTGACGTCTTGAAGTTTGCCTTCTTGAGCAGTGATTCGTACTGCTGCGACATCATGTAGTTCTGAACCTGCGCCATGAAATCCATGGTGACCACAACAATGATCAACAGAGAGGTGCCGCCAAAATAGAACGGCACGTTGTATTTCAGGATCAGGAACTCAGGCAGCAGACAGACCGCAGTGATGTAGACGGCACCGGCCAACGTGAGACGCAGCAGGATCTTGTCGATATAGCGCGCAGTCTGGTCGCCAGGGCGAATACCGGGAATGAATGCACCACTCTTCTTCAGGTTGTCCGCGGTCTCGCGGCTGTTGAACACCAACGCCGTGTAGAAGAAGCAGAAGAAAATGATGGCAGCCGCGTACAAGGCCACGTAGATCGGCTGACCCGGCGACAAGGCAGAAGCGATGTCGCGCAACCAACGTGTGGAGTCACCAGTGCTCACCCAACTCACCACGGTGGTGGGCAGCAGGATGATCGACGACGCAAAGATGGGTGGAATCACGCCGGCCATGTTCAGCTTCAACGGCAGGTGCGACGACTGGCCACCGTAGACCTTGTTGCCCACTTGGCGGCGCGCATAGTTCACCAGGATCTTGCGTTGGCCGCGCTCCACAAACACCACGAAGTAGGTCACCAGAACCACCAGCGCAATGATGAAGATGGCGATCAGGATGTTCATGGCACCGGTGCGAACCAGTTCCAGCAAACCACCCACCGCACTGGGCAAGCCCGCGGCGATGCCGGCGAAGATCAGGATGGAGATCCCGTTGCCCAGTCCGCGCTCGGTGATCTGCTCGCCAAGCCACATGAGGAACATGGTGCCTGCTACCAGACTGACCACGGCCGTCAGACGAAAGCCCATACCGGGATCGATCACCAAGCCGGCAGAGCCCTCCAACGCGAGCGCAATGCCCATCGACTGAAAAATCGCCAAGCCCAATGTGCCGTAGCGGGTGTACTGCGTGATCTTGCGACGACCGGCCTCGCCCTCTTTTTTCAGCTGCTCGAACGTGGGAACCACGTAAGTCATGAGCTGCATGATGATCGATGCCGAGATGTACGGCATGATGCCCAACGCGAACACGGTGAAGCGCGACAGCGCTCCGCCCGAGAACATGTTGAAGAGGCTGAGAATGCCACCCGCCTGCCCCTTGAACAGCTGCTCAAGTTGCGCAGGGTCGATGCCCGGCACCGGGATGTGCGCACCAATGCGGTACACCACCAAGGCGAGCAGCAAGAAAACCAGCCGACGACGCAGGTCGCCGAACTTGCCGGTTTTGGCCAGGGACGTGGATCCAGTTGCCACAGGTTGTTTCCGTAGGGGTCCGGTCAGGCGACGGAGCCGCCAGCGGCCTCGATCGCAGCTTTGGCGCCCGCAGTGGCCGTCACGTCCTTGAAGGACACGGCGCGCGTGAGTTCGCCCGTCTTGATGACCTTGACGCGCTTGGTCAGATGAGGAACCAGGCCGGCCTGCTTGAGCACGAGCATGTCCACATCGGCGACGTTGAGTGCGCTGATGTCGGTCAGGGTCACTTCAGCATTGAACTGCAGCTGGGTCGACTTGAAGCCGCGCTTGGGCAAGCGGCGCTGCAGAGGCATTTGACCGCCTTCGAAGCCCACCTTGTGGTAACCACCCGAACGGGACTTCTGGCCTTTGTGGCCACGACCGGCAGTCTTGCCCAGGCCTGAGCCGATGCCGCGACCGACGCGGCGCTTGGCGTGCTTGGAGCCTTCAGATGGCTTGATGGTGTTGAGTTGCATGTCCGTGACTCCGATCAGAGTACTTTGACCAGGTAGCTGATCTTGTTGATCATGCCGCGCACGGCAGGCGTGTCCTGCAGCTCGCTGGTGCTGTTGAGTTTGCGCAAACCCAGGCCACGCACGGTGTCGCGGTGGGATTGCTTGGTTCCGATGGGGCTGCGCACCAACTGAACCTTGACGGTGTTTTGAGTGGTCATGATCGCTCCAATCAACCCAGAATGTCTTCGACGGACTTGCCACGCTTGGCAGCCACGTCGGACGGGGTGGTTGAATTCTTCAGTGCGTCCAGCGTGGCACGCACCAGGTTGTAGGGATTGCTCGAGCCATGGCTCTTGGCCACGACGTCGGTGATGCCGAGCACTTCAAACACGGCGCGCATCGGGCCGCCGGCGATGATGCCGGTACCTTTGGAGGCGGGCAGCATCATGACGTTGGAAGCGCCGTGCTCACCATGCACGCTGTGGTGCAACGAACCGTTCTTGAGCGACACCTTGATCATGTTGCGGCGGGCCGCTTCCATGGCCTTCTGCACGGCCACCGGCACTTCACGCGCCTTGCCCTTGCCCATGCCCACGCGGCCATCGCCGTCGCCGACGACGGTCAGTGCTGCGAAACCGAGGATGCGACCGCCCTTGACCACCTTGGTCACGCGGTTGATCGCGATCATCTTTTCGCGCAAACCGTCTTCGTTCGCTTCGTTCTTGATGTTTGCCGTAAATTTAGCCATTTTGTGGTTTCCGTTTGATCAGAACTGCAGGCCGGCTTCGCGGGCGGCGTCTGCCAGGGCTTTCACCCGACCGTGGTAGGCAAAACCGGAACGGTCGAACGCCACCTTTTCAATGCCGGCGGCCTTGGCCTTCTCGGCGATGCGCTTGCCGATCAGGGCTGCAGCAGAGGCGTTGCCGCCTTTGCCGGCGCCACCGATCTGGGCACGCACTTCGGCTTCGGCCGTGGAGGCCGAGGCCAGCACTTTGGCGCCGTCGTCGGAGATGACGCTGGCGTAGATGTGCAGATTGGTGCGGTTCACGGTCAGGCGGACGGCGCCCTGCTGCGCAATGCGGATGCGCGTTTGGCGGGCGCGGCGCAGACGTTGCTCTTTTTTGGTCAACATGATCCTGATCCTTATTTCTTCTTGGTTTCCTTGATCACGACCTTTTCATCCGCATAGCGGATGCCCTTGCCCTTGTAGGGCTCGGGGGGGCGCACGGCCCGCACTTCGGAAGCGATCTGACCAACACGCTGACGATCCGAACCCTTGATCAGGATTTCGGTCGGCGTCGGCGTTTCCACCTTGATACCGGCAGGCATGTCCATCACCACCGGGTGGGAGTAACCCACCGTCAGGTTGAGCTTGGTGCCTTGTGCCTGGGCCTTGTAGCCCACGCCCAGCAGCGTGAGCTTCTTCTCGAAGCCCTTGCTGACGCCGTTGACCATGTTGTTGACCAGCTGACGCATGGTGCCCGACATGGCGTTGGCTTCGCGGGACTCGTTCACGGGAACGAAGGTCAGCGCGCCGTTGTTGCTTTCGACCTTCACCAGCGCGTTTTGCGCCAGCGCCAGGGCACCGAGCGTGCCCTTGACGTTGATCAGGTCGTCTTTGACGGCGATCTCGACCCCGGCAGGGATGGAGACCGGCAGTTTTCCAATACGTGACATTAATTGCTCCTCAATGCCCGCATCAGGCGACGTAACACAGGACTTCGCCGCCGACACCGGTGGCGCGAGCCTTGCGATCGGTCATCACGCCCTGGGGCGTGGTGACGATGGCCACACCCAGACCGTTCTGGACCTGGGGGATGGCGTTGCGACCGCGGTAGACGCGCAGGCCAGGACGGCTCACACGCTCGATGCGTTCGATCACGGGACGGCCAGCGTAGTACTTCAAGGCGATTTCGAGTTCGCTCTTGCCGTCGTTGTTCTTGACCTGGAATCCGTCGATATAACCCTCGTCCTTCAGGACCTGGGCAATCGCGGCTTTGACCTTGGAGGCCGGCATCGACACGGTGGACTTCTCGACCATCTGCGCGTTGCGGATGCGGGTCAACATGTCGGCGATAGGATCACTCATGCTCATTTGTGGTTCTCCTAGGGCTTACCAGCTGGCTTTGGTGATGCCGGGGATTTCTCCGGCAAACGCCATTTCACGGACCTTGGCGCGAGCCAGGCCGAAGTGGGCGAAGGTGCCACGCGGACGACCGGTGATCTCGCAGCGGTTGCGCTGGCGGGTCGGGTTCGAGTTGCGGGGCAGCTTCTGCAGCCCCAGGCGGGCCGCATCGCGCTCTTCGTCGGTCTTCTTGACGTCGTTGGCGACGGCTTTGAATTCGTTGTATTTCTTGGCGAACTTGGCGGCGAGTTTCTCGCGCTTGAGTTCACGTTGCAGTAGTGCTTGTTTAGCCACGCGCCACCTCAGTTCTTGAACGGGAAACGGAAACCAGCCAGAAGAGCCTTGCACTCTTCGTCGTTCTTGGCGGTCGTCGTGATGCTGATGTTGAGACCGCGCA
>NZ_JAKFEO010000027.1:0-3623 GCF_036675665.1 Hydrogenophaga sp. | reverse complement strand
GTGCATGGCATTCGAAATCGACATCGGCTTCACATCGCTCACGGGCAAGAAGGAAGTCAACGAGGACTTCGCCGCTGCAATGCTGCCCGAGCCGGGACAGGAGGCCATGGGCGCGATCGCGGCCATTGCCGATGGCGTGAGCATGGGCGGCATGGGGCGCGAGGCGGCGCAGACGACGGTGACGAGTCTCGTGCGCGATTACTTCGGCACGCCCGAGACATGGGATACGACGGTGGCGCTGGACCGCATCATCGCCGCGCAGAACTCCTGGCTGGTTGGACTGAACAGGCGACGCGCCCCCGCTTGCGGGCTCACCACCCTCACGGCGCTGGTGGTCCGCGGCCAGAGCTACGCGCTCGCGCACGTAGGCGATACACGCGCTTACCTGCTGCGTGACGGCGAACTGACCCAGCTGACGCACGACCATGCCATGGCACATGCCGATTTCCGCCACCAGTTGCTGCGCGCCGTAGGCGCCGAGGAGCGCCTGGTGGTGGATTACACGCAGGGCGATTTGCACGTGGGCGACGTATTCGTGCTGCTTTCGGACGGCGTGCACAATGTGGTCCCGCACAAGCGGCTGAAGGCGCTTATCACCGAGAACGCGCAGTCGCTGAGCGAAATCGTCGTGAAGGACGCGCTGGAGCAGGGTAGCGGCGACAACTGCACGGCGCTCGTCGTGCGGGTGCTGGGCATCCTGGACGCCACGCTGCAGGACGAAAACCGGCTGGCGCAGCAACTGACCGTCCCGCCACGCCTGAAGGTCGGCGACACCATCGACGGCGTGGCGGTGACTTCGGTGATCGTCGACAACGGTATCAATATCCTCTATCAGGTGCGCGACGTCCAGACGGGCAGGCTGTACGCATTGAAAACGCTCAACCCGCAGCGCGCGCACGACGTGCAGGAGCGCGCGATGCTCGCGCACGAGGCGTGGCTGGCCAAGCGCATGGCCTCGGGCCGCGCCGCGGAGAATCTCGTGGCCGTGCACGACCCGCTCGTCGAATCACCCACGGCGTTCTACCTTCTGTACGAGTGGCATGCCGGCGAGACCCTGCAGCAGATGCTCGCCCGCAAGCACCGGTTCACACTCAGCCAGACGGTCGCGGCCGCGGCCCACGTTGCGCGTGCGCTTGGCCGGCTGCACCGGCAGGGCGTGATCCACCGCGATGTGAAGCCCGCCAACCTGCACCAGGGCGAGGACGGCGTGCTGCGCCTGCTGGACCTGGGCGTCGCGCTGAGCGGCCGGGAGCCGGAGTCGACGCGCCTTCTCCATGCGGGCACCCCCAGCTACATGAACCCCGAGCAATGGGGTTTCCAGTCGAATGGCGCCGAGGCAGCGGAAGAAGCGCCGAACGCCCAGAGCGACTTGTTCGCGCTGGGCGTGACGCTCTACCAGCTGCTCACCGGCGGCAAGCTGCCTTACGGCGACGTCCTGCCCTACCAGGCGGGCCGCTATTGGCGCGACCCGATAGCACCCAGCCGGCACAACCCCGAAGTGCCGATCTGGCTGGACCATGTGGTGCTGAAGGCGGTGGCGCGAGACAAGCGGCTGCGCTTCGAGACGGCCGAGGAATTCCTTCTGGCGCTGGAGCGCGGCGCCTCGCGTCCGCTCACGGCGCCGGCGCCCACGCCGCTGATGCAGCGCGACCCCACGGCCTCGTGGAAGATCGCCCTGGCCGTCAGCCTGCTGTTCAACGCACTGCTGGTTTACTGGCTGCTGTTTTTGCCGAGGTGACCGCGGGTTGGGCCGGGGCGGGCGCCGCATGATGCCTCGCGCGCCCACCCTTCTCGGCCCAGGTCCTCGTCCAGCGAATCTGCATCAAGCGCAGCATGGCAAGCATCACGATGGCCAGTACGGCAAAGGCGAGGAAGCCCCAGAAGTAGGTGCCGGAATACTGCTTGGACAGGCCCATGGCGTTGGGCAGGAAGCCGCCGCCCAGGGCTCCGATTTCGCCGATCATCGAACCCGCGACGGCGGTGGCCAGGGGCCAGCGCAAGGGCACCAGCTGGAACAGCGCGCCGTTGCCCGCGCCCAGCGCGGCGAAGCACAGCATGAAGAGCAACGTGGTCGCGGTGAGCGAGCTGCCGGCCGCGCCGCACAGCACCAGCGTCACCGCCACCACCGCGAGCACGCCCGTGAGCGTATTGATGCCGCCGATGCGGTCGGAGATGTAGCCGCCGACGACGCGCACGGCCGAGCCCATCAGAGCCGACAGCATGGTGAGCTGGCCGGCCTGCACCTTGGTGACACCGAACTGGTCGTAGAAATATGTGGGAAGGAAGCTCGCCAGGCCGATGAAGCCGCCGAAGGTGATGATGTAGATCAGACTGAAGGCCCAGCCGTCCTTCTCGAACAGGCAGGCGATGTGCTCACGGAAGGTCTGATGCTCCACGTCGGGCGGTTCCTTGGCGAAGACGACCATCACCACCATCGGGATCAGCATGAAGAACGCCGCGATGCCGTACACGGCCTGCCACCCGTAGGCCATGGCCAGCGGGGGAGCGAACAGCACGGCCAACACGGTGCCCGAGTTGCCGGCCCCTGCGATGCCCATCGCCAGGCCCTTGTGCTTGGGCGGGAACCAGCCGGAGCCCAGCGACAGCGCCACGCCGAAGCTCGCGCCGGCGATGCCCAACAGCACGCCCATGGCCAGTACGTGGCTATAGGAGCTGATGAAGAAGAAGCCGAACGCCAGCGCCAGCACGATCATGCCCATCTCCACCAGCGCCGCGTTCTTGCGGCCGATGTACTGGGCGAGCACGCCCAGCGGGAAGCGCATCAGGGCGCCCGCAAGGATGGGCACCGAGATCATGAAGCCCTTCTGCGCCGCGGTGAGCTGGTACGCCTCGCTGATGAACGGTGCCATCGCACCATTCAAGACCCACACCGCGAAGCAGAAGTCGAAGTACAGGAAAGCGGCAAACAATGTCGGTGCGTGGCCCGACTTCAGGAACGTGCGAAAACCCGCCATGGTGCAAATCCTCTGTGAGACTGATCGATCAATTCACAGATTCAGTGCGAGAAGCGTGCCAGCCGGGGGCACGCGAAAAAGCGCGCTCCCGCCTCAAAGCGGGGCGTTGCAAGGTGCGCTATTGGTGCGCGGGCACGGGTTGAGTGCGCTTCGCCTTCCTAATGCCTCCTCTCCATGTCGACGCACACCAGCGCCGGCTGGTGGTTCCAGCGCAGCGTGATGACATACGGGTGCTTGCGCACGCGCGCCTTGACGCCTGAGCTGCCGTGCAGTTTCACCGGCACCGAGATCTGCAGTCCCGCGCCCAGTGTCTTGCGCGCGTTGCCGCCAAGGGTGTTGGCGATCTCACCGACGGCGTCGAGGAGGTTGTTCGCGGACAGGTCGGTTTCGCCCTGCAGCAGCAGCAACTCGCGCAGTAGTTGCGGCGGCATGGACACCATCACGTGGCCGTTGTAGGAGCCGGAGAAGGTGACGATGCCGTTGAAATCGTGGCCGTCCACGTCGCCGGTGCCGAGAAAGGCGGAAGTGATTTGCGGCTCCTGCTTGGTGAGCACCTGGAAGTAACGCCGCACCGAATCCACGAAGAGCTTCAGCTCGGCCTCATGCAGAGAGTCGGTCATCGTGCCTCCGTGACGTCGAGCAGGGCCA
>NZ_JAKFEO010000073.1:0-22464 GCF_036675665.1 Hydrogenophaga sp. | reverse complement strand
GTGCTTGTTTAGCCACGCGCCACCTCAGTTCTTGAACGGGAAACGGAAACCAGCCAGAAGAGCCTTGCACTCTTCGTCGTTCTTGGCGGTCGTCGTGATGCTGATGTTGAGACCGCGCAAGGCGTCAACCTTGTCGTACTCGATCTCAGGGAAAATGATCTGTTCCTTGACGCCGACGTTGTAGTTGCCACGGCCATCAAACGAACGACCGGAGATACCACGGAAGTCGCGCACACGGGGCAGCGCCACGGTGACGAAGCGGTCCAGGAATTCGTACATCTTGGCGCCGCGAAGCGTCACCATGCAACCGATGGCCTGCTGCTCGCGGATCTTGAAACCGGCGATGGCCTTGCGGGCCTTGGTCACAACAGGCCTCTGGCCGGCGATCTTGGTCAGGTCGCCCACGGCGTTGTCCATGACCTTCTTGTCGGCAACGGCTTCGCTCACGCCCATGTTCAGCGTGATCTTGGTGATGCGGGGCACCTCCATGATCGACTTGTAGCCGAACTTCTCCACCAGGCTGGGCGCGATGGTGTCGCGGAAAATGTCTTGCAAACGTGCCATGGTCATGCCGCCTTGATTTCTTCGCCGCTGGACTTGAAGACGCGCACTTTCTTGCCGTCAGCCAGGAGCTTGATGCCCACGCGATCCGCCTTGCCCGTGGCGCCATTGAAGATGGCGATGTTGGACTGGTGGATGGGCATGGTTTTTTCGATGATGCCGCCGGTCACACCCTTCATGGGGTTCGGCTTGGCGTGCTTCTTGACGATGTTCACGCCTTCGACGACCAGCTTGCTGTCGTCGGCACGGAGCACGACCTTGCCGCGCTTGCCCTTGTCGCGACCTGCGATCACGATGACTTCGTCACCACTGCGAATCTTGTTCATGATGATTCCTCAGAGAACCTCGGGCGCCAGCGACACGATCTTCATGAACTTTTCGGTGCGCAGCTCGCGCGTCACCGGTCCGAAGATGCGGGTGCCGATGGGCTCCAGCTTGGCGTTGAGCAACACTGCTGCGTTGCCGTCGAATTTGATGAGAGCGCCGTCTTGACGACGGATGCCCTTGGCGGTGCGAACCACCACAGCGTTGTAAACCTCGCCTTTTTTGACGCGGCCACGGGGCGCTGCTTCTTTGATGGTGACCTTGATGACGTCGCCCACGCTGGCGTAACGCCGCTTGGAGCCGCCGAGCACCTTGATGCACATCACGGACTTGGCACCCGTGTTGTCGGCAACATCGAGTCGAGATTGCGTTTGGATCATTTGATTTAAGTCCCAACTTGAATCCCCCCAGCCACCACGGCCGGGAGTGATCAGTCTTGGGCCCGTCGTCGAGAACCAGAAGTGG
Source organism: Hydrogenophaga sp. (assembly GCF_036675665.1). Taxonomy (GTDB): domain Bacteria; phylum Pseudomonadota; class Gammaproteobacteria; order Burkholderiales; family Burkholderiaceae_C; genus Hydrogenophaga. Next base: position 21,114 of record NZ_JAKFEO010000073.1, on the reverse strand, counting down.
CTAAAAGCCAGATCCAATCCCTTCCGAGTGGGCAGATTGCCTCGCTTTTTTGGAGCGAAGCCGCGCAGTATCACATGGTTTCAGCGGACTGTCAACGCGCTGGCCTGTGAAATACCTCTAAATCGCGTTGGACGCCGGCAGATATCGGGCGCACAGGTTCAAAAAGGCTTGCAGTTCCGGGTCCGTGCCCAGCTCTTGCTGGAGGATGTCGGCCACGGCGGGCGCCAGTCGGGCGGCCTCGGCAGCGTCCAGGAACAGGATGCGCGAGCGCCGGGCGAGCACGTCCTCCACCGTCTGCGCGTGCTCGAAACGCGCGGCGTAACGCACCATGGCCTCGGTCAAGCCCGCCCCCAGCACGTTGTGCGTGCCGGGGCAGTCGTTCACCAGCGCCCCATCGGAGCCATACAGGTGCAGGCCGGGCGCCGCGTGCAGGGGCGTCGCAGGGCCGGCCACGGCAGCGGCGCCTCTCAATACGTGAGAAGCGCTCTGCCCGCCTGCACGCCGGGGCAGGAGCTGGCTGGCGAAGCAGCGCTCCAGCACATCCTCGGCCATCGCGCGGTAGGTGGTCCATTTGCCCCCGGTCACGGTGATCAGGCCGTTGGCATCGGCCACGATGGTGTGTTCGCGCGACAGCACCTTGGTGCCACCCTCGGCCGCCGCGGGCGCGGCCACCAGTGGGCGCAGGCCGACCCAAAGGCTTTTGATGTCCTCGCGGCGCACGGGGCGGCTGAGCGCCTGGCTGGCCTCGCTGAGGATGAATTCGAGCTCTTCGGCGAAGGCATCGGGTTCGCGCGGCAGGTCGCGGCGGGGGGTGTCGGTGGTGCCCAGCACCAGCTTGCCGAGCCACGGCACGGCGAACAGCACGCGCCCGTCGCGCGTCTTGGGCACCAGCAGCGCATGGCCGCCGGGCATGAAATCGCGGTCAACCACCACGTGCACCCCCTGGCTGGGGCTGACCATGCGCGAGGGCGCGCCCTGGGTGGCCGCCGGCTGGGTGTGGTCTCGCAGAGCATCCACCCAGACGCCGGTGGCGTTGACCACGCAGCGCGCCCGCAGTTGACATGTGCCGCCGCCGCGCCGGTCGCTCACATCCAGCGCCGACAGCGGGGCATCGCCCCCGGCGAGCTGGCGCACCGCCGTCACTTCGGCGTAGTTCAAGACATGGGCTCCGGCGGCCTCGGCGCTGCGGGCAAGCGCCAGCGCCAGGCGCGCGTCGTCGAACTGGCCGTCCCAGTACTTGACGCCGCCGCGCAGCCCATCGGGATTCACCCCCGGCAAGGCCTGCAGAGTCTGCGCGCGGCTGAGGAATTCGGTGCGCCCGAGTCCCGCGGAGCCTGCCAGCAGGTCGTACAACTTGAGGCCGATGCCGTAAAACGGGGTCTGCCACCAGTGGTAGGACGGCATGACGAAAGGCAAGGGCTGCGCGAGATGCGGCGCGATGCGCAGCACTGTGGCGCGCTCGGCCAGGGCTTCGCGCACCAGGGCCAGGTTGCCCTGCGCGAGGTAACGCACGCCACCGTGCAGCAGCTTGGTGGAACGGGATGATGTGCCGCCAGCGAAGTCGTGCGACTCCAGCAGCACGACGGAAAAGCCGCGCAGAGCAGCATCGAGCGCCACCCCGAGGCCGGTGGCACCGCCACCGACGACCGCCAGGTCGTACACACCGTGGTGGGGCAGCGATTCAAACAGTTCTGCGCGTTTCATGGAAAGAGGGGTGACCCTCTGCACCAGGGTGGCGCAGAGGGTGGGTTGCTACAAAAATCGATGCATCAGATCAACGGGCCTTGCCATTCTTCCATGCATTGAGCAGCTGGTCGTAGGCGATGGTCTCGCCCTTGGGCTTCTCGTTGGCCAGTTTCTTCCAGGGCGCTGCCGTGTCGCTCAGGTACTTGTTGGGGTCGCCTTTCGGGTTGAGCTTGGGTGCGCAACGCTCCATGCCGGCGCGTTCCAGGCGGCCCATGACCTGGTCCATCTGCTCGGCCAGGTTGTCCATCGCGGCCTGCGGCGTCTTCTCGCCGGTCACGGCCTGGGCCACGTTCTGCCACCAGAGCTGGGCCAGCTTGGGGTAGTCGGGCACGTTGGTGCCAGTGGGCGTCCAGGCCACGCGCGCCGGGCTGCGGTAGAACTCGACCAGACCGCCGAGCTTGGGCGCCATGTCGGTCATGGCCTTGCTCTGGATGTCGCTCTCGCGGATCGGGGTCAGGCCGACGATGGTCTTCTTGAGCGACGTGGTCTTGGCGGTCACGAACTGGGCGTACAGCCAGGCCGCGGCGGTCTTGTTCTCGTCGTGCTTCTCGAAGAAGGTCCACGAGCCCACGTCCTGGTAGCCGTTCTGCATGCCCTGCTTCCAGTACGGGCCGTTCGGGCCGGGCGCCATGCGCCACTTCGGCGTGCCGTCGGCATTGACCACCGGCAGGCCGGGCTTGGTCATGTCGGCGGTGAAGGCGGTGTACCAGAAGATCTGCTGCGCGATCTGGCCCTGGGCGGGTACCGGGCCGGCTTCACCGAAGGTCATGCCGGTGGCTTCCTTGGGCGCGTACTTCTTCATCCAGTCCACGTACTTGGTGAGCGCGTACACGGCGGCGGGCGAGTTGGTGGCACCCCCACGCGAGACGCTGGCGCCCAGTGGCGTGCAGCCGTCGGCCGAGGCGCGGATGCCCCACTCATCGACCGGCTTGCCGTTGGGGATGCCGACGTCGGCGGTGCCGGCCATCGAGAGCCAGGCATCGGTGAAGCGCCAGCCCAGGGACGGGTCCTTCTTGCCGTAATCCATGTGGCCATAGATCGGCTTGCCGTCGATGGTCTTGACGTCTTCGCTGAAGAAGGCGGCAATGTCTTCGTAGGCGCTCCAGTTCAATGGCACGCCCAGGTCGTAGCCGTACTTGGCCTTGAACTTGTCTTTGAGGTCCTGGCGCGCGAACAGGTCGGCGCGGAACCAGTAGAGGTTGGCGAACTGCTGGTCGGGCAGTTGGTAGAGCTTCTTGTCGGGGCCGGTGGTGAAGCTGGTGCCGATGAAATCCTTGATGTCCAGACCCGGGTTGGTGTACTCCTTGCCCTTGCCGGTCATGTAGTCGGTCAGGTTCATGATCTTGCCGTAGCGGTAGTGCGTGCCGATCAGGTCGGAGTCGCTGATCCAGCCGTCGTAGATCGACTTGCCCGACTGCATCGAGGTCTGCAGCTTCTCGACCACGTCGCCTTCTTGAATCAGGTCGTGTTTGACGGTGATGCCGGTGATCTCGGTGAAGGCCTTGGCCAGCGTCTTGCTCTCGTACTCGTGCGTGGTGATGGTCTCCGAGACCACCGAGATCTCTCTCACGCCCTTGGCCTTGAGCTTGGCTGCGGCGTCGATGAACCACTTCATCTCGGCGGCCTGCTGGGCCTTGCTCAGGGTGGAGGGCTGGAACTCGCTGTCGATCCACTTCTTGGCTGCGGCCTCGTCGGCCCAGGCGGGCAAGGAGCCCATGGCGAGCAACGCTGCCAGGGCCAGAGGGGTGTGTCGCAATCTCATGTTGTCTCCTCGATCGGTGTGCTTCCCCGGTGTGTGACAGGTCTCGGCCCCGGGGAAGCAATGGGCCGAATACCGAAGACCATGGAGCGATCAGCCCTTGCGCAGCGCCAGCAGCAGCCAGGCCATGGACGCGACGAAGGAGATCCAGATGCTGGGCTCCTGCTCCAGCGACAGCCATTGCGTGAGCCAGCCCGCCAGGCCGATGAAGGCCAGGTTGATGTAGGCCGCACCGAGCAGGCCGATGAAGAGGCGGTCACCGCGTGTGGTGACCATGGGCAGGAAACCCTTGCGCTCGACCGTGGGCGACTTGATTTCCCACACGGTCATGCCGATGAGCATGAGCACGATGCAGGTGAAGAAAACGGCCACCGGTGTGGTCCAGACCATCCACGTAAACATAAAACCCCCAGTCAGTTGGGGTCAGAGCACGCTGCGCGTGGTCTGACCCGCAAAGTTTCAAACACGCCCCATCGCAAAGCCCTTGGCGATGTAATGCCGCACAAACCAGATGACGATCGCGCCCGGCACGATGGTGAGCACGCCCGCCGCGGCCAGCGTGGCCCAGTCCATGCCGCTGGCACTCACCGTGCGCGTCATGGTGGCCACGATGGGCTTGGCGTTGACGCTGGTGAGCGTGCGCGCCAGCAGCAGTTCGACCCAGCTGAACATGAAGCAGAAGAACGCCGCCACGCCCACGCCGGCCTTGATCAGCGGCAGGAAGATGGTGAAGAAGAAGCGCGGGAAGCTGTAGCCATCGATGTACGCCGTCTCGTCGATCTCACGCGGGATGCCGCTCATGAAGCCTTCGAGAATCCACACCGCCAGCGGCACGTTGAACAGCAGGTGCGCCATGGCCACGGCGATGTGTGTGTCCATCAGGCCGAGCGTGGTGTAGAGCTGAAAGAACGGCAGCAGGAACACCGCGGGCGGCGTCATGCGGTTGGTCAGCAACCAGAAGAACACATGCTTGTCGCCCAGGAAGCGGTAGCGCGAGAACGCATAGGCCGCCGGCAGCGCCACAGTGAGCGAGATCACGGTGTTGATGCCGACGTAGATCAGGCTGTTGATGTAGCCCGAGTACCAGGACGGGTCGGTGAAGATGGTCTTGTAATTGGCCCAGGTGAACTCGGCCGGCCACAAGGTGAACGCCGACAGGATTTCCTGGTTGGTCTTGAAGCTCATGTTGACCATCCAGTAGATGGGCAACAAAGCAAAGATCAGGTAGGCGATGAGGAACAGCGTCCTCTTTCTGAAGCGTCGGTTATCCATGGAGCCCCCTTGGCGCTGCGCGCCGTCCCCCCAGGGGGGAGTGATTTTTCTTGAGGCGGCTCGGCGAAAAATCATCCATGGCCCTGCTCCTTTTCCGATGTGCCCAGGCTCTGCATCCAGTTGTAGAGCACGAAGCAGAACAGCAGGATGATGAGGAAGTAGATGAGGGAGAACGCCGCCGCCGGGCCGAGGTCGAACTGGCCGACCGCCTTGGTGGTGAGGTACTGCGAGAGGAAGGTGGTGGCGTTGCCGGGGCCGCCGCCGGTGAGCACGAAGGGCTCGGTGTAGATCATGAAGCTGTCCATGAAGCGCAGCAGCACCGCGATCATGAGCACGCCGCGCATCTTGGGCAGTTGGATGTAGCGGAACACCGCCCACTTGCTGGCGCCGTCGATGCTGGCGGCCTGGTAGTAGGCGTCGGGAATGCTGCGCAGGCCCGCAAAAGCCAGCAACGCCACCAGCGGTGTCCAGTGCCAGACATCCATGGCCAGCACCGTCCACCAGGCGTGGGTGGAGTTGCCGGTGTAGCTGTACTCCATGCCGACCCACTGCAGGAAGTAGCCGAGCAGGCCGATGTCGGCGCGGCCGAAGATCTGCCAGATCGTGCCGACCACGTTCCACGGGATCAGCAGCGACAACGCCACCAGCACCAGCACGGCCGAGGACTTCCAGCCTTGCGCGGGCATGGAGAGCGCCAACGCGATGCCCAGCGGGATCTCCACCAGCAACACCGCCAGCGAAAACTGGATCTGCCGCCACAGCGCGAGGTGCAGCTCTTCGTCGCGCATCACGGCGGCAAACCACTCGGTGCCGACGAACACGCGCCGCTCGGGCGAGAAGATGTCCTGCACCGAGTAGTTCACCACCGTCATCAGCGGCAGGATGGCCGAGAAGGCCACACAGACGATGACGGGCAGCACGAGGAACCAGGCTTTCTGGTTCACGGGTTTGGTCGTATTGCTCATTCAAAAACCTCCGTGCTGCGCACTGCGGTGCGAGCTTGCTTGGGGCGGTCCGGTGCGGTGCTCATGCGATGAGTGCCTCGTCTTGGTAGAAGCAGGTGTGCTCGCCGAGCACCCGCAAATGCACCGTCTCGCCCGCCACCGGCGCGGCGGCCTCGGGTGCCAGGCGGCACTTGAGCCGGTGTTCACCGGCTTCCAGGGTGACCATCACGTAGGTGCCGATGTCCTGCACGCGCGTCACCGTCGCGGGCAAGGTGTTGGGCTCGCCGGCCTGGCCGAGCGCGAGGTATTCGGGGCGGATGCCGAGCTTGAGCGGTCCCTCGGGCAGGGTCCGACCGTTGGTGAGCGCCAGCGGCTTGTCCAGCACCACCAGACCACCGCGCACGCTGGTCGCGGGCAGGAAGTTCATGCCCGGAGATCCGATGAAGTGGCCCACGAAGGTGTGCGCCGGCCGCTCGAACAGCGCCTCGGCCGCGCCCACCTGCACCGCGCGACCGCGCGTCATCACCACCACCTCGTCGGCGAACGTGAGCGCCTCCACCTGGTCGTGCGTCACGTAGATCAGCGTGAGCTTGAGCTCGTGGTGGATCTGCTTGAGCTTGCGCCGCAGCTGCCATTTCAGGTGCGGGTCGATCACGGTCAGGGGCTCGTCGAACAGCACGGCCGACACGTCCGAGCGCACCAGGCCGCGGCCGAGAGAAATCTTCTGCTTCTGGTCGGCTGAGAGGCCCGCCGCTCGCATGTCGAGCTGGTGGCTCATCTCCAGCATCTCGGCAATGCGCCCCACCTGCAGCTTGATTTCCGCCTCGGGCACCTTGCGGTTCTTCAGCGGAAACGCCAGATTCTGCGCCACGGTCATGGTGTCGTAGATCACCGGGAACTGGAACACCTGCGCGATGTTGCGCTGCTGCGGGCTCTGGCGTGTGACATCCTGGCCATCGAAGCGCACCGTGCCCTGCGAGGGCACGAGCAGGCCCGAGATGATGTTGAGCATCGTCGTCTTGCCGCAGCCCGAGGGGCCGAGCAGCGCATAGGCGCCGCCGTCCTCGAACGTCATCTTCAGCGGCAGCAGCGCGTAGTCCTCGTCCGCTTTCGGGTGCGGCTTGTAGGCGTGTGCCAAGTCGAGTTCGATGCGTGCCATCAGCTGGCCTTTCCGGGACGCGCCGGCGAGCGCACCAGCGGGCCGTCGGCATCAAAGACAAACAGGCTGTCGGGCTGCAGGTAGAGCGTGATCGGGTCGCCCAACGGGCAGACGTGCACACCGGTGAGCTGGGCCACCAGCTCACCCACGAGGGTGTGCACGTGCACGAAGGTGTCGGAGCCCGCGATTTCGGCCAGTTCCACGCGCCCGGGCAAGGCCACGTCGCCCGGCCTGGCGACCACGCGCAGGCCACCGGCGCGCAGGCCCAGCGTGAGGCGCGTGGGCGCGTCGGCCGGCAACGGCAAGGGCCAGACCTCGCCGCCCTGTACCCGCACACCACCGGCCACCGCTTCGGCGGCCATCAGGTTCATCGGCGGGTCGCTGAAGGCGCGCGCCACGCGGATGCTCTGCGGCTGGTGAAACACCTCGGCGGTCGGGCCGTACTGCAGCAGCTCCCCGGCATCCATCACCGCGGTGTACCCGCCCAGCAGCAGCGCCTCGCCCGGCTCGGTGGTGGCGTAGACCACGGTGGAGTCGCCGGTGGCGAACAGGTGGGTGAGTTCCTCGCGAAGCTCTTCGCGCAGCTTGTAGTCCAGGTTCACCAGCGGCTCGTCGAACAGCATCAGCGGCGCCTGCTTGGCCAGCGCGCGCGCGAGCGCCACGCGCTGCTGCTGGCCGCCCGAGAGCTCCGCCGGCAGGCGGTCCAGGAACATGTCGATGTGCAGGCGCGCGGCGATGTCGCGCACCTTCTGGTCCACGTCGCGGTCACCGCGCAGGCGCATCGGCGAAGCGATGTTCTGCGCCACCGTCATCGAGGGGTAGTTGACGAACTGCTGGTAGACCATGGCCACGTTGCGCTGACGCACCGACATGCGCGTCACATCCGCACCATCGACCAGCACCCGGCCGGTGCTCGCCACGTCCAGCCCGGCCATGACGCGCATCAGGCTGGTCTTGCCGGCCTGGGTGGCACCCAGCAACACCGTCACGGCGCCAGGGGCCAGGTTCAGGCTTTGGGGGTAGAGGTGGACGGCAGGCCCGACGGTCTTGCCCACATGCTCCAGAGAAAGCTGCATTCGATTCCCAGCGTGAAAAACCGCACACCCATGATCGGATGGCATTTCGTTTGCTGGATTCTATTGTTCGTTTATGTTCCTTTTTATTCGGTACTTACCCTGATCGGGGCGAAAAAAATTTCCGTTATGTTCGGATGGCCCGCTTGCCCCACCTCACAACCGATGAACCTCAACCCCCGCCACACCCAGCTGCTCGACGAAGTGCGCGCCCACGGCCCACAGACCATCGAAGCCATGGCCGAGCGTTTCGGTGTCACGCTGCAAACGGTGCGCCGCGACGTGCAGCGCCTGGCCGAGGCCGGCCTGCTCTCGCGCTTTCACGGCGGCGTGCGCCTGCCCGGCTCGACCACCGAGAACATCGCCTACCGCCAGCGCCAGGCCATGCAGTCCGACGCCAAGGCGCGCATCGCGCGCACCGTGGCCCGCCGTGTGCCCAACGGCTGCTCGCTGATCATGAACATCGGCACCACCATCGAGGCGGTGGCGCGCGAGCTGCAGCACCACCGCGGCCTGCGCGTGATCACCAACAACCTGCACATCGCCTCGCTCATGAGCACCAACCCGGACTGCGAGGTGATCGTGGCTGGTGGCCTGGTGCGCGGCGCCGACCAGGGCATCGTGGGCGAAGCCACGGTGGACTTCATGCGCCAGTTCAAGGTCGACATCGGCCTGATCGGCATCAGCGGCATCGAGGCCGACGGCACGCTGCGCGACTTCGACTACCGCGAGGTCAAGGTCGCGCGCGCCATCGTCGAGCAGTCGCGCGAAGTCTGGCTCGCGGCCGACCACAGCAAGTTCAACCGCCCCGCCATGGTCGAGCTCGCGCGGCTGGACGACCTCGACGTGGTCTTCACCGACCTGCCACCGCCGCCCCCCTTCCACGACCTGCTGGCCGCGGGCAACGTCGAATGCGTGATCGCCGGTGTGGGCACCCCGAACGACGCGGCCATCGCCTGACCCCTCTTCCCGGAAAACACCATGACCTACCTGCTCGCCCTGGACCAGGGCACCTCCAGTTCGCGCAGCATCGTGTTCGACCGCGCTGGCCGCGTCGTCACCATGGCGCAGCGCGAGTTCCGCCAGATCTACCCGCAACCCGGCTGGGTCGAGCACGACCCGCGCGACCTGTGGCAGACGCAGCTGGAGACGGCGCGCGAAGCGCTGAAACAGGCCGGCCTGAGCGCCGGGCAGATCGTGGCCGTGGGCATCACCAACCAGCGCGAGACCACGCTGGTGTGGAACCGCTTGACCGGCGAACCGGTCTACAACGCCATCGTCTGGCAGGACCGCCGCGCCGAGAGCACCTGCGCCGAACTGCGCGAGCGCGGTTCGAGCGATACCGTGCTGAAAAAAACCGGCTTGCGCATCGACGCCTACTTCTCCGGCACCAAGCTCAAGTGGATCCTGGACCACGTGCCCGGCGCGCGCGCCCAGGCCGAGCGCGGCGAACTCGCCTTCGGCACGGTGGACAGCTGGCTGATCTGGCAGCTCACCGGCGGCGAGCGCCACGTCACCGACGTGAGCAACGCCTCGCGCACCATGCTGTTCAACGTGCACACCCGCGAATGGGACGACGAGCTGCTGGCCTTGCTCGACGTCCCGAAAAGCCTGATGCCCGAGGCACTGCCCTCGAGCGCGCATTTCGGCCAGATGAAGGCCGAGTGGCTGGGCGCGCCGCTGGAGATCGGCGGCGTGGCCGGCGACCAGCAGAGCGCCCTGTTCGGCCAGGCCTGTTTCACCGCCGGCATGGCCAAAAACACCTATGGCACCGGCTGCTTCATGCTGATGCACACCGGCGAGCGTTTCCAGGTCAGCCAGAACGGCCTCATCACCACCGCCACCGCGCAGCCGCCAGGACCTCAGCAGTACGCGCTCGAAGGCAGCGTGTTCATCGGTGGCGCGGTGGTGCAGTGGCTGCGCGACGGCCTGCGCGCGATCCAGTCCAGCAGCGAGGTGCAGGCGCTCGCCGAGAGCGTGCCCGACGCCGGCGGTGTGGTGCTGGTGCCCGCCTTCACCGGTCTGGGCGCGCCCTACTGGCAACCCGACACGCGCGGCAGCATCACCGGCCTCACGCGCGGCACCACCATCGCGCACATCGCGCGCGCCGCGCTGGAGAGCATCGCCTTCCAGAGCGCAGCCCTGCTCGACGCAATGAGCCGCGACGCGGTGGCCGCCGGCGGCGTGCCCGTGAGCGAGTTGCGCGTGGACGGCGGCGCCTGCGTGAACGACCTGCTGATGCAGATCCAGGCCGACCTGCTGGGCATCCCGGTGGTGCGGCCGGCGGTGATCGAGACCACCGCGCTCGGCGCGGCGTATCTCGCCGGCCTGCACAGCGGCGTGTACGGCGGGCTGGACGAACTCTCGAAGCAGTGGCGCGCCGAGCGCACCTTCCACCCCACGCTGTCCCGCGAGCGTGCCGCTGAAAAAATGGCGCAGTGGGAGCATGCCGTTCGACAGACCGTGGCAACTTGACGGCGCGCGACAATGGCGCGATGAACACCCCCACCCACCCCACCATCACCTTCATCGGCGGCGGCAACATGGCCAGCGCCATCGTCGGCGGCCTGATTCGTCAGAACCATCCGGCCAGCGCCTTGCAGATCGTCGAGCCTTGGGACGAACAGCGCGTGAAGCTGGCGCAGCAGTTCCCCGGCGTCACCGTGCTGCAGGCCGCCGGCCCCGCGCTCAAGCCGTCCGACCTCGTGGTCTGGGCCGTCAAGCCGCAGACCTTCAAGGACGCCGCACTCGCCAGCCAGCCGCATCTGTCCAACGCGCTGCACCTGAGCGTGGCCGCCGGCATCACCAGCGACAGCATGGCCGGCTGGTTGCAGACGCAGCGCATCGTGCGCGCCATGCCCAACACGCCGGCGCTCGTCGGCCTGGGCATGACGGGCCTGTTCGCCCGCGACGGAGCCAGTGCCGCCGACCGCGCGCTGGTGGAAGCCGTGGTGAAGACCACCGGCGATCTGGTGTGGGTGGCGGCCGAGGAACAGCTCGACGCTGTCACCGCGCTCTCGGGCTCAGGCCCGGCCTACGTGTTCTATTTCCTCGAAGCCATGCGCGACGCGGGCGCCCGCATGGGCCTGCCGCCCGAGGTGGCCTACCAGCTCGCGGTGGGCACCTTCGTCGGCGCGGCCACGCTGGCCCAGCGCTCCGACGATCCGCCGCAGACGCTGCGCGAGCGCGTCACGTCCAAGGGCGGCACGACCTACGCCGCGCTCACGTCCATGGACGCGGCGGGCGTGAAGACGAAGTTCGAAGAGGCGCTGTTCGCCGCGCAGAAGCGGGCAGAAGAACTCGGCCGCGAATTCGGCAGGTAAGCCTCGCGCGGCTCGCGGATGCCTTGTGTTCTGCGGTCAATTTGCCATTCGCGGCCAACCGTGTATTCCAGCCGCCCGCCGAGGCGGTTGTTCGTATCATCCACACACCGCAGCGCGGCGGCGGCTCAACACGATCGCCAAGGAGAACGCAGTGAAGCTCGAAGGCTCATGCCATTGCGGCAAGATCAAGTTCACAGTCGACTCAGCCGAGCCTGTTCCCTTCATGCGGTGCTATTGCTCGGTTTGCCGAAAGACCGCCGGAGCGGGTGGCTACGCCATCAATCTGGGCGCCGTCACGCGAAGCATGAAGGTCAACGGAAAGCGCCACCTGCGCATCTACCGCGCCCGCTTGCCAAACGACGGTGGTTCCGGCACGCATCTGAGCACCGCGCGACGCTACTTCTGTGCACACTGCGGAAGCGCGTTGTGGCTCTGGGACCCCACATGGCCTGAACTGGTGCATCCCCACGCGGGTGCCATCGACACGCCCCTTCCAGTGCCTCCCGAGCATGTGCACTGCATGGTTGGATCCAAAGCGCCCTGGGTCACGATCGAAGGCAAGCCCGATGATTCGCGCTTCGAGCGGTATCCGGACATGTCGCTCGCGCAATGGCATCAGAACAAGAAGCTCACCTCTCCCATCCGCGTGGGCCAAGGTGAGCGACGCGGTGACACCTGACCCTTCGCTCGAGGCCGACGCCCATCGGCATGGCACCTTGACCGCGAGGCGTTGTGGTTCTATGTTGCACCGCGCGGCCAAGGCGCCATGTCAGGCATCGCAAACCGGCCCTCTGGAGGTTCGCATCGTGAATCCACACATCACGCTCATCACGCTTGCCGTCGACGACCTCGAACGCGCAGTTGCCTTCTATCGCGACGGCCTTGGCTTCGCCACCAAGGGCATCATCGGCACCGGGATCGAGAACGGGGCCGTTGCCTTCTTCAACTTGCAGCATGGTTTGAAGCTGGCGCTCTGGCCACGCAAGAGTCTGGCCGCCGACAGTACGCTGCCGTTGCAGGCGTCAAGTTCCACCGAGTTCTCCATCGCCCACAACGTGGCTTCGCCAGCAGAGGTCGATGCTGTCATGCAGGAGGCGGCGCGCGCGGGCGCCAAGGTTGCCAAGGCTGCGCAGGCCACGGCCTATGGCGGCCATGCAGGCTACTTCCTCGACCCGGACGGCCATCTGTGGGAGGTGGCGTTCAATCCCGGATTGGCGTCACTGGGCTGAGCCGACTCAGATCTCGGCTCCGCGCTGGCGAACGGCAGCGCCCAACTGGAGACACTGCATGACGAATCCCGTGGCCAAGGCATCGCAGCTGATCAACTGCCCCATTGAAGAGGCATTCAACGCTTTCGTCGATCCAGGCAAGATCACGCAATTCTGGCTGGCGTCGACCAGTGCGCCGCTGTCCAGGAATGCGAAGGTGACCTGGCACTTCCTGGTTCCCGGTGCCGTCGAGACCGCAGTGGTTGACGAGTTTCAGCCGGCAAGGCTCATCGCGTTCACCTGGTCAGATGGAGTGAAGGTTCGCTTGGCGTTTTCCGAGCAGCCTCCGGGCAAAACCCGAGTCGCCGTGGAAGCTCAAGGCTTCTCGGGCAACGACGCGGTCGATCAGGTGGTGAATGCCACGGAAGGCTTCAGCATCGTGCTGTGCGACTTGAAGACATTGCTGGAGTCGGGGAAGTCCGCGAACCTCGTCCGGGCAAAGGCGGAACTGATCGCTGCGTCCGCCGCGTCAACAAAACGCGAGGCCTGACCACCCTTCGGTCGAGCCCACGACCGAAACGCAGCACGCTCAAACCAACCCGAGCACCACGCCCACAAACACGGTGAACCCCAGCCAGTGGTTGAGCCGGAAGGCCTTGAAGCAGCCGTCGCGGCTGCGGTCCTTGATCAGGCTGAAGTGCCACACCACCTGGGCCAGCGCCACCACCATCATGGCGCCCCACACCCAGGGATTCACCACCGTCCACAGCGCGGCCGTCCAGACCGCGAGGAACACGAGGTAGAACGCGGTGACGGCCGGCACGTCGGCGTCGCCCAGCGTGATCGCCGAGGTCTTCATGCCGATGCGCAGGTCGTCGTCGCGGTCGACCATGGCGTACTCGGTGTCGTAGGCCAGCACCCAGAACAGGTTGCCCGCGAGCAGCACCCACGCCAGCGGCGGCACCTGCGCCTGCACCGCGGCAAACGCCATGGGCACACCGAAACTGAAGGCCACGCCCAGCACGGCCTGCGGCATGGAGACAAACCGCTTGGCGTACGGATACGCCAGCGTGATGGCCAGCGCTGCGAACGACCACAGCACCGTGGGCGTATTGGTGGTCAGCACCAGCGCGAAGGCCACCAGCGCCAGCACCGCGCCCAGCGCCAGCGCTTCACGCACCGACACCTTGCCCGAGGTCACGGGGCGCTGCGCCGTGCGCTTCACGTGTTTGTCGAATTCACGATCGGCCACGTCGTTCACGCAGCAGCCCGCGCTGCGCATGAGGATGGTGCCGAGCACGAACACGGCCAGGAGATGCCAACCGGGAAACCCGCCGGCCGCCACCCACAAAGCGGACAACGACGGCCAGAGCAGCAGCAGCCAGCCCGCCGGCCGGTTCCAGCGGATCAGGTCAAGGTACAGCGAGAGGCGCGAAGGCGCCGGAGACGTCGCAGCGACCATGGTCAGAAGATCACTCCTCAAGAATCGAGCGCAGCATCCAGGCGGTCTGCTCGTGCACGGTGAGGCGCTGCGTCAGCAGGTCGGCGGTGGGCTCGTCACCGGCTTTGTCGACCACGGGAAACAGCTCACGCGCCGTGCGCGCCACCGCTTCGTGGCCCTGCACCAGGATGCGCACCATCTCCATGGCCTTGGGTGGCGTGGCTGGCACATCGGGCACCGAGCTGAGCTTGCCGAACTGCGCGTAGCTGCCCGGGGCGGCGTGGCCCAGCGAGCGGATGCGCTCGGCCACCGGGTCCACGGCTGTCCACAGCTCGGTGTACTGCGTCATGAACAAGGTGTGCAGCGAGGTGAACATCGGCCCGGTCACGTTCCAGTGGAAGTTGTGCGTGGTCAGGTACAGCGTGTAGGTGTCGGCCAGCAGCTTGGACAAGCCTTTGGCAATGGCGGCGCGGTCTTTGTCGTTGATGCCGATGTTGATGGTGGGGGCGCTGACTTTGCTGGCGGTTTTGGCCATGGGGAACTCCTGAGGGATGGTTGAAAAATCGGAGGTTACGAAAGGCGTTTGACACCCGGCAGTTCGCAGGCGTAGATGGCGTTGCGCAGCTCGGCGATGGCTTCGTAGCGTGTGAAGCTGCGCCGCCAGGCCAGCACCACGCGGCGCGTGGGCGGCTCGCCTTCGAACGGCAGGTAACGCACGTAGGACGAATCGCCGAAGTCCAACCCCGGCGTGGCCGAGCCTTCGAGCGCCGACGAGGGCACCGACAGGCGTGGCACCAGCGTCACGCCCATGCCGGCGGCCACCATGTGCTTGATGGTCTCCAGCGACGAGCCTTCGAAGCTCTTGCGGATGCCCTCGGCGTCGTTCGAGAAGCGCGCGAACTCCGGACAAACTTCCAGCACATGGTCGCGGAAGCAGTGGCCCGTGCCCAGCAGCAGCATGGTCTCGCGCTTGAGTTCTTCGTTGGTGATGAGGTCTTGTTTGGCGAGCGGGTGCGTGTGCGGCACCGCGGCCAGAAACGGCTCGTCGTACAGCGGGGCAATGGCCAGGTTGGTGTCGGGAAACGGCTCGGCCAGGATGGCGCAGTCGATCTCGCCCAGGCGCAGCTGTTCCAGCAGCTTCACCGTGAAGTTCTCCTGCAGCATGAGCGGCATTTGCGGCGTGCGGTCGATGACGTGGCGCACCAGGTCGGGCAGCAGGTAGGGGCCGATGGTGTAGATCACGCCCAGCTTGAGCGGGCCGGCCAACGGGTCCTTGCCGCGCTTGGCGATTTCCTTGATGGCCGCGGCCTGCTCCAGCACGGTCTGCGCCTGACGCACGATCTCTTCGCCCAGCGGCGTCACGCTGATCTCGTTGGCGTTGCGCTCGAAGATCTTGAGCTCCAGCTCTTCCTCGAGTTTCTTGATGGCCACCGAGAGCGTGGGCTGCGAAACGAAACAGGCCTCGGCCGCTTTGCCAAAGTGCTTTTCGCGCGCCACGGCCACGATGTATTTGAGTTCGGTCAGGGTCATGAAGATATTGTGCCCCCCCTGCGCCGCTTCGCGTCTTCCCCCCGGGGGGACCACGCCAGTGGCCCGGCAAAGCCGGTTCCACGGCGTGTGCTCGAAGGAGACACGCGCTTCGGACGCCTCAGGCTTTGAGGAACTCCGCCTTGCCGCCCAACCAGCGGGCGATGTGTTTTTCGGCCAGGTCCGGGTACTCGGTCAGCATCACCGGCGCGGCAGCGCGCGCCCATTCGAGCAGGTGGGTGTCGGTGGCGAGGTCGGCAAACCGCAGCAGCGGCGCGCCCGACTGGCGCGCGCCGAGGAATTCACCCGGGCCGCGGATCTCCAGGTCGCGGCGCGCGATCTCGAAGCCGTCGCTGGTCTCGGCCATGGCCTTCAGGCGCTCGCGCGCGGTCTCGCCCAGGCGCCCGCCATCGGGCGGCGTGTACATCAGCACGCAGGCCGAAGCCGCGGCGCCGCGGCCCACGCGCCCACGCAACTGGTGCAGCTGCGAAAGGCCGAAGCGCTCGGCGTGTTCGATCACCATCAGCGAGGCGTTGGGCACGTCCACGCCCACCTCGATCACCGTGGTCGAGACCAGCACGCCCATCTGTCCGCCCGTGAACAGCGCCATCACCGCCTTCTTTTCGGCCACCGGCATGCGCGAGTGCAGCAGGCCCACGGTAACAGTAGCCCCCCCCTGCGCCGCTGACGCGGCTTCCCCCCTCTCTGGCGCGCCTCCAGCGCTGGGAGGGGGGACGCGCCCTTGGGCCGGCAAAGCCGGACCCTCGGGTGCCATGGACAGGGACACCGCTCCCCGGAAAGGCACTGCAGGGCTGTTGAGCGCCGCGCTGAGTTCGGCGTGTGTGGCGGTCGCGTTCGAGAGATCGATCGCCTCGCTCTCCTCGATCAGCGGGCAGACCCAGTACACCTGACGGCCCTGCGCAAGCTGGCCGCGGATGCGCTCGATCACCTCGGCGCGGCGGCTGTCGGCCACCACCTTGGTCACGATGGGTGTGCGCCCGGGCGGCAGTTCGTCGATGGTGGAGACGTCGAGGTCGGCGTAGTAGCTCATGGCGAGCGTGCGCGGGATCGGCGTGGCCGTCATCATGAGGAGATGGGGCTCCCCCCCATCGCTTGCTCGCTGCGCGTAGCCGCTCCGCCCCTCAAGGGGCAACACCTGCGACCCGGCAGAGCCGGTTCCGCGGTGTTCTGGGCTGGGCTCCCCCGCTGGCGTGGCAGCACCCATCTTGCTGCGCAAGGCCAGCCGCTGCGCCACGCCGAAGCGGTGCTGCTCGTCGATGATGGCCAGCGCGAGGTTCTTGAACACCACCTGGTCCTGGATCACGGCGTGCGTGCCCACCACCAGCGCGGCCTCGCCGCTGGCGATCAGCGCGAGCATCTCGCCGCGCTGCTTTTTCTTCTGGCTGCCGGTGAGCCAGGCCACGCGTTTGCCCAGCGGCGCGAGCAGCGGTTCCAGCCAGCCGATGAGCTTGGCGAAGTGCTGCTCGGCCAGGATCTCGGTCGGCGCCATCAGCGCGCACTGCCAGCCCGCGTCGATGGCGATGGCGGCGGCCAGCGCGGCCACCACCGTCTTGCCCGAGCCCACGTCGCCCTGCAGCAGGCGGTGCATCGGCACCTGGCGCAGCAGGTCGCGGGCGATCTCTTCGCCCACGCGGCGCTGCGCGGTGGTGAGCGCAAACGGCAGCACGCCGAGCAACTGCTCGTGCAGGCCGCCGCGCGTGGCGCGCAGGGCCGGCGCGCGCAAGGCCGCGCGCTCCTGCTTGGCCGTGAACTGCGAGAGCTGCTGCGCCAGCAGTTCCTCGGCCTTGAGGCGCTGCCAGGCCGGGTGGCTGCGGTCTTCGAGCGCGTCCAGCGACACGTCCGGTCCCGGGTGGTGCAGGTAGCGCAGCGCATCGCGCAGCGTCCAGGTGCCGCGTACCACGGCGTGCAGACCACCCAGCAGCGCGGGCGGCAGCGTCTCGCCGAGGTCGGCGCGGTTCAGGCCACTGGCCACCGCCTTGCGCAGGTAGGCCTGGGGCAATTGCGCGCTGGTGGGGTACACCGGCGTGAGCGCATCGGGCAGTTCGCCGCCAGCCGCGTGGAATGCGGGATGCACCATGGTCCAGCCCAGAAAGCCGCCGCGCAGCTCGCCACGCACCCGCACCTGCGCGCCCACGGCCAGCGTCTTCTGGTGCGCGGGATAGAAGTTGAAGAAGCGCAGCGTGCAGGTGTCGGTGCCGTCGTCCAGCGTCACCAGCAGCTGGCGGCGCGGGCGCTGCGTGATCTCGCTGCGCGTGACCGTGCCCTCGATCTGCGCCAGTTGCCCGTCGCGCGCCTCGCGCAGCGTGATGATGCGGGTTTCGTCCTCGTAGCGCAGCGGCAGGTGCAGCGCCAGGTCGATGTCGCGCACCAGCCCGAGCCGGTGCAAGGCCTTCTGCGGGGCAGAGAGTGGCTTGCGGGCGGGGGTGGCATCGGGCATGGGACAATTCTGCCCGCATCGCTTCACCCTTCCTTTTCACTTGGCACGGGCTTCGTCCAGCCCTCAAGCAGCATGACGCACACCGCTTCCCCCGCGAACTTCCCCACGCGCGCATTCACCGTCGCGGATTTCGATTTCCACCTCCCCACCGAGCTGATCGCCCAGCACCCCGCACCCGAGCGCAGCGCCTCGCGCCTGCTCGACGGCACCGCTGGCGCGCCGGTGGACCGCATCTTTCGCGCGCTGCCCGGGTTGCTGAACGAAGGTGATCTGCTGGTGTTCAACGACACGCAGGTGGTCAAGGCCCGGTTGTTTGGCCAGAAGGCCAGCGGGGGCCAGCTGGAGATGCTGATCGAGCGCGTGCTGCTGCCGCATGAAGCCAGCGACGGCTCGGCACACGAGGTGGTGGCCCACCTGCGCGTGAGCAAGAAGCCCCGACCCGGCGGCCGGCTGCACATGGCGGGCGGCCTGCGCGGCGGTGGGTTCGACGCGGTCTTCCTCGGCCGCTGGCCGGACGAACAAGGCCAGTTGTTCCGTTTCCGCCTGCACGGTCCGGCGGACGAAACACCGTATGAGCTGATGGCGCGCCACGGTCATGTGCCGCTGCCGCCGTACATCACCCACACCGATGAAGCCGACGACGAGCGCCGCTACCAGACCGTGTTCGCGCGTGTGCCCGGCGCGGTGGCCGCGCCCACCGCCGCGCTGCATTTCGACGAAGCCGTGCTGGCCGCGCTCGACGCGCGCGGGGTGCAGCGCGCCAGCGTCACGCTGCACGTGGGCGCGGGCACCTTCGCGCCCATGAAAGCGGGCCGCATCGAAGACCACGTGATGCACCACGAGCGCTATGCGATTCCACCCGAGACGCT
This sequence comes from Hydrogenophaga sp., assembly GCF_036675665.1. GTDB lineage: Bacteria > Pseudomonadota > Gammaproteobacteria > Burkholderiales > Burkholderiaceae_C > Hydrogenophaga. The sequence goes on along the minus strand of NZ_JAKFEO010000073.1, from coordinate 2,335 downwards.
GCAGGCGATCGCGGACTGCCGCGCGCGCGGCGGCCGCGTGGTCGCCGTGGGCACCACCACCGTGCGCACGCTGGAGAGCTGGGCGCGGTCAGGACAGACCGAGGGCGACACCAACATCTTCATCACGCCGGGTTTTGAGTTCCAGGTGGTGGACGCGATGGTCACCAACTTCCACCTGCCGCAGTCCACGCTGATGATGCTGGTGAGCGCCTTCGCCGGTTTTGACCGCATTCGCACGCTGTACGAGCACGCCATCGCGCAGCGCTACCGTTTCTTCAGCTATGGCGACGCCATGCTGCTGCGCCGTTCGTGAGGAGCCAGGCGATGCGCGCCGTCCTGTTCGCCCTGGTTGCACTGTTGCTGTCGCACGCCGCGCCGGCCGCCGGGCCGCGTTACGCCGAAAGGGCCACGTGCGACGGGCACCCGGGCCTGGCACTGAGCGTGCCCACCGGCTGGTGCGCGGGCCTGGTGGCCGACGCGCGTGACGGCCTGCGCATGCCGCGCCGCCTGCTGGCCGTGGCACCGCACCGGTTCTGGATCGTGGACATGGGCAACTGGGAGCCGCGCCGGGGCCGCCTGCTCGAGCTGCGCACCGACATCGCGCGCGGCCAGCCCGGGCGTGTGCGTGTGCTCGCCACCGGCCTGGACCGCCCGCACGGTTTGGCCCAAGGCCCGGACGGCCGCATCTACGTGGGCGAAGCCGGCACCGTGTGGCGCACACCGGTGGGCGACACCGTGCAGCGACAGGACGTGATCACCGGCCTGCCCACGGGTGGCGCACACCCGCTCAAGGAACTGGCCTTCGCGCCCGATGGCCGGCTGCTGGTGAACATGGGCTCGCTCACCGACGCCTGCCGGGGCGACGACCAGCAGCAACCCCTGCCCTGCCCCGACCTCACCGGCCCGCAGCCGGGCGCCGCCGTCTACGTGGCCATGTTCGCGGGCGCCGACTTTGAGCTGCAAAGTTTCAAACCCCTCGCCACCGGCCTGCGCAACTCGCTCGGCCTGGCCGGCACCAGCGCGCGCGACGGCACGGTGCGCCTGTGGCAGGCGGAGAACTCCATCGACTACACCGATGCAACCTTGCCCGCCGAAGAGCTCAACGAATTGAAGGACGGCGCGTCCTACGGCTGGCCCTATTGCGTGAGCGACGCGCGTGGCAAGGCCGTGCCGGCGCGCGGCTACGAAGGTCGGACGCGCTGCGGCAATCAGGTCGCGGCGCACGCGGCCTGGCCGGCACACGTGGCACCGCTGCAGTTGCTCACCGCGCCGAAACACGTTTCCACCGGCCCCTTCGCCGGCCGCCTGCTCGCGGTCTGGCATGGCTACCGCGCGAACGGCCACCGCATCGTGGCCTGGCGGCTCGACGAACACGGCCGCCCCAGCGGCGCGCGCGAAGACCTGGTGAGCGGCTGGCACGCACAAGCGGGCGTGCGCCCACTGGGCTCGCCCGCGGGCACCACCTTCGACGCCGAAGGCCGCCTGTGGATCGTCGAAGACCGCAACCGCAGCGTGATCGTCATCGCGCGCCAACCCTGAACATTCCCCAGAGAGTCCCACCATGCTCCAGTTCGACCTGCTCACCACCGACCCGCACAGCCACGCCCGGCGCGGCCGCCTCACGCTCAACCACGGCGAGGTGCAGACGCCCATCTTCATGCCCGTGGGCACCTATGGCACCGTCAAGGGCGTGATGCCGCAAAGCCTGCACGACATGGGCGCGCAGATCATCCTGGGCAACACCTTCCACCTCTGGATGCGCCCGGGCCGCGAGGTGATGAACAGCTTCGGCGGCCTGCATGCCTTCGAGCAGTGGCACAAGCCCATCCTCACCGACTCGGGCGGCTTTCAGGTCTGGTCGCTCGGTGCCATGCGCAAGATCACCGAAGAAGGCGTGACCTTCGCCAGCCCCGTCAACGGCGACAAACTCTTCATGTCGCCCGAGGTCAGCATGGACATCCAGACCGGCCTGAACAGCGACATCGTGATGCAGCTCGACGAGTGCACACCGTACGAGACCAACGGCCACCTCACCACCGAGGCGGAAGCGCGCAAGAGCATGGAGATGAGCTTGAGGTGGGCCAAGCGTTCGCAGGACGAATTCGCCCGGCTGGAAAACCCCAACGCGCTGTTCGGCATCGTGCAGGGCGGCATGTTCGAGCACCTGCGCCAGGAATCGCTGGACGCGCTGGTCGCCATGGACTTCCCCGGTTACGCCATCGGCGGCGTGAGCGTGGGCGAGCCGAAAGAGCAGATGCTGCAGATCATGGCGCACACGCCGCACCGCCTGCCCGCGCACAAGCCGCGTTACCTCATGGGCGTGGGCACGCCCGAA
>NZ_JAKFEO010000021.1:0-22626 GCF_036675665.1 Hydrogenophaga sp. | reverse complement strand
GCTCCATCGAGGCCGCCGTCTCTTCCAGGTTGCTCGCCGCCTGCTCCGTGCGCGCGCTCAGGTCCTGGTTGCCCGAGGCAATCTCGTACGAAGCCGTGTTGATGCTGTCGGTGGCGCTGCGCAGCTCGCGCATCATGCCGAGGAAGCGCTGGCGCATGGTTTCGACCTCGCGCACCAGGCGGCCGATCTCGTCGCTGCGGCTGGACTGGAAGACCTGGCTCAGGTCGCCCTGCGCCACCGTGGTCACGGCCGACGTCAATTGAGCCAGCGGCTGGCTCACGTTGCGGCGCACCATGAAGAAGAGGCCCACGCCCAGCGCCACGGTGGCCGCGGCCAGCAGGGCCCAGAAGGCATACATGGTGCGCCAGTGGCTGGCCATGGCCTCGGCGTCGGACACCTCGGCCACGACCCACCAGCCGCCCGCCTTGGCCTCGCGCTTGGCGACCCAGGGGCGCTCGATACTGGCATCGAACAAGGGAATGGCGTCGCGCACGAAAACGTCAGGACCCGCGCGCAGCGCGGTGAGCATGGCATCGGCGCCGGGATTGACTTCCAGCACCTTCTTGCCCGCGGCCGTGGGATGGGACACGAAAACCGCCTCGGCGTTGGACGCGCGCGGGTCGATCAAGTAGGTACCACCGCTGTCGAAAAAGCGTGTATCGGCCACCAGCTTGTCCAGCGAGGCCTGGAAGTCGGCCACGTCAAAACCGATGAACACGATGCCCACCACCTTGCCGGCTTCGTCCCTGACCGGCTCGTAGTGCGTCATGTAGGGCTTGCCGAACAGCACGGCACGGCCGGTGTAGGGCTTGCCCTCGAGCATCAGGGCATGTGCCGGGTGGGTGCGCACCAGCACCGTGCCGATGGCGCGTTCACCGTTTTCCTTTTTCAGCGAGGTGCTGATGCGCTCGAAATCATCGCCCTTGCGCATGAAGATGGTCGCCACGCCGCCGTTGATGCGGTTGAAGGTATCGACCTCGGAGAAATCGTTGTTGAGCAACATGCCCCAGCTCTTGAGCATGCCGGCCTGTTCGTCGAGTTCGAACTTCTCGCCGAATTTCTGGCGGAAAGGCTTGAAAGCGCGCTCCGCCATCAGGCGGGCGGTGGCGTCGAAAGCATCGACCGAACCGGCCACGGACGAGGCCTTGTCACCCGCCCACTCCACCATGCGGTCGCGCGAGGACGACTCGGCCATCAGGGACATGGCCCCGCTGATCAGCGCAAGCACGGTGGCGAGCATGACCACGGCCAGCAAGGCCACGCGGCGCGCCACGGAGGTTTGTCGGTTGGAGCTTGGTTTCATGGGGGTTGTCTCCTCTTCTGGGTGCGAGCGGCGTGTGGGGCTTATTGAAGGGCCTGGGTGCTGTCCATCAGCCCCATGTCGGTGCTCGACATGAGGGCTTCGATGTCCATCAGGATCAACATGCGCTCGCCCACACTGGCGATGCCGGTGATGAAGCTGGTGTCCACATTGGTGTTCATCTCGGGAGCGGGCTTGATCAGCTCGCCGGCGAGTTCCAGCACGTCGGACACCGAGTCGACCACCGCACCGACGACGCGGCCGCGCACGTTGAGCACGATCACGACCGTGAAGCCGTTGTATTCCACCTTGTCGCAGCCCAGCTTGATGCGCAGGTCCACCACCGGCACGATGACCCCGCGCAGGTTGACCACGCCCTTGATGAACGAGGGCGCGTTGGCGATGCGGGTGGGCTCTTCGTACGAGCGGATCTCCTGAACGCGCAGGATGTCGATGCCGTATTCCTCACCACCCAGGCGAAAGGTCAGGAATTCGGCGCTGGCCTTTTGTGCGGCCGCTGCGCGGGCGCTGTCGTGGCGAGCGATGTGATTGGCTTCGTTGCGCATGTCCATGGAATGGGTCCTCGGTTTTCGGGTTGGTCCATGGAATATCGGCCAGCCAGGCGCAGGCTGAAGTCGGAAAAAAGTGGACAAAGCCTGTCCATTCCCGCCGCTTGCACGCCAACCCAGTACTTAAGTACACAAAACGCCATCACAGTGGGCCCACGGGCCGTTTGTCTCGAACGTGTCGGCGGGGCACGAGCTCCTCTGCTACTTTGAGCCCATGCAAGTGAACCACCCCCAACCCGAGCACCTGTCCCCCACCCAGGCCATCAACAGCGACCACGCGGCCATCGTTTCCTTTGCGCAAGCGCATGCGCTGGGCAGCCGTGCGCGTGACCAGGCGGTGTCGCTCTACCTCGCCGTGCGCGACCAGGTGCGCTACGACCCCTACCGCATCGACCTCTCCGACCACGGCATGACCGCCAGCACCGTGCTGGCACAGGGCTTCGGCTGGTGTGTGCCCAAGGCGGTGTTGCTGGCGGCGGTGGCGCGCGCGGCGGGCATCCCCGCGCGCTTGGGTTTTGCCGATGTGAAGAACCACCTGTCCACCGAAAAGCTGCGCCAGACCATGAAGACCGATGTGTTCGTCTGGCACGGGTACACCGAGTTGTGGATCGACGGTGCCTGGCGCAAGGCCACGCCGGCCTTCAACCTCGAGTTGTGCGACAAGTTCGGCCTGCTGCCGCTGGAGTTCGACGGCGTGCACGATTCGCTCTACCACGCATTCGACCGCGCAGGCCGCCAGCACATGGAGTACGTGAAGGAACGCGGCAGCTTCAACGATCTGCCGCTGGCGCAGATCCGGACAGTGTTCGCCGAGGTTTACCCCGCCATGAACGCGGGCCATCCGATCACTGGCGACTTTGCGGCGGACGCGGCGCGCGAGGCTGGCCGCGCCTGAACAGCGCTGGCGGGGGTGTGGGTCAGGTGCTGAAACGGAACACTGCCGTGCTGGCCATGAGGTTGGGCCAGCGGTGCACTTCTTCCCCTTCGTGCAGACCGAAGCTCTTCTCGATGGTCAGGCCGTTGCGCCGTGCCAGCACCTCGAAGTCGGCATGCGTGCCCACGCGGATGTTGGGCGTGTCGTACCACTGAAAGGGCAGGCGCTTGGTCACCGGCATGCGTCCCTGCACCACCGCCAGCCGGTTGGGCCAGTGGGCGAAGTTGGGGAACGCCACCACGCCGATGCGGCCCACGCGCGCGGTCTCGCGCAGCATGGTCTCGGCGTTGCGCAGGTGTTGCAGCGTGTCGATCTGCAGCACCACGTCAAAAGCGTTGTCACCAAAGGTGCTCAACCCGTCTTCCAGGTTGAGCTGCAGCACATTGACACCGCGGCGCACGCAGGCCAGCACCTTGGCATCGTCGATCTCCACACCGTAGCCGCTGCAACCGCGTGTGGTCTGCAGGTGGGCCAGCATGGCCCCGTCGCCGCAGCCCAGGTCGAGCACGCGCGAGCCGGATGGAACGAGCCGGGCGATGGATTCCATGATGGCCTGCTCGCTCATGCCTGACCTCCCGCGATGGTCTGGTCGAAGTAGGCGCGCACCGCGTTGAGATAGCGCGGGTCGTCGAGCAGGAAGGCGTCGTGCCCATGCGGCGCGTCGATTTCGGCGTAACTCACGTCGCGCCGGTTTTCCAGCAGCGCCTTGACGATTTCGCGGCTGCGCTTGGGCGAAAACCGCCAGTCGGTGGTGAAGCTGATCAGCAGGAACCTGGCCGTGGCCTTGGAAAGCGCCGCGCTCAGGCTGCCGCCATGCTCTCGCGCGGGGTCGAAGTAGTCGAGCGCGCGGGTGATGAGCAGGTAGGTGTTCGCATCGAAGTACTCACTGAACTTGTCGCCCTGGTAGCGCAGGTAGCTCTCGATCTGGAACTCCACGTCCTGCGTGGTGTAGCGGTAGGCCAGCTCGGCCGCGGCCGTGGGGTCACCCTCGTCGATGGAACGCAGGCTTCGCCCGAACTTCTCGTTCATCACGTCGTCGCTGAGGTAGGTGATGTGCCCGATCATGCGGGCGATGCGCAGGCCGCGCCGTGGCAGGGTGCCGTGCTTGAGGTAGTGCCCGCCGTGGAAATCGGGGTCGGTCACGATGGCGCGCCGCGCCACCTCGTTGAAGGCGATGTTCTCGGCCGTGAGGTTGGGCGCACTGGCGACCACCACCGCATGGCGCACGCGCTCCGGGTACTGCAGCGTCCAGGCCAGCGTCTGCATGCCGCCCAGACTCCCGCCCATCACGGCCGCCAGGGTCTGTATCCCCATGGCATCGAGCAGGCGGGCCTGCGCGTCCACCCAGTCTTCCACCGTCACCACGGGGAAGTCCGCGCCCCAGGGTGCTCCGGTGGCCGGGTTGGTGTGCGTGGGGCCGGTGGAGCCGAAACACGAGCCCAGGTTGTTGACGCCGATCACGAAGAAGCGTTCGGTGTCCACCGGCTTGCCGGGCCCGATCATGTTGTCCCACCAGCCCTCGCTGCGCGCGACCGGCCGGCCCTGTCCGTCGGCATGCCAGCCCGCCACATGGTGCGAAGCGTTGAGGGCGTGGCAGATGAGCACCGCGTTGGAACGCTCCGCATTGAGCGTGCCGTAGGTTTCCACCACCAATTCGTAGGCGGGCAAGGCAGCGCCGCTGCGCAGCGGCAGTGGCTCGGTGAACCGGAACGTTTGGGGCGTGACGATCAATCTGGTGTCCTGTGGGCGGCGCGCGCCCGAAAAAAATCCCGATGCCGCCAAGAGCGAGACCGGGATGCTGGACCAGGAGTCTCTTCTTTAGCGGCATTTTTAGAGCGCCCGCAATTCGGATCAAATCGGCGCTGTGAGCGCGAAGTATAGATTGAAGCATCGTCCCGATGCGAGCCCGAAGGCAGGGCACATACCCACGTCCCGGGCCGTGAAGGGTTTGTTGTAAAGCCGCGTCGACGTCAATGGGGGCCGCAGCGTCCTGAAAAATAGTTACTGTTTGCGGGACATTGCGCGCATAATCCTCTGGCGAGCGTCCAAGGCGCTCGTTTTGACAAGTGATCGGTCGGTTTCGCGTGCTACAGGTTTTTGTGTGCTAACGGGGCTCCATCGCTATTTTTCTCAGTGTTCTTAGGAGTCCCGACCATGGGCAACAAACTGTACGTTGGCAATCTGCCATACACCGTTCGCGACGAAGACCTCCAACAAGCCTTCAGCGCTTACGGCTCGGTCAACAGCGCCAAAGTCATGATGGAGCGCGATACCGGTCGTTCCAAAGGTTTCGGCTTTGTCGAAATGGGCAACGATGCCGAAGCGCAAGCCGCTGTTGAAGGCATGAACGGCCAATCCCTGGGCGGTCGCAGCCTGGTGGTGAACGAAGCCCGTCCAATGGAAGCCCGTCCTCCCCGCACCGGTGGCGGCGGCTTCGGCGGCGGCCGCAGTGGCGGCGGCGGCTTTGGTGGTGGTGGCGGCAGCGACGGCGGCTTCCGCAGCCCCTACGGTGGTGGCGGCGGTGGCGGTGGCCGTCGTGAAGGTGGCGGCGGCGGCGGTGGCCGTGGCGGCTACTGATAGCCCTCGATCAGCTTGATTCGGTGAGCCCTCGGGTTCGCTGATCAGCCCCAAGAAAAAAGCCCTGCGGCATGGCCTCAGGGCTTTTTTCATGGGCGCTCCGGAAGCCGCCGGATCAAGCCCCGCTTTTGACTTCGCCCTGCCTGTGCTTGCGTGCCCGACCTGACAAGACCCGATCGAACAAGGCGTTGGGCAGCAGGCGCAGCAATTTGGCCACCACGCCCATCTGCCAAGGAATCACGCGGTAGCTCACGCCGGCGACGATGGCGTCAAAGGCGCGGTCGGCAAAGGTCTCGGGGCTCAGCAAAAACGGCATGGCGTAGCGGTTTTCGCGGGTCAGCGGTGTGTCGACGTAGCCCGGCACAACGGTCACGACCGCCACGCCGCTGCCACGCATTTCTCCGCGCAGGCTCTCGCAGTACGCCACCACCGCGGCTTTGCTGGCGCAGTAGGCACCGTGCCCCGGCAACCCCCGGATGGCCGCCACGCTGGCAATGCCCACCAGCGCGCCACTGCCGCGCGCGACCATGGCCGCCACGAATGGGTGAAAGGTGGCGGCCATGCCGGTGTTGTTCAGTGCAAAGGTACGGGCCATCACGTCCAGGTCGTCCCGTTCGGTGGTGTCCATGCCGATGCTCACGCCTGCATTGGCGATGACGACGTCGGGCACGCCCTGGGCTTCCAGGCAGGCGAGGCCAGCGGCCACGATGCTGTCGATGGCGGACACATCGGCGCCGTACACACGACAACGATCGGCATCCCATCCGTTGGCGTCGGCAAAGGCTTGCATCTCGGCGGTGCGCCGCGCCACCAATGCCAGCCGGTAGCCAGCGCGGGCAAATCGGGCGGCCAACGCCTGGCCGATGCCGCTGGATGCGCCGGTGATGAAGGCGAGCGGGGCCGCTGGGTGGTCTGGTGGCATGGTCATGGGAGTGCGGGCAGTTCAGCGGGGCATCAGTTGGACTTTCACCCGGCCTTTGAAATCGGCCACGCCGGCGTCGCCCCGGTAGTCGAGCGTGTCCGCCACCAGCCGGTCGGTGCCGCGCAGCAGCACCACCGGCTTGTCGGAAACGACACGCTCCGGGTCGACGAAGACCTTGAGGTACTCGCCCTGGAATTCGAGCCGGGGCAAAACTTCGCCATTCGGTCCGACGGCAGCTTCGCGCACCACCACCGCATGGCCTTCGAGGATGAACTGGCTGTTGTCGGCGTTGGTGGTCACCAACTTCGCGCTGGCCACCGTGGGTCGGCCTTCGGGGCCGATGTTGCGGATGCGCGCGTTGTCGATCTCGATGCGGTCGTCGTCGGGGTGGTGACGCGCCTCGTCGCCCACCACCTCGGACTTGAGCGCGCCGGTGAGGTCGAACGCCTTGACCGAAAAACCGCGCATGAAGTAGTCGGGTTCGCTGCTCACGGGCCGCTCGGCCTGGGGCGCCTCGGGCGTCGGGGTGGCACGCAGCAACCAATACGAGGCCAGTGCGAGCAGACCCATGAGCAGCATGGGCAGGTAAATGGAGAGGCGGTCCAGGAGCTTGGGCTTGCGGCGGCGCGGGCGGGCGGCCGGCTCGGTGAGGTCGATGGTGTCCAGGAAATCCAGCGGATCGGACGTGCTCATCGGGCGGCCGCCTCCAGTTCGCGGGCATAGACACCGCTGGCCACGAGCAGCAGGTCGCACAGGTCGCGCACGGCGCCGGCGCCCGGCAGCCGGATGGTGACATGGTGGGCCACGGCCAGCACCTCGGCGTGGGCGGTGGACGGCGCGCAGGCCAGAGCCGCGCGCCGCATCATGGGCAGATCGGGCCAGTCGTCGCCCATGGCCGCGGCGGCCGACCAGTTCAGGCCCAGTTCGGCCAGGATCTCTTCGGCGGCCGGGCGCTTGTCTTCGGTGCCAAAACGCGCGTGCGCCACACCCAGCGCCTTCAGGCGCGCACGCAGGGCCGCCGAGTCGCGTCCCGTGACCACGGCGGGCGTGATGCCGGCGCGTTGCAGCAGCTTGATGCCGTGACCGTCGAGCGTGTGAAAACGCTTGAGCGCTTCGCCCGACTCGCTGAAAAACAGACCGCCGTCGGTGAGCACGCCGTCCACATCGAAGAACACCACGCGGATGCCCTGCGCCTGCAGCAGCAGTTCGGGTGCGAAGTTCAAGGCCGGGCGCAGGGCGGGCAGGGCATTCATTCAGATCACTTTCGATCGCATCAGGTCGTTGGCGTTGAGCGCTCCGATGAGTGCACCGGCCTCGTCCACCACGAGCACGCTGGTGATGCGGTTGGCTTCCATCAAGTCAGCGGCCTCCACGGCGAGCGCGTCGGCGCGCACGGTGCGCGGGTTGGGGTGCATCACGTCGATCGCGCGCAGGGTGCGCAGGTCGGCGCTGCTGCCGGTCTTCTCGATCAGGCGGCGCAGATCGCCGTCGGTGAAGATGCCGCGCACGCGGTCGTCGGCATCCACCACGGCGCTCATGCCAAGCCCTTTGGCGCTGATGACACCCATCAGTTCCATCAGGCTGGCCTCGGGACCGACGCGCGGCACGTCGGCGCCGCTGCGCATGACGTCGCTCACGTGCGTGAGCAGCTTGCGCCCGAGCGCGCCACCGGGGTGCGACCTGGCAAAGTCGTCGGCCTTGAAGCCGCGCGCGTCGAGCAGAGCCACGGCAAGTGCGTCGCCCATGGCGAGTTGCGCGGTGGTGCTGGCGGTGGGTGCGAGGTTGTGTGGGCAGGCTTCCTTGTCGACCGAGCTGTCGAGCACGGCCAGGGCATGGCGACCGAGCGTGGAGTCGGGTCGACCGGTGAGTGCGATCAAGGGCACGCCCATGCGCTTGATGAGCGGCAGGATCGCGGTGAGCTCTTCGCTTTCGCCGCTGTTGCTGATGCCCAGCACCACATCGGCGGAGGTGATCATGCCCAGGTCGCCATGGCTGGCTTCGGCCGGGTGCACGAACATGGCCGGCGTGCCGGTGGATGCCAGCGTGGCGGCAATCTTGCGGCCGATGTGGCCGCTCTTGCCCATGCCCATGACCACCACGCGCCCTCGGCAATCCAGCATGCTGGCCACCGCGGTGGCAAAGGAATCGCCCATGCGCACGGCCATGGCCGTGACGGCCTGGGCTTCGATGCTCAGCGTTTCCTGGGCCATCGCCAGGGCGCGGGCGGCGTCAAAAGTGGTGGGCAAGGTCATGCGGCTCATTATCGCCGTGGGCCTCGTGGCAGCGCCCCATGCGGATACACCGCTCGCCGTTAACATGCCTGCATGACCTCTCTCGATCTCGCCCTGCTGTACCTGCTGGCATCCGTATTGGGCGTGGTCGGGTGCCGGCTGCTGCGGCTGCCACCGATGCTGGGCTACCTGGTGGTGGGTGTGCTGATCGGCCCCAACGCGCTGGCACTGACGCAGGACTCCAGCGCCATCCGCTACCTCGCGGAGTTCGGCGTGGTGTTCCTCATGTTCGTCATCGGGCTCGAGTTCAGCCTGCCCAAACTGCGCGCCATGAAACGGTTGGTGTTCGGGCTGGGCCTGTCGCAGGTGGTGCTCACGGTGCTGATCACCACCCTGGCCTCCATGGCGCTCACGCTGTTCCTGCCCGCCTGGTGGGACATCAGCTGGCAAACCGCGCTGGCGCTCGGCGGCGTGATGGCCATGAGCAGCACGGCCATCGTGATCAAGCTGGTGGCCGAGCGCATCGAGCTGGAATCCGAACACGGCAAACGGGTACTGGGCATTCTGCTGTTCCAGGACCTGGCCGTGGTGCCCTTGCTGGTGATCATTCCCGCGCTGGCGGCCGATCCCGAGGATCTGCTGATTGCGCTGGGGTGGGCCACTCTGAAGGCGGTGCTGTTGCTGGGCCTGCTGCTCACCGGTGGACAAAAGGTGATGCGCTGGTGGCTCACGCTGGTGGCGCGACGCAAGAGCGACGAGCTGTTCATGCTCAACCTCTTGCTCATCACCCTGGGGCTGGCGTGGCTGACAGAGCACGCCGGCCTGTCGCTCGCGCTGGGTGCGTTTGTGGCCGGCATGCTCATTTCAGAGACCGAGTTCAAGCACCAGGTGGAGACCGACATCCGCCCGTTCCACGACGTCTTGCTGGGCCTGTTCTTCATCACCATCGGCATGATGCTGGACTGGCGCATGGTGTTCGACCGCTGGGAGCTGGTGCTTCTGCTGCTCACGCTCTCGCTGATGTTCAAGCTGGCGCTCATCACCGGGCTCACGCGCGCGTTCGGCGCGCCCATGGGCGTGGCGCTGCGCACCGGTCTGTACCTCGCGCAGGCGGGTGAATTCGGTCTGGTGTTGCTCACGCTGGCGGGCAACAACAACCTGATTCCCCCGGCACTGTTCAACCCGATCCTGGCATCCATGGTGCTGTCGATGCTGGCCACGCCGTTCGTGATCATGTATGCCAACACCATCGTCACGCGTCTGGTGGGCAGCGACTGGCTGATGCAGTCGGTGCAGATGACCAGCATCGCGCGCAAGGCCATCAACGCCGACAAGCACGTGATCATTTGCGGCTACGGGCGCTGCGGGCAAAACCTGGCCCGCCTGCTCGAGGCCGAACGCATTCCCTACATGGCGCTCGATCTCGACCCGGACCGTGTGCGCCAGGCCGCAGCCGCCGGCCACTCGGTGGTGTTTGGCGACGCTGCCCGGCTGCAGGCGCTCATGGCGGCCGGCCTGCACCGCGCCAGCGCCGTGGTGGTCACCTACCTCGACACGCCCAGTGCGCTCAAGGTGTTGCGCCACACGCACGCGCAAGCGGTGAATGTGCCGGTGGTGGTGCGCACGGTGGACGACGTGGACCTGGAAAAGCTGCGCGCGGCGGGCGCCACCGAGGTGGTACCGGAAGCCATCGAAGCCAGCCTGATGCTGGCCAGCCATGCCCTGGCGCTGGTGGGCGTGCCCATGCGCCGCGTGATCCGGGTGGTGCAGGACCAGCGCGATGCGCGCTACAACCTGCTGAAGGGCTACTTTCACGGCGCCGACGACGACGGCGCCGACGAGCTCGATCACGAGCGGCTCAACACGGTCACACTGCCACCCGCCGGGCGCACCGTGGGCAAGACGTTGGAGAGCCTGGCCCTGCACGCCGTGGGTGTGCGGGTGGTGAGCTTGCGCCACGCCAGCGGCATGCCTGCGCCGCTGACCGACGACACCGTGCTGCAGGGAGGCGACACGCTGGTCATCAGCGGCAAGGCACCGGCCCTCGCGCTGGCCGAAGACAAGCTGCTGTCGGGTTGAAGGCCCGGCCACCCGACGGGTGCGCCCAGTCAATAATGGGCGCCTCCCCCAAGCCCTGATCTCAATGGACACCTCCGCCTACCTCAAAGCCCACATCCGTACGGTGCCCGACTGGCCGGCGCCCGGCGTTCAGTTCCGCGACATCACGCCGCTGCTGCAAGACCCGAAGGTGTTCCGCGTGCTGATCGACGCCTTCGTGCACCGCTACATGGATCCGGCCCTCAAACCCACCGTGGTGGCCGGGCTCGACGCACGGGGCTTCATCATCGGTTCGGTGTTGGCCTACGAGCTGGGTGTGGGCTTTGTGCCGATCCGCAAGAAGGGCAAGCTGCCCTTCACCACCGTCGAAGAAACCTACGAACTGGAGTACGGGAGCGCCACGGTGGAGCTGCACACCGATGCGGTGAAAGCCGGTGACAAGGTGGTGCTCATCGACGACCTGATTGCCACCGGCGGCACCATGATGGCGGGGTGGCGCCTGCTGGAGAAGCTGGGTGCCGAGGTGATGGAGGGTGCCGCCATCGTGGACCTGCCCGAACTCGGCGGCTCGCGGAAACTGCGGGAATCGGGTCTTGCGCTGTTCACCCTGATCGACTTTGCCGGGCACTGAGCCCCGATCATGGCCGGGTCAGAGTTTGCCGTGCTGCGTGTCGCTGAGCGCAGCGAAGTCGCTGTGCGATTCGGGAATGGGCAGCTTCGCTTCTTCGGGTGAGGGATACGCAGGTTTGGCTGCGCTCTGAAGCACGGCTCGAAACGCATCCACCTCGTCCGCACCCAAGGCCTGCATCGGCGTGTGCGAGGACTGGATGTTGGGTTTGGGAATGGCGGTGGGATTGAACATCTCGGCGTCCCGACGGGTCTGTACGGAAACAGCCGCACGCAACGCCACACCGACCTGATCTTGAGCCGCACGGCGGCGCCAGTACACCGAGCGCACGCGCATGCCGTGGCGAGCCTTGGCGCTTTGCTGGATCCAGTTTTCGATCTCGAGCAGGTACTCGTCGGGCATGCCTTCGGCAGGCAACGCCAGATCGACCAGCACCAGGAAACAATCGCCGTTGGCGTCCAGCGTGAGCACCTTGAACTCGTAGCTGGTGGAGAGCACCCCCGCGCGGATGAGCGACTCGCGGACCACACCGAACAATTGTTCGCGCCGCAGGATGCGACGACCCTTGCGCGGCGAGATCAGTGGCAGCGTGGTCTGGCTGAACGACTGGCGCGCGCGCGCCAGTCGGCCCTTGCCCGATGCGTTGGTTTTCTTGGCATGGAGCCAGCTCATGAAGGACATGGTCAAAGTGTGCACGAGGCGTTCTGCTGAAGTGGTCTGAGTGGGGACATGAATCCGGCGCTGCTTCTGCTCAAGCTCCACAAACACGTGGCCCGTGGTCATCAGGTGACGGCCACCCGTTTGGGCTTGTTGTACATGCGCCGAGCGAGCACGGCGGACATGGACACCGTCAGTTCCAGGGCGATCTCGGGATGGCGAAGGCAGAGCTCGCGAAAACGCAGCGGCGTCATGCACCAGAGACGGCAGTCGCTGCCGGCGTGAACCGTGGCGCTGCGCGGAAGATGGCTGAAGAATGCCCCTTCGCCCAGCAGCGAGCCCGAGCCCACCACCGCGATGCGCACACGCTCCTTGTCGTCTTCGTAGTGCACGGTCAACGTACCGCTCTCGACGAAATACACCGTGCGGTCCTTCACCCCCTGCTCGATCAGGACCTGACCTTGCTGCAACGCGACGGGCTGCAGGTAGTTGGCCAGCAACGGCCACTGGTTGTCCGTGAGGTTCAGAGGTACCGCATCCAGCGCGCTGCTGTGCCGCATGGACTGGGCCAGGCCACTGATGTCGAAGCGCAAAGATGTCGGAGGTGTGACATGCATCACATCAAGATACCCGCCCCCCGTACCCCCGCGCAAGCTGTAATTACCCGTGCTTACAACTGTGCCGCCAAGCGGCATTCGCAGCGTCCCGGGCGGTGCCGCCGGTCTACTTTCCGATGCAGAAACGCGAAAAGATTTCGCCCAGCAAATCGTCGGCGGTGAACTCGCCGGTGATCTCTCCGAGCGCTTGCTGGGCCAGGCGCAGCTCTTCGGCCAGCAGGTCCAGATGCTCGGCCTGCGCCACGAGCAGACCATCGGCCAGCAGCAGGTGCTCGTCCACACGCTGCAATGCCTGCAGGTGGCGCGCACGCGCCATGAACAGGCCGTCGCCCGGTTGCTGCCAGCCCGCCAGCGCCAGCAGGCGCCGGCGCAATTCCTCCAGGCCCTCGCCCCGCTTGGCTGAAATGGCCAGCCCGCCCTGCAGGTCGGAGCGCGCCGAGGGGCTCTGGTCAAGCTTGTTCCACACGTGCAGCACGGGCACGCCGGTCGGCACGGCCTGGGCCAGGCTGGCGGCAATCACGGCATCGGCGCTTTGGTAGGCGACCGTGTCGGTGCGGGTCAGGTCGTGCAGGAACAGCACCACGTCAGCCTCGCGGATCTGGCCCCAGGCGCGCTCGATGCCGATCTTCTCCACCTCGTCCACATCGGGGCTGTCGCGCAGGCCGGCGGTGTCGACCACGTGCAGCGGCACGCCCTCGATCTGGATCGTCTGCTGCACCACGTCACGCGTGGTACCCGCCACGGGCGTGACGATGGCGAGCTCGGCCCCGGCGAGCGCATTGAGCAGCGAGCTCTTGCCCGCGTTGGGTTGACCCGCGATCACCACTTGCAGACCGTCGCGCAGCAGCGCGCCCTGCCTGGCCTGCGCCTGCACACCCGCCAGCGCCTCGCGCAGCCGCCGCAGTTGCCCGGCGGCATCGGCCTTTTGCAGAAAGTCGATGTCCTCTTCGGGGAAATCCAG
The DNA here is from genome assembly GCF_036675665.1 of Hydrogenophaga sp. Classification (GTDB taxonomy): domain Bacteria; phylum Pseudomonadota; class Gammaproteobacteria; order Burkholderiales; family Burkholderiaceae_C; genus Hydrogenophaga. The sequence goes on along the minus strand of NZ_JAKFEO010000021.1, from coordinate 9,172 downwards.
GGTGGCCTCGACCAGCATGCGCAGGTTCACCAAGGCGTCGCGCAGGCCGTGAATGCGGCCCGAGAACACCCCGGCGAGCGAGCGCGACGCGCTGCGTGCCGCCGCCTCGGTGCTCGCATCGATGAGGTCGGCCACGGCCTCGGCCTGCGCCAGATCGAGCTTGTCGTTGAGGAAGGCGCGTTCGGTGAATTCACCCGGGCGGGCCGTGCGCAGCGCGCTCAGGGTCTCGCGCCCCACTTCCAGGCAACGTGCCAGCAGCAACTGCAGCACCACCGGCCCGCCATGGCCTTGCAGTTCGAGCACGTCTTCACCGGTGTAGGAATGCGGGCCGGGAAACCACAAGGCCAGACCGTGGTCGATCGGCTGACCCACTGCATCGGCGAACGGCAAATAGGTCGCCTCCCGCGGCTTCAACACCCGTCCCAGCAAGCCCTGCACGAACGGCTCCATCCCCCGCCCCGACACCCGAACGATGCCCACGCCACCCCTTCCGGGCGCGGTGGCAATGGCAACGATGGGATCACGAGAGGCTGCGAGCATGAAGAGGGAGCATAAAAGACAAAAGGCCCGCAATACGCGGGCCCGTGCCGGAGAAAGAAGTCCCAACCCGAGATGTCGAGGGTCCGGCTCCGCCGGCCCAAGACATCGTCCCCCCTTCAGGGGGGAAGCCGCGTCAGTGGCGCAGGGGGGTTACGCCCGGAAGTTCGGCATGCTGAACTTCAGCGGCACACCCATGCGCTTGTTGATGAAGGACTGTTGCGCGATGGTCAGCACGTTGTTCGTGATCCAGTACAGCACCAGGCCGGACGGGAAGAAGAAGAACATGACCGAGAACATCAGCGGCATCAGCCACATCAGCTTGGCCTGCAGCGGATCGGGTGGCAGCGGGTTGAGCGCGGTCTGGATCATGGTGGTCACGGCCATCACCAGCGGGAGGATGAAGTACGGATCGGGCGAGGACAGGTCGGTGATCCAGGCCATCCAGGGTGCGTTGCGCATCTCCACGCTGGAGAGCAGCACCCAGTACAACGCGATGAACACCGGGATCTGGATCAGGATCGGGAAGCAGCCACCCAGCGGGTTGACCTTTTCTTCCCGGTACATCTTCATCATTTCCTGCTGCATGCCCTGCGGGTTGCCCTTGAGGCGCTCGCGCATTTCCATGATGCGGGGGTTGATCTTCTTCATCTTCGCCATGCTGCGGTAGGCGCTGGCGTTGAGCCAGTAGAACGCGGCCTTGATCAGCACCACCAGCAGCACGATGGACCAACCCCAGTTGGCCACGAAGCCGTGGATCTTTTCCAGCAGCCAGTACAGCGGCTTGGCCAGGATCGTCAGCCAGCCGTAGTCCTTCACCAGTTCCAGACCGGGAGCGATCGTCTCCAGCACCTTTTCTTCTTGCGGCCCGACGAACAGGCGCGCCTGCACGCTCTGCGTCTGGCCGGGCTCGATGACCGGCAGGTTGGTGATGCTGCCCACAGCGAACAGCTTGTCGTCCACCTTGCGGGCGAAGTTGTCGCGCGCCACGCCTTCGCCCAGCAGCCAGGCCGAAGCAAAGTAGTGCTGCACCATGGCCACATAGCCGTCGGTGCTGGACTTGACGTACAGGTCTTCCTTCTTCTTCTCGATGTCGGCGAACTCGACCTTCTGGTACTTCTTCTCGTTGGTGTAGACGGCAGGGCCGGTGAAGGTGGAATAGAAGGGCGTTTCGCTGCTGAGCTTGCTGCCGTCGCGCACCAGTTGCAGGTAGAGCTGCGGACTCACGGCCTGGGTACCGAGGTTTTGCACCTCGTGCTTCACGGCGATGTCGTAGTGGCCGCGCGTGAGGGTGTAGGTCTTGACCAGCTTCACGCCGCCCACATCGGCCGACTCGAAGCGCACCTGCAACTCGTTCTGGCCATCGGCCAGCGCGGTCTCGGAAGTCACGAGGTTCATCGGGGTTTTGTGCGTGGGGAACGAGCCACCGATCAGGCCGGTCTGGGCCACATAGATGCGGTCATTGCCCTGGGTCAGCAGGGTGAACGGCTGTTCGCTCTGGTCCTTGCTTTGCTGCGTGGCTTCAGCGTGTTTCAGCAGCTCGGCGCCAATCAGCGATCCGCCCTCGGTGTTGAAGACCAGCTTGAACACGTCGGTGGTCACCACATGGCGTGCGGCGACCGGGCTGGGTGCGCCAGCCGGCGCTTCACCCGGTGCGCTGGTGGTGGCCGATGACGGCACGGCCACGGCGGTGGGCACGCTGGCGTCGGCGGCCGGAGCCGAGGTGCTGGCCGGTGCACCCACCTGTGCCGAGCCGGGGAAAAAGGTGGGCTTGTGCCCGTTGTGGATCTGCCATTTGTCCCAGATCAGGACCATGGACAAACCAAACACCACCCACAGGATGGACCGACGGATGTCATTCATGACGCGTTCTTCTTTGCTGAGGAGGGTGAAATCAGACGGGAAAAGAGGGCGGGCCGGGACTCCGGCACCGGATCGAAGCCCCCTTCGCACCAGGGATGACAGCGCGCCAGCCGCGCGACCGTGAGGTAGGCGCCTGCCGCGGCACCGTGCTGCTCCAGCGCGCCGATGGCGTACACCGAACACGAGGGCTCAAATCGGCAACCGTTGCCCAACGACGGACTCAAGAGCAGCCGGTAGCCTTTGACGAGACCCACCAATGCCTGGCGTGGCCAGTCAGACCACATCACGGGCCTCCAGGGGCGCGACGGCCTTCGGCAACATGGCGCGCGACAACAACTGCTCCAGCTCCAGGCGCACGGCGCGTTTGAGTGCGTCGGACGTGGCGCTCACGAATTGCTTGCGGCTGAATTCGCTGCGCAAGCGCACCACCCAGGCAGCCTGCGGCAAGGCGGCAGGCTGGTGCCGCGCCACTTCGTAGATCTGGCGGCGGATGGCATTGCGCGTGACAGCGCGGCGTGCCCAGCGCTTGGGCAGCAGGACACCCAGCCAGGCATCGGCCACGGGAAACAACGGTTTGCCCTCGACGACAACGTCAAGAGCCGCGCGATGCAAAGCGAAGTGAGGAGTCTTGGCCACAGGCGCTCCGGCCATGACGGCCTGGAACTGCTGACGGGACCGCAGGCGCTGGGTCACGGCACAACCGCCAACATCGGGCGGCCGGCGGGCCGGGCACAGGGACGCCGGCACACCATGCGCCAAGTCAACGCGCCGACTCAGACAGCCAGACGCTTGCGGCCTTTGGCGCGGCGGGCGTTGATCACAGCACGGCCGCCACGGGTCTTCATGCGAACGAGAAAACCGTGGGTGCGGGCGCGACGGATCTTGGAAGGCTGGTAGGTGCGTTTCATGGTGGTCTCTTACAAATCGGGAAAACCCGCAATTATCGCAAAGAAAACCCAGGTGCGGCAAGCACTTGGCCTTATATGCAGACGATCCACTTCAGGAACGTCACCCGTCGCCCTGGCCGGAGCTTCCCGCCGACCGGCTTGTGGATAAGTCACGCACACGCCTACAATGACCGGCTGGCCCTGCGTCATTTGTCCACAACCACAACAACATCGCCAATCCCAGCATGATCGAGGGCCTCCCCCCCAGCGCGTCCCTGTCTTCCGGCAACGCCGACCCCCTTTCCCTGTGGTCGGCCTGCATGGATCGGCTCTCCCAGGACATCCCGGAACAGCAGTTCAACACCTGGATCCGCCCCCTCTCGGCCACCGTGGCGCCCGACGTCTCCCGGGTGATCGTGTCGGTGGCCAACCGGTTCAAGCTGGACTGGATCCGCACCCAATACGCCGCCCGCATCACCGCCTTGCTGGAGGCCATTCAGGGTGCCCCAGTGGTGTTGGAGTTGGTGCTTGCTCCGCGTGAAGGCCCCAGCCGCACGTCACCAGCACCACGCACTGCGCAAGAGTTGGTGCTCGCCGAGCTGCCCGATCTCGCGCCTCCCGAAGTGACGGCACCGAGCGGGCCGAAGACGCGTCTGAACCCGGCGCTGGCGTTTTCCACCCTGGTGGAGGGCTCGGCCAACCGCATGGCGCGAGCCGCCGCCATGCACGTGGCGGGCAGCCTGGGCCAGCTCTACAACCCGCTGTTCATCTACGGCGGCGTCGGCCTGGGCAAGACCCACCTGGTGCACGCCATCGGCAACCACCTGCTGGCCGATCGTCCACAGGCCAAGGTTCTCTACATCCACGCCGAGCAGTTTGTGTCGGATGTGGTCAAGGCTTACCAGCGCAAAACCTTCGACGAGTTCAAGGAGCGTTACCACTCGCTGGACCTGCTGCTCATCGACGACGTGCAGTTCTTTGCCAACAAGGAGCGCACGCAGGAAGAATTCTTCAACGCCTTCGAAGCGCTGCTGGCCAAGAAGAGCCACATCGTGCTGACCAGCGACACCTATCCCAAGGGCCTGGCCGACATCCACGAGCGACTGGTCTCGCGCTTCGATTCGGGCCTGACGGTGGCCATCGAGCCGCCCGAGCTGGAAATGCGCGTGGCCATCCTGATCAACAAGGCGGCGGTGGAAAACGCCGTGATGCCCGAGGAAGTGGCATTTTTCGTGGCGAAGAACGTGCGCTCCAACGTGCGTGAGCTCGAAGGCGCGCTGCGCAAGATCCTGGCGTATTCCCGCTTCAACCAGAAAGAGATCTCGATCGCGCTGGCGCGCGAGGCGCTGAAAGACCTGCTGTCGATCCAGAACCGGCAGATCAGCGTGGAGAACATCCAGAAGACCGTGGCCGACTTCTACAAGATCAAGGTGGCCGACATGTACAGCAAGAAGCGCCCGGCCAGCATTGCGCGCCCGCGCCAGATCGCCATGTTCATTGCCAAGGAACTGACCCAGAAAAGCCTGCCCGAAATTGGCGAGCTGTTTGGCGGGCGCGACCACACCACGGTGCTGCACGCGGTGCGCAAGATCGGGGCCGAACGCCAGCAGAACACCGAGCTCAACCAGCAGCTGCACGTGCTGGAACAGACGCTCAAGGGATGAGGCGCGGGCGTGAAGTGGGAGAGCCGTTCTTGAGTCGAACGGCGTTTTGCGGGACGCGCTCCCAAAACAGCGAAAATAGCGAAGATTTGGCTCCGACAAACGCAGCGCCCGCCGGGGAGGCAACCCCCGGACCACAAGCAACCAGAGACGAAAGAGTCTGACATGATCGTTTTGAAATCGACCCAGGACAAGGTTCTGGCCGCGCTGCAATCGGTGGCCGGCATCGTGGAACGGCGCCACACCCTGCCCATCCTGGCCAACGTGTTGCTTCGCAAGACCGGCTCGCAGGTGCAGCTGACCACCAGCGACCTGGAAATCCAGATCCGCACCACCGCCGAGCTCGACGGTGACAGCGGCAACTTCGCCACCACGCTGGGGGCGCGCAAGCTCATCGACATCCTGCGCACCATGCCGGGTGACCAGAGCGTGAGCCTGGAATCCAGCGCGGGCAAGCTCATCCTCAAGGGTGGCAAGAGCCGCTTCACGCTGCAGAGCATGCCGCCGGAAGACTTCCCCCTGGTGCAGGAATCGGCGAGTTTCGGCCCGGTGTTCTCGGTGCCCCAGAAAACGCTCAAGAGCCTGCTCGGCCAGGTGTCCTTCTCGATGGCGGTGCACGACATCCGCTATTACCTGAACGGCATCCTGTTCGTGGCCGAAGGCAAGCAGCTCAGCCTGGTGGCCACCGACGGCCACCGCCTGGCCTTCGCCTCCGCCACGCTGGACGTGGAAGTGCCCAAACAGGAAGTGATCCTGCCGCGCAAGACCGTGCTGGAACTGCAGCGCCTGTTGAGCGACAAGGAAGGCGCGATCGAGATGCAGTTCGCCGCCAACCAGGCCAAGTTCAGCTTCGACGGCATGGAGTTCGTCACCAAACTGGTCGAGGGCAAGTTCCCCGACTACAACCGCGTCATCCCCAAGAACCACAAGAACATCGTCACGCTCGGCCGCGTGCCGCTGCTGGCCTCGCTGCAGCGCACCGCCATCATGACGAGCGAGAAGTTCAAGGGCGTGCGCCTGAACATCGAGCCCGGCGCGCTGCGCGTGGCATCGAGCAACGCCGAGCAGGAAGAAGCGGTCGACGAACTCGACATCGACTACGGCGGCGACACGATCGAAATCGGCTTCAACGTCACCTACCTCATCGACGCACTGCAGAACATGACGCAGGAAATGGTTCGCATCGAACTGTCCGATGGCAACAGCTCGGCGCTGGTGACCAACCCCGACGACAACGCCTTCAAGTACGTTGTCATGCCGATGCGGATCTGATCCCGAGCGATCAACTCTCCCCCAAGCCCGACCCGCTGCCCAGCGGGTTTGGCCTTTCTAGCGATTGAGAAAAGTCCCCTATGTCAGAAGCCAACAAGCCCGCCGAATCCGTCAACACCGGTGCGGCCAACGCCGACAGCTCCAATTTCCAGCCCACCATCGACGCCCACCAGGTGGGTGCCAGCGAAGGCTACGGGGAAGGCTCGATCCAGATCCTGGAAGGCCTGGAAGCGGTGCGCAAGCGCCCCGGCATGTACATCGGCGACACGTCCGACGGCACCGGCCTGCACCACCTGGTGTTCGAGGTGGTCGACAACTCCATCGACGAAGCCCTGGCCGGCCACTGCGACGACATCGTGGTGACCATCCACAGCGACAACTCCATCAGCGTCACCGACAACGGCCGTGGCATTCCCACCGGCGTGAAGATGGACGACAAGCACGAGCCCAAGCGCTCGGCCTCCGAGATCGCGCTGACCGAGCTGCACGCCGGCGGCAAGTTCAACCAGAACAGCTACAAAGTCTCGGGCGGCCTGCACGGCGTCGGCGTGAGCTGCGTGAACGCGCTGAGCCAGTGGCTGCGCCTGACCGTGCGCCGCGAAGGCAAGGTGCACCAGATCGAGTTTGCGCGCGGCTTCGTGCAGAACCGCCTGCTGGAAACCACGCCCAACGGCATCGAAATCTCGCCCATGCGCGTGACCGGCCCGACCGAGAAGCGCGGCACCGAAGTGCACTTCCTGCCCGACTACGACATCTTCCGCGAGAACGCCGACTTCCACTACGAGATCCTGTCCAAGCGCCTGCGTGAACTCTCGTTCCTGAACAACGGTGTGCGCATCCGCCTGAAGGACGAGCGCAGCGGCAAGGAAGACGACTTCTCCGGCGCCGGCGGCGTCAAGGGCTTCGTCGACTTCATCAACAAGGGCAAGACCGTTCTGCACCCCAACGTGTTCCACGCGCTGGGCGACCGTGCGAGCGACCAGGGCACCAACATCGGCGTGGAAGTGGCGATGCAGTGGAACAGCGGCTACAACGAGCAGGTGCTGTGCTTCACCAACAACATCCCGCAGCGCGATGGTGGCACCCACCTCACCGGCCTGCGCGCGGCCATGACGCGGGTGATCAACAAGTACATCGACGACAACGACTTCGCCAAGAAGGCCAAGGTCGAGGTCACCGGTGACGACATGCGCGAAGGCCTGTGTTGCGTGCTGTCGGTCAAGGTGCCCGAGCCCAAGTTCAGCAGCCAGACCAAGGACAAACTGGTTTCCAGCGAAGTGCGCGGCCCGGTCGAAGACATCGTGAGCCGCCTGCTGGCCGACTACCTGCAGGAACGCCCGAACGACGCCAAGATCATCTGCGGCAAGATCGTGGACGCCGCCCGCGCCCGCGAAGCCGCGCGCAAGGCGCGCGAGATGACACGCCGCAAAGGCGTGCTCGACGGCATGGGCCTGCCCGGCAAGCTGGCCGACTGCCAGGAGAAAGACCCGGCGCTGTGCGAGATCTACATCGTCGAGGGCGACTCCGCCGGTGGCTCCGCCAAGCAGGGCCGCGACCGCAAGTTCCAGGCGATCCTGCCGCTGCGCGGCAAGATCCTGAACGTGGAGAAGGCGCGCTACGAGAAGCTGCTCACCTCCAACGAAATCCTCACACTCATCACCGCCCTGGGCACCGGCATCGGCAAGGCTGGCGGTGAAAGCGCCAACGGTGACGGCAAGGACGACTTCAACGTCGCCAAGCTGCGTTACCACCGCATCATCATCATGACCGACGCCGACGTGGACGGCGCGCACATCCGCACCCTGCTGCTCACCTTCTTCTACCGCCAGATGCCCGAGCTGGTGGAACGCGGCCACATCTACATCGCGCAGCCACCGCTCTACAAAGTGAAGGCCGGCAAGGAAGAGCTCTACCTCAAGGACGCCGCAGCGCTCGACGGTTTCCTGCTGCGCATCGCACTGAAAGACGCCAGCGTTTTCACGGGTGGTGCCACGCAGACCACGCTCAGCGGTGACACCCTGGGCGAGCTCGCGCGCAAGCACCAGATCGCCGAAAGCGTGATCGCGCGCCTGTCCAACTTCATGGACGCCGAAGCCCTGCGCTCGATCGCCGACGGCGTATCGCTTGACCTCGACAGCGTGGAGCAGGCCGAGGTCAGCGCCATCGCGCTGCAGGAGAAGCTGCGCGAGCTCACCACCACCGGCGTACCCGCCGAAGTGGCGGCCGAATTCGACGTGCGCACCGACAAGCCCATCCTGCGCATCAGCCGCCGCCACCACGGCAACATCAAGAGCAGCGTGCTCACGCAGGACTTCGTGCACGGCGCCGACTACGCAGCGCTGGCCACCGCCGCCGAAACCTTCCGCGGCCTGCTCGGCGACGGCGCCAAGGTCATGCGCGGCGAAGGCGAAAAGCAGAAGGAAGAAAAAGTGGCCGACTTCCGCGTGGCCATGCGCTGGCTCATCAGCGAAGCCGAGCGCACCACCGCGCGCCAGCGCTACAAAGGCCTGGGCGAGATGAACCCCGCCCAGCTCTGGGAAACCACCATGGACCCCACCGTGCGCCGCCTGCTGCGCGTGCAGATCGACGACGCCATCGAAGCCGACCGCGTGTTCACGATGTTGATGGGCGATGAAGTGGAGCCGCGTCGGGATTTCATCGAGGCGAATGCGCTGCGGGCTGGGAACATCGACGTTTGAGTTGTTTGTAGCGTAGGCCGCCAAAGTGACTGCTACTCCCGCCATAGTTCTGCTACTGGCGGACGGTAGTTACTACAACTGGCCTACTTCCCTAGACCCTATCGGCCGCGCCCCTTCGGCGGCTATGCAGCGATGGACTAAACCGCTTTCGCGGTAATCGCTCCGGCAGCATCGTGGTTATTCGTTCCGGCGCTGGTTCTGCCATGTTGACGGGTGAGGCAATCCGCCTCGCTCTTCGACAGGAGTTGAACCA
>NZ_JAKFEO010000103.1:0-23036 GCF_036675665.1 Hydrogenophaga sp. | reverse complement strand
CGTTGATGCCCTTCATCGTTTCAACAACCTGGCCCACCACGCTGCCGCCTTCGATAGCGACCTTCGAGGCGTTGAGCGCGAGCTCGTTGGCCTTGCTGGCGTTGTCGGCGGTCTGGCGCACGGTGGAGCCCAGCTGTTCCATCGAAGCCGCCGTCTCCTGCAGTGAAGAAGCCTGCTGCTCGGTGCGGGTGGAGAGGTCGGAATTGCCCTGGGCGATCTGGGCGCTGGCGTCCGAGACCAGCGCCGCGTTGTCCTGCACGTGGCTCACGGTCTGGCTGATGCGCTGCTGCATGGTGCGCATCGCACCCAGCAACTGTCGCGTGTCGTCGTTGCCCACCAAAGCGATCGGCATGGTGAGGTTTCCGTCGGCCAGGTGGCCCGCGGCGGTGACGGCCTGGCCCATGGGGATGGACATCAGGTGCGCCACCCACAGGGCACCGGCCACCAGCGCGACCGTGGCCGCGAGCACTGCGATGGCAATGGTCCACAGCGATTGCGCGACGCTGGACGCCGCCGCCGCGGAGATGGTGGCACCGTCTTCCTCGATCATTCCGGAGAGTTTTCCCAGCTCGTCCTCCAACTGGGCAAAGGCCTTGTTCAGCGCGGGTGCCTGGGCTTCGGCCTGGGCCACGCCCTGCGACGCGCCGCCGACCACCGCCTGGGCGGCCTGCACGTAGAGCTTCACCACCGGCAGTGTGCTGTCGAGCGCCTTCTGCGCTTCCGCGTCGATGCCGGATTCCGAGATCTTCTTCAGCGCCGCGTCGAGTGTGGTGACGTGGTCGTCCAGGTCGGTGCGCGCCGCGTTGATGGTGGCGGTGTCGCCTTTCATCACCGCGAGCAGTGCGCGCTGCGCGTCGCCGCGCAGGGCATCGTGCATCATGTCCGCGAGCTGTGCGGCCTGCAGCGCCTGACTGGAGAGGGCAGAGGCCTCGACCTTGGTCGCCATGGACGAGACGGCCAGCAGGCCGATGCCACCGGCGGCGGACACCAGCGCGGCGCCGGCCAGGCCGAGGCAAAGGATCTGGGTGCGAAGTTTCATGGGAGTCTCCAGAAGAACGGACGGCGCGGCGGAGGTGCGGGCGGCCCTGGTCCTCAGGGTTTCGACGCGCGGGCGGGCTTGTGTAGCGCGGGCTGATCGGCGGTGTGCAAGGGCGCGTCAACCGCCCGTGAAGATCTCGGTGGCCAGCTTCATCAGCGCGAGCACCGGCGCGTCCAGCATGGGCAGCGTGAACGCAATGCCCACCAGACCGGCCGAGAGCGTGAGCGGAAAGCCGATGGCGAACGCGTTCATCTGCGGCGCGATGCGCGAGACAAAGCCCAGCACGATGTTGACGAACAGCAGCATGGCGATCATGGGCAGCGCGATCCACAGGCCGTAGCGGAACACCACGGCGCCGAGTTCGTGCAGCTGCATGCGGTTGATCGAATCCAGTGCGCCGCCGCCCACGGGGAAGGTGTTGAAGCTGGCGATCACCGCCTGCAGCAGCATGAGGTGGCCGCCCATCACCACGAACAGCAGCATGGTGGTGTTGCCGAAGAAGCGGCCCACGGTGCTCGACTGCGCGTTGGTCGAGGGATCGAAGAAGCCCGCGAAGTTCAGGCCCATCTGCAGGCCGATGATCTCGCCGGCCAGTTCCACCGAAGCGAACACGATGCGCACCGCCAGGCCAATGGCGATGCCCACCACCACCTGCTGCATCACCACCGAGAACGCCTGCGGGTCGTTGAGCGCGATCATGGGTTGTTCGGACAAGCCTGCCTGAGCGCACACCGCCACCAGGAAGGCCAGCGCCACGCGCGTGCGCAGCGGCACCGAGCGCGAGGAAAAGATGGGTGCGCTGGAGAAGACGGCGAGGATGCGCAGGAAGGGCCAGAACACCGGCGAGACCAGCGCCATCACCTGCGCTTCGGTGAACGTCGGCATGGTCAGCCTGCCCGGCGCGCTATGTCCCACCCAGGGGCACCGAGGAACTGGCTCTGCCAGGCCTCAGGTGCCGCCCCCTGGAGGGGGTCGCGCGAAGCGCGGCGGGGGTGTTCCATCTAGATGGCGTAGTTGGGGATCGACAAAATCGTGCTGCGGATGAACTCGACCATGGTCGTCATCATCCAGGGCCCGGCGATGGCGAACACCGCGATGGCCGCGATCAGCTTGGGCACGAAGGCCAGCGTGGCCTCGTGGATCTGCGTGATGGCCTGGAACAGACTCACCATCAGGCCCACTGCCAGCACCGTGGCCAGCACGGGCGCGGCCACCATGAGCAGCATGAAGAGCGCGTTCTGCGCCATCGTGAGAGCGGCTTGCGGATCCATCTTTTTTACCTACTGCGCAAACGATGCGGCGAGGGAGCCGATCAAGAGATTCCAGCCATCGGCCAGCACAAAGAGCATGAGCTTGAACGGCAGCGCCACGAGCACCGGCGACAGCATCATCATGCCCAGCGACATCAGCACGCTGGCCACCACCATGTCGATCACCAGGAATGGGATAAAGATCATGAAACCGATCTGGAACGCGGTCTTGAGCTCGCTGGTCACGAAGGCCGGCACCAGCACGCGAAAAGGCGCGTTCTCGGCGGTCACGTCGTTCGGCAGCTTGGCCAGCTTGGCGAAGAGTTCAAAGTCGGACTGGCGCGTCTGCTTGAGCATGAAGGCGCGCATGGGACCCTGGCCGCGCTCCAGCGCCTGATCAAACGTGATGGCGTTGCGCGAGTAGGGCTCGTAGGCGTCGGCATACACCTTGTCCAGCGTGGGGCCCATCACGAACAGGGTGAGGAACAGCGAGAGGCCCACGATCACCTGGTTGGGCGGGGCCGACTGCGTGCCCAGCGCCTGGCGCAACAACGAGAGCACGATCACGATGCGGGTGAAGCCCGTCATGAGCAGCAGCACGGCCGGCAGGAACGAGAGCGCGGTGAAGAACAGCAGGGTCTGGATCGGCACCGAGTAGCTGGTGCTGCCACTGCCCTGGCCGATCATCAGCGGCAACGACGGGCCGGTGGTGGCGGCGGCCGCTGCCGGCACGGCAGGAATGGGCAAGGCCTGGGCCCACACACCGGCGGCGCAGAGTGCCAGCGCGCCGAAGAGCAGACCGCCTCGCATCAGATCAACGGGGCGCATTCGGGGCCTTCATGAGTTGTGAGAGGCGTGCAGCGAAGCCGGCGGCGGGTGCAGCGGGATCCACCGGCACGGCGGGCAGATCGGCCGGCAGCGGCATCTGGTGCAGCGCGGTCACGCTGCCCGAGGCCACGCCCAGCACCAGGCAGATGCGGTCGGCGCCGTCACCCACCTGCACCGTGACCACGCGTTGCTGCGGGCCCAGCGACAGGCTGGAGAGCACGCGCAGCGCCGGGCCGCTGTGGCCGGCAATACCCGGCAGGCGGCGGCGCGCCCATTTCAAGGCGAAGGCCATGCCCACCATCAGGGCGAGCAACAGCAGCGCGGGCATCGCGTTTTGCAACATGTCGGGGTGCTCGGTTGGGAAAATCAGGTCCGGCTGACGCGACGCATCCGTTCAGACGGAGTGACGATGTCGGTCAGGCGGATGCCGAACTTGTCGTTCACCACCACCACCTCGCCCTGGGCGATCAGGTAGCCGTTGACCAGCACGTCCATGGGTTCACCGGCGAGCGCATCGAGCTCGACGATGGAGCCCTGCGCGAGCTGCAGGATGTACTTGATCGGCACGCGGGTGCGACCGAGCTCCACCGAGAGCTGCACCGGGATGTCCAGCACCATCTGGATGTCGTGCATCGGGTTGCCGGCGGCCGCGCCCGAGGGGATGGGCGTGGTGTTGGACTCGAACACGTGCGGGCCGTCATTGGCACCCGCGTTGGTGCTTGACTGCTCTTCCAGGGCCTGCGCCCAGTCGTCGGCAATGGATTCTTGCGATGGGGTGTCAGTGGACATGGTTTTCTCCGAGCCAGTTCGTATCGATTCCGCGCAGATTGCGCTCCACGCGAAGTGCGTATTTGCCTTTGTGGGTGCCGTATTGGCCCTCGAAAATCGGCACCCCATCCACATGGGCCTGGATGGTGGGGTTGCGGTCGAGTTCGATGAAGTCGCCGATCTGCATGGCCAGCAGTTGCTCCACCGTGGCTTCCGTCTGGGCCAGCTCGGCAACCATGGTCACCTCGGCGGCCTGGATCTCGTGGCTCAGGAGCTTGACCCAGCGGCGGTCGACTTCGATGGCGTCGCCCTGCACGCTGGAATACAGCACGTCGCGGATCGGCTCCAGCGTGGCGTAGGGCATGCAGATGTGCAGTGAGCCGGTGATGTCGCCGATCTCCAGCGTGAAGCTGGTGGAGACCACGATCTCGCTGGGCGTGGCGATGGTGGCGAACTGGGGCTGCATCTCCGAGCGCTGGTAAGCCAGCTCGATCGGGTACACGCCGCGCCAGGCCTTCTTGTATTCCTCGGCCACCACGTCCACCAGGCGGTTGATCACGCGCTGTTCGGTGGGCGAGAAGTCGCGGCCTTCGATGCGGGTGTGGAACTTGCCGTTGCCGCCAAACAGGCTGTCGATCACGCCGAACAGCAAGGTGGGCTCGCACACCACCAGGCCGTTGCCGCGCAGCGGGCGGATGGCCATGATGTTGAAGTTGGTCGGCACCACGAGTTCACGCAGGAAGGCGCTGTACTTCTGCACCTGCACGGCGCCCACCGAGATCTCGGGGCTGCGGCGGATGAAGTTGAACAGGCCCAGACGCAGGTTGCGCGAGAAGCGTTCGTTGACGATCTCCATGGTGGGCATGCGCCCACGCACGATGCGCTCCTGGCTCTGCAGGTTGTAGTCGCGCACACCGCCGGTGGGCGCGTCTTCCTTGGCGAGCTTCTGGCTCTCGCCCGTGACGCCTTCAAGCAGGGCGTCGATCTCTTCCTGGGACAGAAATGCGTCAGCCATGGTGGATCGGTCCGGTTACTGAACGATGAGGCTGGAGAACAGCACCGCCTGCACGGGGTTCGGCGGCGCTGCGGCCTTTTTCTTCTTCTTTTTCGCCGCGCCTTCGACCTCGTCGGCCTCGTGTCCGGCCACCACGTAACCCATTTCCTTGGAGATGGCCGCGATGATGTCGTTGGCCAGCTTGGCCTTGCCCTGCACCTGCAGCATCTCGTCGGCGGTGCGCTGCGAGATCAGCAGCAGGATGTCGCTGCGGATGCTGGGCATGTAGGTCTTCACGTCGGCTTCGGTCTTGGCGTCCTGCAGTTGCAGCGTCAGGCCCAGCTGGATGAAGCGCGTGCCACCGGGGTCGGCCAGGTTGACCACCATGTTCTCCAGCGGCAGGAAGGTCGGCGCGTGTTTGGGGTCCTTGGCCTGGTGGGTGGCCTCGGGTTCATCGTCCGCGTACTCGTCGTCTGCGGCGGCGGCGTTCTTCTTCATGATGAAGAGGGCAGCACCGGCACCGATCAGCGCCAGCAACACCACGCCCAGGATGATGAACAGCAGCTTGCGGCTTTTCTTCGGCTTCGCGGCGGGAGCAGCGGTGGCGGTGGCAGTGGTGGCGGCAGCAGCAGACATGGGCATCCTTCAAAGGGCCCTCGCTGGGAGGAGGGCGTCACACGCGGAAAACGTGTGGGGGTTGAAGAATTATTGGGCGGGGGCCCGGGTGCTGGTCGCCGGATAAGGACGTGAAAAGCCGCTCAATACGGCGGCTGGAGCCTTGCTTTTGATCCATGCATGAATGTGGGTGCTGCCACAGGATGCGTTGGAGAAGCAGCAAAGCCTGTAGGAGACACGGAGGCGCTAGCTAGGGCGGCGATGCACTCAGCCCTGTGCCAGCGGACGATCAGTAAGCTCCATCCTTGGCTGCTTCGGCGCATGTCACGATTCGGAATCAAGCGGACGGCCGGATGCTGTTTTTTCGGTTGATTGCAGACTGTTTCTGAGGCGACGTCGGCATGCAAGGCATCGAACAGCTCTGGCGAAAATGGGCAGCTTGTACTCTTCGTACCAGATGCGTTGTTCCTCTTTCGAAAACAGGAATTCCGTGCCGCAGTCGCTGCACGAACAAGGAGTGTCCACATACCAAAAAGACGGGTCCCCTCGAATTGTGTGGTGCCTGCTTGGACCAATTGGCCACAATGGCGTTTTTTGGCATTCCGCACATGACCCATGAGTAATATTCGGGAGTGGTGTATTGTGGCCAATCCACAGGCAACACCCAAGAAACCTGCTCAGTTTTTGCCTCAGACCGTCTTCGCTTTTCCTGGTATCGATTCTTTATCGATGTTTTGCTTGCTCTGGGATTCTTCATTGTCGTAGGAGGATGGAGACCAGAAAGCCATACACATCCGACTAAAGTTCAGAATCGGTTCGAGGCTAACGCACGCGCGGCGTCAAGTCGGCGAACGACAGCTTCATTCAATTCCAAGGTCAAGGTGGTCCAGCGCGAACGAATTTTCTGCAACTCTTCATGCAGACGTTCCGATGTCGCGGTGTCACCGATGGCATAACACAAGATCGCATACTCAGCCTTGGCTTCAAATGTTCCAAATCGCGCGACTGCGTTCTCAAATTCTTGGCGCGCTTCCGAAGAGCGACCCATCCCCGCCAATGACCGCGCGATGAGCAATGAAACTGCTTCGGATCTAAAGTCGGGCCGCTCCTGCCGCAAAGATTCCAGGAGCCGAAGAGCCTCAGCATGGCGTTGACATTCAACAAACGCCTTGGCGGTACCGAATCGTATTTCAGCGTCGTGCGCGAATGGGCCGTTGAGACACGCCTCATACTGCTCGGCTGCCTCGTGCGGTTCGCCCACTTCCAGCAAGGCGGAAGCCAGACGCATTTGATTCTGCGCGGTGGGCGTGCTATCGAAGGACGCGCGAGCCTCACGCACTTCACGCATCGGATCGATGGCCTTGGTAGCCGCTGAAATGGCCTTCATCGCGCCACGCTCCAAGCGTGAATTGGGGAGGTAGACCGCAAAAAAATAGACCAGACTCCCGAGCAGCGGAAAACCAAACAGAATGAAAAGCCAGTACATGTTTTGCCGCGTTCGAATGGCATGTACTGCACAGATGATGGCAATGATGGCGTGAATTCCCAAACCTGCAAAAGGCATATTTCCTCCTTTGGTTAACTTGATAGCCTTGCTTAATTTATTTGCAATCTGTTAAATAATGTCCCCAAAATCGTTGCGAGGTGAAGCGTTGCGCGGGCGTTTCCATATTATTTCTCAGTGGTTGTGCGGGGAAGAAATTGCCCCCAAAACAATCGCAGAGCAGTGAGTGCAGGGTCTTTTTCTGAAATAGGGTAAGGATCCAGACGCGCTATCTCGACTAGAAATTGGGCGATCACACCCAACTGTTGTTCGGAGTACTTCTCTACGATTGGCTGAAGTCGATAGCTCATTTCGCCGCTGGCCATTCGCAGAAACGTGTTGACTAGCGAGTCTCCAAGTAGCGCTGTCTGGTCCGTGCCTCGGTCTGAAAGCACCAGCCGCATGAGACCGGGTAAAAAAAACACGAAAGCCTCATTGCACAGCCAGTGGTGGCAGGACGAGTAGTCGTAGGGAAATTCGCGAAATGCATTTGGCGAAAGATCAAGGTTGGATTTTCCCAAGAAGAAGGAGGCTGTGGCATCGCGCTCCCACCCATCACTTGGCTTTGAAGGGTCGACGACAGGACAGCTTCTTGGGTAAGGGCTCGTGTCGAACAGCTTGAGATCAATTGCTTCGTTCATTGCTATGGTGTCCTGCTCAAAAAGTCCTCGCATCTTGTTACTGCGGTCCACGCATCGATAGCTTGGTTGCGATGAACTAAGTCTCCGCCAGCGAAGCAAATCTTGTTGATCTTGTCCCTAGCTACCGCACAGCTGCGATTGCGATCAAGCCTGAGAAGAAGCTCCGATCGAGTTTGGCCAGAGCTGCAGCTTCGTGCTTGGCCTTTGCACGATTGATTTACTTCATCCTGTAAATCCCCATGCTTGTTCGGATCGCAATTTCCCGTGCCTGACACGCAAGCCTGAGGGCTGACCAGCAGGCCCGCTTTGTCGTAAACCGGAGCGGTGGGTGTCGACGATGTCTGCGTTTGCCCTGAGAGGATGACACCGACCTGCGTGAGCCAACCGATGGCCGCCACCGACGGCACAGTCGCAGAGGTCCCGCCGCTCTTGCCGGCACCACCTTGGCATGCAGCCCCACAAGCTGAAGCACCAACGCCCTGACTGCTCGTGGCATTGAGGCGGTTCGCCTCAGCAAGGGTCATGAGGCCCAACACCACGCCAGCAGGCACCAACACGACCACCGGGTTGGCCCTGGCTTCAGAGACCAGCATCCGCGTGATGCGGTCCCCGCGATCGTCGAGCCATTGCGCCACCCGTTGCATGAGGCGCTTGGGGTTCAGCCCGTCAATTTCGGTGGCGGCGATCTGCTCGATCAACCCAGAGCTGTCTCGAATTTCGATGAGCTTCTGAGCGGTGTTGTAGGAGTAGCGCACCCAGCGTCCATCACTGAAACGAATCTCGTTGATGAGGTTGCGCGCGTCGTAGGTGTAAGTCACATTCCCGCCGGGCGTGTACGCCGCCGTCATCTGGCCGCGACTGTTGGCGTTGAAGCTCGCCACAGCCCCATTGCTGGCGTTGACGCGCGTGAGGCGACCCTGCGCGTCGTTGGTCAGCGTGGCGCTCTGGTTACCTGCCGTGACATCAGTGATCGAAGTGAGGTCACCCAAGGCGTCGTAGGCCAGGTTCCAGCGCTGGGTCTGCACGCCGTTGGTGAGTTCGGTGATGCTGGTGTTGAGTTTGTTGGCGTTGTAGGCGTACTGCGTGGAGGAGGTCGGGCCGGTGGGTGTGCCGTTGAACTTGAGCGCGCCGGTGGTGTCGGTGGTGGCGTATGTGCTGGTGGCAGCCAGGGCCTGGTTGCTGTAGCTGTAGGTGGTGCTGCGTCCGGGCTCGGCGATGCGAAAGGGCAGGTTCGAGGTGCCATCCCACATGGTGGAGACCACCGAGGTGGCGTTGCTCAATGCGGGACGGGTGGTGGCGCTGGAGAAGCTGGCAGGGAAAGTGGCGCGCTCGGTTTCCTGGCCTGCGGCGTTGTACGTGTAGAAGATCACGCTGCCGTCGTGCGAGATCTCTCGGGTCTTGCGGCCTGCTGCGTCGTACTGGGTGGAGCGGGCGGTGGAGCCGCACAGAGGGCAGGGAGACGAGACGCCAGAGGGGCGCAGCACGCGGCCTTGCTGGACGAAGTTGTAGGTGCGGGTGGTGGGCGTGCCCGAGCTGAAGTCGGTGATCTGGGTCTGGGGCAAGCCGGTGGCGTCGGTGCCGTAGCTGAACTGCACGCGATCCACGCCGCTGGCGCGCTGGGTCTCGCTCACGCGGCCCTGGGCGTCGTAGGTGTAGCTGCCGATGCGTTGGCCGGACTCGTCCGTGATGCCGGTGAGTGCGCGGGGGAAGCGGCTGTCTTCGTAGTGGTAGCGCTTGATGTTGCCGTCGGGCCAGGTGACGGTGAGCAGGTTGCCTTGGGCGTCGTGGCCGTAGCGGGTGATGTCGCCGCCTGGTGTGGTCATGGAGATCAGGCGCCCGGCGCTGTCGTACGCCAGCGTGAGACGGCGCCCGAAGTGGTTGGTCACGCTCTCGGGTTGACCATTGGCGTTGTAGCCCAGCGTGAGTCTCCAGCCGTTTCTGGCCTCGACGTGTGTCAGTTGCCCCTTTTTGTCAAAGAGCTCGCTGGTGTTGTCCGACCGCTGGGTAAGTCGCCATCCGGTCAGCACGCCGCTCGCATTGAGCTGCTCAGCGAGCTGCAGATCACCGCTCTCGGACTTCCAGGTTGCAGTGGTGGCGTCCTTGTTGAAGCGCACGATTTCACCGTTAGGACGCAGCGCATACGCCGATGTGGACAGCGCGGGTTGGTACAGGCGTGCACTGTAGGAGTGCAGCCAGCCGTTGGCGGTTTGAATGGCGCTGACCGAATGTTTAGAGCGGTAGTGCCGCTCGAAGGGAATGGGATGGCTGAAGCTGGGTGCATAGTCGGTCTCGCTGTGCACTTTGGTGCCGGTGCCGGGGAGTGTGGGGTTGCCCACTCCGCAAGACTGTTCTTCGGGGGCGATGGTCGTAGGGCCGTAGCACACCGGATTGACCACCTCCACAGACCATCCGTCATCTGTGTAGTTCGGCAGTCGGGTAGGGCAGGCTTGTGAAGGTCTGTGGGCCACATACCAGTTCTGATACATGTGCTCCCGACCTTCCACGGTGCAATAACACCCGCGCCCGTAGACCGGGTCGACGCCGGCTCGGCAACTCTGCATGTTGTACGACCTGCAGACTTCGTCTGCCGTGGCGTAGCGAGGACTGTTCGAATACCAGCCGTTGCTGTAGGCCACTGAAGCGGGCTCGCACCACGTGCCCGATTGTGAGCAGACAGTGCTTGCACTCGCATGCACTTGGGCTGCCATTGCAAGCCACATCCACATCACCATGAATGCTGGAAGCAAGGCGTGCCGCTTCCAGCCCGGAATTGATTTCCTGGTCATTTGATCTTCCTCCCTGTGTCCGAGCGTAGATTCACTCTGCGCAGGAATGTAAATCAAAGGGTTTCATCCCCTCTTGGGGAAATCCCTGCTCAGCGCGGCCTGCTGGTCGCCAAAGGCGTTGGTTGTGGTTCGTTCAGGCGAACACGTCCAGCGGCTGGCTGCCGTCGGCTCGGGGTGCCGCACGGGACGGTGCGGCTGCAGGCGTCTGGCTGGTCTGAGCCACCCCCCGCACCCCGTTCTGCCGCGTCGATGCCTCGTCACCCCGTGCACCCGGCTGGCCGTGCGCGCCCACCGACACGCCACCGAGCTGGATCCCGCTCTTGCCCAGCAGGTCGCCCAACGACTCGCCCGCGTTCTCGCGCAGCGAGGCGCGTGCCTCGGCGCTGTCGGTCTTGAACTCCACCTGCACCTCCTGGCCCTTCATCGAGAGCTGGATATCGATGGCCTGTTCGCCCGCCTCGCCGCCCACGCGCAGGCTGGCGTGGCGCAGGTGCTGGGTGCCCCAGTGCGTCACGGTGGGCTCTTCGCCGGCGTTGGCCTCGGCAAAGGGGCTGTCGGCTTGTCCATCGGCCTGGTCGAAGGCGCTGGCGTCCGAACCGGTGCTGTCCGAACCCGTGGCGCCTTCGCCCGATGCCGCGCCTGGCAGGGCCGTGGCCGCATCGGGGGAGCGGCTGCCGGCACCGCCCGACGTGGGCAGGCTGAAGCCTTCGACGGCAGCCTCGCGCAATTCGGTGGTGGCCAGTGGCACGCCCGGCGCCAGGCCGAAGCGCTCGTTCAACGCCACGGTGCTGCGCACCTGCGATGCCGGGTGTGCGGCCTGCTGAATTGCGTGGGTTTCGGTGCTGGCCAGCGAGGCATGGCGCCACTGCGTTCCCGCCACGCTGCTGTTGGTTGCGTCGGCCGCGCGCGCCGTGGGCGCAAACGGGGCACCCGGGCGCGCGGCGTTGGCCGGCAGGGCCACCGATCCCTTGGGGGCGATGTCCACGGGGGTGGGCTCCACCGGTGTCATGTCCGTGATGTCGATCTTGCCCTCGGTGGACAGTGCATCCGCGCCACCGCTGGCGGCGCCGGGCCGGCCGATCTTGCCGTCAGCACCCTGGGCCCCGGCCTGGGTGCCCGAGGCCACGTCAGCCGCGGCGGGCAGACCCCAGCTCATGAGCGCGGTCAACGGGTTCTCGAGGCCGTCCTGCGCATCCTTGTCGCGGGTGGCGTTGTCCCCCGGCGCTGCGCAGGAAGCGGTGGCGGCATCGGGCAGCACCTGGGTGTTGGTCAGCAGGTTGAGCAGGCTGGAAAAGATGTCGCCGCTCTCGGGCTTGCGGTCCTGCGCGCGCGCGCCGGCCTGGGCCGGTCTGGCGTTGGCCTCCACCGGCTTGGGGGCGGTGTTGTTCACGGTGGTGCTCATGTGTGAAGGCCTTCCTGTTGGGCCCGGGCCAGGCTCTGGCGCAGGTGGATGGTCAAGGCCATCTCGTCGGTGTTTTTCTGGTCCTGGCGCTGCACGCGGTGCTGCACCGCCATCTGCTTGCGTTCGGTGAATTTGCGCAATCCGGCCACATCGCGTTCGCACACGTGCACATGCCCCTGGGCGCGTTCGATGAGCTCCATGCGCTCGCGCAGCACGCCGCGCTGGAAGTCCAGCGCGTGGTCGATCTTGGCCATGAACTGGCGGTGGTGCATCAGCAGCGCCATGTCGACACCGACGCTGCTGCGAGCACTCCAGCGTTGCTCGGCCTCCTGCGCGTAGGCCTGCAGCTGGTCCATCTGGTCCTGTGCCTGAAGCAGCTCGCGCTGCATCTGGCCCAGCGCACCCAGCGCCTCGTCGCGGCGCTTCTCGGCGATTTCAACGACCTTGTTGAGCGTCTGGATCGTGGTCATGCCTGCTTGCCTTCATAGGGGTTGTGATGGGGTCTGCTCTGCCGTTGCGTGGCCTGGTTCGGGCGCTCTTCCTGCAACGCGGCTTGCAGCTGCTGCAGGCTCTCGGGCAGGGAGGCGGCCTCGTTCATGTCCTGCATCAGGAAACGCTGCAGCGCCGGGTACAGCACGATGGCGCGGTCGGTCTCCGGATCGCTGCCGGGCACGTAGGCGCCGAGCTGGATCAGGTCGCGGCTCTTGATGTAGCGCGAGTACACGCCGCGGAACTTGCGGGCGAGCTCCAGGTGCACCGCACCGGCCACGTTGTGCATCACGCGCGAGGCCGAGGCCTCCACGTCGATGGCCGGGAAATGGCCCGACTCGGCGAGCGAGCGCGACAGCACGATATGGCCGTCCAGGATCGCTCGCGCCGCATCGGCAATCGGGTCCTGCTGGTCGTCGCCCTCGGAGAGCACGGTGTAGAAGGCGGTGATCGAGCCCACGCCGTTCAGGCCGTTGCCGCTGCGCTCCACCAGTTGCGGCAGCTTGGCGAAGCACGACGGCGGGTAGCCCTTGGTGGCGGGTGGTTCGCCGATGGCCAGCGCGATCTCGCGCTGTGCCATGGCGTAGCGGGTGAGCGAGTCCATGAGCAGCAGCACATCGAGCCCGTCGTCGCGAAAACGTTCTGCAATCGCCGTGGCGTAGGCCGCGCCCTGCATGCGCACCAGCGGCGGTGCATCGGCCGGAGCCGCCACCACCACCGAGCGCTTGCGGCCCTCCACACCCAGGATGTCTTCAATGAATTCCTTCACCTCGCGGCCGCGCTCGCCGATCAGGCCGACCACGATCACGTCGGCCTTGGTGTAGCGCGCCATCATGCCCAGCAGCACGCTCTTGCCCACGCCGGAGCCGGCGAACAGGCCGATGCGCTGGCCGCGGCCGACGGTGAGCAGGGCGTTGATCGCGCGAACGCCGGTGTCCAGCGGTGTGCGCACCGGGTCGCGGTCCATGGCGTTGAGCGGTGCGCGGTCCATCGGCTCGATGTCCACGTCGGTGATCGGACCCTGGTGGTCCATCGGGTTGCCGTGCGAGTCGACCACGCGGCCCAGCAAGCCCTTGCCCAGCGGCAGGCGCAGCGTGCCACGGTCGTCGGGGGACGGTGGCTTGTTGGCATGGCCCACGCGCGGCACGGTGCGGTAGGGCGCCAGCGGTGTCACGCTCGCGCCGCTGGACAGGCCGTGCGTGTCGCCCGCCGGCATGAGGAAGGCGCGGTCGTTGGAGAAACCCACCACCTCGGCCAGCACCGGTTCGCGGCTGCCGTTGCCGATCAGGCATTGCGAGCCCACCGGCACCTTCAGGCCCACGGCCTCCAGCACCAGACCGGCCAGGCGGGTGAGCGTGCCGCGCACTTCCAGCGGTGTTTCCACGCTGGCGTTCACACGCACGTCGTCCATGAAATTGCCCCAGCGGCTTTCGGTGCCAAACATGCTGTCAGACATTGGCATCCCCAGGGGTTGCGTTCCAGGCCAGGTTCAGGCCGAGGTTGCCCACGGCGCGCGACCAGCGTTTTTCGATCGTTGCGTCCACCGCCGAGGTGGCCGACTCGATCAGGCAGCCGCCGGGGCTGATCTGTGGATCGGCCACGAACTCGGGCAGCGGGCTGTTGAGTGTTTCCTGCAGCACGCCCTTCATGAGCGCGAGGTCGCCCGGGTTCATGCGCACCGTAGCGGGCAGGCCGTCGTCGACCAGTTGCGTCAGGGCCTCTTCGATCACCGGCTTCAAGTGCTGCGGGTCGCTGGTGATGGCCTGGCGCACCACCTGGCGGGCCAGGTCGCAAGCCAGTTCAAGAATGTGGCGCGAGATCTTCTCTTCGCTTTTCTTCAGGTGGTCCTTGGTGTTGTGCAGCAGCTGCGCCATGCGCACCGCGGTCTCTTCGGCGGTCTTGCGCACCGTGGCTTCGAGCGCATCGCGCACTTCCTGGCCACCGGCCTCACGGCCGCGTTCAAAGCCCTCGGCATGCGCCTGCTGACGGGCTTCCTGCAAGACTTCACTTGTCACGCCTTCACTCTTCTCGGGGCCGGGCGTTTGCAGGTGCTCATCGCTGCCGTCCACGGCCGAAAAATGCCAGGCGGCCACGCCTTCGATTTCCTCGCGCGGGATGAAGCGGGAATGGGGATTGGGTTTGGAAGCCATGGTCAGTTACCCATCCAGGTCATACAAATGCTTCGTCTTCACCGCCACCACCGATCATGATCTGGCCTTCGTCGGAAAGGCGGCGCACGATCTTCAGGATTTCCTTCTGCTGCATCTCCACTTCCGACAGGCGCATCGGGCCGCGCGATTCGAGGTCTTCGCGCAGCGCTTCTGCGGCGCGCGTGGACATGTTGGCCAGCACCAGTTCGCGCAGTTCGTTGGTGGCGCCCTTGAGCGAGACCACCAGAGCGTCGGAGGCGACTTCCTTCAGCACCATCTGCACGGACTTGCCGTCGAGCTTGAGCAGGTCTTCGAACACGAACATCTTGTCCATGATCTTCTGCGCCAGCTCGGCGTCGAACTCGCGGATCGAATCGATCACCGAGGTCTCGATCTGGGTGCCCATCATGTTGATGATCTCGGCGGCGGTCTTCACGCCACCCATCGAGGTCTTGCGGATCTTGTCGCCACCGGCGAGCACCTTGAACAGCACCTCGTTGAGGTCTTTCAAGGCCGTGGGCTGAATGCCTTCGAGCGTGGCGATGCGCAGCATCACCTCGTTGCGGGTGCGTTCGGTGAAGTTCTTGAGCACGCCGGCGGTCTGGTCCGATTCGAGGTGGACCAGGATGGCGGCCACGATCTGGGGGTGTTCGTTGCGCAGCAGCTCGGCAATCGACGCCGGGTCCATCCATTTCAGGCTCTCGATGCCCGAGACGTCGCCACCCTGCAGGATGCGGTCGATCAGCAACGCGGCTTTGTCGTCGCCCAGCGCGCGCTTGAGCACGGCGCGCACGTAGTTGTCGGTGTCGGACACCAGCAGGCTCTGCGAGGCGGCGGCACCGGTGAACTTCTGCATCACCTGGTCCACGCGCTCGTGCGAGACCGAGCGCGTCTTGGCGATGGTTTCGCCGAGTTTCTGCACTTCCTTCGGGCTGAGGTGCTTGAACACCTCGGCCGCCTCTTCCTCGCCGATCGACATGAGAAAGATGGCGGCGTCCTGAATTCCCTGGTCTTCCATGTTCGATGTCCTTGTTATGCGCTGAAATATGCGGTCGGAGCGAGGTGTCTTGGTCCAGGGGCACCGAGGAACTGGCTTTGCCAGGCCTCAGGTGCCGTCCCCCTCCCGCCGCAGGCGAGAGAGGGGGAAGCCGCGAAGCG
Organism: Hydrogenophaga sp.; assembly: GCF_036675665.1. Taxonomy (GTDB): domain Bacteria; phylum Pseudomonadota; class Gammaproteobacteria; order Burkholderiales; family Burkholderiaceae_C; genus Hydrogenophaga. The sequence goes on along the minus strand of NZ_JAKFEO010000103.1, from coordinate 7,373 downwards.
GCGCAGGGGGTGGCTCCGGCTCATGCCGGAGCCTCACCATTGACCCAGCCTTTGACGATGTTGGCCACAGCCATGGGGTTCTCGAGTGCCAGGCGCTTGGCGTCGGCGATGCGCTGGGTTTCGGCGGTCGGTTCGTTGCTGGGCATGGGCAGGCCGGGGCGCTCGGGGGCTTCGTTGAGCATGGCGCTGAGCGGCTGCAGCGCGGTCTGCTCGCGGCGCACAGGTGTCTTGATCAGCTTGAGGCCGGGCCGCACCATGCCCATGAGCACCAGCAGACCCAGGCCCACCATGCCGATCGGCCAGGCCAGGCCGCGCAGGAATTCCTGGTTGTCGGCCTGCTGCCACCAGGCGGGTTCGGTCACTTCGCTGGTCTTCTCCACGTTGAAGGGCGCGTTGACCACGTTCACCGAATCTCCGCGGTCCTTGCTGAAGCCGATGGTCTCGCGCACCAGGGCGGTCATCTGCTCCAACTGCGCGGGCGGAATGGCCACGGTGGTTTCCCTGCCCGCCTTGTCGGTCGTGGTGCGGTGGTTGATCACCACCGCGGCGCTCAGGCGTCTGATCTGGCCGCTGGATTCGCGCACCACCTTGACCGTCTTGTCCACCTCGTAGTTCACCACCGACTCGCGGCGCATCGTGCCCGGTTTGTCGGCGCCCTGGCCGGTCACGCCCACCGCAGCGGCGGCGCCGTTGACGGGTGCGGTGCCCGTGACGGGCGGCTGGTTGCTCACCGCGCCGGGCACGCCCGAGGGGGTGGCGCTGGCGGCGGCGCCGTCTTCCACCGTCTGCTGGCTGCGCACCGCGCTGGTCTCAGGGCTCTGGTTGGGCTTGTGCTGTTCGCTGGTGGACTCGACCATCGAGAAGTCCACGTCGGCGCTGACCTGCGCCTTCACGTTGTTGCGGCCCACCAGGGGCTCCAGCATCTCCATGATGCGGCGGGTGTAGAGCTGTTCGATCTGCTGGGTGTACTGCAGCTTCTGCGTGTCGGCCCCCTGGGCTTGCGCGTCGGCCGGGGCCGAGAGCAGGCTGCCGGCGTCGTCCACCACGCTCACCGCCTTGGGGTTCATCTCGGGCACGCTGGAGGCCACCAGGTGCACGATGCCGGCCACCTGGGCGCGGTCGAGCGTGCGGCCGGGGTGCAGCGTGAGCAGCACCGAAGCGCTGGGCTTTTGCTGTTCGCGGAAGAAGCCGTTCTGGTTGGGCAGGGCCAGGTGGATGCGCGCGCTCTGCACGGAGGAAAGCGACTGGATGGAACGGGTGAGCTCGCCTTCGAGGCCGCGCTGGAAGGTCAGGCGCTCCTGGAACTGGGTCATGCCGAAGCGGTTGGCTTCCATCTGCTCGAAACCGGTGACCGAGCCCTTGGGCAAACCTTGCGAGGCCAGGCGCAGGCGTGTGTCGTGCACCTTGTCGGCCGGCACCAGGATGGCCTGACCACCTTCAGCGTGCTTGTACGGCACGTTCATCTGCGAGAGCTGCGCCACCACGGCACCGCCGTCCTTGTCGCCCAGGTTGGCGTAGAGCACACGGTAGTCGGGCTGGCGACCCATGAAGAAGAAGGCCAGGGCAATCGCCAGCAGGGCCAGCGCGCCCAGGCCGAGCTTGATCTTCTGGGCTTGGTCCATGCGCGAGAGGCCTTCGCCGAAAGCGCTGCGGCTCGCGGGCTGGAGTTCTATCGGTGCCAGGGTGGTGCTCATGGGTGCAGGGCTCGGGTAGAAGGTCGGTTTCGGGACGATGGTCATCCCGTTGCAACCGATTATTCGGCCCCACCCCCGGCGCCATATCCATGAAAAGGCCGTGCTTTGTGCCCTTATTCCCGTCGCGCGCAGGAGGCTCGCCACCTAGCATCAAGGCATCCCATTTTGTGGAAGGAATCTGCCATGGACATGCGCATCTCCCCTATGACCAGCCAGGCGCTCACCGGCATTGGCCAGACCAACCTGAAGCGCCCCGGCGGCGTGGGCGGTGTCGAAGGAGGCTTCGCCGCCAACTTCAAGGACGCCCTCAAGAGCGTGAGCGCCTCGCAGGAGGAAGCCTCGCGCCTGCAGACCCAGGTGCAACTGGGCAACCCCAAGGTGAGCCTGGAAGAAACCATGCTGGCGATGCAGAAGTCGCAAGTCGGGTTTCAGGCCACGCTGCACGTCAGAAACAGAATGGTCCAAGCCTACACAGACATCATGAACATGGGGGTCTGACACTGCCTCTCCGGAGCGCGTGTCCGATCCCAGAGATGCCGAGGAACTGGCTCCGCCAGGCCTCAGGCATCGTCCCCCCACCGGGGGGAAGCCGCGACGCGGCGCAGCGCAGGGGGGGCTTCCCCTCTAGTGCATCGGCTGCGGTTGGTTGCGGTCGATGAGCTGCGCGAGGTCGTTCAGCCATGGCTCGGCCAGGCAGCGGATCTCGGCGTCGGTGCGCAGGATGCGCTGCATGATCTTCGTCTTTTCCTTGCGATCCGCCGGCGCCAGCTCGTCGGTTTTCGACTTGTAGCGCAGCTGGGCGATCAGCACCGCGCAGGCACCTTCCAGACGCACCACCTGGTCCCAGTTTTCCGTCTTGGCCGCCTCGAGCATCTGGCTGCTCGTGCGTTCGATCGCTTTGTAATAGTCCAACAAACTGTGCTCCATGTCAGGCCCCTGGGCCCGTGGCGGGCGTTGCGGCGGCGGTGCCTCGGATCTGCTTCCACGAATCGGCCAGCGGCTCGATCAAGGCCACCACCTCGGCCACCGCAGCCCGGTCGTTGCGCAGGTTGGCCAGGGTCAGGCGCTGCACGGCAAAGCCATAGAGGCCATTGAGGTTCCTGGCCAGGTCGCCGCCCTGCGCCAGGTTCAGACCTGCCTTGAGGCCTTCTTCGAGGATGCGCACGGCCTTGCCGATGGCCTGACCCTTGGCTTCGACCTCGCCGCGCTCCATGGCGCCACGCGCAGCGTTGAGCGACTGGATGAGACCGTCAAACAGCAGGCCCACCAGCTGGTGCGGGTCGGCGGTGCTCACGCCGGTGTCGGCGGAAACGCGCTTGTAGGCGGAGGCGGCTCGTGAATTCACAGAGGTAAACATGGCATCGGTTCCTTGTGGCTGATACCTTTCTGTATCGGCACGCACCGGAGGGACTGTAGGCGCCAAAGTGCGGATATGCGGTGGAAAACGGGGTGTGGTGGTCATGTTGTCCCAGTCGCTATCGATGCATCAGACAAGGTGCGAAAAACCCGACCGGGCAGGGGCTGCGCAGGGTCGGGTGGTGGCCGGTGTTGCGCAGTGCCTCAGCCAGTGTTCTTGTTCCACAGGGTGACCTGCTGGTTCACGAAGGCGCTCAGGCCGTTGAGCCGTCCCACCGCTGCGTCCATGGCGTTGTACTGCGCCAGCAAACGCACTTCGGCGCGGGCCGCTCGGTCTGCCACCTTGTCCTGTTCCTTGGTGTTGCGTGTCACCGAATTCTTCAGTGCGTCGGCGCGGCCCGTCACCAGGCCGTTCGCAGCCAGCAGGCCATCGGCAAAGGCGTCCATCTTCAGGCCGAAGCCCTGGGACGCGGGGTTGCTGCTCTTGGTGGTGAACAGTGCTTTCAGTCCAGTGGGATCCGAGAGCGCGGCATCGAGCTTGCTGGCGTCGATGCTCATCGTGCCGCCGTTCTTGATTTCGATGCCGATGTCGAGCAGGCGGGTGAACGTGCCGCCGGGTGTGACGGAGCGCATCATGCCGCGCAGCGCGTTCTGCAAGCCCACGGCGGTGCTGTCGCCCTGCAGCGAACCGGCCACCTTGGTGTCGGGGTCGTATTTGGTGGCGGTGGCCAGCATGCTGTTGATGGCGTTGTAGGCGTCGACGAAGCCCTGGATGTTCTTGCGCATGCCCTCCTTGTCGTTGATGACCGTGAGCTCCACCGGTGTGGTGGTGACCTGCGAGAGGTTCAGCGTGATGCCAGGCAGCGCGTCCTTGACCGTGTTGCTGGCCGAGGAGATGGGCACGTTGTTCACCGTGGCTTGTGCGTTGGCACCGGCCTGGCTGAGCGCCATGCCATGAAAGCTGCCGGCCACCTTGTCGTACGCCAGGCGGGAAAGACCCGATGCATCGGTGTTCACGCCATCGTCGTCGGTGGCCTGAATGCGAAAGCCCAGATCCGCACCGGTGTCCTTCGAGCGCACCAGCAGGCGTTCACCCGAGGCATCGCGCAGCACCGTGGCGCTGATGCCGGCGTTGGCCGCGTTCATCTTGCTGGCGATGGTGGACAGCGTGTCGTCGGCGGTCACGCTCAGGTCGATGGCGGTGGCACTGCCAGCCACAAAGTCGCCCGTGGCCCAGCTGCCGAGCTGGATGTTGAGCGTGCCGCTGCCCACCGTCGACCCGATGGGGAGGGCGGTGGATGCGTTGGACTGTGCCTTGGCCAGCGACTGCACTTCGACGCTCATGGACGTGGGCGAGGTGCCCGCGGCCACGGTGATGCCCACCTTGTCGGGCGCTGTGGAGCCACCCTTGACCAGGTCCCAGGCCTTGGGGTCGGACAGCTTGGCGGCGGCGTCACCCAGGCCCGCGACCATCGACTTGATGGTCCCGTAGATGGAGAGCTTGCTCTGGAAGCTGGCGGCCTGTTGTTGCAGCGGCACCAGCGGAGCGCGCTCCAGGGCCACCAGTTGCGAGACGATGCTCTTGATGTCGATGCCGCTGGCAAGACCTGGTGAAGAGATGGCCATGGTGACTCCTTGTCGGGTTGGACACAGCGCACGCGGCTTGCATGCGCTGTGTTCACCCCGCAAGGCCCAAGGCGGCGGGGTGGTTGTTCACCACCGCCACCGCCCGGGGCTGCCCCGCCCGAAGGCGTGGCGCTTGCGAGAGCCGCGCCGATCAGCGCAGCAGGGACAGCACGCCCTGGGGAACCTGGTTGGCCTGGGCCACCATGGCGGTACCGGCCTGCTGCAGGATCTGGGCGCGCGAGAGGTTGGCTGTCTCCTTGGCAAAGTCGGCGTCCATGATGCGGCCGCGCGAGGCAGAGAGGTTTTCCACGCCGATCTGGATGTTCGACACGGCGTTTTCGAAGCGGCTCTGCACGGCACCCAGGGTGGCGCGTGCGCCGTTGACCTGGTCGAGTGCGTCGTCGAGCTTCTTGATCGCGATGTAGGCGCCCTTTTCGGTCGTCACGTCGATGGAGTTGATGCCGGTCAGGTCGGTGGCGGCGGCAACCACGGTTGGTGCGGCAAAGCCGGTGTCGGCGGCGGTGAAGCCGACGGAGAAAGTGGGAATGATGGGTGCGCCTGCCGCGTCCAGGCGCGAAGACAGGATTTCCATGTCGAAGGTGCCGTCTCCGTTGTCCACGAGGTAGGCAGACACGCCGGTGTCGCTGGACTTGCGGTTGATGGCTTCGACCACCTGGCCAATGCGCTCGGTGCCCGAATTGGCGGCAGCGAGGGCGCCCAGTTCGTAGGTCGTGCCGGAAACCGTGATGTCCAGCGTGCCGTCGGCGATGGCCGTGTCGAAGCCGGTGAAGGCCGCGTCTTCGGGGTCGATGGCGGCCACGGTCACTTCGCCATAGGCGATGGTGCTGAGGTTTTCTGCGGTGGTGTCGGCGAGCGAACCGATGGTGATGTTGTCGCCGGCGTTGGCACCCACCTGGAAAGTGGCGGCGGTGAAAGAGCCGTCAAGCACCTTCTTGCCGTTGAACGAGGTCTGCTTGGAAACGCGGTCGACTTCGTCGGCCAGCTGTTTCACTTCGGCCTGCAGGGCATCGCGGTCGTCGCTGCTGTTGGTGGCGTTGGCCGATTGCACGGCCAGTTCACGCATGCGCTGCAGCATGTCGCCGACTTTGCCCAGCGCGCCTTCAGCGGTCTGCGCCAGCGAGATGCCGTCGTTGGCGTTGCGTGCTGCCACGCTCAGGCCCTTGACCTGAGCGTTCATGCGCTCGGCAATGGCCAGGCCGGCAGCGTCGTCCTTGGCGCTGTTGACACGCAGGCCCGAGGACAGGCGCTGCATGGAAGTGGCCAGCGAACCCTGTGAAGAAAGCAGGTTGCGCTGGGCGTTCATCGACATCACGTTCGTGTTGATGGTGGTCATGACTAACTCCTAAAGAATGGATGAAAAGCAATCCGGCATCGCTGCCAATCTCGACACCAGCCAGGGGGCTGGTCGCCATGACCGGTGCTGGGCTGAACGCGCCGGTGGGGCCCCTGGGCCCCGATCAACCTGTGCATCTTCTTGCCGGACGGCGAACTTCTTTGGAAGTCCGTAGAAGGTGATCTCGGTGCCCATGCCATATTCTTTAGTGACTGCCGCAATCCATCGCTTGGAAAAGACCGTGAACAACGGGGCAGTTCGTTCGTTAAACGTGTGCCCCTGTCGGGGTGAACACAGCGCACGCGGGTGGCATGCGCTGTGTTCACCCCGCAAGGCCCGAGGCGGCGGGGAGGTTGTTCACCACCACCGCCGCCCGGGGCAGCCACGCCCGAAGGCGTGGCGCTTGCGAGAGCCGCGCCGATCAGCGCAGCAGGGACAACACGCCCTGGGGTGCCTGGTTGGCCTGGGCCACCATGGCGGTGCCGGCCTGTTGCAGGATCTGCGAGCGCGACAGGTTGGCGGTTTCCTTGGCGAAGTCGGCGTCCATGATGCGGCCGCGCGAAGCGGAGAGGTTCTCCACGCCGATCTGGATGTTGGCCACGGCGTTCTCGAAGCGGCTCTGCACGGCACCGAGCTTGGCGCGCGCGCCGTTGACCTGGTCGAGTGCTTCGTCGAGCTTCTTCATCGCGATGTAGGCACCCTTTTCGGTCGTCACGTCGATGTTGGAAATGCCCGTCGAGTCAGCGGCCGAAGCGGCTGCGATGGCTGCGCCATCGGCCACGACAAGGCCGGTTGCGGTGGCGGTGAAACCAGCACCGAACACCACGGCGGCCGGTGCGCCGGCAGCGGTGAGCTGCGATGACAGCAATTCCACGTCGTAGCTGCCGTCTTCGTTGTCCACCAGGAAGGCGGACACGCCGGTGTCGGCGGTCTTGCGGTTGATGGCCTCGATCACCTGGCCCAGACGCTCGGTCTCGGACGAGGCCACAGCCAGTTCACCCAGATCCACAGCGGCGGCGCCGCCCACGGCGATGGTCAGGTTGGCGGTGACTGCGGTGTCGTAGTCCGTCATGCCAGTGAGGTTGGCCGCGCTGATTACCCGGGTTTCTTCGCCGTAGGCCACGGTGCTCAGGTTGTCGGCGGTGGTGTCGGCCAGCGAGCCGATGGTGATGTTGTCACCGGCGTTGGCGCCCACCTGGAAGCTCGCGGCGGTGAAGGAGCCGTCGAGCACCTTCTTGCCGTTGAACGAGGTCTGCTTGGACACGCGGTCGATTTCATCGGCCAGCTGTTTCACTTCGGCCTGCAGGGCGTCGCGGTCGTCGCTGCTGTTGGTGGCGTTGGCC
>NZ_JAKFEO010000092.1:0-3812 GCF_036675665.1 Hydrogenophaga sp. | reverse complement strand
GGACGAAGTCTTCGCGTCATTGCAGGCCTGATCGACGTGACATGTCTATGCGGGCCTGACCGAAGCAACATGTCATTGCGGCTTGACCGAAGCAACATGTCATTGCGGGCTTGACCCGCAATCCATCACCCGTCGTCTGAATACGGCACGTGCGCATTCAGCGCGACAGGAGATGGATCCCGGTGAGTTCAACCGGTCAATGCAACAGTATCGAAACTGTTGGAGATCGGGATGGAGAAGGCGAAGTCGCGAGGGCTGACTCGGTGGCAGCAGGCGGAGCTCTGGAGCCGCTGGAAAGCTGGCCAGAGTCTCAATGAGATCGGTGCGGCGCTGGGCAGGGCCAGCGGCACGGTGCACTGGATCATCAAGCAGGAAGGTGGCATCGAGCCGCGGCAGCGAAGCCGCTCGTGCAAGCACCTGAGCTTGGCCGAGCGCGAGGAGATCTCGCGCTGTCTGGCCTCGGGGCTGGCACTGCGTGAGGTGGCGCGACGCCTCGGGCGCTCGGCTTCGACGATCAGCCGCGAAGTGGCTCGCAATGGCGGATGCCAAGCGTACCGGGCGGCGGCGGCGGACCGGACCGCCTGGAGCCGGGCGGAGCGGCCCAAGGCATGCCTGCTAGCGCGCGAGGAGCGATTGCGTGACCTGGTGGCCGCCAAGCTGCAGGCGGACTGGTCGCCCCAGCAGATTGCCAAGTGGCTGCGCCTGGTACATCACAATGAGCCGGCCATGCAGGTGTCTCACGAGACGATCTACCGCAGTCTGTTCATTCAGGCCCGAGGGGTGCTCAAGAAGGAGTTGGTGGCGCACCTGCGCAGCCGCAAGCAGATGCGCCGCACGGTGGCCGTGATGCCCACCAAAAGGGGACAGATCGTCGATGCGATCTCGATTCGCGAGCGGCCTGCTGACGTCGAGGACAGGGCCGTGCCGGGCCACTGGGAAGGCGATCTGATCGTGGGGGCAGGCCCCAGCTACGTGGCTACCCTGGTGGAGCGTCATTCGCGCTACGTTGCGCTGGCCCGGCTGGAGGGCAAGGATTCCGAAAGCGTGGTTCGCGCGCTCATCGGCCAAGTTCGCAAACTGCCTGAGAACCTGATGAGAACGCTGACCTGGGACCGCGGCACTGAGTTGGCGCAGCACAAGGCCTTCACCGTGGCCACTGACGTGCAGGTGTACTTCTGCGATCCACGCAGCCCCTGGCAGAGAGGATCCAACGAAAACACCAATGGGCTGCTGCGCCAGTACCTGCCAAGAAGCGCAGACCTGTCTGCCTTCAGCCAGCGGCAGCTGAACGTCATAGCCACCAAGCTCAACACTCGACCACGCAAGACCCTCGGCTACATCACACCGGCTGATAAATTGGCGGCAAGCGTTGCGCTGACCGGTTGAACTCACCGGGATCCATCTCCGGACGCCCGATCGGCAGCTGCGCGTGTCCGGAGGCCAGGTGATGGATTGCGGGTCAAGCCCGCAATGACACCGGGAGCGGGTCAAGCCCGCAATGGCACCGCCTGCGGCTAGCGGTTCGCGGCCTTGTCGCGCCTGCCGACCCCGTCAGCTCGAAAGCAGCCCGTGCGTGCGCGCGAAGTGGATCGTCTGCGTGCGGCTCTTGACCCCCAGCCGCCGGAACAGCCGCCACAGGTGCACCTTGACGGTGTGCTCGCTGATGCCCAGCTCGTCGGCGATCTCGCGGTTGGACAGGCCGCGGTCCAGCATCACGATCAGCTGCTTCTGCCGCTTGGACAGCTTGTTGTCGGTGGGCGCCAGCTCCTCGAAGCTGCCGTCGGTGTTCAGCAGTGCCCGCAGCGCATTGCCGATCTCCTGGGCCCCGGCCGACTTCTCGATGTAGATGTCGGCGCCGGCCTCGATGCACGCTTCCTCCGCGTCGGCGGCCGGCGAGGCCGACAACACGGCCAGCGGCGCGTCCGGGAACTGGTTCTTCATCTCGTGCACGCCCGAGGTGCCGGTGGTGTCCGGCAGCTTGAGGTCCAGGCAGATCAGGTCCGGGAAGCCGTTCTCGCGCACGGCCGATTCCATGCCCCCGATGCGATCGAGTTCGATCACGCGCGCGCCCGGCCGCATCCGGCGAAGCAGCATCACCACGGCCTCCCGCATCAGCGGGTGGTCGTCGATCACGTACAGGATGGTGGGGTTGGGATTGGCTTTCATCTCGGACTGCAAGGATAGCGCCAAGGCGGGGCCGGCTCAGCCGGCGGCCAGCTGGGCCAGTGCGGCCCCCACCTGTTCCTCGGTCACGCCCTCGGCGCGGCGCGCGGAGTCGCCCAGGGCCGCCAGGCCTTCCTGCTTGAGCCGCGCCACGGCCCGGCCCGCCTCCTGGGGCGAGGCGAAACCCACGCTTTGCAGCAACAGCGCGCCGGCGGCGTCGACCAGCTTGAAGTAGTGCCGGCCGTCGCTTTCCCGGTACTGCTTGAACGAAGGCAGGGCGGCCCTGGTCCTGGCCTTGCCGGCGGACTGCGGCTGCGCAGCGAGGTTGCGCAGGCCCACGGCCTCGCGCAGCCTGGCCATGAACGGCGTGGCGATGGCGCGGGCCTTCCCGGCGCCGGCCTTGAGGATCTTCTCCAGCTCGGCCGGGTGGCCCACCAGCGCCTCGTAGCGCTCGCGCATGGGCGCGATCTCGCGGTCGATCCGCTCGAACAGCAGCTGCTTGGCGTCGGACCAGGCGATGCCCTCGGCATACGCCTTGCGCAGCGCCTGCGTCTCGCCCTCGTCGGCGAAGGCCTGGTAGATCTGGAACAGGGCCGAGCCTTCGACCTCCTTGGGCTCGCCGGGCGTGCGCGAGTCGGTGACGATCGAGAAGATCTGCCTGCGCATCTGCTCGCGCGGGCCGAACAGGGCGATCACGTTGTCGTAGCTCTTGCTCATCTTGCGCCCGTCCAGCCCCGGCAGCGTGGCCACGGCCTCGTCGACCTGCGCCTCGGGCAACGTGAAGTGCTCGCCGTACAGGTGGTTGAAGCTGGAGGCCATGTCGCGCGCCATTTCCAGGTGCTGGACCTGGTCGCGGCCGACCGGCACCTTGTGCGCGTTGAACATGACGATGTCGGCGGCCATCAGCACCGGGTACATGAACAGGCCGGCGGTGACGTCCGAGTCGGGGTCGACGCCGGCGGCGTTGTTCTTGTCCACCTGGGCCTTGTAGGCGTGGGCCCGGTTGAGCAGGCCCTTGCCGGTCACGCAGGTCAGCAGCCAGGTCAGCTCGGGGATCTCGGGGATGTCCGACTGCCGGTAGAAGTAGACGTGCTCCGGGTCCAGCCCCGCCGCCAGCCAGCAGGCCGCGATTTCCAGCGTGGAGCGCTGGATGCGCGCGGGCTCGTCGCACTTGATCAGGGCGTGGTAGTCGGCCAGGAAGTAGAAGTTCTGGGTGCCGGGCCGGCGGCTGGCCTGCACGGTGGGCCGGATGGCGCCGACGTAGTTGCCCAGGTGCGGGGTGCCGGTGGTGGTGATGCCGGTGAGGTAGCGGACGGGAGCAGTCATTGTCAGGTCAGGAGAGCAGGGCGTTGAGCGGCGACAGCAGCACGCCCAGCACGCCGTAGCCCAGGGTGATCAGCGGGCGCAGCCAGAAGCTGCCGACGATGCCGGCGATCACCAGGCCCATGACGATGAAGAAGCCCCAGGGCTCGATGCGGCTGAGGGTCCAGGCCGCGCGCGGCGGCAGCAGGCCGGCGAGGATGCGACCGCCGTCCAGCGGCGGCAGCGGGAACAGGTTGAAGGCCCACATCACCAGGTTGACCAGCACGCCGGCCTTGGCCATCTCCAGGAAGAAGCGTTCGTTCAGGCCCATGCCCACCAGCACGGTG
>NZ_JAKFEO010000091.1:0-4111 GCF_036675665.1 Hydrogenophaga sp. | reverse complement strand
GAACTGCTGGTCGTCAGACCGGCCCTCGCCCCGCTCGTTTCCACCCGTGGCGCGGGTGCGCGGCTCTGCTAGCATCCCTGCGCCTTCCGTATTAGCGATGCTCGCCTTCATCCTTCGCCGCCTGCTGCAGGCCGTGGTCGTCATGGTCACCGTGGCCTTCATCGCGTTCCTGCTGTTCCAGTACGTCGGCGACCCGGTCGTTTTCCTGCTGGGCCAGGACGCGACGCCGCAGCAGATCCGCGAATTGCGCGCCGACCTCGGCCTGGACCAGCCCTTCTTCGTGCAATTCGGGCACTTCCTGGTCAATGCGGTGCAAGGGGAGTTCGGGCTCAGCCTGCGCCAGGGCGCCAAGGTCTCGCGCCTGATCGCCGAGCGCTTTCCGGCGACGCTGGAACTGTCGCTGGTGGCCGCCTTCCTGGCGCTGGTGGTCGGCATTCCGATGGGCGTCTATTCGGCGCTGCGCCGGGGCACCTTCCTCAGCCAGACGTTCATGACCGTGTCGCTGCTGGGCGTGTCGCTGCCGACCTTCCTGATCGGCATCCTGCTGATCCTGGTGTTCTCCGTCACGCTCGGCTGGTTTCCCAGCTTCGGCCGCGGCGAAACGGTGCAGATCGGCTGGTGGTCGTCGGGCCTGCTGACCTCCAAGGGCTGGCACCACATCGTGCTGCCCGGCATCACCCTGGCCATCTTCCAGCTGACCCTGATCATGCGGCTGGTGCGGGCCGAGATGCTGGAGGTGCTGCGCACCGACTACATCAAGTTCGCGCGCGCACGCGGCCTGCCTAGCCGAGCCATCCATTTCGGCCACGCGCTGAAGAACACGCTGGTTCCGGTGATGACCATCACCGGCCTGCAGCTGGGCGGCCTGATCGCCTTCGCCATCATCACCGAGACCGTTTTCCAGTGGCCCGGGATGGGGCTGCTGTTCATCCAGGCCGTGACCTTCGCCGACATCCCGGTGATGGCCGCCTACCTGTGCCTGATCGCGCTGATCTTCGTGGTGATCAACCTGGTGGTGGACCTGCTGTATTTCGCCGTCGATCCGCGCCTGCGCGTGGGCGGCGCCAAGGGGCACTGATGCTGGCGCCGGCCATCGCCACACCGCGCCTGAAGGCCAACGGCCGCGCCTTCGCGCACATCGCGCAGTTCCACCCGGAGCTGGTGGCGTTGCGGCGCGACCTGCACGCGCACCCCGAGCTCGGCTTCGAGGAGGTCTACACCGCCGCCCGGGTGCAGGAAGCCCTGCGGGTGTGCGGTGTCGACGAGATCCACACCGGCATCGGCAAGACCGGCGTGGTGGGGCTGGTCCACGGCCGTGGCCGGGGCAGCGGCCGCATGATCGGCCTGCGCGCGGACATGGACGCCCTGACCATGACGGAGCACAACGAGTTCGCCTGGAAGTCCACGCGCAGCGGCATGATGCACGGCTGCGGCCACGACGGGCACACCGCCATGCTGGTGGGCGCCGCGCGCTACCTGGCCGAGACGCGCGACTTCGACGGCACGGCGGTGCTGATCTTCCAGCCGGGCGAGGAGGGTTTCGCCGGCGCGCGCGCCATGATCGAGGACGGCCTGTTCGAGCGTTTCCCGGTCGAGGCGGTCTACGGCATGCACAACTGGCCCGGCCTGCGGCCCGGCAAGATCGGCCTGACGCCGGGGCCGATGATGGCGGCGGCCGACAAGATCACGATCGAGATCACCGGCAAGGGCGGGCACGGCGCCCATGCCTACCTGGCCACCGACCCGGTGCTGGTGGCCGCCCACATCATCACCGCGGTCCAGAGCATCGTGGCGCGCAACGTGCGGCCGCTGGACAGCGCCGTGATCAGCCTTTGCGCGATGCAGGCCGGCGACGTCCACGCGATGAGCGTGATCCCGGGCAAGGCCACCCTGGTGGGCACGGTGCGCACCTTCACGGCGGAAGTGCAGGGTCTGGTCGAGCGGCGCATGACGGAGCTGTGCAGTGCCGTCGCGCTGGGGTTCGGCGCCACGGCGTCGGTCAACTACGAGCGCATCTATCCCGCCACCACCAACACCCTGCGCGAGGCCATGTTCGCCGCCGACGTCGCCGAATCGCTGGTCGGCGCCGACCACGTGGTGCGCGACCTCGACCCCAGCATGGGAGCGGAGGACTTCTCCTTCATGCTGCAGGTCAAGCCCGGCGCGTACATGCGCATCGGGCAGGGCGGCGAGGGCAACTGCATGCTGCACAACAGCCGCTACGATTTCAACGACGACATCCTGCCGCTCGGCTCGGCGCTGCACGCCAGCCTGGTGGAGCAGTCCATGCCGCTGCCGCCGGCCTGACCCGTTTCCCACCCGCTCACCAAGGAGCTCTCCCATGAAAATGAAGACAACCCTGATCCATGCGGCCCTGATGTGCGTGCTGGCCGGTGCGGCGTCGGCGCAGACGGTGCGCGTCGCCAACCAAGGCGATGCGCTGTCGATGGACCCGCACTCGCTCAACGAGTCGCTGCAGCTGTCGGTGACCAGCAACGTCTACGAGCCGCTGGTCGGCCGCAACAAGGACCTCTCGCTGGCCCCCGCGCTGGCCACGGCCTGGAAGCAGACCTCGCCCACGGTGTGGCGCTTCGAGCTGCGCAAGGGCGTGCAGTTCCATGACGGCACCCCGTTCACGGCCGACGATGTGCTGTTCACCATGGCGCGCACCCAGGTCGACGGCTCGGACATGAAGAGCTACACCAACGACGTGAAGGCGGTGCGCAAGGTCGACAGCCACACGGTCGAGATCGAGACCAACGACCCGTTTCCGATCCTGCCGGACGTGCTGTCGCAGGTCTTCGTCATGAGCAAGAAGTGGTGCGAGGACAACCAGGCCACCCGTCCGGTCGACCGCCGCAAGGGCGTCGAGAATGCCGCCTCCTTCCGCGCCAACGGCACCGGTCCGTACCGCCTGCGCGAGCGCCAGCCCGGCGTGCGCACGACCTTCGTTCGCAACGGCAACTACTGGGGCAAGATCGAGGGCAACGTGCAGGAGGTGATCTTCACCCCGATCGGCAACGATGCCACGCGCGTGGCTGCCCTGCTGTCCGGCGAAGTCGACGTGATGGAGCCGGTGCCGGTGCAGGACATCGACCGCGTGCGCAACTCGCCCAATGCGCAGGCGCTGGTGGCGCCCGAGCTGCGCACCATCTTCCTGGGCATGGACCAGAAGCGCGACGAACTGCTGTACTCCAGCGTCAAGGGCAAGAACCCCTTCAAGGACAAGCGGGTGCGCCAGGCCTTCTACCAGGCCATCGACATCGAGGGCATCAAGCGAACCGTGATGCGCAACGTGTCGCTGCCCACGGCCCTGATGGTGGGCCCCGGCATCAACGGCTTCAGCCAGGAGCAGAACAAGCGCCTGCCCTATGACGCGGATGCCGCCAAGAAACTGCTGACCGACGCCGGCTACCCCAACGGCTTCGAGGTGACAATGAACTGCCCGAACGACCGCTACGTCAACGACGCGCGGATCTGCCAGGCAGTGGCGGCCAACCTGTCGCGCATCGGCGTCAAGATCAACCTGCAGGCCGAGACCAAGGGCACCTACTTCCCCAAGATCCTGCGCCGCGACACCAGCTTCTACCTGCTCGGCTGGACGCCCAGCACCTACGACGCGCACAACGCCATGAACGCGCTGATGGCCTGCCCCAACGACAAGGGCGCCGGCCAGTTCAACCTGGGCAGCTACTGCAATCCCGAGTTCGACAAGCTCACGCGCGCCGTGCAGTCGGAAACCGACAAGAACAAGCGCAACGCCATGATCAAGCAGGCCTTCGACATCCACGCCAACGACGTCGGCCACCTGCCGCTGCACCAGCAGTCGCTGGCCTGGGGCGTGAGCAAGAAGGTCAAGGTGGTCCAGCGCGGCGACAACTACCTCGACTTCAAGTGGATCACCGTTTCGAAGTAATCCTCCACTAGCACACGAGCGCCGCGCGGCTCCGGCCCCGCGGCGTTCGTTCATCGGCAATCCCATGGGACAGACCCTCGCGCGCTGGTTCGACAGCGACATCGGCTACAGCTTCCGCACCTCGCCCGTGGCGATCGTGGCGGCGGCCATCGCCTTCATCTGCGCGTTCTGCTCGGCCTTCGCCGGCTGGGTGGC
>NZ_JAKFEO010000098.1:0-25160 GCF_036675665.1 Hydrogenophaga sp. | reverse complement strand
GCGGCGCAGCTCGTCGGCCGTGGTCTCGCCGCCCCACATGCGCGGGATCACCGAATACGTGCCGTCCTTCTGGATGTTGGCGTGCGAGCGCTCGTTGATGAAGCGGCTCTGCGGATCGTCCTTGGCTTCCTTGGGCCAGGTGCTGATCAGGTAGTAGTTGATGGCCGGGCGGCAGCTCGCGCAGCCGTTGGGCGTCTTCCAGTTCAGGTGGGCAAACACCTGGGCCGTGGTGAGCAATTTGCCGCCGTCGGGCAGCGGCGTGCGGATGGCTTCGCGCACCGCTTGGTGGCCGTGGTCGGTGCAGCCGCACATGGCTTTCATCTTCGGCGTGGCCGAGTAGTCGCCACCCGCGGTGAACATCAGGATCTGCTCCACCAGACCGGTGCACGAACCGCAGGAGGCGCTGGCCTTGGTCTGCTTGCGCACCTCTTCCAGCGTGAACAGGCCCTTGTCCTTGATGGCCTTGCAGATGGCACCCTTGGTCACGCCGTTGCAGCCGCAGACCTCGTCGGAGTCCGCCATGGCCGAGGCTTTGCTCTGGCCCTGGTGGCCCACGTCGCCGATGTTGGATTCGCCGAACATCAGCTTGTCGCGGATGTCGGCCACGCTGCGCCCGTCGCGCAGCAGCTTGAAGTACCAGGAGCCGTCCACCGTGTCGCCATACAGGCAGGCGCCCACCAGCTTGTCGTCCTGGATCACCAGCTTCTTGTAGACACCGCCCGAGGGGTCGCTCATCACGATCTCTTCGGTGTGGGCGCCACCGGTGAAGTTGCCGGCGGAGAACAGGTCGATGCCGGTGACCTTGAGCTTGGTCGAGGTGAGCGAACCGGTGTAGCGGCCGATGCCGAACTCGGCCAGGTGCGTGGCCAGCACCTTGCCCTGCTCGAACAGCGGCGCCACCAGGCCGTAGGCGATGCCGCGGTGTGCCGCGCACTCGCCCACCGCGTAGATGCGCGGATCGGTCACGGTCTGCAGCGTGTCGCTCACCACGATGCCCTTGTTCACGTGCAGGCGCATGCTCTCGGCCAGCGCCGTGTTGGGGCGGATGCCCACGGCCATGACCACCAGGTCGGCCGGCAGCTCGGTGCCGTCCTTGAAGCGGATCGCCTTCACGCGGCCTTCTTCGTTGCCCACGAGCTCCTGCGTCTGCGCGCCGATCAGGAAGTTCATGCCGCGCGTCTCCAGCGACTGCTGCAAGAGCTTGCCCGCCACGTCGTCGAGCTGGCGTTCCATGAGCCAGGGCGCCACGTGCACCACGCTCACCGTCATGCCGCGCTTCATCAGGCCGTTGGCCGCCTCCAGGCCGAGCAGGCCGCCGCCGATGACGACCGCATGTTTGTATTTCGTGGCCGCGTCGATCATGGCCTGCGTGTCGGCGATGTCGCGGTAGGCCAGCACGCCTTGCAGGTCCTTGCCGGGCAGCGGCAACATGAAGGGGTTGGAGCCGGTGGCCATGATCAGGCGGTCGTACGGCGCTTCGATCACGCTGCCGTCCGCATCCGTGGCGCGCACCACGCGCTTGATGCGGTCCACCTCGGTCACGGTCTTGCCCGCGTGCAGGGTCACGCCGTTCTCGGTGTACCAGGCCCAGTCGTTGAGCACGATCTCGTCCAGCGTCTGCTCACCGGCGAGCACCGGCGAGAGCAGGATGCGGTTGTAGTTGGGGTGGGGCTCGCTGCCGAACACCGTGATGTCGTAGAGGTCGGGGGCGATCTTGAGCAGTTCTTCGAGCGTGCGCACACCGGCCATGCCGTTGCCCACCATCACCAGTTTTGATTTTTTCATCGCGGCTACTCCAGTTGTGATTCGCTTGGCGTCAGGTGCATACCCCGTGCCAGTGACCGGTGCGCGCACGCGCGCCGTGAGCCAGGGTCACCAGAAAAGACAGGGATATGCGGTTGTTCCGGCCGAGAAGCCGGGCTGAGGCGCGCCACATGGCGGGCCCCGTTTTCTCGCTGCGCACGTCGTTGTGCACAGTCCCGCGACACTGCGGTCGGGGTCAGACGCTTCGTCACGTCCGAGGTGAACCATGCAAAACGTGTGCCATATCATTCGAAACCCGTTCCCCGGTGTGCGCGGTGCGCGCCGCAGACCGTCACGCGGCCTGCCGCAGCCCAGGGTGCGGGCCCGGCTTTCACTCACAAGCTTTTGATTCATATGACATCTGCGCTGGTTTTTCGGAGCGGTCCCCAGGCCACGCTGCCGCTCGCGCTCGACCTGCAAGCCATGGGCATCGAGGTCCTCGCTCAGGAGGATGGGTGCAGCAAACTGGTGCAGGGCGTCGTGCGCCATGCACCAGATCTGGTGATCGGCGAGGTGTCCGCGCCCACCGATGCACTGTTCAAGGCCACCCAGGCGCTGGCCGACACCGCAGCGTGTCCGGTGATCGTGTTCACCACCGACAGCGACGCCGGCCACATCGAAGCGGCGATGGCCGCGGGCATCCACGCCTACGTGGTCAATGGCTACGGGGCGCAGCGCCTGCGCCCGCTCATCCACCTCGCGCAGGCGCGCTTCCGGCGCGAACAGGCATTGCAGGAGCAGTTGCGCGATGTGTCCCAGCGCTTCGAGGACCGCAAGGCGGTGGAGCGGGCCAAGGGCATCCTGATGCGCGCGCGGCAGGTCTCCGACGACGACGCCTTCCAGATCCTGCGCACCGCCTCGATGCACAGCAACCAGCGGCTGGGCCAGGTGTCGCAGCACATCATCCAGTCGGCCCACTTCGCCGAAGGGGTGAACCGGGCCGGGCAGCTGCGCATGCTCTCGCAGCGCCTGGTCAAGCTGTACCTGCTGCGCCTGGCCGAGGTGCAGACGCGCCAGCAGCAGGCGCTGCTGGACGACTCGATCCAGCGCATCGACGCCAACATCGCGCTGCTGGGCAAGACGCTCTCGGCCCCCACCTTCGGCGACCTGCTGGCCCAGGTGGAAGGCACCTGGCAGCGCCTCAAGCCCACGCTCAAAGGAAAGCCCGCGGCCGCGCAGGTGCTGCCGGTGGACGAACTCGCCGAGCGCCTGCTGCACGATGCCGATCGCCTGACGGCGAGTCTGGAGAGCGCGGGCTCGGCCCCGCCGCTGAAGCTGCTCAACATCGCCGGGCGCCAGCGCATGCTGTCCCAGCGGTTTGCCAAGTGCGCGCTGATGGATCTGCTGGACGCCGGTGCGCGCGCGCCGGGCAGTGACGCTGCCATGGTTGGGGCGCAGCGGGAATTCGAGTCGGGCCTGGCCTTGCTCAACGGCCTGCCCCTGTCCACCCCCGAGATTCGCCGCACGCTCGATGCCGCGGCGCTGGAATGGGACAAGGTGCTCGCCGGTGCCGCCCACATCCAGCGTCCGGCAGGGCGCGATCGGCTGCTGCGCCTCGAAGGCCTGGCGGCGGCCAGTGAAAGCCTGCTCGAAGCCTTCGAGCAGCTCTCGGCCGAATACGAACGCAGCATGCAGATGCTGATGGGGTGATGCCGCATGGCCTTTGACATCGACATCGGTTTTGTCTGCCTGGCGGGCCGCAAGGAGAACAACGAAGACTTCTGCGCCGCCATGCTGCCGCCAGCGGGGCAGGAGGACATGGGCTCCATCGTGGCCATTGCCGATGGGGTGAGCACCGGCGGCATGGGGCGGGAAGCGGCCCAGACCACGGTCACCAGCCTGGTGCGCGACTACCACGGCACGCCCGAGACCTGGGACACCACGGTGGCGCTGGACCGCATCATCGGCGCGCAGAACGCCTGGCTGGCCGGCGTCAACCGCAGCCGCCAGCCCGCCATGGGCCTGACCACACTCACCGCGCTGGTGCTGCGCGGCCAGTCGTACACGCTGGCCCACGTGGGCGATTCGCGCTGCTACCTGCTGCGCGAGGGCCAGACGCTGCTGCTCACGCACGACCACGTGGTCAACCACCCCGACCTGCGGCACCAGCTGCTGCGCGCCGTGGGCCTGGAAGACCACCTCGTGGTCGACTACGTGCAGGGCGACCTGCAGGTGGGCGACATCTTCGTGCTGCTCACCGACGGCGTGCACGGCAAGTTGGCGGAGCGCCGCCTCGCCGACTGCGCCGACCCTGCCGTGCAAGCGCAGGTCGCCTGTGAACGCCTGGTGGAGGCGGCGCTGGCTGCGGGCAGCGACGACAACCTCACCGCCATGGTGGTGCGTGTGCTGGGCCTGCTCGACCCCAACCTGGAGGACGCCAGCCGCCTGGCCCATGCCCTGCCCATGGCGCCGCGCCTGAAGGTGGGCGACCAGATCGACGGCTTCGTGGTGACCGCGCCGGTGGCCGACAACGGCATCAACCTGCTCTACCAGGTGCGCGATCCCGCCACGCAGACGCTGTATGCGCTCAAGACACTGCACCCCGCGCGCGCACACGACCAGGACGAGCGCGCCATGCTCGCGCACGAAGCCTGGCTCTCGCGGCGCATGCAGTCCTCGCGCGCGGCCGACAACCTGGTGTGCCTGCACCAGAGCCTGCCCACGCAGCGGCCGCGCAGCGCCTACTACCTGCTGTACGACTGGCACAGCGGCGAGACCCTGCAGCAGATGCTGGACCGGTCACAGCGCTTCGCACCCGGCCAGGCGGTGCAGATCGCCATGCAGACCCTGCGCGTGCTCGGCCGCATGCACCGCCAGGGCGTGATCCACCGCGACATCAAGCCCGCCAACCTGCACCAGGGCGAGGATGGCGTGTTGCGCGTGCTCGACCTCGGTGTGGCCCTGAGCGGGCGTGAGCCCGAGAGCATGCGACGGCTGCACGCCGGCACGCCGAGCTACGTGAACCCCGAGCAGTGGGGCTACAACACGCGGCAGGCAACCGGTGCCTCCGACGCCGAGACGAAGGAGCTGCCCGATGCCCGAAGCGATCTGTTCGCGCTGGGCGTCACGCTCTATCAGTTGCTCACCGCCCGCTTGCCCTATGGCCAGGTGCTGCCCTACCAGGTGGGGCGCTACTACCGCGACCCGACGCCCCCCAGCCGCCACAACCCCGAGGTGCCGATCTGGCTGGACCATGTGGTGCAGAAGGCCGTGGCGCGCGAGCAGTCGCTGCGCTTCGAGACCGCTGAGGAGTTTTTGCTGGCACTGGAGCGCGGTGCGTCCCGGCCGCTGACCATGCCGCCGGCATCGGCGCTGCTGCAACGCGATCCCACGATGCTGTGGAAGCTGCTGCTGGGTCTCAGCGTCTTGTTCAATGTGTTGTTGATCTACTGGCTGCTGTTTCTGCCGACATAGGGCTCACGCGCTGCGTGCGCGGCCACCTTTCTCCGCCCAGGTGCGTGTCCATCGGATCTGCATCGAACGCATCATCAGCAACACCAGCAGCGCGAGCACCGAAAACAGCGCGAAGCCCCAGAGGTAGGTGCCGGTGTACTGACGCGACAGGCCCATGGCGTTGGGCACCAGGCCACCACCGAGGGCACCGATCTCGCCGATCATGGAGCCGGCCACGGCGGTGGACAGCGGCCAGCGCAAGGGCACCAGCTGGAACAGCGCGCCATTGCCCGCGCCCAGTGCCGCGAAGCACAACATCAGCAACAGGGTGGTGATCACCAGCGAGCCACCGGCCAGGCCGCAGGCCAGCAAGCTGACGGAGATGATGATCAACACAGCGGTGAGCGTGTTGATGCCGCCCCAGTGGTCGGAGATCCAGCCGCCGAAGATGCGCAGCGCCGCGCCCATGAACGCCGCGAGCATGGTGAGCTGACCGGCCTGCACCTTGCTCACGCCGAACTGGTCGTAGTAGTAGCTCGGCAGGAAGGTGGCCAGGCCGATGAAGCCGCCGAAGGTGATGGCGTAGATGACGCTGAAGGCCCAGCCGTCCTTCTCGAACAGGCAGGCGACGTGTTCGCGCAGGCCGGCGTGTTTGTCCACGTCGTCGGGTTCCCTGGCCAGGAAGATCATCACCAGCACCGGCACCATGAGGCCCAGCGCGGCGATGCCGTACACGGTCTTCCAGCCATAGGCTTGCGCCAGCTGCGGCGCCAGCAGGGCCGACAGGGAGGTGCCCACGTTGCCCGCACCCACCAGACCCATGGCCAGGCCCTTGTAGCGCGCCGGGAAAGAGCCAGAGCCCAGCGACAGCGCGACACCGAAGCTGGCGCCCGCGATGCCCAGCAGCACGCCCATGGCGATCAGGTGGTTGAAGGTCTCCACGTAGAAATAGCCGAACAGCAGCGCGATCGCGATGCCACCCATTTCCACCAGCGTGGCGTTCTTGCGGCCGATGTACTGCGCGAGGATGCCGAGCGGAAACCGCATGAGCGCACCGGCAAAGATCGGCACCGAGAGCATGACGCCGAGCTGGGCCGGGCTCAGGTTGAGCGAGTCCTTGATGAAGGGGGCCATGGCCCCGTTGGTGACCCAGACGCCGCAGCAGTAGGTGAAGTAGATGAAGGAGGCCAGCAGCGTGGGGCTGTGGCCTGCTTTCAGGAACGTACGGAAACCCGCCATGGCGTGGACCTTTGTGAGGGGAATGTGGGGAAGAGATCGAACCCACGCCGCAGACGTCCGGATCGCAATGCCGGGTGCGGTGCATGGGGCGCGCCAGACCGCCGGAGCCGGCAGCCTGTTGCAACTGAAAGGCCGTCGTTAGCCTCGCAGTTGACTCAGCAAATTCCATGCCCGATTTGAGGGCATGGGTGGCGGGCCGGGCATGGGCTTTCTGCACCAACACGGTGAAGACTGGGCCGGCCAAGGCGACAAAAAAAGGAGCATGCCCGAAAGCATGCCCCTTTGTGGGTTGGCGCGGTGTGAATGGCGGGTGGGGCGATCAGTGTTGACTGCCGCATTCTTCGAGGAAGCCGATCAGTTCCTCGCGCAGTTCGTAGTAGCGCGGATGCGCCAACAGCGCCTCTCGGGTCCTCGGGCGTGGCAGGGTCACTTCCATCACTTTGCCGATCTTCGCGCGCGGTCCGTTGGTCATCATGACCACGCGGTCGGCCAGCAGGATGGCTTCGTCCACGTCGTGCGTGACCATCATGGCGGTGACCTGGCTGCGCGACCAGACCTCCATCAGAACCTCCTGCAAGTCCCATCGGGTGAGCGAATCCAGCATGCCGAAGGGTTCGTCCAGCAGCAGCATTTTGGGATTGAGGGCGAAGGCGCGGGCAATGCCCACGCGTTGCTTCATCCCGCTGGAGAGCTCGCTGGCGTGCTTCTTCATGGCCGAGCCCAGGCCGACGCGGTTGAGGTAGTACCCCACCGTGTCGCGGCGCTCGGCCTCGGTGGCGTGCGGGAAGACGCGGGCCACACCGAGCATCACGTTGTCGAACGCACTGAGCCAGGGCACCAGGCTGGGGGCCTGGAACACCAGCCCCCGGTCCGGGCCTGCGTCCGCCACTTCGCGGCCGTCGAGAACGATCACCCCCTCGGTGATGTCGGTCAAGCCAGCCATCATCGACAGCACGGTGGACTTGCCACATCCCGAATGCCCGATGACCGAGATGAACTCGCCTTTGCGGATCTTCAGGTCGAATCCGTCCACCACGGTCTGCGGTCCCTTGGGTGTGGGGTAGACCTTGACCAACTGGGAGAACTCGACGAAACGATCGTCGGAGGGGCGCGCGCCGCTGGCTGTCGCGGGCAGCGCAACGACGGACTGCCGCAGTTCGCCTTCGATGCGCTCGGCCAGCGCGGCGTGGCGCATGTGGGTGCGGCTGGCCAGCGTGGGGCTGATGTCGCGTGCCGTGCTGCCGCGTGGGACGAGGGTGGGCAGCGCGATCACCTGGCCGCGTTGTTGCGCCGCGGTCCGGTGCGAGAGCGCGATCAGGTATTGGGTGATTTCCTTGCGCAGCTGCTGGAAGCGCAGGTCGTGGTTCATGGCGCGGCGGTCGCGGGGGCGGGGGATGTCCACCGTGAACGATGGGCCCAGCGTGGCACCGGGGCCCACGTCCAGCGGGATGATGCGGTCCGCCATCATGAGGGCCTCGTCCACATCGTTGGTGATCAGCACCACGGTCTTGCGGTCTTCGCTCCAGATCCGGACGATCTCGTCCTGCAGGTTGGCCCGTGTGAGGGCGTCCAGGGCAGACAGGGGTTCGTCGAGCAACAGCACGTCGGGGTCGGTGGCCAGTGCCCGCGCCACCGAGACGCGCTGGCGCATGCCGCCGGAGAGCTGAGCCGGTTTCTTGTCGATGGCTGGCGTGAGCCCGACCATGGACACGTAGCGGCGCACGCGTTCGGCACGCTGCCTGGCGTTTTCGCTGGCGAACACGCGGTCGACCGCGAGGGCGACGTTGTCGCGCACGCTCAGCCAGGGCATGAGCGAGTAGTTCTGGAAGACGATGCCGCGGTCCGGCCCGGGCCCGGTGATGGGTGAGCCCCCCTTGAGGACGTCACCCTGGTCGGCGGCAATCAGACCCGCCAGCAGGCTGATGAGCGTGGTTTTGCCACTGCCGGAGAAGCCGACGATGGCCACGAACTCTCCGGGCTCGACACGCAGGTTGAGGTTCTTCAGGACTTCGGTGCGTGCGCCACCATGGCCATACGACTTGCTGACGTTGCGCAGTTCGAGCGCCGCGGACGTCGGCACGGCGACCAGCGCAGGGCCGGACGCAGGCCCCGCTGCCGGCGCGATCGGGCGGAAGATGTCC
This sequence comes from Hydrogenophaga sp., assembly GCF_036675665.1. Classification (GTDB taxonomy): domain Bacteria; phylum Pseudomonadota; class Gammaproteobacteria; order Burkholderiales; family Burkholderiaceae_C; genus Hydrogenophaga. The sequence goes on along the minus strand of NZ_JAKFEO010000098.1, from coordinate 16,584 downwards.
TGGGTTTTCAGGGCGAGGTTCATGCTTCTGGTTCCTGCGGGGTCAGCGGTGCGCGGCCAGGTTCTGCAGCAGCTGCATCAGGCGGTCCAGGGCGAAGCCAATGAGGCCGATGGTGAACACGGCCACCATGATCCGGCTCAGGGAATCGGAACTGCCGTTCTGGAACTCGTCCCAGACGAACTTGCCCAACCCGGGGTTCTGCGCCAGCATTTCGGCGGCGATCAGCACCATCCAGCCCACGCCGAGCGACAGGCGCATGCCGGTGAAGATGAAGGGCAGGGCCGACGGCAGGACGATCTTGCGCACCCGGGTGGTCAGCGGCAACTGCAACACCTTGCCCACGTTCACGAGGTCCTTGTCGACCGAGGTCACGCCGATGGCGGTGTTGATCAGCGTGGTCCACAGCGAGCACAGCGTGACCGTGATGGCCGAGATCAGAAACGATTTCTGGAACATCGGCTCGCCCGTGGTCACGTAGACCGCGCTGACGATCAGCGTGACGATCGGCAGCCAGGCCAGTGGCGAGACCGGGCGGAAGATCTGCACCATCGGGTTGATGGCCGCCTGCACGATCTTTGACGTCCCCGCCAGGATGCCCAGCGGCACCGCCACGACGGTGGCAAGCAAAAATCCCACGAACACGGTGTAGAGGCTGGTGATGATCTGGTCGATGTAGGTGCGCTTGCCGGTCCACTGGAAATTGCGGGGCTCGTAGGTCGGGTCTTCGGCCAGGCGCTCCTTGTTGCGCGCAATCTGGCGCTCATAGAAGGCGGCTTCGCGCGCGCGCTCGGAGAAGTGCTCTTCAATCAGCGCCTTGGCCTGCACGGCCACCTGGACCGGGCCCGGCACGGCGCCCAGACTGGTCTGGATGCGCGAAGCCGCGGCGGACCACAGCGCCAGGAAAAGTGCGAAGGCCATGACGGGAACGCCAACGGACATCACGAAGGCGCGGCCCAGTTCGCGTGGGTCGCGCAGGGCGACCATGCCGCCGCCAAGAAGTTTGTTCACGAGTTCCATGGTCAGACCTTGTCAGCGGGCTTCAGGCCGATCTTGAATTTGGCGAGGTAGTCGTTGGGCTTGCGGCCGTCGTAGGCCACGCCGTCGATGAAGCCCGTCTGCACGCCCTTGAAACCGTCGGTCTTGGGCAGGTCGGTGGCCTTGAGCTTGCCCTGTGCCACCAGCGCGTTCGCGGCCTGCATGTACACCTCGGGGAGGTAGACCTTCTTGGCGGTTTCCAGGTACCAGCTGTCTGGCTTGGCCTCCGTGATCTGGCCCCAGCGGCGCATTTGCGTGAGGTACCAGATGGCGTCGCTGTAGAAGGGATAGGTCGCGAAATTGCGGAAGAAGACGTTGAAGTCGGGCGCGGGGCGCTTGTCGCCCTTCTCGTATTCGAAGGTGCCCGTCATGCTGTTGGCGATCACGGCCTCGTCGGCACCCACGTACTGCGACTTGGACAGCATCTTCACGGCTTCGATGCGGTTGGCCATGGAGGCGTCGAGCCATTGGCCCGCGCGGATCAGCGCCTTGACGACGGCGATGTGGGTGTTGGGATTGGCCTTGGCCCAGGCACCGGTCACGCCAAACACTTTTTCCGGGTTGTTCTTCCAGATTTCGTCGTCGGTGATCACGGGAACGCCCACGCCTTTGAACACCGCCTGCTGGTTCCAGGGCTCACCCACGCAGTAGCCGTGGATCGTGCCCGACTCCATGGTGGCCGGCATCTGGGGTGGTGGGGTGACGGAGAGCAGCACGTCGGCCTTGCTGGTGCCGCTGATGTCGGTCGAGGTGTAGTAGCCAGGGTTCAGACCACCCGCGGCCAGCCAGTAGCGCAGCTCGTAGTTGTGCGTGGAGACGGGGAAGACCATGCCCATCTTGAAGGCCTTGCCTTGCTTCTTCCAGGCGTCCACCACCTTCTTCAGCGCATCGGCCTTGATCGGGTGCACGATCTTGCCGCCTTCCATGGGCAGGTGTTGCTTCATCTCGGCCCAGACCGCGTTGGACACCGTGATGGCGTTGCCGTTGAGGTCCATGCTGAAGGCGGTGACGATGTCGGCCTTGGTGCCGAAGCCGATGGTGGCGCCCAGCGGCTGGCCCGCGAGCATGTGCGCGCCATCGAGTTGACCGTCGATCACGCGGTCCAGCAGCACCTTCCAGTTGGCCTGGGCTTCAAGCGTCACGTTCAGGCCTTCGTCTTCGAAGTAGCCCTTTTCGTAGGCCACCACGAGCGGGGCGCAGTCCGTCAGTTTGATGAAGCCGAACTTCAGAGCTTCCTTCTCTGGCCGCCCGACCTTCTGGGCCAGGGCCGGCAAGCCCAGGCCGGACGCTCCGGCGAGCGCGAGGGCACTGGTGGCGAAGCGGCGGCGGTTGAGGTTGTGCGACGAAGAGGCCATGGGTAACTCCTTGCTGATGGTCAAAAAAGGGGGGCCGGAATGCACAACGGCGTCCATCTCCTGGCCGATCGGGATCAGCTGGAAATGGACGCCGTTGTCCTGTGTCTGGAATGACTGGGGGTGCCGAGCCGTCGTTGGCTCAGAACCTGCTGATTTGAAATAAGCAGGGAGCGTGCCAGATCCAGGGTCTGGCTGGAATGCTTCCCAAGTTATTGATTTAAAGAAAGAAAATCAAAGGCCGGGCGCTGCTCGGGCGGGCGAGGAGGCCGGGTTGGCGGGCTTCATTCTGGTGCGCCTGTTGCAGGGCAGGCACCTCTTTTGTGCGGTGCAGCACGGCTCCCATGTGCCTGCGGGCTTCACCTCAGGCTTTCATGGTCAGTTGAGCCGCCGCGCCTTGCGGCTGGCGGGCGCTGGAGATGGACTCGACCTTGCGCTGTTTCTCGTACAGGAAGGTGAGGATCTCCTGCCGGCAGTGGTTGTAGACGGGGTTCTCCGCCAGCGCGATGCGGTTGCGTGGTCGCGGCAGAGGGACATCGAGGATCTGGCCGATGGAGGCGGCGGGGCCATTGGTCATCATCACCACGCGGTCGGACAGCAGCACGGCTTCGTCCACGTCGTGCGTGATCATCATGACGGTGTTGCCCAACTCGCCCTGGATGCGGATCACCTCGTCCTGCAGGTGGGCGCGGGTGAGTGCGTCGAGCGCACCGAAGGGTTCGTCGAGCAGGAGGACCTTGGGCTCCATGGCCAGCGCCCGGGCGATGCCCACGCGTTGCTTCATGCCGCCCGATATTTCGGATGGCAGCCGGTGCAGCGCGTGCGACATGTTCACCATGTTCAGGTTGTGCAGGATCCACTCCTTGCGCTCGGCCGGGGTCTTGCTGGTGGCAAAGATCTTGGCCACGGCGATCTCCACGTTCTGGTAGACCGTGAGCCAGGGCAGCAGTGAATGGTTCTGAAACACCACGGCGCGGTCAGGGCCGGGCGCATTGACCTCCCGGCCGTCGACGATCACGCCGCCGGCGGTGGCCCTGAGCAGTCCGGCCACGATGTTGAGCACGGTGGACTTGCCACAGCCCGAGTGGCCGATCAGCGAGATGAATTCGCCGCGCTGCACGGTGAGGTCGATGCCCTTGAGCACCGGGTTGACCACACCGTTGTTGCCGGTGAAGGTCATGTCGACGCGGGAGATGGTGAGGTAGGCGTTGCTCATGGTGTGCTCCGGTTGTCGCTGCTCAGCTGGCTGAGGTGCCGCGGGTGACGGCGCGGCCGATCCAGGCGACCACGCGGTCGAGGAAGAATCCGATCAGACCCACGTAGACGAGCGCGAGGATGATGTCGCTGATGCGCGAGGAGTTCCACGCGTCCCAGATGAAGAAGCCGATGCCGACGCCGCCGATCAACATCTCGGCCGCGATGATGGCCAGCCAGGACAGTCCAACGCCGATGCGCAGGCCGGAGAAGATGAAGGGCGCGGCCGCGGGCAGCATGATCTTGATGAAATATTCGATGCCGTTGAGCCGGATCACGCGGGCGACGTTGCGGTAGTCCTCCGGGATGTTGCGGATGCCGATCGAGGTGTTGATGATGATCGGCCAGATCGAGGTGATGAAGATCACGAAGATGGCCGAGGGCTGGCCGTCCTGGAACCCGGCCAACGAGATCGGCAGCCAGGCCAGCGGCGGCACGGTGCGCAGCACCTGGAACAGCGGATCCAGGCCGCGCAGCGCCCAGGTGGATTGCCCCACCAGCACGCCCAGGCTCACACCCGCCACCACAGCCAGCGAGTAGCCGTAGGCCACGCGCTTGAGGCTGGCCAGCAGTTGCCAGGCCACGCCGACGTCGTTGCCGCCGTTGTCGTAGAACGGGTGCAGGATCAGCTCCCAGGTGTCTTCAACCACCCTGCTGGGCGCGGGCAGCGCCGCCCCCGGGCGCGAGCCCAGCATCTCCCAGATCAGGAGGAGCAGGCCGATCACCACCAGAGGTGGAAGCACGTGGTTGACGAAGACGCGCGACGCGGATTTCAGCCAGCCGGGCAGCGCCGATGGCGCAGCTGGCGCGGCCAGCCGGATGGGCTCGATGGTTTCGGTGGTGTTCATGCGGGTTGCTCCGGATCGAAAAAGGGAAACGGCGGGCTCGATGACTCAGGCGCTCTTGATGTACTTGATGCTCAGGCTGTCCAGATACTTCTTCGGGTTGGCCGGATCGAACACCTTGCCGTCGAAGAAGGTCTCCACGCCGCGCGAAGTGGAGGTGGGGATGTCCTTGGCGGCAACGCCGAGCTCCTTGGCCGCGGCGCGCCAGAGGTCTTCGCGGTTGACCTTGGCGATCAAGGCCTTGGTGTCGATGTTCGCGGGCAGGTAGCCCCAGCGGATGTTCTCCGTCAGGAACCACAGGTCGTGGCTCTGGAACGGGTAGCTCGCGTGGTCTTTCCAGAAGCGCATCTGGAACTTGCTGTTGGCCTCCACGCGGCCGGTGCCGTAGTCGAAGTCGCCCTTGACGCGGTCGATCACGTCGGCCACGGGTGCGTTGATCCAGCGCCTGCGCGAACAGATCTCGGCCACCTCGGCGCGGTTGGCCGGGTCCTCGCACCACATCTGCGCTTCCATCACGGCCTTGAGCAAGGCCTTGGTGGCGATGGGATTGGCCTGCACGTAGTCCGCGCGCATGGCGAAAGCCTTCTCGGGGTGGTTCATCCACAGCTCGCTGGTGGTGAGCGCGGTGTAGCCGATCTTCTGGTTGATGAGCTGGCGGTTCCACGGTTCGCACACGCAGAACGTGTCCATGCTGCCCACTTTCATGTTGGCCACCATCTGCGCGGGTGGCACCACGATGGTGGTGATGTCCTTGTTCGGATCCACGCCTCCAGCGGCCATCCAGTAGCGGATCCACATGTCGTGCGTGCCACCGGGGAAGGTCATCGCCGCGTTCACCGGCTTGCCCGTTTTCAGGCGTTTGGCCAGCAGGGCCTTGCCGAACTCCTTGGTGTTCACGCCGACCTTGAGGTCCTTGTACTCGTCACCCACGGAGATGCACTGGCCACCCAGATTCAGGCGCGCGAGGATGTTCATCGGGACCGGGATGTTGTTGGCCGTCACCGCGCCGGTGCTGATGAGGTAGGGCATGGGCGTGAGGATGTGCGCACCGTCGATGCCGCCCTTGCCGGAGCCCAGCACGAGGTTGTCGCGCGTGGTGCCCCACGACGACTGCTTCAGCACCTCGACATCGGTCATGCCGTGCTTCTTGAAGAAGCCCTTTTCGTCGGCGACGAACAAGGGGGCCGCATCCGTCAGGGCGATGAAGCCCAGCTTGGCTGCGCGTGTCTCCGGAGTGCCCGTGGCCTGGGCCTGGGCACGGCTCGACATGAGGCCGCCTGCCAGGGCCGCGGCACCCAGCGCCGATGCTTTCTGGATGACCTCGCGGCGCGAAGGGGACGTGGCATTCAATGGTGTCGTCATGATCAACTCCTGTGAAAGGTGAAAGCGGGAAACAAGAACAAAAAGAAAGAACCGAAAAGAGGAAAGCACGACCCAAACAAAAACGGCGCCCATCGCAGTGCCGGCCGTAGGCCGGAACGTGATGGACGCCGTTGTCCTGTGTCTGGAAAGACGGGGATCCGAACCGCCATTGGCTCCGACCCAGTTGTGGATCTCAGAGCAGGGAGCGTGCCAGTGCCGGAATTTTTCTGCGCGCGTAGCTTTTGCGGTTGATTTAAAAGGAAAAAATCAGAATTCCTGATGCGGTGGCATCAGGTCTGGAATGGCGTGCCGCCGGTGTCAATCTGGTGCGCGCGGCACATGCAGGCACCCATTTTGTGCGCCGCAGCACCAGCCGCGGCATCCGCAGCCTCAGGGGCGGCGTTCGGGCAGCACCTCGGCCATCGCCAGCACCGCTTCGGCCACCTCGATCAGCCGGCGGTTCTGGTTCATGGCCATCTGGCGAATGGTCTTGTGGGCTTCTTCCTCGCTGAGGTGGCGGTGTGCCATCAGCAGGCCCTTGGCGCGTTCGATCAGCTTGCGCTCGTTGAGGCTGGCGCGCACGGTGTCGAGTTCCTCGCTCATGGTCTGCAGGCGCCGTGCCTGCCCCTGCACCAGTTCCAGGATCGAGCGCTCCAGGTGAAGGCCGTAACTCTGGGCGCCGGTGCCGAAACCGCTGCTGTCCTGGGCGTTCGGCGCCCTGAAGAACGACAGAACGTCCGCCTCGGGGGCGGTGCCTGTTTGCAGCGCGCAAAAGCTGTTCAGCTCGGCATTGGCCGCGACGATCTTCTGCTCGCAGGCTTGCAGCAGGTCCAGCGCCAGGCGCTCCTCCACCGTCTTCATGCGGTCAATGCGCCGGCTGCAGCAGTCAAACCACGCCTGGCTCATCTGCGCATTGAGCGGCGAGCCGTGGGCGGCCGTGCACAGCACCCGGCGCAGCCGTTCCAGCTCGGCCAGCGTGGCGCTGGCCTGGGTGGCATTCCACAGCTCCACGGCCTGGGCTTTCGAAAACTCGGTGAACACCTCCAGGCAGCGCTCTTGCGACTCGATCAGGTGCAGCAGACGCTGCTGTTCGCCCGCCTCGGCGCGCCCCCCTGCGAACAGCGCCGACCCGGCCGCACGCTCCTGGCCGGCGAACTCCTTGCCCTGCATGAAGTTGAACAAGGCCACCAGCAAGCGTGAGATCTCGGGATCGCTGGCGGTGTCCGCCGCCTCGAACACCACCGCCAGCAGACCCGAGATCAGCCGCACATAGGCTTCGGTGGTCTGCTGGGTCGTCCATTGCAACGCCTCCACGTGCGAGCGCAACCCATCCAGCGCATCCAGCCCGTGCAGCACGTAGGCGATGCGGCTGAACAGCCGAGCGCCGTTGCCCACCAGGGCCGACTCGGTGTCCAGTTCGTCAAAGCAGGCGCGCAGTTCGGCTTCGATCTGACGGCATTCCCTGATCTGGTTCGCGCGCATCTCGCCAAACTGATGCCCCTGTGAGCCGAGAAACAGGTTGGACAGGCCCCGTTCGCGCTGCAGGGCATGCACCAGACGCCCGGTCACATTCACCAGCGCGCTGGTGAGCGCGAGCTGCTGCAGTTCGGCGATTTCGCAGCGTTTGGCCGCCACCAGAAAGTTCAGGCCCGATTTCATGTTCGCGAGAGTTGTGCACACATGTGCCTAGTGTGAGCAACAAACATGCCGCCCGTACACTTGGGCGATGCTGATTTTGGGAATCGAGTCGTCTTGCGACGAAACCGGCGTCGCCTTGGTCGACGCCAGCGGCGGTCACACGCCGCGGCTGCTGGGCGATGCGCTGCACAGCCAGATCGAGATGCACCGTGCCTATGGCGGTGTGGTGCCCGAGCTGGCCAGCCGCGACCACATCCGCCGCGTGCTGCCGCTCACCGACGCGGTGCTGGCCCAGGCCGGCCTGCCCCTGTCGGCGGTGGACGCCGTGGCCTACACCCGCGGCCCCGGCCTGGCCGGCGCGTTGCTGGTGGGTTCGGGCGTGGCCTGCGCGCTGGGCTTCGCACTGGGCAAACCGGTGATCGGCGTGCACCACCTCGAAGGCCACCTGCTGTCGCCGTTCCTCAGCGCCGACCCGCCCGAATTTCCTTTCGTGGCGCTGCTCGTGTCGGGCGGCCACAGCCAGCTGATGCGGGTGGACGGCGTGGGGCGCTACGCGCTGCTCGGCGAAACCATCGACGACGCGGCCGGCGAGGCCTTCGACAAGTCGGCCAAGCTGCTCGGCCTGGGCTACCCGGGCGGGCCTGCACTGGCGCGGCTGGCGCTGCAGGGCGACGCCCAGGCCTACAAGTTTCCGCGCCCGCTGCTGCACAGCGGCGACCTCGATTTTTCCTTTGCCGGCCTCAAGACGGCGGTGCTGACCCAGGTGAAAAGGCTGGCCCACGCCAGCCTGGACGGTCCGGCCACGCTGCACCTGGCCGATCCGCTGACGCCACGGCAAAAGGCCGATGTGGCCGCCAGCGTGCAGGCTGCGATCGTCGAAGTGCTGGTGAAGAAGTCCATGGCGGCGGTGCGCCAGACGGGTTTGCGCCGCCTTGTGGTGGCCGGCGGTGTGGGAGCCAACACCTTGTTGCGCGAGCAGCTGGGTGCCGCGTGTGCCAAGGCAGGGGTTCGCGTGCACTACCCCGAGCTGCACCTGTGCACCGACAACGGCGCCATGATCGCGCTGGCCGGCGGCATGCGGGTGCAGGCCGGGCTGGTCAGTCTGGACCTGGCCTCCGGAGCCGATGGCCGCGGATACAGCTTCGATGTGAAACCGCGCTGGCCGTTGTCGGAACTCGGGCCGGGCCTGCCGGCCGGCGCCAGCTGACATTGATCCCTTGGGGTTCCGGCGCTGGCGCCGAGACGCCAGAAGCACCGAACGTCCGCGTTCGGACACCATGAGCAACCATCCCCCCATGAAACACCTGCTTGATTCCGTTTTCGCCCAGCGCCGCCGCGCACTGGCGGCCCTGCTGATCGGCGTTTTTTCCGCCACCGCGTCGCTGGCCCAGGCGCCTGCGCCGATCCGCATCGGCATGATCGAGGGCCTGTCGGGCCCGATCGCCAACACCGGCGAGGCCGTCTACCGCAACCTGGTCTGGGCGACCGAGCGGGTGAATGCCCGCGGCGGCGTGAAACTGCCCGGAGGCAACCGCCCGCTGCTCATCGAGCGTTTCGACAGCAAGGGCCAGACCGAAGAGGCGCTGTCGGCGCTGCGTTCGGCGGTGGACCGCGACATCACCATCGTCACGCAGGGCAACTCGTCGGCCGTGGCCAGCGCCCTGATCGAGGCCATCAACAAGCACAACGAGCGCGAGCCGGCGCGCCAGATGCTGTTTCTCAACTACTCGGCGGTGGACCCGGCGCTGACCAACGAGAAGTGCAGCTACTGGCATTTCCGCTTCGACGCCCATGCCGACATGCGCATGGCCGCGCTCATGAGCGTGTTGCGCGAAGACCCGCAGCTCAAAAGCATCTACCTGATCGGCCAGGACTACAGCTTTGGCCAGGCCGTGCTGCGCGAGGGCCGCAGCCAGCTGGCCGCGCAGCGGCCCGACGTGAAGATCGTGGGCGAAGAGCTCCATCCCATGGCGCGTGTGAAGGACTTCCTGCCCTACGCCACCAAGATCAAGGCCAGCGGGGCCCAGGCCGTGCTCACCGGCAACTGGGGCAACGATCTCACGCTGCTGGTGAAGGCCGCGCGCGAGGTCGGTTTCGAGGGCACGTTCTACACCTTCTACGGCAACGCGCTGGGTGCACCGGCGGCCATGGGTGAGGCGGGCATCGGCAAGGTGATCGCGGTGGCCGACTGGTTCCCCAATGTGCCCACGCGCGAGTCCGAAGCCTTCTACCAATCGTTCCGCCAACGCTTCCCCAACCCCGCCGACGACTACGTGCACATGCGCATGCAGCTCATGATCGAGTCGCTCGCGCAGGCGATCGAACGCGCCGGTGCCGCCGGCCCGGTCGATGCGGCCACCATCGCCGCCCAACTGGAGAAAGCCGAAGTCACGCTCGCCGGCCAGACCGCCCGCATGCGCGCCGCCGACCACCAGTTTCAGCAGCCGCTGGCGGTGGCTGTGATGGACCGCAAGGGCGCGCCCGGCGCGAAATTCGACGTCGAAGGCTCGGGCTATGGCTTTCGCCTCATCCGCAACCTGGCTCCCCAGCAAGCCGAACAGCCTCACCGCTGCAACATGATCCGACCCTGATGTCTATGCAAGCCTCCTTCATGCGCCCCGTTGTTGAAAACCTTGAAGCCTCCCGCATCCGTGAGGTGGCCAACGAAGGCCTGGGCCGCGACAACGTGCTCAAGTTCTGGTTTGGCGAGAGCGACGAAGTCACGCCCGGCTTCATCCGCGAAGCCGCCATGGCCTCGCTGCAGGCCGGTGAAACCTTCTACGCGCACAACCTCGGCCTGCCCGAATTGCGCGAAGCGCTCGCCGTCTACACCGACGGCCTGCACCCGGGTCTCGGTGCTGCGCACTGGATGGACCGACTGGCCGTCACTTCGGGTGGGGTCAACGGGCTGATGCTGGCGTCGCAGGCGCTGGTGGAGGCGGGTGACGAGGTGGTGGTGGTCACGCCGGCCTGGCCCAACCTGGTGGCGCAGCCGCTGATCATGGGCGCGAACGTCAAAAGCGTGCCGTTGCGCGTGCTTGGCACCGGCCCGCGCGCCGGTGCCTGGGCGCTGGACATGGAGGCCTTGCTGTCCGCCATCACGCCGGCCACGCGGATGCTCATCGTCAACGCGCCCAACAACCCCACGGGCTGGACCCTGACGCGCGACGAGCAGGCCACCATCCTGGCGCATTGCCGGCGCACCGGCACCTGGATCCTGGCCGACGAGGTCTACGAGCGGCTGTACTACGCCGGCGACACCGCCAACGGCGCGGCCAGCAGCTTTCTGGACGTGGCCGTGCCGGACGACCGGGTCATCGTCGCCCACAGCTTTTCCAAGAGTTTTCTCATGACCGGCTGGCGCCTGGGCTGGCTGGTGCTGCCCGCCGCGCTCACCGCCGCCATGGGCAAGCTGATCGAATTCAACACCTCGTGCGCGCCGGTGTTCGTGCAGCGCGGGGCCACGGTGGCCCTGCAGCGCGGCGCCGAGGTCACGCCCGCCCTGGTGGCCCACCTGAAAACCTGCCGCGACACGCTGGTGCCACTGTTGCGCGCCGTGCCCGGCGTGACGCTGGCCGAGCCGCTGGGCGGCATGTATGCCTTCTTCACGCTGCAGGGCCACAACGACTGTCTGGCCGTGGCCAAGCGGCTGGTGCGCGAGGCCGGCATCGGCCTGGCGCCGGGCAGCGCCTTCAGCCCGGAAGCGGCCGGTTGGCTGCGCTGGTGCTTTGCCAGCCGCGACACCCACCGGCTGGAAGAGGGCGTCCTGCGCCTTCGCCAGTGGATCGCCGCCCAGCCGGGTGGCGGCACTTGACGCCTTCTGCCCTATAATCCGCGGTTGCCGTTCGAAAGGACAGCATACCCACGCCCGATGCGGCGGCCGGCTTTGGAGCAACTCCTCAGGCCGACCTGCTGCGCCGGGACGCATGTAACCACCAGGAAATTTCCATGATTGCCCAATCCATCAAAGCCGAAGTCGTCGCGGCCAACGCCCGCGCCGCCAATGACACCGGCAGCCCCGAAGTGCAGGTCGCCATCCTGACCGCACGCATCAACGAACTGACCCCCCACTTCAAGACGCACGCCAAAGACCACCACGGTCGTCGCGGCCTGCTGCGCATGGTGAGCCGCCGCCGCAAGCTGCTCGACTACCTGAAGTCCAAGGACGCCCAGCGTTACGTCGCGCTGATCGCGAAACTGGGTCTGCGCAAGTAATTGAGCCCGGGTTGACACACAAAACGCCTGAGTTGGTTCGCTGGCTCGGGCGTTTTTTGCTTGTTGACCCCCTTTTTTGATTCCGGAAGCATCGATGACAGAGCGAAGCTGTGTCATTCCAAACGGGTTGAGCGCCATCGGCGACCTGCTCCATCCGTCTGGAATGGCATCGTGTTCTGGGTTGTGTTTCCGGGTTTTGTGCGGGTTTGCCGCACGCTGTGTTTTCTGCCGAGTGGCGGAAAAAATTCCAGGAGATAAACCATGAGCATGTTCAACAAAGTCACCAAGACCTTCCAGTGGGGCCCGCACACGGTCACGATGGAAACCGGCGAAATCGCGCGTCAGGCCACCGGCGCCGTGCTGGTCAACATCGACGACACCGTGGTGCTCGCCACCGTGGTCGCCAAGACCGAAGCCAAGGCCGGCCAGGACTTCTTCCCCCTGACGGTGGACTACACCGAGAAGTCGTACGCCGCCGGCAAGATCCCCGGCAGCTTCTTCAAGCGCGAAGGCCGCCCGAGCGAACTCGAGACGCTGACCTGCCGGCTGATCGACCGCCCGATCCGCCCCCTGTTCCCCGAAGGCTTCTACAACGAAGTCCAGGTGATCGTGCACGTGGTGAGCCTGAACCCCGAAGTGCAGGCCGACATCGCCGCCATGATCGCCACCTCGGCAGCCCTGTCCGTCAGCGGCATCCCGTTCAACGGCCCGATCGGCGCTGCCCGCGTGGGTTACGTCAATGGCCAGTACGTGCTCAACCCGGGTCAGACGCAACTCAAGGACAGCCAGCTCGACCTCGTGGTCGCCGGCACCGAAGCCGCCGTGCTGATGGTGGAATCCGAAGCCGACCAGCTGTCCGAAGAGATCATGCTGGGCGCCGTGGTGTTCGGCCACGAGCAGGGCAACATTGCCATTGCCGCCATCAACGAGCTGGTGCGCGACGCCGGCAAGCCGTCGTGGGACTGGCAGCCGCCGGCCAAGGACGAGCCGCTGATCGCCAAGATCGACGAGCTGGCCAAGGCCAAGCTCGAAGCCGCTTACCAGATCCGCAACAAGCAGGCCCGCACCCAGGCTTGCCGCACCGCCTACGCCGATGTGTTCGCTGCCCTGAAAGCCGAAGGCGTGGCCTTCGACAGCGTCGCCATCGAAGCCCTGCTGTTCGAGATCGAAGCCAAGATCGTGCGTGGCCAGATTCTGGCCGGCGAGCCCCGCATCGACGGCCGCGACACGCGCACCGTGCGCGCCATCGAAATCCGCAACGGCGTGCTGCCGCGTACCCACGGCTCGGCCCTGTTCACCCGGGGTGAAACCCAGGCACTGGTGGTGGCCACGCTGGGCACCGACCGCGACGCGCAGCGCATCGACGCGCTGGCCGGCGAGTTCGAAGACCGCTTCATGCTGCACTACAACATGCCTCCCTTCGCCACCGGCGAAGCCGGCCGCTTCGGCACGCCCAAGCGCCGCGAAATCGGCCACGGCCGCCTGGCCAAGCGCGCACTGATCGCCGCGCTGCCGAGCAAGGAAGACTTCCCCTACACCATGCGCGTGGTGTCCGAAATCACCGAATCCAACGGCTCCTCGTCGATGGCCTCCGTCTGCGGCGGCTGCCTGGCGCTGATGGACGCTGGCGTGCCGATGAAAGCGCATGTGGCCGGCATCGCCATGGGCCTGATCAAGGATGGCAACCGCTTCGCCGTCTTGACCGACATCCTGGGTGACGAAGATCACCTGGGCGACATGGACTTCAAGGTCGCTGGCACCACCAACGGCATCTCGGCGCTGCAGATGGACATCAAGATCCAGGGCATCACCAAGGAAATCATGCAGGTCGCACTGGCCCAGGCCAAAGAAGCCCGCATGCACATCCTGGGCAAGATGCAGGAAGCCATGGGCGAAGCCAAGACCGAAGTGTCCAACTTCGCGCCCAAGCTCTTCACCATGAAGATCAACCCCGAGAAGATCCGTGATGTGATCGGCAAGGGCGGCGCCGTCATCCGCGCGCTGACCGAAGAGACCGGCACCCAGATCAACATCGACGAAGACGGCACCATCACCATCGCCTCGACCGACTCGGCCAAGGCCGACGAAGCCAAGCGCCGCATCGAGCAGATCACCGCCGAAGTGGAAGTGGGCAAGGTCTACGAAGGCCCGGTCACCAAGATCCTGGACTTCGGTGCCCTGATCAACCTGCTGCCCGGCAAGGACGGCCTGCTGCACATCAGCCAGATCGCGCACGAGCGTGTCGAGCGCGTCACCGACTACCTGACCGAAGGCCAGATCGTTCGCGTGAAGGTGCTCGAGACCGACGAAAAGGGCCGCGTCAAGCTGTCCATGAAAGCGCTGGCCGATCGCAACGCGGTCGAGCCGCAGCAGCAGCCCCAGTCGTGATCCCGACGGTGATGCAAGCGGTCGAGATCAGCAGCTTCGGTGCGCCCGAGGTGCTGCGTCTGGGTGAACGCCCGGTGCCGGTGGCGGCCGCGGGCGAGGTGCTGATCCGCGTCAGCGCGTCGGGCGTGAACCGCCCTGACGTGCTGCAGCGCACCGGCAACTACCCCGTGCCGCCCGGCGCGTCCGATATTCCCGGCCTCGAAGTGGCGGGTGTGATCGCCTCGGGTGACGCGGCGGCCATGGCCGCCGCCGGCCTGAAGGTGGGTGACCGCGTGTGCGCCCTGGTGGCCGGTGGCGGCTATGCCCAGTGGTGCGTGGCGCCCGTGGGCCAATGCCTGCCGGTGCCCGAGGGGTTGGACGACATCGCTGCAGCATCGCTGCCCGAGACCTTCTTCACCGTCTGGAGCAACGTGTTCGACCGCGCGCGCCTGCAAGCGGGCGAAACACTGTTGGTTCAGGGCGGCACCAGCGGCATTGGCGTGACCGCGATCCAGATGGCCAAGGCCCTGGGCGCGCGCGTCATCGCCACCGCGGGCAGCGACGACAAGTGCGCGGCTTGCCTGGCATTGGGCGCGGATCACGCCATCAACTACAAGACGCAGGACTTCGTTGCCACTGTGGCCGACCTCACGGGCGGGCAGGGCGTCAACGTCGTGCTCGACATGGTGGCCGGTGCCTACGTGGCGCGCGAGATCGACTGCCTGGCCGAAGACGGCAGGCTGGTCATCATCGCGGTGCAGGGTGGTGTGAAGGCCGAGTTCAACGCCGGCCTGGTGCTGCGCAAACGCCTGACCATCACCGGTTCGACCCTGCGCCCGCGCCCGATCGCATTCAAGGCCGCGATCGCACAAGCGCTGCGCGAACGCGTCTGGCCGCTGTTGGCTCAAGGGCACATCAAGCCCGTGATCCACCAGGTGTTTCCCGCCGGCGAAGCTGCTGCTGCGCACATGCTCATGGAATCCAACCGCCACATCGGCAAGCTTGTCCTCACCTGGGCATGACGACACTTCAGACATGAAACCACTGATCGCAGGCAATTGGAAAATGAACGGCTCGCTGGTGGCCAACGAGGCGCTGGTGAAAGCCATGCTCGATGGTCTGGGCGGCCAGACGCCTGCGGTCGACATGGCCCTGTGCGTGCCGGCGCCCTACCTGGCGCAACTGCAATCGTTGTTGACCGGCAGCCCGATCGCATGGGGTGCGCAGGACGTGTCCAGCCATGAGCAGGGTGCCTACACCGGTGAGGTGTCGGCGACCATGCTCAAGGACTTCGCCTGTCGCTACGCGATCGTGGGTCATTCGGAGCGACGCCAGCACCACGGTGAGACCGACCTGCTGGTGGCCGACAAAGCCAAGGTGGCGCTGGCCCATGGCATCACGCCCATCGTGTGCGTGGGTGAAACCCTGGCCGAGCGTGAAGCCGATCAGACCGAAGCCGTGGTCAAACGCCAACTGGCTGCGGTCATTCACGCGGTGGCGCATTGCACCAGCGAGATCGTGGTGGCCTACGAGCCGGTGTGGGCCATCGGCACCGGCAAGACTGCGTCGCCCGAGCAGGCGCAGCAGGTGCATGCGGTGCTCCGCGCCCAGATTGCTGCGGCCACGCAGCATCCCGAGCGCGTGCACATCCTCTATGGCGGCAGCATGAATGCGGCGAATGCCGCCAGCCTGCTGGCCCAGCCCGATATCGACGGGGGCCTCATCGGCGGTGCGTCGCTCAAGGCGGCCGACTTTCTTCAGATCGTGGCCTCGGCCCGCTGACCTTTTCGTGCCTTTCAGGGCACATCGACAACCGTGATTCCGGAGTAAAAAATGAACGTTGTGTTGACCATCCTGCTGGCCGTGCAGATCCTTTCGGCGCTGGCCATGATCGGCCTGATCCTCATGCAGCACGGCAAGGGCGCCGATGCGGGCGCAGCTTTTGGTGGCGGCGGCGCGGGTTCTGCGAGCCTGTTTGGTGCATCGGGAGGTGCCAACTTCCTGTCGCGCTCCACGGCCGTGCTGGCGGCGATTTTCCTGAGCTGCACCTTGGGCCTGGCTTACTTCGGCAACCTGCGCACTGTTGCGCCGAGTTCGGGCAGCGTGCTCGAAGGCGTGGTGACACCCGCGCAGCCTGCCGACGCCTCGCAGCAGATTCCCGGCGCTGCGCCAGCAACGGGCACCGCTCCGGCGCCTGCCGCGGCGACGCCAGCGCCCACCGGTCCGGCACAAATCCCGGCGAAATGATCGTGGTGGCGCGCGCGTTTCATGCGCACGCCGACTCAGCTTCCATTCGAGTTGAAAAAGGCCCGCTGCCTCTCAAAAGAGGGATGGTTTCAGGGTAAACTCCAATGCTTGTCAGCAAGGCTCACACAGACCTCGTGAGCCGGCAATGCAGACCAGCCGACGTGGTGAAATTGGTAGACACGCTATCTTGAGGGGGTAGTGGCGAAAGCTGTGCGAGTTCGAGTCTCGCCGTCGGCACCAATCTTTGGACAACACGGCCCCACGCCGTG
>NZ_JAKFEO010000106.1:0-25496 GCF_036675665.1 Hydrogenophaga sp. | reverse complement strand
ATCCACCGGCGCCATGGTGCTGTCCAACGAAGACATCCTGGCCGTGGTCAAGATCCTGGTGGACCTGCGCAACGGCCGCGGCGAAGTCGATGACATCGACCACCTGGGCAACCGCCGCGTGCGTTGCGTGGGCGAACTCGCCGAGAACCAGTACCGCACCGGTCTGGCGCGTATCGAAAAGGCCGTGAAAGAGCGTCTGGGCCAGGCCGAGCAAGAGCCGCTGATGCCGCACGACCTGATCAACTCCAAGCCGATTTCCGCAGCCTTGAAGGAGTTCTTCGGTGCGTCGCAGCTGTCGCAGTTCATGGACCAGACCAACCCGCTGGCCGAGATCACGCACAAGCGCCGTGTCTCTGCCCTGGGCCCGGGCGGTCTGACCCGCGAACGCGCCGGCTTCGAGGTGCGCGACGTGCACGTGACCCACTACGGTCGCGTCTGCCCTATCGAGACGCCTGAAGGTCCGAACATCGGCCTGATCAACTCGCTGGCTCTGTACGCTCGTCTGAACGAGTACGGTTTCATCGAGACTCCGTACCGCCGCGTGATCGAAGGCAAGGTCACGAACCAGATCGACTACCTGTCGGCCATCGAAGAAGGCAAGTACGTCATCGCGCAGGCCAACGCCACGCTCGACGGCGAAGGCCGCCTGACCGGCGACCTGATCTCCGCGCGAGAAAAAGGCGAGTCGATCCTGACCCCGTCCGACACCATCCAGTACATGGACGTGTCGCCGGCACAGATCGTCTCGGTGGCCGCTTCGCTCGTACCGTTCCTGGAGCACGACGATGCAAACCGCGCGCTGATGGGCGCCAACATGTCGCGCCAGGCCGTGCCTGTGCTGCGTCCTGAAAAGCCGCTGGTGGGCACCGGTATCGAGCGCGTTGCCGCGATCGACTCCGGCACCGTGGTGACCGCGACCCGCGGTGGCAAGGTCGACTATGTGGACGCGACCCGCATCGTGGTGCGCGTGAACGACGCTGAAGCGGTGGCTGGCGAAGTGGGTGTGGACATCTACAACCTTATCAAGTACCAGCGTTCCAACCAGAACACCAACATCCACCAGCGTCCCATCGTGAAGAAGGGCGACATGCTGGCCAAGGGTGACGTGATCGCCGACGGCGCATCGACCGATCTGGGCGAGATCTCGATCGGCCAGAACATGCTGATCGCCTTCATGCCCTGGAACGGCTACAACTTCGAAGATTCGATCCTGATCTCCGAGAAGGTCGTGTCCGAAGACCGCTACACCTCGATCCACATCGAGGAACTGGTGGTGATGGCGCGCGACACCAAGCTGGGCGCGGAAGAAATCACCCGCGACATCCCCAACCTGGCCGAGCAGCAACTCAACCGCCTGGACGACTCCGGCATCATCTACGTGGGCGCCGAAGTGCTGCCCGGCGACGTGCTGGTCGGCAAGGTCACGCCCAAGGGCGAGACCACGCTCACGCCTGAAGAGAAGCTGCTGCGCGCGATCTTCGGCGAGAAGGCTTCCGACGTGAAGGACACCTCGCTGCGCGTGGATCAAGGCTCGCAAGGCACCGTGATCGACGTGCAGGTGTTCACCCGCGAAGGCATCACCCGCGACAAGCGCGCCCAGCAGATCATCGACGACGAGCTCAAGCGTTTCCGCCTGGACCTGAACGACCAGTTGCGCATTGTGGAGGCAGACGCGTTCGACCGGATCGAGAAGCTGTTGATCGGCAAGCTGGCCAACGGCGGTCCGAAGAAGCTGTCCAAGGGCACGACCATCGACAAGGCCTACCTCGACGACGTCGAGAAGTACCACTGGTTCGATATCCGCCCAGCCGACGAAACCGTCGCTGCCCAGCTGGAGTCGATCAAGAACTCGATGGAGCAGACGCGCCACAGCTTCGACCTCGCGTTCGAAGAAAAGCGCAAGAAGCTCACGCAGGGCGACGAGCTGCCCGCGGGCGTGCTCAAGATGGTCAAGGTCTACCTGGCCGTCAAGCGCCGCCTGCAGCCGGGTGACAAGATGGCCGGCCGCCACGGCAACAAGGGTGTGGTCTCCAAGATCGTGCCCGTGGAAGACATGCCCTACATGGCCGACGGCACCCCCGCCGACATCGTGCTCAACCCGCTGGGCGTGCCTTCGCGCATGAACGTCGGTCAGGTGCTCGAAGTCCACCTGGGTTGGGCCGCCAAGGGCCTGGGCCAGCGCATCGGCGACATGCTGCAAGCCGAAGCCAAGGTCTCCGAGCTGCGTGGCTTCCTCGACACCATCTACAACCAGGCCGGCAAGAAAGAGTCGCTCGGCGACATGAGCGATGCCGAAGTGGTCGAGATGGCCGAGAACCTCACCACCGGTGTGCCGTTCGCCACCCCGGTGTTCGACGGTGCTTCGGAAGACGAGATCCGCACCATGCTCAAGCTGGCTTATCCGGACAACATCGCCGAGATCAAGGGGCTCACCGCCACCCGCACCCAGGCGCAGCTGTACGACGGCCGCACGGGTGACGCTTTCGAGCGCCAGACCACCGTGGGTTACATGCACTTCCTGAAGCTGCACCACCTGGTCGACGACAAGATGCACGCCCGTTCGACCGGTCCTTACTCGCTTGTTACCCAGCAGCCGCTGGGCGGCAAGGCGCAGTTCGGTGGTCAGCGTTTCGGCGAGATGGAGGTGTGGGCGCTGGAAGCCTACGGCGCCTCGTACATCCTGCAGGAAATGCTCACCGTCAAGTCCGACGACGTGCAGGGCCGCACCAAGGTCTACGAGAGCATCGTCAAGGGCGAGCACACGATCGACGCCGGCATGCCCGAGTCGTTCAACGTGCTGGTCAAGGAGATCCGCTCGCTGGGTATCGACATCGAGCTCGAGCGCTCCTAATTCACCGAAAAGGAAAGAGTCACATGAAATCTTTGCTCGACCTGTTCAAACAGTTCACACCCGACGAACATTTCGATGCGATCCGCATCGGTCTGGCCTCGCCGGAAAAAATCCGCTCGTGGTCCTTCGGTGAAGTCAAGAAGCCCGAGACCATCAACTACCGCACGTTCAAGCCCGAGCGCGACGGCCTGTTCTGCGCCAAGATCTTCGGCCCCATCAAGGACTACGAATGCCTGTGCGGCAAGTACAAGCGTTTGAAGCACCGCGGTGTCATCTGCGAGAAGTGCGGCGTTGAAGTCACGCAGACCAAGGTGCGCCGCGAGCGCATGGGTCACATCGATCTGGCCGCGCCTTGCGCCCACATCTGGTTCCTGAAATCGCTGCCGTCGCGTCTGGGCCTGATCCTGGACATGACGCTGCGCGACATCGAACGCGTGCTGTACTTCGAAGCCTACGTGGTGACCGACCCCGGCATGACCCCGCTGAAGAAGTTCGGCATCATGTCCGAGGACGACTTTGACGCCAAGCGCAAGGAATTCGGCGACGAATTCGTGGCCAAGATGGGCGCCGAAGGCATCAAGGAACTGCTGCAGGCGATCGACCTCGACATCGAGATCGAGAAGCTGCGCAACGACCTGACCGGCTCCGAGCTCAAGATCAAGAAGAACGCCAAGCGCCTGAAGGTGCTGGAGGCCTTCAAGAAGTCGGGCATCAAGCCCGAGTGGATGGTGCTCGACGTGCTGCCCGTGCTGCCGCCGGACCTGCGTCCGCTCGTTCCCCTGGACGGTGGCCGCTTCGCGACCTCCGACCTGAACGACCTGTACCGCCGCGTCATCAACCGCAACTCGCGTCTGCGCCGCCTGCTGGAGTTGAAGGCACCTGAAATCATCGCGCGCAACGAGAAGCGCATGCTGCAGGAAGCGGTGGACTCGCTGCTGGACAACGGCCGCCGTGGCAAGGCCATGACGGGCGCCAACAAGCGCGCGCTGAAGTCGCTGGCCGACATGATCAAGGGCAAGAGCGGTCGTTTCCGCCAGAACTTGCTGGGCAAGCGCGTCGACTACTCGGGCCGTTCGGTCATTGTGGTCGGCCCAACACTCAAGCTGCACCAGTGCGGCCTGCCCAAGCTGATGGCGCTCGAACTGTTCAAGCCATTCATCTTCTCGCGCCTGGAAGCCATGGGCATCGCGACCACCATCAAGGCCGCGAAGAAGGAAGTTGAAGCCGGCACGCCGGTGGTGTGGGACATCCTGGAAGAGGTGATCAAAGAGCACCCGGTGATGCTCAACCGCGCACCGACGCTGCACCGCCTGGGCATCCAGGCGTTCGAGCCCATCCTGATCGAAGGCAAGGCGATCCAGCTGCACCCACTCGTCTGTGCGGCCTTCAACGCCGACTTCGACGGTGACCAGATGGCCGTTCACGTGCCGCTGTCGGTGGAAGCGCAGATCGAAGCGCGCACCCTGATGCTGGCTTCGAACAACATCCTGTTCCCCGCCAACGGCGAGCCCTCCATCGTCCCGTCGCAAGACGTGGTGCTGGGTCTGTACTACGCCACCCGCGAGCGCATCAACGCCAAGGGCGAAGGCATGATCTTTGCCGATCTGTCCGAGCTGCAACGCGCGCTGGACAACGCGGTGGTGGAAATCACCGCCAAGATCAGCGTGCGCCTGACCCAGCAGACGCTGGACAAGGCCACGGGCGAGTGGACGCCATCGACCACGCTGGTGGACACCACCGTGGGCCGTGCGCTGCTCTCCGAGATCCTGCCGCGTGGCCTGCCTTTTGAAGTGCTGAACAAGGCGCTGAAGAAGAAGGAAATCTCGCGCCTGATCAACACCTCGTTCCGCAAGTGCGGCCTGAAGGAAACCGTGGTGTTCGCCGACAAGCTGTTGCAGAACGGCTTCCGTCTGGCCACGCGCGCCGGTATCTCGATCGCTGTGGACGACATGCTGGTGCCCAAGGAGAAGCCGGCCATCATCGACCGCGCCGAGAACGAGGTGAAGGAAATCGCCCAGCAGTACGCTTCCGGTCTGGTGACCGCGGGCGAGCGCTACAACAAGGTGGTGGACATCTGGGGCAAGGCCGGTGACGAGATCTCCAAGGTCATGATGGCCCAGCTGGCCAAGCAGAAGACCACCGACCGCCACGGCAAGGAAGTGGACCAGGAGTCGTTCAACTCCATCTACATGATGGCCGACTCGGGTGCGCGTGGCTCTGCCGCGCAGATCCGTCAGCTGGCCGGCATGCGCGGCCTGATGGCCAAGCCTGACGGCTCCATCATCGAGACCCCCATCACGGCGAACTTCCGTGAAGGTCTCAACGTGCTGCAGTACTTCATCTCGACCCACGGCGCACGCAAGGGCCTGGCCGACACGGCGCTGAAGACCGCGAACTCGGGCTACCTCACGCGTCGCCTGGTGGACGTGACGCAGGACCTGGTGGTCAACACCCAGGACTGCGGCACCACCAACGGCACGCTGATGCGGGCCATCGTTGAAGGTGGTGAAGTCATCGAGTCGTTGCGCGACCGCATCCTGGGCCGCACCACGGCCGAAGAAGTGACCCACCCGGAAACGCGTGCCCTGCTGGTGCCGGCCGGCGAGATGCTCGACGAAGACATGCTCGACATGCTCGAAGCCGCTGCGGTGGACGAAGTGAAAGTGCGCACCGCACTGACCTGCGAAACCCGTTTCGGCATCTGCGCCAAGTGCTACGGCCGCGATCTGGGCCGTGGTGGTCTGGTGAACATCGGTGAAGCGGTCGGTGTGATCGCCGCCCAGTCCATCGGTGAACCCGGCACGCAGCTGACCATGCGCACCTTCCACATCGGTGGTGCGGCGTCGCGTGCGGCGGTGGCCTCCAGCGTGGAAGCCAAGTCCAGCGGCGTGATCGGCTTCAACGCCACGATGCGCTACGTGACCAACACCAAGGGCGAACTGGTGGTGATCTCGCGTTCCGGCGAGATCATCATCCACGACGAACACGGCCGCGAGCGCGAGCGCCACAAGGTGCCGTACGGTGCCATCCTGTCGATCAAGGCCGACCAGAACATCAAGGCCGGCGCCATCCTGGCGAACTGGG
This sequence comes from Hydrogenophaga sp., assembly GCF_036675665.1. GTDB lineage: Bacteria > Pseudomonadota > Gammaproteobacteria > Burkholderiales > Burkholderiaceae_C > Hydrogenophaga. The sequence goes on along the minus strand of NZ_JAKFEO010000106.1, from coordinate 19,561 downwards.
ACCCGCTGACCCGCCCGATCATCACGGAATTCGCCGGTCAGGTGCGTTTCGAGAACGTCGAGGAAGGCCTCACCGTGGCCAAGCAGGTGGACGATGTCACCGGCCTGTCGACCCTGGTGGTGATCGATCCCAAGCGCCGCGGCGTGGCCAAGGTGGTGCGTCCACAGGTCAAGCTGATCGACGCGCAAGGCAACGAAGTGAAGATCCCGGGCACCGACCACTCGGTGACCATCGGTTTCCAGATCGGCTCGCTGATCCAGGTGCGCGACGGCATGGACGTGGGTCCAGGCGAAGTGCTGGCCCGCATCCCGGTTGAAGGCCAGAAGACGCGCGACATCACCGGCGGTCTGCCGCGGGTGGCCGAGCTGTTCGAAGCCCGCAGCCCGAAAGACAAGGGCATGCTGGCCGAGATGACCGGCACCGTGTCGTTCGGCAAGGAGACCAAGGGCAAGGTTCGCCTGCAGATCACCGACCCCGAAGGCAAGGTGTGGGACGACCTCATCCCCAAGGAGAAGAACATCCTGGTGCACGAAGGCCAGGTGGTCAACAAGGGCGAGAGCGTCGTGGACGGCCCGGCCGACCCGCAGGACATCCTGCGCCTGCTGGGCATGGAAGAGCTGGCCCGCTACATCGTCGACGAAGTGCAGGACGTCTACCGCCTGCAGGGCGTGAAGATCAACGACAAGCACATCGAGGTGATCGTGCGCCAGATGCTGCGCCGCGTGGTCGTGGACAGCGTGGGTGATTCGAACTACATCGCCGGTGAACAGGTCGAGCGTTCGGAGATCCTCAACACCAACGACGCGCTGCGTGCCGATGGCAAGCTGCCGGCGGTGTTCAGCAACATCCTGCTGGGCATCACCAAGGCGTCGCTGTCGACCGACTCGTTCATCTCGGCGGCTTCCTTCCAGGAAACCACCCGGGTGCTGACCGAGGCGGCCATCATGGGCAAGCGCGACGAGCTGCGTGGCCTGAAGGAAAACGTGATCGTGGGCCGTCTGATCCCCGCCGGTACCGGCATGGCCTACCACGAGGCGCGCAAGGTCAAGGAGAAGATGGACGACGAAGAGCGCCGTGCCATCGCCGAGGCCGATGCCGTGTCGCTGGCGGCCGATCAGGCCGAGCAAGCAGACGCCTCGAGCACCAACGAGTCGGCTGAATAAGGGGGCAACACCTGCGGCCCGGCGGAGCCGGTTCCGCGGTGTTTCTGGTCAGCTCCCCCGCTGGCTTACAAAAAGCCCCCGGTCATCCGACCGGGGGCTTTTTTCATGGCGATGTCGCGCGCGCGCGCGGCGGGCCACGGGTATATTGGCCGCGCCTGCCGGGGGGCGGGGTCGCATACAAGGAGTTCCGAACATGTCCGTTTCGCTGTGGATCATTCTGGCCGTGGGGTTGGTGGTGTTCTTCTGGGGTGTCGGTGCCTACAACCGTCTGGTGCGGTTGAAAAACGGCATTGCCAACGCATTCGGTCAGATCGACGTGCAGCTCAAGCGCCGCTACGACCTGATTCCCAATCTGGTGGAAGTGGCGCGCAAGTACCTCGCGCACGAGTCGCAGACGCTGGAGGCCGTGATCGCCGCGCGCAACCAGGCGCGCACTGCCGAACAGGTCGCTGCCTCCAGCCCGCTCAACGCAGGCGCACTGGGTGCGCTCGCGGGTGCCGAGCAGGTGCTCGGTGGCGCACTGGGCCGCCTGTTCGCCGTGGCCGAGGCTTACCCCGATCTCAAGGCCGACCAGAGCATGCGCGACTTGAGTGAAGAGCTCTCCAGCACCGAGAACCGCATCGGTTTTGCCCGCCAAGCCTACAACGACAACGTGCTCGAATTCAACGACGCGGCCGCGCAGTTCCCCGCCCTGATCGTGGCGCGCATGTTTGGCTTTCTGCCGCAAGCCATGCTGGAGTCCACCACCAGCGACGCCGAGCGCCAAGCCTTGCGAATCGAGATCTGACCCTCGATTCCGGCGCGGGCCCGGCCATGCGGTTCTTCGAATTCCAGCGCGAAGCACGGGGCGAGACCACGCGCCTGTTGCTTGCCTTTGGCCTGACCGTTGGGCTGCTGGTGGTGGCGGTCAATGTGGCCCTGGCACTGGCCTGGGGCCTGACCTGGGGTTTCTGGATGCCGGGCGCGGCGACCTACCCGCGCCATTTCTTTGCCGTCAACACCGCCGTCACACTGCTTTTTGTGCTGGGTGGTTGGTGGGTGGAGACCTCGCGCCTGAGCGAGGGGGGTGGCGTGCGCCTGGCCGAGCAACTCGGCGCGCGACCCGCACAGCCCTCGGGCAACTTTGACGAGCAGCGGTTCTGCAACATCGTCGAAGAGATGGCCATCTCTTCCAACGTGAAAAGGCCACAAGCCATGGTGGTGGCCCGCGACCAGGGCATCAATGCGTTCGCCGCCGGGTGGGACGAGGACGACGCGGTGGTGGCGGTCACCCAGGGTGCGCTCGACCACCTCACGCGCGAGGAACTGCAAGGCCTGGTGGCGCACGAGTTCAGTCACATCGGCGAGGGTGACACGCGGCTGAACATGCGGCTGGTGGGCATGGTGTTCGGTCTGGAGATGCTCTACCGCATGGGCCAGACCCTGTTCGAGCCGGACACCCAGGACCGACGCATGGCCGCCTCGCTCATCGGACTGGCCATCATGGCCGCAGGCTGGCTGGGCTGGGTGGCAGGGCATGCCTTGCAGGCCGCAGTCTCCCGTCAGCGTGAGCATCTGGCCGATGCACGCGCTGTGCAATGGACGCGCAGCCGCGAAGGCCTCGGTGGCGTGCTGCGCAAGATCCTGACCCAGCAGAAAGCGGGTGTGGAGACGCGAGCCGTGGGTTCGGTGGTGCAGCACATGCTGCTGGTGGCCAACGAATCGGGCAAGGTGGCGGGCTGGTTTGATTCCCATCCGCCCCTCAACGAGCGGATCCGCCGCATTTACGGCCGCGGCATGGGTCCGCTGCCGCTGCAACGCGAGACCGAGCCCGAGGCCGTCCCGCCGGCCGCAGCCCCCGGCGCCGACGCCCCGGGCTGGACCCTGGTCTGAAGGGGCCGCGCCGGCTGGCGGTGCTGGTACCCTCACCGGTCCCACCACCTTTTGCCCGGAACCTGATTGACCGCTTCGGCCGCTTCTTCCCCAACCGCCTCGCGTCCACCCGGCGCACCCTACGGGCCCAGCCTCGCCACCCAGCTGCGGCATACCGCGCGCTGCGTGCGCGCCGTGGAGCAGGGGCAATCGCTCAGCGACGTGCTGCCACAGGTGGCGCCCGAGCTTCGCCCGGGCGTGCAGGCACTCACTTTCCATGTGTTGCGTCATCTGGGCACGGCCCGCGCGCTGGTGGAGCAACTGGTGCAACGCAAACCCGACGCTGCGGTGCAGGCCCTGCTGTGCAGTGCCCTGAGCCTGATGCTTGAAGACATCGAAACGGGTTCGTCGAGTGGCCTGCACTACGAGGCCCACACGGTGGTCAACCAGGCGGTGGACGCGGCTCGGCAGGACCGCGACACCGCGCGTCAGGCGGCATTCCTCAATGCCTGTCTGCGCCGCTTCCTGCGCGAACGCCCGACGCTGATGGCCACGGCCATGCGCCAGCCGGTGGCGCGCTGGAACCACCCGCTGTGGTGGATCGAGCGCCTGCAGCGCGATCACCCCGCGCATTGGCAGGCCATCCTGGAGGCCAACAACCAGCCCGGTCCCATGACGCTGCGCGTCAACCGCCGCCGGGTCGAGCGCACTGCCTACCAACGGGATTTGCAGGCGATCGGCGTGGCCTCCACCCCGGTGGGCGACGACGGGCTGGTGCTCGACGCGCCGCAGCCGGTGGAACGTCTGCCCGGCTTTGCGCAAGGCCACTGCTCGGTGCAGGACGCCGCGGCCCAGCTGGCTGCACCGCTGCTGCTGGACGGTCGGGACTGGAGCTCCGCGCACCGCGTGCTCGACGCCTGCGCCGCGCCCGGGGGCAAGACCGCCCACCTGCTGGAGCGTGCCGACGTGAGCCTGCTGGCCCTGGACGTGGACGCCCGCCGCTGCGAACGCGTCGACGACACCCTGAAGCGCTTGGGGTTGAGCGCCGAGGTGCGCTGCGCCGATGCGGCCAAGCCCGCCACCTGGTGGGATGGCCAGCCGTTCGACGCCATCCTGCTCGACGCTCCCTGCACCGCCTCCGGCATCGTGCGCCGCCACCCGGATGTGCGCTGGCTGCGCCGCGCCAGCGACGTCGACCAACTGGTCAAGGTGCAGCGCGGTTTGCTGGAAGCGCTCTGGCCGATGCTCAAACCGGGAGGGCGCCTGGTCTACGCCACCTGCTCCGTGTTCCGCGCCGAAGGGGCTGAACAGGCGCAAGCGTTCCTTGAGCGCCACACCAACGCTGTGCATCGGCCCTCTCCAGGTCATTTGCTGCCCGGTTCGGCTGCCCCGCAGGGACAGTTCAACGACAATCCGTTGGGTGGATATGACGGATTTTTTTACACCTGCATCGACAAGGCCCAGCCTTGAGCTGTCGCCGCGCCAGACGCGGTGGGTGGGTGGCGTGATCCGTTGGCGCGTGGCTTTGTGGGTGACCAGGCTCATGGGTCTGTGGGTGCTCACCCTGGGCCTCCTGGTTCCGGCGCAGGCCCAGAAACCGCAGGTTTTCCAGCTCAACCTGCAGCGCACGCCCGAGGCGCTGTACCTCTCGGGACGCATGGAACTGTCTCCCGACCAGGTGGTGGAGGAGGCGCTGCTCAAGTCGGTTCCGCTGTATTTCGTCTGGCAGGCCGATGTCTACCGCGAGCGCTGGTATTGGGCCGATCGGCGCATCGCCAGCGTCACCCGCACCCTGCGTCTGGCCTACCAGCCCCTCACCCGGCGCTGGCGTGTGAGCCTGGCGAACGACGCAGGCGCCAGTGCCGGTGGGGCCGGACTGCAGTACGCCTTGCACCAGAACTACGACTCCCTGGCCGATGCCCTGGCCGGGGTGGCCCGCGTCACACGCTGGAAGATCGTCGAGGCCGCGCGCCTGCCCGCTGACGAGAGCCACTACGTCGATTTTGCCTTTCGCCTCGACCTGTCCCTGTTGCCACGACCGTTCCAGATCGGTGTGGGCAACCAGCGGGAATGGAACATCGAGGTTCGGGACCGGATCGAGGTCTCTCATCGCGCCGAGCCTGACCGACCGCCAGCGCCCGCGGCCCCGGAGGTCGACAGTGTGGAGGTCCCGGCCAGTGCCCGGGTCGATGCGGAAGCCACCCCCCCGGGCCGCTGAAGTCCTTGTGCGCCAGCGCGCCCACCCCACCCCACCTCACCGTGAACCCAGACCCCATGACCTCCACGAATCGCAAACGGCCAGGCGCAGTGCGCTGGGCCATCGGTGCGGGTCTGGTTTTCATGACCGGCGTGGGCATGGTGCTGCTGTTCCTGCTCACCCTGGCCACGCGCAACCGCGCCCTCTACGAACAGAACTTCGGCTGGTTGGTGGCCATCAATGTGGCGGTGGCGGGCTTCCTGCTGCTGGTCATCGTGTGGCTGGGTGTGCGGCTGGCCATGCGTTTCAGGCGCGGCAAGTTCGGCAGCCGCCTGCTGATCAAGCTGGCGGCCATCATTGGTCTGGTCGGCGTGCTGCCCGGCTTGTTGATCTACACCGTGTCGTACCAGTTCGTCTCGCGCTCCATCGAGAGCTGGTTCGACGTGCGCGTGGAGTCTGCCCTGGCCGCGGGTCTCAACCTCGGTCGCACCACGCTGGACACGCTCGCCGCCGACCTCAGCAGCAAGACCCGCGTGGCCGCCGAAGGCCTGGGGCGCACACCCAATTCATCGGCCGTGCTCGCGCTGGAGCGCTTGCGCGAGCAACTCGGCGTGACCGATCTCGTGCTCTGGAGCGCCTCGGGCCAGGCGCTCGGCAGTTCTGGTCTCTCGCGCTTCGATCTCAGCCCCGAGCGGCCCAGCGCTGCCCAGCTGCGCAGCGTGCGCAACTCGCGCGTGGTGGCGCAGATCGAGGGGCTCGACGAGGGTGCCGATGGCGAAATGGAGGCCGTGCTGGCGGCTGGGCAGGCGCGCATCAAGGTGCTGGCGCTGGTGAGTCCGCCCAGTTTCGGCTTCGATGCCGAGCCGCGCTTCCTGCAGGTGGTGGCACCCCTGCCGGCCGCGTTGGTGGCCGACGCGCTGGCCGTGCAGGTGGCCAACCGCGAATACCAGGAACGCGCGCTGGCCCGCGAGGGGTTGCGGCGCATGTACATCGGCACGCTCACACTGGCCTTGTTTCTGGCGGTGTTCGGCGCGGTGCTGCTGGCGGTGCTGCTGGGCAACCAGTTGATCCGTCCGCTGCTGGTGCTGGCCGAAGGCATGCGCGAGGTGGCCACCGGCGATCTCTCGCCCAAGAAATCGCTGCCGTCGCGCGACGAGCTCGCCGGCCTCACGCGCACCTTCGCTCTCATGACGCAGGACCTGGCGGACGCGCGCGCCGCCGTCCAGCAAAGCATGGAACAAGTGGACGCCGCGCGCGACAACCTGCAGACCATCCTGGACAACCTCACGGCGGGTGTCGTGGTGCTTGACCAGCAAGGGCGCCTGCAAAGCGTCAACCCCGGCGCTGCGCGCATCCTGCGCACGCCACTGGCCCTTCACATGGGCGAGCCGTTGGCCGAAGTGCCCGGACTGGAGGCCTTTTCCACCGGTGTGTTGCAGCAGTTCGAGCGTTTCCTCTCCGATCAGACGCCGCACGAAGGTGGGTACTGGCAGCAATCGTTCGAGCTCAGCGCCAACGGCACCACCCCGTTCGACGAAGGCATCACCTTGATTGCGCGCGGCGCGCTTCTGCCCAACAACGAGCGCCTGCTCGTGTTCGACGACGTCTCCGAAATGGTCTCGGCCCAGCGCGCCAAGGCCTGGGGTGAAGTGGCTCGGCGCCTGGCGCACGAGATCAAGAACCCGCTCACGCCCATTCAGCTGTCGGCCGAGCGCCTGGCCATGAAGCTCGACGGCAAGGTGCAGCCCGCCGAGCAGGCCATCCTCAACAAGTCGGTGCGCACCATCGTTGATCAGGTCGACGCCATGAAGCGGTTGGTCAACGAGTTTCGCGACTATGCGCGCCTGCCCGCCGCGCAGTTGCAGCCGGTTGACCTCAACGCCCTCGCACGCGACGTCCTCTCGCTCTACGACAACGCCGCCGTGCCCGTGCACCTGGAGGCCGCCGACGATCTGCCCATGGCCCAGGCCGACCCCCAGCAGGTGCGACAGATCCTGCACAACCTCGTGCAGAACGCCCAGGACGCCATGGCCGGCGTGCCCGATGCGCAGGTGGTGCTGCGCACGCGCCGCTCCGATTCCGGCCAGTGGGTGCGCCTCTCGGTGCTGGACCAGGGCCCGGGTTTTGCCGAGCACATTCTCAAGCGCGCGTTCGAGCCCTACGTGACCACCAAGGTCAAAGGCACCGGGCTCGGCCTGGCCGTGGTGAAAAAAATCATGGACGAACACGGCGGGCGCGTGGACCTCAGCAACCGTGTGACCGAAGGCAAGATGATTGGCGCGCAAGTGTCGTTATCATTCGCAGTTGCCAATTGACAACAAGTACCGAGGGAAACACACCGCGCCATGGCAACAATTCTGGTTGTAGACGATGAACTGGGCATCCGGGACTTGCTTTCCGAAATCCTGAACGACGAAGGTCACACAGTCGAACTGGCCGAGAACGCGGCCCAGGCCCGCGCCGTGCGCGCCCAGTTGCGCCCCGACCTCGTGTTGCTCGACATCTGGATGCCCGACACCGACGGTGTGACGCTGTTGAAAGAATGGGCCAGCACGGGCTTGTTGTCGATGCCGGTGATCATGATGAGCGGCCATGCCACCATCGACACCGCAGTGGAAGCCACGCGCATCGGCGCCACCGCCTTCCTCGAAAAGCCCATCACCATGGCCAAGCTGCTCAAGGCGGTGGACCAGGGTTTGAACAAGGCACCGCCCAAGACCAGTCCCACCGCCGCGCCCACTCGTCTGATCTCGGGCCTGTCGATGGACCTCACGGTCGAGGCCGCCATGACCGGCAGCACCCTGCCCGAGCCCGTGATGGACATGGGGCCGCAGTCATCGCAGTCCTTCAACCTGGAAGGCCCGCTGCGCGAAACCCGCGACGAGTTCGAGAAGGCCTACTTCGAATACCACCTGGCCAAAGAGTCCGGTTCCATGACCCGCGTGGCCGAGAAGACCGGTCTGGAGCGCACCCACCTCTACCGCAAACTCAAACAGCTCGGCGTCGATCTGGCGCGCAGCAAACGCAACGCGCTTTGAGTGCTGCGCGGCTCGAAATCGAGGTCTCGGAAGCTGCTACAATCTCGCTTCTCTCGAAGGCCCGGTAGCTCAGTTGGTAGAGCAGCGGATTGAAAATCCGCGTGTCGATGGTTCGATTCCGTCCCAGGCCACCAAACTTCTCGCAAAAGCCCATCCACCGCGATGGGCTTTTTCGTTTCCGGATCGGCCAGCACGGCATTGATCCAGGGCCTGCGCCCCTCCTGACGATTGGACTCCCCATGACCCATGCCAACCCGATCACCGGGCTTGATGACTTGCTGGCCCGCTTCACCCAGGGGCTCAGCACCCGAACGTTGCGGCATGTGGCAGAGGAGGCGCGACTCGATGGTGAGAGCCTGAAGGATGCCGTGGAACGCTATGAGATCGACTACGCGTGGCATGTGCTCGGATCGCAGCGCTTGCTGGATGCGTGTGTCTCTGCGTTGGGCACTGCGTTCGGCCAGCCGGTGAACGACACCCAGCAGGACAGCGTGCGCGAGATCCTGCAAGCCGCAGCGGCTGCGCAGCCTGCGGACAACCTGATGAGTTTCGACAACGACCTGCCGGCGCTCCTGGCGGCACTGATGGGACCCCGTTTGGCCACTCGGGAAGTGCCCCTGGCCGAATCCATTTGAGCGACTGAGCCGCGCTGAGCCAGCCCGCAACTGCGCGCTCAGGGCGTGCCGAGGCTGTCGAGCAGTTTTTGTGCGTCGGCGGCCGCGGGGAAATTGGGCGTCAGCGACAGCGCCTCCTGCAGTGCCTTGCGTGCTTCCGCCTTGTCGCCGGCTTCGGCCAGGGCCTTGCCGAGGTGGTAGCGGATCGATGGATCCTTGGGAGCCAATTCCGTTGCAGTCTTGAATGAGGCGACGGCCCCTTTGCGGTCGCCCTGCGCAAGCAACACCGTTGCCAGCGTGTCATGGAACTGCGCCGCGCGCGGCACCGCTGCAACTGCGCGGCGTGCCCAACCCTCGGCCTGTTTCAGGTTCTGCCCGCGCTCGACGGCCAGCGCTGCGAGGTTGTTCAGGGCAACGGACTGCTTCGGGTCAAGCACGATGGTCCGTTGATATGCCTGTGTCGCGGCATCGAGTTGCCCGCGCTGCTGCTGGATCATGCCGGCGCGCAAGTGCGGCAATGCGAGCTTGGGCGCCAGCTGTGCGGCGCGTTCGTAATGCCTCAGGGCCGGCTCCGGCAAACCGCGGCTATCCAGCAGGTCACCTTTGAGGATGAGCGCGTCGACGAGGCTCGGCTGAATCCTCAGGGCCTGGTCCACGGCGGCCATCGCAGCGTCCGGTTGTTGGCGCGCGAACTCGGCGCGTGCCAATGCCACCAGCGGGAGCGGATTGCCCTTGGCCAATGACACCGCCCGAGTCAATTCCGCCGCTGCGGCCGCCGGGTAGCCGGTGTTCAGCAGCGCCAGCCCCAGTGCATAGCGCGCGCCCGGGTGCTCGGGCGAGATCGTGAGCGCCTCGCGGTAGAGCACGATGGAACCTTCGGCGTCGCCGCGCGAGAGCAGCATGTCCGCCAGATCGATGCGCGGGCGCAAAGCCTTCGCATCCAGTGCGGCCGCCTGTTTCAAGGCCACCTCAGCTTCGGCGTGTCGGCCCTTGAGCGCCAGGAACCGGCCCCAGGACGCTTGTGCATTGGCGTCCTTCGGGTCGGCTTTCACCGCCTGTTCGATCCATCGGCCGGCGTCATCGACTCGCTTGGAGAGGAATGCGACCTCGCCCAGCCCCAACAGCGCCGAGACCATTTTGGGGTCCTGCCGCAGCGCGCTGCGAAAGTTGGCCTCGGCGGCTTTCAGATCACCCTTGCCCAGGGCCTCGATGCCGCGCTGATAAGCCTCTGCTGCCGCGCCGCTGGCTGGCTTGGATATGTCGTTCACCACCGGCGCTGCCACGAGGTTGGCGGTGGTGCCTGCCAACAGGGCCATCACCAGTGCCACGGTGGACAGTGGCCGAAAAGAAGCAAAGCGGGGCTGGTGTTTCATGAAGTGATCTTAGCGGCATGCCCATGAAAAAACCCCCGAGCCGGGAGTGGCGCGAGGGCTTTTGACCAAGACGCTCCAGGCGCCCCGGACGTGATGTTCAGGCTTGCTTGCGACGGCGTGCGCAGCACAGACCCGCCAGCGCGAGGCCAATCAAGGCCAGCGAACCTGGCTCGGGCACTTCGCCGGGTTCCTGGGGTGTGCCACCGACACCTGCGAAGCCGAAGATGAAGGTGGGAGCGCCGTTGGCAGGGGCTCCGCCGATGCCTGACTGACCGAGCGAGTACAGCTCAATGCCCGCTGCACCGATCGCTGCCAGGGCATCGGCCTCGTTGCCCGCCGCGCCATAGAAAATGCTGAACGTATAGCTGTCGCCATCTTCCAGCGTGCCGAAGTTGAAGCGGAAGTAGGCGCCGTGGTCGGCTGCACCGACGTCGGTGAAATCAACGTCTTCCGTGGCAGGGTTAAGGCCGCTGGTGGGCACCAGCGGGTTGGAGGTGTCGAAGCCGTCGTTGTGAGACCGCTCCAGCAGCGTGGTGGTGGCCGTGCCTTTGATGGTGACGTATTCGGCGAACTCGGTGGGCGGCACATCCCAGTCCATGACGCGAACGTACTTGACGTCGTTCACGGCAGCGCCCGTCATATTGGTGATGGTCACCGTGGTCTGAAACAGGGCACTGGTGGCCGCGGACACAGCGTAGGCTTGGGTCACGGAGAGTCCAGCAAGGCTGCTGAGCGAGGTCGATGTGGTGACGCTGGTGGTGGTCACGTTGCTGAGCGCGCCAACCGTCAGGCCAGCCGTGCCGCCGGCGACGTTGGCATAACCGCTGGCGGTGTTGTTCACCGACACGCCCCAGCCTTCACACAGGCACCCAGGGGCCGTTGCATCCCTCCAGCCTGCGGTGCCAAAGTTGTAGGCTAGGCCAGTGGCGCTCGCATTCGTGGTGATGTTGGGCGTGGTATTCAGAGAGCCATTGTCGTTAACGCCAAGTGCCACGGTCGCGGACAAGGGGTTGCTGTTGTTGTAGATGACGGTGCCAGCATGTGCCACGCCCGCCGCGATGCTGCCAATGGCCAGAATGGTCGCGGCAACGGTGGAGTTGATGAGTTTCATAAAACGTCCTTTTTAGCGATACATACGGCGGTATTGCCCCGTCGGATCGCCTGATAGCAAGGGTTGGGCCAGCTTTTGAAGACAAGCAAAATCAATGACTTGTAATGATTTTTGGCAACTTGCTCCCCCGGGCTGTAAAGCCGTTCGACATACATGCCCGGGTATCTGCCAGGTCCGGATGCCGTGGCCCGGTTGTTTTTTCAGCGCCAGCCGGGCGCCTTTTTCAACACGAAGTTCATCACCGGCTCGCCCGCAGGCCGGCCTTCGGCGGGGCGGCGGATGCCGCGCAATTCCTGGCCGCAGCCGGAGGCGGTCACGTTGCCTTCCCACACGGCGTCCATGTTCACGCCATCGGCCGATTCGTCGAGGTTGAATTCGCCGCCGGTCACATCGCCCGAAACCAGGGCCTGCCGATCGTTGCCGGGGGTGGAGCGCTTGAGGCTGCCTCGCACACTGCCCGGGTACTCGGGGTGGCGTTCGAACAGGAGCGCGCCGGTGGAGGCCGGCGCTGCTTCGCTGCCGCTGGTCTGTGGCCACAGCACGAGCTGCCACAGACCGTAGAGCTGGGCCGGCGCCATGTCGGCGGGTGGGGTGCAGCCCACCGCCGGGGTTTGCGCCGCGGCAGGCAGGCTGATGGCGAGCGCCAGTGCGGCTGTTGCGAGCCCGTGGTGCCGACGGGTCTTCATGGCGCGATGTCGGCCGCCTTTTGCGCGGCCTGGTCGGTGGCGCGCTGGGCGAACTCGGCGCGCAGGGCGCGCAGTTTCTCGCGCGGGTCTTCCTTGGTGGTGGCCTGGTCCAGCGCCATTTCCTTGATGAAGCGGCTGGCCTGGCCCGGGATGCTTTCGCGGCCCTTCTTGCGCCGCTTGAGCCAGCTCACGGCCAGCGTGCGTTGCGCGCGCGTGATGCCCACGTACATGAGGCGGCGCTCCTCCTGCAGGCGCTGCGCCATGCTCTCGGCGGCGGCGTCGCTCTGGCCGGGCTCCTCGTCCATCTTGAACGGCAGCAGGCCTTCGTTCACACCGACCAGCATCACGTGCGGCCACTCCAGACCCTTCGATGCGTGCAGGGTGGAGAGCGTCACCACATTCTGGTCCTTCTCGCGTTCGGAGAGCGTGGAAAGCAGCGCAATCGTCTGTACGACTTCCATCAGGCTCTTGCGTTCACTCTCCACCTGCACCCCGGCTTCGTCCTCGATCTGGCCGCCGCAGCGCCCGGCGACCCAGTCGCAGAAGTCCATCACGTTGGTCCAGCGCGCAGCGGCCACCTTCTCGTTGTCCTCGCTGTCGTACAGGTGCTTCTCGTAGGCGATGTCCTTGAGCCATTCGGTGAGGAAGGCGCGCGCGGCCTCATGGCCCACCGTGTGCTTGGCGCGGTATTCCAGCTCGTTCACCGCGCGGCCGAACTCATGCAGCGTGGCCACGGCGCGCGCGGGCAGGGCGCTGCTCAGCGAGTTCGAGAACAGCGCCTCGAACAGGCTCAGCTTGTATTGGGTGGCGAAGGTGCCCAGCGCCTGCAGCGTGGTGTGCCCGATGCCGCGTTTGGGTGTGGTGGCCGAGCGCAAAAACGCTGGATCGTCGTCGTTGTTCACCAGCAGGCGCAGCCAGGCGCAGAGGTCGCGGATCTCGGCCTTGTCGAAGAAGCTTTGCCCGCCCGAGACCTTGTAGGGAATCTGCGCGCGACGCAGCGATTGCTCGAACGAGCGCGCCATGTGGTTGGCGCGGTAGAGGATGGCGAAGTCGCGAAACTCCTTGTGCTGTGAATTCGAGCGAAGGCTCTGGATGCGTGCCACGGCGCGCTCGGCCTCGTGCTCCTCGTTGTCGGCGTCGACCACGCGCACCGGCTCGCCTTCGCCCAGGTCGCTCCACAGCGTCTTGGGAAACAGCTTGGGGTTGGGGCCGATCACGTTGTTGGCCGCGCGCAGGATGGCGCTGGTGGAGCGGTAGTTCTGCTCCAGCTTGATGACCTTGAGTTCGGGGTAGTCCTGCGGCAGGCGCTTGAGGTTGTCCAGCGTGGCGCCGCGCCAGCCGTAGATGGACTGGTCGTCGTCGCCCACCGCGGTGAAGCGCGCGCGCTCACCCACCAGCAGCTTGAGCAGCTCGTACTGGGTGGCGTTGGTGTCCTGGTATTCGTCCACCAGCACATGCCCCATCTTTTTCTGCCAGCGCTCGCGCACGTCGAGGTGCTCGGTGAGCAGCTTGAGCGGCAGCGAGATCAGATCGTCGAAGTCCACGCTCTGGTAGGCCGTCAGGCGCTCTTCGTAGCGCCCCATGATGGTCGCGGTCACGCGCTCGTTCTCGTCCTTGGCCTGTGCCAGCGCCTGCGACGAATTCAGGCCGGCGCTTTTGAGCGCGCTGATGGCCCACTGCCAGCCGCGCGCGGTGGCCGCGTCGGTGGTGCCGCCGCAGTCTTTCAGCAAGCTGGTGATGTCGTCGGTGTCGAGGATGGAGAACTGTTTTTTCAGACCGAGTGCGGCGCCGTCCTCGCGCAGCAGGCGAACGCCCAGGGCGTGAAAAGTGCAGATCAGCACCTTCTTGGCATCGCGCCCCACCAGCTGCTTGGCGCGTTCGCGCATCTCGGCGGCGGCCTTGTTGGTGAAGGTGATGGCGGCGATGCGATCAGCGGCCAGGCCGGCCTGAATGAGCCGGCCGATCTTGTGCGTGATCACGCGCGTCTTGCCCGAGCCGGCGCCCGCGAGCACCAGGCACGGCCCCCCCAGGTGGTTCACGGCTTCAAGCTGGGCCAGGTTCAAGCCGTTGGACATGGAAAAGGGGACGGTGAGCGCATCGAAAACAGAGCGGTGAATCATACCGGCAGGGGTTGGAGCCGCATGGGGAGCCCCGCCTGACACAATGGCGCCCGTGCTCAACATCCTGCTCGTCACATTTCCGTTCTTTGCGCTGGTGCTGGCCGGCTTCGTGGCTGCCCACCGCAGGATGTTGCCGCTGGAGGCCATCCCGGGGCTCAACGGATTCGTGTTGTTCTTCGCATTGCCCTGTTTGCTGTACCGATTCGGTTCCACCACGCCGATCGCTGAATTGCTCGACCCCTCCGTCGTGGGTGTCTACCTGCTGTGCGCCCTGGTGATGGTGGCGTTCGCGGTGGTCATGACCTTGAACACACGCATCCGCTGGAACGACGCTTCGCTCGGCGCCTTGGTGGCGGCGTTTCCCAACACCGGCTTCATGGGTGTTCCGCTGTTGGCCGCGCTGCTGGGCGCGCAGGTGGCCGGCACGGTGATCGTGACCATGCTGGTCGACATGGTGATCACCAGCTCGCTGTGCATTGCGCTCTCGCGCCTGGACGAGGGCGAAGGGCATGGTGGGCAGGCCATGCTGGACGCGGGCAAGAAGGCCTTGCGCGGCGTGCTGGCCAATCCCATGCCCTGGTCCATCATCCTGGGTGCGGTGGCTTCCGCCTGGGCGTTCACCTTGCCCAAACCGGTCGAACAGACCGTCTGGCTGCTGGCCGATGCGGCCTCACCGGTGGCGCTGTTCACCATCGGCGCGGTGCTGGCTCGCGCGCAGATGCAGTCCAGCCACCCGATGCCGCTGTCGGACTACCTGCCGGTGGCGTTGATGAAGCTGGTGCTGCACCCGCTGCTGGTGCTCGCGGTGGGGTCGGCGGCGATCCAGCTCGGCGTGCCGCTTTCGCCGGCCGCGCTCACGGTGATGGTGCTGGTGGCGGCTTTGCCGAGCGCGAGCAACGTCTCGTTGTTGGCCGAACGCTTTGGGGCGGACAACGGGCGCATCGCGCGCATCATCCTGGTGACGACCGCCGCGGCCTTTTTCACGTTTTCGGGTGCCGTGTCGTTGATGACCTGAAGCGTCGGGCTTCAGTTTGACGGCGCAGGGGCCGATACACAGTGAAACCCACGACTCGATGATCGGTTGAAGGCCTCAGCCGGCGACGCGTACGGAGAACACCATGATCCTGGCCCCTTTGCCCCACAACGAGAAGCAACGCCTGAAGGCCTTGCGAGAGCTTCTGATCCTGGACACGCCACCCGAGGAGCGCTTCGATCGCATTTCGGCGTTTGCCGCGAAGGAGTTCGACGTGCCGATCGCCTTGATCTCGCTGGTGGACCGGGACCGGCAGTGGTTCAAGTCGAGTTTCGGCATGGACTTGTGCGAGACCTCGCGTGACATCTCCTTCTGTGGACATGCGGTCAACATGTCCGAGACGCTGGTGGTGCACGATGCGTTGAAAGACCCGCGCTTTGAAGACAACCCCTTGGTGATCGGGGAGCCGTACGTGCGGTTCTACGCCGGGGCCTTGTTGCGCCTGCCCTATGGCCAGATCGTCGGTACCTTCTGCATCATGGATCGACGTCCACGGGTGTTCGACAAGCTGGATGTGGCGATCCTGGGTGGCCTGCGCGATCTGGTGGTGGAAGAGATGTTCCGCCGCGAGGAGGCCTTGACGTGAGCGCGGCGGCCGGTGCCCCGTCCATCCATGTTCTGCTGATCGAGCCCGACGGCCTCGTGCGCAGCACCGTGGCTTCCGTGTGTCGAGAACTGGAGATCGTGCGCATGCACCAGGCGACCAGCCTGGCGATGGGTGAACAGTGGTTGCGGACCTGGGAAGCCGAAGGATTGATGTTGTCCCTGGCCGATCCGGATGCGGCTCTGGAACTCCTGAGCCGTCTTCGCGCCGGAGACTTCCGTTGCGAAGCCGACATCCCGGTGGCGGTGATGGCGCCGGCGTGCGACGCGGCCATGCTGAAGCGGCTGAAGGAGCTGGAGGTGCGCCGCTTCTTGTTGCAGCCGTTCAAGTTGCGCGACGTGGTCCAGACGGTCGAGCAGCTGTGGCCCGCCGAGGAAAAGATCGACGCCTGAAAGGGCGGCTCAGATCACCAGCGGGTCCACATCCACCGCAAAGCGGATCAATCCCCGCGCCTCGGGCAGGCTGCGGCTCTCCAGCAGAACCGGCTGCCATGCGGCCAGAAAGCGCTGCAGCGCGCCACGCGAGGCGGCTTCCACCAGCAACTGGGCACGTTCCACATTGGCCACGCGCTGGATGGTGAGCGGCACCGCCGGGTAGAGGGTGACGTCTTCGAAATGCGGCAAACCCACCGCCGCCTGCGCCGCCGCGTTGAGGTAGGCCTGGGCCGCCTGCTGGGTTCGGGCGTCGGCGCGCAGCAGCGCCTGGTGACCGTAGGGCGGCATGCCGGCGCTCAGCCGCTCGGCCAGCTGCGTGGTGGCGAACGCGGGAAAGTCGTGCTGCTTGAGCGAGGCGAACAGCGGGTGCTGCGGGTACCAGGTCTGCACCCACATTTCACTCGCGGCACTCTGGGCCGCGTCGCGCCCCGCGCGCCCGGCCGCCTGCATGAGCAGCGCAAACAGGCGCTCGGGCGCGCGGTAGTCACTGGCGAACAGGCCCGAGTCGGCGTTGATGCTGGCGACCAACGTGATGCGACGGAAGTCGTGGCCCTTGGCGATCATCTGCGTGCCCACCAACACGTCGACCTCGCCACTGTGCATGGTGGCCAGCTGCACCTCCAGGCTGCCTTTGAGGCGGGTCGAGTCGGCGTCCATGCGTGCCACGCGCGCTGGCCCTCCGTCGGGGCGTTTCACATCGGCCAGCAGGCCGGCGAGCTGTTCTTCGACCTGCTCGGTGCCGCGGCCCACGGGCGCGATGTCCAGATTGCCGCAGTCGGGGCAGGCGCGTGGCACGCGTTCGGTGAAACCGCAGTGGTGGCAGCGCAGCGTGCGGTCGAGCTTGTGGAACACGCGAAACGCGCTGCAGTGCGCGCACTGGCTCTTCCAGCCGCAGTCGTGGCAGGCCAGCACCGGTGCATAGCCGCGCCGGTTCAGCAGCACCAGGCACTGCTCGCCACGCCCGATGCGCTCGGCCATCGCAGCAATCAGGGGCGGGGCGAGCACGGCGCCCTTGGGCTGGTGGTTCATGTCGACCAACCGCAAGCGCGGCAGCGCGCCGCCGCCGATGCGCGCCGGCATGGCCAGCCGCAGATAGCGGCCCTGGTCGGCCGCGTGCCAGCTCTCCAGCGAAGGCGTGGCCGAGCCCAACACCACCTGGCAGCGCTCACCCGCAGCCAATGCCTCCGTCTCCACCTTGCCCCGGTACACCGCCAGATCGCGCGCCGAATACCGCGCGCCTTCCTGGCTCTTGTAGCTGGGGTCGTGCTCTTCGTCGACCACGATCAAACGCAGCCCGGGCAGGCTGGCCAGCACGGCCATGCGCGTGCCCAGCACGATGCGCGCCTGCCCCGTGTGGGCCGCGAGCCAGCTCGACAGGCGCTGCGCCGGCGTCATGCCGCTGTGCAGGCACACCACCGCGCCCGCGCCACACAGAGGCTCGAAGCGTTCGCGAAAACGCGCCTCCAGCTGCGGCGTGAGGTTGATCTCCGGCACCATCACCAGCACCTGGGCATCGGCATGTTCGGCCAGCGCACGCTGCGTGGCCTGCAGGTAGACCTCGGTCTTGCCGCTGCCGGTGGCGCCAAACAGCAGCACGGGTGCCGCCGCCAATGCCAGGGCGTCCAGTGCCTGGCGCTGTTCGTCGCTGAGGTCGTGGCCATCCGCCACGTTGCCCGCCGGGATGTGCTCGTCCACGCCGGTCTTCGACCGGCGCTTGAGCCGGCGCGCCAATTGCACGTTGCTCAGGTCGCGCAGCTGCGGTGGCAGTGCGGCGAGCGCCACCTCGCCCAGGCTGCGCTGGTAGTACTGGGCGGCAAACTTCACCAGCTGGCGCCAACGTTCGTTGAGCGGCGGCAGGCCCTGGAGCATGCCGGTCACCGCTTTGGTCTGCGCTTCGGTCAGACCCTCGGGCGGGGTGGCCAGGCAGTCCCACACCACACCGAGCACCTCGCGCGCGCCCAGCGGCACGCGCACCAGCGTGCCGGGCGCGAGCGGCAGCTCACTTCGGTAGGTCAGGCTGGCGCCCACCCCGCTGTGGGCGGGGGTGGCCACCACGACACTGGGCCAGAAAGCCATGGTTAGCGGTTCTTCCTCAGTTGAACTGTCGGAATGCGGCGTAAGTCGTTGATTTGGCTCAGCATCAGGACATATCCAGATTTTCTGTGGATAACTTTGTTGATAGATTCATTTTCCGGCGCCGCAGCCCTTGAGAATCAAGGCTTTGCTTAAACTGCCTTCAAAAAAAGCAGATTGCAAAATCTATACGAATCAATGACTTGCGAGCGAATCCACTGCGGTGGATGGCTTGCATGGGTGTTCGGGATTCATGGCGCACCGCAGCAAAAATTTTGTGCATAAGTAAAGCTTGTCAAGCGCGTTTTTCGGCATGTTTTGTGTTAATGGCCGGCGTTACCCCGGGGTCATGACGGTTTCATGACGCCTTTCGGCCTACCTGAAATCCCTGGGGCGTTCGCCGTATCCCGCGCCAAAACGGCGGCTGAAGCTCTGAAAAGCGGAGCAACAACCGGAGCATTTGCCCGCCACGGACCGGCTCAGCCGGCCGCGCGCAGGCGCTTCGAATGGGTGTGCACCGCGTCCACCAAGGTCGACACGTGCTCGGGCGGCGTGTACTGACTGATGCCGTGGCCCAGGTTGAAGATGTGGGTGGCCCCTGTGCCCGGGCCCTGGTGCGGCGGGCCGAAACTCTCCAGCACGCGCGCCACTTCGGCGTCGATCTGCCCGGGCTGCGCAAACAGCACGTTGGGATCGATATTGCCTTGCAGGGCTTTGCCGTCCGGGCCTTCGCCCACTTGCGCACGGGCTTTGGCCAGGTTCACGGTCCAGTCCAGGCCGAGGGCGTGGCAGTCCAGGGCCTTCATGTCGTCGAGCCACAGGCCGCCGCCCTTGGTGAAGACGATGCGCGGGATCACCACGCCGTCGTGTTCGCGCTTGAGCTGGGCCAGCACGCGTTTGGTGTAGGCCAGGCTGAAGTGCTGGAAGTTGCCATCGGCCAGCACACCGCCCCAGCTGTCGAACACCATCACGGCCTGCGCGCCGGCGTCGATCTGCGCGTTCAGGTAGGCCGCCACCGAGTCTGCGTTGATGGCCAGGATGCGGTGCATCAGGTCGGGGCGGCTGTACATCAGCGTCTTGACCGCGCGGTAGTCATCGGAGCCACCTCCCTCGACCATGTAGCAGGCCAGCGTCCAGGGGCTGCCCGAGAAACCGATCAACGGCACGCGGCCGTTCAGGGCCTTGCGGATGGACGTGACGGCGTCGAACACGTAGCGCAGCTTGTCCATGTCGGGCACGGCCAGTGCATCCACGTCGGCCTCGG
>NZ_JAKFEO010000100.1:0-4270 GCF_036675665.1 Hydrogenophaga sp. | reverse complement strand
CGTAATAGCCGGCCAGCAAACCCAGTGCGGTGCCGATCAGGCCACCGATGGCGACCGAGGCAAACCCCGCGGCCAGCGAAATACGCGCGCCCACCAGGATGCGGCTGAAGATGTCGCGGCCCAGCGGGTCAACGCCCAGCCAGTGCTGCCACGACGGCCCGGCGTTGAGCTTGTCGTAGTCGAAAAAGTTTTCGGCGTCGTAGGGCGCGATGACCGGCGCGAACAGGGCCAGCAGCACCAGCAGCAGCACGAAGGCCAGCGCCCCCATCGCCACATGCTGCTTCTTGAATTTGCGCCAGAACTCGGTCCAGGGCGTGCGCACGCGGGTGTTTGGCGCGGCCATGGGCGTCGCCGCGAGGGCGACGACGGCTTCGTTGACGAGGGTCTGTGTCATGGCTGGCTTGTTCTCATTTGTAGCGAATGGTGGGATTGATGAAGCCGTAGAGCACGTCCACCACCAGGTTGATCAGGATGAACTCCAGCGAAAACAGCAGCACCAGGGTCTGGATCACCGGGTAGTCGCGCATGGTCACGGCATCGACCAGCAGGCGGCCCAGGCCGGGCCAGTTGAAGACCGCCTCGACGACGATGGAGCCGCCCAGCAGAAAACCGAACTGCAGGCCCATCATGGTGACCACGGGGATCAGCGCGTTGCGCAGGCAGTGCTTGAAAATCACCGTGCGCTCTTTCAGGCCCTTGGCGCGGGCCGTGCGCACAAAGTCTTCCTGGATCACTTCGACGAAGGAGGCGCGCGTGAAGCGCGCCATCACGGCGGCCACGGCCGCGCCCAGGGTCAAGGACGGCAGGACGTAATGCTTCCAGCTGTCGGCCCCCACGGTGGGCAGCCAGCCGAGCTGCACCGAGAACACCTGCATCAGCAGCATGCCGAGCGCGAACGCCGGAAAAGAAATGCCCGATACGGCCACCGTCATGCCCAGCCGGTCCGGCCATTCATTGCGGAACACCGCAGAAACCACGCCTATGGTCATGCCGAAAATCACCGCCCAGCTCATGCTGGTCAGCGTCAGCAGCAGTGTCGGCAGAAAGCGTTCGGCGATCTCGGTCGACACCGGGCGCCGCGTGCGCAGCGAGGTGCCGAAGTCGCCTTTGAGCATGTGCGTGAAGAAGCTCACGAACTGCTCGGGCAGGGGCCGGTCCAGGCCGAGCTCCTGGCGCACCAGTTCCACAGTCTGCTGGTCGGCATCCTGTCCGGCCGCCAGGCGTGCCGGGTCACCCGGCAGCATGTGGACGAACAGGAACACCAGCACCGCGACGATCAGCAGCGTGGGCGTCAGGCCCAGCAGCCGTTTCAAAAAATAGTTCAGCATGATGGAGTCGGGTCAGGGCGTGCGCCAGCGGAGGCCGGCGCACGCGGGAACGGCGCAAAGAAGGCGCAAAGGAAATGCTTACTCGGCGACCGCGATCTCGTCCGCATTGATGTTGCCGTCAGGCATCACGTAAACGCCCGACAGGCGTTTGCTCGTGGCGTACAGGTTCTTCTCCGTCACCAGCGGTGCCCAGGGCGCGTCTTTCATGATCTGCTCCTGTGCCTGGCGATACAGGTCTGCTTTTTCCTTGTCGTCGACCGACTTCAGGGCGCTGGCGATGTAGCCGTCCACCTTCTCGTTGCTGTAGTAGGCGGTGTTGTTCAGCTTGGGTGGCCAGGCTTCGGTGGCCAGCAGCGGACGCAGCGCCCAGTCGGCTTCACCAGTCGAAGAAGACCAGCCGGCGTAGTACATGCGCACTTTCGCGGTTTTGGCGTCCGGCGCGGCTTGCACCCACTCGGTACGCTGGCCGGGTTCGAGTGACTGCACCGAGATCTTGATGCCCACCTGGGCCAGCTGCTGCTGCACGAACTGGATGGTTTTCTGCGACGTGGTGGTGGTGTAGGCGCCCCAGAGTACCGACTCGAAGCCGTTGGCGTAGCCGGCTTCCTTGAGCAGCTCGCGTGCCTTTTTCGGGTCATAAGGCCACGGCGCCATCTTGTGGGCGTACTTCACACCCTGCGGCACGATGCCTTCGGCCGGGACGGCATAGCCACCGAAGGCCACTTTGGCAAGCGCTTCCTTGTTGATGGCGTAGTTGATGGCCTGGCGCACCTTGAGGTTGTCGAAAGGCTTTTGCAGCATGTTGAAGCTGAGGTAGCGCGTGATGATGGACGGGCCGCTCACCATCTTGAGCTTGGCGTTCTTCTCCAGTTCAGTAGCCTGCTCGTAGGGCAGCGGGAAGGCAAAGTCGGTTTCACCGGTCTGCAGCATGGCGGCGCGCGTGTTGTTCTCCAGCACCGGCTTCCAGGTCACGCTGTCGACCTTGGGGTAGCCCTTTTTCCAGTAGCCGTCGAATTTCTTGACCTTGACGAAATCGGTCTGCTTCCATTCCACAAAGGTGAAGGGGCCGGTACCGACCGGGTTGAAGGCGATGTCCTTGTTGCCGTATTTCTTGAGCGCCGTCGGGGAGATCATCGCGGCCGAGGCGTGCGCCAGCGAGTTGATGAAGGGGCCGAAAGGCTCCTTGAGCGTGATGCGCACGCTGTACGGTGCGAGTGCTTCGACCTTGTCCACGCGGTTGAACTGGTTGATGCGGGCCAGCTTGTTGTCGGGGTTGAGCACCCGGTCCAGCGTGGCCTTGACGGCTTCGGCATTGAAGTCAGTGCCGTCATGGAACTTGACGCCCTGGCGCAGCTTGAGGGTGTAGACCAGTCCGTCTTTGGAGACGGTGTAGCTTTCGGCCAGCACGTTCTCGATCTTCAGATCCTTGTCGAACTGGAACAGGCCCTGGTAGAAGGACTTGGTGACCGCTGTGGTCAGCGTGGTGTTGGTGTTGTAAGGGTCCAGCGTTTCAGGCTGGCCGCCGATGGCCAGCACCACGTCCTTGGCGGCCAGGGCCGAGCCGGCAGAGGCCAGGGCCAGCAAGGCCAGCAGGCTGGCAGCCAGGGCCTTGGGTCGAAGCGGTGTCATACGTTCTGTCATGGGGAAAACTCCTGGTTCAGGTTGAGGGGAAACACAAGCGAAAAACAAGCGAAAAGCGGATCGAAAAAATACAGGCCGAAGAAAATCAGTAGGCGCCGGCAATGCGGTGCTGCGCCACAAAATGACCGGGGCCGACCTGCACCAGCGGCGGCACGACGGGCTCGTCACCGATGGCGCGCAGGGGGCTGGGAATCTCGCCCTCCATCAACTGGCGGCTCAGGTGGCGCCGGCTCGGATCGGCCACCGGCACGGCCGCCATCAGCTTGCGGGTGTAGGCGTGTTGCGGATTCTCGAAAATGGCGCGGCGCGGGCCGATCTCGACGATCTGGCCCAAGAACATCACGGCCACACGGTGGCTGATGCGCTCGACCACCGCCATGTCGTGCGAGATGAACAGGAAGGCGATGCCCAGCTCGCGCTGCAGGTCCAGCATCAGGTTGACGATCTGGGCCTGAATCGAGACGTCGAGCGCCGACACCGATTCATCGGCGATCACCACCTTGGGGTTGAGCGCCAATGCGCGGGCTATGGCGATGCGCTGGCGCTGGCCGCCCGAGAACTCGTGCGGGTAGCGCTGGGCGTATTCGGCCGGCAGGCCGACTTTTCCGAGCAGCCAGTCGACCCGCGCCTGCGCCTCCTTGCCCCTGGCGATCTTGTGCACCAGCAGCGGCTCCATGATGGAAAAGCCGACGGTGACACGCGGGTCCAGCGAGGCAAACGGGTCCTGGAAGATGAACTGGATATTGCGGCGCAGCCCTTGCAGCGTGCTGGTGGGCAGGTCGCGGATGTTCTGGCCACCGAACTCGATGAGGCCGCTCTGGCTTTCAACCAGGCGCAGCAGCGAGCGGCCGGTGGTGGACTTGCCGCAACCCGATTCACCGACCAGCGCCAGCGTTTCGCCGGGCCGGATGTCGAAGCTGACTTTTTCTACCGCGTGAACGCGGCCTGCCACGCGGCCAAAAAGCCCGCTGCGTACATCAAAGCGTGTCACCAAATCCTGCACCCGCAAAATCGGCGCGCTGCCGGGTGCGATGGTGTCTTGCGGTTGAGCCGCCTCGCGCGGTGCCGCATCCGCCTCTTCGGTGCGCAGCAACTCGAACTTGAGCGGCAGTTCGCTGCCTTCCATTGCGCCCAATCGTGGCACGGCCGACAGCAGTGCGCGGGTGTAGCGGTGGCGGGGGCGGGCAAAAACCTCCTCCGAAGCGCCTTCTTCCACCTTGTCGCCGCGGTACATGACCAGCACGCGGTCGGCCACTTCGGCGACCACGCCCATGTCGTGCGTGATGAAGACCACGCCCATG
>NZ_JAKFEO010000122.1:0-4354 GCF_036675665.1 Hydrogenophaga sp. | reverse complement strand
CATGGGCGTGGTCTTCATCACGCACGACATGGGCGTGGTCGCCGAAGTGGCCGACCGCGTGCTGGTCATGTACCGCGGCGACAAGGTGGAAGAAGGCGCTTCGGAGGAGGTTTTTGCCCGCCCTCGCCATCCCTACACCCGCGCACTGCTGTCGGCCGTGCCACGATTGGGCGCAATGGAAGGCACCGAACTGCCCCTCAAGTTCGAGTTGCTGCGCACCGAAGAGGCCGATGCTGCACCGCGCGAGGCGGCTCAACCGCAAGACACCATCGCACCCGGCAGTGCGCCCATCCTGCGGGTGCAAGACCTGGTGACGCGCTTTGACGTGCGCAGCGGGCTTTTTGGCCGCGTGGCACGCCGCGTTCACGCGGTAGAAAAAGTCAGCTTTGACATACGGCCCGGCGAAACGCTGGCGCTGGTCGGTGAATCGGGTTGCGGCAAGTCCACCACCGGCCGCTCGCTGCTGCGCCTGGTCGAAAGCCAGAGCGGCCTCATCGAGTTCGGTGGCCAGAACATCCGCGACCTGCCGGCCAGCACGCTGCAGGGCCTGCGCCGCAACATCCAGTTCATCTTTCAGGACCCGTTCGCCTCGCTGGACCCGCGTGTCACCGTCGGTTTTTCCATCATGGAGCCGCTGCTGGTGCACAAGATCGCCAAGGGCAAGGAAGCGCAGGCGCGCGTCGACTGGCTGCTCGAAAAGGTCGGCCTGCCGGCCGAGTACGCCCAGCGCTACCCGCACGAGTTCTCGGGCGGGCAGCGCCAGCGCATCGCCATTGCACGCGCGCTGGCGCTCAACCCCAAGGTGGTGATTGCCGATGAGTCGGTGTCGGCCCTCGACGTCTCGATCCAGGCCCAGATCGTCAACCTGATGCTAGACCTGCAGCGCGAGCTGGGCATTGCCTTCCTGTTCATCTCCCACGACATGGCGGTGGTCGAACGTATCAGCCACCGTGTGGCCGTGATGTTCTTGGGCCAGATCGTCGAGATCGGCCCGCGCCGCGCGATTTTTGAAAACCCGCAACACGCCTACACCCGCAAGCTGATGGCGGCCGTGCCGGTGGCCGATCCGGCGCGCCGGCACCTGCGGCGCGAACTGCTGGAAGGCGAGATTCCCAGCCCGATCCGGGCTGTCGGCGACGAACCGCTGGTGCTGCCGCTGGAACAGGTGGCGCAGGGTCACTACGTTGCACGCCATCGCGTGGGCGGGATGTATTGACGGCATCCAGCAGTGAGTTAGTGTGTTTTTCCTTTTCTTAACCCAGGAGCTTCTCGTATGAAACCTTCCTTTGCACCCCTGGCCGCCGCGCTCGCGCTGACGGCCACTTTCGCTTCACCTGCGTTCGCAGCCAAGGATGTTGTCGCCGCGGTCGCGTCGACATTCACAACCATGGACCCGTACGACGCCAACGACACCTTGTCGCAAGCGGTCGTCAAGTCGTTCTACCAGGGCCTGTACGGCTTTGACCGGGACATGAAGATGGTGCCGGTCCTGGCCGAAAGCCACGAGGCCAGCAAGGACGGCCTGAGCTACACCATGAAGCTCAAGCGCGGCATCAAGTTCCATGACGGCACCGACTTCAACGCCGAAGCGGTGAAGGTCACTTTCGACCGCGTGACCAATCCCGACAACAAGCTCAAGCGCTACAACCTGTACAAGAACATCGTGAAGACCGAGGTGATCGACCCCTACACGGTACGCTTCACCCTGAAGGAGCCGTTCTCGCCCTTCATCAACTCCCTGGCACACCCGTCGGCCGTGATCATCTCGCCGACGGCACTGCAAAAGCTCGGCAAAGGCATCGCACAGAACCCGGTGGGCACCGGCCCGTTCAAGTTCGTCGAGTGGAAACAGAGCGACTACCTGAAGGTCGAAAAATTTGCCGGCTACTGGCGCAAGGGCTACCCCAAGGTCGACACTATCACCTGGCGCCCGGTGGTCGACAACAACACGCGCAGCGCGATCATGCAGACCGGCGAGGCGCACTTCACCTTCCCGGTGCCCTACGAACAGGCCGAGGTTCTGAAAAGCAAGCCCGGCATCGAGTTGACCGCAGCGCCGTCCATCGTGCACCGCTACCTGTCGATGAACACGCAGCAGAAACCCTTCGACAACCCGAAGGTGCGCGAAGCCATCAACTACGCGATCAACAAGGAGGCACTGATCAAGGTCGCCTTCTCGGGCTACGCGATTCCGGCCGAAGGCGTGCTGCCCAAGGGCGTTGAATATGCGGTCAAGCTCGGCCCCTGGCCCTACGACCCGGCCAAGGCGCGCGAGCTGCTGAAAGAGGCGGGCTATCCAAACGGCTTTGAAAGCACCCTATGGTCGGCCTACAACCACACGACGGCGCAGAAGGTGATCCAGTTCCTGCAGCAGCAGCTCGGCCAGGTCGGCATCAAGGTGCAGGTGCAGGCACTTGAAGCCGGCCAGCGCGTCGAAAAGGTCGAGAGCGCGCAGGACGCGGCAACCGCGCCGGTGCGCATGTACTACGTCGGCTGGTCGTCGTCGACCGGTGAAGCCGACTGGGCGATGCGCCCGCTGCTGGCTTCGGAGTCGTTCCCGCCCAAGATGTTCAACACCGCCTACTACAAGAACGAGGCAGTGGACACCGACATCGCCAAGGCGCTTAACACCACCAGCAGCGCCGAAAAGACCAAGCTCTACACCGATGCGCAGCAGCGCATCTGGAAGGACGCTCCCTGGGCTTTCCTGGCGACCGAACAGCTGCTGTCGGCACGCAGCAAGAACCTGACCGGCTTGTACGTGATGCCCGACGCATCGTTCAATTTTGACGAGATCGATCTCAAGTAAACCAGGTAACCGGCCCGCGCGATGACCAGCTATTTCCTCAAACGCCTGCTCGGCCTGCTGCCGACCCTGCTGATCGTCGCCGTGCTGGTGTTCCTGTTCGTCCACATGCTGCCGGGCGACCCGGCACGCCTGGCGGCCGGTCCGGACGCCGACCCCCAGACCGTGGAGCTGGTGCGCCGCGACCTCGGGCTTGACCGGCCCCTGCCCGAGCAGTTCCTGAACTTCTTCAGCCACATGCTGCAGGGTGATTTCGGCACGTCGCTGCGCAGCCGGCGGCCGGTGTCCACCGAGATCAGCGAGCGCTTCATGCCGACGCTGCTGCTCACGATCACCAGCATGGTCTGGTCGGTGATCTTCGGCATGGTGATCGGCATCAGCTCCGCCGTGTTCCGCAACCAGTGGCCCGACCGCCTGGGCATGACCATCGCCGTGTCGGGCATCTCGTTTCCGGCCTTCGCGCTCGGCATGCTGCTGATGCAGGTATTCTCGGTGCAGCTGGGCTGGCTGCCCACGGTGGGCGCAGACAGCTGGCGGCACTACATCCTGCCGTCGCTGACTTTGGGTGCCGGCGTGGCTGCGGTGATGGCGCGCTTCACCCGCGCTTCCTTCGTCGAGGTAATTCAGGAGGACTTTGTGCGCACGGCCCGGGCCAAGGGCCTGAAAGAGCGCACGGTGATTTTCAAGCACTGCCTGCGCAACGCGCTGATCCCGGTGGTCACGATGATGGGTCTGCAGTTCGGTTTTCTGCTGGGTGGCTCCATCGTGGTTGAGACAGTCTTCAACTGGCCCGGCCTGGGTCGCCTGCTGGTCGATGCCGTGACCATGCGCGACTATCCCGTGATCCAGACGCTGGTGCTGCTGTTTTCGCTGGAATTCATCCTGATCAACCTGGTGGTGGACGTGCTCTACGGCTTCATCAATCCCACCATTCGCTACAAATGAGAACCAGCCAGCCATGACACAGACCCTCGTCAACGAAGCCGTCGTCGCCATCGCGGCGACACCCGTGGCCACGCAAAACACCCGCGTGCGCACGCCCTGGACCGAGTTCTGGCGCAAGTTCAGGAAGCAGCATGTGGCCATGGCGGCCCTGGCCTTCGTGCTGCTGCTGGTGTTGCTGGCCCTGCTCGCGCCGGTCATTGCGCCCTACGACGCCGAAAACTTTTTCGACTACGACAAGCTCAACGCCGGGCCGTCGTGGCAGCACTGGCTGGGCGTTGACCCGCTGGGCCGCGACATCTTCAGCCGCATCCTGGTGGGCGCACGTATTTCACTGGCCGCGGGGTTTGCGTCGGTCGCCATCGGTGGCCTGATCGGCACCGCACTGGGTTTGCTGGCCGGCTATTACGAAGGCTGGTGGGACCGCATCGTGATGCGTATTTCCGATGTGCTGTTCGCCTTTCCCGGCATCCTGCTGGCGCTCGGCGTGGTCGCCATCCTGGGCAGCAGCATGGTTAACGTGGTGGTGGCCGTGTCGGTGTTCAGCGTGCCGGCCTTCGCCCGGCTGGTGCGCGGCAACACGCTGGTGCTCAAGCAGATGACCTA
>NZ_JAKFEO010000029.1:0-4418 GCF_036675665.1 Hydrogenophaga sp. | reverse complement strand
CGTGTCCAGCAGCCGCTCGGCGCCGGTCAGGGCCAGCGTGCCGCCGTTCGACACCGTCACCGTCGCCGCGCCGGACGTGCCGCTCAGCGTGGCCGTGCCCGTGGCGCTCTTGGCCAGCGTGCCCGCGCCCAGGTTGGCGCTGACAGTGCCTTGGTTCAGTGTGTACGTCGCACCGGTCAGCGTGCCCGTGCCCGTCACCGAGCCGGCGTTGCTCACCGTCAGGCTCGCCACCGTGTCGCTGTTGGCGCCCAGGGCCAGCACCGCCGCGGCGCCATCCACCACCACCGCCGAGCCCGTGGCCAGCGTATCGGTGGCATGACCCAGCGTCAGCGTGCCGTCGCTCACGGTCGTCGCACCGGTGTACGTGTTCGTGCCCGACAGCGTCATGTTGCCGGTGCCGGCCTTGGTCAGGCCGCCGGTGCCGGAGGCGACGCCGGAGAAGCTCGTGGAGGTGTTGTCTCCACCTGCGGTCAGGGTGCTGGTGCCCAGGCTCACGTTGCCCGCGCCGGCCAGCGAGCTGACGGTTTCGCTGCCCGTCAGCGCCAGTGTCGCGCCCGCGTTCACCGTCACCGCGCTCGCATCGGCAATGGCCGAGCCATTCACCGACAGCGTGCCGTCGGCTACCGTGGTGGTGCCCGTGTACGTGTTCACGCCGGCCAGTGTCTGCGTACCGGAGCCGAACTTGTGCAGGCCGCCGGTGCCCGAGATGACGCCATCAAATGTCGTGCTGATGGTGTTGCCGCCCGTGAACAGGATGTGGCCGCCCGTGGCGACGTTGCCCGCGCCGGCCAGCGAGCCGACCGTCTCGGCGCCGGTCAGCAGCAGGGTCGCGCCGGCATCGATCGTCATCGCGCTCTGGTCGGAAATGGCCGCACCATTCACCGACAGCGTGCCCGCGGCGACCGTGGTCCCCCCGGTGTAGGTGCTGCTGCCGGTCAGAACCAGCGTGCCCGCGCCTTGCTTGGTCAGCCCGCCGGTCGTCGCCGTCGATGCGCCATTCAGCGTCAGGGTCGCCAGGCCGTTGTTGACGCTGAGGGTGCTGGTCGTACCGTTGTTCAGCGTGAAATTGCGGTCCGTCGCGGCGCTGCCGCCGTTGTACTGCAGCGTTCCTCCGCCGAGCACCAGGTTGCCCGCCGCGTTGGAGGATGCGCCGATGCTGCTGTTCGCACCGCCGTTGGCAAGCGCCTGAACGGCCAGCACGCCGCCGTTGACGGTCGTAGCGCCGATGTACGAGTTGTTGGTTCCGGAGAGGGTCTGCGTGCTCGCACCGGCCTTCGTGAATCCGCCGGCGCCGCTCAGCGCCCCAGCGAAGTCCGTACTGGTGGCAGCCGAAGCATCATTCACGGTGAGCGTGCCGCCCAGCATCACGGCGCCCGTGCCGGCGCCCGCAAGCGACCGGACGGTCTCATTGGCGCCCATGCTGAACGTGCCGTCCACCTGCAATGAAGCGCTATCGGAAAGCATTTCCGCACCCGTCGTTGCCAGCATCGCGCCGGCGTTCACGACAACGCTCGTCGAGTCGAGCGAGCCGGCGACGTTCAGGGTGCCGGCACTGACCGTGGTCGCTCCTGTGTAGCTGTTGGCGCCGTTCAGCGCCAGAGTGCCAGCGCCCGCCTTGGTCAGCCCGCCGGTGCCTGCGGCGATGCCGCCGTACGCGACGCTAGTTCCCGCGTTGGCCGAGATCGTGCCACCACCCGCCTGCAGCTGGATGCCGCGATTGGCGCTCAGGGTCATGTCGGCCGTGGTCTGGAGCGTGCCGCCATTGAAGTTGAGATGGTTGGCGGTCGCTGCGCCGGGAGCCGCACCAAGGTTGCCGTCCGAGCTGATGGACAGGACACCGCCGTTGATGCTGGTGGCCCCTGTGTAGGTGTTCGCGCCCGACAACGTCGCGGTACCGGCACCGACCTTGTTCAGGCCGGCTGCGCCGCTGACCACGCCGGAGAGCGTCAGCGTGTCCGTGGCGCCCGTTGCTTCCACGTTGCTGGTCGCCGTCATGCCGACGTTGCCGCTCAGCGTGGCGTTGCCGATGCCCTTGATCGTGCCGCCGCCGGCGTTGACCACGTTGTTCGTCACCGAGACGTTGTCGATGGCGAGCGTGGCGCCCCCCAGCGAAATGACGCCGGAGCCCGCAGCCGTGGCGTGCGCCAGCGTCAGCGTGCCGCCGTTGATCGTCGTGCTGTTCGAATAGGTGTTGGCGCCAGAGAAGGTGAGATTGCCTCCGGCTGTCTTGAGGACCTGGCCGCTGCCCGACATGGTGCCCGCGTAGGTGCCGTCGGTCGCCTGGAGGAACTGGACCGTGCCGTTGTTGGTGATATTCCCCTGCAGGCTGCCGGTGTTGCCGGTCAGGGTGCCGGTACTCACGGTCGTGCCGCCGGTGTAGGTGTTGGCACCGTTCAGAGAGACGTTCCCCGCCCCTGTTTTGGTCAACGCAGCGGCTCCGGCCAGGTCGACCGAGATGGTGCCGGACTGCACCGCGTAGCTCGAGCCGCTCAAGGTGCCACCTGAGCCGGTGATCGAGCCGTTCGTGAGCGTGACCATGCCAACGGTGTCGTTGTTCGCTCCCAGGGCGAACGTCCCGTTCGTCACAGTGACAGCCGTGGTGTCCCCGATCTGGTTGCTGCCCTGCACGTTGACGGTGGAGCCGCCATGCAGCTGGATATCGCTTCCCGCGACAGCGTTGCCGGCCGTCTTGTTCAGGTTGAGCGTGCCGCCGTTGACGACGGTATTGCCGGTGTACGTGTTGGTGGCCGCCCCGCTCAGGGTGACCGTGCCCGCCGTCTGCTTGACCAGCGACACGGTGCCGCCCAGCGAGGCGCTGATCGTGCCGGACTCGACGGTGTAGTTCGACAGGGACGTCAATGCGCCGTTGCTGATGGTGCCGCTGGTCAACGTCGCGGCATTGACGGTTTCGGCGAAACCGCCGAGGTTGAAGGTGCCATTGCTCTCGACGACGAGGGTCGCGCCGTTGGCGATGCGTTCGGACGCACCCAAGGTGACCGTCTTGTTGCCTGCCACCGTGACCGTGGGCGCCGTCACGGTCGAATTCAACGTGGCCGTGATGTCAGAGAACCTCACACCCTCGGTAGCCGTGATGGCCCCATTGATCGTGCTGGTGCCGGTGCTGAACCCCGTCGTCAACATGACATTCTTGCCACTGATCGACCCGCCTGCACCAACGTTGATCGCGCCAGTACCGGACGGACCGGGGGCCGGGGTCCCGTAGTAGTTCGCCTCCAGCGTGACCCAAGCGTCAGTCGACAACGCCGCGTTCACCGTGATGTTATTGCCGGCTCGGGCGTAAAACCCGTTAAAGGCTCCAGTCAGCGCGAGATTTTCGCTGATGGTGATGTCGTTTGTGGCATCGAGATCAATGCGTGCGTTCAGTCCGGCCAGCGTACTGGCCTTGATGTTGAGCGCCGAACCGCTTGCGTCGCCAAAGGCCTCTTGGCCGTCAGACGGGTCTGTGCCGGTTCCGATGATGTTGATGTCCATCGGATCAAGCAGCACCGTGCCGACCACCCCCTTCGTGGCCGACAGATCCGCTTTGCCGTCGAATACCAGAGACTGCTTGCCGGATACTTCGGCGAAGCCGCCGTCACCGCCCGAGGCGCCGCCCTTCGCCGTGATCGAACCATGGTAGCGAGTGACGTCGTCAGCCCAGACGATCACCTTTCCGCCATCGCCGGCCGTGACCGCATCAGCGTTGATGCTGGCGCCCTGGTCGACATAGGTGCGGAAGGCATTCTGCTCCGGCCCCTGTCCCTGGTAGTTCCCGCCAACCATCACCGTCCCGCCGCCCGCGTCACCGCTGGCGTCGACCTTCGCGCCGGCCATGAGCCCGACCTTGTCGCCCAGCACCTTTACCGTGCCGCCGGTCTCGCCGGCGTTGTCGCCCTTGGCTTCAATGGTGCCGGACACCTTGACGATGCCCGTGGTGCCGCCGCTCAGGGTGACGACGCCGCTGTTCTCGGCAACCGAGTTCGCGCGGATCACGCCAGACTGGTTGATCACCGTCGCCAACGTGTCGCCCACGGCGGAGGCGGCCATCAGCACCTGTCCGCCTTCGGCCACGATGGTTCCGCTATTGGAGGCAGCCGCGTCGACGGCCGCGCCGTCGACGGAGAACTTCACCAGCCCCGCCCCCGCCGGATCCACCGTCACCCGCGAGCCAGCCAGCAGCCCGACCGAGCCGCCTTGCGCGGCTTCGATCGTGCCGGTGTTCGTGACCTTCGCACCCGCCAGCGCCACATAGCCGGCCCGGATCATCCCGTTGTTCACCACGCTGGCGCCGCTGGTGCCGCTGAAGGTGTACTTGCCCGCCAGGAAGTCGGCGTTGCTCATGTTCAGCGTCGACGCCACCAGGCCACCCACGTTGACCTGCGCCCCCGGTGCGAACAGCACGCCGTTCGGGTTGACCA
>NZ_JAKFEO010000083.1:0-105843 GCF_036675665.1 Hydrogenophaga sp. | reverse complement strand
CTTTGAAAGGAGCCAGCAGTCCCGATTCAATGCCCGCGAGCATTACCCACAGCATGCTGACGGAGCACCCCAAATGGTTTGAGAATCAAACCAGCAACCGTCCACCGGACGGGGTCAACTCCAGTCCCGCGTCAATACGTGCGCCCGACCTGGCAACGACTTAGGTTCCGAAGATTCGATCTCACGGCAAGGAAGTAGAGCGGCACGCTTGTCACCGCTTGCTCTAACAGAGACGCAACTCTCTGGGCCGGAACGGCCCGTAGCGGGCCAAGCCGGGCCAACCTTGCCCGCCAGCCTCTGACTACTCACCTCATTTGGCCCGGAGTGGCCCGCTCCGGGCCAGGCCGGGCCAGGACGACTTGGTTGCCGCGATCAAGCTGCTAGTACCTGGCCTGAAGTGGCCCGGAGTGGCCCGGAGCGGGCCACTCCGGGCCAGGGACTGGTCGCCATCGCTTGCGCACTTGTGCGGGCGACCAGAAACTCCTCTCCCAGCACACCCCGTGCATGCAACTTCTTCAAGGAGAGTCCAATGAAACACGCTGCGAACATCACCTGCGTCCCAGCTCGAGCAATCAACGCTCGCTACAAGGGGGCCCCTTACGGGGTCCTTCGCCGTGGACATGAGGCAATGCTCAACACGGTGGGCGCCATGAACGACTTCGACAACATCTTGATCTGTGGTGGCGGTGGCGCGGCGTTCCTTGAGTTTCTCCGCACTCATGCTCGTGAGCTACGCCTTCGTCTGAGGATGGATGGCGGCTCAACCTTCTCCAACGTGCGCAGTTTCCGGGTAGTGGCCGACTACTCTGTGAACGAAGCCTCCGCAAACCGTTGATCGAAGGGAGCACAACATGGCGCAACGAAAACGATCACAGAATTCAGCTGACGCTCTGCGGTTGCGGGTCCGAGTCACCATTCACCCCGATGGGGTCGGGCTTCTGGACTATCTCAAGGGGATCAGCCCCGCAGGCCTAAGCATGGAGATCCTGCAGTTGATCCAGTTGGGCTACCAGCTCCGAATGGCCATTGGCCGCATGAGTTTTTCGCCCCTCGGCCAAATGCTGCCTTCGCCTGCTCCAGTTGCAGATTCAGCGGCCCCCTTGGATCTTTCGGTATCCGATGGCGCACCGGAGAGAACCCAAGTGAGTGCTGCCGATCACATGGAGGAAGGAGCATCGTGCGCCAGTCCGTTCGACGCGAAATTCAAGAGCCTCTTTGGACAAGCATATGAAAAAACCATGAACAAAAGAGCTACGGCCCGAACTGGGCCACCAGGGGAATGAAAACGAGACGCGGTCACTCATCAACTCATTCAGCAGTGGTCCATAGAGATGTGAAGATTTCAAGGGCACTCTTCACCACAGGCCATCTGCTCTCGCTCACGCCGTGTTTCCTCTTTGAGCTCTGCGATCGCTTTGTTCATCCAGCGGATTCCACATACGGCTACCACGATGCCCACAGCCATGAATATCTTTAGCAGATCTGCCGCCGTCATTTGAACTCCTGGTTGGTCGCAATTCTTCCAAAAGATTCTAGGCGTCCATGCTCAGAAATCAAGATGAACGCTATGGAAAAGCGTGCACCTGCGCATGGCATCACAACTCAGTTTGGTGAGGACGGGCAACGGGCCCCTAGATTTTTCATTCACCCGATGTACTCCGCTTGCCAGCGGTATGCAGGGCGAGCTGCAGACGACGAAAATTGACCGCGCGGACTTGACATCAGGTCTTCTTGTGCGAACTTGGTCTGACCAATCACACACAAGAGGAACAAATGACTCCCACTCACCAAGAAGCGGTTCGGGCCACGGCTTGGCGCCAAAGCCTGAGACAGCACTTCGACATTGCCGCGCTAGATCGATCTTCCACCGAGGCGCCCCACTGGCTCTTGAGGTCTGCGTGCGTACGCAACCTGCTTGTGCAGAAGTTGTGTCGATTGCGGCCCGACCTGGCTTTCTCGATCTGGAAAAACTCCAGTGCCTTGGATCCCCTGCTTGAGGCCATGGTCGACGAGCTTGATCTGCGCACGATGCCTGAACCCAGCAGCGTGCAGGAGCAGATTTGCTTTCTGCGTTGGGCCGTTGCACAGCTCGTCTTGAGAGAGCGATGCCGTTCGCGTGGCCACAGCTACCTCATCACAGGAGCTAGGGCATGAACTCCACAACCTGGCTGGCGCTCGGATTCATCGTTCTTTTTGTAGTACTAGCGTCTCAAGGCAGCAGCAGCGCGAGAGGTCGATCATCAAACTCTGATGACGACGATGACGACTCCTACAAGCAGATTCAAGACCAGATGGAAGAGGACAACCTGTACCGCCTCTGGCAGGACAGCGACTACTGATTCAGCCATGACAAAACCATCACACATCAGCATAAGCCAGGAGCCATCTAACTTGGTTCCCACGAAACAGTCCTCCGTCCGCACCGGAGGGATGCCATGAAAGAAGAACTGCAATCACTGCTTGTGGAGTGTTTGAGCGAGATACAACAGGGAAGGCAGACCAGGACTGCTAGGAGCACGTCACTTCAAACCGGCGAGAACGCAATGGCTCCCGGCTCACAAACCGCAGAGGATCTGGACCAACTTGCCGTCACGGCGACCCGGCTGGCCTACAGGCACCGCCAAAAAGTCACTTTCAATGAACTCCTGGCCATACCCTTGCTGTTCTGCGAGATGGACCATGTGGTCGTCAATGACGGCCCAGCTCTGCGGCCGCGCTCAACACATTGGGACATGGTTCAGGAGGCCCTGCAAAATTGGGCACCCGAAGGCGTACGCACAAGTGTCCTGCACCGGCTACCGTGGGTAACTGATCTTGAGCACTGGGAACCTGAGACCACCCGCTTCTTGCTTGAACACGCGCTGCCCGGAGGTGCGACGTTTAAGCACGAGCTGGCACTTCCAGCACATCAACCCGCAAACACCCCAGCATCGCGACTCGGATTCGTCCTGCTGGTGGCAAGCAGTGAACGAGGCTGGCCATCCCGTCGGCTCGTCCGCCCGCAGGAGGACGCACGCCTTAGAAGTGTCCTGAATTTTGTGCTTGAACTCGAAGGGACATGTGTTGCGAAAGTGGGTCCGGTATTGCCCATCTCAGAGGCACTGACCCAGGGCGTCTGTGACTGGTTGACGTTTGAAATCGAACCCTCGGCCCACACCACCTGGAATCTTCATCTTGACCGATGCGATGTAGATCGCAGGTGGATACACGTCGGGCGAGCTGGCGAACCGGCGTCCCAGTTTCGCGTTCCCCTCCGGTGCCATCTGATTGGCTCGACGGGTCTGTCACGAATCGTCTCCCACATAAGCCTGCTCGCCGCACGCCACCCAGAGGTACGGCAGTGAGGCGCAGGGCTGAGCTGTATCTGCTCGCACTTGGCTCCTGTGGACTCACAGTTGGCTATGTGGCCTGGCCTGGTACCGCGTGGGGAGGCGCCCTCAGCATCCTGCTGCCTTTCATGTGCGGAGTTCAGCCAACTCGTTTACAGGCCTTGGCAATCTCCGCTGGCTACTACCTTGGCGCGCTCGGTCCATACGCCATCTGCGGGTTGCTGGAGACCCAGGGCATGGTGGAGTGGGAACGGCTGGTGACCGCTTGCGCGGTTTTTACCTTCTGTGCAGTGGCATGGGCGTTCGCTGGTGGCCACCACCCGACTGCATTTAGGCGGTTCGTCACAATGCTGGGCGTGTGGTTCGTGACACTCGCCACACCCATGGGTGGATGGGGTTTGGCACATCCGAGCTTTGGTTGGCTATTCATCGGCAAAGGCGGAATGGGCCCGCTGACATTTGTGATTGCCGGTGTTTTGACCGCGTTTCTGGTCACCGCTATTCGCAGAGAATACGAGCGGCGCGCACCGATGAGCGTGATATCCGGGCGATCGCTCGCCTTTGCCATCTGCGCCATTGTGATTCTGGGCGGAACCTTCGATCAGACGGCTGCACCAAGCCACTTAGGTCCTGTCGCAGCAGTGTCGGCCAATCGAACTCAGGGAGAGCTGCATAGCCCCGACGTGCAGCGTGAAAAAGTCCTGCGGCTTGAGGTGCTGCTCGGCAAGCTCGCCCTAGTCAACCTGCAGCATGAACCGATCCTGCTGGTGTTCACACCCCAACGGCACATCGGGGTGAAGCTTTCCACAGAGCGGGAGGCTGTCCTAAAGGAACTTCGTACTTCAGTGACGCGCCACAAGATCGGGCTAGTGGTGAACTTGGCCACTGAAACCTCGGGACCCTCGCCAACGATTTCGTCGAACTGCACAGCTTTGCTCCCGAGCACGATGGCCATATCAATCACGTTTCGGAATCGAGTCTGCAATGTAGAGGTGATACCAATGGACTCATCTGATCGAGCGGGCACTGGCAGTTCTGTCGACCGACCACTTCCACGTCTTGAGATTTCGTATCAACGTTGGCCGCAGTATGAGTTGAAGCCGTCTCTGGAGCTTTGGACTTCACTTGTGAAATCGAGAAATCATGCGCGCATCGTCGTTTTCAGCACTACGGGCGATACCCCTTGGATGACTCACACGAGCCGTTTTGCAGCAAAACAAGTGCTTTCGCTCAATTGGGCCACGCGTAGCGGCGTCATCTTTGAAACACTCGGACGAGCGGAAGAGTGAAACGCGATCGGAGAATAGGACGCGATTGCGAGCGGAAACCATGACGCCTTGAAAGGATGTAACTTTGGAGTAAAGGTACGCCCATTCATTGGCGATTGCTATGACTGCGTCATCTCCCGAACATGATCCTTGATGTTGATTGAGGATCTTGAGCGACTTTTAGCTGAAAATCACAAACACCCTGAAGTCCCGCCCAATCCTATGGCTCGGGAAGCTTCCAAGTGTACTTGCCTTCCGCAAGCATTCTCGCAGTTTGCTAGAACTTCAGGCCGCCGCTTCCTTGAAGCCACTTAACCCAAACAAGCGTGATGGTTGGAGCACTGTAGCCCAGCGATTGCGTCACTGCCTTGATGGCCGCCTCCATCTCCAATGCGTTTACGCGTATCGATTCAAACTCATTCTGGTTTTTGGCAAGCTGCATGTAACCCATATAGTCCTCAAACATGAGGTGTGCATACGCACGGCGCAGGTCTTGATAGGTGACCGGCATC
This sequence comes from Hydrogenophaga sp., assembly GCF_036675665.1. Classification (GTDB taxonomy): domain Bacteria; phylum Pseudomonadota; class Gammaproteobacteria; order Burkholderiales; family Burkholderiaceae_C; genus Hydrogenophaga. The sequence goes on along the minus strand of NZ_JAKFEO010000083.1, from coordinate 100,734 downwards.
AAACTTTTAGAAATACGGTGGGTCGCGAGTACACGCTCAAACCTTCGATAGCTCTGATCTTTAGATAGGCCTTCATATCCCATAGTATTGCCGGCAGCTTTCTCCGAATGTTGCAAGCACCGGGAATAGACCTGACGTTGACGGTGCACCGTAGAAGGCAACTTTGCATAAGGGATTAAGCGGGAGCGACCATCTTTTGTTCCCCGCTGGACAAGCAATCCCGCAGGCGTGATCGATTCGTGAGGCTTTAAGTCCAGCGCCTCGGAAAGCCGAAGACCAGAGATCAGCATCAGATCGCATAACAATGCCTCATCCGGGTTAGTTGTTGCCACCCTCCCAATTAGTTCTTCGCAATCGGTTACTAATTTTCTTGACATTGAGTTTGCCAGCAACTCTCGGACTGATGCACTTATGGTGCTCTCAACTTTCGGATTGCGCATGGCCTTCTGTCGCTTGGGATTCTTCGGGATATCGTCTTGCATTTGATCTGTTCCAGTGCAGTTGGGTTGGGTGAAAGAGCCTAGGCCCTCGGAGACACCTCAACGGTAATGCCGTTCCCTCGTCACGCTCCCCCACCTTTCACGGGGAACACCCCCCGTTGACGCACCCCCGTTGATTAGATTCAGTAGAGATGCATCATTTCGAACTACAAATTCTGGACGAGTGAACGTCAGATGCGCGCGCGCCCACCCGGCTACCCGGCACCGAGCGCTGGCGCAAACCTCGCGTGTTCGTGGCCACGCTGCGTTACTCGCGGCGCAGCTTCCGCCTCGTGGTCTGAAATTCCGGCCAAGAGATGTGGGCCAAGCTGCACGAGCAGGCCTGGCGCTACTTCGCGGCCATGCTGCAATGCGAGCTGGACCGCCAGCGCGCTCGCCTGACCAAGCGCCGCTTCAAGCGATCGGGTCTGGATGAGCGGCCCTCGCTGGCGAACTTCGTCTGGCGATTCAACCCGAAGCTGCCGCGCAGCGCCTGCTTCGAGCTGCAAGCCCTGAAGTTCATCGGTGAGAGGGCCATCGCGCTAATCATCGGCAAACCGGGTGCCGGCAAGAGCCATTTGGCCAAGGCCGTGGCCTACTAGGCCACGCTGCAGAAGTACGACGTGCGTTACGTGGAGACCGACACCGAGTTCGCCCGCTACGGGCTAGCCAGCACTGCCGAGCAACTGACATGCAGGATAGAGCCAGACCTGCTGGTGCTGGACGACCTGTTCCTGGCCGACGCTTCGCCGATGTGAGCGCCGCGTTGCTTCAGGGCATCGTGCACCAGCGCTACAAGCTGCGCCGCTCCATCGTTATCACCTCCAACCGCGTTGTGCAGGACTGGGGCGAATACCTGGACGACGCCACTATGGCCACCACCATCTTGGGCCGGCTCATACACCGCTGAGTGATGCTGGAGTTCTAGGGCAAAAGCTATCTTCTGAAGGAGGCCGCCTCACGTTTCGCCATTACGTCCACATCGCCAGAATCCGACCGCCCTGCCTGGAGCAGTTTGGGCTAGCCATCGGGGACCACGCTGGGGCACACGTTGGTGCTGATCTCTCTAGAAAGCATTGTTCTCATGGAATCTTGGAACAGATGCAGGACATAGCATCTCACTGAAGTCGGTTATTCAGCGCGTGTGGTGTTCTTCAGAGCAGCTTTCAGTCGTCGGTGACAAGGGTCAGCGCGCGGGACTGGTCGGGATCGATTGACCAGGTTCGGTCTACCCAATACATTTCCAGTCACCGTACGAGAGTACGTGAAGGCACATGCCTTCCTTCAACTTGAGTTCACCGTTTTTACGAGTGAACTCTGCATAGATCAGCGATGTGATGAGTCTCGAATGAAAAGACTGGTCATGGTTGTCTGATTGATTCAGATCTGACCTAGATACCCGGGTCAGCGCACGCAAGTGCGTGAAGGCGAAATCCTTCAATCATCGCGAGCTAGCAGCCATTCACGCGCCAGCTTCGCACCGGCCGCCTTCTGCGCAGGCCACACAGGCATTTTCCGTTCCGCTCTTCGCAAAGCGGGCTCTTCATTTTTTCCTTTTCATCATTTGGGCAAGTTGTCTGCGCCCAGGCTCGGCTTTGCCTCACTGAGGCGCTTGCGTACTGCCGTGCTCTTGACAAGTTACTGACCTATGAAATCTTGATCAGAGAGAACCACACATGAAAGAAAAACCACGACCCGACTTCGACGATGAGCTCCCTCGGTACTGCATGAACCGCCAGAACGCCATTCAAGCACTTTGCGTCAAGCCAAACTACTTCGACACGCACATCAGGCCGCGCTTGAGAACAACAAAGCAAGGCACTTCGCTCCTGTTCCTTTGCGAAGAAGTGAAAGCGATCGCATACGAGATGTTCGACAAATCAGGCACCGAGAGCGCTCGGGCCGACGACATGCAGACAAAACCAGTAAACACGAGTGAAACACCATGGGGAAAAAATCAACCGGCATCTACAAACGGCAAAACGGTAGCTGGGTCGTCGACAAACGCGTTGAAAACGTTCGGTTTTACCAAAGCTTTGGATCATATGAAGACGCAGAAGCGTGGCTCACCCGGGAACTAGAAGCACTACGGCAGACGCGTGTCCATGGCGCCACCCCCCAGATCACCTTCGACCAAGCTGCTGGGCGCTACATTGAAGAGAATGCGCATATGGCGTCAGTGGAGTCGTCTGGCTATCACCTGAAGGCCGTGATGCCCTACATTGGCGACCTTCTGCTTGAGCAAGTTCACTCAGGAACACTGCGGCCTTTCATTGATGCTCGACGCGAGGCAAAGATCTCACACAAAACGATCAATTTGAGCTTGGGCGCGGTGCGTCGAGTCCTCAATCTGGCAGCGGGAACATGGCGCGATCCCGATTCGGGCAAGCCTTGGCTGGTCTCTGCCCCGCTGATCACCATGTTGCCTTTGACAGGCCATCAGCGCCCGCCACGGCCGATCACTTGGGACGAGCAGGCGCTTTTACTGAAGGAGTTGCCGAAGCATCTTCACGAAATGGCGCTGTTTACCCTGCACAGTGGCGTGCGAGATGATGTGGTTTGCAATCTCCAATGGGCTTGGGAGATCCCAGTGCCGGAGCTCAACATCTCTGTTTTCGAGACCCCGCCAGAAAACGTCAAGGGGCGCCGCACTTCAAAGCTGGTGGTGTGCAACAGCATTTCCCAGGCCGTGATTGAGGAAGCGCGGGGGCATCACCCAACCCACGTTTTTGCGATGTCTTGGCGCCACCGTGAACTGGGACCAATTAAGGCCATGAACAACAGCGCGTGGCAAGCTGCGCGCGCAAGGGCTGGTCTGGGCGATCTGCATGTACACGACCTTCGCCATACGGTGGGCATGCGACTGCGTGAGGCTGGCGTCAGTGAGTCGACCCGGCGGGACGTCCTGTGGCACAGCAATCGCTCCGTTACGGACCACTACTCCATGGCCCAGATCCGAGAGATTCACGAAGCTCTTGAGAAGATCACACACCCGACCAACGGCTGGAACAAGAGCCTCCAGGCGCTAAAAGCGGAGCACGCGCTGCGGAAAGCCGGCACACGGACTTGAGCCTCGTATGCTGATGATCAATTCCGAGTCCCGCAAAAGTCCCGCAGCAAAGAAAAACGGGCTAGCTCTTTTGGAGCTAACCCGTTGATCTAGAACGATGTTCTGGTGCGGCTGGCAGGAATTGAACCCACGACCCCTTGGTTCGTAGCCAAGTACTCTATCCAACTGAGCTACAGCCGCGAAGCCTTGAATTATAGCAGGGTTTTTTTGGTAGGCCGTGTTGGACTTGAACCAACGACCAAAGGATTATGAGTCCTCTGCTCTAACCAACTGAGCTAACGGCCCGACAACAGCGGGATTGTAGGGGCCGGGCTCGGGCAAACCTCTACTTGTTGTGGCTCAGGGCGTTGCCCACCAGTTTGGCGGTCACATCGACGATCTGGATCATGCGTTCGTAGGGCATGCGTTGAGGGCCGATCACGCCCAGTGTTCCAACGATCTGGCCATCGATCTCGTAGGGCGCCGTGACCACCGACAGATCTTCGTACGGCACGACCTGACTCTCGCCGCCAATATAGATACGCACGCCGTCGGCCTGGGCCGACACATCCAGCAGGCGAATGAGCTGGGTCTTTTGCTCGAACAGGTCGAACATGCGGCGCAGGTTGCCCATGTCGCTGGAAAACTCACTCACCGAGAGCAGATTGCGTTCACCCGACACCACCACCTCGTCTTGAGCCGAGTCGTTTTCGGCGCCGATGTCCACCGCCGCCTTCATGAGGTCTGCAATCTCACCGCGCAAGGCGTCGACCTCGTTCTTCAGCCGTTCGCGTACAGCCTCCATGGTCAGGCCTGAATAATGGCTGTTGAGGAAATTGGCTGCTTCAAGCAACTGCGACTGGGTGAACGTTGCCTGTGTGTGGATGATGCGGTTCTGCACCTCTCCCTCGGGGGAGACGATGATCACCAGGACCCGCCGGTCCGACAGGCTCAGGAATTCGATGTGGCGAAACACAGAGGCACGGCGCGGGGATGTGATGACGCCCACGAACTGCGACAGACTGGACAGCATGTTGGCCGCGTGGCTGATGACACGGTGCGGCTGACCAGCCTCGATGCCCGGTGCCGTCATCTCGCTCACGGGCGACAGACCTTCGCGTCGCACGGTGAGCATGGTGTCGACAAACATGCGGTAGCCGCGCGCGGTTGGGATGCGTCCGGCCGAGGTGTGTGGGCTGGCGATCAGGCCGAGCTCTTCCAGATCGCTCATCACGTTGCGGATGGTGGCCGGCGACAGCTCCATGCCGGCGGCACGCGCCAGGGTGCGCGAGCCCACGGGCTGGCCGTCGGCGATGTATCGCTCGACAAGGGTTTTGAGCAGCAGCTTCGCGCGGTCGTCCAACATCGCTTCATTTTACGGAGAGACCACTGCCCGGTACCGCTCGCAAGCGAGGGTTTTCGGGCAATCCACCACAGACGGGCTATGTTGTAATTTGCGCATGAGCATGCCCCCCGACACACGGTCCACCCCCATCCGATCGGACCGACCCTTGCGCTTCTCGCATGTGGTTATCGTCGGCAAATACCACGCACCTGGGTCGCGAGACGCGGTCGACGAAATCGCGCACTTCCTGCACGACGAGGGCTGCGACGTGTCGCTGGAGCAGGAAACTGCGCTCAACACCGGCCTGACGCAATACCGGGCGCTCTCGGTACCCGAGATGGGCCAGCACTGCGATCTGGCCCTGGTGGTGGGAGGCGACGGCACGATGCTGGGCATTGGTCGACAACTGGCGCGCTACGGCGTGCCGCTGGTGGGTATCAACCAAGGGCGCCTCGGCTTCATCACCGACATTCCTTTTGAAGATTTCCGCGCCAAGCTGCACCCCATCCTGCGCGGCTCGTTTGAGGACGATCCGCGCTCGCTCATGGCCGCCAGCGTGTGGCGCGATGGCCGCTGCGTGTTCGAGGCCACCGCACTTAACGACGTGGTGGTCAACCGGGGTGGCGCCGCCAGCATGATCGAACTGCGGGTGGAGGTGGACGGGCATTTCGTGGCCAACCAACGCGCCGACGGCCTGATCATTGCCTCTCCCACGGGTTCTACCGCTTACGCCCTGTCGGCCGGGGGGCCGCTGCTGCACCCGGCGATCGGGGGCTGGCTGATGGTGCCGATCGCGCCGCACACCTTGTCCAACCGGCCCGTGGTGTTGCCCGGGCACAGCGAGATCGCCGTGGAGATCGTCTCGGGCAAGGAAGCCAGCGCCAATTTCGACATGCAGTCCTTCACCAGTCTGTTGCACGGCGACCGCATTGTGGTACGCCGATCCGAACATGCCTTGCGCCTGCTGCATCCGGTGGGGTGGAGTTACTTCGACACCTTGCGCAAGAAGCTGCATTGGAACGAAGGGGTCTGAGGACCCGTCAGAATTCCGCCTGTCCACAACACCCGACACCCATCATGAGTCTCCGCCGCATCGCCCTGCGCGACTTCGTCATCGTGCAATCCCTCGACTTGGAACTGGGCCAGGGTTTTGGCGTGCTCACGGGCGAGACCGGTGCGGGCAAGTCCATCCTGATCGACGCGCTGCAGCTGGCGCTGGGTGCCCGGGCCGAAAGCGGCGTGGTGCGCGAAGGCGCCCCGCGCTGCGAGATCGCTGCCGAGTTCGACGCGCCCGCCTCCCTGACACCCTGGCTGGAAGAACAAGGTTTTCCGGTGGAGGACGGCCTGCTGGTGCGTCGCACGGTGGACACCGAGGGCCGCAGCCGCGCCTGGATCAATGGCAGCGCAGCCACGATGGCGCAGCTCAAGGCCTTGGCCGATGGCCTGGTCGATATCCACGGCCAACATGCCTGGCAGAGCCTCACGCGTGCAGAAGCCGTGCGTGACCTGCTCGACGCCTACGCCGGTATCGACGCCACCGGCGCCACCCAGGCCTGGGCTCAGTGGCGCCAAAGGCGCAAGGCCCTGGACAACGCGACCGAGAAGCAGAACACGCTCCAGCAGGAAAGCGAGCGCCTCGCCTGGCAGATTTCGGAACTCGACAAGCTCACGCCGCTGCCCGGCGAATGGGAAGAACTGAATGCGCAGCACAGCCGCCTGGCCAACGCGCAGGGCCTGCTGGACGCCGCGCAAGCCGCGGTCACCGCACTGGACGACGAGGAACCCGGTGCGGCGACACTGATCCACCGCGCGCTCGTGGCTCTGCAGGCGCAGGCACACATCGAGCCCCGGTTTTTGGACGCCATCGCCGCACTGGAAGCCGCCTTGGCGCAAGTGCAGGACACCGTGCACAACCTGCACCAGTACGCACGCCACACCGACCAGGACCCTGCCAGTCTGGACGCGTTGGATCAACGTCTCGCGCAGTGGGTGTCGTTGGCCCGGCGCTACCGCCGCAGTCCCGACGAACTGGCCGAGGTGCTCGGGCAATGGAAAAGCGAGCTGGCCGCAATCGATCAGGCGCTGGATCTGGACGCACTGCAGCAGGCCGAGCGCTCGGCCTGGAAAGCATTCAACACCGAGTTGCAAACCATCACCAAGGAACGCCAGAAGGCTGCGCCCAAGCTGTCAAAGGCGGTCACTCAGAGCATGCAGAGCCTGGGCATGCAGGGCGGCGTGTTTGAAGTGGCGTTGCAGCGCCTCGATGAGGCCCAGGCACATGGTTGGGAACAGGTCGAATTTCGCGTGGCGGGCCATGCCGGCGCCACACCCAAGCCGGTGGGCAAGGTGGCCTCGGGTGGTGAACTGTCCCGCATCGCTCTGGCGATCTCGGTGGTCACCAGCCGGCTGGGGCAGGCGCCCACGCTCATCTTCGACGAGGTGGACTCGGGCATCGGAGGCGCCGTGGCGCACACCGTGGGCCAGTTGCTGCGCCAGCTCGGGCGCGACCGCCAGGTGCTGGCCGTGACCCACTTGCCCCAGGTGGCGGCCTGCGCCGACCACCATCTGCTGGTGAGCAAACAGATGGTGGGGCGGCAGACGCTGAGCACGGTCACTCCCATCGAGCACGAAGCCCGTGTGGTTGAACTCGCACGCATGCTCGGCGGCAGCGAGAAATCGGAAATCTCGCTGGCCCATGCCCGCGAACTCCTGTCGGCTTGACCGATCCAACCACCATGTCCTCACCCAACGAAACGCCGATTCACCTGGTGTTGATCACCGGCATGTCCGGGTCGGGCAAATCGGTCGCGCTCACCGCGTTGGAGGACGTGGGCTTCTACTGCGTGGACAACCTGCCGCCCGAGCTGCTCGAATCCTTCATCGAACTGGAACAGAGCCACAAGGCCAGCAAGGTGGCCATCGCCATGGACGTGCGCAGCGCGGGTTCGCTGCCGGGCTTGCCCAAGCGGCTGGCGCAGTTGCAGCACCACGCCCAGCGCCCGGTCAATCTCACCACGGTGTTTCTCGACGCCACCACCGACACGCTGGTACGCCGGTTTTCAGAGACGCGACGGCTGCATCCTCTGTCGCTCAAGCAGTTCAACGACCAGCACCGAGCCCTGACCGATGCCATCGAGCAGGAGCGCGAGTTGCTCGCTGAATTGCGGGACCAGGCGCTGGTGCTCGACACCAGCCTGATCCGCCCCACGCACCTGCGCAGCCAGATCAAGGACCTGCTGGGAGCCACTCAGGCGCCGCTCACGCTGGTGTTCGAGTCGTTTGCCTTCAAGCGCGGCATCCCCATGGACGCCGACTTTGTCTTCGATGTGCGCATGCTCCCCAATCCACATTACGAGCCCGAACTCAAACCCCTGACGGGCCGCGACGCCCCGGTGGCAGCCTACCTGGCTGCGCAACCCGAAGTGCTGCAGATGGAGCAGCAGATCACCGACTTCCTCGGACACTGGCTTCCCCAGATGTTGCGCGACCACCGCAGCTATGTGACCGTGGCCATCGGCTGCACGGGCGGGCAGCACCGTTCGGTGTACCTGGTGGAGCGGCTCGCGCGTGCGTTCGGCATGGACTGGTCCACGCGTGTGAGACACCGCGAGGCCGATAGCTGGCCAACGCCGATCGTGCCAGGCGTTTAAATCCTCGCAAACAGGTCAGGCACCCACGCAGCGTGCAGCAGCAGCTTCACCGGCGCGGGCAGGCCATGCTGGCCCAGCCGTTCAGCTTCCACCCACTGGCCTTCAGGCAATTCGCCGGGTAACGGCTCCGACGTGAGTTCCAACAGCAAGGGGTGCAACCGCAACTCCCGGTGGGTGAGGCTGTGCGACACGGCGTCCAACGCGATCAACCGATTCACCCAGGCAGAGGGCAACCCAGCGCAAGCAGCTTGCTCGCTTTCAAACACCGGCGGGCAATACAAACCGGCCCAGATGCCGCTGGCCGGTCGGCGCTGCAGCCAGAAGCGTTCCTGCCCATCGGCGCGCTTCACGAGCAGCAACCACCAGCTTTCATGACGACGCTTCAAGGTGCGGGTCTTCACAGGAAAACGCTGCGGCTCGCCTGACTGATAGCCCCGGCAAATGCCCTGCATGGGGCACTGCCCACAGGCCGGGCGGCTGCGCGTGCACAACGTCGCCCCCAGGTCCATGAGCCCTTGTGTGTAGGCCGTCATGTCGTCGGCAGAGGGGTTGTTCGGCAACAGCGCCTGCGCGATCTCCCACAGCTCGCGTTGGGGTTTCGTCTGCGCCAGATCGCCCTCAAACGCGAGCAAGCGCGTGAGCACCCGTCGCACATTGCCATCCACGATGGAGATACGTTCGCCAAAACAGAACGATGCAATGGCCGCTGCGGTGGAAGCACCGATGCCGGGCAAGGTTTCGAGCCCTGCGGCGGTAGAGGGAAATTCGCCACCGTGCGTGGCCTCCACCGCCTGTGCGCAGCGGTGCAGGTTGCGCGCCCGGCTGTAGTACCCCAGGCCGCTCCACAAGGCCATGACCTCGTCGGCTTGCGCGGCGGCCAGGGCGTGCACGTCGGGAAATCGCTCCAGGAAACGCGCGTAGTAGCCCAGCACGGTGCTCACCTGGGTCTGCTGCAGCATCACCTCGGACAACCACACACGATAAGGATCGCGGATGCCCTGCCAAGGCAAGCCGCTGCGCCCGGCGCGGCGTTGCCAATCGATCAGCAGGGGAGCAAAGGCAGGGGGCAGATCGGCACGCCGGCCCAAGACACCGCTCATGCCGTCAAGGCTTCGGCGGACTCTTCTTCGGGCGCGGCCAGCAGGTGGTCGGTCAGCTCGGCCAACTTGGCATCGAGCAGGTTGAGTTTCGCCTGGTGGGTCTGCAATTCGCGGATGCGCTCGTCGAGACCACCTGCGGCCTGCTGGATGCGCGAAACCGCTTCAATCCGTCGGGTGAAATTGCGGCGGCGCTCGCGCAACTGGGCATCCAGCTGAGCCGCAGCCGATTTGTTCCACAGCTCCACCTCGTTGACCGCCGTGTCGTACACCACGCGCAGACGGCTCATGAGCGCGCGCGCCAGGCGCTCGGCAAACTCGGGCTGAGCCAGCTTGAGCGCGTTGCCCAAACTGAGGTACTGCAAATGACTTTTCTCGATCAGATCGAGGTCCTTGACATACTGGGCGAGCTGCGGCGGCGTGGGCGCCTGCAATGAAAAACCGTACTCGGCGTTCAGGCTCTTGAAGCTGCCTTCCAGCATGGCCTGGATGTCGCCGGCCATGCCATCGGCCTTGGCCATGTCGGCGCGCAGCCGATCAAACGTGTGGTCGTAGGCGCGGCGCACGCCCAGCTTGATGCCTGGCTGTCGAAGCGCCTTGGACAACACCGACACCTCGGACTTGAGGTGTGTGGCGCTCAACATGGCAAACAGGTCCTTGAGCAGGCGCAGGTGGACCGAACGCACGGCCTGGATCTTGGCGCCGCTGGCATCGAAGTCGGCCTGCTCTTGCTCGATGCGCAGGCGCATCTGCTTGATCACGCCGGCGTTTTTGCCTCGCAATCCATCCAGTTCCTGGATCTGCTCCACCAGATCGCGTGAGCGGGTGTGCACCATGCGCGTGGTCTCCACCCGCAAAGACTGGATGCCGGTGGCCACGGCCGCACTCAGGATCTTGCGCCGCTGGCCCAGCAGGTCCACGCCCAGCGCAGTCTCGAGTTCCATGAGATTGCTCGCTTCGAGCAACTTCTTGTCGCGATTGACCTTGGCCAGCAGGCCCTTCTGGGCAGACACCGCCAGCACCTGGCGCGGCGAAAGCCCGAGAATCTCGGCCGAGTCGGTGCGTTGCGATGCAATCTGCAACTGAACTTGCTCGGGCGAGCTCAGTGCGTCCCACATCGTGTCGATCTTGTTGAGCACAACCAGGCGCGACTCCTTGCCCTCGCCCAGCACCGACAGATGCTGGCGCCAGATGGTGAGGTCGGATTTGGTCACGCCGGTATCGGCCGCGAGAATGAACACCACAGCCTGCGCCTGGGGCAGCAGACTCACGGTGAGTTCAGGCTCGGCACCGATCGCATTGAGCCCGGGCGTGTCCAGAATCACCAGGCCTTGCTTGAGCAATGGGTGAGCCATGTTGATCAGGGCATGACGCCACTTCGGCACCTCCACCGTGCCATCGGCTGCGGCCAGCGGATTGTCATCGGGCGTTTCATCGCTCCAGAAACCCAAGTCACGCGCTTCGTCCAGCGTGACCCGGCGAACCTCGGCCACCTTCTGGATCGCACGGGCGAGCTGCTTGGGATCGTTCACATCCAGGTCAATGCGCTCCCACTTGTCGGGCGCATTGCGCCAATCCAGCAACGACAGCGGTTGCAGGCGGGTCTCGATGGGCAGCAGCCGAAGGCAAGGCGGCACCTCGGCGTCGTAGCCCAACTCGGTGGGGCACATCGTGGTGCGGCCGGCGCTCGCCGGCATGATGCGACGCCCATAGCCGGCAAAAAACACCGCGTTGATCAGCTCCGACTTGCCCCGGGAGAACTCGGCCACGAAGGCCACCATGATCTTGTCGTTCTTGACCTGGGCATGCAGACCGTCCAGGCGCTCGCGGATGCCAGGCTCCATCAGGTCGTGATCGGTCAACCACTCGGCAAGCAAGCGCAAACGCAAGGCAAACTGCTTGCGCCACACGCCATGTTGATCAAATTCCTGATTGAAACTCATAGGTCTGATGTTGTAACCACTGGTCAATATAGCATCGGCCTTCCACGCAAAACCGGGCGGCCTGCATGCCCGACAGCCGGGCCGGCCAACGGATCAAGCTTTCTGGCAAGTGGTGCAAAAAAACGTCGAACGCTGCCCTTGGCGAATGGCCTTGATGGGTGTACCACATACCCTGCAGGGTTGCCCTTCACGCCCGTAGACCATGGCATCCAGCTGAAAGTAGCCCGACTGGCCTTCGGCACTGGAGAAATCGCGCAGGGTGCTGCCGCCGAGTGCGACCGCGCGCGTGAGCACCTGAACGATCGCTGCGTGCAGACGCAGGACGCGCGGCTTGCTCAGCCGATCTGCTCGCAAGGTCGGCCGAATACCCGCCATGAACAAGGCTTCCGACGCATAGATGTTGCCCACGCCCACCACGATGTCACCGGCCAGCAACACCTGTTTGATCGCCGATCGCCGCAACTGCAGGGCTCGGTGAAAAGCCAGGGGGTCAAAGCCCGCCTCAAGTGGCTCCACCCCCAGGCTGCCGAGCAGCTTGGCCGCTGGCGCGACGTCCAGCGCCTGGGCATAGACGACCGCGCCAAAACGACGCGGGTCGTGCAGACGCAATGTGCCCTGGCTGGTCAGCAACTCAAAATGATCGTGGGTGCCTCGGGGCGGCAGCACCTGCGCAAACTGAAGGCTGCCCGACATGCCCAGGTGCAGCAGCAGGTGCCCCTCGTCCAGGTTGAGCAACAGGTACTTGCCCCGGCGGGTGACCGAGCGAACCGATCGCCCCTCCAAAACGGCCGCCTCGCAGCCCAAAGGCCAGCGCAAGGGCTTGCCCATCTCCAGGCGCAAGACCGAAGCCCCCGCAATGCGGTCGGCAAAGCTGCGCCGGGTGACTTCGACTTCGGGGAGTTCGGGCATGGATCGGTATTTTCTTCAGGGCATCCGGAACGCTTGTGCGGTCTTCCGATCACACCCCTGCACCCCGAAAACCTTCCATTATCATGAACCAATGAATACCTTGCACCGCATCGCAGGCCCGTCCACCCAGCATGCCGGGCTCGTGCGCAAGTCGGCACTGGCTGTCGCATTGGCCGCCTGCTTCTGGGGCGCCGCGGCACAACCCACCCCGACAGCTCCTGCGCAAGCGCCAGCCACTGCACCGGATTCCGGAGAGGTCGTCAACTCAGCATTGAACGCGCCGCTTTTTTACCAATTGCTGTTGGGCGAACTCAATGTGCGTGCAGGCGAGCCCGGAACAGGCTACTCCTTCATCCTGGACGCCGCCCGCAAGCAACGTGATCCTCATCTCTACCGCCGTGCGGTCGAGGTGGCGCTGCAAGCCCGCTCGGGTGAAGCGGCGCTGACTGCGGCGCGCGCCTGGTCGCAGGAAATCCCCGGCAGCTCTGAAGCCAACCGGTTCGTGCTGCAAATCCTGCTGGCTCTCAACCGCGTCAGTGAAACCGGGCCCGTGCTGCAGACCATCCTCAACGATGTCAGCACAGCGGAGCGCAACGACACCATCAACGCCATTCCCCAGACGTTTTCCCGTGTGACCGACAAGGCGCTTGCCGCCGCTGTGGTGCGTGAAGCTTTGGGCCCATACCTCAAACAACCTCTGCACGCAGCCACTGCATTCACCTCGGTCGGCCGGATGTATCTGGCGCAAGACCAATTGCCCGAGGCACTGATCTCGGCCCGCCTGGGCCACACCGCAGAACCTGCATCGCCATTTCCCGCTCTGCTGGCCCTTGAGCTCATGGAACGCGGTGAACAGTCGGCCGAGCCCATCGTGCAGCAGCAGCTCGATGCCAGCAGCATCGCCACACCGGCCGACACCGCTGTCGCCCTCGCGTATGCACGCATCCTGTTGGACACGCAACGCAATCAGGAAGCACGTGCACAGCTTGAAAAGCTGACGGCCCGCCAGCCCGACCTGGCTGAACCCTGGCTGTTGCTCGGTTCGGTGCAACTGCAGGAAAACGCCTTGCCTGCGGCCACTGCATCGCTGGAAAAGTACATGGCGCTGGCCCGACAGTCGGGCGACGAGCGTGCTGCCCGCGGCCTCACGCAAGCCTATTTGATGATGGCGCAGATCGCCGAAAAGCGGCAGGATTTCCCGGCCGCCGCCGCGTGGCTGGACCGCATTGAAAACGCCGAAGACATCATGGCAGCGCAGATGCGCCGCGCGTCGCTGCTGGCTCGGCAAGGCCAGATGCCTCAGGCCAGGGCCCTGTTGCGCAGCCAGCCCGAGCGCACCCCTGACGACGCTCGCCTGAAGCTGGTGGCCGAAGCCCAGTTGTTGCGCGATTTCAAAGCCTGGCAAGAGGCCTATGAGGTCTATGGCGAAGCGGTCGCCCGATTCCCCGACGTGGCCGATCTGCGTTATGACCAGGCCATGATGGCGGAGAAAGCAGGCAAACCAACCGACATGGAAGTGCTGCTGCGCGCCCTGATCGCTGCCAAACCCGATTTTCACCACGCCTACAACGCACTGGGCTATTCGCTGGCCGATCGCAATGTGCGCCTGCCCGAAGCCAAAAAGCTGATCGAAAAAGCGGTTGAACTCGCGCCCGGCGATGCCTACATCCAGGACAGCCTGGGCTGGGTGGAATTCCGCCTGGGCAACATCGCGCGTGCGCTCGACATCCTGCAAACCGCTTATGGGAAACGCCCCGATCCGGAGATCGCGGCGCACCTGGGCGAGGTGCTTTGGTCACAAGGTCAACGAGACCAGGCGCTGAAAATATGGCGCGAAGGCTTGATGCTCTCGGCAGACAACGAGACCTTGCAAGGAACACTCAAGCGCCTGCGCGTCAAGCCATGAGGTGGGCGGCGCTGCTGGTCACCGTGGCTCTGCTGACGGCTTGCGCCACCCCGCAGCGCGTTGCCGTGCCCGGCGAAGAATTCTGGAGTGGCCGCCTGGCCATGACCGTGCAGAGCGATCCACCCCAGTCGTTTTCAGCCAGCTTCGATTTGCGCGGCACGCCGGCCACCGGTGAGCTGCAACTCACGACGCCTCTGGGTACGTCGCTGGCCACGGTGGTGTGGTCGCCCGGCAGTGCCGAACTGCGCCAGGGTGGCCAGATCACGCGACGTGGCAGCCTGGACGAACTCACCGCCGAACTCAGTGGCACGCCCGTGCCGGTGGCCGCCCTGTTCGACTGGCTGCGCGGGCGAACAGGCGATGTGCCGGGCTGGCAGGCCGATCTGGCCAGACAACCCGAAGGCCGCATCACGGCGCGCCGGCTGTCTCCACCTCCCACAGCCGAGCTTCGGGTCGTCGTGCAGCCATGAGCCTCGGGACGACCTTGCGGCGTTTGCTGGACGTCCCGGCACCCGCCAAGCTCAACCTGTTTCTGCACATCACCGGACGGCGCGACGATGGCTACCACCTGCTGCAATCCGTCTTCATGCTCATCAACTGGAGTGACTGCCTGCATTTTGAGCTGCGCCCAGACGGGACCATCAGCCGGGAAGACCTCACGCTGATGCGGCTGCCGGCCGACGACCTCTCGGTGCGCGCAGCGCGGGCTCTGCAAGCCGCGACCGGTTGCACTCACGGCGTACACATCGGCTTGGAGAAACATCTGCCCGCCGAAGCCGGCATGGGCGGTGGATCGTCGGACGCAGCCACCACGTTGCTCGCGCTCAACCGCCTCTGGGGCCTGGGACTGAATCGTCGGCAACTCGCAACCATTGGTTTGAAACTGGGCGCCGACGTGCCTTTCTTCATCGGTGGACGGCACGCGTGGGTCGAAGGCGTGGGCGAGCAGCTCACGCCCGTGCAACTGCCCAACACACAGTTTGTGGTGGTCAAACCGCAGGGCGGTGCATCGACACAGCGCATCTTCAGTGCACCGGAGCTCAAACGCGACACAAAAACTGCTACAATCCAAGGCTTTGCTGCAAACGACTCGCAAGAAGATGCCCAAGCAATTGGGGTGATCGATATCCAGGAAATCCTGGCTTTCGGGCACAACGATCTTCAACCCGTGGCGCAGGCGCTGTGTCCCGATGTGGGACGCTGCATTCAGTGGTTGCAAGACCAAGGTTTGCAGGGGCGCATGACCGGATCGGGTACGGCGGTGTTTGCGCAAATGCCGCAGGCCATGCAACTGACCACCGCCCCGGGCGACTGGACGGTTCGTGAATGCAGCAACATGGATGTCCATCCATTGCTCGACTGGTGCTCCGATTAGAATCGGCAAGCGTTCAGCCCAGGCAGTGGTTGCGCAACCTGCGACAGTTTTTTCGGTGGTCTGTCCGGCTTCACGTTGAACAGACCTCCTGCGTAGGGGAGTCGCCAAGTTGGTAAAGGCACTGGATTTTGATTCCAGCATGCGAGGGTTCGAGTCCTTCCTCCCCTGCCACCCGGTTTTCATCACATCACGTACCCAACCGGCCGTTCCACGAACGGCCATTTTTTGACGGCGATCCATTTGGGCCGTCGCTCAAACAGCTGGGAACCCCATGCAAGTTCAGCCGCCCGATTTCATGATCTTCACCGGCAACGCCAATCCGGTGTTGGCCGCCGAGATCGCACAGCATCTGGGTACCCAGCTCGGTGCGGCCAACGTGGGGCGCTTCTCCGACGGTGAAGTGACCGTGGAGATCACGCAGAACGTGCGCGCGCGCCACGTGTTCGTGATCCAGTCCACCTGCTCACCGACCAACGAGAACCTGATGGAACTCATCATCATGGTCGACGCGCTCAAGCGCGCATCGGCCGTGAGCATTTCCGCCGTCATCCCCTACTTCGGTTATGCCCGCCAGGACCGCCGCCCGCGTTCGGGCCGCGTGCCGATTTCGGCCAAGGTGGTGGCCAACATGCTGACCGCCGTGGGCGTGAACCGCGTGCTGACCATGGATCTTCACGCCGACCAGATCCAGGGCTTCTTCGACATCCCGGTGGACAACATCTACGCCTCGCCGGTGCTGCTGGGCGACCTGCGCCAGAAAAACTACCCCGACCTGCTGGTGGTCTCGCCCGACGTGGGTGGTGTGGTGCGCGCACGTGCGCTGGCCAAGCAGCTCAACTGCGACATGGCCATCATCGACAAACGCCGACCCAAGGCCAATGTGTCGGAAGTCATGCACGTGATCGGTGACATCGATGGCCGCAACTGCGTGATCATGGACGACATGATCGACACCGCCGGCACGCTGGTCAAAGCTGCCGAGGTGCTCAAGGAGCGCGGCGCCAAACACGTCTACGCGTACTGCACGCACCCGATCTTCTCGGGCCCCGCCATCGAGCGCATCGCCAAGGGCAGCGCCCTCGACGAGGTGGTGGTGACCAACACGATTCCCCTGTCGCAGGCCGCCCAGGCCTGCGCCAAGATCCGCCAGCTCTCCGTGGCGCCGCTGATGGCCGAAACCATCGCGCGCATTGCCTCGGGAGAGTCGGTGATGAGTTTGTTTGCCGATCAGGACAACCTCTTCTAAGAGGACCTGAAGGCAGCAAAAGCGGGTGGCCTCCATGGTGGGGGTCGCTCTTTTGAAACAGAGGCGTTCTGGTCGCGGAACCCCTCCTCAGGAGTAATTTATGCAATTCGTCGCTTTTGAGCGCGCCAAGCAGGGTACGGGTGCGAGCCGCCGTCTCCGCAACACCGGCCGCACGCCCGGTATCGTCTTTGGTGGTGAAACACCCGCCGCCACGATCGAACTCGATCACAACGCCCTCTGGCACGCCCTGAAGAAGGAAGCCTTCCACTCGTCGATCCTCGAGATGGACGTGGCTGGCTCGGTGCAGAAGGTCCTGCTGCGCGATGTGCAGTACCACCCGTACAAGCCACTCGTGCTGCACGTGGACTTCCAGCGTGTGAACGACAAGACCCGTCTGCACAAGAAGGTGCCGCTGCACTTCATCAACGAAGAGAACTCGCCTGCGGTCAAGACCGACAAGTGCGTGATCAACCACGTGATGACCGACATCGAAATCGAGTGCCTGGCCACCCAGCTGCCCGAGAACATCACGGTCGACCTGGGCGAAGTCGTCAAGGGCGGCACGGTTCACACTGGCGACATCAAGCTGCCCAAGGGCATCAAGCTCGTGATGCACGGCCGCAAGAACCTGACCATCGCCACCGTGGTGGAGCCGGTTGAAGAAGTTGTGGCCGCTCCGGTGGTCGCGGCTGTCGACGACAAAAAAGGCGCTGCCAAAGGCAAGAAGAAGTAATCTGTCCTCGGACGATCACTGCCTTGAAACGGCCCGCCTTGGCGGGCCGTTTTGCTTTCAGCCTTTCATATCTGCCGATAATCCGATCCCATGATCAAACTCATTGCCGGCCTGGGCAATCCGGGCCCGGACTACGAACACACGCGCCACAACGCCGGTTTCTGGTGGGTGGACGAAGCCGCGCGCCTGCTCAAGACTTCGCTGCAGATGGAGCGCGGCCATTTCGGCCTGGTGGCGCGCGCCGTTGTCGCGGGCCAGAACGTCTGGCTGGTGGAGCCGCAGACGTTCATGAACCTCTCGGGCAAGTCGGTGGCGTCGGTGGCACGCTTCTTCAAGATCGCGCCCGAAGAGGTGCTGGTGGTACACGACGAACTGGATCTGCCGCCGGGTGAGGTGAAGCTCAAGAAAGGTGGCGGGCACGCTGGCCACAACGGGCTGCGCGACATCCACGCGCAATTGGGCAGCCCCGACTACTGGCGCCTGCGTGTGGGCATTGGCCACCCGGGCAACAAGAACGAGGTCGCGAACTGGGTTCTGAAGAAGCCTTCACCCGATGACCGCATTGCGATTGCCCAGGCACTGGACCGCAGCCTCAAGGCCCTGCCGCATTTGATCGCCGGGGAGATGGACAAGGCCACAGGGCTCATCCACACCAGCAAGCCGCCGCGGCCCAAACCACCGCGGCCGGCGAAGCTCGATCAGGTAGCGGCCGAAGGCGGTGCGCCAGGTGAAGGCGCGTCACCGGCAGCCGACAAAGGCTGACCGGCCTTTTGCAGACGCTGGTATTTCTGCCAGAGTGTTTCGCGCGACTCGATGTGGTCCGGGTGGATCGGGATGCAGCTCACCGGGCAGACCTGCACGCACTGCGGCTCGTCAAAATGGCCCACGCACTCGGTGCAGCGCGCGGGGTCGATCTCGTAGATCTCCTCGCCCATGTAAATGGCCTGGTTCGGGCACTCGGGCTCGCACACATCGCAGTTGATGCATTCGTCGGTGATCAGCAGGGCCACGGCAATTTCTCCCGACTCAAGCCTGCAAGGGAGCGGGCTTGAGGTTCGAGCCTACGTTGGGGCTCACCATCTGCGACACGTCACCGCCCAGCTGAGCAATCTCGCGCACCAGCGTGCTGGAAATGCACTGCAGTTCGGCCTGCGGCAACAGGAACACCGTCTCCACCGCCGGGTTGAGCTTGCGGTTCATCGCCGCCATTTGGGCTTCGTAGTCGAAGTCGGTCAGGTTGCGGATGCCGCGCACCACGGCACAGGCGCCTTGCTGACGGCAGAAATCCATGATCAGGCCATCGAACGGCAGCACACGCACGAGGCCGGGCATGCGAGACGCCGCTTCCGCCGCCATGTCGAGCCGCTGCTGCAAGGCGAAGCGGGTCTTCTTGTGGTGGGCGATGGCCACCGCGATGATCACCTCGTCGAACAAGCGCGCAGCGCGGCGCGCCACGTCTTCGTGCCCCAAGGTGAGCGGGTCGAAGGTGCCGCTGTACACAGCCACTCGGGGCTGTTTCGAAGGCGGGGAAAGGTCGGAACTCATCCCTGGAATTATGCGCGCGGTGCGGTCAGCGCCTGCTCACTGCGCGGGCAATGGCCGCAACAGGTGAAAGGCCACCGCGCCCGCCTTGCCCTGGCGGTGCACCTGCAGGCCGAGTTGCGCGAGTTCGTCGTCGAGCCAGGGGCGCGGCGCTTCCAGGTAGACGAGTCCTTCAGCACCGATGGCCTGACGCGCGGCGGCCAGGGCCGAGAGCACCAGCGCTTCGTTCTGCCCGTCGGCAAACGGTGGGTCGAGAAACACCACATCCAGGCCCTGCCCGGCACGCTGGCGCAGGGCAGCCACACCGTCACCGCGCTCCACGCGCACGCTGGTCGCCTTGAGTTTGGTGGTGATGCGGTTGAGGTTGGCGAGCAAGGCACTGTCCTGCTCCACCAGCACCACCTCGGTGGCGCCGCGTGAAGCGGCTTCCAGCCCCAGCGCACCGGTGCCGGCAAAGGCATCCACGCAGCGCAGGCCGGTGAGGTCCTGCCCGAGCCAGTTGAACAGGGTTTCGCGCACGCGCGAAGGCGTGGGACGCAGGCCGGGGCGATCGGCCACCGGCAGCAGCGTGCGTTTCCAGAGGCCACCAATGATGCGGATTTCGTGCGGTGCATTGGCCGCAGCGCGTGCCGCGGGGACGGGGTGTTTTTTCATGGCAGTGAGCTTACGCGACGCATGAAACAACGCCAGCCCAGGAACACCGCGGAACTGGCTCTGCCAGGCCGCAGGTGTTGCCCCCTGGGGGAAGGCGCCGAAGGCGCTTCGGGGGAGTCCTAAGGTTTTGCACCAACGACCACCGTGACCATGCGATCGGGCTGCAAAACCCGGGCAAACGAGCGCCGGATGTCGGCCACGCTCACGCGCTCGATCTGCTGGGTCCAGGTGTCCAGGTAGTCCAGCGGCAGGCCGTTCCAGCCGATGTTGGCCACGTTGTCCAGCAGCTTGCGGTTGCTGTCGATGCGCAGCGAAAAGCCGTTCACCAGAAACGCCTTGGCAGCGCTGAGTTCGGCCTCCGTGGGGCCTTGCTCCACAAATTCCCGCACCACGTTGCGCGAGACCTCCACCGCCTGGGCGGCCTGGTCGGGGCGCGTGGTGAGGCCAATCTGGAAGGCACCCGCGTGGCGGCCCGGCGCGAAGTAGCTGAACACGCTGTAGCTCAGCCCGCGCTTCTCGCGCACTTCGGTGGTCAGACGCGAGACGAAACCTCCACCGCCCAGTATGTAGTTGCCCACGAAAAGAGGGAAGAAGTCGGGGTCGTTGCGGGCGATGCCGGGCTGGCCGATCACCACCTGTGCCTGCGCGGCGGCAAAGGGCAGACGCTCGTCGATCGCGCGTTCCAGCGCCTGCACCTGGGGCATTGCCGGCAGCGGCTCGCAACCGTGGGCTTTCAGCGGCGCCATGAACTGGCCCACGATGGCGTCGGCCTGGGCGCGGTCGATCGCACCCACCAGCGTCACCTGCGCGCGGCAGGCCACCACGTGGCGGCGGTAGAAGGTCTGCATGTCGGCCACGCTGATCGCGTTGAAGGTGGCGGCATCGGGCTGAAAGCCATACGGGTGGGTGCCGTAGACCGCGCGCGCAAAGGCGCGACCCGCTCGCGTGCCCGGACGGTTTTCGGCTTCCTTGAGAGACGCCACCAGGCGCTCACGGTCGCGCTGCCACACGGCTTGCGGCCAGGCGGGCGCACCGATCTGGCGGGCGGCCAGGGCCACGGCGCGCTGCAGCAGATCGGGCTCGGTCAGGGTTCGCAGCGACAGGGTGAAGCGGTCCGCACTGGCCTGGGCACCAAACTGCGCGCCCAGGTCCACCCAGGCCTCGCTGAGCTGGTTCTCGTCCAGCGCGGGCAGGCCCGGCTGCGCGGCCACACCGTCGGACAGCAAGCCCGCCGTCGCACCGGCCAGCCCGGCCTGGGCCGCCGGGTCGCGCCGACTGCCACCATCGAAGTCGAGCTGCACGTCCAGCATGGGAATGGACGGGCTGGCCACGAGGTAGACACGCGCGCCGCTGGCATGGGTCCAGTGTTCGATGGGAATGGCCGCCTGCGCGGTGTTGATCACGCCTGCGAGCAAGACCGACAACACAGCGGCGAAACGGAGGGATGGTTTCAGAAAGACCTTCATTTCCGCCCCCCCTCGGGCACGAGCACCGCGGTGGTGAGCTGCGCGTCGGAAAAATAGCGCTGCGCCACCGACTGCACCTGGGCGGCGGTCACCGCGCGCAGTCGATTCATCAAGCGGTCTCCGGTGTTCAGGTCCATGCCGTTGACCCAGTAGCTGCCGAGCTCCTGCGCCTGGTTGAAGACCGAGTCGAGTTTGTAGACCTCACCCGCGGTCCACTGCGTCTTGACGCGGCGCAGCTCGGCTTCGCTGATGCCCTCGCGCGCAACGCGCTGCACCTCCGACTTCAGCGCGGCGGCAGCCATGTCGGCACTCACGCCTCGGGCCGGCACCGCGCTGAGCGAAAAGATCTGCGGGCCGCGGCCCATGAGGCCGTAAGACGCCGCCGCGCTGTCGGCAATGCGCTTGCCCCCGGTGCCCTGGCCCTGCACCAGCGCGCGATCGAGCCGGGCGCCGCTGTAGCCATTCAGAACAGCGGCAAGCACCGTCAAGGCCAGCGCATCCTGGCTGGTCGCGTCTTCGCTCTGTGCACCACTCCAGCGCGGCACCTTGTAGGCCAACGCCACCACGGCCTGATCGGCCACGGCGCGGTACTCCATGCGACGCGGACCGAACTGTGGCGGCTCGTCGCGCGGCTTGCGCCCCGGCACGGCGCGGGCGGGAATGGGGCCGAAATGTTTCTCGGCCAGCGCACGTGTCTGCTCCACGTCCACGTCACCCGCGATCACCACGGCGGCGTTGGCGGGCGTGTACCAGCGCTGGTGAAACGCGCGAGCGTCATCGGGCGTGAGCGACTCGATGTCGCTCATCCAGCCGATGATGGGCCGGCGGTAGGGGCTGGCCTGGTAGACCATGGCGTTCATGGCTTCGAACATGCGCGCGCGCGGTGACTCTTCGGTGCGCTGGCGGCGTTCTTCCTTCACCACCTCGATCTCTCGCTTGAACTCGTCGTCGCTCCACCGGTTGTTGGCGAAACGGTCGGCTTCGAGCTTCATCACGGCCTCCAGCGCCTGGGCCGGTACCTGCTGGTGGTAGGCCGTGGCATCGCGGCTGGTGAAGGCGTTGTCGCGCCCGCCCAATGCGGCAATGCGGCGCGAGAACTCGCCCGGCTGGAGGTCCGGCGTGCCCTTGAACATCATGTGCTCGAGCACGTGGGCCACGCCCGAGGTGCCGTCCACCTCGTCGATGGAGCCCACACGCACCCACAGCATGTGGGCCACGGTGGGCGCGCGCCGGTCGGGCCGCACGATCAGGGTCATGCCGTTGGCCAGCGTGAAGCTGTGTGCGACCGGCGTGCCGGAGGGGAGCGTTGAGGACTGTGCAAACGACCCGAAAGCCGCGAAAGTCAGTGCGAGAGACAAGGCGGCGCGGCGCCCGTCAGGCAGGTTCGGAGTGCGTTTCATAGAATGCAATGGATTCTAGAGATGGACAAATGTTCTCGTTCTTTCGCAAAAAAGCCCCCACTGCGCCCTCACCGGCCGCCCCCACCACCTCCGCAGTCACGCCTGCGGCAGCCCCTCCCGTCGAACTGGCCGCGCCGCCACCCGCCGCCGCACCCGTGCGCCAGGGCTGGATGGACAAACTCAAGACCGGCTTGCGCAAGACCGGTTCGAGCATCACCACGGTGTTCACCGGCACGCAGATCGACGATGCCCTGTACGAAGAGCTGGAAGCCGCGCTGCTGATGGCAGACACCGGCGTGAAGGCCACCGCCCACCTGCTGGCCGACCTCAAGCGACGTGTGAAAGACAGCAAGACCACCGACCCCGCCGCCGTCAAGGGTCTGCTGGCCGACGCCATCACCGAACTGCTCACGCCCCTGCAAAAACCGCTGGTCATTGGTGAACACAAGCCCACCGTGATCATGGTCGCGGGCGTCAACGGCGCGGGCAAGACCACCTCCATCGGCAAGCTCACACGCCATCTGGCACAGAGCGGTGCCAGCGTGCTGCTGGCGGCGGCCGACACCTTCCGCGCCGCCGCGCGCGAACAGCTCGCAGTGTGGGCCGACCGGAACACCGTGGAAATCATCACCCAGCAGGGGGGCGACCCGGCCGCCGTGAGCTTCGATGCGGTGACGGCCGGACGCGCGCGCGGGCGCGACGTGGTGCTGGTGGACACCGCCGGACGCCTGCCGACGCAACTGCACCTGATGGAGGAACTTCGCAAGATCAAGCGGGTGGTGCAGAAAGCCGACCCGACCTCACCTCATGAAGTGTTGCTGGTGATCGATGGCAACACCGGCCAGAACGCCTTGATGCAGGTGAAGGCCTTCGACGAGACCCTGGGTTTGACCGGTCTCATCATCACCAAGCTCGACGGCACCGCCAAGGGCGGCGTGATCTGCGCGATCGCGCGCGAGAAGCCGGTGCCGATCTACTTCATCGGCGTGGGTGAAAAGCTGGAAGACCTGGAAACCTTCAACGCGCGTGAGTTTGCGCAGGCCCTGCTGAGCTGAGCGCTCAGTTCTCGTTGTCGGCGTAGTTGCGCCACTGGCCCATGGCATTGCGCATGGTCAGCAACTGGCGCTCGAAGCGGGGGCAGGCCTCGCACATCGCCATGTGCAGACGCAGGGCCCATCGCTCGACCAGCGGCAGGGCGCGGTCCTCGCGAGCAATCAAAAGCGCGGAGACTTCCTTGCAGGTGCGGCGCAGCGGGTAGACGGGCTTCATGGCGTGGTCGGGCGGGCAAACCAGTTGAGTTCAAGACATTCTCGCAACCGCAGCCGTGCCCGGTGCAACTGCACATAGAGGTTGGTCGGGGTCAACGACAGTTCCTTACAGATCTCCTCGCTGGAGAGCTCCAGCCATTCGCGCATCAGGAACAAGCGCCCCTGCACGGCCGGCAGCTTGTCGGTGCAGGCTTCCAGCACCTCGAAGAACTGCCGGCTGTTCAGGTCCTGCTCCGGATTGCCCCATTCGGCAGGCTTCTCGGCATAGTGTCCGTCGGCCTTGAAGGCCATGTGCTCCAGCGGATCGACGCCCTCGTCGTCGTTGCCGCTCGACAAACACGCCTCGCGGCTGTTCTGCCGCAGGGCGTCGATGATCTTGTGCTTGAGGATGCCCACCAGCCAGGTCTTGAGCTGAGAGCGTTGCTCAAAACCCTGCGGACGCGAGATCGCGGCCAGCATGGTTTCAGACACCGCGTCTTCAGCCCAGGCATCGTTGCGCAGCTGCAGCCGTGCGAACTTGAGGAGATACACACGCAAATCCGCAACCTGCTGCTCGAACGATGGGGGTGGGGGCTGCTGCATGGGGGCTGAGTGTAATGAAACGGCCTATGCCCAGCGAGCGCATCCACGACCCGCTTTGAAGAATATTTTTTCGGTGGGCACGGAAGGAAGCGTAAGAAAACATCCGGTCGCCAGACCAACCCCCAACCCGCTGGTGATGCAAACGCGAAAGCACCGCACGACCTCGGGTTGTCCTTCAACCCATCTCAGGAGCTTCCCATGAACCAACGCACCATGATCGCCGCCGCCGCCACCTCGCTGATGTCGCTGGCCCTGCTCTCCTCTCCCGCCTTCGCGCAGAACACCGCCAAGGAAAAATGCTTCGGCATCGCGAAGGCCGGACAGAACGACTGCGCCAGCATCGCCGGCACCCATTCGTGTGCGGGTCAGGCCAAGGTCGACAACGACAAGGGCGAATGGAAATACGTGCCTGCCGGCACCTGCAAGCAGATGGGTGGCATCGGCATGGAGCAGGCCAAGATGGACATGAAGAAGTCCTGATCCCCGCGCTCCCTTCAAGGCCAGCGCCATGACCGCCACCGACCCACCACTGCAGACCCACGAGGTCGCGTCCATGGGCATCGGTTGGCGGCACCCCCACTACGCCGAGCTGCTGCAGCAGCAGCCGGCGCTGGACTTCATCGAGGTTCATTCCGAAAACTTCTTCGCCCCCGGTGGCGCCGCGCGTGCGGTGCTGCGCCAGGGGCGCGAGCACTACCCCGTCAGCCTGCACGGCGTCGGTCTGTCGCTGGGCTCGGCCGCCGGCATCGACGATGCGCACCTCAACCAGCTCGCGGCCCTGGTGGCCGAGATCGAGCCCGTGCGCGTGAGCGACCACGCCAGCTTTGCGCGCGGGTCGCTGTCGCATCAACCCGTGCAGACCGTGCATGCCTCCGACCTGCTGCCCACGCCCTTCACCCGCGAGGCGCTGGACGCGATGTGCGCCAACGTGCAGCGCGTGCAGGACCGTCTGCGCCGTCCCATCGCAGTGGAAAACCTCTCGGCCTACCTGCGCTGGCAGGCCGACGAACTCAACGAACCCGAATTCCTCAACACACTGGCGCAACGCACCGGCTGCGGCCTGCTGGTGGACGTGAACAACATCTTCGTCAACGCACTCAACGACCGGCTGCAGGGCTCGTCGAGCGACCCGCTGACCACCTGCCGACGCTGGCTCGACACCATCGATCCGCATGCGGTGTCCGAACTGCACCTGGCCGGCCACGTGGACTGCGGTGACATCGTGATCGACGACCACGGCAGCCGCGTGGTGCCCGAGGTGTGGGCGCTGTACCGCCATGCGCTGGCGCGCTTTGGTGCGGTGCCCACGCTGATCGAGTGGGACACCGGTGTGCCCGAGCTGTCGGTGCTGCTGGACGAAGCCGCCACCGCACGCGAACACGCCCGCCATCCACGCGAAACGGTGCCCGCATGAACACCTTGGCCATGCAGCAGCAAGCCCTGCTCGACGCACTGTTCGCCCGACCCGCCAGCGCACGAGCCACCAGTGCCACGCAGCAACTGCAGGCGCTGCTCGAACCCCGGGCCGAGCGCGGCCTCATGGCCTACCGGGCCAACGGCCACGAACTGGCCCAGCGCAGCCTGCTCGGCGCCTACCCGGTGATCGCGCAGCTCATCGGCGCAGAGAGCTTCAACGCCCTGGCGCGCGACCTCTGGCACAGCCACCCACCGGTGCACGGCGATCTGGCGCATTGGGGCGACGCCCTGCCCGCCTTTCTGGCAACCAGCGAACAACTGATCGACGTGCCCTACCTGGCCGACGTGGCCCGCGTGGAGTGGGCGCTGCACCACGCGGCCGGGGCCCCCGATGCACACACCGATCTTCAAAGTTTCGCGCGCCTGTCCACCGAAGACCCCCAGACACTCACCCTGGTGCTGGCGCCCGGCACCGCGGTCATCACCAGCCCCTGGCCGGTGGTCGGCCTCGTCACCGCACACACCGAAGGCCGGCCCAGCCTCGCCGAGGTGGGCGAACGCGTGCGCCACCGCGTGGCCGAGACCGCCGTGGTGTGGCGCCAAGGCTTTCGGCCATGTGCGGCGGTCTGCCCGGCCCAAACCCTCGGCGTGCTGCGGGCCTTGCTCGCAGGAGCCCCCTTGCCCGACGCCCTCGCGCGTGCCGGCACCGGTTTCGATTTTTCCGACTGGCTCAGCCAGGCCGTGCGCAGCGGCCAGGTGATCGGCGTGGCCAGCGCAGCTTCCGCACTTCCCTCGTCCAGACCTCACCAGGAATCCCCATGAACCCACCCACCCTGCTGCGGCGCGGCTTCGCGCTGTGGTCCCTCGTCACGCGCGCGCTGGACATGGCGCAACCGCTGGCCGCGCTCGCCGCGCGCATCTACCTCGCCCAGGTGTTCTTCCTCTCGGGCCTGACCAAGGTCCGCGACTGGGACACCACCCTCCTGCTGTTCACCGAGGAATACCACGTGCCGCTGCTCTCGCCCGAGCTCGCCGCCGTCTCGGGCACGGCAGGCGAACTGGTGCTGCCCGTGCTCCTGCTGCTGGGTCTGGCCGGCCGCTTCTCGGCACTGGGCCTGTCGGTGGTGAACGTGGCGGCCGTCCTCAGCCTGGCCGAGATCGCGCCCGCCGCGCTGCAGCAGCACATCACCTGGGGTGTGCTGCTGGCCGCGCTGGCCTTGTACGGGGTGGGCAAGTGGTCGGTCGATGCCCTGTGGATCGGTCCTCGGCTCAACCGCTCGGCTGCACCGGGCATGGCCTTGAACTAAGCTGCGCACCTGCAGTCATTGATCCCGGAGAAACCGCTTTGCCTCAACCCACGCCCACCACCCACCTGTCTCGCCGCCAATGGCTGTTGGCCGCCGGAGCCGCCGCCAGCGCGTCCTTGCAGCCGGCCTGGGCGCAGTCGAACTGGCCCGCCATCGAGCAGGCCGCCCGTGGCCAGACCGTGTTCTGGAACGCGTGGGCCGGCAGCGAACAGACCAACGCCTACATCCAGTGGGTGGCGCAGCAGGTGCAGGCTTCGTTTGGCGTGAAGCTGCAGCACGTGAAGATCACCGACACGGCCGACGTGGTCAAACGCGTGCGAGCCGAGAAGGCCGCGGGCCGCACGGCCGCCGAAGGCACGGTGGATCTGGTCTGGATCAACGGCGAGAACTTTGCCGCGATGAAGCGCGAGGGCCTGCTGTTCGGCCCATACGCCGAAAGCCTGCCCAACTTCCGCTGGGTCGACGTGGAAGGAAAACCCACCACGCTGAACGATTTTTCCGTGCCCACCGAGGGCATGGAGTCGCCCTGGGGCATGGCGCAGTTCACCTTGTTTGCCGACAGCAAACGCCTGCCGCAGCCGCCGCAAGACATGCGGGCACTGCTGGCGCTGGCCCGCGCCCGACCCGGGCGCATCACCCACCCGCGCCTGCCGGACTTTCACGGCACCACCTTCATCAAGCAGGCCCTGGTCGAGTTCGCGCCCGATGCGAAGGCACTGGCCCAACCCGTGACCGAAGCGGCATTCACCGCGCAGACTGCCGCGCTGTGGCCCTTCCTCGATGCGCTGCGCCCGCACCTGTGGCGCGCGGGCAAACAGTTCCCGCAGAACGCTGCCGCCGTGCGCCAGATGATGGCCGACGGCGAGCTGCTGCTGGCCATCACCTTCAACCCCAACGAAGCCGCCAACGAGATCGCGGCGAAACGCCTGCCCACCTCCGTGGTGAGCTGGCAGTTTGAAAAGGGCACGATCGGCAACACGCATTTCGTCGCCATTCCCTACAACGCACGCAGCAAGCCCGGCGCCCAGGTGGTGGCCAACTTCCTGCTCTCGCCCGCCGCGCAGGCGCGCAAGGCCGACATCGCGCATTGGGGCGATCCGACCGTGCTCGACGTGGCGCGTCTGCCCGCCTCCGAGCGCGCCCTGTTCCAGACCGGCAATCTGCCCGGCCTCGTGACCCAGGGTGCGCCCACGCTGCCCGAACCCCACGCCTCGTGGGTCGATCCGCTGGAGAAGGAATGGGCACGCCGCTACGGCGTGTGAGCCCCTTGGCACGCCACGCCCCATGGGTATTACGCCGCCGGCTGGGTGCTGGCGCCCTGCTCGCGCTGGTCGCCGTGCCGCTGTTGTGGACCGCACTGGAAGCGCTGACGACCGGCAGCACCGCCGCCGCCTGGCGCTCGCTGGCGCAAGAACCGGCACTGGCCCCGGCCGCGCTGCTCACGCTGTGGACCGGCCTCGCCTCCACGCTGCTGGCCTGGTGGGGCGCGGCCGCGCTGCTGGCGCGAGGCTTCGTGCGCCAGCGCCTCGCGCGCCTGCTGCGCGGCCTGCCGCTGATGCTGGCCACGCCCCACGCCGCGCTGGCCATCGGTCTGCTGTTTCTGCTCGCGCCCAGCGGCTGGCTGCTGCGCGCGCTCTCGCCCTGGCTCACCGGGTTTGACAGCCCACCACCCTGGCCCACCACGCAAGACCCCTGGGGCCTGGGCCTGATTGCAGCGCTCGTGATCAAGGAAATTCCGTTCCTGCTCTGGACCGCCGCCACCCAGCTGCAGCGCGACGACGTGCGCCAGCGCTGGCGCGCCGAACACGCGCTGGCGCAAACCCTGGGCTATGCGCCGCGCCGCGCCTTCTGGCTGGTGCTGTGGCCGCAGTTGTCCACGCGCCTGCGCTGGCCCTTGCTCGCGGTGCTGGCCTACGGACTCACCGTGGTCGACATGGCGCTCGTCATCGGCCCGGCCACGCCGCCCACACTGGCCGTGCTGGCCTGGCAATGGCTGCAGGACGCCGAGCCCGCCACCTATGCGCAGGGTGCCGCCGCCGGTGGGTTGCTGGCCCTGATGGTGCTGGCGTGCAGTGCACTCTGGCTGGCTGCGCAGCAGTTGCAGCGCAAGGCACTCGCGCACGGCCACGGTCTGCGCGGTTCGCCGGCGCGCACACCGGGCACCGACACCGGTCTGTGGCTGCTGGTGGGTGTGTACGCCGCCGTGTTGCTGGCGCTGGCCGTGGGCAGCGTCAGCGGCGTGTGGGCGTTTCCCGCCGTGTGGCCACAGAACTTCACCACCGCCGCCTGGCGGCAGGTGGCGCAGAGCAGCGGCACCGTGTTCACCACGCTGTGGCTCGCATCGGGCAGCAGCGCCATCGCGCTGGTGTGGAGCGTGGCCTGGCTGGAGCTGGCGCCGCGCCGCTGGGACGAAGCCCTGCGCCCGCTGCTCTACCTGCCGCTGGTGCTGCCCGCCGTGCTGTGGGTGGTGGGGCTGTACGGCGTGGGTCTGCAACTGCGGCTGGAAGGACAGGCCGGGGGTCTGCTGATCGCCCACACGCTCATGGTGCTGCCCTATGTGCTGCTGGCGCTCAGCCCGGCCTACCTGGGCTTCGACCCGCGCTACGCCCAGCTCAACGCCAGCCTGGGCCGCTCTGGCCGGGCGTTCCTGCTGCGCGTGAAGTGGCCGCTGCTCAAGCGCTCGCTGGCCTCGGCCGCCGCCGTGGGTTTTGCGGTCAGCGTGGCGCAGTACCTGCCCACGCTGTATGTGGGTGCGGGCCGTTTTGCCAGCGTCACCACCGAAGCCGTCACACTCGCCTCGGGTGGGCAGCGCTCGCTCACCAGCGCCTATGCCGGCCTGCAGCTCGCCCTGCCCGTGCTGGCCTTCGCACTGGCGGCCTGGCTGGGTCGTCCCCGCCGATTCCGAAACACCGCCGCATGACGCTCGCCGTTCACATCCACCGCCTCGCCACCCGAGACCACACGCTGGTGCAAGACCTGCGCATCGAGGTGGCGCCGGGCCGCATCCTCACGCTGATGGGGCCCAGCGGCAGCGGCAAGAGCTCGGTGCTCGCGGCCATCGCCGGCACGCTGCACGGCGTGACCGAGGGCAGCGAGGCCCTGCGCTTTGAAGGCACGGTGACGCTGGACGGACGCGACCTCACGGCCTTGCCCACCGCACAGCGCGGCATCGGCCTGCTGTTTCAGGACGACCTGCTGTTCGCGCACATGACGGTGGCCGAGAACCTGCTGTTCGCGGTGCCTGCCGGACCCCGACGCGAGCGTCTGGCCGCGGTGGAAGGTGCACTGATCGAGGCAGGTCTGGCCGGTTTTGGCGAACGCGACCCGGCCACGCTCTCGGGCGGGCAGCGCGCGCGCGTGGCGCTGATGCGCGCACTCCTTGCGCGCCCCCGGGCGCTGCTGCTCGACGAGCCGTTTTCCAAACTCGACGCCGCGCTGCGTGACCAGTTCCGCGCCTTCGTGTTCGATCACCTGCGCAAGAGCCAGGTGCCCGCCGTGCTGGTGACACACGACGCGGCCGACGTGGCCGACCCGTCACTCGTGGTGGAGCTCGGCCGTGCTCGATAGAGCGATTCAACAGGTGCTCAAACCGGTGCTCACGCGCATGGCGCGCATCCTGGTGCGCGCGGGCGTGGGCGCCGATGCACTCAGCTTCATCGGCTTCGCCATCGGCATGGCCGCCGCCGTGTCCATCGTGTTCCAGCACTTCATGGCGGGCCTGGTGTTGTTGTTGTGCTCAAGGCTCATGGACGGGCTGGACGGTGCGGTGGCGCGACTCACCCGCCCCACCGACCGCGGCGGCTTCCTCGACATCACGCTGGACTTCCTGTTCTACGCGGCCATTCCGCTGGCGTTTGCCGTGGTCGACCCGGCGCACAACGCGCTGCCCGCCGCCGTGCTGCTGGCCAGCTTCATCGGCACGGCCAGCAGCTTCCTGGCCTTTGCCATCGTGGCCGCCAAGCGCGCGCTGGCGTCCACCGCATTTCCCGACAAGAGCTTCTATTTCCTGGGTGGTCTGACCGAGGCCACCGAGACCATCGCCGCGTTTGTCGCCATGTGCCTGTGGCCGCAGTGGTTCGCGCCCATCGCCTACGGCTTTGCGGCGCTGTGCGCCATCACCACGGCGTTGCGCATCGGTTGGGGCTGGCAGCGCTTCAAGTGATCTACTCAGCGCATTGAGTAAAATATCTCAACGCATTGAGTAATTTTCATGAGCACTGAAATTCAAAGAGACGGACTCCATAGTTTCGCTCAGCGACTGGGCGAGCCAAGACGCTTCCTGCAAGTGGTGGCCGGCCCGCGCCAGGTGGGGAAGACCACCCTGGTGCGGCAGGCGCTGGCAAGGCTCGGATCGGATCAAAGCCGCCCATCGATCGCGCAGCACAGCGTGAGCGCGGACAACCCCGGTCTGCAGGGTTCTGGCTGGTTGTCCACTCACTGGGAAACGGCGCGATTCCTCGCCGCACAGGCGGGAGCGTGCGTGCTCGTGCTGGATGAAGTCCAAAAGCTCCCGCGCTGGACCGACGAGGTCAAACGGCTTTGGGACGAAGACACGGCTGCGGGTCGTGATGTGCGGGTGGTGGTTCTGGGGTCCGCACCGTTGTTGATCGCCAGGGGACTGACCGAGAGCATGGCAGGCCGCTTCGAGATGACGCGTCTGGGCCACTGGCGGTACCGGGAGATGCGGGAAGCATTCGGCTTCACGCTGGACCAGTTCATCTTCCACGGTGGATATCCCGGCTCGGCCTCACTGGTGGAGAACGAAACCCGCTGGGCGGCCTACGTGCGCGATGCCTTGATCGAAACCACCATCTCCAAAGATGTGCTGCTGATGGCGCCGGTGCAGAAGCCCGCGCTGCTGCGGCGGCTCTTCGATCTGGCGTGCCGCTACAGCGGGCAGATGTTGAGCTACCAGAAGATGATGGGGCAACTCACCGACGCGGGCAACACCACCACGCTGGCCCACTATCTGGAGCTGCTGGAAGGCGCGGGCATGGTGTGCGGCCTGCAGAAGTACGCGGGGCAAGTGCTTCGACAACGCGCCTCCAGCCCCAAGCTGCAGGTGTTCAACACGGCGCTGATGGGTTCCATCGCGGCATCTGAAGGCTTCGGATTTGAGCGCCTGCGGTCCACGCCCGAGCTCTGGGGCCGCATGGTGGAGAGCGCGGTGGGCGCGGAACTTCTGGCCAGGCACGTGAGCCACAGCACCACCCAACCCTTGATCCACTATTGGCACGACGGTGGCCGCGAGGTCGATTTCGTGCTGCGCCAGGGCCGCGAATTGTTCGCGCTGGAAGTCAAGAGCGGCAT
The DNA here is from genome assembly GCF_036675665.1 of Hydrogenophaga sp. GTDB lineage: Bacteria > Pseudomonadota > Gammaproteobacteria > Burkholderiales > Burkholderiaceae_C > Hydrogenophaga. Next base: position 68,057 of record NZ_JAKFEO010000083.1, on the reverse strand, counting down.
GCTCCCGGGCAACGTGTCCGGACTGAATGCATTCACCACCGCATTTCCCGGCACGCGACCTCTCGTGCTCGGCACCGGGGGTTTGCCGCTGGAGAGCTGGTTCGCCGCCGATTGATTCGCTGCCGCGGGCCCAGTCAGCACCCGCGAGGTGCCCCGGGACGATTCTGGTCTACCGCTGCTCAGATGCGGTGCACGCCTCGGTACCGCAGCCAAGCCTTCTCGGCCTCCACGGCCAGGAACAGGCCCACGGCCAGCGCGACGATGACGCCCCAGGTCGGCGCATCCAGCGCGGCGGTGCCGAACAGCTGCTGCATCGGCGGCGCGTAGGTCAGCAGCAGCTGGAGCACAAGCGTGATCACGCCAGTCCACACCGCCACCGGGTTGCCCAGCAAGGTCTCCCACGTCAGGCCGCTGGCGGTGAAATGCCGCACGTTGAAGAGGTAGAAGATTTCACCCACCACCATCATGTTGATGACGGTGGTGCGCGCCATCTCCAGGCTGCCACCGCGCGCCAGTTGCCAGTTGAAGACGAGGAACGAGGCGCCCATGAGCAGCAGGCTCACGAACACCACGCGCGTGAGCATCCAGCGCGTGATGAGGGGCTCGACGGCCGGTCGCGGCGGGCGCTGCATCACGCCGCGCTCGGCCGGCTCGAAGGCCAGCGAGATGTCCAGCGTGATGCTGGTCACCATGTTGATCCACAAGATCTGTGCGGCCGTGACCGGCATGGCCAGACCGGCGAACACCGCCAGCAGGATCAACCCGGCCTCGCCACCGTTGGTGGGCAGCACGAACAGCAGCGACTTCTTGATGTTGTCGAACACGGTGCGGCCCTCGCGCACCGCGCCGGCGATGGTGGCGAAGTTGTCGTCGGTGAGCACCAGGTCGGCCGCCTCGCGCGCCGCGTCTGTGCCGCGCTGCCCCATGGCCACGCCGATGTCGGCGGTCTTGAGCGCGGGCGCGTCGTTCACGCCGTCCCCCGTCATCGCCACCAGTTTTCCCTCGGATTGCAGCGTGGCCACCAGGCGCAGCTTGTGCTCGGGGCTGGCGCGCGCGACCACATCGGTCTGCGCCAGACGCACTTTCAACGCCGCATCATCGAGCCGGTCGATCTCGGCACCGGTCAGCGGCAGGCCATCGCGCAAGCCGATCTCGCGGCCAATCGCGCCTGCGGTGATGGCGTGGTCGCCGGTGATCATCAACACGCGGATGCCGGCCCCATGGCAGTCGGCCACCGCCTGGATGGCCTCGACACGCGGCGGGTCCATCAGTCCCACCAGCCCCAGCAGGGTGAACCGCGGCGTGATGTCGTCCATGCGCAATGACACCGTCCCCGCCGGCAGCTCGCACTCGGCCAGGGCCAACACACGCTGGCCCTGGTCAGCGGCCTCGTCCATGCGGGCCTGCCAGGCAGCGCTGTCCAGCGGAGCGCCCCGGTGGTCGTTCACGCACAGCGACAGCACGCGCTCGGGGGCGCCCTTGAGCAACGCAAACACCCGCCCGGCGTGGTCGTGGTGCAGCGTGGCCATGAACCGGTGCTCGGACTCGAACGGGATGTCGTCCAGGCGCGGCGTGAGCGCTGCCTCGTGCGCCGGGTCCAGACCGGCCTTGCGCGCCATCGACAACAGCGCGCCTTCGGTGGGGTCGCCCGCCAGCACCCAGCCATCGGCCGGCGTGTGGTGCAGTTGCGCGTCGTTGCAGAGCAGCGCGCAGCGGGCCAGGCGTTGAAGGGCGGCTTCCTGCGTCACGTCCAGCGCCGAGCCATGGTGGTGAAAGCCACCCTCGGGCGCGTAGCCCGCGCCGGTCACGTCCAGCGTGCGCCCCGCCAGCATCACGCGCACGGCCGTCATCTCGTTGCGGGTCAGGGTGCCGGTCTTGTCGGTGCAGATCACGCTGACCGATCCCAGCGTTTCCACCGCGGGCAGGCGCCGCACCACCGCGCGCTGGCTCGCCATGGCCGCGGTGCCGATGGCCAGGGTGATGGTGACGATGGCGGGCAGGCCTTCGGGAATGGCCGCCACGGCCAGCCCCACCACCGCCAGGAAGAGCGCCATCGGGGGCAGGCCTCCGATGCAGGTGCCGTAGAAAAACGTGATCACGCTCACCACCCCGATCACCAACGTGATCTGGCGCGCGAACTGGTCCAGGCGGCGGGTCAGTGGCGTGGCCAGGTTGCTCACGTCCGAGACCAGCGCACCGATCTTGCCGATCTCGGTCTGACGGGCCGTGGCGACCACCACGCCGCTGGCCTGCCCCACCGCCACGGTGGTGCCGGCAAAGGCCATGCACAAGCGGTCGCCCAGCGGCGCACCCGGAGCCACAGGCGCGGCGTCTTTCTCGGCGGGCACCGACTCACCGGTCAGCGCGGCCTCGTCGATGCGCAGGTTCTTGGTGCGCAGCAGCCGCAGGTCGGCCGGCACGCGCGCGCCCGATTCCAGCAGCACCACATCGCCAGGCACCAGCTCCGCGGCATCGATCTCGTGACGGTCGCCACCGCGCAACACGGTGGCCCGGCTGGCCAGCATGGCGCGCACGGCATCCAGCGCACGCTCGGCCTTGCCTTCCTGCACGAAACCAATCAGGGCATTGATCACCACCACGCCGAGGATCACCGCGGCGTCCAGGTAGTCGCGCAGCCAGACCGTGACGAGTGCGGCCACGAGCAGCACGTAGATCAGGAGGTTGTTGAACTGGCGCGCCACGCGCACCCACAGGCGGGTGGGCGCCACCTGTTCGATGCGGTTGGGGCCGTGCTGCGCCAGGCGCTCGGTGGCCTGGGCAGGGGTGAGTCCGGTGTCGGCGCTGTTGAGGCCCTGCAGCACGGTTGCGCCGGGGCGTGCATGCCAGGCGACAGGTGCCGTCGAGGCCTGAGGGGGTGGATCTGATCCGGTGGACATGTGCCGACCATAGCCCACCGCGGGCTGTCGCAGCATGACGCGCATCAAGCCTGCGGCCGGGAATTCGCCACGCACACCGGGTCCCCGCGGCCGGGCTCAGGGCCGCTGGGCCAGCACGGCCGGGTCGTTCCCGATGCCGTGTTTGTCCATCAGACGGTACAGGGTCATGCGCGAGACGCCCAGCTCGCGCGCCGCCAGGGTGATGTTGCTGCCCACGCGCATGAGTGCGCGGCAGATCACATCGCGCTCGGCCGCGGTGCGCGCCTGGTCCAGGTCGATGCCCGCCGTGCCGTCGGCGGGCTGGAGTCCGAGATCGTGAGCGCCGATCCAGCGTTGCTCGGTCATGACCACCGCGCGCTGCACGCGGTTGAAGAGCTCGCGGACATTGCCAGGCCAGGTGTGGGCTGCCATGGCCTCCACCGCCTGCCGGCTGAATCCTTCCACGCGGTGAGGCTGACCGGCGGTGCAGATCTTGAGAAAGTGAGCGGCCAGCAGTGGCACGTCTTCCATGCGCTGGCGCAGTGGCGGCACTTCGATCGGCAACACGTTGAGCCGGTAGAACAGATCTTCCCGAAATCGGCCCACCGCCACGGCGTCGGCCAGGTCGATGTGGGAGGCGGCGATCACGCGCACATCCACTGCGGTGCTGCGCACCGCGCCCACGCGCTGGATGGACTTCTCCTGCAGGAACCGCAACAGATTGGCCTGCAGTTCCAGCGGCAGGTCACCGACTTCATCCAGAAAGATGGTGCCACCGTCGGCCGCTTCGATCAGGCCTCGCCGATCCGCCGTTGCCCCGGTGAACGCCCCCCGCACGTACCCAAAGAGCTCGGACTGGATCAGCGAGGGGGCGATGGCGCCGCAGTTGACCTCCACCAGTGGGCTCCCCTTGCGCGGCGAGCACACATGAATGGCCTGAGCTGCCAACTCCTTGCCGCTGCCGCTCTCCCCGCAGATCAGCACCGGTGCACTGGTCTCGGCCACCTTTCGAATCTGCCTGCGCAGCTTCACCATGACCTCTGCCTGCCCCACCATGCCCAGGGTGTCACCGTTGGACAGCGGAGGAATGGTGGCGTTGCGCAGCAGGGCGCGCTGCTCGGCATGCTCCAGCATGCGGTTCAGGTCTCGCCACTCCGGTGGCAACACCTGGTAGTCGAAGAAGCTGCCCAGGATCAGCGCACGGAAAGCGGGCGACTCCAGTTCGCCGGGGCCACACAGGGCCACCCATTCCGTGGGTGACGACGCATGGACACAGGCCTCCATGGCGGCCACGTCGGCGGCGTCCAGCCTGGGCCCCGTCCCAGCCACCAGCAGCGCCACGTCAAACCTGCGCAGTGCCAGCAGGCGGCGCGCGGCTGGCAAGTCCTGGCAGCGCACCACCACCCACCCCGAGCGCTGCAGATGGTCCTCCACCAACGTTGCCTCTTCGCTCAGGCCCAGGCAGAGGATCTTGCGCGCGGACATGGCCGGGCCTCTCAAAACGACATCGGCAAGCGCACGCTCAACGTGAGGTCGGGCGTGTCGCGCGTCAGCCCGGCACCCACGGTGACGTTCAAGGTGGTCTTCTGGCTGAAGCGGTACGAATACCCGAGCAGCAGCGAAGACAGCTGGGCGCGCACCGACGAGACCACGGGCACGCCGTTCTGCTTGGTTCGCCCGACCGAGTTCAGGTCCACGCCCATGCTGAAGGACGAGCGCTCGTTGAGCGCCAGGCCCATGCCGAAGCTGATGCCCCAGACATTGCCCGGCTTGACCGAACCGATGAACTCCTGCTGGCCGTCAAGCACCCGGCGGCTCACGTTGCTGCGGCCAAAATTGTGCGTGTAGCTGATGCCGCCAAAAAACACGGCGGGATCCGACGGGAGGAGCCACGTGAGCGAGGGCTGCAGCGAGTAAAAGCCCGACCCGGTGGGCAGCTTCAACGGCAGGCCCGTGCCGGTGGTGTTGCCCTCGCAGCGGGTCACACAATCGGTTACCACTTCGAACGGGTCCTTGCCGGTGCGGGTCTTCAGACGCAGGGAACCGATCAGGAACGGGTCGTTGCCCTGGGGCTGGTTGATCTGGTAGCGGGCCGCGAACTCGATGTCGCCCAGGGCGCTGCCACTCGCGTTGAACGCCCTCTCGGAGGCCGACCCGGTGAAGACCTCCCGGCTGACGGAGTCGTCCGATCGGTAGACGTAGGGCAGCTTCATTTCCACTTCGAGGCGGCGGGTCAGTCCCCAACGACCGGTCAGGGCCATGGTCAAGGTGTTGCGCTTGACTTCCCGTATGTCGATCAGGCCGATCAACAACGCCGGAATCACGGTGTAGCCCACCAACGCGACCCGGTTGCTCGACGAGTAGCCGTACTGGATGGACGGCTCGAGCACGTAGTGACCAGGCTGCGTGAGGATGCCCGGCTGGTCAAAGATGGGGGCCACCGCTGGTGGCTGGGGATCTACCTGCGGCGCAGCACCGACCCGCACGGGGCGACCCTCGCTGTCGGCCGGGGCGGACACTTCCCCGGGGGGCGTCGCCGCCGGCGCTGCAGCCGCCGCGGCTGCTGCCTGCGCGTTGCTTTCGGCCTGCGCCAACGCACGCTCCAGGTCTTGTTGGCGGGTCGTCTGTTCCAGCAACTGCTGGCGCATCGTCTCGATCTGTCGACCTTGCTCGCCGACCAGCTGTTCGAGAGCCTGCATGCGCTGAGCCACGCCCTGGCGGGCTGGCACGCCCTGGGCCTGCGCCCAGGCGCTGGACAAGACCAAGACCGAACCGGTCACCGCCCTCCACGGGTGGTGAGAACTGATGGTTTTCATTCTGCGGCTCCCCCAAAGCTGCAACGTCGCGTTGCATCAGCAGCAAAGTGTGTTGCCGCTGGTGACGCCATCGTGCAACCGCCTCGGCGGGAGCCGATTGAGCGTGCTCAATCAAAGGCAAACGCAACTCGGCCCGGTCTTCACCGCTGGCCGATGCTCTGACGTATGGCCTCGGACAGGGTGCTTTGGAGGCTCGACAACCTCAACAGACCCAGGGCATTGCTGCTCGCGTCGATGACGGTCTGGTGGAGGATCTGCTGGTTGTTCAGCGAGTTCTGAATGACCGTTCCCGGGGTGCCAACCTCGACGGTGCTGACAGTCGGCGCGGTCGCGCCCGGCGCGCTCACGGGGGACACGGTGGTACCCGACACGAAGGTGTTGCCCGGTCCGTTCTGCACCAATCTGAGGGACTGCAGCTCCTCGCGAAGGCGGGCCACCCAGTCCAGGGACATCCCTGCACCGTTCTCGACATTGAGCGTGGTGCTGGTGATCATCTCGCCGTTGATGAACACCGAGCGCGTGATGCCGAACGACACTACCAGGCCGCCACCCAGGAAGAAGCCGCCACGCAGCGAGTCCAGTCTTCGGTCGTTCACTGCCTGCCAGGTCTGGCCCGTGGAAACCACCGGCGGCGCGGCCTGTGCAACGCCCACCAGCGTTCCCAGCAGGCACAGAGATGCGGCAGTCCTGGCCAGAGTCGCCGCCCGGCTGTGGTGTCGGATTCGGGTGCGCATCAGAAGTCTCCCGGTCCGTGCCTGGGCAAAACCAGGGCGCCCGTGCCGGAGCGCGCCATGTCGCTGCCCAGTGGCGCGCGCGGCGCCACCCGCCAGTCGGCGGCGAGATTGAAGCGCGCCTGCTCCATGCGGTTGTGAATGACGAACAGCAGCTTGCTCTGCCATTGGGACTCGAACACATCGAGGGGCACGGCACGCGTTCCCTGCGACGGATCACCGACGAGCACGCGGTCGTCCTGCAGCCCCTTGATCACGACGAAGTGCTGGTAGCCATTCTGGTTGATCAGCACGATAGCGGGGATGCGCGCCTCTTGCAGCTTGCGCAAGGGTTGTTCGAAGCCATCGGCCTCGAAGCCGAGGCTGGCCAGAAATCGCTTCATGTCCAGCAACGAGAAGCCTTCGCGCTGGATCTTGGCCTGGTCACCCTGTGCATACATCCGGGCAAACACGGTCTGTTCGTCGATCGGGGTGCCGTAGTGGTGGGTCAGCAGCGTGGCGATGGCCGCCGATCCGCAACTGAAGTCGTATTGCTGCATCAACGTGCCGGCCAGGCGGGCCTGCCGGATGCTGGTCACGGGCATGGTCACGTCGCCCGCCCCGGTGGAGGGGAAGTGCGCGGTCTGCGCGCACACCGATGTGGCGGCAGACAGCAAAACGATCAACAGCGAATGCACTGACATGGCACGATCCCGCTTCAGTTCATCTGCAGGTTCAGAATGACGGCGTTCTGGATCAGCACGTTCGCCCCCGAGTTCTGGATCACGACGGGCATGCCGCTCATGTTGGCGAAAGCGCCCGCGCTGATCGCGTTGTTGCCGGTGTTGACATGGCGCGCCGTGTTGTCGGCGGTGGTGCCGGTCAAGGTCATGTCGTTGCGCACGTGGGTGCTGCCGCCACGCTGGGCATCCAGCGTCGAGGTGCCCACGGGAGTCGCCACAAAGCCATGCTGCGCGGACTCAGGAGCCACTTGAGCGTTGGCATGGGGTGTCAGCAAGGATGCGGTGAGCAGACACAAGACTGCTCCATGGGGGCGGTGCGACATCATGGTTTGCCCTCGGTGGTTGATGAGGTTGGCAAACAACACCGCGCGGCTGCGCGTGCATGGGCGCCAAGCGCCGCGCGGTGTGATCTACGTCAGCGTTCGTTCAGTTGCCCACAGCCAGGTTGGCCTGCACATTCACGCTTTGCTGGACCAGCGAGGAGATCCCGCTGTTCTGGCTGGCGATCATGATGCCCGCGGCCGATTGCCCGACGCTGGTCATGGTGTTGGCCATGCTGAAGGTGCCGGCGTTCACGTTGTTCGTCCCGCCTGCACCACCCGTGCCGCCCGCGCCGTTGCCGCCGGTGCCGCCGTTGGCGGTGACGGTGCCGCCACTGCCGGCGCCACCGGTGCCACCGGTGCCGCTGCCGCCGCTGCCGCCGTTGCCCGCAGCGTTGGAGCCATTGCTGGCGCCGCCGTTGGTGGCGCTGCCGTTGGTGCTGGAGCCGCCGGCGCCGCCGGTGCCGGTGCCGGCCGTGCGTGTGCCACCACCACCGCTGCTGGTGGCGGTGCCGCCGGTGCCGCTGGAAGCGGAGGCGCCTGCAGAACCGCTGGTTCCACCCGCACCTCCATCGCCGTCGCCGTTGCCGTTTCCGCCGTTGGCCGAGCCACTGCCGCCGCCATCGCCCACGCCCCTGCCGTTGGCACGGGCTGAGCCGCCGCTGTCGTCGCCAGTGGCGCGCCCACCACGGCCGGTGCCACCGTTGCCGGCGGACGCGCTGCCGTTGTTGGCACTGCCGTTGCTGGCGTCGCCATTGGAGGCATCACCGCCCGCTGCGCCCACCGCGCCCACACCGCCTGCGCCGTTGCCACCGGTGCCCGAGCCGCTGGCGCTGCCGCCATTGCCCTTGCCGCCGTAGCCACCATAGGCTTTGCCGCCGTCGGCGCTGCCGGTGTTGTAGGCGTTGTTGCCAATGCCGTAGGCACTGTTGCCACTCACCGTGCCGTGCAGTTTGCTGGTGGCGGTGACGGTCGTCACGTTGAAGGCGTTGCTGAAGGTGCCTGTGGAGCCATTGTTCAGCACCGCCGAGCGTTCCGCATCTGCCGTGGCATTGCCGGAACGCTTGTTGACGCTGCTGTCGGCCCGGTCGGTGGTGGTGGTGGTGGTGTTCGTATTGGTATTGGTATTGGTATTGGTATCGGTGCTGGTAGTGGTGTCTGTGCTCGTGGTGGTGTCGGTACTGGTGCTGGTGCTGGTGCTGGTGCTGCCGTTGTCAGTGGTCTGATTGGTGGTGGTGTTGGCCTGCGCCACGCCGCTGATACCAAACGCAACCGCCATGGCCGAAGCCAGAAGTGTCTTCTTCATAGGTCCTCCGAAAGTTGAATGAAACGGGAACAGGGTTGAGTTGCGCAGGCGCAAATCGGATGGTGCTTCGCAACTTTGGTGCCACACGGGCGGGCAGATGCGGCGCAAGCCCTCCACCAGAGGGAGAACAGCGCGGCGACGGGACACCGCGTGGCCCTGCGCTCGGGACCTTGGTCAGCGGCTTCTGCAACAACTGTCACACGCTGTTGACGCGCCCAGGGACGCAGCCGAGGCTCGCAGGCTGGCCACCCCCAAGACACCTCACCGGGACCAGCGCCTTCGTGTCGCAACCGTGTGACACGGTTGGACGCTGGGGAACGCGTCCCGGCGGGTGAGCCAGGGACTTTTCCACAGGCACAACCCGTTGCGAGCGGGCCTCGAAGGACTGCCACAACTGTGTGACAGCGAGACCACCCTCCGGCTCCCAAGCCGGTTCTTTCCGAGTGGCGGCGGTGACCAGGGGATGGTGTAAGAATGCAACGGCCCCGGCGACCGACAGGTTGCAAACCCACACTGGAATTGTCGTGACCTTTCGAAAGCTCTTGTTGCTGGCCGCGGTGCTGCTGGGCACTGCGGCCTTTTTCTTTTTCGATCTGGGCCGTTTCCTCAGCCTGGACTACCTCAAACAAAGCCAGGCCAACTTCGAGGCGCTCTACACCGCCGAGCCGCTGAAGATCTCGCTGGCGTACTTCACCCTCTATGTGGTGGCCACCGCACTCTCGTTCCCCGGCGCGACCATCATCACGCTGGCCGGCGGCGCCATCTTCGGACTGTGGTGGGGCACGCTGCTGGTGTCGTTTGCCTCCAGCCTGGGCGCCACGCTGGCGTTTCTGGTCTCGCGCTTCGTGCTGCGCGACAGCATCGAGGCGAAGTTCGGCAACCGCCTGGCCGAGATCAACCGCGGCATCGAGAAGGACGGCGCGTTCTACCTGTTCACGCTGCGGCTGATTCCGGTGGTGCCGTTCTTCGTGATCAACCTGGTGATGGGCCTCACCAAGATGAAGGCGCTGACCTTCTACGCGGTGAGCCAGATCGGCATGCTGGCCGGCACGCTGGTGTATGTGAACGCGGGCACGCAGCTGGCGCAGATCGATTCGCTCCAGGGCATCCTGAGCCCGGCGCTGCTGGGTTCGTTCGTGCTGCTGGGCGTGTTTCCGCTGATCGCGAAGTGGCTCGTGGGTCTGCTGCAGAAGCGCAAGGTGTATGCGCGCTGGGCCAGCGCGAAGCCCGCGCGATTCGACCGCAACCTGATCGTGATCGGCGCCGGTGCGGGCGGCCTGGTGTCGGCCTACATCGCGGCGGTGGTCAAGGCCAAGGTCACGCTGGTCGAGTCCCACAAGATGGGCGGCGATTGCCTGAACTACGGCTGCGTGCCGAGCAAGGCGCTCATCAAGAGCGCGAAGCTGGCCCACCAGATGCGCCACGGCCAGACCTATGGCCTCGACAGCACCCAACCCACCTTCAGCTTCAAGGCAGTGATGCAGCGCATCCAGGACATCGTGCGCACCATCGAGCCGCACGACAGCGTGGAGCGCTACACCGGTCTGGGTGTGGAGGTGCTGCAGGGCTACGCGAAACTGGTGAACCCGTGGACGGTGGAGATCGCGCTCAACGACGGCAGCACGCAGACGCTCACCACGCGCAGCATCGTGATCGCCGCCGGTGCCAGGCCCTTGGTGCCGCCTCTGCCGGGTCTGGAAGACAGCGGCTATGTGACCAGCGACACGATGTGGGAGAAATTCGGCCAGCTCGACGACGTGCCCAAACGCCTGGTGGTGTTGGGCGGTGGTCCCATCGGCTGCGAACTCGCGCAGAGTTTTGCGCGCCTGGGCTCGCAGGTGACGCAGGTGGAGATGGCGCCGCGCGTGATGGTGCGTGAAGACGAAGAGGTGAGCGAACTGGCGCGCCAGGCGCTCATGAAAGACGGTGTGGACGTGCGCACCGGTCACAAGGCGCTGCGGGTGGACAGCAGGGACGGTGTGAAGGCCATCGTGGTGGAACACGCCGGCGCCGAGCAGCGCATCGAATTCGACGAGCTGCTGTGCGCCGTGGGCCGCAGCGCGCGCCTCACCGGCTACGGCCTGGAAGCGTTGGGCATACCCACGGACAAGACGGTGGAGACCAACGAGTACCTGCAGACGCTCTACCCCAACATCTTTGCCGCCGGCGACGTGGCCGGGCCCTACCAGTTCACCCACGTGGCGGCGCACCAGGCCTGGTACGCGGCAGTCAACGCGCTGTTCGGCGATTTCAGGAAGTTCAAGGCCGACTACCGCGTGATCCCCTGGGCCACCTTCATCGATCCCGAGGTGGCGCGCGTGGGCCTGAACGAGCAGGAAGCGAAGGAGCAAGGCATCGCGGTGGAGGTGACGAAGTACGGCATCGACGACCTGGACCGCGCCATCGCCGACAGCGAGGCGCACGGTTTCGTGAAGGTGCTCACGGTGCCGGGCAAAGACACCATCCTGGGCGTGACCATCGTCGGCACGCACGCGGGCGACCTGCTGGCCGAGTACGTGCTGGCGATGAAACACGGCCTGGGCCTGAACAAGATCCTGGGCACCATCCACACCTACCCCACGCTCTCGGAGGCCAACAAATACGCCGCCGGCGAATGGAAGCGCGCCCATGCGCCCCACAAGCTGCTGGCCTGGGTGGGCAGGTTTCACGACTGGCGACGCGGATGACGGCGCCCTGATGGGCCGACCTCCGCTGGACCGACCCCGCACCTTGACACGCCACGTACCATCGGAGCCCATGCACCACGGCATCAAGAAACTCCTCCTGCTCGGCGCCGGCCATGCCCATGTGCATGTGCTCGCCAGCCTGGCGCAGCACCGCCCTGCCGATCTGGACGTGACGGTGCTCACGCCCCATGCCTACCAGACCTACAGCGGCATGACGCCCGGCCACGTGGCGGGCCACTACGCCGAGGCCGACTGCCGCATCGAACTGGAGCCGCTGGTGCGTGCGGCTGGAGCGCGCTGGGTGCAGGGGCGCTGCACCGGCATCGATCCGGTGGGCAACACGGTGAGCGTGGCGGCGGCCGGCGGCGCGCAAGGCGTGCCCGCCATGCTGGGCTTTGATGCGCTGTCCATCGACACCGGCGCGGTGATCGACCGCGCGCGCCTGGAAGCCGACATGCCGGGCGCGGCCACCCACGCACTCGCCGTGCGGCCCATCGAAGCCTTCGCCCAGCTCTGGCCCCAGGTGCTGGCACTCGCACAGCAAAAGCCGGTGTCGCTCGCGGTGGTGGGCGCGGGCGCGGCGGGCATCGAACTCATCTTCGCCGCCGAGCAGGGCATTCGCCAGCAGGGCATGCCGGGCGCACGCTTCACGCTCATCACCGGTGGCCCGGAGGTGGCCGACAACTACCGTCCCGCGGTGCAACGCAAGGTGCTGCGTCAGTTGAAGCGGCGCGGCATCACGGTGCTGCGCGAAGCCTGTGTGGGCATTGGTCCAGGCGAGGTGATGCTGGGCAACGGCGCGCGGCTGGCCTGCGACGTGCCGCTGCTGGCCATCGGCACCCACGCACCGCCCTGGCTGCAGGGCAGCGGTCTGGCCTTGTCGGCATCCGGGCAGGTGCTGGTCAATGCGTTCCAGCAAAGCACCAGCCATCCCCATGTGTTTGCCGCGGGCGATGTGGCCAGCCGGGCCGATGAGCCGCACGCCAGAAGCGGTGTCTACGCGGTGCGCGCCGGCCCGCCGCTGGCGCACAACCTGTTGGCGTTTCACCAGCGCAAGCCCTTGAAGCCGCACCAGCCGCCCACGAACACGCTCAACCTGCTGTCGTGCGGCACCGGCCACGCCATCGCGAGCTACGGCCCGCTGAGCCTGGAGGGCGCCTGGGCCTGGCGCTGGAAGGACCGCATCGACCGGGGCTTCATCGAACGCTACCGATTGAACCCCACACCCCGAAAACCGGGCGCGGGTCCCGGCGCTCAGGCCTCGGGCGAACCGGTGTCCTGATCACCCCGCTCCAGGTCTTGCCTGGCCTCGCTGGCCAGCAACTGGTAGCGCCGTCGGAACTCGTCCAGGTTGTCCTGCTCCAGTTCTTCGAGATCCAGCAGCGCGTTGTGCGCGCCCCGGGTGGCGCGGATCAATTCATCGATCTTGATCTGCAAGGCTTCGGAATCGCGGTTCTGCGTGTTCTGGATCAGGAACACCATGAGAAAGGTGACGATGGTGGTGCCGGTGTTGATCACCAGCTGCCAGGTGTCGCTGAAGCCGAACAACGGCCCGGTGACCAACCAGACCACGATCACCGCGGCGGCGAGCGCAAACGTCTTGGGCCGTCCGCTCATTCGGGCAATGCTCTTCGCGAAGTTGGAATACCAGGCCCGATTGTTCATGTTGAAATCCCTCCTGTAACGTGGAGGCGGTCTCCCGCCACACGCAGCATTCTTCACCGCTTCATCACCCGACCATACAACGCCATGTCCACATCCCTGAACCGACTCGCGATCTCACTGCTGTCGAGCACGACCTTCCTGATCGCCCTCTCCGCCCATGCGCAGCCTGGCGCTGCACAGCCCGCCATCCCAGCGGGCACGCCGAAGGCACATCCGTGGCAGGCGGCTCCTCCCAGGTTGACGGCCGAGGCCTACTTCACCAACCTCAAGGACGGGGACCGGATCGAGACGCCGTTCGTGGCGAAGTTCGGCCTCACGGGCGGCTGGGGGCTGGCGCCCATCGCGCAGCCGGGCCGGGCCCGCAGCGGCCACCACCACCTGCTGGTCAACCGCGACCTGCCCTTGAATTTCAAGGAAGCCCTCCCGTTCAACGACCAGTACATCCACTTCGGCAAGGGCCAGATGGAAACCGTGCTCACGCTGGAGCCGGGCACCTACACGCTGCGCATGCTGCTGGCCGACCAGAAACACCTGCCTCACTTCGTCTTCAGCAAGCCCACGCGCATCACGGTGACGCGCAAGACCGGCGTCGACCCCAAGACCCTGTCGGTCAAGGGTCTGTCCATCGGGCTGGACCGCTCCACGCTGAGAAACCCGATGCGCGTGCAGTTTCACGCCTCGGCGCTCGAAGTGGCACACCGCTCGCAAGGCATTGCAGGCACCGGGCATTTCCGCCTGACCGTCACACCCGACGGCAACCGGGGCACGCCCGCCGTGCTCGAGTTTCCAGAAGGCCAGACCGAGGTGTGGCTGGCACCCCCCGCCGGCAACTACGCGCTTCAGCTGGATCTGATGGACAACCTGAACCCCGGCAAGACGCTGATCGAGCCGGCGCGCGCGACGGTGCGCGTCGAGTGATCCAACGGCGCTGACCGGCCTTCAGCAGCCCAATTGTTCGGCCAGGTGCACCAGGCTGCGGGCGTGGAAGGTGTTGGCCGCATCGGGCGACACGTCCTTGGGGTGCTTCGGCCCGAATTCCAGCGCCCGCTCGATGTAGGCCGTGCGCAGGCCGCAGGTCCGGGCCGCCGCGAGGTCTTCCTGGTGGGCGGCCACCAGCATCACGTCGGAAGGCGCCACGTCAAACACCCGGGCCACGCCGAGGTAGGTGGCCGGGTCGGGTTTGTAGGCCCGAAACACCTCGGCCGAGAGCACGCAGTCCCACGGCAGGCCGGCGCGCTTGGCCATGTTCGTGAGCAGGCCGATGTTGCCGTTGGACAGGCTGCAGATGGTGTGCCGGGCCTTCAGGCGCGTGAGCCCGGCCACCGTGTCGGGCCATGGGTCCAGCCGGTGCCAGACCTTGTTGAGGTGCTGCTTCTGCGCTTCGGTGAGCGAGGTCAGGCCGAACGTGGGCAACAGGTCGTCGAGGATCAGGCGGTGCAGATCGTCGATCAGCGTCCAGCCCAGTTCGCCCGAGCGCACCCGTTGCATGGCCGGCTGGTAGCCCGCGCGCCAGGCGAGCGCAAAGGCATCGGCATCCACCTGCGGATACAGCGCGGCCACCTCACGCACGATGCTGCCGTGCCAGTCGACCACGGTGCCAAAGATGTCGAAGGCGAGGATGGAGGCGGGGGTCATGGCTGCTTCATGGCCGTGACCTCGATCTCGATCTTCATGCGCGGATCGAGCAGGCCGGCGGTGATCATCATGGCCGCCGGGCGTGCCGCGCCCAGGTGTTTGCGCAGCACCGGCCAGCAGGCCTCGAAATCAGCCCCATCGGGCAGCACGTAGTTCACGCGCACCACGTCGTCCAGGCTGGCGCCCGCCTGCTTGAGCGCGGCGGCGATGTTCTGCATGCACTGCTCGGCCTGCTCCACCACGTTGTCCGAAATGGTCATGGTGGTGTAGTCGAAACCCGTGGTGCCGGAGACGAACACCCAGTCACCGGCGACCACGGCGCGCGAATACCCGATCTGCTCTTCAAACGGCGAGCCGGAGCTGATGCGTTGGCGCGCCATGGCTCAGCGCACTTCCAGGCGCACGCCGTCGGCCGCGGGCGCCACGATCTCGCCGATGTCGGTCGCGCCGGCAAAGCCGTGCTTCTCGAAGATCGCCAGCACCGCTTGCACCGCTTCGGGTGCGCAGGCCACCAGCAGGCCACCGCTGGTCTGCGGGTCGGACAACAAGGCCTGGTCCACCGGCTGCAGGCCGGCACCCAGGCGCACCTCGTGGCCGTAGGCGGCCCAGTTGCGGCCCGAGGCACCGGTGACCATGCCGGCGGCGGCGAGCTCGCGCACACCCGCGATCAGCGGCACACGGGCCATGTCGATGCGCACGGTGGTGCTGGAACCGCGCGCCATTTCCATCACGTGGCCGGCCAGGCCGAAACCGGTGATGTCGGTGAGCGCGTGCACGCCGTCCAGCGCCGCCAGATCGGGGCCCGGGGTGTTGAGCTGGGTGGTGTTGGCGATCATCTGTGCGTAGCCCTCGGTGCTCAGCGCGTCCTTCTTCAAGGCGGCCGAGAGCACGCCCACGCCGATCGGCTTGCCCAGGATCAGGTGGTCGCCCACCTTCGCGTCGGCGTTGCGCTTGACGCGCTTGGGGTGCACCAGGCCCAGGGCCACCAGGCCGTAGATGGGCTCGACCGAGTCGATGGTGTGGCCGCCCGCGATCGGAATGCCGGCGGCGCGGCACACGTCCTGCCCGCCTTGCAGGATCTTGCCGATGGTCTCGGTGGACAACACGTTGATGGGCATGCCGACCAGGGCCAGCGCCATGATGGGCGTGCCACCCATGGCGTACACATCGCTGATGGCGTTGGTCGCGGCGATGCGACCGAAGTCGTACGGGTCGTCGACGATGGGCATGAAGAAATCGGTGGTGGCGATCAGCGCCTGCTCGTCGTTGAGCTGGTAGACGGCCGCGTCGTCCGCCGTCTCGATGCCGACCAGCAACGCCTTGGGCATCGGCATGGCCGCCGTGCCTTTGAGGATTTCGCTGAGCACGCCGGGCGCGATCTTGCAACCGCAACCGCCGCCGTGCGAGAGGCTGGTGAGGCGGGGTTGGGTGGCGGCGGTGGGGGTGGGTGCGTTCATGGGTGTCTCCAGAGAGAAGGGAAATCGGTGCCGATGGGGTGCGGAGCCTCAGTGCAGCTCGCGCAACAGGGCCAGCAGGGCGGCCTGCTCGATGCGCGGATCGAACAGCGGCGCGCGGGCCTCACATTGTGCTTGCAGGGCGGCCAGCCTGCCAGCCGGCTCGCCCATGCCCGCACGGCAGGCGCGCAAGGCCTGCACCAGCGCGGGCACATCGCCCGGCGGGAAATAGCCGCCGTAGTCGGCGCCCAGCATGCCCACGTTGCCGTCGATGCGCGAGGCCAGCACCGGCGTGCCACCGAGCACGGCCTCCATCAGCACATGGGCCCCGCCCTCCATGCGGCTGGTGTGCACCAGCAGGTGGGCGCGCTGCATGCGCGAGCGCGTGGCGCCATGCGACAGGCCACCGAGCCAGCGGTAGTGCGGGCAGGCCTGCGCGGTCGCTCGGGCAGCCTCGCCCAGCACGGGGTCGATCGCGGCACCGATGTGGTCGATGCGAATGCCCTCGTCGGCGCGCAGCAGGCGTGCCGCTTCAAACAGGGTCTGCGGCCATTTTTCGTCGCGCAGGTGGCCCACCATCACCGCCCGCAGGTGCGCCGTGGTCTTGGCCAGCGTCTGGCGGCGCGTGCCCGACTGGAACACCACCCGGCACTTGCCCCGCTGCGCCTCGGGCAGCGCCAGCGGCCCTTGCTCCTGCAGCACGATGAGCCGGTGCGCGAGGGCCAGCGAACGCTGGGCATCTGCGTCCGTCGCGATGTCGCGGTAGAGGTCGGTGCCGGTCAGCGCCAGCACCAGCGGGCGATCGGGATGCGACCGGGCCCAGGCGGCCACCGATGCGGCCGAGCGTCGCGCGTGCAGGGCCAGCAACACATCGGCCTCATCGCCCTCGGACCACGCCTTCGCGACCCTCACCCGATAATGCTCCGAGAGCATGCGCGCCCAGCGGCGCGCGGTTTGCCAGTTGCCGTTGTTGGCATCGGCCAGCGCCGGCGTGACGATGCACAGGGAAGGTTTTTTCATGGGCTTGAGCGAGACATCGATTGTGCGCGATGCACCTGCGCACGGACCGTCCACCGCCGACATCGCCCGCCACGCGGACCGGGCAGCGCTGGCGGGCGCGCTGGTGGATGCGCGCGAGCGCACGCTGCGACAGTTCACGGCGCTGGAGGCGGCGCTCGGCCCCGACCTGCCCGTGCCCTGCACGCCCGAGCTGAACCCGCCGTTGTGGGAGTTGGGACACGTCGGCTGGTTTGCCGATTGGTGGATCGCTCGCAACCCGCAGCTCGGAAGCGGTGTGCGGGCGGACCCGCTGGTGGCCCGCCGCGCCGCGCGTCAGGGCATGCGCGGCATCGAGGCCGATGCGCTGTACGACTCCAGCACCGTGCCGCACGACCGGCGCTGGCAGCTGGACCTGCCCGATGCCCACGCCACACGCGCCGACCTCTCGGCCAACCTGGAGCAGACGCTGGCGCTGCTGCGCGACGCACCCGACGACGACACCGGGCTGTACTTCTTCCGGCTCGCCCTGTTCCACGAAGACATGCACGCCGAGGCGGGCGTTTACATGGCGCAGGCCCTGGGCATCGACGTGGGCCACCGGCCCATGGCCGTGCGCGCGCAGCCTGGCGAAGCCAGCGTTTCCGCCACCGCCTGGCGCCTGGGCTGGGCCGGCCCGGGCTTTGCCTTCGACAACGAACTCGGCGCGCACGTGGTGGCGGTCAACGCGTTCGAGATCGACACCTGCGCCGTCACCTGGGCACGTTACCTGCCGATGGTCGACGCCGGCCTGGCCGCCGTGCCGCGCTACCTGCGGCGCACCCCCGGCGGTTGGCAGGTGCAGCGCTTCGGCACCTGGCAGGCCCTGGACCTGCAGGCCCCGGCCTGCCACCTCAGCGCGCGGGAAGCACAGGCCTGGTGCCGCTGGGTCGGGCGGCGCCTGCCGACCGAAGCCGAGTGGGAAGTGGCGGCGCACACGGTGCCGGGCTTCGCCTGGGGCGAAGTCTGGGAATGGACCGCGAGCACCTTCGCACCCTTTCCCGGCTTCAAGCCCCACCCCTACCTGGACTACTCGCAGCCCTGGTTCGATGGCCGCCCGGTGCTCAAGGGCGCCAGCACCGCCACCCACCCGCGCCTGCGCCACCCCAGGTACCGCAACTACTTCACCGCTGAACGCAACGACATCTTTGCCGGCTTTCGCAGCGTGCGCGCCTGAGCCTCATCGACCCTTGCGGTACCCATCAGGTGTTTCGCCAGTCAGGCGGCGGAACATCGCGATGAAGGCCGAGGTCGACGCATAGCCCAGGTCCTGGGCGATGTGCTCCACCTTCTCCCCGGCTTTCAGCCGGGCCATGGCCTTCACCGTGCGCAGCCGCTGCCGCCATTCGGCCAGCGTCATGCCCAGCTGACGCTGGCAGCGCCGCATGAGCGTGCGTTCGGTGGTGTGCACGAAGGCCGCCCACTCGGCCACCGACCGTGGATCACCGGGCGCCGCTTCCAGCGCCCGCAGCACGGGCGCGAGCAGCGGGTCATCCGAGGCGGGCAGATAGCTGCCCGTGACCGGAGCCACCTCCAGCTGGTCCAGCACCACCTGCAGCAGCCTGTCGTGCGACGCGCCCTGCGCCAGCGCGGGCGGTGTCTGCCGCAGGTGCTCCAGCAAGCCGTGCAGCAAGGGACTGACGCTGAGGGCGCACACCTGGGCCGGCATGCGGTCCGCGCGCTCGGGCACCACGTAGACCGAACAGAAGGACGTCTCCTGGCGGTTCATGCCGGTGTGGTCCACGTCCGGCGGCAACCACAGGCCGTATTGCGGCGGAATCAAATAGTGCTCGGTGGCGAGCTGCACCTCCATCACACCGCTGAAGGCGTAGACGAACTCACCCCAGTGGTGGCGGTGGTGCGGGTACGCCGCGTCGGCGGGCAGCTGCGCCGCGCGGAAGACGATCTCACCGGGCAGTGCGTCGGTGAATGGCGCGGTCTGCAAATGTCTGGCGGGGGCGCGGGCGCGCGGCATTTTGACGGTCCGGGGGGATGGTTTGTCTGATTCTCGTTATCTGCCGCGCAGCAGTCAAACGCACAATCACCCTCCGATCAACCCATGACTGCACCTGTGGACACCCGACAAGCCCTCGACGCCCGAGCCATCGGCCTCATGGTCGTGCTCTGCCTCACCTGGAGCCTGCAGCAGATCGCGCTGAAAGCAAGCGCACAGGACTTCTCGCCCATCCTGCAGATCGCGGTGCGTTCGGGCATCGCGGCGGCCCTGGTGGGTCTGCTCATGTGGCGCCAGGGCGAAGGCTCGCTGCTGGCCGGTGGCGCGTGGAAACCCGGCGCGGTGGCCGGTGCCTTGTTCGGCCTGGAATTCCTGCTGGTGGGCGAAGGGCTGGGCCACACCTCGGCCGCGCACATGGTGGTGTTTCTCTACACCGCGCCGATCTTCGCGGCACTCGGTCTGCAGTGGAAGCTGCCGTCCGAACGGCTGGCGCCAGCGCAATGGCTGGGCATCCTGATGGCCTTTGCGGGCATTGCCATTGCCTTTCTGCTGCGCGACACACAGGGCCACCAGGCCTGGTCGCGCATGCTCTGGGGCGACGCACTGGGTCTGCTCGGTGGGGTGGCCTGGGGCGCCACCACGGTGGTCATCCGCACCACGCGCCTGAGCGGTCTGCCGGCCACGCAGATCCTGCTCTACCAGCTGCTCGGCGCCTTCGCGCTGCTGCTGCCGGCGGCCTTCCTCATGGGGCACACCACGTTCAACCCCACGCCCATGGTCTGGGCCACGCTTGCGTTCCAGTCGGTGGTGGTGGCGTTTGTCAGTTTTCTGGTCTGGTTCTGGTTGATGCGCCACTACCTCGCCTCGCGGCTGGGCGTGCTGTCGTTCCTCACGCCCTTGTTCGGGGTGGTGCTGGGCGCCTGGCTGTTGAACGAACCCATCGAGTCCGGCTTCCTGGCGGGCGCGCTGCTGGTGCTTGCCGGGGTGGTGCTGGTGAGTGGTCACGCCTGGTTCGGCCAGCTGTGGCGGCGCATGATGGGCGAGAGACAGGGTTTGTCTGCTCCTTGATCCGGTTCGGGCCTCAACCACTTCCTGCCCAAGCCCTGCACCGCCGAAGTCATGCTCCGGCTGATCGACACGGTGCTCAAAGGCCAGGTCTGTCAGGCAGGCGCCCAGAACACGCTGAACCAGCCTTGGGCGTCGCTCCAATGGCGCGCCCGACCGAAGCCGGCGTCCTGCAGCAAAGCCTCGAAGGCCTCGGGCTGCCACTTGTACGAACTCTCGGTGTGCAGACGCTCGCCTTGCCCAAACACCCGCTCGCCGTCGGGCCAGCGCACGGTCTGCCGCGCGGTGGCTTCCAGGTGCATTTCAATGCGCGAAAGCGGGGCGTTGAACAAGCCCACGTGGCGCCAGGCCGCCGGCGCGAAATCGGCGCCGAGCACGCGGTTCACGTTGAGCAGGAGGTTGCGGTTGAAAGCCGCGGTGACACCCAGCGCGTCGTCGTAGGCGGGCTCCAGCACGGCCTTGGGCTTGACGCGGTCCACGCCGATCAGCAGGCCCCCGCCTTGGCCACCCGAGCGGCACACCGCATGCGCCTGTTTGAGCAAGGCGAGCGCCACTTCCGGGTTGAAATTGCCGATGCTCGAGCCCGGGTAGAACACCACGCGCGGCGCCTGCGCCGCAGGTCCGTCGGCCAGCCAGTCGGCCACGTCGGCGCCGAGCGCGAAGCGGCTTGAAAAATCCATGCCCAGGCCGAGCATGGCCAGCGACGGATGTTGTTTCTGCAGTTGCTGCAAGGTGTCGCGCAGGTAGTCCACCGAAATGTCGATGGCCACATAGGCGGTCGGACGCAGCACCGGAAACAGGCGCGCGGCCTTGGCGCAGCTGCCGGCGCCCAGGTCGAGCAGGATCGAGCCACCGGGCACCACGCGCGCCATGTCGGCGCCGTGCTGCTGGAAGATCGCCGCTTCGGTGCGCGTGGGGTAGTACTCGGGCAGCTCGGTGATGGCATCGAACAGGCGCGAGCCCAGGGCGTCGTACAGGAACTTCGGCGCAATGTTCGCGGGCGTCTCCAGCAGGCCGGCCACGAGCTCGGCACGCAGCGCGGCGCGGTCCTCGTGGTGGAGCTGGATGAAGGGTGGGGTCTGGGTCTGAAGGGACATGGGCGCTTTCGAGATCGGTCTTTATAGCGGAGGTGTGTTTCAAAGTCTGCGCGGCGACCCGGTTTCTTACAGGGTCTTGCAAAACTGACGGCCACTGCCAGGTTGGAGCAGGTCGGGTCTAATACGCCCTCCCCAATCCCTCTTCATCGGATTCACCATGCTCACAAACACCTCCCGCACCCTGCGCGCACTCTTCACCTGCGCCGTGCTGTCCCTCACCGCCGCCGCGCATGCGCAAGCCGTGTTTCGCGTGACCGCGATCCCCGACGAATCACCCACCGAACTGGCCCGCAAGGCAGCTCCGCTGGTGAAACACCTCGAAGCCACCCTCGGCATGAAGGTGGAGTTCACACCTGTGTCCGACTATGCGGCGGCCGTGGAGGCGCTGGTCAACAAGAAGGTTGACCTGGCCTGGTTCGGCGGCTTCACCTTCGTGCAGGCCAATGCACGCTCAGGCGGCAAGATCATTCCGCTGGTGCAACGCGAAGAGGACGAGCAGTTCAAGTCGGTGTTCATCACCAGCGAACCCGGCATCAAGACGCTCGCGGACCTCAAGGGCAAAGACGTGAGCTTTGGTTCGCAGAGCAGCACGTCGGGCCACCTCATGCCACGCAGCTTCCTGCTGCAAGCCGGCGTGGACCCCGACAAGGATTTCAAGCGCGTGGCGTTCAGCGGTGCACACGACGCCACCATTGCGGCCGTGGCCTCGGGCAAGGTGCAGGCTGGCGCACTCAACATCTCGGTGTGGGAGCGCTTCGTGGCGGACAAGAAGGTCGACACGACCAAGGTCCGCGTGTTCTACACGACCCCGCCGTATTTCGACTACAACTGGTCGGTGCACGCCGACATGCCAGCGGCCACGCGCGAAAAGTTGACGCGGGCCTTCCTGTCGCTGAACAAGACCACACCCGAAGGCAAGGACATCCTGGAGCTGCAGCGCGCCACCCGCTTCGTGCCCACCAAGCCCGAGAACTACAAAGGCATCGAGGCTGCAGCGCGCAGCGCCAGCCTGCTCTGATCGAAAGGTCGCCCGGTTGAACATCGAACTGCAAGGCGTCTCGGCCCGCCACCCGGCGGCGCGCGTGGGCCACGCGCCCGCGCTGCGCTCGCTCGATGTGCGGATCGCCTCGGGCGAGCAGGTGGCCGTGATCGGACCTTCGGGCGCGGGCAAGACCACGTTGCTGCAGGTCATGGCCTGCGCACTGCCACCCGCGTCTGGCCACTTGCGGCTGGACGGCCGCGACCCCTGGGCGCTGCCGCGCCCTGCCCTGCAGCGCCAGCGCGGCCAGCTCTTTCTGGCGCCGCAGGTGCCGCCGCTGCCCCCGCGCCAGCGTGTCGTCACCTCGGTGCTGGCGGCCCGCCTGCCTTCCATGGGCCTGCTGGCCAGCCTGCGATCGCTTTTCTACCCCGACGACATCCCGGCGGCCTTCGACGCGCTGGACCACTTTGATCTGGCCGACAAGCTCTTCGAGCGGGTCGACCGGCTCTCGGGCGGCGAACGCCAGCGCGTGGGCCTGGCGCGGGCGCTGCTCGCACCGGCCAGGGTCTGGCTGATCGACGAACCGTTGTCGGCGCTCGACCCCACCCGTTCGAAACAGGCCGTGGCCACGCTGCTGGACGGTGCCCGCGAGCGCGGCGTGACGCTGGTGGCCACGCTGCACCAGGTGGATGTGGCACTGGCCCATTTCCCGCGCATCGTCGGCCTGCGCGACGGCCAACTGGCCTTTGATCTGCCAGCCGCCGAGGTGACGCAGGCGCGCCTGGCGCGCCTGTACGACCAGTTCGAACACGAGCTGCGCGGTGAGGTGCCGGTGGTGGTGGCGGTCGAACCGACCGCCGCACAGCCCGCGGTGATGCACTGCCGTTGAGCATGACGGCAGCGGCGAACGCCTTGCGCAGCGCACCCGCGCGCGACCCCGCCTGGGCATCGCGCGTGTTCTGGCTCGGCCTGGGCGCCGTGCTGCTGTGGCCCCTCATGGTGGCCACCGAGTTCAAGCCCTGGATCTTTCTGGAGCCCGACAACCTCAAGATCAGCCGCCAGTTCATCGCCACCTTCTGGCCGCTGGTGGTCAACGCGGAATTCATGACCATGATCGCGCGCGAGACGTGGCGCACCGTGGCCATGGCCACCGCCGGTGTCACGCTCGCGCTGGTGGTGGCGATCCCGCTGGCGCTGATGTCGGTGCGCCTGCTCTCGATCTCGGCGCTGTCGGGCCGCATGGCGCGCGCGCCGTTCTGGTTCCGGCAGTCGGTGCGCTGGTTGCTGATCTTGCTGCGCAGCGTGCCCGAACTGGTGTGGGCGCTGGTGTTCGTGCGCGTGGTCGGCCTGGGGCCCACGGCCGGCGTGCTGGCCATCGCCCTCACCTACGGCGGCATGCTGGGCAAGGTGTACGGCGAGATCCTGGAAAGTGGTGAATCACACGCCACCGAGGCCCTGCTGCGCAACGGCAGCTCACGCCTGCAGGCGTTCTTCTACGGCCTGCTGCCGACCAACGCGGCTGAGCTCACCAGCTACACCGTGTACCGATGGGAATGCGCGATCCGCTCGTCGGTGGTGCTCGGTTTCGTGGGCGCGGGTGGCCTGGGCCAACAACTCGACAACTCCATGAAGATGTTCAACGGTGGCGAGGTCGCCACCATGCTGCTGGTGTTTGTGTTGCTGGTGGCGCTGGCGGATCGCGTGAGTTCGTGGCTCAGAAAATCGTTGGGCTGATGCGATGAAAAAAGCCGAGCAGCGCCGGGCCGCCCCAAGCAGCGAGAGCCCCCTTGGGGGGCAGCGCAGTACACGAAGTGACCAGCGTGGGGGTCATGCCGCCAACCCGCCCTACAAGTTGCCGCCGCGCCTGTTCGACGCGCGCTGCAAGGCCTGCTGGTTCATGGCCGGTCTGGTCGTGCTGGTGGTCGCCAGCTTCGCTTCGCTGGATCTGCAATGGGGCCAGTTCCTCTCGCTCGACGCGGCGCGCAGCATGGGTCGCTTCGTGGCCGAATTTTTCCCACCCGACCTCTCGCCGGTGTTCGTGAAGAAGGTGGCCATCGGCGCCTGGGAAACGCTGGCCATGTCGGCGCTGGGCACGGCGCTGGCCGCCGCGGCCGGTCTGGCGCTGGCCCTGCCCGCCAGCCGCCTGCACGAAGCCGACGCCGCCTGGGCCAGAGTCCCCACACGCTGGTTGCTCAACGCGCTGCGCAGCATCCCCGAGCTGGTGTGGGCCGCGCTGCTGCTCATCTCGGCCGGCCTGGGCCCGTTTGCCGGCACGCTGGCGCTGGCCTTTCACACCACCGGTGTGCTGGGCCGCCTGTTCGCCGAAGCGATCGAAAACGCCCCACCCGGCCCGGGTGAGGCGCTGCGCGTGCAAGGCGTGGGCAATGGCCGCGTGTTCCTCTACGCGACGCTGCCGCAGGTGCTGCCCCAGCTCATGAGCTACACGCTGTACCGCTGGGAAAACAACATCCGCGCTGCCGCCGTGCTCGGCGTGGTGGGCGCGGGCGGCCTGGGCCAGCTGCTGGCTTTCCACATGGGCCTGTTCCAGATGAACAAGACCGCGACCATCCTGGGCGCCATGCTGCTCATGGTGGCGGTGGTGGACGCGTCGAGCCATGGCGCGCGGCGGCTGCTCACGCGGTGAGTGATCCGGCGCCGGGCCGCCCCAAGTCGGATCAGCCCCCTCGGGGGGCAGCGACCCGCGCAGCGGCTGAGCGTGGGGGCGATGACTTGGCGAGCCTGAGCCCGCTGAACTGCCAGCGCGCATCGGTCGGAAAGAAGTTGCGGTAGCTCGCGCGGATGTGCGAGGCGGGTGTGGCGCACGACCCGCCGCGCAGCACGGTCTGGTTCACCATGAACTTGCCGTTGTACTCACCCACCGCGCCCTCGGCGACCTGGTAGCCCGGATAGGCGCTGTAGCTGCTCGCGGTCCACTCCCACACGTCGCCAAACATCTGCGTCAATCCGTCGCCCGCCGCGCGCGCCGGCATGGGGTGCAGGGCGCGGGCTTCCCGCAGATTGCCCTGCACCGGCAGAGCGGTCGCAGCCGCTTCCCACTCGGCTTCGGTGGGCAGGCGGGCACCGGCTTGGTCGGTGTGCGTGGCCGCGCTCCAGCGGGCAAAGGCGTCGGCCTCGAAGTAGCTCACGTGCACCACCGGCGTGTGCGGGTCCAGCGGCATCTCGCCGTGCAGGGTGAACACGGTGGGCAAGGCGTTGGCGTCTTGTGGCAGGGTCCAGTAGAGCGGCGCCCGCACGCCCTGCGCGCGCACCCAGTCCCACCCCGCTGACAACCACCACAGGGGATCGGCATAACCACCATCGCGCACGAAATCCAGCCACTCGCCGTGCGTCACCAGGCGGTTCATCAGCGCATGCGGTTCCAGCCACTGCCGGTGGCGCGGTGTTTCGTTGTCGAATGCAAACCCATCGCCGTGGTGACCGATGTCGGTCAGGCCGCCTTCGCACGCGACCCAGCGCGCGGGCACGGGCGAGACCGACACCAGCGGCCAGGCGCGCTGGTAGGCCGGGCGCAGCGGGTTGATGGAGAGCAGGTGCTTGATGTCGGTGAGCAGCAGTTCCTGGTGTTGTTGCTCGTGGTGCAGGCCCATCTCGATCAGGCGCAACGCGGTGGCGTCGTCGGTGCGCTGGATCAGCCGCGCGATGCGTTCGTCCACCTGTTCGCGCCAGCGCCACACCTCGGCCAGATCGGGCCGCGTGACCAGCCCGCGCTGGGGCCGCGAAAACTGTTCGCCCACGCCGTTGTAGTAGCTGTTGTAGAGCACGCGAAAGGCCGGGTTGAAGGGCTTGAAGTCGGGTTCGAAGGGTTCGAGCACGAAGGTCTCGAAGAACCACGTCACGTGGGCGAGATGCCATTTCGCGGGGCTGGCGTCGGGCATCGACTGGGCCTGGCAGTCTTCCGGCGACAGGGGCGCCGTGAGCGCACGCGACTGATCGCGCACCGCCTGGTAGTGCCGTGCCAGCGCCGCACGATCCGCATCGGGGCGCACGCCCGCCGCTGCAATGGCCTGGGGTGAATCTTGTCGCATGGTGGCCTTTCAGCGCCCGGGCATCAGGCGCAACAGCTGGCCGTTTCGGTCGTCGGTCAGCAGGTAGATGAAGCCGTCGGGTCCCTGGCGTACATCGCGCACGCGCTGGTTGAGGTCGGGCAGCAGTTTCTCTTCGCGCACCACACGCTCGCCTTCGATGACCAGACGCGAAAGGTAACGGAACTTGAGCGATCCCGCCAGCAGGCTGCCCTGCCAGGCCTGGCCGTAGCGCTCGCTCGTCACGAAGGCCAGCCCGGAGGGCGCGATCGACGGTGTCCACTGGTGCAAGGGCTGCTCCATTCCGGGCTTGCGGGTGATGCCCTCGCCAATGGCACCGCCGCCGTAGTTCTCACCAAAGGTGATGACGGGCCAGCCGTGGTTCTTGCCGGCCTGCGGCCGGTTGATCTCGTCACCGCCCTGCGGGCCATGCTCCGAGGTCCAGAGCCGGCCGTCGGGCGCGAGCGCGGCACCTTGCAGGTTGCGGTGGCCGAAGCTCCAGATTTCGGGCAGGGCGCCCGCGCGACCCACGAAGGGGTTGTCCGGGTGGGCACCGCCGGTGGCGAGCACGCGCACCACCTTGCCGTGGTGGTTGTCCAGGGTCTGCGCGTCGTTCATGCGCGAGTAGCGGTCGCCCAGGGTCAGAAACAGGCTGCCGTCCGTGGCCTGCACGATGCGACAGCCGAAGTGCGACCGGCTGCTCACCTTCGGCGCCTGGCTGAAGATCACCTTCAGATCATCCAGGCGCGCCGCGTCAGCAGAGAGCGTGGCTGAGGCCATGGCGGTCGAATTGCCACCCCCGCTGGCCGCAGGCTCCGAATAGCAGAAATAGACCCTGCGGTTGCTGGCGAATTCGCGGTCGGTGATCACGTCGAGCAGGCCACCCTGGCCGCCGGCGTCCACCGGGGGCAGACCCGCCAGTGGTGCGCCCAGGCGGCCATCGGCGCCCACCACGCGCATGCGCCCGGGCCGTTCGGTCACGAGCATGCGGCCTTCTCCGATGAAGGCCACACCCCAGGGGTTCTGCAGGCCACTGGCCACCACCTCGGTGGTGACGGCCTGGGCAGCAGCGGGCGGCAAGCTGCCCAGGGACAACAACGCCACCAGGGGCAGTGCAAACAAACGGGTCATGGGGTTCTCCAGGGTGGGTGCGGCGGGCTCGGTCCCATTGGTGCGCCCGGACACCCCGGGGTTCCCGGGGCAAGACGGATGCCTGCTCAGCCGAACGGCCGCACGCCGATGAGCCAGGCGTGCGCCCAGACGACAAACAGCCCATAGATCGCCAGCCCACCGACCAGCGCGATCGCATCATTCGCCTTGCCGCCCGGCAGCACCGGGCCAGGGCGCAGCAGACCAGCGGCGGCACGCTTCTTCACCGAGATGCGGTCCACCACCGCCCAGGCGAGGAAACCGCCGAAGAGCAGCACATCGGCCAGCGTGCCGTTGGCCAGCAGGTGGGCCAGCGCCCACAGCTTCACCGCCAGCAGCATGGGGTGCTTGGCGGCACGCTGGATGCGCCCGGGCAAATAGGCCGCCAGCAGCAGCACGAACACCGGGAGCATCAACACGGCCGCCAGGTGGCGCAAGCCATTGGGCACGGTGTAGAGCAACACCGGCGCTTCGCGCGCCGCGCCATAACCCACGACGATGAGCACGAAGCCGGCCAGCGAGACCAGCGAGTACAGGCCCTTCCAGGGCCCTTCGCCCAGTTGTTTCACCAGCCGGTGGCGCCCGTCGGGCGACACGATGGACACCGAGTGCACACCGAGAAACAACACCAGACCCAGGATCAGCAACAACATGAAGGCACTCCCCGCGCCGTCGGTGGCGGACCATCCGGCCATCCGAGCGCATGGCGGCACTGTAGCCGCGAAGCCGCAGGTCCGCGCAGGGCGGGGTCAAGCGGGCGCGAGTGCGGTGAGGCAGTCCGTATCAGCCGAGCCGCTCAGCACGGCCTGCCTTGGCGCGCGAGCAGCCAGGCCGGTGCATCCTGCAGGCTCACCGGGCGCAGGAAACGCGCCAGCGCGGCGTCGCCCACCGAGGTGGTCATGGGCGCGGTGGACGCGGGCCAGGGGCCGCCGTGCTGCTGCGCGGCCGTGACGGCCACACCCGTGGGCACGCCGGCAAACAACACGCGACCCGCGATGGCCATGGCACCGCGCACCAGCGCGCGGGTGTCATCGGACTCGGCGTCTGCCCCCCACACCGTCACGGTGAGACTGCCGCCCACGGCGGCCAGCACCGCCAGCACCTCGGCGTGCGAGGCCGCGCGCACGACCAGGCTGGACGGGCCGAACACCTCGTCGTGCAGCGCGGTCTGTTGCAGGAATTGCGCGGCAGTCACCTGCAGCAACTGCGGGCCGGGCGCCTGTGCGCTGCCGGGCTGTTGCACCAGCGGCTGCGCGCCGTGTTCGACGAAACGCGCCACACCCGCGTCGAACGCGCGGCGCATGCCGGCGGTGAGCATGGCGTGCGGCTGTTGCGTGGTGAGCGCGTTGGCGAGCTGCGCCACGAAGGCGTCGGCCTCGGCGCCGTCGATCAGCACGATCAGGCCGGGGTTGGTGCAGAACTGGCCGCAGCCCTGCACGATGGAGCCCGCCAGCAGGGTGGCGAGTTCGGCACCCTTGGCTTGCAACGCGGCGGGCAAGGCCACCACCGGGTTGATGGAGCCGAGTTCGCCGTAAAACGGAATCGGGCGTGGGCGTGCGTTGGCCTCGGCTTGCAGCGCCGCGCCACCGCGCGTGGAACCGGTGAAGGCGCCGGCTGCGATCAGCGGATGGCGCACCAGCGCCACACCCACCTCCACCCCTGCGCCCTGCACCAGACCCACCAGCCCGGCCGGCAGACCCTGCGCCTGCAGCACGCCCTGGATGAGGCCGAACACGCGCTGCGACAGCTGCGGGTGGCCCGGATGCGCCTTCACCACCACCGAACAACCGGCGGCCAGGGCCGAGGCGGTGTCGCCACCGAGCACCGAGAACGCGAACGGGAAGTTGCTCGCGGCAAACATGGCGACCGGTCCCAGCGGCACGCGCTGCAGCACCATGGCCGGGTGGCCCACGGGCGGCGCGCCGGCCACGGCCGGGTCGTCCAGGCGCTCGAACGGCACACCCCGCGCGGCGATGTCGGCAAAACGGCGCAACTGGAACGCGGTGCGGTCGAGCTCGCCGTTGAGGCGTGCGGTGCCCAGCGCTGTCTCCACATCGGCCAGCGCCACCAGCGCTTCGCGATCGGATTCCAGCGCAGCGGCGAGCGCGTTCAAGAGCTCGGCGCGCTGCGCGCCGGTGCTGCTGCCCCAGGTGCCGAAAGCGGCGGCAGCGGCTTGCGCGGCCGCGTCGATGGCTTCAGGAGTGGAAGCGCGCAGGGGTTCGCCGTGCGCGGCGCCAGAGCGCGCGTCAAAAGATGGCAGGTCGTTCATGTGGGGGAGTCGGGTTGTGCGCGGCGCAAGCGTTCGCGGCTGTTGGAGAGATGGGTGCGCATGGCCATGCGCGCGGCGTCGGCGTCGCGCTGGCGGATCGCGTTGAAGATGTTCTGGTGCTCGGTGTGCACGCGCCGCAGATAGGCCAGCCGGCCTTCGGGCGCGCTGCTCGCGGTGTTGATGCGGGTGCGCGGAATGATCATGGTGCCGAGGTAGGTCATGAGGTCGGCGAAGTGGCGGTTGCCGGTGGCGCGCGCCACCTCCATGTGGAACTGGAAGTCCGAGGGCACGGCGTCGGACGACTCGGCGATCGAGGCCTCGAAGGCCGCGAGCGCGGCGACCATGTTCTGCAGGTGGCTGTCATCGCGGCGCTGCGCGGCCAGGCTGGCCGCTTCGCTCTCCAGGCTGATGCGCAGCTCCAGCAGCGAGATCACGTCGGACACGGTGGCGAAGTCTTCGGGTGCGATGCGGAAATTGCTCTGCTCCTGCGGCGCCATCACGAAGGTGCCGATGCCGTGACGCGTCTCCACCAGACCCGAGGCTTGCAGGCGCGAGATGGCCTCGCGCACGACCGTGCGGCTGACCTCGAAACGCCCCATCAGCTCGGATTCGGTGGGCAGCTTGTCGCCGGTCTGCAGACGGCCTTCGCGCATGTCGGCGGCCAGGGTGTCGACGATCTCGGGCACCAGGCCGCGTGGGCGGCGCGGGCGCGTTGCCACGGCTTCGATCGCGACCGGTTCGGCACCTAGGGTTTTCACGGAGAGCATTGTTTTTTCCTTGACACCCCATCGCAGGGTTCACACAATTCGCCCAGTTGTCTGACAACCGACAACAGACAACACAGATGTGCGGACTGTAGCAAAGCACTTGCGATAAGTCCAAGCCCTTCGAAAAAATGCCGCCCAAAAACGTCAGACCGGACCGCCGAGCCCCATGGAAAACACCCTGAAAACCCACCACCGCTTGCTGCTCACGGGCGCCGCCGGCGGCCTGGGCACCGCGCTGCGCGAGCGCCTCAAGGGCAACTGCGAGGTGCTGCGCCTATCCGACAAAGCCGGCCTGGGCGCGGCGCAGGCCGGCGAAGAAATCGTGCTGGCCGACTTGTCCAACGCCGACGAGGTCGACGCCATGGTGGCCGGCTGCAACGCCATCGTGCACATGGGCGGCATCTCGGTGGAGGCGCCGTTCGCGTCCATCCTGCAGGCCAACATCGTGGGCGCGGTCCACCTGTACGAAGCCGCGCGCAAGCACGGCGTGAAGCGCGTCGTGTTCGCCAGCTCCAACCACGTGACCGGTTTCTACAAGCAGAGCGAAACCATCCACGCCGACCACCCGGCCCGCCCCGATGGTTTCTACGGCCTGAGCAAGGCCTTCGGCGAAGACCTCGCCCGCCTCTACTTCGACCGCCACGGCATCGAGACCGCCTGTGTGCGCATCGGCTCCTCGTTCCCCGAACCGAAAGACCGCCGCATGCTCGCCACCTGGCTGAGCTTCGACGACCTGCACCGCCTCATCACCGCCTGCCTGAGCACGCCGGTGCTGGGCCACAGCATCGTGTTCGGCATGTCGAACAACGCCGTGACCTGGTGGGACAACAGCCGTGCGCGCCACGTGGGCTATGTCGCGAAGGACAGCTCCGACGTGTTCCGCGAAGCGGTGTTCGCCCGCACCAGCGCGCCGGATCCGAGCGACCCCGCCGCGATCTATCAGGGCGGCGCGTTTGTCAAGGCAGGTCCGTTCTGAACGCCATGAGCTCCACCGCCGAACTGCTGATCGATGCGCGCAACGGCGTGGGCGAGAGCCCCGTCTGGGACGCGCAGCGCCAGTGCCTGTTCTGGGTCGACATCCCGGCTCGCGCGCTGTGGTGCTGGAACGCCGCCACCGGCCAGTCGCGCCAGTGGCCCACGCCCGAGATGACGGGTTGCGTCGCGCTCGCCGCCGGCAGCGAGGCCACGCCCCACGGCCGCTGGGTCGCGGCGATGGAAACCGGCGTGGCCGTGCTGACACCCCATGCCGATGGCAGCCTCACGCACGAAGCGCTGGCCAGCGTGCAGCATCCGCAAGGCGGCATGCGTTTCAACGACGGCCGCTGCGACCGTCAGGGCCGCCTGCGCGCCGGCACCATGGTGATGGACATGTCGCTCGCCGCCGCGGCAGGCAGCCTGTACGCGCTGGAAGGCGGCCAGCTGCGCGCGCTGCAGGGCGGGCTCATCACCCCCAACGGCATGGCCTTCAGCCCCGACGGGAAGACGATGTACCTCTCGGACTCGCACCCCGACGTGCAGACCGTCTGGGCCTTCGACTACGACACGGACAGCGGCACGCCGAGCCAGCAGCGCGTGTTCGTCGACATGAAGCCCCTGCCCGGCCGGCCCGACGGCGCGGCGGTGGACGAAGACGGCGGCTACTGGATCTGCGGCAACGACGCCGGCCTGGTGCACCGCTTCACGCCCGAGGGTCGGCTCGACCGATCGCTGGCCGTGCCGGTGAAAAAGCCGGCCATGTGCGCCTTCGGCGGCAGCGGATTCGACACCTTGTTCGTCACCTCCATCCGGCCGGGTGGCGATCTGTCCGACCAGCCGCTGGCCGGTGGCGTCTTTGCACTGCGTCCAGGCGTGAGGGGCCTGGACGAGCCGCGCTGTGTCGTCTGACGCTCGCGGCCATTTTTCACCTCGCCTCACCAACCCAACGGAGACAACATGAAGACCCAACGCCGATCGATCCTGAGCCTGGCCCTGGCCATGGCCAGCCTGCTGCCCTTGAGCGTCCATGCCCAGAACATGGTGCTCAAGGCCCACGACACCCACCCCGCCGGCTACCCCACCGTGGCCGCCGTCGAGAGCATGGGCAAGAAGCTCGACGCCGCCACCAACGGCCGCATCAAGGTGCAGATGTTCCCCGGCGCCGTGCTCGGCCAGGAGAAGGAAGCCGTGGAGCAGACCCAGCTCGGCGCGATCCAGCTCGCCCGCATCTCGCTGGGCGTGATCGGCCCCGTCGTTCCCGAGGTGGACGTGTTCAACATGCCCTTCGTGTTCCGCGACATCGCCCACATGCGCAAGGTGATCGATGGCGAGGTCGGCGACGAACTGCTGGCCAAGGTCACGGCCAGCCCCGCACGCCTGGTCGGACTGGGCTGGATGGACGGCGGCTCGCGCAGCCTCTACACCAAGAAGCCGGTGCGCAGCCCGGCCGACCTCAAGGGCCAGAAGATCCGCATGATGGGCAACCCGGTGTTCGTGGACACCATGAACGCCATGGGCGGCAACGGCATCTCCATGGCCTATGGCGAGGTCTTCACCTCGCTGCAGACCGGCGTGATCGACGGTGCGGAAAACAACCCGCCCAGCATGTTCACCAGCAACCACTACACCACCGGCGCCAAGTACTACAGCCAGACCAACCACCTGATCATTCCCGAGATCCTGGTGATGTCCAAGGTGACCTGGGACAAGCTGACCCCGGCCGACCAGGCGCTGGTGAAGAAGCTGGCGCGCGAAGCGCAGCTGGAGCAGCGCGCGCTGTGGGACAAGAGCGTGACTGAGTACTCGGCCAAGCTCAAGGCGGCCGGCGTGGAGTTCATCGAGCTCGACAACAAGCCCTTCTTCGATGCCACCGCCCCGGTGCGTGCCAAGTACGGCGCCCGTTTCACCGACCTGATGCAGCGCATCGCCTCCGTCAAGTAGACGCCCCCCTGCGCCGCTTCGCGGCTTCCCCCCGGTGGGGGGACGCGCCCTGTGGACCGGCGGAGCCGGATCCACGGGCGCTCTGGGTGGCGTCACCTCTTCCGGCGCACTGTGCCTCGCCCTCACCAAGCAATGAAACGAACCACCATGGCAGATTCGATCCACCGCGCGCTTGACGCCGTCTACCTGGCCTGCATCTGGGTGGCCGGGACGTGCATCTTCCTGATGTCGCTCTTCATCCCCTGGGGCATCTTCACGCGCTACGTGCTCGGAACGGGTTCGCAGTGGCCCGAGCCGATCTCGATCCTGCTCATGGTGATCTTCACCTTCCTCGGCGCGGCGGCGGCCTACCGCGCCGGCGCCCACATCGCCGTGGCCATGCTGACCGAGCGCATGCCCGCCGGCGCGCGCGGCGTGATGGCCTTCGTCGTCAACCTGCTCATGGTGGGTGTCAGCGCCTTCATGGTGTTCTACGGCACCAAGCTGTGCATGGGCACCTGGGGCCAGTCCATCCCCGAGCTGCCCTGGCTGCCCGTGGGCCTGACCTATGTGCCGGTGCCGCTCGGCGGCTTCGTCACGCTGCTGTTCGTGCTGGAGTTCCTGTTCCTGGGTGACCAGAGCCAGCGCAACGTGGTCCAGTTCGACCTTCTCCCCGATTCCGAAGAAAAGGCCGCCTGATGGACGCGCTCATCCTGCTCGGCAGCTTCTTCGTGCTGATGCTCATCGGCACACCCGTGGCCTACGCCCTCGGCATCGCCGCCCTCATCGGCGCCTGGTGGATCGACATTCCGCTGGACGCGGTGATGATCGCCATCAGCAGCGGCGTCAACAAGTTCTCGCTGCTGGCCATTCCCTTCTTCGTGCTGGCCGGCGCCATCATGGCCGAGGGCGGCATGGCGCGCCGGCTGGTGGCCTTCGCCAACGTGCTGGTCGGCTTCATCCGCGGCGGCCTGTCGCTGGTCAACATCCTGGCCTCCACCTTCTTCGGCGCGATCTCCGGCTCGTCCATGGCCGACACGGCCTCGGTCGGCGCGGTCCTGATCCCCGAAATGGAGCGCAAGGGCTACCCGCGCGAATTCGCCACGGCGCTCACCGTCAGCGGCTCGGTGCAGGCCATCCTGATCCCGCCCAGCCACAACGCCGTGATCTATTCGCTCGCGGCCGGTGGCTCGGTGTCGATTGCCGCCCTCTTCCTCGCCGGCGTGTTGCCCGGCCTGCTGCTGGGCCTGACCCTGGCCACAATGTGCCTGGTGATCGCCAGACGCAAGAACTACCCCAAGGGCGATGTGATTCCGCTGCGCCAGGCGCTGAAGATCTGCGCCGATGCGCTCTGGGGCCTGATGACCATGGTGATCATCCTCGGCGGCATCCTCACCGGCGTGTTCACCGCCACCGAATCCGCCTCGATCGCGGTGCTGTGGGCCTTCGGCGTGACCATGTTCGTCTACCGCGACTACCAATGGCGCGAACTGCCCAAGCTGGTGCACCGCACCGTGAAGACCTTGGCGATCGTGATGATCCTGATCGCCTTCGCCGCGAGCTTCGGCTACATCATGACCCTGATGCAGATCCCGCTGCAGATCACCACCGCGTTCACCACGCTGTCGGACAACCGCTACGTGATCCTCATGATGATCAACATCATGCTGCTGGCCCTGGGCACGCTGATGGACATGGCGCCGCTGATCCTGATCCTCACACCCATCCTGCTGCCCGTGGTCACGTCCATCGGCGTCGACCCGGTGCACTTCGGCATGATCATGATGGTCAACCTCGGCATGGGCCTGATCACACCACCGGTGGGCGGCGTGCTGTTCGTCGGCAGCGCGATCGCCAAGCTGCCGATGGAAACCGTCGTCAAGGCCTTGTTGCCGTTCTATGTGGCGCTGTTCGCCGTGCTCATGGCCGTGACCTACCTGCCCGCCATCTCGCTGTGGCTGCCGCAGACCGTGCTCAGCCACTGACCCGCTCGTTCTCTTGCCCACCCCTTCGATGACTTCCCACGCCATCCGACACGTCCGTGTCACGCCGATCGCGTTCCGCGATCCACCGCTGCTCAACGCCGCCGGCATCCACGAGCCCTGGGCACTGCGCTCGATCATCGAGATCGAGACCGACTCGGGCCTGGTCGGCATCAACGAGAGCTACGGCGACCTGCCCATGCTCGAAGCGATGGCCAAGGCCGCGCCAGCGCTCGCGGGTCTCTCGCCCTGGGCGCTCAACGACATGGAAGTGCGTGTCGCCGCGCTGGTCACGCCCCGGCACACCGCGTCGGAGTTCCTCGGCACCCAGGTTTCGCTGGCGCCGGGCACCCACGTCTCCAAAACCGTGGCCAAGGTGACCAGCGCCTTTGACGTGGCGATGATGGATCTGCAGGGCCAGCTCGCCAACGCGCCGGTCGTGGACCTGTTGGGCGGCGCTGCGCGCGAGAGCGTGCCCTTCAGCGCCTACCTGTTCTACAAGTACGCCGAACACATCGAGAAGCCCTGCGCACCCGACCCCTGGGGCGAGGCGCTCACGCCCGAGCAACTGGTGGCGCAGGCGCGCCGCATGATCGGCCAGCACGGCTTCAAGAGCATCAAGCTCAAGGCCGGCGCGCTGCCACCCGACCAGGAAACCGCCGGCCTGCTGGCCCTGGCCAAAGCCTTTCCGGGTGCACCGCTGCGCATCGACCCCAACGGCAACTGGAGCGTGGCCACCAGCCTGAAGGTGGTGGAGCAACTGCGCGGTGTGCTGGAGTACTGCGAAGACCCCGCACCCGGCCTGGACGGCATGCAAGCCGTGGCGAAAGCCTGCGACGTGCCGCTGGCCACCAACATGGTGGTCACCGACCTCCAGGAATTCCGCCGCAACGTGGAGATGGGTTGCCCGGTGAAGATCGTGCTGTCCGACCACCACTACTGGGGTGGCCTGCGCGCCACGCAGCGGCTTTCGCTGATGTGCGAAACCTTCGGCCTGGGCCTGTCGATGCACTCGAACTCGCACCTCGGCATCAGCCTCATGGCCATGACGCACCTGGCCGCCTCGGTGCCGCACCTCTCCTATGCCTGCGACACGCACTACCCCTGGCAGGACGAGGAAGTGGTCACGGGTGGGCGGCTGCGTTTTGAAGACGGCAGCCTGCGCGTGACCACGACGCCCGGCCTGGGCGTGAGCATCGACCGCGAGGCCCTGGCCCGCCTGCACGAGAACTACCTCGCCACCGACATCCGCAACCGCAACGACCTGGCGCAGATGCGCAAGTACGAGCCCTCGTTCACCGGTCGGCAACCGCGCTTCTGAGTGCCGCCGACCACTTTTCCCGCTACACCTCAAGGAGCTCCCCATGTCATTGAACCGCAGGCAAGTCATCGCGGCGTCCGCCACCATCGCCACCGTGGGTTTCCCCGCGCAGGCGCAAAGCTTCCCCAACAAGCCGGTGCGCCTCATCGTGCCCTACCCACCGGGCGGCTCGTCCGACATCATCGCGCGCGCCATCAGCCAGCTGCTCTCGGAGAGCCTGGGCCAGCCGGTGGTGGTGGAGAACCGCGCCGGCGCCAACGGCAACATCGGCGCCGACCTGGTGGCCAAGTCCGCACCCGACGGCCACACCATGCTGCTGTGCGACGTGGGCGCGCTGGCCATCAGCCCCTCGGTCTACACCAAGCTGGCGTTCAACCCCAGCAGAGACCTGCGCGGCGTGACCATGCTGGCCTACTCGCCGCACATGCTGGCGGTGCACCCCTCGGTCAAGGCGAACAACCTCAAGGAGCTGGTCGAACTCTCCAAGACCTCCGACCTGAACTTCGCCGTGACGGCCGTGGGCAGCGCACCGCACGTGGCCGGCGTGGCCGTGCAGCGCGCCACCGGCGCCAAGTGGATCTACGTGCCCTACAAGGGTGGTTCGCAGGCCGTGACCGACACCGTGGCCGGTCAGACCCACGTGATCATGAACGGCATGCTGGCCACGCTGCCGCACGTGCAGAGCGGGCGCCTCAAGGTGCTGGGCATTTCCAAGAAGACACGCATGCCACTGGTGGGCAGCGTGCCCACGCTGGCCGAACAGGGCGTGACCGGTTTTGAATCCGGCACCTGGCAGGGCGTGCTGGTGGCCAACGGCACACCGCCGGCCATCATCGCGCGCCTGAACACCGAGCTGATCAAGATCATCCGCAGCCCCGACGTGCGCGCGCGCCTGACCGGCCAGGGTGCCGAGGTGGTGACCATGCAGCCCGCCGAGCAGGACGCCCTGTTCGAGCGCGAGCGCAAGCGCTGGGGTGAGGTGGTGGCCGAGGCCAACATCAAGCTCGACTGACTGTTCAACAAGATTTTCAAGAAGAGGACGTTTACGTGAATCCCCAGGATCTCAAATCCATCGTCAGCAGCGGACTGCTGTCGTTCCCGGTCACCGACTTCGACGCACAAGGCGAATTCAACGCCCAGGGCTATGCCGCGCGGCTGGAGTGGCTGGCGCCCTACGGTGCCAGCGCGCTGTTCGCGGCCGGTGGCACGGGCGAGTACTTCTCGCTCAGTGGCCCCGAGTACGGCGCCGTGGTCAAGACCGCGGTGGACACCTGCCGCGGCAAGGTGCCCATCATCGCCGGCGCGGGTGGCCCCACCCGCACCGCCATCGCGCATGCGCAGGAGGCCGAGCGCCTGGGCGCGCACGGCGTGCTGCTGCTGCCGCACTACCTCACCGAGGCCGGCCAGGAAGGCCTGATCGCGCACGTGGAGCAGGTCTGCAAGAGCGTGAAGTTCGGCGTGATCGTCTACAACCGCAACGTCTGCAAGCTCACGCCCGAGTCGCTCGCGATCCTGGCCGATCGTTGCCCCAACCTCATCGGCTTCAAGGACGGCGTGGGCGACATCGAACTCATGATGTCAATCTACCTGAAGATGGGCGAGCGCTTCTCGTACCTGGGCGGCCTGCCCACGGCCGAGGTGTATGCGGCGGCCTACAAGGCGTTGGGCACACCGGTGTATTCGTCGGCGGTGTTCAACTTCATCCCGAAGACCGCGATGGACTTCTATGAAGCCGTGCGCACCGACGACCACGCCACGCAGCACCGCTTGCTCAAGTCCTTCTTCATGCCCTACCTGGACATCCGCAACAAGGGCCAGGGCTACGCGGTGAGCATCGTGAA
This sequence comes from Hydrogenophaga sp., assembly GCF_036675665.1. Lineage (GTDB taxonomy): Bacteria > Pseudomonadota > Gammaproteobacteria > Burkholderiales > Burkholderiaceae_C > Hydrogenophaga. Next base: position 29,448 of record NZ_JAKFEO010000083.1, on the reverse strand, counting down.
AGCGGGTGCCCAGCTGGTGGGCCACGGCGCCGGCCCGGTGCGCGCCCCGTTGACCGACCTGAAGCCGGCCGAGATGGAACAGCTCGACCAGCTCATCCGCGCGCTCGGCCCACAATAGGGCCGATGAGCCCAGCACCCATCCCCTCGCCTGTCCCCTCGCCGTTCCCGCACCTGCTCGACCCGGCCCGTTTCACGGGCAGCGTGGACGGGCGGCCCACCGCGCTCTTTCTGCTGCGCAACACGCGCGGCATGGTGGTGGCCATCACCAACCTCGGCGCCAAGGTGCTGCAGATCGTGGTGCCGGATCGGCACGGGGTGCTGGACGACGTGGCGCTGGGCTACGACAGCCTCGATGCCGTGCTCACCGGCTCCCCCTCCATGGGTGCGTTCGTGGGGCGTTACGCCGGGCGCATTGGCGGCGCACGTTTCACGCTCGCCGGCCTTGAGCACCGCCTCACACCCAATGCGGGAGCCCACTGCATCCACGGCGGGCCGCGCGGCGCGCGGCACCGCGCGTTTGACGCGCGACAGGTGGACGCGCAGACGCTGGAACTGCGCCACCGTTTTCTGACCACGGAAGACGACTTTCCCGGCACGCTGGACCTGCAGCTCACCTACCGCCTGACCGACGACAACGCGCTGGTGATCGAACACCTGGCCACCGCGCTGGACGATCCCGGCCCGGCCAGCTTCACCAGCCACATCTATTTCAACCTCGATGGGGTGGCGCACACGACCATCGACGACCACGTGCTGCAGGTGACCTCCAGCGAGGTGCTGGCCACCGGCACCGACGGCATCGCCACCGGCATGACGGTGTCGTTGGACGATCACCCGCAAGACCTGCGAGCCGCGCAGAGGCTGGGCACCCTGCCCGACATCGACCTGAGCCATGTGCTGGCTGCCGAGTCCACCACCGAAGCCCGGCTGTGCGCCCAGCTGCACAGCCCGGTCAGCGGCCGCACGCTCGACGTGTGGACCACCGAACCCTTGCTGCAGGTCTACACCGCCGGCCAGCTGGGTGCGGCCGAGAAGCCCGATGTGGGCAAACGGGGTGTGCGGCATCGCCCGCGCTCGGCCGTGTGCCTGGAGCCGCAGTGGTTTCCCAACGCACCCAACTGCCCCACGCTGCCACAAAACCTGGTGGCGCCGGGACGGCCCTACCGTGGCACCACGGTCTACCGCTTCGGCGCGCTCTGAGGCAAGGCCCGGTCAGGGCGTGTAGTTGTCGACTTTTCGCTGGCACTCCGGTGGCTCGCCGAAGCCGGCCGAGCGCACGGTCTGGTCTTCTGCAATTTCGATCTGAAACCAGCGGCAAAACGGATTGTCGTAGCGGTAGCTCCACACCACGCCTCGGGACCGGGCCAGCCCCTGCACCTCGCCAGCACGACCCACGATCTGACGGGCCTCGTCCTGGCGCATGCCGGGAAGGATCCGATTGAAATTGGTCTCGGTCAGCACCTGCTCGACGCGGGTGGCGCGCCCGTTGGCGTCGAGGTACACAAACCAGGTGTGGCGGCCATACGGGCCGCGAGGAAACTCGAGCCGGGTGCCACCTTCCACCTGGCGCTGCGTCTCCGGCGGCCCCATGCGGGCCAGAATCTCGTCTCGGGTCACACCGGTCACCTGGTTCGGCGGCGCGTAGCCACTGCAGGCCGTCAGCACCGACACGGCGGCCAGACACGATAAAACAATGCGCATGGTTCGATCTCCTGCGTCAACGATCCGGCGGGTTGGAGTGTGGGTTGGGCGGCAAGTTCACCGGCTGTACGCCAGGCCCGAGGCCACGCCGCCAAACAGATCACCCTCGACCATGGCCACGCCGGGAAACTCGGCCTGCAGCGCACGCTGGAACGGCCGCAGGGCCGAGGAACCGCCGGTGAGGTAGATGGCGTCCAACGTGCTGTCGGTGAGGCCGGCGCGTTGCACGCAGTCGCGCGCGCAGGCCACGGTGCGCGCGAGCAGGCTGCCCAGGTGATCGCGCATCGCGTCGGCGTCCATGGCCGCGCCCAGCCCGCGCTCCACCTCGGACAAATCCACCCGCGTGGCGCCGTCCTGCTCCGAGCAGCGGATCTTGGCCTGCTCCACCTCGTGCGCGATGCGGTGGCCGTCGCGGTGCTTGAGCACCTTCATCAGGCGCTCGTGCAGCGCCACGTTGGTGTAGTTCACCCGCAGCTGCTGTGCCTGGCTCAAGGCGCGCGGCTGGTACAGCCACTGGATCAGGTGCCAGGTGGAGAGGTCGAAGAACACGCGGCTGGGCACCTCGCGCTGCTGCGGCCCCAGGTGCTTGTAGCCCAGCAGGGGCATCACCTGCTCCAGGCTGAGCTTGTGGTCGAAGTCGGTTCCGCCGATGTGCACACCGGTGGTGGCCAGCACGTCGCCCGCGCGGTCCGTCAGTTTCATGCGCTGCGGGCCCAGCCGCACCACGGTGAAATCGGACGTGCCGCCCCCCAGGTCCACCACCAGCACCACGCTCTCGCGCTCCAGCCGCCGCTCGTAGTCCAGCGCGGCGGCAATCGGCTCCAGCTGAAACGACACCTGCCTGAAACCCACGGCCTGCGCGGCCTGCAGCAGGGATTCTTGCGCCAGCGCATCGCGCTCCAGGTCATCGTCGACAAAATGCACCGGCCGGCCCATGACCACCTTGGTGGGCGCCACGCCCAGCGACTGCGCCGCGCGCTCGCGCAGCGCGGCCAGAAAGGTGGCCACGATCTCCTGGAAACTGATCTGCTGGTGGTTGACCACCGTGGTCTCCAGCAGCAGCGGGCTGCCCAGCAGGCTCTTGAGCGAGCGCATCAGCCGGCCCTCGGTGCCGGCGAGGTACTGCGCCACCGCGTCGCGGCCGAAATGCGTGCTGCTGTCTTCCGAGTTGTAGAAAACCGCCGTGGGCATGGAGACCGACGCCCCTTCCAGCGGAATCAAGCGCGCCGTGCCCCGCACATCGGCCCACGCCATGGCCGAGTTGGAAGTGCCGAAATCAATGCCGAGCGTGCCGTGGAGCGGAGGAGTCATGGGGAAGCGGGTGGGAAGGGACCCCCGAGGCACGAACGGAAGCGCCGGCTCATGGGGAGCGCGGATTCTGCCACCGATGCGTGGCGGGCCTCTGCAAGCGCCCGCTATTTGCGGCGAACGCTCTTGGCGTCCTGGCGCGGCGGTTGACCGCCCGCGCCCGGCACGTGCTTGGCACGTTGCTCCGCGTCCTGCCCCGGTGTGGCCCGCATGTCGGTGTCGACCTGGCCTTGCTTCAGGTCCATGTAGGCCTGCAGGATGACCGGGTCTGGCTTGTTGTCGGTCATGTCCGTGTGTTCGTCGCGCTCGTGCGGCAGCCGCAAGGGCGTCCCCTCCAGCGGTTGGGGTTCCTTGGACTTGACGGTCTTTTTCATGGGTTGGATTCCAGCGGGCAGACACACATCCTGAAAGGATCCGGTCCCGGGGTCTGTGCGCTATCGAACCAGCGAACAACTGGCCCGGGTGAGCCCCGAGTCACTGAAACCGCCTTTTGATGCAACACACATTTGGGGGATGTTTTCAGAAGATGCGTTGTTCACCCACAACTTATTGAAACGTAAGGTCTTTTCGTTGTTACGCTGGCCGCTCTCCCTAACTTTTACCTTCTGTTTTTTACACATTTCTACAATGAACCTCACCCACAAAGCCCTCGCCGCAGCCGTCATCTCCATCGCTGCCGCAGGCGCTCAAGCCCAGGTCCAGGCCCCCACCAAGATGTACGCTGAAATCGGCTACGCCGCCATTGGCCTGGACGTCACCGATGGCACGGACACCCTGAAAGCCGGCCCCGGCGCATTGACCGGCGTGTTCGGCTACCAGCTGCACCCCAACCTCGCCGTCGAAGGTTTCCTGGGCCTGGGCCTGACCAAGGACGAGATCGAATTCAACGGCGCTCCCTCGGGCGTCAACGCCAAGATCAACAACACCTACGGCTTCTTCATCAAGCCAGGCTTCAAGGTGAGCGAGGGTGTTGAACTGTTTGCCCGCCTGGGCTACCTGCGCACCAAACTCTCGGTGTCCGCTGGCGGCGTGAGCCTCAGCGATACCGACACGGGCGCAGCCTACGGCGTGGGCGTGAACCTGAACCTGACCAAGACCTCGTACCTGCAGGCCAACTGGATGAGCTACTACAAGGACGACGGCGTGAAGGCGCAGGGCGTTGCGCTGGCCTACGGCATGCGGTTCTAAGTTTGACTGGATGAAGAGCCGCTCCGAAGCGGCTCTTCATCATGCATATTTTTCAGTTCAGACAAAGTTGGAGTTCACCAATGCGGGATCGAAGCCAGCGAGATCGCAACTGAAGACTGCGGGTCGGGTTCCGGCCAGCTGCGATCCATCGCCTTGATCCGATGGGGACTGCTGTGGTCGTTGGCACGTACGTCCGCAGGTCCCAGATCGGGCTCGCTTCACGATACGTGGGCGCCGAAGCGAAATCAGGCTACACAGGCGTTCGCGGCTGTGTCCCGCGCCTCGTGCAGCAGCCGTCGGCCTTGCGGGGAGCACGAAGTCGGCCCACGACAGGCCGTGACGGGTGCCGAGTTCGTCGTCGAGCACGAGCACCAAGGCCGCGTGCTCCAGGTGCCGGTCCACGCAGGCTTGCAAGACTTCTTCGCTCATGGCGCCAGCCCTTGCAATTCGCGGTAGATCTGCTCCAGTGCTTTCAGTTCGCCCGCATAGTCGAAGTCCGCATCCTCGCGTTCCTTCACGAGTTCCAGCACGTCGAAGGCGAGTCCGTCCACACCGCTTCGATTCCACTCGGCCTGCAGTACGCGGTCCGCGTGCTTGCCCATGCGCAGTTCAAAGCGAGCGCGATTCAGCGCCGCGTGCACGCTGCGGCTCGCACCGAGCAGCAGGTGACCGCTCGCGCGGTCGCGGATGGCATAAATGCCCATGGGCGGGAAGGCGTCACGCGCCTGGCGCGCGGCCACCCGCCGCGCCAAGCGCGACGCCCGGTTGGCGGAAGAGTCCATCTTTTTTCTCCTTGTGACGGTAGTAGAGGCCGTGCAGCACCAGCATGGCCAGGAAGGCGACAGGACAGGCCCAGAACACGCCCGCCAAGCCGAAGCGCGCTTCCAGTGCCACGGCAACCGGCAATTCGATGCCAACGATGGCAGCCATGCTCAGGAGCGCCGGCACGAGCGCCGCGCCGCTTGCGCGCATCGCACCCACCAGCACGTTGCTCCATCCGAGCAGCACCACGCTCCAGGCGACGGTGCGCACGATGCTGACCGACTGCTCCAGCACGGGCCCGGGTTCCAGGAACACGCGCAGCGCGAACGGCGCGAGCAGGTGCGCAGCCACCGCGAACAGCGCGGTGACCACGGCGTTCAAGCACAGCCCAGTACCCACGATCGCCGGCAACCTTTCGCGCCGTCCCGCGCCAACTGCGTGCGCGCTGAAGATCGCTGCGGCAATGCCCAGGCTCATCGCGGGGAACTGCACCCAGCTCAGGACCTGCGTCGCTGCGCCATAGGCGGCGGTCGCGGTCGACCCGTGACGGTTCACCAGGCCCAACAGCACGATCTCCGCAAGCGCCATCGCCAGCATCTGCAACGCGGCCGGCAGGCCGATGTGCAGCATGCGTTTGGCGATGGCCCCACTCGGCTTCCAGTCCGACCACCCCGCGCCGGGGGCGAGTGGATGCCCGTCCCGACGCCAGCGCCGGATCAACACGGTTAGCGCAGCCAGCTGCGCGACGAGCGCCGAGACTGCCACGCCAGCCGCGCCCAAAGGCGTGCCCGCAACGAGCAGCGGCGTGCACACCGCGCCCACCAGCGTTGCGGCCAGCAAGGACCACATCGGCGAGTGCGCGTCGCCGGTGCCGCGGCTCAGGGACAGGCCCGCCCACGTGACGAACACGAAGGGCATCACCAGCAACATGGCGCGCGCATAGTGGATCGCGGCCGGCAAGATGTCCGGCGGCGTGCCGAGAGCTTGCATCAACCACGGCGCAGACCACGCACCGGCAACCGCGACCGCAAGCCCGACGCCAAGCGCAGCCACGAAGGCCGTCGCACCCACGCGCCGCACCTGCGCCGCATCACGCGCGCCCCATGCCTGTCCCGCTAGGATGGTCGCGCCAGCGCCCAGGCCAATGATCAGCGACAGCAGCATGAAGAACACGGGAAAGAACGACGCGGCCGTCGCGATGCCGCGCACGCCCAGCAGGCGCCCGAGCCAGAAGCCATCGAGCAGTCCGCCCGCGCTTTGCAGCGCGTGCGTCAGGATCAAGGGTGTCAGCAGTGCAAGGTAGTGCGTGCGCAGCGTCGGCGCCGGTCCGGCAGGGGTTGTCGTTTCTGGCTCGTTCATGAGGGCTCCTGTGTATCGCGGGCGTGCGTGTGCCCGCAGCGCTGCGGCCCGCAGCCGCGCGCTGGTTGCAAAAAAAGAGAAAGAGGTCCGGCTTAGTCGGGTGCAGGTTCGGCGAGCTGCAGCACGTACGCCCGCACGTCTTGCGGCCATGCGGCCATCTGCGCCACCAGCCGCTCGTGGTCGCCGGCAAACAGCGCCCGCGATGCTTCCTCGAAGCCGGCGAGGTTGCCGGCCAGCGTGGACATGGCGTGATACGCGCGGTCGCGCGCCTGGCGCGTCCGGACCCGGTCGCCGCCGTTGCGCCGCGCTTCGTGCACGAGCTTGCGCAAGGCCACGGAGGCGCCGCCGGGTTGCGCCGCGAGCCAGTCCCAGTGCTCCGGCAGCAGCGTCACTTCCCGCGCGACCACGCCGAGCTTGGGGCGACCGCGGCCCTTGGGCGCTTGGGTCGGCGCGGCCACGGTGTAGCGCGCCGCGACGGCTTCCTCGCCGCCGCGCAGGTCCAGGTCGGCAGACTGGCCACTCGCATTGTTGAAGACCAGCGGATGCCCCTCGGGTTGCGCCTGCTGCGCCCGCCACACGACCACGGCAACCTCGTGCAAAGGACCCGTGGTGAGGCGACGTCCCTCCAGGAAAGCGGTGTAGGTGAGTGGCATGACTTGGTTCATGCCGAGAATTTTATCCGGGTTAAATTACCAAGTCAATAACACCCGGGTAAAAATTCAACTTGCCAGATCGTCGTCGATCAAGCCACCGGCCCCCGCAGCGCCGCATTCAACTGATCCACCACCTCCGCCCAATCCGCATCCTCCAGGATCTCTTCGCGCAGCAACGCGCTTTGCGAGGCAGACCAGAATGGCGCATCGGCCAGGCGCACATCGTCGGGCAGGGGTGCGTGATCGAGCAGAAACGCTTCGATGGATTCGGGGTCGGACGGCAGGCCGAGTTGGGCGAACAGATCCGAGAAGCGGTGGAATGACTTTTCCATGGTGGGTACCTTGAAGACAGATGGGTTGCCCAAAGGGTACTCCCCGCGCCGCGCCAGCCGCTACCGGCTCTGGCCTACCGTGGTGGCCGTCGCAACAGGCGGCGTCCATCCGCCGCCCAGGGCCCGGTACACCGTCACCAGCGCGGTGGCGGTGCCCACCCGGGCCTGCACGAGCTGGTCGCGGGTGTTGAGCACTTCGCGTTCGGCGTCGAGCACGGCCAGGAAGTCGGTCACGCCGGCGTCATAGCGAAGCCGGGCCAGTCCGGCGGCTTCTTCGGCGTTGCGGGCGGCCTCGTCCAGGCTTGCAGCGCGTTGCGCGCTGCGGCTGTAGCTGCTGAAGGCGCCTTCGGTTTCTTCCAGCGCCACGGCCACGGTCTGCTCGAAGCTGGCCAGGCTTTGCCGGGCGCGCGCTTCGGTGGCTCGAATGCGCGAGCGGATGGCGCCGAAGTCGAACGGGGTCCAGCTGATGCCAGCACCCAGTGCGTAGCGGACCGACTGGCTGTCGTTCAAGTCGCCGATGCGCGCGGCGTTCAGGCCCAGCAGGCCCGAGAGCGACAGACGCGGGTACAGCGCGGCGGTGGCCACGCCGATGTTGGCGGTGGCGGCGGCCAGTTCGCGTTCGGCGGCCATCAGGTCGGGGCGGCGTTGCAGCCACTGCTCGGGCGTGCCCACGGGCAGTGTGGCCAGGTCGGTCACGGGCAGGCCGGGCAGCGGCGCGGGTGCGCTCAGCTCGGCCAGCAGGGCGCGGGGTGCCTGCGCGGTGAGCGTGGCCAGGCGGAACACGCTGCGCTCGATGGCTGTCTGCAACGCCGGCAGCGCGGCTTCGGTGCTGGCCACCAGGCCACGGGCGCGCGCCAGGTCGAGCTGGGTGCCGCGGCCGTTGTCCACGCGGGCGTTGGTGATGCCCAGCGCGTCGCGCTGGTTGACCAGGCTGGCCTCGGTCACGCGCAGGCGCTCCTGCAGACCGCGCAGTTCCAGGTAGTTGCGCGCCACCTCGGCCGCCACGGCGGTGTGGGCGGCGTTCAGGCCGGCCTCGCTGGCACTCACGAGGGCAGCTGCGGCCTCGCGGCCCCGGCGCACGCCGCCAAAGAGGTCGATCTCCCAGTTGGCGACAAAGCTGGCGTCATACGCGGTGCCGGTGCGCGCGCTGCGGGTGGTGCCGGGCTGTTGCGTGATGGGGCGGATGGAGCGCTCGGCGCTGGCATCGATGCCCACGCCCGGCAGGCCGGCCGCGTCGGCCTCGCCCTGGTTGGCGCGCGCCTCTTGCAGGCGGGCCTGTGCAATGCGCACGTCGCCGTTGGCCTGCAGGGCGCGTTCGATCAAGGCGCTCAGGCGCGCGTCGTTGAAGCCGCGCCAGAAGGTGGCGATGTCGGCCGCGGGCGCTTGTGCGTTGACAGCGGTGGCACCGGCGGCGATGAAGCCGGCGTCCAGCGCTGGGGTGGGCCGCTGGTGGTCGGGGCCCACGGCGCTGCAACCTGAGAGCACGGCGGCGAACAGCGCGGAAGGCACGAAGCGTCTATTCATGGCTGGCTCCCTGCACGGCCACGTGGGGTGCGGTGGCGCTTCGGCGGGCCTGGTGGCGGCTGCGCAGCAACGCATAGAACACCGGGGTGAGGAAGATGCCGAACAAGGTGACGCCCAACATGCCGGAGAACACGGCAATGCCCATGGCGCGGCGCATTTCGCTGCCCGCGCCGCTGCCCAGAATCAACGGGATCACGCCGGCGCAGAAGGCGATCGAGGTCATCAGGATCGGGCGCAGCCGCATGCGGCAGGCGTGCACGATGGCGGCAAACAGCTCTTCGCCGCGCTCTTCGAGGTCCTTGGCGAACTCCACGATCAGGATGGCGTTTTTACAGGCCAGGCCGACCAGCACCACCAGCGCCACCTGCGTGAAGATGTTGAGGTCCCCCGGCTGCGAGAACGGCGGGAAGCTGGAGAGCCACACGCCGAACAGCGCCGAGAGGATGCCCATGGGCACGATCAGCACGATCACCATCGGCAGGCTCCAGCTCTCGTACTGCGCGGCCAGCACCAGAATCACCAGCAGCACCGAAATGCCCAGCACCGCCGCGAGGATGGGCACATGGGTCTGCGTGCCGGGCAAGGTGATGTCGCGTGTGAGGCGGTCCTGGTAGCTCAGTTCGGTCCACTCGTAGCTCATGCCGCGCGGCAGGGTCTTCTTGAGCAGCGCCTCGATCTCGCCTTCGGCCTGGCTCGAAGAGAAGCCCGGGTTGGGCGCGCCGTTGATGTCGGCCGAGGGAAAGCCGTTGTAGCGCGTCACGCGCGTGGGGCCAAAGGTGGGCTCCACCGTCATGAGCGCGCCCAGGGGCACCATCTCGCCGGCACCGTTGCGCGTCTTGAGGTTGGTGATGGCTTCGGCGTTGTTGCGGAACGGCGCGTCGGCCTGCACCACCACCTGGTAGGTCTTGCCGAACTGGGTGAAGTCGTTCACGTAGAGCGAGCCCAGGTTGACCTGCATGGTGTCGTAGATGTCGGCGAGGTTGATGCCCATCTGCTTGGCGCGCGTGCGGTCCACGTTGGCGTAGAGCTGCGGCACGTTGATGTCGTAGCCGGAAAACGGCGTGCCGATGCTCGATTGGGGGTTGCCGTACACCTGCCCCAGCGTGCCCCACACCGCGCCATACAGCGCCTGCTCACCGAGGCCACCCCGGTCCTGCACCTGCAGCTTGAAGCCGCCGGCGTTGCCCAGGCCGTCCACCGCGGGCGGCGGCACCACGAACATGCGCGCCCCCTGAATCTGCTGGATCGCACCGTTGATCTGCCCCAGGATCGCGCCTTTGCTGAGCTCGGGTGTCGTGCGCTCTTCGAACGGCGCCAGGCCGAAGAAGACGATGCCTTCGTTGGGCGCGGCCGAGAAGCCGGCGATGGAAAGACCGGGGAAGGCCACCGAGTCGATGATGCCGGGCACCTTCAAGGCAATGTCGCTCATCTCGCGGATCACCTTGTCGGTGCGGTCGATGGACGAGCCCGCGGGCAATTGCGCGATGCCGATCAGGTACTGCTTGTCGGGCGCGGGCACGAAGCCGGCAGGGATGCGCGTGAACAGCAGCGCCGTCGCGGCCAGCAGGATGGCGTAGACCGCGAGCGAGGCCGTCTTGTGCCGCACGATGTAGCCCACGCGGCGGCCATAGCCTTCGCTGCCGCGGTGGAACACGCGGTCGAACCAGCGGAAGAAGGGGCCGAACACCTTGTCCATGGCGCGCGTGAGCCGGTCGGGCGACTGGTCGTGCGGGTGCAGCAGCAGCGCCGAGAGCGCCGGGCTGAGCGTGAGCGAGTTGAAGGCCGAGATCACCGTGCTGATGGCAATGGTGACGGCGAACTGCTTGTAGAACTGGCCGGTGAGCCCGGGCACGAAGGCCAGCGGCACGAACACCGCGCAGAGCACCAGCGCGATCGCAATGATGGGGCCCGAGACCTCTCGCATGGCCTGGATGGTGGCGTCGCGCGGCGACAGGCCCTCCTCGATGTTGCGCTCCACGTTTTCCACCACCACGATGGCGTCGTCCACCACGATGCCGATGGCCAGCACCAGGCCAAACAGCGTGAGCGTGTTGATGGAATATCCGAGCAGCAACAGGAAGGCGAAGGTGCCCACGATGGACACGGGCACCGCCAGCAGCGGGATGAGCGAGGCGCGCCAGGTCTGCAGAAAGACGATGACCACCAGCACCACCAGCGCGATGGCCTCCAGCAGCGTGATCACCACTTTTTCGATGGAGGTCTGCACGAAACGCGTGGGGTCGTAGACGATGTCGTAGCTCATGCCGGGCGGAAAGTTCGCCTTCATCCGCTCCATGGCCTCGCGCACGCTGTTGGAGAGCGCGAGTGCATTCGAGCCCGGCGCCTGAAACACCGCGATGGCCGCCGCTTCCTTGTTGTTGAGCAGGCTGCGCAGCGCATAACTGCCGGCGGAGAGCTCGACCCGGCCGATGTCGCGGATGCGGATCATGCCGCCGGTGGCGGGCTCGGCGCGAATGATGATGTCGGCAAATTCCTGCTCGGTGGTCAGGCGGCCCTGCGTGTTGACGGCGAGCTGGAACTCGGTACCGGTGGGTGCGGGCGGCGCGCCCACGGTGCCGGCGGCCACCTGCGCGTTCTGCTCGCGGATCGCGCTGACCACCTCGGCCGTGGTCAGGCCGCGCGCGGCGAGTTTGGTGGGGTCGAGCCAGACGCGCATGGCGTAGTCGCCCGCGCCAAACAGGATGACCGAGCCCATGCCCGGTATGCGCAACAGATCGTCGCGCACATTGAGCTGGCCGTAGTTGCGCAGATAGAGCGCATCGCGGCTGTTGTCCGGGCTCACCAGGTGAACCACCATGGTCAGGTTGGGGCTGCTCTTCTCGGTGGTCAAGCCGATCTGGCGCACGATGTCGGGCAGGCGGGGCAGCGCGCGGTTGATGCGGTTTTGCACCGCGGTTTCAGCGGCTTCGGGGCTGGTGCCGATCTTGAAAGTGACGGTGAGCGTCATGGCGCCGTCGGCGGTGGCCTGCGAATCGAAATACAGCAGGTTCTCGATGCCGCTGATCTGCTCTTCCAGCGGCGTGGCCACGGTCTCGCTGATCACGCGCGGGTTGGCGCCGGGGAACTGCGCGCGCACCACGATCTGTGGCGGCGCGACCTCGGGGTACTCGGAGAGCGGCAACTGGAAGATGGCCAGCGTGCCGATGAGGAAGATGAAGATCGACAACACGGCGGCAAAGCGCGGCCGGTCGATGAAAAAGTGCGAGATGTCCATGGGGCGCTCCGCTCAGGCCGCGCGGGCGTCGGCGGCGCGCTGCGACGTGGGCGGCGGACCACCGGCCGGCGCAGGGGGTGCGGCCGGAATCGGCATGCCCTGGGCATCCACCTGCAGCACCTGCGGCGCCACCGGCACACCGGGCATGATGCGCTGCAGGCCGTCCACCACCACGTTCTCGCCGGCCTTGATCTGCCCCCCGCCCACCACGCGCATGCCGCCCTGCAAGGCACCGAGCTGCACATTGCGGAACTGCGGCTGGCCATCGGCGCCCACCACCACCACGAACTTCTTGCTCTGGTCGGTGCCTATGGCGCGCTCGGGCACCATCACCGCCGGGTAGGGCGCGCTGGTGGCCATGGTCAGGCGCGCGGCCAGGCCGGGCACGAACTGGCCCTTGCCGTTGTCAAAGCTGGCGCGCAGGCGGATCGCACCGGTCTGCGGGTTGAGGCGGTTGTCCACGAAATCGAGCGTTCCCACGTGGGGAAATCCGTCCTCGTTGGCCAGACCCATGCGCACGGCGGGCGTCTTCTCGTTGGCCGCGCGGATGCGCAGGAAAGTCTGCTCGCTGCCGTCGAAGTAGGCGTGGACCCGCGACACGCCGGCGATCGAGGTGAGCACGCTCTGCTCGGTGACCAGATTGCCGGCCGTGATGTTGGCCCGCGAGGCGCGCCCGGCGATCGGTGAGCGCACGGTGGTGTAGGACAGGTTGAGCTGCGCCACCCGCAGCGCGGCCTGGGCGGCCTTGATGTCGGCGTCGGTGGTGCGCGAGCTGGAAGAGAGCTGGTCGAACTCCTGACGCGAGACGGCCTTGGCATCGAGCAGTTTCTGCGCGCGGGCCACCTCGGTGGTGGCGAGCTCTGCGCGTGAGCGCGCGGCGGCCAGCTGCGACTCGGCACGGGCCACCTCGGCCTGGAACGGACGCGGGTCGATGGTGAACAGCAACTGCCCTTTGGAGACCAGCGCGCCATCGGTGAAATGGACCTTGTCCACCACGCCGCCCACGCGGGGGCGCAGTTCCACGTATTCGGCCGCCTCCAGTCGGCCGCTGAAGGTCTCGCTGTCGGACACGGTGCGGGCCACCGCGGGGGCCACGCTCACCGGCGCGGCCTGGGGTGGGCCGCCTTGCGCGTCGGCCGGGCCGCCGCAACCGCTCAGCCAGGACGTGGCCACCAGAAAAAGAGACCACAACGCCAGAGGGATGCCCCGGCGCGGAGCGCGCGACGAATAGTTCATGTTCAACTGCCTGAAAGGGTTCATGACCGCTCCCGAACCAGGAAGGCGCAACGGTGAAAGCGCGCCATCAAGTTCCGTGCAGCGTGTTGACGCGGCAGGAACTTTCCAATCGGGTCTTTATCGACCGCGCGAGCATACGACCACTCGGCCGGTTTGGTCGACCCCCAAAGGTGGCAGCTTGCGTCGGACGACAGGCCTTTCAGACGGGAGACACGTTGCCACCCTTTTTGTGAGCAAACGTCACAAGTGCGGGACGTCAGCCGCCCGGCAGTTCTTCCCGCGCTTCCACCGCCAGCTGGCGCACGACCGAGCCGGAAGCCGCCGCCACCGCGCGGATGCGCAATGCCCGCCCGGGCGCCAGCTCCACGCGGCAGTGGTAGTCCAGCCCGTCGGTCTGGCCCGGGCTGCTGCTGGCAATGCGGCGCGACCATTGGCGCTTGCCGTCAAGTTCCACAGAAAGTTCGTGCCAGGCGCCGTCCAGCGGCTGCGGCACCCGCACCACGAGCATCGCGTCCACATCGAAGCTGCGATGCCGATCCAGCGAGCCGGGGATGTCGAGCACCGCCACCGACGCGGCGCCCACGTCGCAGCGCCAGACTTCGGGCTGGGTCGAGCGGGATCCAGGTTTCATGCGGCCAGAAGCTGTTTCAGTTCACCCGACTCGGCGAGCCGTTGCACGTCTTGCGCGCCCCCCACCAGCACGCCGCGCACAAACACCATGGGAAAGGTGGGCCAGCCGGTCCACATCTTGAGCGCATTGCGCCGGCGCCACTGCGAGAAATAGCTGCCGATCTCCAGGTAGCCATGGGCCACACCGGCGGCGTTCAGCGTCTTGCGGGCCCGGCCCACCCAGGGGTTGCCCGACATGCCGAACACCATCACGGTGTTGGACGCCACGTCGGTCTGGACCTGGCGCAGCAAGTCACCGTTGAGGTTGGCCACTTTCTGCTGGATGGCGGGGTGGATGGCGGCTTCATCGAGAACGGGGCGGGGCATGGTCTGTCCTTGTGGTTCGGGCAACCGAACTGTAGTGGCTTCGCGTCATGTCCAGAAAATTCCGCCATGCCATGCACATGTGCGCCAACAACAAGCGCGCATGGCCAAGGCCCTAAGGCAGCAGAGGGAGTGGAACTTCCTCCTTAGCACTCGATCACAGAGAGTGCTAATATTCTTCGAACAGTCCTGAGGAGGTTCTGCATGTCCCACTCACTTGCCCCCGTTTCCGCCGTTTCCAGTGGCCAGATCGCTGTTGCGAACCCATGGGCGCTGGTGCCGCCCTTGGGCAATCTGGATGCCTATATTTCCGCGGTCAACCGCCTGCCGCTGCTCACCCTGGACGAAGAGCAGAAGGCGGCGCGCCGCCTGCGCGACGACAACGACCTGGAGGCCGCGGGCCAACTGGTCATGTCGCACCTGCGCCTGGTGGTGTCGATCGCCCGCCAGTACCTGGGCTACGGCTTGCCACACGGCGACCTGATTCAGGAGGGCAATGTCGGCTTGATGAAGGCGGTGAAGCGCTTTGACCCCGACCAGGGCGTGCGTCTGGTGAGCTACGCCATGCACTGGATCAAGGCCGAGATCCACGAATACGTGCTGAAGAACTGCCGCATGGTCAAGCTGGCCACGACCAAGGCCCAGCGCAAGTTGTTCTTCAACCTGCGCTCGCGCAAGCAGGGCTTCCGCTCCGATGCGCTGGACGGCGACACCCACCGCGAAGTGCTGAGCGACCATGAAGTGGGCGTGATGGCCAGAGAACTCAACGTGAAGCCGGAAGAAGTGCGCGAAATGGAAACCCGGCTCTCGGGTGGCGACGTGGTGCTGGATCCGAGCCCGGGTGATGACGGCGAAGACGCCTTCGGCCCCATTGCCTACCTGGCCGACGCCACCCACGAGCCCACCGCGGTGCTGGAATCGGCGGAGCGCGACGCGCTGGCCACCGAAGGCGTGGCCTTGGCCATGAGCGAACTCGACGACCGCTCGCGCCGCATCGTGAGCGAGCGCTGGCTCAAGGTGAACGATGACGGCTCCGGCGGCATGACGCTGCACGAGCTGGCTGCCGAATACGGCGTGAGCGCCGAGCGCGTGCGCCAGATCGAAGTGGCGGCCATGAAGAAAATGCGCAAGGCGCTGGCCGCCTACGCTTGAGCGCGGACGCCACCGTCTGCGCACACCCCGGCTGCCCTGGCACCCGGGGTTTTTTTTGCCCGTCACGCACCGGCTTGGTGCCCTGGTGGAATCCGTTTGCCCGTCTGCCAAGACACAATGGAGCCCTTTTTCGCTTTCGCGCGTCTGGCGCACCGACCTGCTCGTGACCCCATTCCTCCGTCTGTGCGCCCTTCTGGGCTTGGCGCTGCTCGCACTCAACACGGCCTCGGCCCAATCCGTACCGCCTCCTCGCGCCTTGATGCTGGACGGCAGCCAGAACACCCTGCCGCTGGCAGGGCGCAGCACATTCTGGGTGGACGACAGTGGCGCGCTGACACCCCAACAACTGGAAACCCGGTACCTCGACCTGCCCTTTGGCGTGCGGGCGCGGGGCAGCCGAGTGCAATTGGCCCAAGGTGCGGTGCTGTGGGTGCGCTTTGACGCCGAGGTCAAAGACAACAGCGCGCATTGGGAGCTGGAGCTCACCCACTCCGGCACCGACCGGGTGAGCCTGTTCCACCGCCGGGCCGACGGCAGTTGGCATGCGCAACACGCCGGCGATCACATTGCCGTGCGCGACTGGGCCTATCCCGACCGCTATCCGGTGTTTGCGCTGGATCCACGGCTCGATCAGGCCGTCACGTACTGGGTGCGCATCGAACACGCCCGCGTGCCGTTCTCGGGCGAGCTGCTGGTCCACAACCACAACACCCTGCGCGAACTGCGCATCCACCAGCAGTTCTTGCTGGGTGCGTATTTCGGCATGGCGGCGCTGCTGATCGCCACCGCCATCGCCAACGCCCTGGTGTTCCGGGACACCAGCTTCGCCGCCTACGCCATTTACGTCACCGTGCTGGGCCTGGCACTGGCCGCGTCGCTGGGGGTCGGTGGCCAGTTCCTGTGGCCCGCCTGGCCACGCTGGAACAGCCTGGCCGAGTTCGTGTTGCTGCCGCTCACGGCCGTCTCGGGCCTGCTGTTTGTGCGACATGTGGTGCAGCCACGGCGCATCGGCCGCAGGCTGGACCGGCTGGCCTTGAGCCTGGCGGGCGTGTTCATGGTCCTGACCGCCTGGGACGTGGTGCACCCCACCACCACCAGTCTGCAGGCCGTGACCGCCGCGGGTGCACTCACCATGGTGCTGGTGTACGCGATGCTGTGGGCGGCCTGGCGCACCGGAGACCGCTGGGTGCGCTGGATCGCGCTGGGCGTTCTGCCTGTGCTCATCGCCGGCACCTTGCCCGTGCTGCGCAACTTCGGCCTGTTGTCCTCGGGCGTCCTCTCGCAGTACGGGATGGTGATGGCTGCGGCCATCGAAGCGCCGTTGCTCATCTATGGCCTGCTGCAACGATCGTCCATGCAGCACGAGGCACAGACCCGCGCCCGCGCGCTGGCGCTGACCGAGCCGCTCACGGGCCTGACCAACCGCCACAACTTCATGCTGCGCCTGCACGAGAGCCTGGTGCGCGCCCAGCGCTACCAGCACCGCAGCGCCCTGCTGCTGATCGATCTGGACAACCATGGCTGGTTTGCCGAGACGCACGGGCGTGAAGTGGCCGACCGGGCGCTGGTGCTCACGGGTTCGCTGCTGAGGTCGGTGGCGCGCGACGTGGACACTGCCGGCCGGGTCAACGACAGCACACTGGCCTTGCTGATGGAAGGCCCGGTGCGCGAAGCCCAGGTGGTGGCCGCGGCCACCAGCATCGTTGCAGGTGGCCTGCGCCCCTCGAACCAATTGCCGGTGGGTACCACCTTGAAGTTCAAGGTGGTCTTGGCGCTGCTGCCCGACGCAGCCAGCAGCTCCGATCTGGAGAGCAACGCACAGGCCCATCTGGACTGGCTGCGCAGCGGGCTGGATACCCTGCGTCAGGAGAACCGCAGGACCATCCTGAAGCTCAACTTCTAGCAGGGCTCAAACGATCCTGCGCGGGGCTCAGTTCTCCCTGCGCAGCGCAGGGAACAGGATCACGTCGCGGATGCTGGCGCTGTCGGTCAGCAGCATCATCAGGCGGTCGATGCCGATGCCGCAGCCACCGGCCGGCGGCATGCCGTATTCGAGCGCGCGAATGTAGTCGGCGTCGAAATGCATGGCCTCGTCGTCACCACCGTCCTTGGCCGACACCTGCGCCTGGAAGCGCGCGGCCTGGTCTTCGGCATCGTTGAGCTCCGAGAACGCGTTGCCGAATTCTCGGCCCGTGATGTAGAGCTCGAAGCGCTCGGTCACCTCGGGCTTCAAATCGTTGGCGCGGGCCAGCGGCGAGATCTCGGTCGGGTGGTCCATGATGAAGGTCGGGTTCCAGAGCTTGTCCTCGACCTTCTCCTCGAAGTACATCACCTGCAGGCTGGCCAGGCTGCGCGTGGAGAGCTGGTGCTTGGTCTCACTCAGGCCGAGCTTCTTCAATTGATTCAGCAGCCATTCCACGCTGTCCACGTTGTTGCCCGCCTCGGTGTGCTTGAGGATGGCCTCGCGGATGGTGAGCCGTTCGAACGGCGAGGTCACGTCCACTGGCTGCCCTTGGTAGGTCAGCGGCACATCGCCGCGCACCTCTTGCACCACGTGGCGGATGAGCTCTTCGGTGAAGCTCATCAGGTCCTGGTAGTTCCAGTACGCCGCGTAGAACTCCATCATGGTGAACTCGGGGTTGTGCCGGACGCTGATGCCTTCGTTGCGGAAGTTGCGGTTGATCTCGAACACGCGGTCGAAGCCCCCCACCAGCAAACGCTTCAAGTACAGCTCGGGCGCGATGCGCAGGAACATCTCCTGGTCGAGCGCGTTGTGGTGCGTCTTGAACGGCTTGGCATTGGCACCACCCGGGATCGGATGCAGCATCGGCGTCTCGACCTCCAGGAAGCCATGGCTGACCATGAAGCCGCGCAGGCTGGAAATGCCGCGGCTGCGGTTGACGAAACGCTGGCGCGCACTCTCGTCGGTCATCAGATCCACATAGCGCTGGCGGTACTTGATCTCCTGGTCGTGGATGCCGTGGAACTTGTCGGGCAGCGGGCGCAGGCTCTTGGTGATCAGGCGGATGCTGTCGGCGTGGATGGTGAGTTCACCGGTGCGGGTGCGAAACAGCACGCCTTCGGCCGCCACGATGTCGCCGAGGTCCCAATGCTTGAACGCGTTGTGCAGCGCTTCGCCCACGCTTTCGTTGTTCAGGTAGATCTGGATGCGGCCACCGCTGGGGCCAAACGAGGCGTCTTGCAGCGTGGCGAAGCTGGCCTTGCCCATCACGCGCTTGAGCATCATGCGCCCGGCAACACAGGCGCGCACCGGGGTGGCTTCGAGCGCTTCCTTGGTGGTCTCGCCGTGCACCGCGAACAGCTCGGCGGCCTTGTCGGAAGGTTTGAAGTCGTTCGGAAAGGCCACACCCTCGCCCCGCTGCTGCGCTTCGCGCATCGCCTTGAGCTTCTCGCGGCGCTCCGCGATCAGCTGGTTGTCGTCGTGCGCGGGGGCGCTGGTGTCGGGGGTGTGGACTTGTGTCATGAATGAAAAGAGGGTTGAGCACCAGTGTGCGCAACCCTCCATTGTAGTTTTGCCCTGAAAGCGCGATTCGCCGCCGGGCCGCCCCAAGGCGAATCAGCCCCCCTGGGGGGCAGCGACCCGCGCAGCGGCGGAGCGTGGGGGCTGTTATTCGCCGAGGTACGCGGCTCTCACTTTCGGATCGTCGAGCATGTCGCGGCCCTTGCCGGTCATGATGATTTCGCCGGAGTCCATCACGTAGCCGCGATCGGCGATCTGCAGCGCGCGGCGGGCGTTCTGCTCCACCAGCAGGATGGTCACGCCCTGCTTGGACACGTCTCGCACCACCTCGAAGATCTTGTCGACCATGATGGGCGACAGGCCCATGGACGGCTCGTCGAGCAGCAGCACCTTGGGCTGACTCATGAGCGCGCGCGCCATGGCCAGCATCTGCTGCTCGCCTCCACTCATGGTGCCGGCGAGCTGGTCCTTGCGCTCGCGCAGGCGCGGGAAGATGCCGAACATCTTCTCGATGTCCTGCGCGATGCCGGCCTTGTCGCTGCGGATGTAGGCGCCCATCTGCAGGTTCTCGGTGATGGACATGCGGGTGAACACGCCTCGGCCTTCCGGCACCATGGCCAGGCCCTGCTTCACCAGGTCCCAGGCGCCCTTGCCCTTGATGCTCTTGCCCATGTACTCGATGTCGCCAGCTTCAAAAGCCAGCGAACCGGTGACGGCCTTCATCGTGGTGGTCTTGCCAGCGCCGTTGGAGCCGATCAGCGAGATCAACTCGCCTTCGTTCACTTCGAGATCGATACCCTTGACGGCCTTGATGCCGCCGTAGGCGACCTTCAGGCCGCTGATTTTGAGGAGTGTGTTTGCCATGTCTTTTCCTTGTTCGTTTCGGCATCCGGCGCGAATGGCCTCAGCCGGGAACACCGCCGGTCCGGCTTTGCCGGTCGGCAGGTGTTGCCCCCTTGAGGGGGTGACGCGAAGCGGCGCGGGGGTGGGTCATGTCAGTGGCCACCGGTGCCGAGGTAGGCCTCGATCACCTTGGGGTCGCGCTGCACATCGGCGGGCGTGCCAGACGAGAGCTGTTTGCCGTAGTCCAGCACGGTCACACGGTCGCACAGGCCCATGACCAGTTTCACGTCGTGTTCGATCAGCAAGATGGTGCGGTCGTCCTTGCGGATGCGGTCGATCAGCTCGCGCAACTGGATCTTTTCGGTCGCGTTCATGCCGGCCGCGGGCTCGTCCAGCGCGATGAGTTGCGGGTCAGTGGCCAGGGCGCGTGCAATTTCCAGTCGGCGCTGGTCGCCGTAGCTCAGCGTGCGCGATTTGTAGTCGGCGAATTTCTCGATGCCCACATAGGCCAGCAATTCGCGCGCGCGCGCTGTGATCTCAGCCTCTTCGCGCTTGAAACCTGGTGTGCGCAACACGGCTCCGATCAGGCCCGAATGGGTGCGCACATGGCGCCCGACCATCACGTTTTCCAGCGCCGTCATTTCGGCGAACAGGCGGATGTTCTGGAAGGTGCGCGCGATGCCGGCCTTGGCCACTTCGTGCACCGCGCTGGGCGTGTACGGTTTGCCCGCCAGCTCGAAGGAGCCGCTGTCGGGCGAATACAGGCCGGTCAGCACGTTGAAGAAAGTCGTCTTGCCGGCGCCGTTGGGGCCGATCAGGCCGTAGACCTGGCCGCGTTTGATTTCAATGCCCACATCGCTCAGGGCCTGCAGGCCACCGAAGCGCTTGGAGACGTTCGCCACTTTGAGAATCGTGTCAGTCATCTGGATTCTCCGTTCACTTGGACAAGGACTTGCCATGCTCGGGCGAGGGCCACAAGCCTTTGGGCCGGAGCAACATGACGATCACCATGGCCAGTGCGATCAGCAGCTGGCGCAGAATCTCGGGGGCCAGGCGGCCGTCGGTCATGGCCGTGAGTGGGTGCGCCACGTGGCGCAGCAGCTCGGGCAGTCCGGCCAACAGCAGGGCACCGAGCACCACGCCCGGGATGTGCCCGATGCCACCGAGAACGACCATGGCCACCACCATGATCGACTCCATGAGCGAGAACGATTCGGGCGACACGAAGCGCTGGAACGAGGCGAACAGCACGCCGGACACGCCACCAAAAGAAGCGCCCATGCCGAAGGCCAGCAACTTGAGATTGCGGGTGTTCAGGCCCATGGCCTTGGCAGCGATCTCGTCTTCGCGGATGGCCATCCAGGCGCGGCCGATGCGCGAGTCCTGCAGGCGGTACGAAATGATGATGGCCAGCACGACGAAGAAGAGGAACAGGTAGTAGTAGAGCGTGACCGGCTGGAAGGTGTAGTCGCCAATGGTCAGGCGCTTGCCGAGATCGAGGCCGAAAACCGAAATGGTGTCGATCTGGCTGATGCCCTTGGGTCCGTTGGTGATGTTCACCGGGCGGTCCATGTTGAGCAGGAAGATGCGGATGATCTCGCCGAAGCCCAGCGTGATGATGGCCAGGTAGTCGCCGCGCAGCTTGAGTGTGGGCGCGCCCAGGATCATGCCGACCACGCCCGCGATCGCCGCCGCGAGGATCATCACCAGCCAGATGTTGTAGTGCAGGCCGTTGGGGAACATCGCCTTGATGGCGGGGAAGGTATCGGCGAGGTGGGGCGAGCCCAGCAGCGCGAACACGTAAGCGCCAACCGCGAAGAAGGCGATGTAACCCAGATCCAGCAGGCCGGCGTAGCCCACCACGATGTTCAGGCCCAGGGCCAGCAGCACATACATGAGCGCGATATCGACAATGCGCACCCAGGAGTTGCTGCCGGTGGACTGCAGGATGATGGGCAGCAGCAGCAGGGCCGCACCCGCGATCAGGAAAACGATCAGCTTGCCGGTTTTGGTGTTCATCATGTGAGTTCTCCTACCGGTCAGGCGCGGTCCGCCACACGTTCACCCAGCAGACCCGAAGGGCGCAGCGTGAGCACGATGGCCAGCACGATGAAGGCAAAGATGTCGGTGTACTGGCTGCCCAGCACGCCCCCGGTGAGCTTGCCGAGGTAACCGGCGCCCAGGGATTCGATCAGGCCCAGGGCAATGCCCCCGACCACCGCACCAGCGAGGTTGCCGATGCCGCCCATGACCGCGGCCACGAAGGCCTTGAGGCCGGGCATGAAGCCCATGGCGTGTTGCACGGTGCCGTAGTTGGACGCCCACATGATGCCGGCGATCGCGGCCAGCATGGCGCCGATGATGAAGGTGGCGGAGATGACCACATCGGGTTTGATGCCCATGAGCGCGGCCACGCGAGGGTTCTCGGCCGTGGCGCGCATGGCGCGACCCAGATTGGTGCGGTTGACCAGCCACATCAGGAAGGCCAGCGTGATGGCCGTGGTGGCCAGGATGGTGATCTGCGTGATCGAGATCACCGCGCCCGCGAACTCCACCGGCTCGGTGGGCAGCATGTTCGGATAGGACTTGGGATTGGGCTTCCAGATGATCATGGCAAAAGTCTGCAGGAGCAACGACATGCCGATGGCGGTGATCAAGGGGGCCAATCGGTTCGAGTTGCGCAGCGGCCGGTAGGCCAACTTCTCGATCGTGAAGTTCAGCGTGGCGCAGACCACCATCGCAATCACCGTGGCCAGCAGCAGCACCAGCCAGCCCGGCAGATCGGGTGAGGCCTCCCTCATCCAGCCGATCAGGGTCCAGCTGGTGAGCGCCCCCACCATCAGCACGTCGCCGTGTGCAAAGTTGATCAAGCCGATGATGCCGTAGACCATGGTGTATCCCAGGGCCACCAGCGCATACATGCTGCCCAGCACCAGACCGTTGATGATCTGCTGTAGCAAAACTTCCATGAAAGATTCTCCGTGTGTGTGACAGGCCGAAAGGTGCTCGTGGCGCCGGCCTGTTTCAACCTAGCAAAAAACCCGCCAGACATGACCTTGAGACAGGACAGACTGCGGGTTGGTGGACGGATTGTAATGACGCGCTTTTGGAGGTCGCATGCGTGTATGCCCTTAGCGCACAAGGGTTTACCCGGCATTTGGACGGAGCACCCTCGCTTGCATCAGCGCGAATGGGAACGCATTAGTTATTTTGATTGTTGCGAATCTTGAGCTCGCGCAGCTTATCGGCGATGCGCAACTCCAGACCACGGTCCACCGGCCGGTAGAAACCGGGTTCGGCCATGCCCTCGGGCAGATAGCTTTCGCCCGCGGCAAAACCACCCTCTTCATCGTGCGCGTACCGGTAGCCCTTGCCGTAGTCGAGCTCCTTCATGAGCTTGGTGGGCGCGTTGCGCAGGTGCATGGGCACGGGGCGTGTGCCGTCTTTCTTCACGAACGCCTTGGCCGCGTTGAAGGCCTTGTAGACAGCGTTCGACTTGGGCGCCACGGCCAGATAGATCACGCACTCGGCCAGCGCCAGTTCGCCCTCGGGGCTGCCCAGTCGCTCGTACACCTCGGCAGCGTCCAGCGCCAGGCGCAAGGCACGCGGATCGGCCAGACCGATGTCTTCACTGGCCATGCGGATGAAGCGCCGCGCCATGTAGCGCGGGTCGGCACCGCCGTCGAGCATGCGCACGAACCAGTACAGCGCGGCGTCCGGGTCGGAGCCGCGCACGCTTTTGTGCAACGCGCTGATGGTGTCGTAGAACTGCTCCCCTCCCTTGTCGTAACGGCGCATGCGTTCGCCCAGCACCTTGAGCAGCCAGGCATCGGTGATCTCGCTGAGCTTTTCACGCCCGGCGGCCACGGCCAGCGTTTCCAGCGTGTTGAGCAGGCGGCGGGCATCACCATCGGCGTAGGCAATCAGGCGCTCGATCGCCGCGGGTTCGATGGCGGGTACCGCATCGATGCCCTGCGCCTTGGTGACGATCAGCCTCAGGTCGTCTTCCGACAGCGGCTGCAGCACATACACCGCTGCGCGCGAGAGCAAGGCCGAGTTGACCTCGAACGACGGGTTTTCGGTGGTGGCCCCGATGAACGTGAACAGGCCACTTTCCACGTGCGGCAGGAAGGCGTCCTGCTGGCTCTTGTTGAAGCGGTGCACTTCGTCCACGAACAGGATGGTGCGCTGGGCTGTCAGACCGCTGCGCGCGGCCTCGGCGCGCTCCACCGCATCGCGGATGTCCTTCACCCCGCCGAGCACCGCGCTGATGGTGAGGAACTGCGCGTCGAAGGCATCGGCCATGAGCCGCGCGATGGTGGTCTTGCCCACACCGGGCGGGCCCCAGAGGATGCAACTGTGCGGCTGACCCGATTCAAAGGCCAAGCGCAGCGCCATGCCCTCGCCCAGCATGTGCTGCTGGCCGATGACTTCGCCCAGGGTGCGTGGGCGAAGTCGCTCGGCCAGAGGCGCGTGGGGGCTGGGGGCGGCCACGGACTTCAGGGCCGCATGACAGACGCGCCGGCCGGTGGCTGGAACTTGAAGTCGGCCGCCTTCAAGGGCGCGTTGGCCTGCCAGTCGTTGAAGGTGAGCACCGACCGCTGGCCGAGGTTGTCCTCGATGTCGAGCACCGACAACTGGCCTTGCCTGAATCCCACGCGCACCATCTGCAACTGCCCGTTGCGGTCCTTCGGCTTTGCTTCCAGCCACTCCAGGCCGTCCTTGGCCGCTGCGGGCTTGAGGTCAAACGCGTCCGAGAGGCCTTTGAGGTCGGTGCCGGCCGCAATCAGGGCCGCGGGCGTGCTGCCCAGCACCTCTTTCTGGCCGCGCGCAGTGACCTGGTTCAGGTCCACGTCGTGGAGCCAGAGCGTCTGGCCATCGGCCACGATGGTCTGCTCGAACGGCTTGGTGTATTCGAACCGGAAGCGGTTGGGGCGCAAGAACTCGAACGTGCCGGTCGAGGTCTTGCTGCGTGCAACGGTCTCGGTGGAGCGTTTGGGCGAGGTCACCACCTGGGTGAAGCTGGACTTGCCGCTGCCCACCTCGCGCAGGAATTTCTCCAGGTCCTGAAGCCCATCGGCCCAGGCGCCCAGGGCCGCAAGGCTCAGGGCGGTGGCGATCGTCAATTTTTTCATCATGGGGTCTGATCCTGTTGGGCCGGCGGGGTTCAAGCCGGCGTCATTCTCCGCGTGCCGGCACCAGGATGTCCCGCTGCCCGCTCGATGTGAGAGCACTCACCAGACCCGCGTTTTCCATGTCTTCAAGCAAGCGGGCGGCGCGGTTGTAGCCGATCTTGAGCTTGCGCTGCACGTAGGAAATGCTGGCCTTGCGGTCCTTGATGACGATCTCCACCGCCTGGTCATAGAGAGCATCTTTTTCACCATTGCTCTCACCGCCACCTTCGCCGAACAGATCACCGCCCTCGCCATCGGCCACGCCGCCCTCAAGCACGCCGTCGATGTAATTGGGCTCGCCACCCTGTTCCTTGAGGTAGGCCACCACGCGGTGCACTTCGTCATCGCTCACGAACGCACCATGCACCCGGATCGGGAATCCCGTACCCGACGGCATGTAAAGCATGTCACCCATGCCCAGCAGACTCTCCGCGCCCATCTGGTCGAGGATGGTGCGGCTGTCGATCTTGCTGCTCACCTGGAATGACAGGCGCGTCGGGATGTTGGCCTTGATCAGGCCGGTGATCACGTCCACGCTGGGGCGCTGCGTGGCAAGAATCAAATGGATGCCGGCCGCGCGCGCCTTCTGCGCCAGGCGGGCAATGAGCTCCTCGATCTTCTTGCCCACCACCATCATCAGGTCGGCGAGTTCGTCGATCACCACCACGATGTAGGGCAGGCGTTCCAGTGGCTCGGGTTGCTCGGGCGTGAGGCTGAACGGGTTCCCGATGAACTCACCGCGCGCCGCAGCCTCGTCGATCTTCACGTTGTAGCCCGCGAGATTGCGCACACCCAGCTTGCTCATGAGCTTGTAGCGCTTCTCCATCTCGGCCACGCACCAGTTCAGGCCATTGGCCGCGTGCTTCATGTCGGTGACCACGGGCGCCAGCAGGTGCGGAATGCCTTCGTAGACGCTCATCTCCAGCATCTTGGGATCGATCAGCAGCAGGCGCACATCGCGCGCGTCGGCCTTGTAGAGCAACGACAGGATCATCGCGTTGATACCGACCGACTTGCCCGAGCCGGTGGTGCCGGCCACCAGACAGTGCGGCATCTTGGCCAGGTCGGCCACGATGGGCTGGCCACCGATGTCCTTGCCCAGGCCCATGGTCAACATCGACTTGGCATCGTTGTAGACCTGCGAACCCAGGATCTCGCTGAGCTTGATGGTCTGGCGCTTGGCGTTGGGCAACTCCAGCGCCATCAGGTTCTTGCCCGGGATGGTCTCGATCACGCGGATGGAGACCAGCGAGAGCGAACGCGCCAGATCGCGCCCGAGGTTGACGATCTGCGAACCCTTCACGCCGGTGGCGGGCTCGATTTCGTAACGCGTGATCACCGGACCCGGCGCCGCGGCGACCACGCGCACGTCGACGCCAAAATCCTTGAGCTTCTTCTCGATCAGGCGGCTGGTCATCTCCAGCGTCTGGCTGTCCACGCCGGCCTGGTGCACTGGCGCGCTGTCGAGCAGGTCCACCTGCGGCAGCTTGCTGTCGGGCAACTCGGTAAACAGCGGCTTCTGGCGTTCCTTGGCCACGCGCTCGCTCTTGGGCACATCGACCAGCGTGGGCTCGATCACCACCGGCGTGGGATGGTGCTCTTCGATCTCCACCCGCTCGACCTTCACCACCTCTTCGCGTTCGCGCGCCGCCTTCTCGCCGATGCGCTGGTCCTCCACCGCTTCGCGTTTCTCGCGGCGGGCCTCAAACCAGCCGTCCAGCGTGTGCCCGACCTCTTCCGCCCAGTGGCCCCAGGAAAAGCGGAACACACGAGGCAGGCAGACCAGCAACAGGGCCAGCATGGTCAGCGCCGAACCGGTGAATCCGAGCCAGCGCATGGAAAACGCGCCGAGGCCATGGCCGAGCACACCGCCCGCATGGCCTGGCAACAACGCTTCAAGACGGTACAGGCGGCTCCACTCCAGCACCGTGCTGGCGGCCATCAGGGTGACAAGCGCCAGCCAGAACAGGGTGCGGCGCGCCCAGGGGCGGTGCCAGATGCGCGGATCCGGTCCATCACCACCCTCGTCCCGCGTGCCGCGAATCCAGCCGGCCAGGGCGGACAACCAGGCCCTCACACCGACCAGGAAACACCACCAGACCGAGAAGCCGAACAGGTAGTAGCTCCAGTCGGCCAACAGCGCTCCCAGCCGGCCGCCCCAGTTGCCCACCTCGGTCGCGGTACCGGTGGTGCTCCAGGCCGGATCGGCCAGCGAGTGGCTCAGCAAGGCCAGCAGCCAGAAGGCCAGCGCGGCCGCACCCAGTACCAGACCGATTTCCTGGGCAAAACGGGAAACGCCGACCTGCGGTTGGCCCGCACGGTCGGCGTTGAGGGTGTTCAGTGAGTAGGTCATGGGCTGTTCAAATGTCCAGCAGCTAGCTTACCCCAAGCCCATGCCCGGCAACCCTGGCCGCACGGAGGCGGCCACCGGGCTCAACCGAGGGAATTCAGCCGTTCCTTGATGACGGTGCTGCCGTCCTCGGCCATCTCGATGAAGCCCCGGTCTTCGAGGTCTTTCATCACGCGGCTGACCATCTCGCGCGAGGCGCCGATCATCTTGGCCACGTCCTGACGCGACACCCGGTCCTTGATCGTGAGCTGGCCGTCCTTGTCGGGTTGGGCAAATTCAAGCAGCGCGCGAGCCACCCGGCCATACACGTCCATCAGCGCGAGCGATTCGATCTTGCGGTCGGCGTGGCGCAGGCGCTGCACCAGACCCTTCATGACCGCGTAGGCCATGGAGCTGTTCTCGGGAAGGCAGCGGGCGAATTCGGCACGACCCAGGATCAGCACATCGGTCTGCACCTCGGCCTTCACCGTGGCCGAATGCGGCTGGTTGTCGATCAGGCTCATCTCACCGACGTAGTCGCCGGGATTCATGGTGGCCAGGATCACCTCCCGCCCCCGCGTGTCGGTGGTCACCACACGAGCCCGTCCCGTCAACACAATGGCGAGGCAATTGGACTTCTTCCCCTGCTCGACGATGCACTCGCCGCGCTTGAAGCGCCGCTTGATCACGGAGTCGGCAACCGATTCGGCCTGGGCCTGGGTCAGGGTGGAAAACAAGGGAACCCGGCGGATCAGATCGAGATTGGACAGGAGAGACATGCGTGTATTCCTTGTTCTGGGAAGCGCTTGCAGCGCCGTTTCATACAATGACCTGAAGTCAAGGTCCCTGCACCGCAGGCTTCTGACCTGACGCACCAATATAACCGCCGACTCTAAACCACTTGCCCCTGAATGCGATGGGGACATGCACCATGAAACACGCCAAAGTACTGATCCTCGGCTCCGGACCGGCCGGCTACACTGCCGCCGTCTACGCCGCTCGCGCCAACCTCAACCCGGTGCTCATCACCGGCATCGCACAAGGCGGCCAGCTCATGACCACCACCGATGTGGACAACTGGCCCGCCGACGCCGAGGGTGTGCAGGGACCGGACCTCATGCAGCGCTTTCAGGCGCATGCCGAGCGATTCAAGACCGAAATGATCTTCGACCACATCAACGCGGTCGACTTCAGCCAGCGCCCGTTCGTGCTCAAGGGCGACAGCGGCGAATACAGCTGCGATGCACTCATCATCGCCACCGGCGCCTCGGCCAAATACCTCGGGCTGCCGTCCGAAGAAGCTTTCATGGGCAAGGGCGTGTCGGGCTGCGCCACCTGCGATGGTTTTTTCTATCGCGGGGAAGAAGTCAGCGTGATCGGCGGCGGCAACACCGCTGTGGAAGAAGCACTGTACCTGTCGAACATCGCCAGCAAGGTCACGCTCGTGCACCGCCGCGACACCTTCAAGGCCGAAGCCATTCTGATCGACAAGCTGATGGACAAGGTGGCCGCCGGCAAGATCGAGCTCAAGCTGCACAGCACGCTCGACGAAGTGCTGGGCGACAAGACCGGCGTGACCGGCGTGCGCCTCAAGAGCGTGAAGACCGGTGCCACCGAAGACCTCACGCTGAAGGGCTGCTTCATCGCCATCGGCCACCAACCCAACACCGACATTTTCAAGGGCCAGCTCGACATGAAGGACGGCTACATCACCACCCGTTCGGGCCTGCAGGGCATGGCCACCATGACCAGCGTGCCCGGCGTCTTCGCCGCTGGCGACGTGCAGGACCACGTGTACCGCCAGGCCATCACCAGCGCCGGCACGGGCTGCATGGCCGCGCTGGACGCCCAGCGCTTCCTGGAGCAGGGCGCTTCCTGAAGACGCGCTTGCCCCGCGAGATCGCCGATTGGCTATAATCGCGGGCTTTGCTGAGATTGACCGGTTCGTCCGGGACCAAAGCAGATTCGGGTTACCGCCACCCTTTCCTGGCGAGGTGAGGCTGCAGGGGCCAGACACGGAATGTCTTCCGGTCGTGGCCAGCAGCTGTTTGAATGATCGGAGTGTCCTCATGGCACGCGTCTGCGACGTCACGGGCAAGAAGCCCATGGTCGGGAACAATGTTTCCCACGCCAACAACAAAACCAAGCGCCGGTTCCTGCCGAACCTGCAATACCGCC
>NZ_JAKFEO010000086.1:0-109239 GCF_036675665.1 Hydrogenophaga sp. | reverse complement strand
TTCACCTCTACTCGCACAGCTGACCGAGCCGCTCAGCCGCGTCCGACCCGCCACCACGGGGGCAGAAGGCCGCGTACCTCGGGCCGGGCAAAGCGGTCGTCCATCAGCACCACCACACCCCGGTCGTCGGGTCCGCGGATCACGCGGCCGGCGGCCTGCACCACCTTCTGCAGACCGGGGAACAGGTAGGCATAGTCGTAGCCGCGGCCAAAACGGGCCTGCAGCCGCGCGCGCAGTTGCTCGTTCAGCGGGTTCACCTGGGGCAAGCCCAGCGTGGCGATGAAGGCGCCGATGAGCCGCTGGCCCGGCAGATCGATGCCTTCGCCAAAGGCGCCCCCCAGCACCGCGAAGCCGATGCCCTGGCTGTGTTCGGTGAAGCGCGCCACAAAGGCGTTGCGATCGAGCTCCGCCATGCCGCGCGACTGCGACCACACGGCAATGTCGGGGTGCGCCGCTTCGAAACGCGCCAGCGCCTGTTGCAGGTAGTCGAAGCTGCTGAAGAAGGCCAGGTAGTTGCCCGGCAAGGCCCGGTACTGCGCGGCCATCACGGCAACCACGTCGTCCAGCGACGCGGCGCGGTCGTGGAAGCGTGTCGAAATGTGCGGCGTGACATGCACCGTCAGTTGCGTCGGGTCGAACGGCGAGGGCACCTCCAGCCGCGCGCAGTCCGCCGGCAGGCCGAGCAGGTCGATCGCGTGCTCCATGGGACTGAGCGTGGCCGAGAACAGGGTGGCGCTGTGTGCCGCCAGCCAGCGCGGCTGCAGGTGGGGCGCGGGCACCAGGTTGCGGATGGCCAGCCGTGGGCGGGGCGAGCGCCCGCGCGCCGCTGCGCCAGCGCGGGTGATCTCCACCAGCGAGTGGTCGCCAAACACCTCGGCCACGCGCAGGAAGTGCAACACCTCGAACAGCCAGGCCTGCACGCGCGCATCGGGCGCCGTCGTCTCCAGCGCCAGGTGCCCGGAGAGGTCGGCGGTGTGCTGCTGCAGCGCGCCCACCAGGCCGTCGGGAAGCTCGCTCAGCAGTGCTTGCTCGACCACCTGCGCCCGGCCCAGGGTGCCCCAGAAGCGGTGCAGGCGGTCCAGCGAAGCCTTCAAGCCCGCTGGCGGCGCCTTGCGCAGCGCCGCGAGCATCGAGGGATCGAGTTCGGCGCTGTACATCTGCCGCGCGCGCTCGACCAGGTTGTGCGCCTCGTCCAGCAGCAGCCCCACGCGCCAGGGCTCGCCCACGGTGAGCGCCCAGGCGTGTGCGCTGAGGTCGAAGAAGTGGTTGAAGTCGCCCACCACCACATCGCTCCAGCGCAGCATGTCCTGGCCGAGGTAGTAGGGGCAGACGTTGTGCTTGAGGGCCACGGCGCGCAGCCCGGCCTGGTCGAGCCAGGCGGCCTGCGCCGCCTCGTCGCGGGCCTGCGGCAGCCGGTCGTAGAAGCCGTTGGCCAGTGGGCAGGCGTCGCCATGGCAGGCTTTGTCCGGGTGCTCGCAGGCCTTCTCGCGCGCCACTCGCTCCAGCACCCGCAGGCGGCCGGCGGGCGCGTCGGGTTGAAGCCGCCGCAAGGCATCGAGCGCGAGCTGGCGCCCGGGGGTCTTGGCGGTGAGGTAGAGCAGCTTGTCGGTGCCCTGCGCGGGCATGGCCCTGAGCGCGCCGAACAGCGTGGCCATGGTCTTGCCGATGCCGGTGGGCGCCTGCACCAGCAGGTGCCGGCCATGGCTGTGCGTGCGGTAAGTGGCACCGGCCAGATCGCGCTGGCCGGCGCGAAAGCCGTAGAAGGGAAAGCTCAGCGTCTGCAGTTGCGCGTCGCGCGCCAGCCGATGGTCCTGCTCACCGCGTGCCCAGCGGATGTAGCGCGCGCACAGCTCGTGGAAATGCTGGCGCAGCTCGTCGGCGGTGTGCCAGGCCGTCAGCGCGGTTTCGGTGTGGGTGTCGATGTTGAAGTAGACCAGCGCGACCTCGATGCGCTCCAGCGCGAGCTGCTCGCACAGCATCCACGCGTACACCCGCGCCTGTGCCCAGTGCAGGGCTCGGTGGTTGTCGCGGACCAGCGCCACGTCGCCGCGGTGGGTCTTGATTTCTTCGAGCCGCAGAGCCGTGGGGTCGAATCCGTCGGCGCGGCCCTGCACCAGCAGATCGCCGCAGCGCGAGCGCAGCGGCACCTCGCGCTGGTAGGGCGCGGGTCGTCGCGCGGTCACGGCCTCGTGGCCGGCCACGCCGTCCTGCGCCGTGGGCGAAGGCGTGAAGCGCAAGTCCAGGTCACCGGCCTGGGCGGTGAACGCGCACAGCACGCGCACGGCGACCCGCAGCGCGTCTGGTGGCGTCAGGGTTTCCGCACTCACAGTGCACCCGGCGGGAACACGGTCGGGGGAGCACCCGGCTGCCAACGGGGAACCTTTGGCATGCAGGCGGCCATCAGCGCGCTGCCCGCCCAGGCGTCGTGCCAGCGCCGTGTGGCCGCCCACGGCGACGCCGCCCACCACGCGGCGTCCACCGCGGCGAACTGGCGCACGAACGGGAAGATCGCGGCGTCCGTCAGGCAGGGCCGCGCGCCGCCCAGTTGCGGGGCTTGCGCCAGGCGGCTTTCGAGGGGTGCGATCAGGCAATGCACCGCTTCGTCACGCCATTCGTGCGCGCTGCGCTGCGGGTGGCGCTCGGCGTACTTGTAGCCGTCCAGTGCCTGCTTGAAGTCACTGTCGCAGGTGTCGATCAGCGCGGCGTGGCCGGACGACTCGGCACGCACCAGCCAGCCTTCCGGGTCGCGCTGCGCCAGGGCCCATCGCATGATGTCCAGGCTTTGCGCGATCACCTGGCCGGGTTCGATCTGCAGCACGGGTACCGTGCCGGCCGCAGACGCCTCCAGCAGCTCGGCCGGCTTGCTGGAAAGCGCCACCTCGCGCAGCTCCACGGCCACGCCGGCCTGGCACAGCGCCAGGCGCGCGCGGATGGCGTACGGGCAGCGGCGAAAGGAGTACAGGATGGGCAGCACGGTGTCGGTCGGAGGGAGCAGCCCGCCATGATGGCACGCCTGCCCGCCCCGTTTGCCCGGTGGGTGCTCGCATACCCCATGGCCAGCGGGGCTTGCTCTGGCGACAATGTCCGCCGGGCCCGACGCCCGAGGAGAACCGACATGAAAACCCTCACCGATCACCTCAGCCAGTACGCCACCTACCACCGCGACCGCCGCAACATCGTGACCCACTTCGTGGGCATTCCCATGATCGTGCTGTCGGTGGTGGTGCTGCTGGCGCGGCCATCCTTCTTCGTGGCGGGCCTGCCCGTGTCTCTCGCCACGCTGGCCGTGATCGCGGCCACGCTGTACTACCTCCGTCTGGACCTGCGCCTGGGTGCCGTGATGGCTGCGCTGCTGCTGGGCTGCCTGTTGCTGGCGCAGGCCACGGCGCCGCTGTCGCTGGGTGCCTGGGCCACCCTGGGCGTGGGCTTGTTCGTGGTGGGCTGGGTCATCCAGTTCGTGGGGCACATCTTTGAAGGCCGCAAGCCGGCCTTCGTGGACGACATCAGCGGCCTGATCATCGGCCCGCTGTTCGTGGTGGCCGAGGCAGGTTTCCTGCTGGCCTTGCGCCCCGAACTCGAAGCGCAGATCGAGCAGCGCGCCGGGCCCGTGCGTTCGGGCCGGGCCGGGCCGACGCAGGCGCGCTGAGGCATCGCCACCCGCGTTGTCACACCACCGGGGTGCTGCACGTCTTGCCTTGCATGAACGACCCCACCGCCACCTTCAGCCGCCTGCGCCCCCGCCTGCAAGGCATCGCCTACCGCATGCTGGGCTCTCCGGCCGAGGCCGAGGAGGTGGTGCAGGACGCCTGGCTGCGCTGGCACGAGAGCCCGCACGATTCGCTCGACAGCAGCGAGGCCTGGCTGGTCACCATCACCACCCGGCTGGCGATCGACCGCCTGCGCAGCGCCAAGGTGCAGCGCGAGCACTACATCGGCACCTGGTTGCCCGAGCCGCTGATGTCCGATTCGCCGGTGTCGCCCGAGCAGTTGCTGGAGCGGGCCGACGACGTGTCGGTGGCTTTCCTGACCCTGCTTGAGCGTCTGGCGCCCGAGGCGCGCGCGGCCTTCCTGTTGCGCGAGGTGTTCGATGCCGACTACGGCGAGGTGGCCGAGGCGCTGGGCAAGACCGAGAGCGCCTGTCGCCAGATCGTGCACCGCGCCCGGGCGCAACTGCAGGACGAGCGGCCGCGCCACGTCGTGCCGCGCGAGGCCCAGCTGCGCCTGCTGCGGGGGTTTGCCGATGCGGCGGCCACCGGGCAGTTCGCCACGCTCAAGTCCCTGCTGGCCGAGGATGCGCAACTCGTCGGTGATGGGGGCGGCATCGTGCCGAGTTTCGGCGTGCCGCTGGTGGGCCATCAGCGCATCGCCCAGCTCTACCTGGCCTCCCATCTGAAATACGGCGATGCGGTGCGTTTCGAGGTGGTCGTGCTCAACGGGCAATGGGGCCTGCTGCGCTTCATCCACGGCGCGCTGGAGTCGGCGCAGTCGTTCGAGACCGATGGCGAACGCATCCTGCGCGTGCATGCCCAGCGCAATCCCGAGAAGCTCGCGCGCATCGCCGCCGCGCTCGGGCGCAACCTTGCTGTCACAAACCCGCAGCCCTGAGCGTCTTGTGAGGTGTATCCCAACCACCTCATCAAGGCCTCACATGAACACCGCACCCCGACTCCCCTGGACCGAGATTTCTCCCAAGCCCTACCAGGCCATGGCCGCCGTGGGCGCCACCACGGCCAAGTCCTCGCTCGGCACCATCCTGATGGAACTCGTGAAGACGCGCGTCTCGCAGCTCAACGGCTGCGCATTCTGCGTCGACATGCATGTGCGCGACCTGCGCAAGCAGGGCGAATCCTGGCAGCGCATCAACAGCCTGTGCACCTGGCGCGAGACCGGTCTGTACAGCGCACGTGAGCGCGCCGCGCTGCAGTGGGCCGAGGCCCTGACCCGGTTGCCGGACGGCCACGACAGCCACGACGCCAGCTTCGGCGCACTGAAGGACCATTTCAGCGATCAGGAGATCGTCGAGCTGAGCTGGACCGTTGCGCAGATCAACGCCTGGAACCGCATGGCCGTGGGCATGCGCGCACCGGTGGCGGAAAAAGACATCGCCTGAACCCCCATCTCGACAAGGAACAACCATGAACATCGTGATCATTGGAGGCACCGGCCTCATCGGAAAACAAGTCGTCAAGCTGCTGAGCCAGGCTGGACACGCCGTGACGGCGGCCGCGCCCTCGAACGGCGTCAACGCCGTCACCGGCGAGGGACTGGACCAGGCACTCGCCGGCGCGCAGGTGGTGGTGGACGTCACCAACTCGCCTTCGTTCGAGGACGAGGCTGTGATGCACTTCTTTCGCGCCTCGACGCAGAACCTGCTCGCGGCCAGCGAGCGCGCCGGCGTGCGCCACTTCGTGGCGCTGTCGGTGGTGGGCTCCGAGCGAGTGCCCGACAGCGGCTACTTCCGCGCCAAGGTCGCGCAGGAAGCGCTGATCAAGGCCGGCCCGGTGCCCTACACCCTGGTGCGCGCCACGCAATTCTTTGAATTCCTGATGTCGGTTGCGCAGGTCGGCACCGTCGGGAACACGGTGCCGATGCCGCCGGCGCCATTGCAGCCCATCGCCGCGGCCGACGTCGCGGCGGCGCTGGCCGAGGTGGCGATGCAAGCGCCGCTCAACGGCACGTGCGAGGTCGCCGGGCCCGAGGCCGTGCCGCTGGATGCGCTGATCCGGCGCGTGTTGCAGGCCCGCCAGGACCCTCGGGAGGTGGTGTCGGACGTCAACGCCATGTACTTTGGGACCCGCATCGACGAACGCTCGTTGGTGCCCGGCCCGGGCGCCCGCATCGCCCCGACCACGCTGGCGCAATGGCTGGCCAACGGGTCCTGATCCGGCCGCACTGACACCGCCGAGCGACCGTGTCAGAGCACGATGGCGTTCCGGGGCGTGGGCGCAGCAGGCAGGTCGGTCTCACCCAGCATCGTGCACAGCTCCGTCTCGATGACCCGGCACAGGTGGGCCATGGGCACGTCGTTGGCGCCACCCTCGAACGGGTTCTCGGTGCTCTCGCCCACCTGGTCCAGCGAGAGGTACATCCACCCGACGAGCACGCTGAACGGCACCGACAACCAGACCATGTGGCCCGCGAACAGGCCCGACACGCTGTCGTTGAGGCGGTCGAACTCGCGCACCAGGCAGAACGGCAACACCGTGGCAAAGCACCAGACAAACAGCGAGTTGATCGTTGCGTACTGGCGTGGATAGGGGAAGTTCTTGATGCGCTCGACGCGGCTTTGCTGGTCGAGGAGTTCCTTGATGGTCTTCTGCAGTTCCGTGTGGTGCAGCACGACCAGTTCCTGCCTTGCATGGAGATCGCGCAGGGTCTCGCTTTGCCGCTCCATCAGCATCAGTCCCTTGTTCGCCGCCGATGCCACTTGCTGGCGCTCGGCCTCGCTCAGGTGTGCCTGCAGATCCGCGTCCAGCGTGGTCTCGTGCTCGGGCACGAGAAAGTGCTTGCGGCGGTACTCCGCGTTGGCCGGGCTGTTCGCGGATTCCCAGACCCGGCTTTGCCGCAGCTGGTGGCGCAGCACCGTCAACCAGGCCAGGTGGCGGTGGATGAGCACCGCCGACATGGCGCGCGTGGTGGGAAACATGCGGCAGATGAGGCCCCAGTAGCGGCTGGTGGCGGTGATCGACGACCAGACCTGCTGGGCTTCCAGGGTGCGCTGGTAGGTCTGGGCGTTCTTGAAGCCGACGATGAAGGAGGTGGCCGTGCCCAGCAGCACGGCCACCGACCAGGGCGCGGCGATCCACGTCAGCCCGAACACCTGGTACAGCATGGCGGGCACGGTGGCGAGCACCAGCAGGATGTAGGTCTTGCGACGTGTCCAGTCAAGGAACTCGGCGAGCGTGTACGACTTGGCGATTTTCATGGTGGCGGTGCCCGTGGGCAGTCAAAGGATGTGAAAGGGGTTGACGCATGCAAGACGGCCGCCCGCGCCGCTTTGTGACAGCCCGTGCCGCGTGTACCCTCGTGGCCCACCCTTGCCGATTTGCCTGCCATGAACCTGATCCAGACCCTTGATGCCGGCGTGCTCGAGCTCCACCTGAACCGCCCCGAGCGCCTCAACGCCCTGACCCTCGACCTGGCCCGCGAGCTGCTGGGCGCCGTGCACGCCGCTGTGGCCAACCCGGCCGTTCGCGTGATCCTGCTCAGCGGCGAGGGTCGCGCCTTCTGCGCCGGCAAGGACCGCGACGACCCGGCCACCGAGGCCTTCGTCGACACCCTTCAGGCACTCGCTTCCGCGCTGGTGCACGCGCCCCAACCCGTGGTGACGGCGGTGCAGGGCTGGGTGGTCGGCGCGGGCCTGGAGCTCATGATCAACGGCGATCTCGCGGTGGCCGCGCGCGGCGCACGCTTCATGTTGCCCGAGGTGCACGTGGGCCTGTTCGGCACCGGCGGTGTGGCCGCGCTGCTGCCGCGTCTGGTGGGGCTGCAGAAGGCCAAGGGCCTGCTGATGCTGGGCCAGGAGTTGACCGCAGCCGATGCCGAGCGCTGTGGCCTCGTGTGGCAGGTGGTGGAAGACGAGTTCCTGCCCGCGCAGGCGCGCCAGCTCGCGCAGCGCCTCGCCGATGCCGATTCCGTGCTGTTGGCCGAGGTCAAGCGGCTGGTGCACCGCGAACAGCTGGGCGACTTCGACGCTGCGCTGACCCGCGAGGCCGACGTGCACCGGCGGCTGGAGCCGGGCGCCGCCGGGCCTGCGATCCGCCCGCGCGAGATCGACCACCTGGTGCTGCGCGTGATCGACCTGGAGCGCATGCTGCGCTTTTACTGCGATGTGCTCGGCTGCACGGTGCAACGGCGGCAGGACGCCATCGGCCTGGTGCAGCTGCGTGCCGGACGCTCGCTGATCGATCTGGTGCCGGTCGATGGTCAGCTGGGCCGCGCCGGGGGTGCGCCCCCAGGCCCGCAAGGCCGCAACCTCGATCACTTCTGCCTGCGCGTCGAGCCTTTCGACGAAGCCGCCATCCGGCGCCAGCTGAGCACGCATGGCGCCGAGGCCGGGCCCACCGAGCGGCGCTACGGCGCCGAGGGCGAAGGGCCTTCGATCTACCTGACCGACCCCGAAGGCAATGTGGTCGAGCTCAAGGGGCCACCGGACGACCGCGCGGCGGCTGATCCCTTGCCGTTGGGTTGAACCGCTGCTGTCGGCGGCGGGTGTTGTGTTCTTGCAATCGATCGGTCTGGCACCGTACAGACCGACTCGGTCGTTTGCCCGAGGCTTGCATCTTCACCGGGCGTCCGCGTGCCCGGAAATCCCCACCGGAGATGCCCATGCTTCGCGCCCGATCCATGTCCCAGTTGCCCGACACGCCCGCCCAGCGCGCTGCGCCGGTGAGCCTGCCCTCGATCTTCACGCAACGCGCCAACGCCACGGTACCGCTCCATTGGCTCTCCACCGCCGCCGCGTTCTCGGGCACGGGCGGGCTGGTCAGTGGTGACGATCTGGCCGAGCTGATCCGCCACCGCTGCGAGGTGGCGGGCTGGCTGCCCGAATCCCTGCCCGTGTCGCTGGTCGCGCGCTGGATCGTGTCACGCGCGGTGGTTTCGCTGGACAGCCCCTGGGGCCCGCTGTTCCCGCTGTTCCAGTTCAACCTGCCCACCGCGTCGGTGGTGGATGCCATGGCGCCGTTGCTGGCCGAGCTGCGCCCGGTGTTCGACGACGTGGAGCTCGCGCTGTGGTTCGTCACCCCCAACGACTGGCTGGGTGGGGCCCGCCCGGTCTCGGCCATGCACCACAGCCTGCCTGCCGTGTTGCAGGCAGCGCGCGCCGATCGTTTTGTGGCCGGCGGTCACTGATCCCGGCAAACGCGTCAGCCGCCTCCCAAGACAACCATCCGCCACGCCACGCCGAGCAGGCCACACACCCCGATCAAGGGCACCACGCCCACCTTGAAACGAAACAAGGCGATCGCCGCGAGCGCGGTCAGCGCGGCCGACGGAGCGTCGAAGGGACCGGTGAAGCCCTGGGGCCACCACACGTGGTACGCGAAGAACAAGGCCAGGTTCAGGATCACACCCACCACCGCCGCGGTGATGGCGGTCAGCGGCGCGGTGAACTTCAGCTTGCCGTGCGTGGTTTCGATGAACGGCCCACCCACCAGGATGAAGACGAAGGACGGCAGGAAGGTGAAGAAGGTCACCACCGAGGCCGCCAGTGCGCCCGACCAGAACAGCGCGTCGGGCCCGAGAACCTGGTGCAGCCAGCCGCCCATGAACCCCACGAAGGCCACCACCATGATCAGCGGGCCCGGCGTGGTTTCACCCAGCGCCAGGCCGTCGATCATCTGCTGCGCATTGAGCCAGCCGAAATCCTCGACCGCCCCCTGGTAGACATACGGCAACACCGCGTAGGCCCCGCCGAAGGTCAGCAGTGCGGCCTTGGTGAAGAACCAGCCCATCTGCGCGAGCGTGCCCTGCACGCCGACCAGCGCCAGCAGCACCGCCATGGCGAGCAACCACAGCCCGATGCCGATCACCAGCACCTGGACGAGCCGTCGGCGGGTGAACAGCGCGTGGGCCGGCGCCGGGGTGTCGTCATCGATCAGGGCGCTCGCGTGGGCCTGCGTGCCGCCAGCGTGGCCTGCGCCCGTCACGAACACATGGGGCCAGCGCCGCCCACCCCAGTGGCCCACGAGTGCGGCCGCCAGCACGATGGCGGGGAAGGGCGCGTCCAGCGCGAAGATCGCCACGAACGCTGCCGCCGCGATGCCCCAGAGCCAGGGGTTCTTCAGGGCGCGGCTGCCGATGCGGTGCGCCGCGTGCAGCACCAGCGCCGTCACCGCCGGCTTGATGCCGTAAAACACGGCGGCCACCGCAGGCAGGCTGCCGAAGGCGATGTAGACCCACGACAGCAACACCAGCAGCAGCAGGGAGGGCAGCACGAACAAGGCGCCGGCGGCCACGCCGCCGCGCGTGCCGTGCATCAGCCATCCGATGTAGGTGGCCAGTTGCTGGGCTTCGGGGCCGGGCAGCACCATGCAGAAGTTCAGCGCGTGCAGGAAACGCTTCTCGCTGATCCAGCGGCGGCGCTCCACCAGCTCGGTGTGCATGATGGCCATCTGGCCCGCCGGCCCGCCGAAGCTGATGAACCCCAGCTTGAGCCAGAACCGGAACGCCTCGGCGAACGACACAGGAGCGGGACGCTCGTTCATGCCACTCATGCCTTCACCGCCCGCAACGCGTCGGGCGTCCAGCTGTGGTGCTCGGTCTGTCCTTCCACCTCGCGGCGGCACCAGGCGAACAACGCGTCGTACATCGGCATGGCCGCCTCCAGCATCGCCAGGTCATCGGTGGCGTGCAGGGCCGACAAGCCCAGCGACAGCGCCAGCAGGCCCGCGGCTTGTGGAGCGAGTGTCAGTCGGTCGGTGTCGGCCGCGCGCACGATGCGCGCCAGGGCGGCGAGCGCGGGGTCGTCCTGCAGATCGAAGGCGCGCAGCAAGGTGTCGAAACTGCAGAGTTCACCTTCGTGGCTGATGGGCGCGCCGGGAATGTCGAAGGCCACCGCGCCCAACTGCTCGGCTTGCGAGAGCACCGCAGCGGTGGGCACGTAGAGGAAATCAGCCCGGGGATCGATGAAGCGGCGCACCAGCCAGGGGCAGGCGATGCGGTCGATCTTGGGCCGCTCGCGCGTGATCCAGGTGGAGGGCTGCAGGCCATCCACGCCCAGGTCGGGGCGTTTTCGAATCACCAGGGGCCTCACCGCGCGCCATTCGGCGATGTCTTGCGGGGTGTCCACGCCGGGCTCTCCGCCGTCAAGCCCGCCGGCCAGAAACCGTGCGTTGAATCCGGCCTGCCGCAGCGTGGCGGCCGCTTGCTGGCTGACCTCGTGGCCGTGCACGCAGTACACGACGATCTCGCGCGTTGGACCATTGAGGGCGAAGGACGCCACGGCGTCGGGTGCGCACCACCGGGCAGTGGCCAGCAGGTGCGGGCTGTCCGCGAAACGCGCCGGGCGTCTCACATCGAGCAGCACAGGCGCGCCGGGCGCACCCATGCGCGCGGCGAGTTCACGGGGGGAGATGTGGGTGGGGATGGCGGTGTCCATGGAAAACTCCAGAGCGTTGTCAGCACTTGGATGGGACACCATCTGTTCGTCAAGATCCGGGAGGCTGTTTTCCCGTGGACGAATGGTAGCAGCGCCTGGGCCGCACCGCCACCGATTGCGCAGGCTCAATGGTGCCGGTGCCCGCAGGTCCAACAATGGAAATCTGCTCACACCATCCAACCTGAGGAGCTGCGACGATCATGACCGTACGACAACTGCTGTTTCGCGACGATGCGCGCGCGCGCATCCGCCGGGGCGTGGATGCGCTGGCCGATGCGGTGCGGGTGACACTCGGCCCACGTGGGCGCACCGTGATCCTGGAGCGCGATTTCGGCCCGCCGCAGATCGTCAATTCGGGCGTCATCGTGGCCAAGTCGATCGAGCTCGAGGACCGCTTCGAGAACATGGGGGCCCAGTTGCTGCGCGAGGTGGCTTCGCGCACCAGCGACATGGCCGGCGATGGCACCACCACCGCCACCGTGCTGGCCCACGCCATGATCCAGCACGGTCTGCGCTATCTCTCGGGCGGCATGAACGCAATGGAGCTCAAGCGCGGCATGGAGCAGGCCATCGACGCGGTGGTGGCCGAGCTGCGCAGCATGGCCAGGCCTTGCGCCGACTCCCAGGAGATCGCGCACGTGGCCTCCATCTCGGCCAACAACGACCGCTCCATCGGCGAGCTGCTGGCCCAGGCCATCGACAAGGTCGGGCGCGAAGGCGCCATCTCGATCGAAGACGGCTCCGGTCTGAGCAGCGAGCTCGAAGCGGTGGAAGGCATGCAGTTCGACCGTGGTTTCCTCTCCCCCTATTTCATCAACAACCCCGAGCGACAGACCGCCTTGCTCGACGAGGTATTGATCCTGCTGTGCGACAAGCGCCTGTCCTCCCTCAAGGACCTGTTGCCCTTGCTGGAAGAGGTGGTCAAGAGCGGGCAGCCACTGCTGGTCATCGCGGAAGACATCGACAGCGACGCACTGGCCACGCTGGTCATCAACACCATGCGCGGCACCCTCAAGACCTGTGCGGTGAAGGCACCCGGTTTTGGTGATCGTCGCAAGGCCATGTTGCAGGACATCGCCGTGCTCACCGGCGGCACCGTGGTCAGCGACGAGCTCGGCCTGTCGCTGGCCAAACTCCAGCTCTCGGACCTGGGCCGGGCCAAACGGGCGGAGGTGGGCAAGGAGGAGACGACGCTCATCGGCGGCGCCGGCAGCCCGCAGGCGATTGCCGAGCGCGTGGCCAACCTGCGCCAGGAACGCACGGCCACCACCTCCGACTACGACCGCGAGAAACTGGACGAGCGCATCGCCAAACTCTCGGGAGGCGTGGCCCTGATCAAGGTCGGTGCGGCCACCGAAACCGAACTGAAGGAGCGCAAGATCCGCGTGGAAGATGCGCTGCACGCCACGCGCGCCGCGATCGAGGAGGGCGTGGTGCCTGGTGGCGGTGTGGCGCTGCTGCGGGCCCGCCGCGTTTTGCAGCCCCTGCACGGACCCACACTCGACCACGATTCGGGTATCCGTCTGGTCGAGCAGGCCTTGCAGGAGCCGCTGCGCTGCATCGCGGCCAATGCCGGTGTGGAGCCCTCGGTGGTGGTGCAGCGGGTGGAAGACGCCACCGGGATCAACCAAGGCTACAACGCTGCCACGCTGGTCTACGGCGACATGCTGCAGATGGGGGTGATCGACCCGGCCAAGGTGACACGGCTGGCGCTGCAGAACGCGGGCTCGATCGCTGCGCTGGTGCTCACCACCGACTGCATGATTGCCAACGCGCCCAAGCCACGAGGCCACGGCGAGTCGGGCGGCGCCGAGCCGACCCTCCCGGAATTCTGAGCGCAGGTCACCGCAGCACGCAACGTGAGGATTCATTGAGCGTGCGCAATGCCGGCGGCACGGCGTCCGCGCACACTGCAGTTGCCGATGTTTCTCCGGATAGAACCGGAAAGCAAAGGCCAGGTGAGGATTCCCCCCGAGGGGGGCATTTTCATGGTGTGTTTCCCACACCATGGAGGGATGAAGGCAACCTCAGACCGGCCAAACCCGAGAGGGCATCGCCGGGGACCTTCACCATGGCCCGCCCTCCGCAAGGATGGCGGGCCATCCTTTTTCTCGAACACTTCTGACGACACAGCAGAAAGGTCAACCATGAAATCCGATGCGCAACTCAAGAAGGACGTGGAAGCCGAGCTCGAATGGGAACCCTCGATCAACGCTGCCCAAGTGGGTGTGGCGGTCAAGGACGGTGTGGTGACGCTTTCCGGCCATCTGGACACTTTTGTCGAGAAATACGAGGTGGAGCATGTGGTGCAGCGCGTCGCTGGTGTTCGTGCCGTGGCGGTGGAGATCGACGTCAAGCTGAGCTCCGGCAGCAAGCGCAGCGACTCCGAGATCGCCCACGCGGTGGAGACCGCATTCGCCTGGCACAGCTCTGTGCCGGCCGAACGTGTTCAGGCCAAGGTGGAAAAGGGATGGGTCACGCTCAGCGGGGAAGTTGACTGGGAATACCAGCGTGCGGCTGCCGCGAATCTGGTGCGGCCCCTGGTCGGTGTGGTGGGTGTCAGCAACGCCATCGTGCTCAAACCCCGCACCACACCGGACAACATCGGCAAACGCATCCGGGATGCACTGACCCGCCAGGCCGAGCGC
This sequence comes from Hydrogenophaga sp., assembly GCF_036675665.1. Taxonomy (GTDB): domain Bacteria; phylum Pseudomonadota; class Gammaproteobacteria; order Burkholderiales; family Burkholderiaceae_C; genus Hydrogenophaga. Next base: position 95,490 of record NZ_JAKFEO010000086.1, on the reverse strand, counting down.
GAAGCCAAGGGCATCGAGGTGCATGTCAACGGCTCCACCGCGGTGCTGCGGGGTTCGGTGCATTCGCTGGCCGAGCGGGTGGCCGCTCAGGGCGCGGCCTGGTCGGCACCCGGCATCACGCGGGTCGACAACGAACTGCGCATCGATCCTTGAGCCCTGCTTCGCGCAGCCTGCTGAAACCATCCCGGAGAACAACATGCGCGAAAAGATGCTGGCGGGTGACGTGTGCAACCGCATCGTGGTGATCGCCGAACGCGGTTTGTCGCTGGTGCAGGCCGCGCAACTCATGCGCAAGCGGCATGTGGGATGCCTGGTGGTGGTCGACGAGACCGGCGCGGGCCGTCTGGTGGTGGGCATGCTCACCGACCGCGACATCGTCACCACGGTCGTAGCGCGTGAGCTCGATGCCGCTGTACTCACCGTGGGCGACGTGATGAGCCGCGAATTGATCAGTGTGCTGGAAGACGACTCGATCAAGGACATGCTCGTGACCATGCGCCGAAAGGGCATTCGTCGGCTGCCGGTGGTCACCTCGCAGGGGATGCTGGTCGGGCTGGTGACGCTGGACGACGTGCTCTCCCTGATGGCCGAGCAGCTGCGCGAGATGGCCTCGGTGGTCGAGACCGAAGCCCTGCGCGAGCGCCGCGAACGGGCTTGACGCAGCGCCCGTCCTTGCGTGTGCCTGCATTGCGTTGGATCAATGGTGCAGGGGCACCACCGTCGCAACATCCCACTTGCGCCGGCGTTCCGTCGGGTTGTGGCGGACCTGCCGGGCATTCCTCCATCACTGTTCTCAAGGAGCATCACCATGAATGAACTTCGCACCATTGATCCCTTTGCCATCGATCCCTTCGACGATGCGTTCCGCTCGCTCATGCGCCCCTGGCGAATGGAGATGCCGGAAGCGGCTCCACGCATCAAGATCGACCTCACGGAGCAGGACGGCAGTTACGCCGTCAAGGCCGACATTCCCGGCGTGAAGAAGGACGACATCGACGTGCGCATCGACGGCAACCTGGTCACCATCAGCGCCGAGGTGAAGTCGGAAAAAGAGGACAAGGGCAACGGCGACCGCGTGTTGCGCCGTGAACGCCTGGAAGGCTACGCCAGCCGCAGCTTCAGCCTGGCCTGCCCGGTGGATGAAGCCAAGGTCCAGGCCAGCTACAAGGACGGCATCCTGGCGCTGACCCTGCCCAAGAAGGCCGACACCACCAGCAAGCGCATCGCGATCCAGTGACGCCATGAACACGCTCACAGCGCCTTGGCGGCATGGCGCTCGACACGCCTGGGCCTCGCTGGCCCAGGGCTGGCGCGACCTGCGCCAACGCGCGGGCGGGGCGCTCACGCGCTTTCGCCGCAGCGATGCCTCTGGTCGGGAGGCAGGTGCCGGCTGGGGGTTGGTGGCCGCCGACCTGCGCGTGGAGGACGACCGCATCATCGTGCACATGGAACTGCCCGGCATGAACCGGGAAGATCTGCAGATCGAGATCGACGGCGACCAGCTCAGTGTCTCGGGCGAGAAGCACCTGGAACAGGAGAGTGGTGACGGTAGCTACCGCCTGGTGCAATGCGCCTACGGCAGCTTCAGGCGTGATCTGAGCCTGCCGCACACCGTTGATGCCCAGCACACCCAGGCCCGCTACCGCAACGGCGTGTTGCGCATCGACATGCCGCGCATGGACCGCGACCGGGGCCGGCGCATCCCTGTGCACGACGCGTGAGTGATCCGGAGCAGGAGACGCCCATGACGGACCTCCTCGAACGCCTCCGGCAACAGGCCGGCAGGCCGCGAGACGGCGTGCCATGACCCCCTGCGCAGTCCATGCCAGCGCCGGCGCCAGCCACGAGTTGGTGCTGGCCGCCCTGCGCTCGGGTGCCGCGCCCGGCGAGCTGGAGGTGATCGAGACCCACATGTCGTGGGTGTATCTGTTGGGCGACCAGGTGCTCAAGCTCAAGAAGCCGGTGCACCACGCGTTTCTGGATTTCACCCGGCTGGACGCGCGCGAGGCCTTCTGCCGCGAGGAGGTGCGGCTCAATGCCCGTCTTGCGCCGGGCATCTACCTGGGCCTGATGGCCTTGCAGAACATCGAGGGCCAGCCATCGCTGGTCCGCGAGTCCGGACTGGTCCGGCGCGCCGATGCCGTGGATTGGCTGGTGCACATGAAGCGGTTGCCCCGGGCGCGCATGCTGGACGAGGCCATGGCGCACCGTGCGGTGCTGTCGGGCGATGTGGATGCCCTGGTGCGGGTGCTGGCCGACTTCTACCGCGCGGCCGCGCGGATCGACGTCTCGCCAGCAGAGCATGTCGATCGTCTGCAGCACGAGCTGCTTCTCAGCCGCGACGTGATTCTGGATCCGCGCTGGGTGATCCCGGGGGCGGCGCAGACGATCCAGCAATGTCAGGCAGGATTTGCGCAGCACCAGGCGGCACTGGGCCAGCGCGCCGTGGCGGGGCGCATCCTGGAGGGCCATGGTGACCTTCGGCCCGAGCATGTGTGTCTGCTGCATCCACCGGTGGTCATCGACTGCATCGAGTTCAGCGCGGCGCTGCGACAGGTCGATCCGTTCGACGAGCTGGCCTTTCTGGCCATGGAATGCCGCATGGCCGGCGCCGGCTGGATCGGCGAGCGGCTCATCGAAGGCTGCGGGCAGGCACTGAACGACCGACCGCCGCGCACGGTGCTGCAGCTCTACACCGCGCACAACGCGCTGGTGCGGGCGCGGCTGTCGCTGGCACATCTGTTCGACCCGCAGCCGCGCACGCCCGAGCGCTGGCTGCCACAGGCGCGGCGCTATCTGATGCAGGCCAGGGCAGCGCTGGACGCCTTGTTGCTCAAGGAACCGGTGGCGCCGCCGGAGGTGATCCGCGGCGCTCGTTGACGGCCCGCGCGAACAGCGCCGCGGCCGACACGACGGTCAGCTTGCTTGCCAGGGCAGAGTCCGCCGGCACGCGAAACGACGGCACGCTGTCGGTCACCACCACCCGGCTGATGGCCGGATCCCCCAGCACGCGACAGGCTTCTCCGGTGAACAGGCCGTGAGCAGCAAACGCCACCACATCGCGGGCGCCGGCCAGGCGCAGGGCGGTGGCCGCACGCACCATGGTCTCGCCACTGGCAACGAGGTCGTCCAGCAGCAGCACGGTGGTGCCTTCGACGTCGCCGGCCACCCGGTGTTCACCCGACACACGGCCCGCACTGCGCCGCTTGTCAACCATGGCGAAGCCCAGGGGCTGTGCCAGTTCGACCTCAAGCGCCTCGCGCCACAGCTGGGCACGCTTCACACCGCCCGGGTCGGGCGACGCCACCGCGCAAGGCCCCCGCTCGGCGATCGCTCGGGCCACGGTCTCAAACGCCAGGTGGGCCTCGAGGTGGTGGGTCGGTATGCGGAACGCGTTCTGCAGTGCGGCCAGGTTGTGCGCCTCCAGCACCACCACTTCGTCGGTGCCGACCGCTTCGAACATCTGGGCCACATAGCGCAACGCCAGCGGATCGAAGGGCTGGGTCCGGCGGTCCTTGCGCGCGTAGGCCAGGTAGGGCACCAGGGCCGTGATGCTCGCGGCGCCGTGGTCGCGCAGCGTGCCGATGAACATCAACAGCCGGCACAGGGCGTCGTGCGGGCTGGCCTCGGGGCGGCCGTGCAGGCTGGCCAGCACGAACACGTGGTGTGCGCGTGGGTCGCACAGCGGCCGCCACTTGTGCTCGCCGTCTTCGAAAGCCCGGTCCTCAAGCGCGGCCAGCGGCTGCCCCAGCCAGACACCCAGGGCGCGTGCCAGGTCGGTGCCCGGGTCGAGCGAAAAGATCAACATGGGGCATCCCAGCGCGCCTGTGACAGCGCGCGCACGAACGGCTCCAACGATGTGGAAGGCAGGGCGTCGATGCCAGCGGCGGCGGTGCGTCCGCTGCCACCGAACGCCTGGCACAAGGTGTGTGCGCCCTGCGGTGACGCGCGCGGCGCGCGCACACTCACCGCGTAGTGGCCGTCGCGCCGCTCGGTGAGCACGGCCTGAGCCTGCTCGGGATGCACGGCCGCCAGCGCGTTGGCCAGGAAGCCCGACACGCGGCGGCTCCACGGGGCTGCGGGCAACACCACCACCCGGGCCTGCGCACTTTCCCAATGGGGCTTGATCCCCATCGCCACGCGGAAGTCGCGCCGCCGGCAGGCTTCGATATCGTGGATCACCGGCTCGTCGCGCAACAGGTTCCAGGGCGAGGCGTGGCGCGCCAGGCGTTCGTACAGCTCGGCCGGGGCGATGCACACGTCCGAGGCGTCTTCACCGTAGGCGTTGTAGTTGATGGCCAGGCCCAGGCGGCGCAGCACCGCGCGGTGCAGCGGGTCGAGCCCCGAGGCCGCGCCCAGCCGGTCGGCCACGGCGGTGAGTTCGTCGCCGTAGGCGCCCACCAGTGCCCAGGCGCGGTAGCGGCCGCCCAGGTACCGGTCCACCAGCAGGCTGGTGCACACCTCGCTGCTGAAATCGAGGTGGGCGTCGAGCCGTTCGTGTGCCGGCACCGGCCCGCTCCAGTGGTGATCGAACCAGCGCACCTGCGCGCCGCCGTCCAGCAGGCGGTCCAGCGCCGCCCGGTTGCGCTGCATCGACAGGTCGCACACCAGCACCTGGCTGGATGCCACGCACGGCACGTGCTGCAACAAGGCGATGTCGCGCTTGAGCCCGGTGATCAGGCGGGCGGCCGACGGATCGTGCAGCCGCCACTGGCGAACCGCGCACAGACCGTCGGCGTCGCCGTTGCACACATCGAAACGCGCCACGGCCTGACCCGGTGGCGCTGTTGTGTCTGGCGCTGCCATGGCGCGGCTTCAGTCCAGCTCGACGGGCACAAACTGGCGCTCGCCGTCGCGCTCGATCAGCAGCGCCACGGCGGCGGGCTTGCGCGCGACGATGGCGCGCACCTGCTCCACGGTCGACACCGGCGTGCCATTGACGGCGAGCAGCACATCGCCCACCTGCACACCCGCGCGCGCGGCCTGGCCATTGCTCTCCACGACCATCAAGCCGCCGCTGTCCAGCGACGCTGCCCCGCGCTCTTCGCTGGTGAGCGGTCTCATCCGCAGACCGAGTTGCCCCGGTGGCGCGGCTGGCTGTTCGGTGGCGGTGGCCGTGTCGTCGGACGCCCGCCCCAGCTTCACGCTCACGGTGCGCTGGGCCCGGTTGCGCCACACGGTGAGTTGCACCGTGTCGCCCGGTGCCATCAGCGCCAGGTGGCCACCGAGGTCGCCGGCATTGTCAATTCGCTGGCCATTGAAGGCCGTGATCACGTCGCCCGCCATCAGCCCGGCCGAGCTTGCAGCGCTGTCGCGCGCCACACTCACCACCAGCGCGCCAATGGGCAGGTCCAGACCGAAGGATCGGGCCAGCGACTGGTTCAGGTTCTGGATCGAGACGCCCAGGCGCGCATGCTGGGCCCGTCCGTGCGCGACGATCTGGTCCTTGACGCGCAGCGCCACTTCGATCGGGATGGCGAACGACAGGCCCTGGTAGCCGCCCGACTGCGAGTAGATCTGGGCGTTGATGCCCACCACCGATCCGCTGGCATCGAGCAGCGGACCGCCCGAGTTGCCCGGGTTCACCGCCGCGTCGGTCTGGATGAAGGTGACAATGGATTCGCCGGGCAATGCTCGGCCCTTGGCGCTCACGATGCCTTGCGTGGCGGTCTGCTCCAGGCCGTAGGGCGCGCCAATGGCGAGCACCGGGTCACCCACTTGCAGGTCGTCCACGCGCCCCAGGCGCACCACCGGCAGGTTGTTGGCCGCCACGCGCAGCACCGCCACATCGGTCAGCGGATCGGCCCCCAGCACCTGGGCCTTGAACTCGCGCCGGTCGCTCAGCCGGACCAGGATCTGCTCGGCGCCCTGGATCACGTGTGCGCTGGTGAGCACCAGTCCATCGGAGCTGATGATGAAACCCGAGCCCTGGCCGCGAAAGAGGCGCTCACCAGGAGGCGTGCTGCGCGGCAGGTTCTTGAAGAGTGAAGAGAAGGGTTCTTCATCCGGCCAGGGCAGCCAGTTCTGGGGAGGGACCTTGCGCGCGCCAGTGACCGTGATGCCAACGACCGCGGGCGCGGCCAGTTGAACGATGGCGCGGTAGCTGGGCACGATCGCGCCCGGGATTGCGGCAGCTCTCGGGGTCACCGGCGGCGGTGTTTGTGCCGGCGCGACCACGCCTTGCGATGCGGTCAGCAGCAGGGCCAGCCAACGCGCGCGCCACAACGCCCGAGTCTGTGGACGCCGATGCATGCCCATTCTCCTGCTCAGTCCTCTTGGGCCAGGGCCCGCAGCATCTGCTTGAAATCGGGCCACGGCATGGCGGGCCAGATTTCGGTGTGGGCCTTGCCGTAGCAGCGCACCAGCAGGGAAGCCTGCGTCATGGTTTCCATGTCGGGCGCTTCGATGATGTCAAGGTAGTCCCACGGGCCGAGCAGCGCATGGCTGCTGAGCCATTTCAGCGTCGGACAGTGGTTCAGCACCTGCTGCGACACGTGCCGCTCCAGCGTCTCGAACGACTTGGGTTGGTGCAGCGCCTGCGGTGACAGGCGGGTCAGCAAGACAAAGGTGGGCATGGCGTTCTCTCGAAACGTGACAGCAGGCTGCTCACTGTATGAACCCGCGGGAGCCGGCGGCTTGAGCCTGCTCAATGCGACATCAGCACCGGCAGCGTCATGGACGCCAGCACCGTGCGCGTGGCGCCGCCCAGCACCCACTCGCGCGTGCGTCCGTGTCCGTAGCAGCCCATCACGAGCAAGTCGGCCCCCACGTCCGCCGCCATCGACAGCAGGCGCTCGCCGACATCGCTGTCTTCAGGACCGCCTGCGTGCGTCCTGAGTTCCACGCCATGGGCCCGCAGATAGGCCTGCAGCGAGAGCAGCGGCGCATCCACGTCCTCGCCGAAACCAACCGCGTGCACCTGCCCCGCCCGTTGCAACCAGGGCAGGGCCGCCGACAGGGCGCGGGCCGACGTCCGGGTCTCCTTCCAGGCCACCAGCACCGTGCGGCCGACAGTACCGATCGCGCCGGTGTAGGGCAGGATCAGGGCAGGCCGACCGCTGTCGAGCACCGCGCTGGAAACAAAGTCGGAGGGCAGTTCCGCGGCCGCAGGGTCGTCCGCATCGCGCTGGCCCAGGATCATCAGATCGGCATACAGGGCCTGGCGCGCGAAGCCCCACGGCCCGTCGGCCTGCGGCTCGGCCCAATGAAGCCGGCCATGGCCGCCCGCGAGCTGGTGGAACAGCTTGCGGATCTTGTCGATGACCTCCCTGTCCAGTTCCTGCATCGTGGCGACGGCGGCGCCCGCGCCTTCCATGGCGAACGGGTAGCGCATCAAGGCCGTCAGCAGGCAGGGCTGGCCGGTGACCTCGGCCCCGACATCGTCGGCCAGCTGGCGGGCGAGCTTGATGCGCTCGGGCGTGCGGGCCGAACTGTCGAGGTGCAGCAGGATGGATCCGGGGGCTTGCATGGTCGTTCCTTTGAAAGTGGAGGTGCGCGAGATGCACGCTACGCCCGCCCACGCCGGCTTTCGTTGCGCAGGATCAATCACCAGCCCTTCAACCTGGGCCAAGGTCCTGCCATGTCCCGGATCTCCCAGCCCACGATGCGCGCCATGGTCCTGCACGGTCGCGGTCAGGCGCTGCGGCTGCAGACCCGGGCGCTGCCCGAACCCGGGCCGGGCGAGCTTCGCCTGCGTATCGAAGCCTGCGCCGTGTGCCGAACCGACCTGCACGTGGTGGACGGTGAGTTGCCCTTGCCGCGGCTGCCGCTGGTGCCCGGGCACGAGATCGTCGGCGTGGTGGAGGCGGTAGGACACGGGGTGGACGCGAACCGCTTGGGCGTGCGCATGGGTGTGCCATGGCTCGCACACACCTGCGGCCACTGTGCGTTCTGCCGGCTCGGGCGGGAGAACCTGTGCGACCACGCGCTGTTCACCGGCCATGGGCGCGACGGGGGCTTTGCCAGCCACGTGATCGCCGAGGCCGCTTTCTGCCTGCCGCTGGACCTGCCCATGGACGCAGAGCACATGGCGCCCCTGCTGTGCGCCGGGCTGATCGGCTGGCGAGCGCTGTGCATGGCCGGTGACGACGCGCGGGTGCTGGGTCTGTACGGGTTTGGCGCGGCGGCGCACCTGATCGCCCAGGTCGCGCGCCACCAGGGCCGGCAGGTGTACGCCTTCACCCGTCCCGGCGATGCGCCGGCCCAGGCCTTTGCGCGCACGCTGGGCGCGGCGTGGGCCGGTGGCTCGGACGAGCCGCCACCGACGCCACTGGACGCCGCAATCATCTTTGCGCCGGTGGGTGCGCTGGTGCCGCTGGCCTTGCGCGCCGTGCGCAAGGGCGGTCGGGTCGTGTGCGGGGGCATCCACATGAGCGACATCCCGGCCTTTCCGTATGCCTGGCTGTGGGAGGAGCGTCAACTGGTCTCGGTGGCCAACCTCACGCGGGCCGATGCCACGGCGTTCCTGGCGTTCGCGGCCGCCGTGCCCCTGCAGGTGGAGACCACCGCCTACGCGCTGGAACAGGCCAACGATGCACTGGACGACCTGCGGGCCGGTCGGCTGCAAGGTGCTGCTGTCCTGGTGATGTGAGGCGAGGCGCCGCGCCCGGACTCACATCGGGATGACGTTGGGCACCGGGGCAGACAAGGTGTTGGGCGGCAGTTCGCTGCCCTCGCAGCGGCGCAGGCCGAACAGCGATCCGAAGATGGTGGCCAAGGCCACGATCAGGGCAATGAGCAGCCTCACGACAGCCTCGTGCTGTCGACCGCGCGCGACCAGGAGCCGAGGCCGAAACCGGGAAACCGCGCGCTGTCGCTGTCGCGGAAGACGCCCGCCAGACTCGACAGCTGTCCCGCCCGCTTCACCACCAGGGAGCCCACAGGGTGGTCGCGCATCCGGCACGCCGCCTCCGCAACCGTGCTGCCGGCATCGATGGTGACGACTTGCCTGGTGCAGACGGATCCGACTTGCATGGGGAACTCCCTGGACGTGGTGAAGAAAGGCCGCAGCCTTCCCGATGCCTTGCAGTCTGCGACTCGCAGGCGCGTTCGCATTGAGTTCGCTCAATCCACCTCGCGCCATCGCCTCTAGTCTCGACAGTCACCCGTGGCTGTGGTCACGGAGCGTTGGTCCATGTGCAACAGTCAAACTCAGGAGTACGGACATGAAGCAGACCTCAGGCAGTGCGGCGCGCACGCGAGCAGTGATCAAGCGGGCGCCGATGGCGGTGATGGCCAAGGGAGACGGCCATGCGCTCCCCGAGGGGCCCGAGGCCGAGGACTCGCGAGAGAGGCGCATCCACGAAGCGGCCTATGCGCTCTACGAGGCCCGTGGTTGCGTGGACGGACATGATCTCGACGACTGGCTGGCGGCCGAGGCGGCCGTGGAGCGCGAGACACCAGGGCTGGGCGCCTCGGTCGGCGACCACTGACGGACGCCGCCGCGCGGCTGCTCAGCCCCGGCTGGCCCAGTCCAGCGCGGCTTTGCCCCCGGCGGCCGACGCAGCGCTCACCAGCGTGCCCCAGGCCATGTCGATCAACGAGAGCTTCCACGGCCAGTCCTTGAGCGTGGCCCAGTTGGTCAGATCGTAGGTGGCGTAGGTGAAGAAGCCGAACAGCGCGGCCATGGTGAGCGTGGTGGCCCAGCTGTGGGGCGCGGTGTGCGGCGCCACCGCGAAGATGACCAGGCCCACCGCAAACAGCAGGTAGAACACCACGGCCACCGGCACGTTGGGCGCGGCGCTCATGAGGTGGCCGATGCCCTGCTGGTACATCGGCCTGGCGATCACGCCGAGCCAGATCAGGTCCAGCGCGATCATCACCAGTGCGGTGCCACCGTACGCGGCGAGGTATTTGTTCATGGGTGCTTTCAGGGTTGGGCGACCGGCTCGGGGCGCGGTGGTGCAGCCTAAGCGCATGGGTGACCCATGTCCACGCAAAACCCCGGGTTTCGGGAGGTCGGAGATTCCTGTGTGCGGCAACGTACGGACAAACACCCCGGGACTGGATAGCGTCACCCCTCCTGCCCGCAAGAGGGAGGCCTGCCCAACGAAAAGAGCCGATGTCAGAGTCCCGCCCCCCCGCCGATCCCGGTCAACCCACTGTTCCTGCAGGCGAGCTTCTGGAGACCGGCCGCCGCAATGCCCTGCTCAAGGCGGGAGCGCTGCAGAACGCCATCCTGACCAGCGCCAACTTCTCGATCATCGCCACCGATGAGAAGGGCATCATCCAGCTCTTCAACGTGGGGGCCGAGCACATGCTGGGCTACCGCGCCGACGAGGTCATCAACCGCTGCAGCCCGAGCGACCTGCACGACCCCGCCGAGGTGACGGCACGCGCGCTGGCGCTCAGCACCGAACTCGACACCAGCATCGCCCCCGGCTTCGAGGCGCTGGCCTTCAAGGCTTCGCGCGGCATCGAGGACATCTACGAGCTGACCTACATCAACAAGAACGGCAGCCGCTTTCCCGCCATCATCTCGATCACCGCGCTGCGCGACGACTACGGCGATGTCATCGGCTACCTGTTGATCGGCACCGACAACTCGGTGCGCAAACGGGTGGAGATGCAGCTCAACGATGCCGTGGCCGCCGCCGAGAAGGCCAACCTGGCCAAGACCGACTTCATCTCCAGCATGAGCCACGAGTTGCGCACGCCGCTCAACGCCATTCTGGGATTTGCGCAGCTCGTCGAGTCGGGCACACCGGCGCCCACGCCCACGCAGAAGCGCAGCATCGACCAGATCCTCAAGGCCGGCTGGTACCTGCTGGAGCTGATCAACGAAATTCTCGACCTCGCGCTCATCGAGTCCGGCAAGCTCTCCCTGTCGGAGGAGCCGGTCTCGCTGATGGAGGTGCTGCTGGAATGCCGCTCCATGGTCGAGCCACAGGCCGCGCAGCGCAGCATCGGCATGGTGTTTCCGCGACTGCAGGTGCCTCGCCATGTGAATGCCGACCGCACGCGGCTCAAGCAGGTGCTGATCAACCTGCTGTTCAATGCCATCAAGTACAACCAGCCGGGCGGTCATGTGACGGTGGAATGCACCACGCCCACGCCGGGCAAGGTGCGCATCAGCGTGCGCGACACCGGTGCCGGCCTGGCACCCGGGCAGGTGAGCCAGCTGTTCCAGCCGTTCAACCGGCTCGGCCAGGAGTCGGGCAAGGAAGAGGGCACCGGCATCGGCCTGGTGGTCACGCAACGGCTGGTGCACCTCATGGGTGGTGAGATCGGCGCGAACAGCCAGCCCGGTGTGGGCAGCGAGTTCTGGATCGAAATGGATCAGGCCACGACGCCCGGCCTGCCCTTGATCCAGCCGGCCGAGCCACCCCGTGCCGAGGCCGAGCACGACACCGCGTACCGGACCGTGCTGTATGTGGAAGACAACCCGGCCAACCTGGAGCTGGTGGAGCAGATCATTGCCCGGCGCTCCAACCTGCGCCTGCTGGGCGCGGCTGACGCGAGGCTGGGGATCGAATTCGCCCGTGTCTACCGGCCCGCGGTGATCCTCATGGACATCAACCTGCCCGGCATCAACGGCATCGAGGCCATGAAGATCCTGCGCACCGATCCGGTGACCGCCCGCATTCCCATCATTGCGCTCAGTGCCAATGCCGTGCCGCGCGACGTCCACCGAGGGCTGGAGGCGGGCTTCTGCAACTACATCACCAAACCCATCAAGGTCAGCCAGCTCATGGACGCGCTGGACGCCGCATTGGCCGATGCCGCAGCCACGCATGGCCAGGACCTGGTCGAAGACATCCCATGACCATCACCGCACAAGACATCCTCAATGCCCGCATCCTGATCGTTGACGACCAGCAGACCAACGTCCTGCTGCTCGAAGAAATGCTCCAGAGTGCCGGTTACACGAATGTGTCCTCCACCATGGACCCCCGGACCGTCACCGGCCTGCACCGCCGGCACGCCTACGACCTGATCATGCTCGACCTGCAGATGCCGGGCATGGACGGCTTCCAGGTGATGGAGGCGCTCAAGGCCAACGCGATCCACGACTACATCCCGGTGCTGGTGGTCACCGCGCAGCCCGGGCACAAACTGCGCGCGCTGCAGACGGGCGCCAAGGATTTCGTGAGCAAGCCCTTCGACATGGTGGAGGTCAAGACCCGCATCCACAACCTGATCGAGGTGCGCCTGCTGCATCAGCGGCTGGCGGATCACAACGAAGCACTGGAGCAGGAGGTGCTGGAGCGCACCGCCGATCTGCGCGAGAGCGAAGCGCGCTACCGCGCCCTGACCGAGCTGGCCACCGACTGGTACTGGGAGCAGGACAGCGAAGGTCGCTTCACCAAGGTCTCGGGCCCGGTGCTGGAGATGCTGGGCATGCGGGTGGAGTCGTTGCTGGATGGCCCCGATGCGCCCCAGGACGATGGCTGGAACGTGGCCGAGCGGGTGGCTTTGCAAGCCCGCATCACCGCGCGCACACCGTTCCTCGATGTGCTGCTGCAGCATGCCGAGGCCGATGGCAGCGTGCGGCGCTACCGCGTCAGTGGAACACCCATGTTCGATGCCAATTGCAGCTTCACGGGTTACCGGGGGTTCGGGGTCGAGATCCTGTCCTGAGTCCGAATGGGGTCGGGCCCCATCGAATATCCTGCACCTCGTTCGACGCAACCTGGACAAGGCATGACATTCCACTGGACCAACCCCTACCCGACCGTGCGCAGCCCCGTGATGGCGCGCAACGTGGTCTCCACTTCACACCCACTGGCCTCCACGGCCGGCCTGCGCATGCTGCACAAAGGCGGCAATGCGGTGGACGCGGCCATTGCCGCGGCAGCGGCACTCACCATCGTTGAACCCATCTCCAACGGCCTGGGCAGCGACAACTTCGCCATCCTGTGGGACGGCCAGGGCCTGCACGGACTCAACTCGTCCGGCGTGGCGCCGGCCACCTGGAACACCGATTACTTCCAGCGCCGCCACGGCGGCAAGTTGCCCGAGCGCGGCTGGGATTCGGTCACCACGCCGGGCGCGGTGGCGGGCTGGGTGACCTTGTCGGAGCGCTTCGGCAAGCTGCCGTTTGCGGATCTGCTCGAACCCGCCATCGAACTGGCCGAACGTGGCCACGGCGTGGGCTGCATCACCGCCGACAAGTGGGCGCGCCAGGTGCCCATCCTGAAAAACCAGCCGGGTTTCGCCGAAGCCTTCATGCCGCACGGCCGTGCCCCGACCCCGGGCGAGCGCTTCGTGTTCAAGGCCGCCGGCGCCACGCTGCGCAAGATCGCCGAGACCCGGGGCGAGGCCTACTACCGCGGCGAGATCGCCGAGGCGCTGGTGGCACATGCGGCCGCCAACGGCGGCAGCATGACGATGGCCGACCTCGACGCTTACCGCCCCGAGTGGGTGACGCCGATCCAGAAGAACTTTGCCGGCCACACGGTGCACGAGATCCCGCCCAATGGCCAGGGCATTGCCGCGCTCATGGCGCTGGGCATGCTGGAGAAACTCGACATCGCCCGGCTGCCGGTGGACAGCATCCTGGCCCAGCACCTGCAGATCGAGGCCATCAAGCTCGCCTTCGCCGACACCTACCGCTGGGTGGCCGACGCGCGCCACATGAGCCAGGTGAGCGCGAGTGACCTGCTGAGCGATGCCTACCTTGCCGAGCGCGCGCGCCTCATCCAGCCCGGCCAGGCCAGCGAGTTCGCGCACGGCACACCGCCGCGCGGCGGCACCATCTACCTGAGCGCGGCCGACGAGAGCGGCCAGATGATCAGCCTGATCCAGTCCAACTACATGGGTTTTGGCAGCGGCGTGGTGGTGCCCGCCGTGGGCGTGAGCCTGCAGAACCGTGGCCATGGATTCACGATGGCGCAGGGACACCCCAACCAGGTGGCCGGTGGCAAACGGCCGTTCCACACCATCATCCCGGGCTTCGTCACCAAGGACGGCCGCCCGCAGATGAGCTTTGGCGTGATGGGCGGCAACATGCAGCCGCAGGGCCATGTGCAGACGCTGGTGCGCATGCTGGCCCACGGACAGCAGCCGCAGGCTGCGTGTGACGCGCCGCGCTGGAAGGTGGGCACCGGCATGAACGTGGACTTCGAACCCACCATGGCGAGCGCCTTGCTGCAAGGCCTCAAGGATCTGGGCCACCGCTTCGAACCGGCGGCCGACGCCTACATGGACTTCGGCAGCGGCCAGTTCATCTGGCGTCTGTCCGACGACATGGAAGACGGCTATGTGGCCGCCAGCGATTCGCGCCGTGACGGCCAGGCCGTCGGATATTGATGCAGCGTCCCCTGTTCAACGCAGCCGCCGCGCTGCGCTTCGTGGTCAATGGCCAGGCGGGTCACGCCGACGCCGACGCCACGCGCGATGCGATCGAGGGCGCGCTGCGCGAAGCCGGTCGCTCGGGCACCGTGCTGTTCGCGGCACCGGCCGAGCTCGCGCAGGTGGCCCGCAAGGCCGCTGCGCAGGCCCTGGCCGAGGGTTCGGCGGTCGTCGCGGTGGGCGGTGACGGCACCGTCAACACGGTGGCCCAGGCCGCCCATGCCGCGGGTTGCACGATGGGCGTGATGCCCAAAGGCACCTTCAACTACTTCGCGCGCGAACACGGCGTGCCCACCGAGACGCTGGAGGCGCTGCGCTGGCTGCTCGATGCGCGGCCCGAGCCGGTGCAGATCGCGGCCATCAACGACCAGGTGTTTCTGGTCAACACCAGCCTGGGCCTGTACCCCGACCTGCTGCAGGACCGCGAAGCCTGGAAGGCGCGCTTTGGACGCAGCCGCCTGGTGGCGTTCGGGGCCGGCATGGCCACGCTGCTGCGCGCGCAGCGCCGCATCAAGCTCGCGATCGAGTTCGACCAGCAGCGGCAGGACCTGCGCGCGCTCACCTTGTTCGTGGGCAACAACCGGCTGCAGCTGGCGCAGCTCGGCCTGGGTGACACCGGCGAGCGGGCCGAGGGTGAGAACGAAGGCGTGCAGGCCGACGGTCACATCACCGCCGTCATGCTCAAACCCATCGGCACGCTGGCCATGGTGGGGCTCATGCTGCGCGGCGCGCTGGGCCAGCTCGGCGAGGCCAGCGGCATCGAACGTTTCGTGTGCCGCAGCCTGGTGGTCAAACCCTCACGCATGCGGGCCCGGCGCAAGGTGAAGGTGGCGTTTGATGGTGAGGTCGGCTGGATGAGCCCGCCGCTGACCATCCGCGTGTTGCCGCAGCCGTTGTGGCTGCTGAAGAAGCTCCAGTCATGAGCGTGCTTTTGCAGGTTTCCGATCCGCATTTCGGCACCGAACGGCCACCCGTGGTCGAGGCCCTGGTGGCGCTCGCCGCACAGCTGCGCCCCGATCTCGTGGTGCTCTCCGGCGACATCACCCAGCGCGCCCGCCCCGGTCAGTTCCGCGCGGCGCGCGCCGTGATGGACCGCCTCGGCGCACCCCTGCTTGCGCTGCCCGGCAACCACGACATCGCGCTGCTCGATCTCTGGAGCCGCTTCGTGCGGCCGTATGCGCGCTACAGCGCGGCCTTCGGTGCCGACCTCGGGCCGGTGTTCGCCTCGAACGACCTGTTGGTGGTGGGTGTGAAGACCACCCGCAGACGGCGTCACAAGGACGGCGAGGTGTCCAGCGAGCAGATCGACGTGGTGGCCCGGTACCTGCACCAGGCCACACCCGAGCAACTGCGCGTGGTCGTGGTGCACCAGCCCATCGACGTGATGCGCCCCGAAGACGAGCCCGACCGCCTGCACAACCACACCGCCGCGCAGCAGGCCTGGGCGGCAGCGGGCGCCGACCTCGTCATGGGTGGCCACATCCACCTGCCCTACGTGATGCCGCTGCCCGGTCTTGCGCGCCCGCTGTGGGCGGTGCAGGCCGGCACCGCCGTCTCCAGCCGCGTGCGCAGCGGCGTGCCGAATTCGGTCAACGTGGTTCGCTGGACACCGGCAGCCGGCTGCGTGGTGGAGCAGTGGGATTTTTCAGCGGCCGGTGGCGCTTTTGTGTGCGCCCTGAGCACAGCGATCAGCCCGCACCGTTAGTAATGCGGCGGCAGTTCGTCGCGCGGGTCGCGTGGCCCGCCTGAAACACCGTCGTCACCGCCACGCTGGCGCAGGCGACTCACCTCGCGCAGCAGCAGCTCGATCTGTTCCTGCTGCTTCGCCACCAGCGCGTTCAGGGTGTCGAGCAGGTCGTCGGCGTAACTGGCCTTGATCTCCAGATCGGTCAGGCGCTGGTCGGTGTCGGTGGGGTGCTTCTGGGGTTCGGTCATGCCGCTATTGGACCGCATCCGCCCGGACGAAAAAAACCCCGCGCTGGCAAGAGTGATCCTGCCGCAGCGCGGGGAAGGGGGGATCGGTTCGTGGAGATCAGATGCGCGGTTCGCCGTTGCCGTTGACCAGGATGGTGCGGCCCGGAGGCGTGGTCATCTGGACGCGATGGCTCACACCGCGGAAGGTGTATGTGACGTCCCAGTACTCGGGCTGGCCGTCGGGTCGTCCGGTGGCGCTGGTGCAGCGTTGCACTTCCTGCGTCTGGGTCTGGTTGCCGGTGCGCCCCACGTTGGAGCCCACGGCGGCGCCGGCCACGGCACCACCCACGGTGGCGATGTCCTGGCCCGTGCCCCTGCCGACCTGGTGGCCCAGAATGCCGCCGATCACCGCACCGGCGATCGCGCCGGGGATGTTGCGCTGGGGTTGCTGCACCACCTCCTCGCGCTCCATCCAGCAGCGCTGGCCGCTGCTGGGGCCCACCACGGCGCGCACGGAAGTCACCTGGGCCTCATACAGCGGCTCCTGACTGCGGCGGCGGTAGTCGCGGGCTTGCGGGTATTGGCTGGGGTACTGGTAGGCAGGATCGGGCTGCGCCATCGGCTGTTCATACGGTGCGGCGCAGCCAGCCAGCCCGGCCACCGCCAGGGTGGCCAGGGCGGTGAGGCGCAGCAGGGGGGATGCGCGCTTGTGGGTGTTGTTCATGGTGTTCTCCTGGATGTGACAGCCGAGTGACGGGGAGGCGGGGGTGGCTGACCTGTGGGTTGAAGGATGTTCCATCGTGCACGCCCGGTCTGTTCGCTAGCGCTCATGAACGGTGTCCCGTCGGTAAAGATCGTCAGGACCTCTTGCAAGGTCGGGGGTCATTGGTGCGTCACCGAACAGACCCCGCACCCCCCGACGCTTTACAAACGCTTTCGCCTTTTGCGCAGCCTTCGCGCTGGCGTTTGAATCAGGAGCCGCCCATGCCGAAATCCAAGTCTTTTGCTCCCAGCTGGGACACGTCTTCGTTCGGACACCCGGCCGACACCTCGCCGATGGAGTGTTCGGCATTGGCCGACCACCTCTCGGTGTGCAGCCGCTCGCGTGGCCCCATGCAGGTCTTGTGCACGGGCGCAGGCCTCGTCCGTGACTTCCTGGCGCCCAGGTTGGTCACCACGGTGTTCCTCGTGGCACTGATAGCAGGCATCGCGTGGCTGGCTTCGTAGATGGCGGGGAGCGAACTGCCCGGTCAAGACGACTGGGTGCCGCAGTCTGTGCGGGGCATGCTGGACGCCACGCTGGGTCCGGCCCTGGAGCCCATCCGGTCTGAAATCTTTGGCCTGGCGCGTTTCGAGCAGCACGGCCGCAGCCTGGCCGAGTCGCACCACGCTGCGCGCGCGGTGTTTGGCAGCGCCAGCTTCTACCCGCGCCTGCAAAGCAACATCCAGAGCCTGCGCACCTCGTACGAGCACATCGCCATTCACGCCCACAGCGGGCAGGACATCAGCCCCGGCGCCGAATGGCTGTTCGACAACTTCCACCTGATCGACGACCAGCTGCGCGAGATCCACGAAGGTCTGCCCGCGCGCTACTACCGCACGCTGCCGGTGTTGCAGGACGCGCCGCTGCAAGGCCTGCCGCGCATCTACAGCATTGCCTGGGCGTTTGTGGCGCACACCGACGGCGCGTTCGATGAAACCCTGCTCATCCACTTTCTCAACGCCTACCAGGAGGTGCACGAGCTCAGCCACGGCGAACTCTGGGCGCTGCCCACCACGCTGCGGGTGGTGCAGGTGGAAAACCTGCGCCGCCTGGCCGACCGCATTGCCAGCCACAAGGCCGCGCGTGAACTCGCCGGCCTGATCGCGCACCGCATCGAAGACCTGGAGCTGGACACCGTGCGCGCGCTCCACGCCATGGCCGAGCGGCGCGGCGCGAGCCGCGTGTTCCTGTTTCATCTCGCGCAGAACCTGGCCGGTCATCGCCCGCCCACGGGCGAGGTGTTCCTCACCCAGGTGCGCCCCTGGTTGCAGGAGAACGTGCCCGATCTCGCCGCGCTGCAGGCGCAGCACCACGCCGATCAAGCGGCCGACCACCTCAGTGTGGGCAATGCCGTGACCTCGCTGCGCCTGATCGGCGCGGCCGACTGGCCGGACATCGTGACGCGCACCAGCCGCGTGATGCAGGTCATGCTCGCGTCCCCCGTGTTCGCCGCCGAAGACGACCCCACGCGCAGCACCACGCTGCACCGCATCGAACGCCTGGCCGCGCAGAGCCACCGCAGCGAAACCGCGGTGGCCCAGGCGCTGCTGGGGCTGATGGATGACAGCGGTCACCGCTCGCTTGCCGGGCACTGGCTGGCGGGCGGCGGCCGGGCGGCGCTGGAGCAGCGTCTGGGCCTGAGCCGCCGCGGCAGGGGGTGGGGGCAATTGGCGGCGCGCACCGCGCGCGTGCCGACCTACCTCACCGTCATGCTGGCCGGTTCGCTGGGGCTGGTGGCGGCGGTGTATGCCATGGCCGGCGCCCCGATCGAGGGCTGGACGGGCCATGCCGTCGCGGCACTGGTGCTGCTGCTCATGGTGTTTCCGGCCTCCGAGACGGTGGTGGCGGTGGTCAACCGGCTCATCACCGAATCGGCGCGGCCCGCGCACCTGCCGCGCTACCTGCTGGCCGAGGGCATACCGCAGCACGCGCGCGTGATGGTGGTGATACCGGCGCTGCTGGGCAGCCCGGCAGCGGTGGCGCCGCTGGTGCACCGCCTGCACCTGCACTTTCTGGCCAACCCGGAAACCCACGCGCAGTTCGCGCTGCTCAGCGACTTTGCCGACGCCGACAGCCCGCACCTGCCGGGTGACGAAGCGATCCTCGCCGAGGCGGTGGCCCAGCTCTCGGCGCTCAATGAAAACCACCCGGTGCCCGAGGGAGAGGCGCCGCGCTTCCTGTTGCTGCACCGGGAGCGCACGCTGAGCACCACCCAGGGCCGCTGGATCGGCTGGGAGCGCAAGCGCGGCAAGCTCGAACAACTGGCGGCAGCGCTGGTGACCGGGGAGCCGGGTCCGTTCATGGCGCTGGGCCAGCTCTCGCGCCTGGCGCAAGGCACGCGCTACCTGCTCACGCTCGACAGCGACACGCAACTGCCGCCGGGCCGCCTGCGCGCGCTGGTGGGCGTGGCCGAGCACCCCGACAACCAGCCCCGGCTGGACGCGGGTGGCCGGCGCGTGGTGCAGGGCTACGGCATCCTGCAGCCGCGCGTGGTGCCACCG
This sequence comes from Hydrogenophaga sp., assembly GCF_036675665.1. GTDB lineage: Bacteria > Pseudomonadota > Gammaproteobacteria > Burkholderiales > Burkholderiaceae_C > Hydrogenophaga. The sequence goes on along the minus strand of NZ_JAKFEO010000086.1, from coordinate 76,020 downwards.
CTGCCCGAGACCGGGCTCACGTCGCCGTGGCAGTGGATCACCGCCGGCCAGCGCGGACTCGACCCCTACAGCGCCATGAGCTCGGACGTCTACCAGGACGTGTTCGGCGAGGGCAGCTTCACCGGCAAGGGCCTGCTGCACGTGGCCACCATGCACGCGGTGCTGGGTGGGCGTCTGCCCGAGGAGCGGGTGCTCAGCCACGACCTGCTCGAAGGCGCCCTGGCGCGGTGCGCGGTGGTGACCGACATCACCCTCATCGAGCCCGACCCGGAGCACGCCGACGTGGCCGCCTCGCGCCTGCACCGCTGGACCCGGGGCGACTGGCAACTGCTGCCCTTTCTGCTGCAGGCACGCCGCTGGCCAATCTCGCCCATCAACCGCCTGAAGCTGCTGGACAACCTGCGCCGCTCGCTGGTGACGCCGGCGTCGTTGCTGCTGCTGTTGCTGGCCATGTGGGGTGTGGGCCTGAGCCTCGGTGCGGCGCTGTGGCTGGCGGTGGCCGCGCAGGCCGCGGCACCGATGCTGGGCGCGATCGCCGGTCTGGTGCCGCACCGGGCCAGCCTGGTGGGCGAGCGCTTTGCCCGTGCGGTCGCGGCGGACGGGCTGCGTGCCCTGCTCGGCGGGGTGTGGCACATCGTGCAGCTGTTGCAGCAGGCGCTGCGCGCGACCGACGCCGTCCTGCGCACCTGCTGGCGCATGGCCGTCTCCAGGCGTCGCTTGCTGGCCTGGACCACCGCCGACGCGGCGAGCGCGGCCCTGCGCCCGGGCCTGTGGCCCTCGCTCAGGCGCCATGCCCTGGAGACCGCGGTGGCTTTGCCATTGCTGGCCTTGCTGTGGTGGAGTCGTCCACAAGCTCCTGCGCTGGCGCTGGCCCTGCTGGTGCTGTGGGCGCTCGCTCCCGTGATCTCGTGGCTGGCCCACCAGCCCTGGCCCGGCAGCGGCCCGAACCCGCTCAACGCGGCCGACCGCGCACTGCTCGACGACCTGGCGCGCGACACCTGGCGCTTGTTCGAGCGCTGCGTCGATGCGCGCGACCATTTTCTGCCGCCCGACAACCTGCAGATACTGCCGTTCGACATGGTGGCCCACCGCACCTCGCCCACCAACATCGGCCTGTACCTGCTGAGCACGTCCTGTGCGCGCGAACTCGGGTGGATCGGCACGCAGGATCTGCTGCAGCGCATGGAAGCCACGCTGGCCAGCCTGCAGCGGTTGGAGCGTCACCGTGGCCACTTCCTCAACTGGTACGACACCGAGACCTTGCAGCCGCTGCAGCCGCGCTATGTGTCGACCGTGGACAGCGGCAACCTCAGCGTGCACCTGCTCGCGGTGGCCCAGGCCTGCCGCCTGCTGGCGCGCGACCCCCACGCCACGCAGGCCACGGCGCAGGCGGTGCAGCGCAGCCAGGAGCGGCTGGCATCCTCACAGCAGCACCACCAACCCTGGCTGGAATCCGCCCTGCAGCAACCCTTGCACCAGACCGCGCTCGGCCAGGTGCTGCAGACACCGCTGCCCGACCCGCTGGATGCCGAGGCCAGCGCCGCGTTCGCCGGCCTGCTGGACGCCGCCACGCTGGAGCTCGAGCGCATCCCCCATCCGCGTCCGGACCCCGGCGCCATTGGTTCGGGCGTGGGCGACGAGATCGCCCGCGACCACGACAGCCTGCACGCGCTGATGGGCGATCACCTCGCCACGCTGCGCTCGGCCAGCATGGACCGCAGCGCCGCCGCCGAAGGGGGTGGGCCACGCGCCACGCGCCGCCTGCTCGAACTGGCGGATGCTCTGGAACAGCTGGCCTGGGCGCCGGAGTTCGGCTTTCTGTACCACCCCAAGCGCCACCTGTTCCACATCGGCTTCCGACTCGATGACCAGGCGCTCGACGCGTCGTTCTACGACCTGCTGGGCTCCGAGTCGCGCAGCACCAGCCTGCTGGCGATTGCCAAGGGCGATGTGCCCATGAAGCACTGGGCCTCGCTCGGCCGCCCGCTGTTTTCCAGCGGGCGGCACGTCGTGCTGCGCTCGTGGTCGGGCTCGATGTTCGAGTACCTCATGCCCACGCTGCTCATGGCCGAGCCGCACGGCAGCGTGCTGCGCGAGGCCGGTTCCTCGGCGCTCCTGGAGCAGATCGCGCATGCGCAGGGCAGGTCCATGCCGTGGGGCATGTCGGAGAGCGCCTATGCCGGTCGCGATCACACGCTGGCCTACCAGTACGCGCCGCAGGGCGTGCCCCGGCTGGCGCTGCGCCGCACGCCGCTGGCCGAGCAGGTGGTCGCACCCTATGCCACCGCGCTGGCCACGCTGGTCAATCCGCGCCTGGCCTGCCAGAACATGAGCCACCTGGCCAGCCTCTCGGCGCGCGGTCGGTACGGATTCATCGAGGCGATCGATTTCACCGCCTCGCGCCAGACGCAGGGCGGCACCTGCACGCCGGTGGGCGCCTACATGGCCCACCACCAGGGCATGACCATCGTGGCGCTGACCAACGTGCTGCGCGGCGGCGTGGTGCAGCGCTGGGGCATGGCGCACCCGAGTCTGGAAGCGGTGTCCTCGCTGCTGCACGAACGTGCGCCGCGCGCCCTGTCGGCGCTGGTGCACCACCCGCTGCCCAATCTGCCGCTGAAGGCCCTGCAGCGCCGCGTGCAGGACCATGTGCGGGCGGTGGTGCCCGGTGCGCAGGCGCTGGAGCCCACGCACCTGCTGTCCAACGGGCGCTACAGCGTGAGCCTGCGCGCCAACGGCGCGGGCTGGAGCCAGTGGGGTGCCACCGGCATCACGCGCTGGCGCGACGATGCCTTGCGCGATGCCTGCGGCAGCTTTGTGTACGTGCGCCTGGAGCACAGCGAGCCGCCGGTCTCGGTGAGCAGCCACCCGGCTCCCGACCCCGCTGCGCGCTACCAGAGCACGTTCCACACCGACCGCGTGGTGCTGGAGGCACTGTGGCCCGAGCTGCGCGTGCAGACCACCGTGTGGGTGAGCCCCGAGGACGACATCGAGCTCAAGCGCGTGGTGCTCACGAACCGCAGCGACACGGTGATCGAGCTGGAACTGATCTCCGCCTTTGACGTGACCCTGGCCCGCGCCGCGGCCGACGAGGCGCACCCCGCGTTTTCCAACTTCTTCGTCCAGGCCGACTGGCTGGCCGACCAGCAGGCGCTGCGCTTCGTGCGCACGCCGCGGCTGCAGACCGAGAGCACCCTGCAGGCCGCGCACTTCGTGGCCGACCTGAAAGGCGAGGTCTTGGGGCTGAGCTGCCAGACCGACCGCAGCCAGTGGCTTGGCCGCAACCACAGCACCGACCAGCCGCGGGCCCGCATGGTGACCGTGCCCACCACCTCGCAGGCGCTGGAAACCGGGCTGGACCCGGTGGCCGCGCTCGGGGTGATGCTGCGGCTGCAGCCCGGCGCGCAGACCTGCGTGACCTTTGCCACCGCCGCCAGCGACAACGCCGTGCAGCTGATGGCCATCGTCGACAAGTACCGCCAGCCCAGCTCGGTGGAGCGCGCCTCGGTGATGTCGGCCACGCTGTCGAGCATCCAGCTGGCGCCCGGGCGGTCCCGCATGGACCATGTGCCCGCCTTTCAGACGCTCACCACCGCGCTGCTGATGACGCTGCCCAAGGTGGACCTGCCGGTGCAGGACGCCAGGGCCCGCCGCGTCTGCGACCGTCGCGCGCTGTGGCCACTCAGCATCTCGGGCGACCGCCCGGTGGTGCTCGTGAGCGCGGGATCGCCCCAGGGCCTGGGGCTGCTGCGCAGCGTGGTGCAGGCGCTGCGCGAGTGGTGGCGTGCCGGCGTGCCCTGCGATGTGGTGGTGGTGAGCAACGAGCCGCATTCGTACCAGATGCCGCTGCAGCGCGAGCTGGTGCTGCTGCACGAACAACTGCACGCACAGCCCCTGGAAGGCAAGACAGGCGGGCTGCACCTGCTGCGCACCGATGCCTTGACGGCCCTTCAACTCTCCACGCTCGATGCACTGGCCCGCATCCATCTGCGGGCCGACGGGCGCAGCTGGACCCAGCAGATCAAGAGCTGGTGCGAGCGCTTCGATGCCGCGCAGGAGCCCCTGCGCACCGACGCCACCACCGAGCGGCTGGTCACCCACACCATGGCGGCCGAGGGTGGGCGCCCGGTGGGTGCGTTCGAGGCCGGTGGCCGGCGTTTTGCCTTTCAGGTCTCGCGCGCGCAGCGGCCGCCGCGACCGTGGACCAACGTGCTGGCCAACCCCGATTTCGGCACCATCGTGACCGAGAGCGGAGGCGGCAACACCTGGGCCGGCAACAGCCGCCTCAACCAGCTCACCGCGTGGGGCAACGACCCGGTGGCCGACACGCCGGCCGAGTGGTTCCTGCTGCAGGACCGCCGCACCCACGCGACATGGAGCCTGGCGCCGTCGGCCTGGGGCGATGCCGACGCCGTCTACCGCGTGGTGCATGCCCAGGGCCGCACCACCATCAGCCACCAGCGCGGCGATCTCGACGTGGCGGTGCACTGGAGCGTGGACCCCGATACCGCGGTGAAGCAGGTGCGCATCGAGATCGTCAACCGCGGTACCCACATGGCGCATCTGCGCACCGTGGCCATGGTGGAGTGGCTCATGGGCGAGAAGCGCAGCGACCGCGCCACGCTGCACACGAGCCGCTGCCTGGCCATGGACTCCGCCGATCTCGTCGGCCTGATGTGCACCCAGACCGAAGCCTCCGCAGGTTGGGGCGGGGGCACCGCCTTTCTGGTGGAAGCCCTGGCCACGCCGGGCGGCGCCGAGGGCCTGGACTGGACCTGCGACCGCGCTGCGTTCTTCGATGCACAGGGCCTGCTGCGCCTGCCGCAGCGGCTCGGGCAGCGCCACGGTGACGGGCTGGACCCCTGCGCCGCGCTGTCGCGCCCGGTGACGGTGCGCCCCGGCGCCACGCTGGAGCAGGTGTACCTGCTGGGCTTTGCCGAGTCGCCCGCCGCCGCGCTCGAACTCGCGTTGCGCGCCATGAAGCAGGTGCCGCTGGAGCGCGAGGAGGCCGCCAAAGCGCATTGGGACAAGCTGCTGGGGGCGACCACGGTGACCACGCCCGACCCGCTGTTCGACGCCATGACCAACCGCTGGCTGCTCTACCAGACCGTGTCGTCGCGGCTCTGGGCCAAGGCGGGCTTCTACCAGGCCGGTGGCGCCACCGGTTACCGCGACCAGTTGCAGGACACGATGGCGCTCACCTGGGCCGCACCCCGCCTGCTGCGCGATCAGATCGTGCTGTGCGCCTCGCGCCAGTTTGAAGCGGGCGACGTGCAGCACTGGTGGCACTCCCCGGGGGGCGCCGGCGTGCGCACGCACTTCTCGGACGACCTGCTGTGGCTGCCTTTTGCTTGCTCGCATTACCTGCGGACCACGGGCGACGCCGCCGTGCTGGACGAGTCGGTGGCCTTCCTGGAAGACCTGGTCATTCCACCCGGCGCCGAAGACGCCTACGACACGCCCCGCGTGAGCGCGGTCATGGCCAGCGTGTACGAGCACGCCGCGCGCACCATCGACCACAGCCTGCCGGTAGGCGTGCACGGGCTGCCCCTCATGGGCACGGGCGACTGGAACGACGGCATGAACCGGGTCGGCCACGAAGGCCGGGGCGAGTCGGTGTGGGTGGCGTGGTTCCTGTGCGCCTTGGTGCGCGACTGGATCCCGCTGGCGCGCGAACGCGGCGAGCACGAGCGCGCCGCGCGCTGGGAAGCCGCACTGCACGGCTGGGGCCAGGCCCTGGAGGCCCACGCCTGGGACGGTGACTGGTACCGGCGCGCCTTCTTCGACGACGGCAGTCCGCTGGGCTCGCACACGCAGGCCGAGGCCCGCATCGACCTGATCGCCCAGGCCTGGTCCGTGCTGAGTGGTCAGGCACCGCTGAACCGCCAGCGCCTGGCCATGGAAGCGGTGGAGGCGCAACTGGTCAACGCCGACGCGGGTCTGATCCAGCTGCTCACGCCGCCGCTGGCCCATGCCCAGCCCAGCGCGGGCTACATCCAGGCCTACCCGCCGGGTGTGCGCGAGAACGGTGGCCAGTACAGCCATGCCGGCGTGTGGGGACTCATGGCCATGGCCGCCCTGGCCGTGCGAGAGCCCGCGGACTCGGAGACGCGCGATGCGCCCTACCGCTACTTCACCTACCTGAGCCCGGCGCACCGTTCGATCAACACGCAGTGGGGCTCCGCCTACGGCCTGGAGCCCTACGCCATGGCGGCCGATGTCTACAGCCAGCCGCCGACGGTGGGGCGGGGTGGCTGGAGCTGGTACACCGGAGCGGCCGGCTGGCTGCACCGCGCGGCCATCGAATCGGTCCTGGGTCTGAAGATGACGGCGCACGACCTGTGCTTCGCGCCCTGCCTGCCGGCGCACTGGCCTCGGGCGGAGATGACGCTGGTGCGCGATGGCCGGACGATGCGTTTCGTGCTGGTGCGCCAGGGCATCGCCGCCGCGCAGGCCGCCTGGGAGGGCAAAGGCGTCGGTTTCCTGGCCGTGGGCGAACGCCTGGCCTGGGTCACGCTGGCGCCACACACCGTGTTCGTGATTCCGATGAACGGAGACGCCATGGAGTGAGGATCGGTATGTACGCTTTCGAACAGACAGACGGTCGTATCCATGCGATGCTTGCAGGACTACAACCAAGGGCTGTGCCGCGCCATGCGTCAACAGCCATCCCGGAGGAAAGCCACTTGATCGAACTCGACAACCCGCGCCAGAACCAACTGTTGGCCTCGCTGCCAGACGCCGAGTGGCTGCGCTGGCAACCCCAGCTTGAGTCGGTCGATCTTCCGTTGGGCAAGGTGCTGTACGAGTCCGGTGCGGCTCTGCAGTTCGTGTATTTCCCCACCAACGCCATCGTCTCGCTGCTCTACGTGCTGGAAAACGGCTCGTCGGCGGAGATCGCGGTGGTCGGCCACGAGGGCGTGGTGGGCATCTCCATCTTCATGGGTGGCGGCTCCACGCCCAGCCGCGCCGTGGTGCAGAGCGCGGGCATGGGCTACCGGCTTCGCGCCGACGCCATCCGGAGCGAATTCGAGCGCTCGGGCCCGGTGATGCACCTGATGCTGCGCTACACGCAAGCGCTGATCACGCAGATGAGCCAGACCGCCGTGTGCAACCGCCACCATTCGCTGGACCAGCAGCTCTGCCGCTGGCTGCTGCTCAGCCTGGACCGCCTGCCCGGCAACGAGCTGGTGATGACGCAGGAGCTGATCGCCAACATGCTGGGTGTGCGCCGTGAGGGCGTCACCGAAGCGGCGCTCAAGTTGCAGGCGAGCGGCCTCATCCGCTATGCGCGCGGCCACATCTCGGTGCTCGATCGCCCGGGCCTGGAGCACCGCACCTGCGAGTGTTATCGCGTGGTGAAGAAAGAATACGACCGCCTGTTGCCCGATCTTGAGGCCGCTTGATTCTTCTTCCGGGGCTTGTGTACGGTAGGAGACTGTCCTCGCGGTCACAGGGGTCCATATTGAGACAGGGAACGCTGGGCAATGGGCCCATGCGACCCGCATGAGTTCGCCCTGTGACGGGTTTCGCTTGTGTACCAGGCGGACTTCATGCAACACACTGAAAACCATCTCATCGAACTGCTGCCAAAAACAGTTCGAAAGCGCTTTCTCGCGCTGTGCGAGCCATTCGAACTGGTGCTATCGGCCGAGTTGAGCGTGCGCGGCACCCAACTGAGCCACGCCTATTTTCCCCGCTCGGGTTTCATCTCGCTGGTGATCGACATCGACAGCCACCCGCCACTTGAAGTGGGCATGGTCGGGCGCGAGGCCATGCTCGGATCGGAACTGGTGCTGGGCGAGGCCAAGACGCCCTGGCGAGCGGTGGTGCAGGGTGCCGGCAGTTGCTGGCGCATCGAAGCTCAGGTCTTTCGCAAGGCCATGGAAGAGATGCCCGCGTTGGAGGATCTGTTGCAGCGCACCTTGATGATCCGCCTGCACCAGCAGTCACTGGCCTCGGCCTGCGAGCGCTTTCACCCCATCGGCCAGCGGCTGGCACGCTGGCTGCTCATGAGCCAGGACCGCGCCCAAACGGACCAGTTTCACGTCACGCAGGAATTCATCTCGCTGATGCTGGGCGTGCGTCGCGTGGGTGTGACCAAGGCCGCGAGCGACTTCCAGAAGGACGGTCTCATCGAGTACCACCGCGGCGAGCTCAAGGTGCTCGACCGGGCGGGGCTGGAGGCTGAATCGTGCAGTTGCTACGAGGCCGACAAGTTGCTGCACAGCGAACTCATGGCGATGAAGACCTAGCGCCCAACAAGAGGAAGCCCCCTCGACATCTCGCTGCCGACGCAGGTGCCGGGCAAGACCGGCTGACGCCGGACAAGCCCGCCACGAAGGCTCGGATCCCGATCAGGTGAAGAGCGCGATCAGAATGATGATCGGGATCGGGATACCCAGAAAAAGCAAAAGAAGTGAGCGCATGGCGGGCTTTCTGTGTTGGGGTTTGTCGAATGCTTCACGCGTCGCGTTGACGACCGCCGAAGGTGGCCGCGAGGCTGGCAAAGAAGGCACCCATCAGCAGCGAAATGAAGAGCCAGAGCGCGGTGGTGGCTGAGGCCTTGCGCGCTGCGTCCGCTGCGGCCAGCGCGTCGGTTTCTGCTTCGCGCACCCGGGATTGCGCGCGGGCGTGGATGTCGGTCACTCGCTTCTGCGCGACTTCCTGCGACAAACCGGTGCGCTGCGCCACCAATTGCCCCACATGGCGCACGTCATCCTCCGGCAAGGGCTTGGACAGGTCGTTGAACATCAGGATGCGGCCGATCTCGGCGGCATCCCGTTCGTGGCTGCCGTCGTTGCTCACACCGGTGTTGGCGCTGCCGGTGCTCGCGGACATGCCGCTGGTGGCGGAGGAAATCGTTGTCGTGTCCGGGGTCGGGGTCGTCGCCGCGGTTGCAGGTGCTGTGGCATCGCGACGAAACAGCATGTCCACGAAATACCCCATCGGGTCGGTCGGCTCTTCCTGCACCATGTCTGCCGTGGCCGTGCCCGCTGCACCACCCGCAACCGCCGCGCCCGCCTGGATTCCGCCGCCCACGATGGATCCGATGACCGAGGTGAGCAACGCGGCGGTGGCCAGGGACGACACAGCCCAGGCCAGGAAGCCATGTGCGGTGTCGCGGAAATAGATCTCGTCGGCATGCACTTCCGTCCACTTGGTGCGCAAGCGGCCCGCGAGGTAGCCGCCCATGGCGGAAGCCAGCAGCTGCGTCACCGTCAACCACACGATGGTGGAGACGCCGAGGGTCGTGGCGCCGATGCCGTCATAGGCCCAGGGCGACACCGACGACAAGCCCAGGCCGACGCCCAGGATGAGCAGGATCAACGACAACGCCGCTGCGGCCGCGGCGCCTGCGAGGATGGCGCCCCAGGAAACCGCGCTGGCGTTGCGCGTCGATCGTTCGATAGAGCCGCCGCTGGTCGCGTGGCCGTGTTGCGCTTCTTGATCGCTCAATGTGTCGGGGTACGTCATGTTCACTCCTGTTGTCGAAGAACCCACCCGACCGGCTGGTTGTGAGTCGAACCTGTTTCAAACGAAGAAGTACTCGGTGCGCCAGGCCGCTCGCTCCACGATGGCGTGTCCCAGCACGGCGCCGAGGTCGAGGTTTCGCGGGCTGAGTTGCGAACGGTGGGCCGCCAGGGCGGCTTGTTTGTGCAAGCCATCCGCAGCACTCAAGGGCAGGCCGCGCAGGCGAGGCCAGGGAACGCGGTCATCGCCCGGCGTGGCCCAATGCCACATCCACACCGGTGCGCCGAGGTACGCGCAGCCGATGGTGGTGCAGGCCCGGCGGGCCATCTGTCCGGTGGTGTCGTGATCGGGATGCCCGTCGTTTTCCCAGGTGCTCACGACCACGTCGTCCGGTTGCAGCAGCGTCATCAGCCGCTCGAGCAAGAGGGTCCCCTGTTGCTGGACGTGGCCGTCATCCAGCCCCAGGGCCAGCACCCTGGGTTGCGACAGGCCCAGCAGGCGCAGTCCAAGCCACCGCTCGTTGCGGCGAACGTAGGCGAGGTCCTCGCGGTTGAACGATGGCGACCCGTCGTGGCTGGCCTCGCCGTCCGTGACAGCCACGATCAGCACACGGCCTCCTTGCGCCACATGCGTGGCAATCAGGCCGCCGCAGGACAGTATCTCGTCGTCGGGGTGGGCCGCGACGACCACCAGGCGCGCGTGGGCTGGCAACCAGTCCCGCGCTGACAGCTCGGGGCACCGCAGCCCGGCCAGCCAGCGCCGCCACGCAAGTTCGCAGGTGGCCTCCCCAAGGGTCAGCGCGGGCCGATCTGCAGCGCCCGTGACGGACCTGCTGGCGACATCCAGTTGCTCACCCGGAGACGCTGACACCTCGTGCAGGCACATGCCGATGGTGGCCTCTTCGTTGTTGGCAGGGGCGATGACGGCCAGCATGGAGAACTCCAGGTGCTGGTCACAGCAGCACGTGGGTTCATTCAATCGTCTCGAAGGTGGTCGGTCTGTTCGGTGTCGAACGGTTGGCCCCGAGCTCCCGCATCGCGCGGGAGCTTTCAAGTCGTCAGCGCCGCTGCTTCTGCGCGTGTTCAGCGTCGGTGGAGATGTTCAGCCACGAGTCGTCGGCGCTGGTTTCCCAGGCTTTCAGTTGTTCTTCGGCTTCGTCCTTTGCAATGCCGTAGCGTTCCTGGATCTTGCCGGCGAGCTGGTCGCGGTGGCCTGCCACCTGCGTCAGGTCGTCGTCGGTGAGCTTGCCCCACTGCTGCTTGGCGCGGCCGGTGAGTTGTTTCCAGTTGCCTTGAATGGTGTCCCAGTTCATGTGATGTCCTTTGGTTGGAGCGGTCTCGACAAGCACGGACGTGCAGGTCGCCACGTCTGTTTTTATTCGGTGGCCTGCCATGGGTCTGTGCGCCAAAGCACCGACGCGAGGAGCTCGCGCGCCCATGCTGGTGGTGTCGGCCTCCGTGGCCCATGCTGACCTGAAGGAACCCTCGATGAACAACGCAATCGCGCCTCGCGCACACGCCCTTCCCGCACCGTCCCGCCACCAGATCGCGCGTCTGCTTGGCCTCACCGCACTCACCGCGCTCACGCTCATGTTGATGGCGTGCGCCACCAAAACGCCCGCACCCACGCAGGAGCTGGCGCTGTCTCGCGTCGCGGTTGAAACCGCAGTCCGCGCCGGCGCGGCCGAACTCGCACCCACCGAGCTCAACATTGCCCGGCAGAAGCAGGCCCTGGCTGAAGCCGCCATGAGCCAGCAGCAGTACGACCGCGCGCTGTTGCTGTCGAACGAGGTGCAGGTGGATGCCCGGCTGGCCGAGGTGAAGGCCCGCAGCAACAGGGCCGACAAGGCCGCCACCGAACTGCGCGAAGACGGCCGTGCCCTGCGCCAGGAAATCGACCGCACGGCCCCCCGATGACACCACCGACACCCCAGGACACGCCATGAAAATCACACACCGCTTTGCGCTTTCCCTCACCGCCCTGGCCGTCGTGGCTGGCTGCAGCACCACGCCGTTGTCCAACGTCCGGCTCGACCAGGCACGCGAGGACTACCGCACCGTGCAAGCCGACCCCCGTTCGCAGAACCAGGCCCCCACCGAGTTGCGCCAGGCCGCCGATGCATTGAACGCGGCCAACGTGGCGTTGGCCAATCGAGAAGATGAGGCGCGGGTGAATCACCTGGCCTACGTGGCCTCGCAGCGCGCCTTCATCGTGCGCGAGACGGTGAACTTCAAGACCGCCGAGCTCAGCGTGGCCAACGCCGGTGCCGCGCGCACCGCCGCCCAACTGCAGGCGCGAACGCAAGAGGCCGAGGCCGCCCAGCGCGCTGCAGCCGAAGCGCAGCGCACGGCCGGGGCTGCCCGCACCGACGCGGCGGAAGCCCAGCGTCAGGCGGCCATGGCGATGGAGCGCAACCGCCTGCTGGAAGCGCGCATGGCCGAGCTCAATGCCAAGCAGACACCGCGCGGCGTGGTGATCACCCTGGGTGACGTGCTGTTCGACGTGGATCGCTCCGCGCTCAAGCCCTCCGGCCTGCGCATGGTGGACCAGCTGGGGGAGGTGCTCAAGGCCGACCCGCAGCGCACCGTGCTGGTGGAAGGCTTCACCGACAGCACCGGCGCCGATGCCTACAACCAGACCCTGTCCACCGAGCGCGCCGATGCGGTGCGCATTGCCTTGTTGCGCCAGGGCATTGCGTCCACCCGTGTGGCCTCGCGGGGTTACGGCGAGGCCCATCCGGTGGCGTCGAACGACACCGCCGCGGGCCGCCAGATGAACCGCCGCGTCGAGATCGTGCTCTCGGACGACAGCGGCCAGATCAAGGCGCGTTGATCCCCCACACCCGAAGGAAAACACCATGAACCCACAAAACAAACCCCTGGACGTCACCGAACTGCGCAAGAGCGCGCGCCAACGCATGGAAGAAGGCGCCGTGACCGCCGGCTACAGCGCCGACCTGAAGGCGGTCATCGCCATGCTCAACGACGCACTGGCGACCGAACTCGTGTGTGTGCTGCGCTACCGCCGCCACCACTTCATGGCCAGCGGCATCCACTCGCACGCCACGGCCGCCGAGTTCCTGGTGCACTCGAACGAAGAGCAGGGCCACGCCGACCAGCTGGCCGAGCGCATCGTGCAGCTCGGTGGAGAACCCGACTTCTCGCCCGATTCCCTCACCCGGCGCAGCCATGCCGAGTACGTGGAAGGCGCCACGCTGACCGAGATGATCCGCGAGAACCTGGTGGCCGAGCGCATCGCCATCGACAGCTACCGCCACGCGATCGAGTCCCTCGGCGACGGTGACCCGACCACACGCCGACTGCTCGAATCGATCCTCGCCGTGGAAGAGGAACACGCGGACGAACTGGCTGATCTGCTGACGCAGGTGCCGGCCAAGACCAGCTGACCCCGGGGGTTGCCCATGACGACGTCTCCAGTGCAGGCGCGCGAGAAAGCGGTCCGCACCCTGGCTTGATCCGCGCCGGGCGCACGGTGCGCAGCATGGAGGTGGTTTCATGAGCATTGCCCAGTGGTTCGTCCTCGTTGGTGCCATGCTGCTCGTGATGGGTGTGGCGTCCACGGTTCTCAAGCGCGTGCCGCTCACCCCGGCCATGCTCTACCTCGCGGTGGGCCTGATCATGGGCCCCACCGTGCTGGGCGCCTTCAGTTTCAATCCCCTGAAACAGTCGGCGGTGCTCGAGGTGCTGACCGAAGGGGCGGTGCTGATCTCGCTGTTTTCCGCCGGCGTGAAGATGCCCGTGCCGTTCAGCTTTCGACAGTGGCGTGCGCCGCTATTGCTGGCCAGTGTCTCCATGGCGCTCACCGTGGGCCTGGTCGCGGCATTCGGCGTGTGGGCATTGGGCCTGCCGCTGGGCGCGGCCGTGCTGCTGGGTGCCATCGTGGCCCCCACCGATCCGGTGCTGGCCACCGAGGTGCAGAGCCGCCATCCCGGAGACCGGGATCAGTTGCGCTTCACGTTGACCTGCGAAGGGGGTCTCAACGACGGTTCGGCATTTCCCTTCGTGATGCTGGGCCTGGGGCTGCTGGGCCTGCACAAGCTCGGCGAGAACGGCCTGCAGTGGGTGCTGGTGGACGTGCTCTGGGCCACGGCCGGAGGCGTCGCCATCGGTGTGGTCTCGGGCGTGGCGCTGGCGCGCGTGGGCTGGTGGTTGCGCAGGGCGCCGCAGCGCCACGAGCTGCTGGACGATTTCCTGGGCCTGGGCTTCATCGGTGTGGTCTATGGCCTGAGCGTGTGGCTGCACGCCTGGGGTTTTCTGGCGGTGTTCTTCGGGGCTGTCGCCCTGCGCCAGACCGAGATGCGGCTCGCGCGGCGGGATCAACTCCCCGCCGTGGCCGGCGAGCCGGTCTCGGTGGGCGCGGTGCCGTCTGTTGCGTCGGGTGGCGAGTCCGCTTCCACCGTGAGCCAGGGAGCGCTGGTGTTCAAGGAGCATCTGGAGCGGCTGTCCGAACTCGTGCTGGTGCTCTTGCTGGGCGGCGCGCTGTACCGCGATTCCTGGAGCTGGGCGGCGGTGGGCCTGGCGCTGTTCCTGTTCTTCGTGGCGCGTCCGCTGAGCGTGTGCGTTGGCTTGCTGGGCACGCGCACCATCGCTTCCGTGCGCGGCATGACCGCCTGGTTCGGCGTGCGCGGCATCGGCTCGCTCTACTACCTGATGTACGCCATCCAGCACGGGCTGCCCGAAGCCCTGGCGCTGCAGCTGATTCAGCTCACGCTGATCGTGGTCGCGCTGTCGATCCTGCTGCACGGGCTGAGCGTGAAGCCGATGATGAAAGGCGTGGGGCGGCGTGGGGCCACTTGAGGCACGGCGTGTTAAAAACCGGCGCACCATGAGCGCCCACATCCTCGCCGTTCACCTCAGCCCGGTCCACGAATTCTCCAAGCAGCGGTCCAGGTGCATCACGCTGCTCGCCGGCCTGGGTGTGGAAGGCGATGCGCATTGCGGCGAAACGGTGCAGCACCGTTCGCGCGTGGCGCGCGACCCGGCCCAACCCAATCTGCGCCAGGTGCACTTGCTGCAGTCCGAGTTGTTGGCAACGTTGTCCGCGCAGGGCCACACGGTGCGGCCGGGGGACATCGGCGAAAACGTCACCACCCGGGGCATCGACCTGCTGGCTTTGCCCACGGACACCGAACTCCACCTCGGGCCCGACGCCGTGGTGCGCATCACGGGCCTGCGCAACCCTTGTGTGCAGATCGACCGCTTTCAACCCGGCCTGATGGCTGCGGTGCTGGACCGCTCGCCTGAGGGCGAGTTGATCCGCAAGGCTGGTGTGATGGCGGTGGTGCTGCGCGGCGGCGTGGTCTCGGCCCGGGACCCCATCGAGATCCGCTTGCCCGCCGGGGCGCGTGCCCCGCTCAAGCCGGTGTGATCGCGGCGTTCCAGGTGGCCACGGCGGCTTCCAGGTCGGGCGCGGACATCAACGCACGCACCACACCCACCGAGCTCACGCCCGCTTGCAGCACCTCGGGCAGTGTGCCGAGGTCGATGCCGCCGATGGCCACGCGCGGGTAGTCGCGCAGCATCTTCGAATACACGGCCAGCCGGCCCGTGCCTTGCGGCGCGGTGGCCATCTGTTTGAGCGTGGTGGGGAAAACCGCGCCCATGGCGATGTAGCTCGGGCTGTGCTGGTCGGCAATCAACATCTCGGCATAACCGTGGGTGCTCAGGCCCAGGCGCAGGCCGGCGGCCTTGATGGCCTTGAGGCCGGCGGGCGTCATGGCCTGCAGGTCTTCCTGGCCCAGGTGCACGCCATACGCGCCGGCCTCGATGGCGAGCTGCCAGTGGTCGTTGATGAACAGGCGCGCACCCGTGCCCTGAACGCCTGCGACGGCGCTGAACACTTCAGCCCGCACGGCCGCCGCGTCGCCCGACTTGAAGCGCAGTTGCACGGTGGGCACGCCCGCGCGGGCCATGCGGATGGTCCAGGCCGCGTCGGGCATCACCGCGTAAAGCCCCAGCGCCGACGGGCAAGGTGCAAACGCGTTCTGGCGCGGCCACGGGGCCAGGCCGAAATCGACCGGTTCGGTGGGCCACTGTTCGGGGTGAAATTCTCCCGTGCGCAGCGATTGCCGGGACCACGCCTGCGCCAGGCACAGCGCATCGGCCGGCACAAAGCCCAGTGCGTGTCCCGCCAGCAGGGCGGCGGCAAACACCATGTCGTCCTGGTCGCCCTTGAGGGCTTGCGCTTCTGGCGGTAGGGGCAAGGCCAGCGTGGCGTGGTGGGCCTGCGCGATGGTCTGCGCCATCGCCTGCACGTTCATGGCCACATTCAGGGCGGGGTTGCGGGTGACGATCATGGGTGGTGCCAGAAAGGGGTGCCGAGCACCGGGGTGCTGGGTTGGGCGCTGTCCTGCTGCTGCATGGCGCCCGAGCGGTAGGCGGCACGCCCGGCGCGCACCGCGTCGGCAAACGCGCCGGCCATGTCCACCGGCGACTGCGCCAGCGCCACCGCGGTGTTGAGCAGCACGGCGTCATAGCCCCACTCCATCACGGTGCAGGCGTGCGAGGGCAGGCCCAGGCCGGCGTCCACGATCAGCGGCACCTTCAGGCGCTCGCGCAGCAGGCGCATGGCGTAGGGGTTCACCGGGCCGCGGCCGGTGCCGATGGGCGCGGCCCAGGGCATCACGGCCTGGCAGCCCACGTCGACCAGGCGCTGGCACAGCACCAAGTCTTCGGTGCAGTAGGGCAGCACCTTGAAGCCATCGTTGATCAGCTGGCGCGCGCAGTCCACCAGGTTGAGCGTGTCGGGCTGCAGGCTGTAGTCGTCGCCGATGAGTTCGAGCTTGATCCACGGCGTGCTGAACACCTCGCGCGCCATCTGCGCGGTGGTGATCACCTCTTGCGCGCTGTGGCAGCCAGCGGTGTTGGGCAGCACCGGCACGGCGAGTTCATGCAGCAGTTTCCAGAACGCCGCGCCGGCCTCGGGCTGCACCGCGCCCTGGCGGCGCAGCGAGGCGGTGAGCATGGCGGGCTGGGCGCGCTTCACGGCGGCTTCGAGCGTGGCCGGCGAGGGGTAGCGCGAGGTGCCCAGCATCAGGCGGCTCTGGAAGACCTCGCCGTAGAGGATCAGCGGGTCGTCGTGGGTGAGTGGGGTGGTCATGTCCATGTTCAGCCTCCGGTGATGGGAGCGATGATTTCGATGCGGTCGCCTTCAGCCAGCACGCGCTGCTCGTAGCCATTGCGCGGCACGAACTGCAGGTTGACCGCGGCGGCGAACACGGCCGGCGGATCGCACACGCGCAGCGCATCGGCCAGCGTGGCGCCCTCGGGCAGTTCGCGCGGTTGCTGGTTGATGAAGACGTTCATGCGCAAGGGTTCAGCGGGCGGTGGCCTGGAGCGACAGGCCCCATTCTTCGGCCAGCGCGGATTCGCCATTGTCCATGGCTTGCAGGGCGGCATCGAGCAGGGCCGGTGCGATCAGGAAGCCGTGGCGGTACAGGCCGTTGATCTGCATGCGGCGCGGTGCGCTCAGGCGGATCTCGGGCAGGTTGTCGGGCAGGGTGGGGCGCAGCTGCACGCCCAGCTCGATGATGCGCCCCTCGCCAAAACCCGGATGCACGGTGTAGGCCGCGCTCAGCAGTTCCAGCGTGGAGCGCACGCTCGCGGGCGAGAGGTCGTCCGACTCGATCTCGGTGGCGCCAATGACGAACATGCCGCCCGGCTTGGGCGCAATGTAGATCGGGTAGCGTGGGTGCAGCAGACGCGTGGGGCGCGACAGGCTCACGCCCGGCGCGTGCACGCGCGCCACTTCGCCGCGCACACCGCGCAGCGCATTCCACTGCGGCTGAGCCCCGAGGCCACGGCAGTCGAACAGCCAGACGTGCGGGCCCGGGTCCACCGCCTCGGGTGTGCGCGGGGCGTTCCAGTGCACCGTCACGCCCAGGGTCTGCATCTGGTGCGCGAGCGCGGCGAGCAGTTCGCGGTTGTCGAGCTGGCCCTCAAGGGGCAGGTACAGGCCCTGCGCAAAACGGTGTGCCAGCGCGGGCTCCAGCGCGGTGAGTGCGTCCGCGTTCATGCGCTGTGCCTGTGGCAGCGAGGGCAGGGCGGCCGAGGTGCGCGCGAGCTGGCCCGAAAAGCGCTCGGCCTCGGCCGTGTCCTGCCGGTGCCACAGCACCACGGTGCCGCTTTGCTGAAAAAACACCGGCTGTTCCAGCGTGGCCAGCAGCTGCGGCCAGCGTGTGAGCGCGTGCTGGCCCATGCGCACCACCGGGAGTTCGGTCACGGCCGATTCGGCCAGCGGCGCGAGCATGGCCGCGGCCACGCGCGCGGCGGCGAGTTCGGCCTGCGGCCCCCCGGCATCGAACACCTCCACCCGGTGGCCGCGCTGCGCCAGCGCGCAGGCCAGCAGCCGGCCCATGAGGCCGGCGCCGAGCACGATTGCGGTGGAATTTTTTGCAATCGTCATCAAGGTGCCCCGGCACTGCCACAATGCGCGCCATGCAAAGCCAACCCCACAGCGAGCCCCGGCGCTACACGCGCGTCCTGTCCATCGCCGGCTCCGACAGCGGCGGCGGCGCCGGTATCCAGGCCGATCTGAAGACCTTCGCGGCACTGGGTTGTTATGGCATGACGGCCATCACCGCGCTGACCGCGCAGAACACGCTGGGCGTGAGCGCCATCCACGGCGTGCCGCCCGAGATGCTCAAGGCGCAGCTGTGCGCCGTGTTCGACGACATTGGCGTGGACGCGGTGAAGATCGGCATGCTGCACGCGCCGGACATCGTGCGCACGGTGGCCTGGGCGCTGAAGCAGTACAAGGTGCAGCGCGTGGTGCTCGACCCGGTGATGGTGGCCACCAGCGGCGATGCACTCATCACCCCCACGACCGTGCAGGTGCTGGTGGACGAGTTGTTTCCGCTGGCCACGCTGATCACGCCCAACCTGGACGAGGCCGCCTTGCTGCTCGGCCGCACCATCGAATCGGCGAACGAGCTCGAAGCCGCCGCGCGCGATCTGTTCGCCATGGGCGCGCCGGCGGTGTTGCTCAAGGGCGGGCACCTGCCGGGCGACGAGGTGGCGGACCTGCTGGTCACCGGCCCCGGCTCCATGCAGCGCCTGGCGTCGCCGCGCATCGCCAGCCGCAACACACACGGCACGGGCTGCACGCTCTCGTCGGCCGTTGCCGCGCACCTCGCGCTGGGTGAGCCGCTGGACCGCGCGGTGGCGAAGGCGCGCAGCTACATCCTGCAAGCCATCGAGCAGGGCGCCGATGTGTACACCGGTGCGGGTCACGGCCCGTTGAACCACGGTTTCGCGCCGCTGTCTCAGCGCAAAACCCCGCGGGTTTGAAGCGCGGCGCGACTTGATCATCAGGCGCTGGCCGGTGTGAGGCCACCGGCGCCGCGTGGCCGCGAGAGCGCGGCCAGCGTGAAGGTCAGCGCCAGCGTGGGCAGGGCCGAACCCAGCTGCGGCGCGAATTTGGCCAGCAGGTGGTAGCAGGCAATGCCCAGCACCCACAGCGCGGCCGCGCTCCAGTCCACCGAGCGGTGGGCGCCCGGCGCGGTGCCCGCACCCAGGCGGCCCAGGATCACGCCGTACAGCGGCACGAACACCGAGCTCAGCAGCAGCAGGAACGGCTCGATGGTGTGGATGGGCAACAGCAGGGCGAACACCGTGCACACCGCGGCAAACGCCAGACCGGCGCGCTTGATGCTCCAGCGCGGACGCAGGCTGTGCACCGAGACCGCGCCCGAGTGCGCGTCGCCATAGGCGTTGTCCATCTCGTCGAGCAGGATCAGACCGAGCGCGATCAGGCCACCCTGGGCCAGCAGCAAGGCGCCGACCAGGTTGGTGCCCGGCTCCACCGTGCTCACCACCATCACGCCCAGCGCGTAGCACCAGATGTTGGCCAGCGCATAGCCCAGCCAGGTGCCGCCCAGCGTGGTGGCCGTGCGTTTCCCGTGGCGCGCGTAGTCGGCCACCAGGGGCAACCACGAGACCGGCATCGCGATCACCAGATCCATCGCCGAGAACAGACCCATGCCGCCCGCACCGGGGCGGTTCCAGAAGGCCTCGAAGCCCTGCGCCTGCAGGCGCATGCCGAACTGCCAGGTGAGCCAGACCAGCGAGGCGACCACCAGCGGCAGGCCGAAGCGGCTCACGAAGCGGCGCACCAGCGTGAGCATGGAGCCGGCCATGAGCGCGATCAGCACACCGCCCCAGAGCAGCGTGACCAGCAGCTTGCCGGTGGTGCCGTCGAGCACGCCACCGGGCTCACTGCCCAGCGCCTGCTTGAAGATGGCGACCGTGCCCTCTTGCATGATGACCAGTTCGAACGTGGTCCAGCCCACCAGCTGCGCGATGTTGAGCAGCACCGGCAGGCGCGCGAAGGCGCTGCCGTAGGTGGCGTGCATCAGGCCGGCGCTGGCCAGGCCCGTCTGGCAGCCCAGGCGCGCGGTCCAGGCCAGCAGGCCGGCCCCGATGAGCGAGCCCAGCACGATGGCGATGAGTGCATCCTGCGTGCCCACGGCCGGCACCAGGTAGGCGCCGATCTGCATGACGAGCAGGCCGGTGCCCAGACTGAACCAGAGCGCGGCGTGTTCGTGGAAATGAAACACCCGGTTGCCCTGCGGCACGGGAGTGAGGGCCAGGTTGGCCGGGGGCGAAGAAGGGTCGGATGCCATCAATTTGCTCCATGCAATTTGAGGCAGGTGGGCTGGGCCGCAAACCCCATGAACGCCTGAAGGCGGTGGGGCAAAGGTATCGGCCTGCTTCCCTGCGCGAGGATTACCTCAATCAGGTTCAAAGGGACTTTCTCAGTCGCGCCCGGGCAAAAAAACCCGGCCACAACACCCCTAGCGGATGCGCCTTGCGGCACTGGGTGGAGTATACGAGCGTGGGGGGCAGCGGACCACGCACAGTGGGGGAACGTGGGGGGCTTTTGCTTAGCCAGCCGGTATCAGGCGCATGAAACGGCCGTATTTGCTGGCCAGGTAGCCTTCGGCGCGCTCCAGCATGAAATAGCGGAACGACTCGGCCGCGGGCGAGAGCAGCTTGGACAGGGTGTGCACCACGTTCCAGCCACGCACGACCGGGCTGCCTTCGACGTCGAGCACCGCGATGAGCTGGTGCTCCAGCTCCAGACCGATGGTGTGCAGCGACAGGAAGCTGATGCCCATGCCGGCCATCACCGCCTGCTTGATGGTTTCGTTGCTCGACATCTCCATCACCACGCGCGGCTCCATGCGCGTGCGTTCGAGAAACTTTTCCATCGCCGCGCGTGTGCCGGAACCGCGCTCACGCAGGATGAAGCCGTAGGGCCTGAGCGAATCCACCGAGGGGTGGCCGACCTTGAGCAGGGGATGATCGGTGGGGGCCACAAACACATGGGGGTGGGCCGCAAAAGGCTCGGCGCGCGTGGCCAGTTCGGTGGGAGGGCGGCCCATGATGGCGATGTCGACATCATTGCCGTGCAGCATCTTCACCAACTGCTCGCGGTTGCCCACCACCAGCCGGATATCGATGCCTTCGTGCTCGCGCTGGAACTCGGCCAGCAGGGGCGGAAGGAAGTACTGCGCCGTGCTCACCATGCCGATGGTGAGCGTGCCCACCTCCAGCCGCTGCAGCCGCGCGGCCGCGTCTTCGGCGTCCTTCAGCGTGGCCAGCACCTTGCGCGCGTAGACCAGCATGTACTCGCCAGCGGTGGTCAGGGTGACCTGGCGGCCCCGCCGGTCGAACAGAGGCAGGCCCACGTGCCCCTCCAGCTCCTTGACCTGCATGGTGACCGCCGGGGGCGTGAGGTGCAGCACCTCGGCTGCGCGCGCAAAACTCAGGTGGCGCGCGACCTCGTTGAACACGCGCAGCTGACGGAAGGTGGCGTTCTTCATTCAGTACTTGCTTAATCGAAATTGAATTAATCGTGAATTTACCTTAGTTCAAGCCGTCCCTACAGTGGGCCGCATGCTGCAAGCCCTGATCTTCGATGTCGACGGAACCCTGGCGGACACCGAACGTGTGCACCTGGCGGCCTTCAACCACGCCTTCGAACAAGAGGGTCTGGCCTGGCATTGGGACGTTGCGCTCTACACCCGGCTGCTGGAGATTTCCGGTGGCAAGGAGCGCCTGCTGCACCACTGGCGCAGCGTGCAGCCCGGGCTCACCGAGCTCGGCGCTGGCGCTGTGCGCGCCACCATCGACCGGCTGCACGACCTGAAGACCGCGCACTATGAGGACGCGGTGCGCGCGGGCGCCGTGCAACTGCGCCCGGGCGTGCTCGCGCTCATGGACGAGGCCCGCGCGCAGGGCCTGCAACTGGCGATCGCCACCACCACCTCGCCGGTGAACATCGCGGCCCTGCTGCGCACCGCCCTCGGGCCTGACTGGCGCAGCCATTTCCTGGCCATTGGCGACGCCTCGTCGTCGCCGGTCAAGAAGCCGCATCCACAGGTCTACCAGCAGGTGCTCGGCGACATGGGCCTGCCGGCCTCACGGTGCCTGGCGTTCGAGGATTCGGCCAACGGCCTGCAGGCGGCCACGGCTGCCGGGCTGCGAACCATCGTCACGCCCAACAGCTTCACCGCCCACCACGATTTCAGCGGCGCGCTGCGCGTCGTGCCCGACCTCGGGGCGGTCGGGCTGGCGCAGCTGCGCGAATGGCGCGCCCGGAGCTGAATCCCGATCGACAACAACGACTACGAGACACCCACCATGCCCTTGTCCAAACGCTCCACCCTGACCCAGTTCCTGATCGAGGAGCGACGCCGCTTCCCGCAGGCCAGTGGCGACTTCAACGCACTGATCCTCGACGTGGCCCTGGCCTGCAAGGCGATCGCGCGCAGCGTGGCGTTTGGCGCACTCGGCGACATGCTGGGCAACCACGGCGGTGGCGACAGCATCAACGTGCAGGGCGAGACGCAGAAGAAGCTCGACGTGATCAGCAACGACATGTTCATTCGCGCCAACGAGTGGGGCGGGAACCTCGCGGGCATGGCCTCTGAAGAGATGGAGCAGCCCTATCCGATTCCCGGCGAGTACCCGCGCGGCAAGTACCTGCTGGTGTTCGACCCGCTCGATGGTTCGAGCAACATCGACGTGAACGTGTCGGTGGGCAGCATCTTCAGCGTGCTGCGCGCACCGCAGGCCGTGGTGGACGAAGGCCGTGCGTTGACGGTGGACGACTTCCTGCAGCCCGGCACGCAGCAGGTGGCCGCCGGCTACGCGTTGTACGGCCCCACCACGATGTTCGTTCTCACCGTGGGCAGTGGCGTGTACGGCTTCACGCTCGACCCCAACCTCGGCGAGTTCAAGCTCACACATCCGCACATCCGCATCCCGGTCGATACGCACGAGTTCGCCATCAACGCTTCGAACAGCCGCTTCTGGGAAGCGCCGGTCAAGCGTTATGTGGACGAATGCCTGGCCGGCAAGACCGGGCCGCGCGGCAAGGACTTCAACATGCGCTGGATCGCCAGCATGGTGGCCGAGGCGCACCGCATCCTCATGCGCGGTGGCGTGTTTCTCTACCCACGAGACACGAAGGACGCGAGCAAATCCGGGCGTCTGCGCCTGCTGTACGAGGCCAACCCGGTAGGCATGCTCATGGAGCAGGCCGGTGGCCGGGCCAGCACCGGGCGCAAACCCATGCTGGGCGTGCAGCCCACCGAGCTGCACCAACGCATCGGCCTGGTGTTTGGCTCGAAGAGCGAGGTCGAGCGCATCGAGCGTTACCACGCCGAGCCGCAGGCCTGCAAGGACGACAGCAACCCGCTGTTTGCCGAGCGCTCGCTGTTCCGCGACTGAGTTTCTCTAACCCTTGCCCAGCCACCCATCCACCAACTACACCCAACCGCATCGCCTGAAGTGGCTTGTCAAGAACACCGCCGGGCCGGCTTTGCCGGACGGCAGGTGTTGCCCCCGTGAGGGGGTGAAGCCGAAGGCGGCGCGGGGGGGGAACGGAGAATCCATGTCGGAACGCCACCCCATCATCGCCATCACCGGCTCCAGCGGTGCCGGTACCTCCACCGTCACGCGCACATTCCGGAACATCTTCCGCCGCGAGGGCGTGTCGGCCGCGATCATCGAAGGTGACAGTTACCACCGCTACGACCGCAAGGAGATGAAGGCCAGGATGGCCGAGGCCGAGAAGGCGGGCAACCTCAATTTCAGCCACTTCGGTGCCGAGGCCAATCTGTTCGACGAGATCGAAAGCCTGTTCAAGACCTACAGCGCCACCGGTGCCGGCAAGAGCCGCAAGTACCTGCACAACGCCGAGGAAGCCGCGCCCTACCAGCAGGAGCCCGGTACCTTCACCGCGTGGGAGCCACTGGCCGAGAACACGGACATGCTGTTTTACGAGGGCCTGCACGGCGCGGTGGTCACGCCCGAGGTGAACGTGGCGCAGTACCCCGACCTGCTGGTGGGTGTGGTGCCGGTGATCAACCTCGAATGGATCCAGAAACTCTGGCGCGACAAGAACATGCGCGGCTACAGCGCCGATGCGGTGACCGACACCATCCTGCGCCGCATGCCCGACTACGTGAACCACATCTGCCCGCAGTTCCAGCACACGCACGTGAACTTCCAGCGCGTGCCCATCGTGGACACCAGCAACCCCTTCATCTCGCGCGACGTGCCCACCGCCGACGAGAGCATGGTGGTGATCCGTTTCGCCAAGCCCAAGGGCATCGACTTCCAGTACCTGCTCAACATGATCCACGGCTCCATGATGAGCCGGGCCAACACCATCGTGGTGCCCGGCGGCAAGATGGAACTGGCGATGCAGCTGATCTTCACACCCTTCATCTGGCGGATGGTGGAGCGGCGCAAGCGCGCTGTCAGTTGACGCCCCCCGCGCCGCGCCTGCGGCGCGTCACCCCCCACTGGGGGGCAACGCCTGCGGCCTGGCATAGCCAGTTCCGCGGCGTTCTGGACAAAGACACCTCTTCCTTTCAAGGACGCTTCATGAAGAACCCTTCTCCCGAACTTGCCCGACAGATGGCCAATGCGATCCGCATGCTTGCGGTGGACGCGGTGGAACAAGCGAAGAGCGGCCACCCGGGCGCGCCCATGGGCATGGCCGACATTGCCGAGGTGGTGTGGAACCGCCACCTGCGCCACAACCCGGCCAACCCGCACTGGCCCGACCGCGACCGCTTCGTGCTCTCCAACGGCCACGGCTCCATGCTGATCTATGCGCTCTTGCACCTCACCGGCTACGACCTGCCCATGAGCGAGCTCAAGGCGTTTCGCCAGCTGCACAGCAAGACCGCCGGCCACCCCGAGGTGGGTGTGACGCCGGGTGTGGAAACCACGACCGGCCCGCTGGGCCAGGGCATCAGCAACGCGGTGGGCATGGCGCTGGCCGAGAAGCTGATGGCCAGCGAATTCAACCGCCCCGGCCACACCGTGGTGGACCACTTCACCTACGCGTTTCTCGGCGACGGTTGCCTGATGGAAGGCATCAGTCACGAAGCATGCTCACTCGCCGGCACGCTGCGCCTCTCCAGGCTGGTCGCGTTCTACGACGACAACGGCATCTCCATCGACGGCCATGTGCAGGGCTGGTTCACCGACGACACGCCGCAGCGCTTCGAGGCCTACGGCTGGTACGTGATCCCGAAGGTGGACGGCCACGACCCCCAGGCGGTGGAGCTCGCGCTCATCGCCGCGAAAGAGCAGGGCCGCCGGCCCGACGGCAAACCCACGCTGATCTGCTGCCAGACCGTGATCGGTCAGGGATCACCCAACAAGGCCGGCACGCACGACGTGCACGGCGCCGCACTCGGAGCGGCCGAGGTGCAGGCCACGCGCGATGCGCTGGGCTGGACCGCGCCACCCTTCGAGGTGCCGGGCGATGTGGCGCTGGCCTGGCACGCGGTGGACCGGGGGCAGGCCATGGAGGCCGAGTGGCGGCGGCGCTTTGACGCCTACCGCGCCGAGTACCCGAAGGAGGCCGCCGAGTTCGAGCGCCGCATGGCTGGCGATCTGCACGCCAGCTTTGCGCCCGCCTTGTCTGGCGTGTTTGAAGGCGTGGCCGCCAAGGCCGATGCGGTGGCCACCCGCAAGGCCAGCCAGAACGCGCTGGACGCGCTCAACACCCTGGTGCCCGAGTTCTTCGGCGGCAGCGCCGACCTCACCGGCTCCAACCTCACCAACTTCAAAGGCTGCGTGAAGGCCGGGCGCGACCAGTGGGGCAACCACATGAGCTACGGCGTGCGCGAATTCGGCATGGCGGCCGTCATGAACGGCATCGCCCTGCACGGCGGCTACATCCCCTTTGGCGGCACCTTCCTCACCTTCAGCGACTACAGCCGCAATGCCATCCGCATGGCCGCGCTGATGAAGCTGCGCGTGATCCATGTGTTCACGCACGACAGCATCGGCCTGGGCGAAGACGGCCCGACGCACCAGTCGGTGGAGCATGTGCCGAGCTTGCGCATCATTCCGCAGCTCGACGTGTGGCGCCCGGCCGATGGCCTGGAGACCGCCGTGGCCTGGGCGTGCGCGATCGAGCGCCGCGATGGGCCCACCGCGCTGTGTTTGTCGCGCCAGAACCTGCCGCGCCTCACCGAGGTGTCGATGGTGGACGCCATTCGCCAGGGCGGCTATGTGCTGGCCGAAGGGATGAACCCGAAGGCCGTGATCGTGGCCACCGGTTCCGAGACCTCGCTGGCGATGGAAGCGCACCAGGCGCTGGCCGCCGAAGGCATCAGTACGCGTGTGGTCTCCATGCCTTGCACCAACGTGTTCGACCGCCAGCCGCGCGCCTACCAGGACAGCGTGCTGCCGCTGGACCTGCCCGCCGTGGCGGTGGAGGCCGCGCACCCGGATTTCTGGCGCAAGTACGTGGGCCGCACCGGCGCGGTGGTGGGCATCGCCAGCTTCGGCGAATCGGCGCCCGCCAAGGCGCTGTATGCGCATTTCGGCATCACCACGGAACGGGTGTGTGACGAGGTCAAGGGCCTGCTGGCATGACGCGCGCCTACGACCTGATCCTTTTCGACCTCGACGGCACGTTGATCGAGACCGCGCCGGAAATCGCCGACGCGGTCAACGACACCCTGGCGCAGTTCGGTCTGCACGCGGTCACGCAGACGCAGGTGCATGAGTGGATCGGTCACGGCACACGCGAGCTGTTGATCTCGGCCCTGGCCGACCGCCGCAACACCACCACCGACGCGGTCCGCCACGACGCCGACTTCCCCGCCATCGAGTCCGCGTTTGCTGCGCACTACCAGCAGCGCTGCGGCACACGCAGCCAGCTGTACCCGCATGTGCGTGAGACTCTGCAAGTGCTCAAGGACGCGGGCGTGAAGCTGGCCGTGGTGACCAACAAGGAAGGCCGGTACACCCAGACCGTGCTGGACGCGCACCAGATGGCGCCCCTGTTTGACCGCGTGATCAGCGGCGACACGCTGCCGGTGAAAAAACCCCACCCCGCCGCCGTGCTCGACTGCCTGAATCGTTTTGGCGTGGAGGCCGAGCGCGCGCTGTTCGTGGGCGATTCGTCCATCGACGTGGCCACCGCGCGCAACGCGGGTGTGGCGGTGTGGGCGCTGCCCTATGGCTACAACATGGGCGAGCCCATCGAGGCCTGCAAGCCCGACCGCGTGATCGCCGATTTCTCCGCCCTCCTGATCTGACTCACCCCTCCCAAGGAACCGCCATGGCCCTCATCGCACTGCGACAACTGCTCGACCACGCCGCCGAATACCACTACGGCGTGCCCGCGTTCAACGTGAACAACCTGGAGCAGATCCAGGCCATCATGCAGGCGGCCGACGCGAGCAACGCGCCGGTGATCCTGCAGGCCAGCGCCGGTGCGCGCAAGTACGCGGGCGAACCCTTTCTGCGCAAGATGGTCGAGGCCGCGATCGAGATGTACCCGCACATCCCCATCGTCATGCACCAGGACCACGGCGCGACACCGGCCGTGTGCCAGCAGTCCATCCGCAGCGGCTTCAGCAGCGTGATGATGGACGGCTCGCTCATGGACGACGCGAAGACACCCGCGAGCTACGACTACAACGTGGCCGTCACGCGCGAGGTGGTGAAGTTCTCGCACGCGGTGGGGGTGTCGGTGGAGGGCGAACTCGGTTGCCTGGGTTCGCTGGAAACCGGCGAGGCCGGTGAAGAAGACGGCGTGGGCGCCGAAGGCCAGCTCACGCACGAGCAGATGCTGACCGACCCCCGGCAGGCCAAGGACTTCGTGGCGCGGACCGGCGTGGACGCGCTCGCCATCGCCATCGGCACCAGCCACGGTGCCTACAAGTTCACCCGCCCACCCACCGGCGACATCCTGGCCATGGACCGCATCATTGCCATCCACCAGGCCATTCCCGACACGCACCTGGTGATGCACGGATCGAGCAGCGTGCCGCAGGAGTGGCTGGCCATCATTCGTGAACACGGCGGCGAGATCAAGGAGACCTACGGCGTGCCGGTGGAGGAAATCGTGCGCGGCATCCAGAGCGGGGTGCGCAAGGTCAACATCGACACCGACATCCGACTGGCCATGACCGGCGCCATGCGCCGCTCCATGGTCAGGAACCCTGGCGAGTTCGATCCGCGCAAGTTCTTCAAGGACGCGACGCTGGCGGCCAAAGAGATCTGCCAGGCCCGCTTCCAGGCGTTCGGCTGCGCGGGCATGGCCGGCAAGATCGCCCCGCTGCCGCTGGAGAAGATGATTCCGCGGTACGCCTGAGGCGGTGGCGGTTGGCCACCGCTTGCCGCTCTTACTCGGCCTCGATGCCGGCAGCCTTGATGATGCCGCCCCACTTCCGGGTTTCGGCCGCCTGGAACTGTGCGAGCCCATCGGGGGTGCTCGTGAAGGCCTCCGAGCCGCTGTTGTCGAAGAAGCCCTTGGCCTGCGGGCTGGCGGTGGCACGAACGAGCAGGTCGTTGAGGCGCTGGACCGCAGCCGGGGGTGTTCCCGCCGGTGCGTAGGCGGCAAACCAATAGCCCATCTCGTAGCCCGGAACGCCCGCTTCGGCGATGGTGGGCACGTTGGGCAACATGGGTGAACGCTTGGACGCCGTCACGCCCAGGGCGCGCAGCTTCTCCGACTTGATTTGCGGAACGCCGGTGGACATGTCGGCGAACATCATGTTGATCTGTCCGCCCAGCACATCGGTGATGGCGTTCGGATTGCTCTTGTAAGGCACGTGCAGGATCTGCACACCGGCCATCTGTTGAAAGAGTTCACCCGCGATGCGACTGGAAGAACTGCCACTGCCGAAGTTCAGTTTGCCGGGTGATTTTTTGGCATCGGCGATCAGGTCGGCCACGG
Organism: Hydrogenophaga sp.; assembly: GCF_036675665.1. GTDB lineage: Bacteria > Pseudomonadota > Gammaproteobacteria > Burkholderiales > Burkholderiaceae_C > Hydrogenophaga. Next base: position 47,301 of record NZ_JAKFEO010000086.1, on the reverse strand, counting down.
ATTTGTAGCTCGATGAAGGGCTGACAACCAACACCTGGCCGCCCTTGCCCAACGCGGTGATCGGTGCGAAATCCTTCACCGGGTCGTAGCTCAGTTTTTTGTACAGGTGTTCGTTGGCTGCGTGTGTGGTGTTGGTGGTGATGAGCACGGTGTAGCCGTCTGCAGGCGCCTTGGCCACCGCCGCGGCGGCGATCATGCCGCTGGCTCCCGCCTTGTTCTCGACCACGACCGGCTGCCCGGTCTCGTTGGTCAGGGACTGGCCGAGCGCTCGGGCCAGCTGGTCGGTGGCACTGCCGGCCGCAAATGGCACGACGAATGTGATGGGCCGTGACGGAAAGGGCTGCGCCTGGGCGATGGCCAGTGCAGGACCCAGGCCCAGGACGGCCATGGCCGAAGTGGCCAGCAGGTGGCGGCGCTTGTCGAGATTGATGTTCATGGTGTTGTCTCCTGGTTGGAATGGTCAGCGGGAAAAGAAAAAAGTGATGCGCGTTCAGGGGGGGCCGGCGAGGTGGCCGCGGAGCGACTCGGGCACCTCGACAGGCAGATCGAGCAAAAGAAAGGACAGCGCCTTGCCGTGGCTGTCGAGGTTGAGCGAATCGTTCACGCCCCCGTCCAGCACGTCCTCGATCACGAAGTTCATGGCGTGCAGGTGTGGCAACAGGTAGCGCGTGACCGCACGGGGGCGCCTGGGTGTGAACTGCCGCGCCACGGCGTCTTCGGTCACCTGCTCGACGAGCACCTCCCAGAGCTCGGGGCTCCACGCGATCACGCTGATGTTGGAGCGGTTTCCCTTGTCCCCGGTGCGGCTGTGGGCGAGTCTGTACAGCGGCACCGTCAAGCCATGGTTGGCGCTCATGGCGCCACCTCCATGGAGCGCACGTCGATCATGGTGTGTCCCACCACGACGGCTTCTCGAGGCACCATGCAAGACACCATGCCCAGCCGCGGTCGCATGGCCGTGCGAACTCCGCCGCCACCGGCGGGTCCGCAGCAATACAGGGCGGTCACCTCACGCAACAGGCGCTCGGCCTGACTGTGCTCGCGGTGCTGCATGGCCACGCGCAGGCGCACGTCGCGCGCCTCGCCCGTGGCTTGTGCATCCAGCCAGTGGCTGGCATCGTCGCCCAGCACGCTGGTCACACCGATCAGGTCGACGCGCAACGGCGCGGTGTCGGCCAGTCGATCACGCAACACCTGGGCGGCCAGGCGCGCGCGCGCTTCGGCACGCGCGCCGGCGTAGGAAATCTCGCCTTCGGAAAACCAACCGGCCTCGAAGCAGGCGTTCACCTTGAGAGAGGGCGGGCGCTCGTGACCGCTCACGCCTTCGAGCCGCACACGGTCGGGGCCGTCCTGTCGCACGCGGGCGGTGGTGATGTCGGCCACCACGTCCGGCGTCAGGTAAGCAGCGGGGTCGTGCAGTTCGTAGAGCAACTGCTCCTTCACCGTGCGTTCGTCGATGCGCCCGCCCGTGCCGGCGGGTTTGGTGATGGTGCAGTTGCCGCTGTCTTCGATCTCGGCGATCGGATAGCCCAGCGATGCCAGGCCCGGCACATCCTTGTAACCAGGGTCGGCGAAGTACCCGCCCGACACCTGGGCACCGCACTCCAGCAGGTGCCCCGCCATGGTGGCGCGAGCCAGCCGGTCCCAGTCGTCCATGCGCCAGCCAAAGTGGGCAAGTGCGGGGCCGAGCACCAGGGAAGGGTCGGCCACACGGCCACAGACCACGATGTCCGCCCCCGCGCGCAAGGCATCGGCAATGGGCTCGGCGCCGATGTAGGCGTTGGCGCTCACGATGGGCTCGCAGGGCATGGCGGAGCCCAGGGCGTTCTTCAGCAGGTCGCGGTGCCGGACGCCCGACACGTCGTCGCCGTGCACGACGGCGATGCGAGGCGGTCGGATGCCAAGCTCCTTCGCCAGCGCATGAATGCGCCGGGCAGCCCCCAGGGGATTGGCGGCGCCGAAGTTGCTGACGACGCGGATGCCGTGCGCGATGCACAGCCCCAGCACGGGGCGAAGCAGGTCGTCGAGCAGCGGCTCATAGCCGACTTCCGGGTCGCCACGGCGAGCCAGTTGCGCCAGCGCCAGGGTGCGCTCGGCCAGCGTTTCAAAAATCAGCACGGCGGGCTGATCGCGGGCAATCAGCTCGCGCACCACGGGCAGCGCGGCATCGGTGCGGTCGCCCGAAAAACCAGCCGCACAGCCGATCAGCAGGTTGGGAATCGTCTTCGACATGTTGTCTCCTGCGGTCACTCTAGGTGATTTACCATGTGCTTTGAAATCGATTGTTCAGATCAACTCATCGAAGAAGCAGATGAATATTTCAAGCCGGCAGCTGGATGCGTTCGTCGCCCTGGCAACACATCGACATTTCACGCGTGCAGCGGCGCAATGCCATCTCTCGCAGTCTGCTTTCAGCGCGGTGATCCGGGCTCTTGAGGATGACCTGGGCTTGCGGCTGTTCGACAGAAGCACCCGCCATGTGGATCTGACGCTGGAGGGAAGCAACTTTCTCGAATCGGCACTTCGTATCCGCAGTGAGATCCAGCGCGCGCTGGACGGGGTGCGTGACGCGGCCACTCTACAGCGGGGACGCGTTTCGATTGCCATGCTTCCATCGCTTGCCGCGGGGTGGCTGCCGGGCGTGCTGGCCGAGTTCAAGGCCATTTGCCCCGGGATCGAATTCGACATCGCGGATGTGCTCTCGGAGCCCTGCATTGAACGCGTGGCGAACAAGACAGCCGACTTTGCATTGGCGGCTTCCCGTGCGGACACGCCCGAACTCCAGGCGCAGCCGTTTTGTGCCGACAGCTTCCACCTGGTGTGCCGCGACGATCACCCACTGGCCCGGCGCAGATCCATCGCCATCAAGGACCTGGCTGCATGGCCGTTTGTCCATCTGGCACGAACCAGCAGCGTGCGCCAGTACCTGGAGGCTGCGCTGCGACCGCAGGTGATGAAGACCCTGGTTGAAGTCGAACAACTGGCCACCGTGATGGGCTTCGTTCGTGCCGGACTTGGCATCAGCGTGGTGCCCACGTTGACACTGTTTCATTTCGAGCAACCCGGGATCGTCACCCGCCCACTGTCCATACCCGGCTTGACCCGGCAGATCTACCTCGTGCGGCGCAGAGACCGCAGCCTGTCGGTCGCTGCGCAGGCGGTGCATGACCTGATGATTCAGCGTCGACCCAGATGACCACGCTTGCCCGAAGCAAAACGCCCCGGAGAACTGGGGCGTTTTTCATGGTGAACGCGAGAACATCAGGCCAGCGAATCGGCCCAGATGTTGCGCGCCCAGGCCTTGGCGTATGCGCCTTCGATCTCGCTGGCCGCGCTCGACAAACCGCCCGCGCCCGGCACCGCGACCATGGTCTTTTTCTCGGCGTCGTACTTGTGCACGCTGGCCACATGCACCACGTCCTTGGCGGTCACGAAGCTGTAGCAGGTGTTGGCGTAGAGCGGGTTGGCCGGGGGCTCCTTGCCTTGCAGCAGCGAGACCACGGCGGCCGCGCAGGTCTTGCCGTGCTGGTTGGCCATGTGGCCCGACTTGGGCATGGCCGGTGCGATCTGGATCGAATCACCCAGCACGTGAATGTTTTTCTGCGCCTTGGATTCGAAAGTCAGGAAGTCCACCTCGCACCAGCGCGCGTTCGCGGTGGCCAGACCGGTCTTCACCGCGATGTTGCCGGCGCGCATGTCGGGCAGCACGTTGGCCACGCCGGCCTTGAAGTCGTCGTTGAACTCGAACTTCAGGGTGTTGGTGGCGGCGTCCACATCGACCAGCTTGTGCTTGGGGCGGTACTCGATCAGGCCGGCGTAGTGGTCGGCCCAGGCCTTCATGAACAGGCCTTTTTTGGACGTGATGTCGTCGTTGGCGTCGAAGATCACAACCTTGCTCCTGGGCTTGGCGGTCTTGAAGTAGCTCGCCACCATGCAGGCGCGCTCGTAGGGGCCGGGCGGGCAGCGGTAGGGGGCCAGCGGGATGCTGATGGCGTAGGTGCCGCCGTCGGGCAGGGCTTCAAGTTGCTTGCGCAAGGCGGCGGTCTGCGGGCCGGCCTTCCAGGCGTGCAGCACCTTGTCTTGCGCGCCAGGCTTGGCCAGGCCGGGCAGGGTGGGCATGAAGTCGACACCGGGCGAGAGGATCAGGCGGTCGTAGGGCAGCTCGCCGCCGCTGGCCAGCTTCACCGTGCGCTTGACCGGGTCGATGCTGTCCACCATGTCGCGCACCACCTTGATGCCGTGGCGTTTGCTCAGGTTGTCGTAGGGCGTGGTGATCTCGGCCATGGTCGAGTGACCACCGACCACCAGGTTGGACATCGGGCAGGAGACGAAGGCCGCGTTGGGCTCGATCAGCGTCACGTCGATGCTGTTGCCCGAGAACAGGCGCACGTATTTGGCGGCGGTGGCGCCACCAAAACCCCCGCCTACCACGACCACCCGGGCGCTGCTGGATGTTGTGGCGCAGCCGCTCATGAGGCCCATGCCGGCCAGTGCGGAACCCGCGCCGATGCTTTGTACGAATTGACGACGTTTCATGGTGGGCTCCTCAGGGTTTCTGGGCGGCGAAGTAGCCAGCGAGCTGACCCAGCTGCTCGTCGGTGTAACCCTTGGAGATCTGGTGCATGAGCGTGGCGGGGCGGGTGCCGGCCTTGAATTCGAGCAGGATTTTCTGCAACTCGGCCTGGTTGCGTCCGGCCAATGCGGCCATGCCCGGCTGCGCGCGTCCGTCGGTGCCGTGGCAGCTGGCACAGGCCGCGGCCCACACGCGGATCTGGTTGACCTGGGCTTGCGCCGCGACCGCCGAGGCACACAGCACACCGGCCGCCAGCCATTTCATTGAATTCCCCATCGTCGTCTCCAAAAGGGTGGAAGGAAGTTGCATCCAAAAATGTAGCAGCCACTTGAAACACAACGGGTTTTGGGTGTGATCGCTCGTGGGTGTGTCGCATCGTAGCGGCGGTCCTTTTCCAGCGCAAAGCCATGGAAACCCTGCTCGGGTTTTTACCTATCCAAATATCAGCAAACACTAATATAGTTGCATCCGAACCCTGCGGCCAGACCCGCCCGAGAAGGAATATTGCCATGCCGCCCAACCTGAACGATGTGATCGGACGCGTGCTGCCCGCACCCGAAAACCACCTGAGCGCCGAGAAGCTGGAGCTCGCCCGCAAGGCGCGCCGCAGCTTCATGGGCAAGGCCCTGGCGATGGGCGCTGGCGTGGCAGCCACCGCCACCGCCACCACCCGCGCGGTGGCCGCCGAGGGCGAAGAGGCGATCCTGAAACTGCCTGCCCACACCACGGGGCTGGGCCAGTCGGTGGCCACGCAGGGCTACGGCTCGCCCAGCCAGTGGGAGGCCAACCTGCAGCGTCGCCAGAGCCCGGGCCTCACGCGGGTGCCGCAGGCCTCGGTGAGCTTCACGCCGCTGCAGGGCCTGTTCGGCATCATCACGCCCAGCGGCCTGCACTTCGAACGCCACCACCAGGGCTGGTGGGACATCGATCCCTCGAAACACCGGCTCATGGTCAACGGTCTCGTCAAGCGCGAGCGGGTGTTCACCATGGACGACCTGATGCGCCTGCCGAGCGTCTCGCGCATCCATTTCATCGAGTGCGGTGCCAACTCCGCGCCCGAGTGGGGCAACGTGGCCTTGCCCGCGGTGCAGTACACGCACGGCATGCTGAGTTGCTGCGAATACACCGGCGTGCTGCTCTCCACGCTGCTGGAGATGTGTGGCTACGACAGGAAGAACGGCAAGTACGTGCTGGCCGAAGGGGCCGACGGCTCGTCGATGACGCGCACCATCGCCATCGACCGCGCGATGGACGACTGCCTCGTGGCCTGGGCCATGAACGGCGAGATGCTGCGACCGGAAAACGGCTACCCGCTGCGCCTGGTGGTGCCGGGCGTGCAGGGTGTGAGCTGGGTGAAATACCTGCGCCGCCTGGAGGTGGGTGACCAGAAATGGGCTGCGAAAGACGAGGCCGTGCATTACATCGACCACATGCCCGACGGCACGCACCGCCAGTACACCGGCATCCAGGAATGCAAGAGCGTGATCACCACGCCCTCGGGCAGCCAGACGCTGCTGGACAAGGGTTACTACAACGTGACGGGGTTGGCCTGGTCGGGCCGGGGCACGGTGAAGCGGGTGGACGTGAGCGTGGACGGCGGGCGCAACTGGCGCACCGCGCGGCTCGAAGGCCCGGTGCTGCCCAAGGCGCTCACGCGCTTCAACATCGACTGGGTGTGGGACGGCAAACCGGCCGTGCTGCAGAGCCGCGCGATCGACAGCACGGGTTATGTGCAGCCCAAGATCAACCAGCTGCGCGCGGTGCGCGGCACGCGTTCGGTGTACCACCAGAACGCCATCCAGTCGTGGCGGGTGGCCGAGAACGGCGAAGTCTCCAACGTGCAAGTCTATTGATGAGGCCGGTCATGCGAACCCTGACATTTCTTGCCGCAGCGCTCATCGCTGGAGCCGCCTGGGCGCAAACCCCACCCTGGAACGACCTGGGCCGCAACGCCACCCAAGCCGAGGTGCAGGCCTGGGACATCGACGTGCGCCCCGACTTCAAGGGCCTGCCCAAAGGCGCGGGCAGCGTGGCCCTGGGCGAACGTGTGTGGGAAGCGCAATGCGCCTCCTGCCACGGCAGCTTTGGTGAAAGCAATGAGGTGTTCACGCCCATCGTGGGTGGCACCACCAAGGCCGACATCGAACGCGGTCGGGTGAAGAACCTGGACCCGGGCAGCACCTTTCCGCAGAAGACCACCCTGATGAAGGTGGCCACGGTCTCCACGCTGTGGGACTACATCAACCGCGCCATGCCCTGGAACGCGCCGAAGTCGCTCAAGCCCGACGAGGTGTACGGCGTGCTGGCCTACATCCTGAGCCTGGCCGAGGTGGTGCCGGCCGACTTCACGCTGAGCGACCAGAACATCGCCGAGGTGCAGAAGCGCATGCCCAACCGCAACGGCATGGTGTTTTACGAGCCGCTGTGGAAGGCGGACGGCCAGGGCGACGTGAAGAACGTGGCCTGCATGAAGGACTGCCCGGTGGAGAGCACCATCCGTTCTTTCCTGCCCGACTTCGCGCGTGACGCGCACGGCAACATCCAGGAACAGAACCGCGTGATCGGACCGGTGCGCGGCGCGGACACGACCAAGCCGGCGCCCACGGCTGCGGTGGGCAGTCAGCCTGCGCCCGCGGTGGTGGTGGCCGCCGCCAAGCCCGCCGCCAGCGATGTGAAGACCTTGCTCGCGGCCAACAGCTGCACGGCCTGCCACGGCATGAAGCAGAAGATCGTGGGCCCGGCCTTCAGCGACATCGCCGCCAAGCACAAGGGCAACGCAGGGTTGGAGTCGTACCTGGCGATCAAGATTCGCGAAGGTGGCGTGGGTGTGTTTGGCGCCGTGCCCATGCCGCCCCAACCGCAGTTGAGCGCTACCGAGGCCGCCACCCTCGCCAGATGGATCGCCGCCGGCGCGAAGTGAATCGCTGGCGTCGCACCCAAGCTCTGACCATTTGCGCCTCTACTTAAATATTTGCATGTACTCGTATTCCCCATTTCCTCTTTCACCAGGAGTGCCTAACCTATGACGATGATTTCCAACTCGCTGTTTGCGGTGGCGCTGCTGGCTTTGACCAGCAGCACTGCCTTCGCCCAGAATGCTGCAGCGGCCAAGGCCCTCGCTTCAAAGAACGCCTGCCTGGCCTGCCATGCGGTGGACAAGAAGCTGGTGGGCCCTGCCTACCAGGACGTGGCGGCCAAGCACAAGGGCCAGGCCGATGCGCTTGACAAGGTGGCTGCACGCATCAAGTCAGGTGGCTCCGGCCTGTACGGCCCCGTGCCCATGCCCCCGCAAGCCCAGCTCAAGGATGACGAACTCAAGTTGCTGGCAGGGTGGATCCTGGCCGGTGCCCCGGACCAATGACCCGACCCTTAAACTCACGCCCTTTCCTCATTTCACAGGAGCCCCCCATGAACAACGCACGTCGAGTCGCCCTCAAGACCACCGGGGCTTTTGCCACGCTGGTGTCGCTGGGCATCGTCACCCAGAGTCAGGCGCACGCCGCCATGGACCGCGCGGGTTTTGACATCAAGACCATGGCGGATGCCGTCAAGGCCCTGGGTGGCACCGCCGCCAACAGCGACCAGGTCACCGTGGTCGCACCCGACATCGCGGAAAACGGTGCCGTGGTGCCCGTGGGCGCCACCAGCAAGCTGCCCAACACCACCGAGATCTATCTCATCGTCGAGAAGAACCCCACGCCCATGGCCGCTGGCTTCAAGATTCCCGCCGGCACCGCCGCCGATGTGCAGACCCGTCTGAAGATGGGCCAGAGTTCCAACGTGTTCGCCGTGGTCCGGGCCGACGGCAAGCTGTTCTCGGCCTTCAAGGAAACCAAGGTCACGCTCGGCGGTTGCGGTGGCTGATCGCCAGACCTTTCCACACAATCCCCTTCACAGAAATTCAGGAGTCCAACATGGCTGATCCGATGCGCATTCGCGCCGCCGTCGCTGGTGACGAAACCACCGTCCGCGTGCTCATGTCCCACATCATGGAGCCCGGCACCCGCAGGGACGCTGCCGGCGCCCTCATTCCCGGCCACTACATCAAGGATGTGGAAGCCACCCACAACGGCAAGGTCGTGCTGGAGGCTGCCTTCAGCGGCGCCGTGGCGCAAAACCCCTTCCTGTCCTTCAAGTTCAAGGGCGGCGCCAAGGGTGACAAGGTCGTCGTCAAGTGGGTGGACACCAAAGGTGACACACGCACCGACGAAGCAGTGATCGCTTGAACAGCGAAGGGTGCCAACGGCCAGTCTGAAGAGCCTGGCCGTTTCTGATTTTTCACACCAAGAACGAGGAGACCCCCATGAAGAAGACCCTGGCCCGAGAACTGATGGCGCTGGTGGCGCTGTCTGCTGCATTTGGTGCAGCCCACGCGCAAGGCACGGCCGCCGAAGGCATTGCCAAGTACCGCGAGATGCTGCAGGACGGCAACCCGGCCGAACTGTTCGAGATGAAGGGCGAGGAGCTCTGGAAGCAGAAGCGTGGCCCGAAGATGGCCTCGCTGGAGCAGTGCGATCTGGGCAAGGGGCCCGGGGTGATCAAGGGCGCGTTTGTGGAGTTGCCCAAATTCTTCGCCGACACCGGACGCGTGCAGGACCTGGAGACGCGTCTGATCACCTGCATGGAGACGCTGCAGGGCTTCAAGGCCGAAGACATCACCAAGACACCGTTTGGTCGCGGCGAGATGGCCAACGTGACCGCGCTGGCCACCTATGTGGCCACGGCCTCCAAGGGCATGAAGTTCAACCTGCCGCAACAGCATGCGCAGGAAAAGATGATGTTCGAGACCGGCAAGCGGCTGTTCTTCACCCGCGGCGGCACACACGACTTCTCGTGTGCTTCGTGCCACGGCAGCGACGACAAGCGCATCCGTCTGCAAGACCTGCCCAACCTCACCAAGAATCCGGGCGACGGCATCGGCTTCGCTGCCTGGCCGGCCTACCGGGTGTCCAACGCGCAGATGTGGGGCATGCAGCTGCGCCTCAACGACTGCTTCCGCCAGATGCGCTGGCCAGAGCCCAAGTTCGGCAGCGACGCCACCATCGCCTTGTCCGTCTACATGGGCGTGAACGCCAAGACGGCCGAGTCCATCGTGCCCGCCATCAAGCGCTGATCAGGAGACACACCAAATGAAAAAAATCCATTCCCTGGTCCTGCTGCCCGTGGCAGCCATCGTGTTGTCCGCCTGCTCCTCGTCCCCCTCACCGGCAGACGTGAACAAGGCCACCGCGGACATGCTCAAGAACTCGTTCCAGGCGCGCGGCATCGCCACGCTGGACCGCCTCAAACAGGACCAGGCCAACGCCGAGTGCGCGGTGGCCGACGCCACCGGCAAGCCGCTGGACGCCAAGATGACCAAGGCCATCGAAGAGGCCAGCATGAAGACCGTGAAGTGGCCCACCGACGGCAAGTTCATCGGTGACTGGAAAGAGGGCGAGAAGATCGCCCAGAGCGGCCGTGGCCTGACGTGGTCCGACAAGGCCGATACCCCCAACGGCGGCAACTGCTACAACTGCCACCAGATCAGCAAGGAAGAGATTTCCTTCGGCACGCTGGGCCCCAGCCTCTACAACTACGGCAAGCTGCGTGGCGTGAGCGACCCCAACAGCGCCGGTGGCAAGGCCATCGTCGAATACACCTGGGGCAAGCTGTGGAACGCGCGCGCCTACAACGCGTGTTCACAAATGCCGCGCGTGGGCCACATGGGCATCCTGAACCAGAAGCAGCTCCAGGACGTGATGGCCCTGCTGCTCGATCCCGCTTCGCCCGTCAACAAATGAGGTGTGGGCCCTGGCCGCGTGATGCGGCCAGGGCCTGTGATTCCCTAAAAAATTTCGCCCAAATATCAGCGATCAATTATTGATAGGTGCAGAGATGAGTTTCAGCCGCCGTGAATTCATGCAGGTGCTGGCCGTGGCGAGCGCCACCGGCATGGCCCTCAACCACCGCGATGTGCTGGCCGCCGCCCCGGGTGCGGGTGAACGCCTGTACGACGTGCCCAAGTTCGGCAACGTGAGCTTTCTGCACTTCACCGACTGCCACGCGCAGCTCACCCCCATTCACTTCCGCGAACCCAGCGTGAACCTGGGCGTGGCCGAGGCCGTGGGCCGCCCGCCGCACATCGTGGGCGAGAAGCTCCTCAAACAGTTCGGCATCAAGCCCGGCTCTGCCCAGGCCCACGCGTTCTCCTACCTCGACTTCAGCCAGGCCGCAAAGACCTACGGCAAGGTGGGCGGCTTCTCGCACCTGGCCACGCTGGTCAAGCAGCTCAAGGCCAGCCGCCCCAACGCGCTGCTGCTCGACGGCGGCGACACCTGGCAAGGCTCGGCCACTTCGCTGTGGACCAACGGCCAGGACATGGTGGACGCCTGCAAGCTGCTCGGCGTGAACATGATGACCTCGCACTGGGAGCACACCTTCGGCGCCAAGCGCGTGCAGGAGATCGTGGAGAAGGATCTGAAGGGGAACATGGAATTCCTCGCGCAGAACATCAAGACCACCGACTTCGAAGACATGGTCTTCAAGCCGTATGCGATGCGCGAGATGAACGGCGTGCAGGTGGCGGTGATCGGCCAGGCCTTCCCCTACACACCGATCGCCAACCCGCGCTACATGGTGCCCGACTGGACTTTCGGCATCCAGGACGAGCACATGCAGAAGATGGTGGACGAGGCGCGCGGCAAGGGCGCTCAGGTGGTGGTGGTGCTCTCGCACAACGGCATGGACGTGGACATCAAGATGGCGGGCCGCGTGCGCGGCATCGACGCGATTCTGGGCGGCCACACCCATGACGGCATGCCCGCGCCGTTCGTGGTGAAGAACGCCGGCGGCCAGACGCTGGTGACCAACGCCGGCTCCAACACCAAGTTCCTGGGCGTGCTCGACTTCGACGTGCGCGGTGGCAAGGTGCAGGGCTTTCAGTACAAGCTGCTGCCCATCTTCTCCAACCTGCTGCCGGCCGATGCCGCGATGCAGGCGCACATCGACAAGGTGCGCGCACCCTACAAGGACAAGCTCGAAGAGAAGCTCGCCGTCACCGAAGACCTGCTCTACCGCCGCGGCAACTTCAACGGCTCCTGGGACCAGGTGATCTGCGACGCGCTGATGGAAACCAAAGGCGCCGACGCCGCGTTTTCTCCCGGTGTGCGCTGGGGCACCTCGCTGCTGCCGGGCGACACCATCACCTACGAACGCATGATGGACCAGATGGCGCTGACCTACCCCGCCAGCACGCTCAACACCTTCACCGGCGAACAGATCAAGACCATCCTCGAAGACGTGGCCGACAACATCTTCAACCCTGATCCCTACTACCAGCAGGGCGGCGACATGGTGCGCGTGGGCGGCATGCAGTACACCATCACGCCCAACGCGGCCATGGGACAGCGCATCAACAACATGACCATCAAAGGCAAGCTGATCGAGGCCGACAAGACCTACAAGGTGGCCGGCTGGGCTTCGGTGCAAGAGGGTGCGAAGGGCGAACCGATCTGGGACGTGGTCTCGGGCTATCTGCGCTCGAAGAAGGTCATCAAGGGCGTGCAGATCAACACGCCGCGCATCATCGGCATGGACGGCAATCCGGGCCTGGCTGCCTGAGCTTTCGCGCGCCCATGAAAAAAACCCACCGCCCTTGCGAGCGGTGGGTGTGAACAAGCCTTGGAGATTCGAGAGGGCTTGGAAATCAGAAGTTGTGAACCACGCCCATCGAGTACAACTTGCGGTCGGTCGTGGTGACGCCGGTCGAAGGGTTCTTCACGTCGCCGTCAAGGTACGCGCCATACAGGCTGGTGCGCTTGGACAGGGCATAGGTGGCGCCGAACGCAAAGGCTTCGCCATCAGCCGTCTTCACGCCGTTGGTTTTGGTCGTGCTCGATGCATAACCAGCTGACACCGTGAAAGCGCCCAGGGGCATGGCGACGCCGATGGCGTAGTCGCTGTCCTTGAGGCCGCTGCGCTGCTTGGCGTTGTGGACCTGAGCCGAAACGCGAACCACGCCGAAGTCGTAGGCGCCAGACAGCACCGTGAACTCGCGGTCCAGGGTGGCCGTGACGTTGTCCTGCTCCTGGTAGCCCAGGCCCACGTCCAGCGGGCCTGCGCGGTAGCGCAGGTTGAAGGCCGTGACTTCGGAGTTGGCGGTTGCCGGGGCCACGTTCTCGTCCAGCGCGTAGGTCAGGCCAGCGGAGAAACCACCCATGTTGGGCGTTTCGTAGCGGAGCTGGTTTTCAGGGCGGCTGGCGAAGCCGGACACGCCGGTGTACGCAATCTTGACCGGGGTGAACTCCGAGTCGAACACGTTGCTGCTGTTGCCCAGGTCGTAGACGTCCTTGAACACGCTGTCGGTCTTGCCGAGCTTCACGGCGCCGAAGCCACCGCTCAGACCCACCCACGATTGGCGGTTGAACGCGCTGCCGTTGGTGCCGGTGGTGCCGTCGTCGGAGTTGAAGCCGTTTTCGAGGACGAAGTTGGCCTTCAAGCCACCGCCCAGGTCTTCGGTGCCACGGAAGCCGTAGCGGCTGGTGGTCAGGTTGCCGCTGAACGCCTGGGTGGTGCTCACACCATTGACCTTGTTGGCGCCGATCGAGGTGTCGATGCGGCCGTACAGCGTGACGGAAGATTGCGCGAATGCGGCGCCGGTGGTGGCCAGGACGGCCAGAGCGATGAGGCTCTTTTTCATGTGGGTGCTCCGTTGATGACGATGCAGGGCTTTGTGCCCGTGCTCCCTGCACCATGCAGGAAGTGATACGGAGTCTATGGATTGGCAGTGGCTACTTGATTACGACAATGTAATGCAACAGGGCTTTCCCGATATTTACAACAATAGCCCCACAGACCGCCAGGGCTGTCATCAGCATGCAACAAAAAACGCAGCAACTAGAATGAGTTCCATCATGAAACACGACACCCTCGTTCTCGGCGCCGGCATGGTGGGCGTGGGTTGTGCGCTCCATCTGCAGGCCCGCGGCCAGTCCGTCGCGCTGATCGACAGGCGTGCGCCCGGGCTCGAAACCTCGTACGGCAACGCCGGCATCATCCAGCGCGAAGCCATCGCACCCTATGCGCTGCCGCGAGACCTGGGCTTCCTGGCCTCCGGCGCCACCAACCGGCGCGTGGACGTGCGCTACCACGCGGGCGACGCCGCTCGCATGCTGGGGCCGCTGTGGGCCTATTACCGCAACTCCGCGTCCGACCCCTACAAACAGATCTCGCGCGAGTACGAGACCCTCATTGCGCTCTCGCTGGAATCGCACACGCAGTTGATGAACGACGCGGGCGCCAACCACCTGGTGGCGGGGCAGGGCTACCTCATGCTCTACCGCACCGAACGCGAGCTGCAAAGCTTCTTTGAGGTGGCCGACGAGCGCGCCAAAGACGGCGTGCACCACATCAAGCTCACGGGCGAGGACGTGGCCAGGGAAGAACCCTCGCTCGTGGGTGACTTCGCCGGCGCCGTGCGCTGGACCGACCCCGTGGCCATCAGCAGCCCCGGTGATCTGGTGCAGGCCTATGCGCGCCTGTTCGAGCAGCGGGGTGGGGCGGTGCACCTGGGCGATGCCATGACACTGCGCAAGACCGACGCGGGCGGCTGGCAGGTGGACACCGCCGACGGGCAAACGCTCAAGGCCAGCCAGGTGGTCGTGGCGCTGGGGCCGTGGACCACGCAGCTCACGTCACGCTTCGGCTACACCGCGCCGGTGATCCCCAAGCGCGGTTACCACATGCACTACGCCCGCCTGCCCGGCCAACCACTCAACAGCACCATCATCGATGCCGAGAACGGCTACGTGGTCGCACCGATGAAAGACGGCCTGCGGCTCACCACCGGCGCCGAACTCGCCAACGCCGATTCGCCACGCACGCCAACCCAGATCGACGCCGCCGAAAAAATCGCACGGCAAAGTTTCCCGCTCGGCGAACGCGTCGACCCCGAACCCTGGATGGGCACGCGACCCTGCATGCCCGACATGAAACCCGTGTTCGGCCCTGTGCCCGAGGTGCCCGGCCTGTGGTGCTGCTTCGGGCATGGGCACCAGGGCTTCACGCTCGGGCCGGTGACGGGGGAGTTGTTGGCGGCGATGATGACCGGGGGGACACCGCGGGTGGATGTGCGGCCGTTTTCGCCGGGGCGGTTTGGGTAGCGGTTGGAGGCCATCTTGGCTGGCCATGAAAAAAGCCCTGACTCTTTCGAATCAGGGCTTTTTATATAGTGGTGCCGGAGAGATGAATCGAACACCCGACCTTCTCATTACGAATGAGCTGCTCTACCGACTGAGCTACACCGGCAACGCCCAAGATTATAGCCCGGTGTGGTAGCTGGTCACGCGCTCGACTTCGTTCTTCGAACCCAGGATCACGCTCACGCGTTCGTGCAGTTTGCCAGGCTGGATGTCCAGGATGCGCTGTTTGCCGTTGGTGGCGGCACCGCCGGCCTGCTCGACCAGCCAGCCCATGGGGTTGGCTTCGTACATCAGGCGCAGCTTGCCCGGCTTCTCGGGTTCGCGCTTGTCCCAGGGATACATGAAGATGCCGCCGCGCGTGAGGATGCGGTGCACGTCGGCCACCATGCTGGCGACCCAGCGCATGTTGAAGTCCTTGCCACGAGGGCCTTCCTGGCCGGCCAGGCATTCGTCCACATAGCGCTTCACCGGGGCGTCCCAGTGGCGCATGTTGCTCATGTTGATGGCAAATTCTTTCGTATCGGGCGGGATCTGCACGTTCTCTTTGGTGAGCACGAACGAGCCTTGCTCGCGGTCGAGCGTGAACATGGCAACGCCATCACCCACGGTGAGCACCAGCGTGGTCTGCGGGCCGTAGACGCAGTAACCGGCGGCCACTTGCCGGTGTCCCGCCTGCAGGAAGTCGCCTTCGTCCACGCCCCGGTCGTCCTCGGGCATTCTGAGCACGCTGAAGATGGTGCCGATGCTGACGTTCACGTCGATGTTGGAGGAACCATCGAGCGGGTCGAACAGGAGCAGGTATTCACCCTGCGGGTAGCGGTTGGGCACGACATAAATGCCTTCCATTTCTTCGCTGGCCATGGCCGCGAGGTGGCCGCCCCATTCGTTGGCTTCGATCAGCACTTCGTTGGCAATGATGTCGAGGTGCTTCTGCATCTCGCCCTGCACGTTCTCGGTGGTGGCCGCGCCGAGCATGCCGCCGAGGTCACCTTTGTTGACGGCCTGGCTGATGCTTTTGCAGGCGCGTGCCACCACTTCAAGCAGCAGGCGCAACTGGGAAGGAATGTGCCCGTGAACACGCTGTTGTTCGACGAGGTAGCGGGTGAGGGAGATGCGTTTGGTCATGAGGAAGACAAGATGGGTTGGGGAAGGACGGCCGCAGCGCAGGGCCGCCCCAAGCAAGGCCAGCCCCCTCGGGGGGGCGCGACCCGCGCAGCGGCGGAGCGTGGGGGTTTATTCATTTGCCAGGGCCCGCGTCACGACTTCGCGCACGTCGTTGCTCAGGTCGGTCTTGGCCGCCACGCGGGCGATGGCTTCGCGCGCGGCGCTGCGGTAGGGCTCGGCGAGTTTCTTCCAGCGGTCGAGCGCGCGCGCCAGGCGGGCGGCCACCTGCGGGTTGAACGCGTCGAGTTCGACGACGCGCTCGCTCCAGTACAGGTAGCCCGCCGCGTCCGCGCGGTGGAAGGCGCCGGGGTTGGCGCTGCAGTAGCTGAAGATCACGCTGCGCGCGCGGTTGGGGTTCTTGAGGTGGAAGTCGGTGTGTTTCATGAGCTGGCGCACCGCGGGCAGCACGTTGCCACCGCGGTCGGGCGCGCTGGCTTGCAGGGCAAACCACTTGTCGAGCACCAGGTCTTCGTTCTGGAACATGCTGTGGAAGCGGGCGAGCGCATCGCGCGCCAGGGCGTGGTCGCTCACCACCAGGGCCGACAAGGCGTTGAAGCGGTCGGTCATGTTGCCCGCGTCCTTGAAGCGCTGGTAGGCGCGGCCGGGCCACACCACATCGCCGCTGGTGCGTGCGTCCAGGCACAGCATGCTCAGTGCCATGGCGGCCAGTGCGCGGCGGCCGGTGCTCACGGGGTCGGGGCGGTAGGCGCCGTTGTCCTTGTGCGCGTCGAACGCCCAGGCCCAGTCGGCCTGCAGGGCCTGCGCCAGTTGCAGGCGCATGGCTTCGCGCACGGCGTGCACGCGCTGCGGGTCCACTTCGCCCAACTGCTCGGCGATGTAGGTCTCGCTGGGCAGCGTGAGCACGAGTTCCTTGAACGCGGCATCCAGCGTGGGGTGGCGCAACACGTCGCGCATGGCGCCGAGGAAGGCGGTGTCCAGCGGCGCTTCGGGCACCGTTTCGTCGCTCAGGATGGCCATGAGCGCACGGCGCAGGGCCAGGCGTTGCGCCGCTTCCCAGCGGTTGAACGGGTCGGGGTCAAAGGCCAGCAGCGTGAGCAACTGCGCGTCGGTGTAGTGGCAGTCGAGCACCACGGGCGCCGAGAAGCCGCGCAAGAGCGAAGGCACGGGCTCGCTGTCCAGGTTCACAAAGGTGAAGCTCTCGCTGGCTTGTGTCAAAACAAAGGTGCGGCTGCCGGCTTCGGGCTGCGCCCAGTGGGCGAGTTGCAGCGGCAGTTCAGCACCGTCGGCGCTCAACAGCCCGAGCGAGACCGGAATCACGAACGGCTCCTTGGCGCTTTGGCCGGGTGTGGGCGCGCAGCTCTGGGTGAGGGTGAGCGTGTAGCTGCGGGCGACGGCGTCATACACGCCTTCGGCGCGCAGGCGCGGCGTGCCGGCCTGGCTGTACCAGCGCTTGAACTGTGGCAGCAGGCGGGCGAGGTCGCTGTGCGGGTTGGCATCGGCCACCGATTGCGCGAAGTCGTCGCAGGTGACGGCCTGGCCGTCGTGTCGTTCGAAGTAGAGCTTCATGCCCTGGGCGAAGCCGTCGCGCCCCACCAGGGTCTGCATCATGCGCACGACCTCGGCGCCCTTTTCATAGACGGTGACGGTGTAGAAGTTGTTGATCTCCACGTAGCTGTCGGGCCGCACCGGGTGCGCCATGGGGCCCGCGTCTTCGGGGAACTGCGCGGTGCGCAGCACGCGCACGTCTTCAATGCGCTTGACCGCGCGCGCCGAGGGTTCGGCGCACAGGTCCATGCTGAATTCCTGGTCGCGAAAGACGGTGAGGCCTTCCTTCAGACTCAGCTGGAACCAGTCGCGGCAGGTGACGCGGTTGCCAGTCCAGTTGTGAAAGTACTCGTGGCCCACGACCGATTCGATGTTGGAGAAGTCGGTGTCGGTCGCGGTGGCGCTGTTGGCCAGCACGTACTTGGTGTTGAAGATGTTGAGACCCTTGTTCTCCATCGCGCCCATGTTGAAGTCGGCGGTGGCCACGATCATGAAACGCTCCAGATCGAGCGGCAAGCCGAAGCGGGCTTCGTCCCAGGCCACGCTGGCGATCAGCGAGTTCATGGCGTGTTCGGTCTTGTCCATGTCGCCCGGACGCACATACACCTGCAGCAGGTGCTTGCCGCCGCTGCGCGAGGTGATGCGCTGTTCACGCGCCACCAGCTGACCGGCAACGAGCGCGAACAAATAGCAGGGCTTCTTGTGCGGGTCCACCCACTTGGCGAAGTGGCGGCCATCGGGCAGTTTGCCTTCTTCCACCAGATTGCCGTTGGACAGCAGCACTGGGTACTTCGCCTTGTCGGCGCGCAGCGTCACGGTGTAGCTGGCCATCACGTCCGGGCGGTCCAGGAAATACGTGATGCGGCGAAAGCCCTCAGCCTCGCACTGCGTGAAGAAGGTGCCCTGGCTCACGTAGAGGCCCATGAGCTGGGTGTTCTTCTCGGGGGTGCAGGTGGTGAAGATTTCCAGATCGAAGGGCTCCGTACCTTCAGGCAGGCTCTCCAGCACCAGTTGCTCGCCGTCCATCTTGAACGAGCAGCCCGCGCCGTTGACCAGCACGCGCGCGAGGTTCAGGTCTTCACCGTCGAGCCGCAAGGCTTGCGCCGGCACGTCCGGGTTGCGGCGCAGGCGCATCTTGTTGAGCACGCGCGTCTTGGCCGGGTCCAGGTCGAAGCACAGGTCTACCGTGTCGATCCAGTAAGCCGGGGCGGCGTAGTCTTCGCGGTGAACCACGGTGGTGGGGCCTTCACGCAGTGAACTCATGGATCAAACCCCTTGTTTGAGGGACGCTTCAATGAAGGGATCAAGATCGCCGTCCAGCACTTTCTGCGTGGCGGAAATCTCGACGTTGGTGCGCAGGTCCTTGATGCGGCTGTTGTCCAGCACGTAGGAACGGATCTGGTGACCCCATCCCACGTCGGTCTTGGTGTCTTCGAGCTTCTGCTGTTCTTCCTGCTGTTTGCGCAGTTCGAAGTCGTAGAGCTTGGAACGCAGCCGTTTCCAGGCCACGTCGCGGTTGCCGTGCTGGCTGCGGCCGTCCTGACACTGGACCACGATGCCGGTGGGGATGTGCGTGAGGCGCACGGCCGAGTCGGTCTTGTTGATGTGCTGACCACCAGCGCCTGAGGCGCGGTAGGTGTCGGTGCGCACGTCGGCCGGGTTGATGTTGATCTCGATCGAGTCGTCGATTTCGGGGTACACGAACACCGACGCGAACGAGGTGTGGCGCCCACCCGAAGAGTCGAACGGGCTCTTGCGCACCAGGCGGTGCACACCGGTTTCGGTGCGCAGCAGGCCGAAGGCGTAGTCGCCCTCGATCTTGATGGTGGCGCTCTTGATGCCGGCGGTGTCGCCCTCGGTCTCGTCTTCGATGATGGTCTTGAAGCCCTTGCGCTCGGCGTAGCGCAGGTATTGGCGCAACAGCATGCTGGCCCAGTCGCAGGCCTCGGTGCCGCCGGCGCCGGCCTGGATGTCCAGGAAGCAGTTCAGCGGATCGGACGGGTTGCTGAACATGCGGCGGAATTCGAGCTTCTCCACCTCGGCCGCGACCTTGGCGGCTTCGCCTTCGATGGTGATCAGGCCGGCGACATCACCGTCTTCGCTCGACATCTCGAACAGCTCGGTGTTGTCCGTCAATTCACCGGTGAGGCGATCGAGCACCAGCACCACATCTTCGAGGGACTTTTTCTCGCGACCCAGGTCCTGGGCGCGTTTGGGGTCGTTCCAGACCGTGGGGTCTTCCAGTGCCGACTCGACTTCCTTCAACTTCGATGCTTTGGCATCGTAGTCAAAGATACCTCCGGAGCTCGACCACGCGTGTGGTCAGGTCTTCGAGCTGGCTTCGGATGGCGTTGCTGCGTTCGGCTTCCATGGGGTGTTCCTGCGGTCAATGTTCAAAACCGCGATTTTCTCACGCCATGCCACCGCAAACGGCACCACCGCTTAAAAGCGCCAGGTGGTACCGAACATGACCGCAGCGGTGCCCAGCAACTGGATCTCGAGCGTGCTCTTGGGTGACAGGCGGTAGCCGATGGCGGGAATGATCACGGGCGCGAAGCCGCCCACGTTCATCGGCACCTTGTCTTTGTACTGGCCCACATAGCCATAGATGATGCCGGCACTGACCGACACATAGAGCTGTGGCTGCGCCTGCCAGAAGCCGGGCCAGCTCTTGCCCACGAAGGCGTAGGCCGATGGCTGGCCGAACGAATTGTTGAACAGGCTGAAGCCGCAATAGCGGTTGTTGGGCAGCAGGCGACTCAGGCTGACCGCGTACACCTGCTGGTGTTCGCTGTCCGGCGTCCAGTGGTGGGTGTAGGGCGAGAAGAAGGCCTCGTAGCGAGGGGCATCCGGCGTTGCGTTGGTGGGTTGGTCAGGGACCGAGCACAAATCCCAGGCACCCGCCGTGGCCGGTGCGCCGATCAGAAGGCAAAGCACAGCGGCGCTGACAGGCTTGAAGAGGGCTGAGTGGAAAGTGTTCATGACACGCAGTATGCCCGCCACCTTTTGAACGCACGGTGAACGGTTGCAACAACCCGCACATGCGCGCGGACCGGTCAGGGCGCGCTGTTCAGGAACGCTTCAATCAAACGCGCCAGTTCTGCGGGCTGGTCGTGGTGCATCATGTGGCCCGCCTCCTGCACCACGGCGCTTTCCAGCCGCGGCACGGCACGAATGCGCTCCAGGTACTGGTCCAAAGTGAAGGTGCCCTTCCACCAATGCCCCAGGCTGTCGTCGCTGGCGGTGACCGACAACACGGGCGCGCTGATGCGCCGGTAGATCTCCAGCGCCTCGTCCAGGCGGTACAGGTGGGCACTGGTCACCTTGTGCGCCGCATCGCCCAGAATCTCCCACTCGCCCTGTGCATTGGGCGCCGCCCATTGTTGGGCCAACCAGTCGGCCTTGTCTTGCACCAGTCTCGGGTTGGTTTTCATGAGCCGGCGCGCCACGCCCTCGGCGTCAGGGTAGCTCTTGAGCGCCTTGCCGCCACGTTGAACGCTCTTGATCTCGTCCATCCACTGCGCGTAGCGGCCGGGCGCCTGCGCGGGCCTGGTCTCGGGCATGCCGAAGCCTTCCAGATTGACCAGGTGCTCGATGCGGTGGGGCCGAACGCCCGCGTACATCATGGCAATGTTGCCGCCCATGCTGTGGCCCACCAGATCGACCTGGCGCTCGCCGACGTAGTGATCGAGCAGGGCGTCGAGATCGGCCATGTAGTCGGGGAACCAGTAGCTGTCGACTGCCGGCCCTTCGAGCCGGGTGTGGCCGAAGCCGCGCCAGTCGGGCGCGATGATCCAGCGCTCGGTCTGCAGCGCGTCCACCACAAACTGCCACGAAGCCGCCACATCCATCCAGCCATGCACCAGCACCAGTGGCGCCACGGTATCGCTGCGCTGACCCCATGTGCGCACGTGGTAGTTCAGATTGCGGACCGGGACGAATTCGCTGCGTGAGGCTCTCAGTGCTTGGTACATTCGTCGGATCATAGAGAACGAGACCGAGACACACCATGCGCCCGAGTCAAGCCAGAGACAAGACAACCACCCCCATCGACCTGTACGACGCATTGCACAGCCGCTTTGGCTGGGCGGTGCCCGAACACTTCAACATGGCGCAGATGTGCATGCGGCGCTGGGCGCAGGACCCCAAGCGGTCCAGCGACACGGCCGTGATCGCATGCGCGCCCCAGCAGAAGGATCGGCGCCACAGCTACGCCGAACTGCTCGATCAGGCGAACCGCCTGTCCAACGCGCTGGCCGCGCTGGGCGTGCAG
The DNA here is from genome assembly GCF_036675665.1 of Hydrogenophaga sp. GTDB lineage: Bacteria > Pseudomonadota > Gammaproteobacteria > Burkholderiales > Burkholderiaceae_C > Hydrogenophaga. Next base: position 25,607 of record NZ_JAKFEO010000086.1, on the reverse strand, counting down.
CGCGGTGACCGCGTGGCCATCGTGCTGCCGCAACGCTTCGAGACCGCGGTGGCCTACATGGCGGTGCTGCAAATGGGCGCGGTGGGCATGCCGCTGTCGCAACTGTTCGGACCCGAGGCGCTGGAGTTCCGGCTGCAGGACAGCGAAGCGGTCGTGGCCATTTGCGACCAACCCTCCATGCCCGCGCTCCTGGGTGTGCGCGACGACTGCCCGCTGCTGCGCTGCGTGATCGGGGTGGACGGTGACGGCACGCCTGAGGGCATGCGCGCCGATCTCGACTGGAGCGCGCTGCTGGCGCAGGAGCCAGCGGAGTTCACACCGGTCAACACGCTGGCCGATGAGGCCGCCGTGCTCATCTACACCAGCGGCACCACCGGCAACCCCAAGGGCGCATTGATTCCCCACCGCGCACTCATCGGCAACCTCACCGGTTTCGTGTGCAGCCAGAACTGGTTCGGCTTCGACCCGTTCAATGCCTCGGCCCCTTCCAGGGCGGTGTTCTGGTCGCCAGCCGACTGGGCCTGGACCGGTGGCCTCATGGACGCCTTGCTGCCCACGCTGTATTTCGGCCGGCCCATCGTCGCGTTCAACGGACGCTTCGGCCCGCAGACCGCGTTCGAGCTGATCGAGCGCCACGGCGTCACGCACAGCTTTCTCTTTCCCACCGCGCTCAAGGCCATGATGAAGGCCATCCCCGCACCGAAGAAGCAGTACCGCTTCAAGCTGGAAGGCCTCATGAGCGCAGGTGAGGCGGTGGGCGACGCGGTGTTTGCCTACTGCCGCGACCAGCTGGGTGTGACGGTGAACGAGATGTTCGGTCAGACCGAGATCAACTACATCGTGGGCAACTGCTCGCGGCTGTATCCGGCGAGGCCGGGCAGCATGGGCAAGGGCTATCCCGGTCATCGCGTGGCGGTGATCGACGAAGAAGGCAACGAGTGCCCGGTGGGCGTGCCGGGCGATGTGGCGGTGCACCGGCTCGACGTGCATGGCGACCCCGACCCGATCTTTTTCCTGGGCTACTGGAAGAACGAGGCGTCGACCCGGGCCAAGTACACCGGCGACATGTCCAACAGCTGGTGCCGCACGGGCGACATGGCCACGCGCGATGCCGACGGTTACCTCTGGTACCAGGGCCGTGCCGACGATGTGTTCAAGGCCGCGGGTTACCGCATCGGGCCGAGCGAGATCGAGAACTGCCTCGTGAAGCACCCGGCGGTGGCCAATGCGGCGGTGGTGCCCAAGCCTGATGCCGAGCGCGGCGCGGTGGTCAAGGCCTATGTGGTGCTGGCGCCGGGCCATGTGGCGGGCGATGAACTGGTGAAGCAGCTGCAGGCGCATGTGAAGGGCAAACTCGCGCCTTATGAATACCCGAAAGAGATCGAGTTCATCGACTCGCTTCCCATGACCACCACGGGCAAGGTGCAGCGGCGGGTGTTGCGGTTGCTTGAAGAAGAACGGGCTCGGAATTCATCGCGCGCCTGAAGCCCGTGGTCGCCGATGACCGGATCAGCCAGAGAAAGAAGAACTCAGGCCACAGGACGCCGAGACCGCGACTGGTCCCGCGCCACCTCGATGAACTCCAGCACCTCCGCGCGAGGTTGAGAACCGCGCCGCCACACCAGCCCCACATCGACAGTGGGCACGGCGTCTCGCAGCGTGCGCACCTCCACGTGTTCCGCGTCCAGCGTCCACGGTCGGTATAAAAAATCGGGAAGCACGGCGAGACCAGCACCCACCCCCACCAGCGAGCGCACCGCCTCCAGCGACGAGGTGCGCAACACCGTGCGCGGCTTCAACTGGTGGCGTGCCCACACGCTGCGCATCAGCACCTCGATGCGGTCGGCCTGCAGCACCACCAGATCGTGCTGCACGCATTCGGCAAGACTCACCTCAGCCTGCGAAGCCAGCGGGTGGTCGGCCGCCATCCACACACGGTTGGGCGAGCGGGTGAGCGTTTCCGCCACCAGCGCCTGCGGTTCGCCCAGTGCGTTGCTCACCATGATCGCGATGTCCAGCTCGCCGTTGATCAACAGGTGTTCGAGGAAGGGTGGGGCGTCTTCCACCACCTGCAGGTCCACGCCCGGGCAGGTGCGCCGAAAGCGCGCGAACACCTCGGAGAGGTAGTAGCCCGCCACCAGGCTGGTCACGCCAATGGTCAGCGCGCCAGTCAACGGCGTGGCGCTGGGATACACGCCGCGCGTGGCGTCGGCCACCGCGCCGATCACGCGCCGTGCCTTCACCTGGAAGCGGTGACCCTCGGGGGTCAGCCGCATGCCCTTGGGGCTGCGCTCGAACAACACCAGACCCAGCTCGTCTTCGAGCTCCAGCACGCTCTTGGTGATGGCCGACTGCGCGATGCTGAGCATGCGCGAGGCCGCGGCCACCGAGTCCGATTCGGCCACCGCGAGGAAGTAGCGGAACTGCTTGAGCGTGATGTGCCGGTTCATGCTGGTGCACCGTGAAAGGTGGTGCCCTGTTGCGGTGCAAAAAAGATATGGGTAAACCCTTGATCTCTATTTTCGAGATAGCTTACCGCAGCAATATTGAATTTTGAAAGCGGGAGGGGCCTTCATACGATGCGCTTCGGCTGGCTCGCCGCGCGGTGGGCCGCGTTTCACAAAACCGTTCTCAAACCGAAGGTGATCGACCATGAAACTCGCACAACGCCCTCTTGCCCGCACCGTCGCGGGTCTCGTGACGACGGCCCTCACCCTGGCCTCCCTGGCTCCCGCCGCGCAGGCGCAGTCGGCCCTCAAGCAACTGGGCAAGGGCGAAGGCCAGGTGGACATCGTGGCGTGGCCCGGCTACATCGAACGCGGCCAGACCGACAAGGCCTTCGACTGGGTGACCGACTTCGAGAAGAAGACCAGTTGCAAGGTCAACGTCAAAACGGCGGGCACCTCCGACGAGATGGTGGCGCTGATGAACGAGGGTGGTTTCGACCTCGTGACCGCCTCGGGCGACGCGTCCATGCGCCTCATCGCCGGCAAGCGCGTGCAGCCGATCAACGTGGACCTGATCCCCAGCTACAAGACCGTGGACCCACGCCTGCAGAAGGCGCCCTGGCACTATGTGAACAACACCCACTACGGCACGCCCTACCAGTGGGGCTGGAACGTGCTCATGTACAACACGACCGTCTTCAAGGACAAGCCGCCGACCAGCTGGAGCGTGGTGTTCGAAGAGACCACGCTGCCCGACGGCAAGAGCAACAAGGGCCGCGTGCAGGCCTTCGACGGTCCGATCTACATCGCCGACGCCGCGCTCTACCTGATGAAGAAGAACCCGGCGCTGGGCATCAAGGACCCCTACGAACTCAACGAAGCGCAGTACAAGGCCGCGCTCGATCTGCTGCGCGGTCAGCGCAAGCTGGTGGGCAAGTACTGGCACGACGCCTTCGTGCAGATCGACGACTTCACCAACGAGGGCGTGGTGGCGTCGAGCAGCTGGCAGTTCATGGCCAACATCCTCAAGAGCAAGAACCGCCCGGTGGCCACCGTGGTGCCGACCGAAGGCGCCACCGGCTGGGCCGACACGACCATGCTGCACGCCGAGGCCAAGAACCCGAACTGCGCCTACATGTGGATGGAGCACTCGCTCAACACCAAGCTGCAGGGCGATCTGGCGGCCTGGTTCGGCTCGGTGCCTGCCGTGCCCGCGGCTTGCAAGGGCAACAAGCTGCTGACCGATCAGGGCTGCGCCAACCAGGGCTACAACAGCTTCGAGCGCATCTCGTTCTGGAAGACGCCGACGAGCAAGTGCGCTTCTCAAAACAACGCTTGCGTGCCGTACCACAAATGGGTCTCCGACTACATCGCGGTCCTCGGAGGTCGCTGATCACATGACGGTTGCTGTCACCCTGGAGGGAGTGTCCTGCGTGTTCGGCAGCGGCGCACAGACCGTGCGCGCTGTCGATCACGTGGACCTCACCATCGAAGGCGGGGAGTTCTTCACCTTGCTCGGGCCCTCGGGCTCGGGCAAGACGACTTGCCTGCGCATGATCGGCGGCTTCACGCTGCCGACCTCGGGGCGCATCCTCATCGGCGGGCAGGACGTGTCGCACCTGCCGCCGTACGCGCGGCCGGTCAACACCGTGTTCCAGGACTACGCGCTGTTCCCGCACATGAACATTCGCGACAACGTGGCCTACGGCCTGATGGTGCAGGGCGTGGAGCGCAGCGCGCGCCACGCCCGTGCCGAGCAGATGCTGGACCTGGTGCGCCTGTCGGGCGTGGGCGCGCGCCGCCCCGGTCAGCTCTCGGGCGGGCAACGCCAGCGCGTGGCGCTGGCGCGCGCGCTCATCAACCAGCCGCAGGTGCTGCTGCTCGACGAACCGCTGGGCGCACTCGATCTGAAGCTGCGCGAGCAGATGCAGACCGAACTGAAGGCGCTGCAGCGGCAACTGGGCATCACCTTCCTCTTCATCACGCACGACCAGCACGAGGCGCTGTCCATGAGCGACCGCATCGGCGTGTTCAACAACGGCCGTCTCGAACAGGTGGGTGTGCCGCAGGCCATCTACAACCGCCCGGCCACGCGCTTTGTGGCCGAGTTCGTGGGCGCGGCCAATGTGTTCGACGGTGCGCGGGCGCGCGAGATTGCGGGCGTGGACAGCGTGATGCTGCGGCCCGAACGCATCCGGCTCGGCGCATCGCCGCAAGCGCGCCTGAGCGGCGCGGTGATCGACGCGCAGTACTTCGGTTCGTTCTCGCGTGTGCGGGTCGACTGGGCCGGCGAGGCCGTGTCGGTGGACCTCAACCCCGAGCAGCACCCCGAGCTGCCCACGCCGGGCGACACCGTGCACCTGCACTGGCAGGCCGACGCGGTGCACCCACTGCAGACCGCCGGGGCCGCACCATGAGCGTGGCGCTGCCCGTGGCCACGCCAGCGCTGCCACGCACAGGCGCGCTGCGCTGGCTCTCGGACCTGCTCTACACGCGCCGAGGCCTGCTGCTGGCCGCGCTGCTCGGGCCGCCGCTGCTGTGGTTCGGCGTGGTCTATCTCGGCTCGCTGTTCGCGCTGCTGGCCAACAGCTTTTTCACGCTCGACGAATTTTCCGGCGTGGTGGACCGCTCGCAGCTCTCGCTGAACAACTTCCGCGAGATGACCGACCCGGCCAACGTGGACGTGGTGCTGCGCACCGTGCTCATGGCGATCAGCGTCACGCTGGCCTGCGGTCTCATTGCTTTTCCCATCGCCTACACCATGGCGCGCTACGCGCGCGGCCCGCAGAAGGCGCTGCTCTACATCGCCGTCATGCTGCCGCTGTGGTCCAGCTACCTGGTGCGCCTCTATGCATGGAAGCTGCTGTTGGCCAAGGAGGGCGCGATCTCCTGGGTGCTGGCCGAGGTGCACATGACCTGGCTGCTCGATGCGCTGCTGTCCACGCCCGGCATCGGCGGCAACTCGCTCTCGTTCTCGCGCCTGGGCACCTTCATTGTGTTCGTCTACATGTGGCTGCCGTTCATGATCCTGCCGATCCAGGCCGCGATCGAGCGCATCCCGGGCTCACTGCTCGAAGCTTCGAGCGACCTCGGTGCGCGCGCCGGCACCACCTTCTGGCAGGTGATCTTCCCGCTCGCCATGCCGGGCATCGCGGCCGGTTCCATCTTCACCTTTTCGCTCACGCTGGGCGACTACATCATTCCGCAGGTCATCGGCGACTCCACGCTGTTCATCGGCCAGGTGGTGTACCGCCAGCAGGGCGTGGCGGGCAACGTGCCGTTCGCCGCCGCGTTCTCGCTCGTGCCCATCGTGGTGATCGGCGTCTACCTCTGGATCGCGAAACGGCTGGGGGCATTCGATGCGCTCTGACCCGAACCGCGCCGGCTGGGGCCTGCAGGCCGCGACCTGGGCGGGCGTGTTGTTCCTGCACATCCCTTTGGCGCTCATCATCCTGTACGCCTTCAGCGCGGAAGACAAAAGTTATGTGTTCCCACCGCCCGCGCTCACCACGCAATGGTTCGCCGCGGCCTGGGAGCGCGAGGACGTGTGGGCCGCGATCGGTCTGTCGTTCCGCGTCGCGCTGGTGTCCACGGCGCTGGCCATGGTGCTGGGCACGCTGGCCGCGGCGGGCCTGGCGCGCACACGCTTCTTCGGGCGCGACGCGATCTCGCTGCTGCTCATCTTGCCGATCGCGCTGCCCGGCATCGTCACCGGCATCGCGCTGCGCACGGCGTACCACACGATGGAGATTCCGTTCAGCTTCTGGACCATCGTGGTCGGCCACGCCACCTTCTGCGTGGTGGTGGTCTACAACAACGCGGTCGCGCGGCTGCGGCGCACCAGCCCCTCGCTGATCGAGGCCTCGATGGACCTGGGCGCCGACAGCTTCCAGACCATCCGCTACGTGATCCTGCCGCAGCTCGGCTCGGCCCTGCTGGCCGGTGGCCTGTTGGCATTCGCGCTCAGCTTCGACGAGGTCATCGTGACCACCTTCACCGCAGGCCAGCAGACCACGCTGCCGATCTGGATGCTGCAGGAACTGATCCGCCCGCGCCAGAGGCCCGTCACCAACGTGGTGGCCGTGGTCATCATCGCGCTCACCTTCATCCCCATCCTGGCGGCGTACTACCTCACGCGCGCCGACGAACAACCCGGCGGGCGCTGAGCCCGCTCCCCTTTCCACCCCAACGGAGAACACCATGGGAAAGACACCCGATTTCCAGGTCCCGATGTCGACCGAGCTGTTCATCGACGGCCAGTTCGTGGCCGGCGAGGGCGAGGCCGAGCGCGTGCTCAACCCGGCCACCGGCGAGGTGATCGCGCAGGTGCCCGAGGCCTCGTACGAGCAGATCCACAAGGCGGTGCTGGGCGCGAGCCGCGCCTTCGACACCTGGAGTGAGACCACGCCGATGGAGCGCTCGCGCCTGCTGCTGAAGGTGGCCGATGCGATCGAGCAGCGCGCCGAGCAGTTCGCGCGCCTGGAGTCGCTCAACTGCGGCAAGCCCTACCTGCGCGCGCTGGAGGACGAGATCCCGGCCATCGTCGACTGCTTCCGCTTCTTCGCCGGCGCGGCGCGCTGCATGACGGGCTCGGTGGCCGGCGAGTACCTGCCGGGCCACACCAGCATGATCCGGCGCGATCCGATCGGCGTGGTTGGCTCGATCGCGCCCTGGAACTACCCGCTCATGATGGCCGCGTGGAAGTGCGCGCCCGCGCTCGCGGCCGGCAACACGGTGGTGCTCAAGCCCAGCGAGCAAACGCCGCTGACCACGCTGATGCTCGCGCGCGTGATCGCCGAGATATTGCCCAAGGGCGTGTTCAACGTGATCTGCGGTCGTGGCCCGAGCGTGGGTCAACCGCTGGTGGAACACCCGCTGGTGCGCATGGTGTCGCTCACCGGTGACGTGTCCACCGGCCGCAAGATCCTGCAGGCCGCCACTGGCACCCTGAAACGCACGCACCTGGAGCTCGGCGGCAAGGCGCCGGTGCTGGTGTTCGACGACGCCGACATCGAAGCCGTGGTGGAAGGCATCCGCACCTTCGGCTACTACAACGCCGGCCAGGACTGCACGGCGGCATGCCGCCTCTACGCCGGCGCCAAGGTGTACGACCGCCTGGTGGCCGACCTGAGCAGCGCGGTCAAGTCGATCCAGATGGGAACGCAGGACGAACCCGGCGTGGAACTCGGCCCGCTCATCACTGACCGCCAGCGCGATCGCGTGGCCAGCTTCGTGGAGCGCGCGCAGATGGTGGGCCACATGGAGGTGACGGCGGGCGGCAAGATGCGCGCGGGCAGCGGTTTCTTCTACGAGCCCACGGTGATCGCCGGCGCGCGCCAGGACGACGAGATCGTGCGCCGTGAGGTGTTCGGCCCGGTGGTCTCGATCACGCGCTTCTCCGACCCCGACGAGGCCGTGACCTGGGCCAACGACTCCGAGTACGGCCTGGCCTCGTCGGTCTGGACGCAGGATGTGTCGCGCGCGCTGCGCGTGGCGCGCAAGCTGCAGTACGGCTGCACGTGGATCAACACCCACTTCATGTTGGCCAACGAGATGCCGCACGGCGGCATGAAGGCCAGTGGTTACGGCAAGGACATGTCGATGTACGCGCTTGAGGACTACACCGTGGCGCGACACATCATGGCCAAGTTGTGAAGCACCCCCCCGCCGCGCTGCGCGCGACCCCCTGAAGGGTGCGACACCTGAGGCCCGGCGGAGCCGGTTCCTCGGTGTCTCTGGATGGGGGCGCGCTCTCCGGAAACAAAAAAGCCCGGCATTGCCGGGCTTCGATGGGGTCGGAGGGGATGCGATCCGCCGCCGGGCCGCCCCAAGGCGGATCAGCGCCCTCGGGGGGCTGCGACCCGCGCAGCGGCGCAGCGTGGGTGCACTTATTGCTGTGCAGGCTCGGCCACGTAAATTTCGACGCGGCGGTTCTGTGCGCGGCCAGCGGCCGTGCTGTTGTCGGCGATCGGCTCGCGCGAACCGCGGCCGTCGGTGGCGAAGCGGGCTGGCGACACGCCGCGGGCCACGAGGTAGTCGCGCGTGCTGTTGGCGCGGTTGAACGACAGCGGGTTGTTCACCGCATCGCTGCCGGTGCTGTCGGTGTGGCCGACGATGGCAATCGCGGTCACCGGGTTGGCGTTGAGCGTGTTGGCGAACTGACCCAGCACGCGCTGCAGCGTGGGGCTCACGGTCGAGCTGCCGGTGGCAAAACCCGCGTCGGCCGGCACGTCCAGCTTGAGGCGGTTGTCAGAGGTCTGGCTCACGCCGATGCCGGTGCCGGCGGTGGCGGCTTCCATGGCGCGCTTCTGTTCCTGCATCTTGGTCGACCAGATGTAGCCGCCCAAGGCACCAGCGCCAGCGCCGATGACCGCGCCCTTGGCCGCACCCTTGGAGCCACCGGTGGCAGCACCCAGCAGCACGCCAGCCAGTGCGCCGATGCCGGCACCCTTGGCCGAATCGGTCTGGGTTTCGCTCATGTTGGCGCAGCCGCTGAGTGCCATGGCGGCGGCCAGGGCGGTGATGGTCAGACCACGGGTGATGTTTGTAAATTGATTCATGTTCAGTGCTCCACTGGCGTTGTTGATGGATGGAAATGACAGACGGCTTCGGGGCGGTGGCGGCACCATCATGCGCAAGGGTGTGTTGATGGTGACTGCGGCGCAACCCGATGCGCTCTAAACTTATACCTTGACCTATCGCTTTGGCATCACTTCCATCCTGACTTTACAAAAAATTGCATGAAAAATGTTCCATTGGGCGCGAGCGCGCTGCAAGTCCCTCCGATCTGTCTGGGCACCATGACGTTCGGTGAACAGGTCGATGAAACCAACGCGCACAGCATCCTCGATCGTTCGATCGAACGCGGCATCAACTTCCTCGATGCTGCCGAGATGTATTCGGTGCCGGCGCGCGCCGAGACCTGTGGCGCCACGGAAACCATCCTCGGCAACTGGTTTGCCAAGGATGCAAGTCTTCGGGCCAAGGTGGTCCTGGCCACCAAGGTGGCGGGCCCATCGCGCGGCATGCCATGGATACGGGGTGAGAACTCGGGTGTGAGCAAGGCAGAAATCATCAAGGCCTGTGAAAACAGCCTGCGCCGTCTTCAAACCGAGACGATCGACCTCTACCAGATCCACTGGCCCGCGCGCAATGTGCCGGCGTTTGGAGTGCTGACCTTCGATCCGTCCAAGGACAAGCCCTGTGCCTCGGTGCTGGAGCAACTGGAGGCCATGGCCGAGCTGGTGAAGGCGGGCAAGGTCAAGGCCATCGGCCTGTCCAACGAATCCCCCTACGGTGTGCACGAGTTCGTGCGCCTGGCCGAGCAGCACGGCTTGCCGCGCGTGGCCACGGTGCAGAACCCGTATTGCCTGATCAACCGCAGTTACGAGAACGGGTTGGACGAAACCTGCCATCGCCTGGGTGTGTCGCTGCTGGCCTATTCGCCGCTGGGCTTCGGCCTGCTCAGTGGCAAGTACGACGAGACCGGTCTGGTGGGCGACGCCGGCCGCATGGCGATTTTTGAATCCATGCGCAAGCAGCGCTGGGGCCGGCCCGAAGCGCTGGACGCGGCGCGCCGCTACAACGCCCTGGCACGCGAGCATGGCCTCACGCCTTCGCAGATGGCACTGGCCTTCTGCTACACCAACTGGCGCGTGGCCAGCACCATCATTGGCGTGACCACGCTGACCCAGCTCGACGAATGCCTGGACGCCTGGGGCACCACCCTGTCGCCAGAGTTGCTGACCGAGATCGACAAGATCCGATGGGAGCGCAGGGATCCAGCGCAGTGAGCTGACGCTTGGCCAAAAAATCCCACGTCAGTGAAACGCCGGCCACTGCCTGGCTCAAGGCGCATGGTGTGGTGTTCACCGTGCACGGCTACGAGTATCTGGAGCACGGTGGCGCGCAACACAGTGCGCAGGTGCTCGGGCTGGACCCATTCGCCGTGGTGAAGACCTTGATCATGCAGGACGAGGCCGCCAAGCCGCTGGCGGTGTTGATGCACGGCAATTGCACGGTGTCGACCAAGAACCTGGCGCGGCAGATCGGCGCCAAGTCGGTCGAACCCTGCAAGCCCGAGGTGGCCAACCGCCACAGCGGTTACTTCGTGGGCGGCACGTCGCCGTTCGGCCTGAAGCGCGCCATGCCGATTTATGTGGAAGCCTCGGTGTTGAGGCTGCCGCGCATCTGGATCAACGGCGGGCGCCGCGGTTATCTGGTGGGCATCGACCCGGCCGTGCTCATCGGCCCTCTGGGTGCGAAACCTGTGGATTGCGCGCTGGCAGAATAGCCAGCCCGTTCATCCAGCCGGCTCTTGCCCTTCAGAGCGCGGTACGAACCACCGAGGAGACTTCGTTGCCATTGCTCTATCCCCTGTTGGCCACCGTGGCCGCGTACCTGATCGGCTCACTCTCGTTTGCCGTGCTCGTGAGCCGGTCCATGGGTCTGAACGACCCGCGCACCTATGGCAGCAAGAACCCCGGCGCCACCAACGTGCTGCGCTCCGGCAACAAAGTGGCCGCCGTGATCACGCTGTTGCTCGACGCACTCAAGGGTTGGCTGCCGGTGGTGGTGGTGAAGTGGTGGGGCGAGCCCTACGGACTGGGCGACGGCACGGTGGCGCTGGTCGGCCTTGCGGCCTTCCTGGGGCACCTGTATCCGGTGTTCTTCCGCTTTCAGGGCGGCAAGGGCGTGGCCACGGCAGCCGGCGTGATCTTTGGCTTCCAGCCCTGGCTGGGGTTGGCCGCGCTGGCCACCTGGGTGATCATCGCGTTTTTCTTTCGCTACTCCTCGCTTGCGTCCATCGTCACTGCGGTGTTTGCGCCGGCGTTCTTTCTGCTGGGTCACCGCGTGGCCTGGAACGCCCCGGGCGTGATGGTGCTGAGCCTCGCGGTCATGGGCCTGCTGTTGGTGTGGCGGCATTCGGAAAACATCAACCGGCTGCTGGCCGGCAAGGAAAGCAAGCTGGGGGCGAAGAAGTCATGAGTCAGCACATCTCGCGCATCGGCGTGGCCGCTCGCTACAGCGAAGCGGCCGTGTTCAACGGCGTTGTCTACCTCGCGGGCATGGTTCCCGAGCGAGGCGATACCGACATTCGAGGCCAGACGCTGGACGTGCTGGAGCAGGTGCAGCAGCGCCTGCTGGAGGCCGGCAGCGACAAGTCGCGCATCCTGCGAGCGCAGATTTTTCTGGCCGATATCCAGGACATCGGCGTGATGAACGAAGTGTGGGATGCCTGGGTCGTGCCCGGCACCGCCCCGCCACGGGCGACGGTGCAGGCCGCGCTGGCGAATGCCGCGTGGCGCATCGAGATCGTGGTGACGGGTGCCGTGGCCGGCGAAAGGGTGTGATCCAGAAACACCGAGGAACCGGCTTTGCCGGGCCTCAGGTGTTGCCCCCTTGAGGGGGTGGCGCAAAGCGCCGCGGGGGTGTCCCCCCTGCTAATACCGTCGGTCGAGCGTGAGCTGGTCGTTGGTGCGCTGCATCTGGAAGCGCGAGAGAAAACTGTTGCCCAGCAGCACGAAGGCCATCGGCTGGGGCAGGACGATGGCGGTCACGTCGAACACCTGTGCTTCGCCGATGCGCACCGAATCCAGGCGCACCTGATACCCGATGACTCCACCGTTGGCGGTGGCTACATTCACTTTCCGACCCTGCTCGTACTTGAGGTTGATGCGCTTGGCGTCCGATTCGCTCAGGATCACCTGCGTCGCACCCGTGTCCACCATGAACTGGACCTGCCGGCCATTGATCTGGCCGGGGGGCATGAAATGGCCTTGGGCGTCGGCGGTGAGCACCACGCGTTTGGTTCCCGCGTCGGTCTTCGTCTGACCCAGGCTGACCGGCGCTTCGCCCACGCGCAGGGTCTGGCGCTGGCCATTGATCTCGATCACCGCTGTTTCGCCCTGCATGCTCAGCAGCTTCACACCCTGATGTGCCTGCCCCGGGCTCAGGAAGCGCGGTGCTGCTGCATCGATGGTGACCAGGGCCTTGCCACCCGCCACGCCCGAAAGCGCGACCTGTTGTGCAGCGGCTGGACCGGCCAGCATGGCCAGTGCGCAGAGCATGCAAGCGACGAGGCGCACAAGACCTCAGTCGCGAAAATTGTTGAAAGAGAGCGGCAGGTCCTTGAGTTCGGACTTGATGAGCGCCATGGCCGCTTGCAGATCGTCACGCTTGGCACCCGTCACACGCACCGCGTCGCCCTGGATGGCGCCCTGCACCTTGAGCTTGCTGCCCTTGATGGCCTGTTGAATCTTCTTGCCGTCTTCGGTGCTGACACCGTTGCGCACCTTCACCACCTGCTTGACCTTGTCACCGCCGACCTTCTCCACCTTGCCCACGTCGAGAAAGCGCGCGTCCACGCCGCGCTTGGTGAGTTTGCCCCGCAGCACGTCGTCAATCTGCTGGAGCTGAAAGTCGGCGTCGCCGTGCAGGATGATTTCCTTGTCCTTGAGCTCGATGGCCGCGCTCGTGCCTTTGAAATCAAAGCGGGTTCCGATTTCGCGCGCAACCTGGTCGACCGCATTTTTCACTTCCACGAAATCGGCTTCAAGAACGGTGTCAAAAGAGGGCATGCTGGAGGTCTTGCAAAAAGGTGAATGAGAGAATTGAAGAATGGTAGTCGAGAACAACGTGGCGCTCCAGCCATATAACACTTTTGGCATCGTCGCCCGTGCGCAGCGCCTGGTGCGCGTGCGCTCGACGGACGACGTGCTGGCGCTTCTGGCCGACCAGGATGTGCGCGCCGGCTCGGGCGCGCCGGCCTTCGTGCTGGGTGGCGGCAGCAACCTGGTGATCACCGGTGACATCAAGCAGTTGGTGATCAAGGTCGAGATCACCGGGCGGCGCCTGGTGGAGGAAACCGCCAAGGGTTGGGTGGTGGAGGCCGGTGCCGGCGAAGACTGGCACGATTTCGTGCGCTGGACGCTGGAGCAGGGTTACCCGGGTCTGGAGAATCTGGCGCTGATTCCTGGCACCGTGGGCGCCTCGCCGGTGCAGAACATCGGTGCCTACGGCGTGGAGTTGCAGGACCGCTTCAGCGCGCTGGACGCCATCGACCTGCAGACGGGCCAGAGCTTCACACTCAATGCGGCGCAATGCGGGTTCGGCTACCGGGATTCGGTGTTCAAGCACGCGCCAGCGGGCGCCAAGGGTCTGGGTCTGGCGGGGCGTGCACTCATCACGCACGTGCGTTTCTGGCTGCCCAAGCCGTGGAAGCCGGTGTTGGGCTATGCCGATCTGGATCGCAAGATGGCAGATACCGGCATCTCCTCACCGAACGCGCAGCAGATCTTCGATTGGGTCTGCGCGATCCGCCGCGCCAAGCTGCCGGACCCGGCGGTGATCGGCAACGCGGGCAGTTTTTTCAAGAACCCGACGGTGACCACGGAGCAGTGCGCCGACATCATTGCGCGCGAGCCCAAGGTGGTTCACTACCCGATGGCCGACGGCAGCATCAAGTTGGCTGCAGGCTGGTTGATCGACGCCTGTGGCTGGAAGGGCAAGGGCGTTGGCAATGCGGGGGTGTACGAGCGGCAGGCGCTGGTGCTGGTGAACCGGGGGGGCGCGACGGGTGGCGAGGTGATGACGCTGGCCAAGGCGATCCAGACCAGTGTGTACGAGCGTTTCGGGATATTGCTGGAGACAGAGCCTGTCGTTGTTTGACGGCTTCTGATTGCGTTGCGCTCGCGTGCCTGCGTTGCTTCGTTGCCCGGTGACGCGCGGCGACCGACTCCGCGAATGTCCCCCGGTGGCCTGCGGCCACCTCCTCCTTGATTTCGCTGCGTCGGCCACCACCGTGCTTGCATGCCGAGGTTTGAACGCCACCGTCACTTCAGATCGTTGCGCTGTGGCGTTCTGCGCAGCGAAATCAAGGGGGAGGACCGGCGCAGCCGGTCCGGAGGACATTCGCGGAGCAGAGCGCCGCAGTGCAACGATCCAGCGAGGTCTACGCCTGCAATGGCAACGAAGGAGCCTTACTCGCCCTCAAGCTTCAACATGCTGGCCCCATCTCCCAACGACAGCAGACCGGCCTTGGCGTAGATGCCCAACTTGGCGCGCGTGTCGGTGATGTCGAGGTTGCGCATGGTCAGCTGGCCGATGCGGTCCAGTGGCGTGAATGGCGCGTCTTCCACCTTCTCCATGCTCAGGCGTTCCGGCGCATACGTGAGGTTCGCGCTCTCGGTGTTCATGATGGAGTAGTCGTTGCCGCGACGCAGCTCGATGGCGACCTCGCCGGTGATGGCGCGTGCCACCCAGCGCTGCGCCGTCTCGCGCAACATGATGGACTGCGGGTCGAACCAGCGGCCCTGGTAGAGCAGGCGGCCAAGCTTCAGGCCATTCACGCGGTACTGCTCGATCGTGTCTTCGTTGTGGATGCCGGTCACCAGACGCTCGTAGGCGATGTGCAGCAGCGCCAGGCCGGGGGCTTCGTAGATGCCGCGGCTCTTGGCTTCGATGATGCGGTTCTCGATCTGGTCGCTCATGCCCAGGCCGTGGCGGCCACCGATCTCGTTGGCCTTGAGGATCAGGTCGACCGGACTGGCGAATGTCTCGCCGTTGAGCGCCACGGGCTGGCCTTCTTCAAAGCGCACCGTCACCGTTTCGCGCTTGACCACCACCTCGTCTTTCCAGAACGCCACACCCATGATCGGGTTGACGATGCTGATGCCGCTGTTCAGGTGCTCGAGATCTTTGGCTTCGTGCGTGGCACCGAGCATGTTGCTGTCGGTACTGTAGGCCTTCTCGGCACTCATCTTGTAGCCGAAGCCGTTGGCCGTCATGAAGGCGCTCATCTCGGCGCGCCCACCGAGCTCGTCGATGAACAGCTGGTCCAGCCAGGGTTTGTAGATCTTCAGGCTGGGGTTGGTCAGCAAGCCGTAGCGGTAGAAGCGCTCGATGTCGTTGCCCTTGTAGGTGCTGCCGTCGCCCCAGATGTTGACGTCGTCCTCCTTCATGGCGGCCACCAGCATGGTGCCGGTGACGGCGCGGCCCAGCGGCGTGGTGTTGAAGTAGGTCACGCCCGCGGTGCTGATGTGGAAGGCGCCGCACTGCAGCGCGGCAATGCCTTCGTGCGCCAACTGGGTGCGGCAGTCGATCAGGCGTGCTTTCTCGGCGCCGTACTGCATGGCCTTGCGCGGGATCTCGTCGTAGTCCGGCTCGTCGGGCTGGCCGAGGTTGGCGGTGTAGGCGTAAGGGATTGCGCCCTTTTGTTTCATCCACAGCAGCGCTGCCGAGGTGTCGAGGCCGCCGGAGAAGGCGATGCCGACTTTTTGCTGCGTGGGGAGGTTCTGGAGGATGGTGGCCATGAGGGTTCAGCCGAAATGGCAGATGTAGTGGTAGGGCTCGGTCACGCGGATGTCGAAGCTGCTGTTGCCGGCCACGCTGAACTTCTCGCCCGGGCCGGACTTGAGCCAGACGTCGGTGCCGGCCAGCTTGTATTCACAACCGCCGGCCACGCATTCCATGATTTCCGGAGCGCCGGTGTTGAAGGTGAGCGTGGCGGGCAGCACCACGCCGACCGATTTTTTCGTGCCGTCGGCGAAGGTGATGCCGTGGCTGACGCACTTGCCGTCGAAGTACACGCTGGCCTGGGTGTTGACGGTCACGCCGTCGAATTGGGTGGTGCTCATGGTGCTGGGGGGTGAAGTCGAAAAACGAAACCGCGATTTTAGGCCGCGGGGGTGGGGCGACCGCCGGGGATCAGAGGCGCGCTTGCCAGACTGCGGCGTCAAACCCCACGGTGATGCCGTCGGTCCACTGAACCACCGGGCGTTTGATCACGCTCGGATTCGCCAGCGCCACGGCCCGGGCGCTGGCTGCGTTGGTCACGCCGGCCCGCACGGCTTCGTCGAGCTGTCGCCACGCCGTTCCCTTGCGGTTGATCAAGGTTTCCCAGCCCACCGCGACCAACCAGCGGTCGAGTTCGGCCTCGGGCACGCCTTGTTTCTTGAAATCGTGGAAGCGGTGTTCCACACCGTGTTCGGTCAGCCAGGAGCGGGCCTTCTTGACGGTGTCGCAGTTGGGGATGCCGTGGAGGGTGATCATGGAACGGGATTGTCGGTGATGCAGGTGAAGGACTGGTGGCCAATGGGACAATCCAGCGATGCTCAACATCGAACTGCCGCCGCACCCCACCACGCTGCCCGAATGGCTGGCGCATGCCGAACGCCTGCACCCGGTCACCATCGACATGGGGCTGGAGCGCGTGCAGCGCGTGGCGCAGCGCATGGATCTGGCGCTCACCTGCCCGGTGATCACCGTGGCCGGCACCAACGGCAAGGGCAGCACCTGCGCCATGCTGGAGGCGGTGTACACCCAGTCGGGTTACCGCACCGGCGTCTACACCTCGCCGCACCTGGTGCATTTCGAGGAGCGTTGCCGCGTTGCCGGGGAACCGGTGGCCACCGAAGAGCTTCTGCCGGCATTCGCCGAGGTCGAAGTGGCGCGCAAGGGGCAGGGCGGCGACGAAGAAATCAGCCTGAGCTATTTCGAATTCACCACCCTGGCCATCCTGCGCACGCTCTCGCGCAGCGGCCTGGATGTGGCGATCCTGGAGGTGGGTCTGGGCGGGCGGCTGGACGCGGTGAACATCATCGACGCCGACTGCGCCGTCATCACCTGCATCGCGCTGGACCACATGGCTTTGCTGGGCAATGACCGCGAGACCATCGGCTTCGAGAAGGCCGGCATCATGCGCACCGGCCGGCCGGTGGTGGTCAGTGATCCGGTGCCACCGCAAAGCGTGCTCGACCGCGCCCTGGAGATCGGCGCCGAGCTCTGGCGCATCGGCAAGGACTTCCATTTCGCCGGCGACCAGCAGCAATGGGGCTGGGCCATGCATCCTTCGCATGGCGGTCGCCGTTACGCCGGACTGGCCTACCCGGCGCTGCGCGGCGCCAACCAGTTGGTGAATGCCTCGGGCGTTCTTGGCGCCTTGGAGGCCCTGCGGTCAAAGTTGCCCGTCACGGCCCAGGCCGTGCGCAACGGCCTGGCGCTGGTGGAGTTGCCCGGGCGTTTCCAGATCGTGCCCGGCACGCCCACCCTGGTGCTGGATGTGGCGCACAACCCGCATTCGGTGGCGGCGCTCACTGAAAACCTCGACGCCATGGGTTACTACCCCACCACCCACGCCGTGTTCGGCGCCATGGCCGACAAGGACCTGGGCGCCATGATCGAGCGCATCGCTCCGCTGATCGACCGCTGGCACCTGACCGACCTGCCGCTGCCCCGGGCCAGCACCGCCGCAACCTTGGCCGAGACCCTGAAGGCCCATCCCGCAACCGCCAAATGCACGGTGGCGGGATGCCATGCCAACCCCATGGAGGCGCTGCAGGCGGCGGTGTCCCACGCTGACCCCGCTGATAGAATCGTGGTCTTCGGATCGTTCTTCACCGTGGGGGGGGTTCTGCAGGACGGTGTGCCCCGCTTGTCGGCCAAACACCTGCCTTCCTGACCCCGCCAATCGAGCTTTTCCGACTTCACTCAGTGTCGCGCCCCTCGCCAGGCCTCCTTTGGCGCAATGGTTCCCACCCGAATGTTCAAATCCCGTTCAGGCTCACAGGGCAATCCATCGACACCTCCGCCGCAGAGCATTGACGCCGTGCGCCGCCGAGCGCGCCACCGCCTGATCGGCGCCAGCGTGCTGGTGCTGCTGGGCGTGCTGGGTTTCCCGCTGCTTTTCGACACACAGCCGCGCCCGATTTCGGTCGACATCCCGATCGAGATTCCGGCCAAAAACACACCCGCTCCCAGCGTGAAGGCGCCCGTGGCGGCAGTTGCGCCGCCAGCGGCCGCTGCAGCACCTGCCGCGGTCAAACCGCCAGCTCCCAGTGTTGAAGCTCGTGACACCCTCGGTGCGCGCGAAGAGGTGGTTGAAGCTGTACCCACGCCCAAACCCGCCATCGAACCTGCCAAGACCCCCGCTGCGCCATCCGAGGCCGAGCGCGCGCGTGCGCTGCTCGAAAACAAGACCGCGGCCTCGCCCTCGGCTGCGCCAGTCACCGGTGCGGCTGAGCGCGTGGTGGTGCAGGTGGGCGCGTTCTCTGAAGAAGCCGGTGCCCGCTCGGTGCGCCAGAAGCTGGAAGCCGCCGGGCTCAAAACCTATACCCACGTGGCCGAAACCTCCGAGGGGCGTCGCATCCGTGTGCGTCTGGGGCCGTATGCCAGCCGTGCCGAGGCCGACAAGGCCGCCGCCCGCGTGAAGGCCCTGGGTCTGCCCGCGGCCATCCTCACGCTGTGAGGAGCAAACGGATGATGGCTGCATGGTGTTGATGGATTGGCTGCTGCTGGCAGTGTTGTTGTTGTCGGTGTTGCTGGGTGCGTGGCGTGGGCTGGTCTACGAGGTGCTGTCGGTGGCGGGCTGGGTGGCTGCCTTCGTGCTGGCGCAGGCCTATGCCGACGAGGTGGCCGCGATGCTGCCGCTGGACGGCCTTTCGCCACCACTTCAGTTGGCCGCGGGCTTTGTGCTGGTGTTCATCGCAGTGGCGTTCGCGGGTGGCCTGCTCGCGTGGATGGTCAAGAAGCTGGTGGCGTCGGTCGGCTTGCGGCCGGTGGACCGGATTCTGGGCGGTGCCTTTGGTCTGGCGCGCGGCGTGGTGATGCTGCTGGCCTTTGCAGTGGTGGCGAGCATGTCGCCGATGCGGGATGCGCGGTGGTGGCAGGCGTCGGCGGGGGCCGATGTGCTGGTGGCCACGCTGCACGCCATCAAGCCCTTGTTACCTGAGCCCGTGGCCCGATATATCGCTTGAAAAGCGCTTGAGTTTTTTCTGAGGATCGAAACATGTGTGGAATCGTGGGCGTGGTCAGCAAAACGCCAGTCAATCAGCTGATTTACGACGCCTTGCTGCTCCTGCAGCACCGCGGCCAGGATGCGGCGGGCATCGTCACCCAGCAGGGACGCAAGTTCTTCATGCACAAGGCCAAGGGCATGGTGCGCGATGTGTTCCGAACCCGCAACATGCGTTCACTGCCCGGCATCTGCGGGCTGGGCCAGGTGCGCTACCCCACGGCCGGCAACGCCTACAGTGAAGAAGAGGCGCAGCCTTTCTATGTGAATGCGCCGTTTGGTCTGGTGCTGGTGCACAACGGCAACCTGACCAACGCCCATGCATTGAAGCAGGAGCTGTTCCAGACCGACCACCGCCACATCAACACCGAGAGCGACTCCGAGGTGTTGCTCAACGTGCTGGCGCACGAGCTGGAGAAGGTCACGCGCGGCATCACCCTGAAACCGGCCGACGTGTTTGCCGCCGTGCGCGGCGTGCACCAGCGCGTCAAGGGTTCGTATGCCGTGGTGGCGCTGATCGCAGGCCATGGCCTGCTGGCGTTCCGCGACCCATTCGGCATCCGCCCGCTGTGCGTGGGCCACAACGACCAGGGCGGGGTGATGGTGGCCAGCGAATCGGTGGCGCTGGAGGGCAACGGCTTCGAACTGGACCGCGACGTGCTGCCAGGTGAAGCGGTGTTCGTCGACATGGACGGCAAGATGCAGTTCCAGCAGTGCGCCGAGAAGACCAGTCACAACCCCTGCATCTTCGAATACGTGTACCTGGCCCGGCCCGATTCGGTGCTCGACGGTATCTCGGTGTATCAGGCCCGTCTGAACATGGGCGTGACCCTGGCCAAGCGCGTGGTGTCCACCGTGCCACCGAGCGAGATCGACGTGGTCATTCCCATCCCCGAATCGTCACGCCCCAGCGCCATGGAGCTGGCCCAGTTGCTGGGCCTGCCGTACCGCGAAGGTTTCGTGAAAAACCGCTACGTGGGCCGCACCTTCATCATGCCCGGCCAGGGTGTGCGCAAGAAGTCGGTGCGCCAGAAGCTCAACGTGATCGGCAGCGAGTTCAAAGGCCGCAATGTGCTGCTGGTGGACGACTCCATCGTGCGCGGCACCACCAGCCGCGAGATCGTGCAGATGGCGCGCGATGCCGGTGCCCGCAAGGTGTATCTGGCCAGCGCCGCGCCGCCGGTGCGCTACCCCAACGTCTATGGCATCGACATGCCCACGCCCGACGAACTCGTGGCGCACAACCGCACGGTCGACGAGGTGCGCGAGAGCATCGGTTGCGATGCCCTGATCTACCAGGACGTGGACGCGATGAAACAGGCCATCGGCTCGCTCAATCCCAGGCTCGCCGGTTTTGATGCGTCGTGCTTTGACGGCGTGTACGTCACCGGCGACATCACGCTGGCCGACATCGCTCGTCTGAACGCCGGGCGCGACACCAGCGAAGAGGGCGAAGAAGACACCTCGCGCCTGGCCCTGCCCAACGCACAGGTCGCCTGAAAGTCACTGCCGATGACCCAGAAGAAAACCGGCCTGCACCGCGACACGCTGGCCGTGCGCGAAGCTGTCGAACGAAGCCAGTACGGCGAAAACTCCGAAGCCCTGTACCTCACCAGCGGTTACGTGCAACCCAGCGCCGAAGCGGCCGCTCGCCGCTTTGCCGGCGACGAAGAAGGCTTCACCTACGGCCGCTACGGCAACCCCACGGTCGCCAGTTTCGAGCAGCGGCTGGCCGCGCTCGAAGGCGCCGAGGCCTGCATCTCCACCGCCTCGGGCATGTCGGCCATCCTCATGATGTGCATGGGCGTGCTCAAGGCCGGCGACCACGTGATCTGTTCGCACTCCATGTTCGGCTCCACGATCAAGCTGATCGGCACCGATCTCGCCAAGTTCGGTGTCGAGTCCAGCTTCGTGTCGCAGACCGATGTCGTCGCCTGGAAGGCCGCTGTCAAGCCGAACACCAAGCTGATGTTCGCCGAGACACCGACCAACCCGCTGACCGAGGTGTGCGACATCCGCGCGTTGGCCGACATTGCGCACGCCGCCGGCGCGCTGCTGTGCGTGGACAACTGCTTTGCCACGCCAGCCCTGCAGTTGCCGATGAAGTTGGGTGCCGACATCGTCATGCACTCAGGCACCAAGTACCTCGACGGCCAGGGCCGCGTGATGGCCGGGGCCCTGTGCGCCAGCCAGGAGCTGGTGACCAAGACCTTTCTGCCAGTGCTCAAGAGCGCGGGCATGACGCTCGCACCGTTCAACGCCTGGGTGGTGCTCAAGGGCCTGGAGACGCTGGACATCCGCATGCAGGCGCAGTCGGCCCGCGCGCTTCAGCTCGCGCAATGGCTGCAAGACCATCCCGCCGTGGCGCGCGTGCATTACCCCGGGCTCTCCAGCCATCCGCAGCACGCGCTGGCGATGGCACAGCAGTCGGGGTGCGGCGGCGCCGTGCTCTCGTTCGAGGTCAAGGCGGGTGATGCCGAGCAGGCGCGCGTGCGCGCCTTTCATGTGCTCGACTCACTGCAGGTGATGTCTCTCTCCACCAACCTGGGCGACACCAAGACCCTGCTGGCGCATCCCGCCAGCACCTCCCACGGCCGCCTGACCGAAGCGCAGCGGCAGACCGCGGGTGTGGTGCAGGGCCTGATCCGCGTTGCGGTTGGGCTCGAGCACATTGACGACATCCAGACCGACCTTGACCGCGGACTTCTCACTCTCTGACATGACCACCAACGTCCGCACCCGCTTCGCACCTTCGCCCACCGGCTTCATCCACCTCGGCAACATCCGTTCGGCGCTCTACCCGTGGGCGTTCGCGCGTTCCACCGGCGGCACCTTCATCCTCCGCATCGAAGACACCGATCTCGAGCGCTCGTCGCAGGCCGCGGTGGATGTGATCATCGAAGGCATGAAGTGGCTGGGCCTGGACCACGACGAAGGCCCGTTCTACCAAATGCAGCGCATGGACCGCTACAAGGCCGTGCTCGCCGACATGGTGACTGCCGGCCTGGTGTACCCCTGCTACATGAGCGTGGCCGAACTCGACGCGCTGCGCGAGGCACAGATGGCCGCCAAGGAGAAGCCGCGCTACGACGGTACATGGCGGCCCGAGCCCGGCAAAACCTTGCCGCCAGTGCCCGAAGGTGTGAAGCCCGTGCTGCGGTTCAAGAACCCGCAGGGCGGCGTGGTGGCCTGGGACGACAAGGTCAAGGGTCGCATCGAGATCAGCAATGACGAGCTCGACGACCTCGTGATCGCACGACCTGACGGCACGCCGACCTACAACTTCTGCGTGGTCGTCGACGACATCGACATGACCATCACCCATGTGATCCGGGGCGACGACCATGTGAACAACACGCCGCGCCAGATCAACATCTTTCGCGCGCTTGGCAAAGAGCCGCCGATCTACGCCCACCTGCCCACCGTGCTCAACGAGCAGGGCGAGAAAATGAGCAAGCGCAACGGCGCCAAGCCCGTCACGCAGTATCGCGACGAAGGCTACCTGCCCGACGCCATGGTGAACTACCTCGCGCGACTGGGCTGGAGCCACGGCGACGACGAGATTTTCAGCCGCGCGCAGTTTCTTGAGTGGTTCAATCTGGACCACCTGGGCCGCAGCGCCGCGCAGTTCGACGATGCCAAACTGCGCTGGGTCAATGCCCAACACCTGAAAGCCATGGCCGACGATGCGCTGGCGCCGCTGGTGGCCGAGCAGCTCAAATGGCAAGGCATTGCGGTGGATGACCGCCTGCCACGCATCTGCGGCCTGTTCAAGGACCGCTGCGACACCACCGTGGCGCTGGCCCATTGGGCCAAGGCGTTCTACACCGACATCACGCCCAACGCGGACGAACGTGCGCAACACGTGACCGACGCGGTGCGTCCGGCGCTGGCCGCGCTGGCGGGCAAGCTCGGCGACGCGGTTTGGGACAAAGCCGGCATCTCGACTGCCATCAAGGAAGTGCTCACGGCGCACGGCCTGAAGATGCCTCAGATTGCCATGCCGGTGCGTGTTCTGGTGATGGGCACGGCCCAGACGCCATCGCTCGATGCCGTGCTGGAACTGCAGAATCGTCAAACGGTCTTGGACCGTTTGCAGAACGCATAAAAAAATCGCCTATAATTTGAGGCTTGCTGAAATGCAGCGCTGATTCAAAACAGCGAAGCAGATCAACAAACCCTGTGGGGGTATAGCTCAGCTGGGAGAGCGCTTGCATGGCATGCAAGAGGTCAGCGGTTCGATCCCGCTTACCTCCACCAAAAATCAGGGACTGCGAGGCGCAGCTGAAGAAGGAACACCACCTTCCAATGCTACAATTCGAAGTTCCAAAAAACGCGGTGCAGAGAGTCGCGTTTCGGTTGGTCCCAAGGTTTTGACCCTATCGTCTAGAGGCCTAGGACATCACCCTTTCACGGTGAGTACCGGGGTTCGAATCCCCGTAGGGTCGCCAGAATTTGCCACAAGGCAACTCAGGCACAAGTGGTTGGCACTTGGTTCGCAAGAACGAACGCCATCTACCAGGAGTGGTAGTTCAGTTGGTTAGAATACCGGCCTGTCACGCCGGGGGTCGCGGGTTCGAGCCCCGTCCACTCCGCCAGTCATGAATCAAATCACCGTGGTCGCAAGACCCCGGTGATTTTTTTTCGTCTGTCTGGTCAGGTTGCTCGTTCCAGCCAGCCCAGGCGCACCAGCCCGGTCGACAGCGCGGTGCCGCAGATGATCACCAGGCCACAGCCGATCATCCAGGGCGTGATGGTTTCGCTGAGGAACACCGCACCGTACACCAGGGCGAACACGGGTACGAGAAAGGTCACCGTCAGCGCGCGGCTCGGGCCGGCCTTTTCGATGATGTGGAAGAAGAGGATGTAGGCGATGGCCGTGCACAGCAGGGCGACCGCTGCGATCGCGCCCCAGGCGGTGGCGCTCACCGGCTGGTTGGGCCAGAGCCAGATGGTGGGAATGGCCAGGCCCAGGGCCGCGCCGATCTGGCTGCCGGTGGCCGTGGCCAGTGGGTGGGCGCCGGTGAGGTAGCGCTTGGTGAAGCTCGCGGCGATGCCGTAGCACAGGGTGGCCAGCAGGCAGGCGCCCATGGCCACCAGCGTGGTGCCGGACGAGCCCGCTCCGGCCACGCCCGTGGCGCTGAAGCCGGACTTGCCGATCACCAGCAGGGTGACCCCGGCAAAGCCGATGGCCAGGCCCAGCATGCGCGAGCCGCCGGGACGGTCCTTGAGCCAGAGCCACGCCACCAGCGCGCCCGAGAGCGGCACGGTGGCGTTGAGGATGGAGCTGAGCCCGGTCGTGATGTGCAGCACCGCATAGGCGAACAGCGCAAACGGAATGCCCGAGTTGAGCAGGCCGACGAAGAGGATGGGTTTGGCGCGCGCACGGAAATCCGCCCAGACACCCTTGATCAGGAAAACCGGCAGCAGGAACAGCGCGGCAAGCGCCACGCGCATGCCGGCGGTGGGCAGTGCGCCAAGCTCGGCCGCGCCCAGGCGCGTGAACAGGAAGGACGCACCCCACAGGGCGGCCAGCAGGACGAATTCGAGAGCGAGGAGGGGGTTCATGGCGTGAAAGTATGCATGGGTGCCCGGGCGCGCAGCAGTGGCATTGATGCCGGATGGGTGTGGCATTGATGCGCGAATCGACTCAATGTCCGGCGCTTCACAGCAAGCGTGCGCCTTCGAGCGACAGCAGCGCGGTCTTGCGATCGAGCCCACCCGCGTAGCCGGTGAGCGAACCATCGGCGCCCAGCACGCGGTGGCAGGGCACCACGACGCTGACCGGGTTGCGGCCCACCGCGGCGCCCAGGGCGCGCACGGCGGCGGGCTTGCCGATCGATTGGCTCAGTCCGCCGTAACTGGTGGTGGCGCCGGGGGCGATGCCCAGCAGCGCCTGCCACACCTCTTGCTGGAAGGGCGTGCCCGCGCTCAGGTCCAGCGGCAGGTCAAAGACCTGGCGTTGCCCCGCGAAGTACTGAGTGAGTTGTTCGATGGCGCGCTGCAGCACGGGATGCCCAGGATCACGGTGCCAGGCCGAGGTGTCGGGCCCGTGGCGCTGGCCATCGAACCACACGCCGCTCAGGCCCCGCGGCGTCGCCGCCAGTGTCATGGCGCCAAGCGGGCCTTGCCATGCAGTGAAAACAGTGAGGGGATCGTGTTTCATGCGGATGCTCCTGTGGGTGAGGCGACCTGGCCTGCCGACCAGGCCCGGAGGACGGCGTAGCTGCGCCAGGGTTTCCAGGCGAGCGAGGCGGCTTCGGCCTCGCGGGCCGGGTGCTTGAGTGCCTGCACGCCCATCGCCTTGTGCAGCGCGACGTCGCCGGCGGGAAAGGCATCGGGCCAGCGCAGGGCGCGCATGGCGATGT
>NZ_JAKFEO010000034.1:0-30095 GCF_036675665.1 Hydrogenophaga sp. | reverse complement strand
CTCGGGCCCGGCCGGCGTGCTGCTGGCCAGCGCGGGGCGCGATGTGCACCTGACGGCGGCAGCGCTGCAGGCCGACAGCATCCAGGTGGACGCCGGGCGCGATCTGAATCTGGCCACCGTCAATGCCAGCAATCTGACCGACATCCGCTGGAACGCCGACAACCGCCTGCGCGTGAACCAGCGCGAAGAGATCGGCACACACATCACCGCCAATCACGACGTGGTGCTGCGCGCCGGGCAGGACATCACAGCACGCGCCGCCCAGGTGCAGGCCAACGGCGACCTGAGTGCCGTGGCTGGGCGCAACGTCATCGTTGAGGCAGGCGAAGCCACGTTCGAACTTGACGAAGCGCGTCGCACCAAAAGCCGTGGCCCGGTCTCCAGCAAGACCACCACCACCAAGATCACCCATCGAAGCGCAAAGGCACAGCTCAGCCACCTGCAAGGCCAGAACGTTGAGGTGCTGGGCACCAACGTCGTCAGCGTGGGCGCCAGTATCCGAGGTGACGAGAGCGTGCACATCGAAGGCGCTGACCAGACCCTGCTTTATGCCGCGCAAGACCACAG
The DNA here is from genome assembly GCF_036675665.1 of Hydrogenophaga sp. Classification (GTDB taxonomy): domain Bacteria; phylum Pseudomonadota; class Gammaproteobacteria; order Burkholderiales; family Burkholderiaceae_C; genus Hydrogenophaga. The sequence goes on along the minus strand of NZ_JAKFEO010000034.1, from coordinate 29,528 downwards.
CTTCACGCAGGTGGATGTGACAACCAAGCGCAACAGCGTCGTCGGCCCCAAGACCCGCAAGCACGAAAGCACCGACATCCAGGTCCACAACGTCGGCATCGGTACCCAACTCATCGCCGACGAGGCCATCCGCATCGGCGTGGGCGAGCGCACCGAGCTCATCGGCGCACACGTGAGTGCACCCACCATCGGATTCACCCGCAGCGCGCATGCCGCCCCCGACGCAGCAGGTGAACTGCTGCTCGGCGCCAGCGTCGATACCGACATCCACAGCCACCAGAGCAAGACCGTCACCGATGGCCTCTGGCAAAAGGTCATCAACAGCGGGCACGAGACCGAAACCTTGAAACCCACCGAACTGCACGGCCAGGTGCAGTTCGACCCCGCCCTGTCCATCACCGCGCAGATACCCGCAGGCCCGCTGCGCCAGCAGATCGAACAGCTTGCCCATCAACCCGGCCTTGCCCACCTGGCTGCGCTGGCGCAGCGGGAGGACATCGACTGGCAAGCCATCGACCTCGCCCAGCGGCAGTGGCACGACAAGCAACAGGGTCTGACTGGCGCGGGCGCCGCCATCCTCACGCTGGTGGTGGCCTACTTCACCGCCGGCATGGGCACCGAACTGGCCATTGCGGCTTCCGGCAGCACCACCGGTGCCACCGCCGCCGCACTCACCACCACCACCGCCGCAGGCGCCACCGGGTACACCATGGCTGGCGCCGCCATCAACGCCGGCTTCACCAGCCTTGCCAGCACGGCCGCAGTGAGCTTCGTCAACAACGGTGGCGACCTGGGGGCCGTCTTCAAAGACCTGGGGTCGAGTGCCAGCGTCAAGCAACTGATCACCGGCATGCTCACCGCCGGCGCCATCAATGGCCTCTCCAGCCAGCTCAGCGTGGGCGGCAAGGCACTGAGCGACATCACCATCAAAGATGGCTTCACCAGCTACTTCAGCAAATCGTTGATCGAGCAAAGCACGGGCGCCGCCGTGAACAGCGCGCTCAACGGCACCTCGCTCAAAGACGGACTGCAGAGCGCCTTGATTGCCAGCGCCCTCGGCAGCGCAACCGCCCTGGGCGCCAATGCCATCGGCGACCTGGGCCTGCTCGAAGACCTCAACGGCCAGCCCGTGCTCAACCCCGCCGGCAAGGCCTTGCTGCACGCGCTGCTCGGCTGCGCAGCCGGGGCAGTGCAGGCCGGCTCACCAGGCTGCGCGGCGGGCGCCAGCGGTGCCGTGCTGGGCGAACTCGCCGCCGCCTGGTACGACCCCACCGGCAGCAAGCCCCGCGCCGAGACCGAGGCCTTCGCAGCCGCTGTGGCCGGCCTGGGCGGGGTGCTGACGGGTGATGAGAGCAGCTTGGGCGTGAACATCGCCGCGCAGGCTGGGCGCAATGCGGCGGCGAACAATTATCTGAACCACGTTCGCCCGACCATGCTGCGCCTGTCCGAGGTGGAGCAGTACGAGCGCGCGACCAAAGAATGTGCCAGTGGCGACGCCACCGCCTGTGCGCGCGGCACGGCGCTGGTGAACCTCTCTAGGGAACGCGACCGCGAACTGCAACAAGCTTGCAGCGGTTCCTCACCGGCGCTGTGCAGCAGTCTCTCGGCAGAAGCACGCGCCATGGGAAACACCGTGCACGGCCAGCCCGGTCAGCTTGTCTACGCCAACAGCCCGAACGCGGGGTTTGCGCTCAACGTGTCCACGCTAGGTCCAGTCACACCCAACCCTGCGCTGCGCCAGAACTTCCACATTCAACTGGCGCAAAGCACCTCACAAGGTTTGCTCTTTGCCCTGCCCGGTCCGGAAGACGCGGCGGTGGGCGCGCTGCTGCTCACCGCGCCCGGCAAGGTGCTTGCCGAGGTGGTGGTGCAGGGCGGGCAGAAGCTGCTGAAGTTTGCCGACGGCGTGCTTGCCCCAGTGGGCAGCGCCGAGGCCAAGCTGCTGGCCGAAGCGCGGATCCAGAACAACCTCACCGCCGACATGCCCGGCTTTGGTTCGCACGCCGTGCGAGACTTCCAGGCGGGTACCACGCATCGGGCTGAGGTGATCAACGCCGGACAGGTGACGGATCGCGACTTGTTGCCGAGGGTCGATGAGATCAAAACCCTGAGTGACAACCAGCAGGGTCTGAACGCCTACGGCTGGATGACTCAACGCCCCGCGTGGAAAGAGGGGACGATGGTGACTGATCGGGTGACCACGCAGACGGAAACTTATCGAATGGTTGTGGATGAACAGAAGTACAAGGAAATTGATCGGCTGATCGCCACGGGAGATCACGAGGCGGCGGTCAAACAACTCGGTGCATGGGCCACCAAGGACCCAATTTCTACCGTTGCGGACGTCCGAGGGAACTTGGCCATCAGCAGCGAATGGAAGGGCACCAACGGCACGCCCATGTATGTGGTTGAGTTCAGTATCAAACCCGGAGTCGGCTTGCGCGAGGGCCAAGTAGGCCCAATATATGACCGCCTAACAAGCAACGTCCTGCAAGGCGGAGGCCATCAAGTTCAGTTCATGAATGCGTCTCCGCAAACCTCGCCAGTGAGCTTCATCATCGATCTCAACAACTCAAGAAAGCTCGCGCCATGACCACCGAGATCCGACAAACTTTCCTTCTCTGGGGCGCGGCTGATGGCGAGCAGTTCCATTACCTCGTTGATCGAGGAGGCCGGCCTGATGAAGGAAACAGCGAGAAGCTGCACGCACTCAAGAAACCCGTGACACCGTTGAGCTCACAACTGCTTCTTGAGGATGATCGGTTGGTCACACTTCCCTTTAACGACTTCGCATGGATCCTCCCCGACCGCACCGGCGTCCTGGTCATCTTCAAGCCTGGCAGCTACACCCACCCCGACGGCAGCGACGTCTTCCCCTGCCCCGACAACGCTGCCATCTTCAACGCCGACGGCAGCCTGCGTTGTCAGGTGCGCTTCGCAAGCGGACCCGAACGAAGCGCGGACTACGTCATTGGTCGAACCTTCACGCGCACGATCACCCACCAAACCCTGCCCATCGGTCGGCGAGGTGACCCCATCGACCCTCCCATCGTGCAGTTCGGTGTGTTGGTCGGGACCAAGGAGCATCCGCCTGAGAGCTTCTATGTGCTCAATACCGGGACTGGCGAATTGACCAATGGATTGTTCAGCGTCCCGTACTGACCGCTGCAGCAGGCCATGGCTTCACCGAAGTCAGGTCAAGACCTGCAGGCCTGTGCCAATGAGTCCCGCCGCATGAAAGATGCCAAAGGAACACCATGAAAATCGAATGGGATGACTGCTACGAGTTCGTGCCGTCCGTGCCACAGCCCAGGTCGAACTGGGCACTGAGTGAACTTGCTGATGAGTTGCAGAGGCTCAAGGTAGACATCAATGTCACGCTCCTTGGTGTGCCTGATGCGTTCCCAGATGGGGGTTGGTGCATTCACCCAGAAGGCGATCTGTGGCTGGTCTATCACTCGGAGCGTGGTCGCCGCTCTAGGCCCGCCATCTTCACCAGTTCGTTCGATGCGGAACTTCAGCATTGGACTCCAGGCTGTACGTTGCACCTTGACGGTTCGGCCTACCAACACTACCTGCTCGACTCCGATACAGGCATCGCAACGAATGTGACCAAGTGGCCAGTACGGCAGTGGCAAAGTCGCGTTCTTCGCGGGCCATGCGAGTGGGACATTGCCTGGCTGGGCTCCAGCGCTGTCGCCAAGGACTCGTTCGGAGGCCTCAGCGCGGCGCACCCGCCGCCAACCACGCCCGCCAGCCGCCGAAATGTGTGATGTCGGTTGCGCCCGCGATGCCTTGGCCTTCGCAGATGAAGCCGGGCACCTCGCTGCCATCGGCCAGCTTCACCTTGCCGATGCCCAGCGGCGCCGGGATGCCGGCCACGAAACTGCCGAAGTGCGCGGCGGGCACTTCCCACACCTCCAGTGCGATGGCCGAGCCGCCCGAGGCCACGCGCACCATGCCGGGCCGTTGCACCGGGCCGCCGGCCAGGGCGTGCAGCTGGTATTCGGGGGCCGAATGCGGGCTGCCGATGAGGCGTGCGCCGCGCGAGGTGAGCTGGTGGTTCAGGGGCAGACCCGAGAGGTGGGCACCGCACACGGCCACGCGCACGGTGCCGCTGCCGGCCGCGCCCACCTCGCCCGAGGGCAGGCCGGTGCAGGCCGGTGCGCCGGCCAACGGCGTGGGCGTGGCGCCGAGCGTGAAGGTCTCGGCGCGGTGGAAGCGGTCGGCCAGGCGCAGCAGCGGGATGTCCTTGAACGCGGGCGCGGCCAGCGTCACGCCCCAGGGCAGGCATTGCGCCGGGCCATCGGCCAGAAAACCCGAGGGCACGGCCACCGCGCTGTAGTCCAGCAGGTTCATGAAGTTGGTGTAGCGACCCAGGTTGGAGTTGAGCTGGATCGGATCGGCCTGCATCTCCGCGATGCGGTAGATGGTGCCGGCGGTGGGCGTGAGCAGGCAGTCGATGTCGGTCCAGATGGCGTCGCACACGCGCTTGAGCGCCTTGAGGCGGTAGCTCGCCGCGAAGGCCTGGGCGCCGGTCACGCCGCGACCGCCCTCGATGATGGTGCGCACCGGGGGAAACACGGCCTCGGGTTGCGCGTCGATGAAGGCTTGAATGGCCACATAGCGCTCTGCGACCCACGGGCCGTCGTAGAGCAGGCGGGCTGCTTCCAGAAACGGCGTGAGGTTCACTTCGACCGGCAAGCCGCCCAGGGCCTCGAGCCTCTCCACCGAGGTGGCGAACAGTTTCGCGGCCGCACCGTTGCCGAAGAACTCCAGGTCTTGCGCGCGCGGCACACCAAAGCGGAACGGGCCTTGTGAGAAATCCACGCCGAAGGACTGCGCCGGGCGGCTGTAGGCATCGGCTGCGTCGAACGCAGCCGCGGCGCCCAGCACGGCCTGCACGTCGGCGGCGGTGAGCGCAAAGATGGACACCGTGTCCAGCGAGCGGCAGGCCGGCACCAGGCCGGTGCCCGAGAGCAGGCCCAGCGTGGGTTTGAGGCCCACCAGGTTGTTGAACGACGCCGGCACGCGGCCCGAGCCGGCGGTGTCGGTGCCGAGTGAGAACGTGACACAGCCCTTGGCCACCGACACGGCCGAGCCCGAGCTCGAGCCGCCCGAGATGAAGTCGGGGTCGAACGCGTTCTGGCACGCGCCATACGGTGAACGCGTGCCGTTGAGGCCGGTGGCGAACTGGTCGAGGTTGGCCTTGCCCACCGGCACCGCACCGGCGGCCATCAGCTGCTCGATGAGGAACGCGTTTTCGGTGGGCGTGTAGGCGAACTCGGGGCAGGCGGCGGTGGTGGGCACGCCGGCCAGATCGATGTTGTCCTTGATGGCGAACGGCACGCCGAACAAGGGCAGGCTGGCCGGGTCCACACCGTCGAGACGCGCCACATGGGGCGCCACTTCGGCATCGCTCAGCACGTGGATGAAGGCATGGTGCGTGTCGGCGCGGCAGCGGGCCAGCGCTTCGGCGATCACCTCGCGCACGGGGGTGCCGCCGCGGTAGGCGGCTTGCAGGCTGGCGAGATCGAAAGAGAGTTGGCTCAGTGACATGGAAACACTCCGTTGTTGTTCTGGACTCAGATGGCTTCGTCGATCAGCACCAGCACGTTCTGCCCGGCCGACACCGCGCCACCTTGCGTGCACATGAGGCTGTGCACCGTGGCATTGGCCGGTGCAAGCAAGTTGAATTCCATCTTCATGGACTCGATCACCAGCAGCACGTCGCCGGCCTGCACCTGCTGGCCCACGCTCACCGCCACCTTCCACACGTTGCCGGGCACGCTGGTGGCGAGCATCCGTCCGCCCTCGGGCAAGTCCACCTCGTCGGCCACGCCGGCGCTGGCCGCCGCGTCCTCGCTGGTGTAGTCGACCTGGCCGGCGGCCACCCAGCGCTCGCGCTCGGCCTCAAACGCGGCCTGTTGCGTGGCCTTGAAGCCGGCGATGCTTGCAGCGTTGTCAGCCAGGAACTGCCGATAGTCCTTGAGGCTGAACGTGCCGTCTTCGGTGCGCAACGCGTAGCCGCCGTGCGGAAAGTTGGCGCGGATGGTTTTCAGCGCGTCCTCGCTCACCGGCTCGAAGCGGATCTGGTCGAAGAAGCGCAGCAGCCAGGGCTGCTCGAAAGCGCTTCCCGGCGTGCCGTGGCGCCAGCGGTTCCACATCTGCAGCGTGCGGCCGACAAACTGGTAACCGCCCGGGCCTTCCATGCCGTACACGCAGAGGTAAGCGCCGCCGATGCCCACCGCGTTTTCCGGTGTCCAGGTGCGCGCGGGGTTGTACTTGGTGGTCACGAGGCGGTGGCGCGGGTCCAGCGGCGTGGCCACCGGTGCGCCCAGGTACACGTCGCCCAGGCCGAGCACCAGGTAGCGCGCGTCGAACACGATGTTGAACACGTCTTCGGTCGCGTCCAGCCCGTTGATGCGGCGGATGAACTCGATGTTGCTCGGGCACCAGGGTGCATCGGGCCGCACCGACTGCATGTACTTCTCGATGGCCAGCTTCGTCTGCGGGTCGTCCCACGAGAGCGGCAGCACCACGGTGCGCGAGGGCACGACCATCTCGTCCACGGGCGGCAAGGCGTCGTCCACTTCGCTCACGATTCGCAGCAGCTCGTCGCGCGGCAGCAGGGCAGGGTCAAAGTGCACCTGCAGCGAACGGATACCCGGGGTGAGGTCGATCACGCCTTGCAACTGCCGTTGCTTCAGACCGTGCAGCAGGGCCTGCACGCGCATGCGCAGCTCCAGGTCCAGCGTGAGCGGGCCGAACTCGATCAGCACGTAGCGGTCACCGGCCTGGCGGATCACGCGGCGCGGGCGGTCGCCTTCGGCTGCGCGGTCATCGAGCACGGGGCTCTGTGGCGAGCCGGCCTGGCGGTGAAAGCGCACCGTGTCGCCCGGCCGAAGCTGGCCCAGCTTCCACAGCTCGTCGTGCAGCACCACGGCTGGGCACACAAAGCCACCGAGGCTGGGCCCATCAGGCCCGAGGATCACCGGCATGTCACCCGTGAAGTCGATCGCGCCGATGGCGTAGGCGTTGTCGTGGATGTTGGACGGGTGCAGGCCTGCTTCGCCGCCATCGGTGCGCGCCCACTGCGGCGTGGGGCCGATCAGGCGCACACCGGTGCGGCTGCTGTTGTGGTGGATCTTCCAGTGGGTGCCGAAGAACATGGTGATGTCGTCGGGCGTGAAGAAGTCGGGCGCGCCGTGGGGGCCATAGAGGACCTGGATGTCCCAGTGGTTGGTGTATTCGGGGATCACCACCTCGTCATGGATCGACCGCGCTTGCGCGCCAGCGAGATGCAGCACATCCCCCGTGCGCAGATGCCGCCCCGCGTGACCACCAAACTGCCCCAGCGTGAAGGTGCTTCGGCTGCCCAGGTACAGCGGTACATCGAGGCCACCCGCGACAGCCAAGGCCAGGCGCACGCCGCGCTCGCAGCGGCCAACGGCGAGTGTGGCGCCGGCGGGTATGCTGATGGCCTGCCACATCGGCACCGGCTCGCCATTCAGCGTGAGCCTGGCTGGTGCCCCTGTCACGGCCACCACGGTGGTGGTGTTGAAGCGCAGCGTGGGCCCGGTCAATGTGATTTCCAGTGCTGCCGCATCGGCGGCATTGCCTACCAGCGCATTGGCTGCGCGGTGCGCATGCATGTCCATCGGGCCACTCGGCGGCACGCCCACGTCCCAGTAACCCTGACGGCCCGGCCAGTCCTGCACGCTGGTCTGCACACCGGGCTCCAACACATCGATGGTGGCCGGGTGGTAGGCGAAGGTGGAGAGAAAGCGCGTGACTTGTTTGCCCTCGCGGAACACCGGGTCGCGCACCACCTGGCGCAGGTAGCCCAGGTTGGTTTCGATGCCGGCCAGGCGCGTCGCGTCGAGCGCGTCTTCCATTTTTTTCAAGGCTTCTTCGCGCGTGTCGGCCGTGACGATCAGCTTGGCCAGCATGGGGTCGTACCAGGCGGGCACCTCGGTGCCGCGCTCCACCCAGCTGTCCACGCGCGCATTGCCGGGGAACACCACCTCGGTGAGCAGGCCAGCACTGGGCTGGAAGTTCTTCGCCGGGTCTTCGGCGTACAGCCGCACCTGGATCGACGCGCCGCGCGGCACGGGCTGCAGCGTGTGCAGCGGCGGCAGGTCGCCAGCCGCGAGCTGCAGCATCCACGCCACCAGGTCCACGCCACACACCTGCTCGGTCACGCCGTGCTCCACCTGCAGGCGCGTGTTCACTTCGAGAAAGTAGAAAGCGCCGGTGGAAGCGTCGTAGACAAATTCCACCGTGCCGGCGGATCGGTAGTTCACCGCCTGCGCCAGCCGCACGGCGGTGGCGTGCAGCTCGCTGCGCTGGGCGTCGCTCAGGCCTGGCGCGGGAGTTTCTTCGATCACCTTCTGGTTGCGCCGCTGCACCGAACAGTCGCGCTCGCCCAGCGCGATCACGCCGCCCGCGCCGTCGCCGAACACCTGCACCTCGATGTGCCGCGCCTGCTCCACGTACTTCTCGATGAACAGGCCTGCGTCCTTGAAGTTGGCCTGCGCCATGCGCCCGACCGAGTCGAAGGCATCGGTGAGTTCGGCCGCGTTCCACACCAAGCGCATGCCGATGCCGCCGCCACCCGCCGTGCTCTTGAGCATCACCGGGAAACCCACACGCGCGGCTTCGCTCTGTGCCTGCGCCAAGTCGGTCAACAGACCCGAGCCCGGCAGCAGCGGCACGCCGTGCTGCTCGGCCAGATCGCGCGCCGTGTGCTTGAGACCAAAGGCGCGCATCTGCTCGGGCGCGGGGCCGATGAAGGCGATGCCGGCGGCCTCGCACGCTTGGGCAAACGTGGGGTTCTCCGACAGGAAACCGTAGCCCGGGTGGATGGCCTGAGCGCCGCAGTCCTGGGCGATCTGCAGGATGCGGTCGGCCCGCAAATAGCTCTCGGCCGCCGGCGCCGGGCCGAGCAGGTAGGCCTCGTCGGCCTCGCGCACGTGGCGGGCCTGCGCGTCGGCTTCGGAGTACACGGCCACGCTCCGCACGCCCAGGGTCTTGAGGGTGCGGATGATGCGGCAGGCGATGGCGCCACGGTTGGCAATCAGGACCTTGCTGAACATGGGTTGAACCTTGGATCGAAGAGGGCAGGCCGTCCTGCGAAGGGGTATCGCGACAAGGGGTCGTCCCGCTGCGCGAATGAAGACAGGTTCAGACCGGGTCCCACACCAGCAACTGGATCGGCGTGGGGTTGTACGCATTGCAAGGGTTGTTCAACTGGGGGCAGTTGGAAATCAGCACCCACACATCCATCTCCGCCCGCATCTCCACGTACTTGCCCGGGCCCGACACGCCGTCTTCAAAACTCAGCGCGCCATCGGCCGTCACCGGCACGTTCATGAAGAAATTGATGTTGGGCACCAGGTCGCGTTTGCCCAGGCCCACGTCGGCGTGCTGCAGGGCGATGAGGTAGTTGTCTCGGCAGCTGTGCATGAACTTCTTCTGCAGCGCGTAACGCACGGTGTTGCTCTCGGCCGCGCAGGCGCCGCCCAGCGTGTCGTGGCGCCCGCAGGTGTCGGCCACGATGGTGAGCATGGCGTTGCCGTCGTTGCTGCGGATGACGGAACCCGTGGTGAGGTAGATGCCGCCCTGGCGCTGCATGGTGTTGGTGGCGCTGTAGTGCTCTGCAGGGTCGTGGCGGTTGTAGAACAGCACGTCGGCGGCCTGGTTGCCTTCGAGGTCGACGATGCGCAGCGTCTGCCCGCGCTTGACTTCAAACAGGATGGGCTCACCCGCGGCGTGGCGCTGGTTCATCACGGCGTGGGCCGGGTCGAGCTGGCTCTCAAGGATGCGGATGTCGGTGGCTTCGGTGGTCATCAAAGGCTCCTCACAGGTACAGCATGTCGGTGTTGTGCAGGGCGCGCGCATTTTCAGGGCGGAAGGCGCGGCACACGTCGTTCTCCGGCGCGGCGCCGCAGCGCCAGGCCAGCAGGCCCACTTTCTTCGGCGCGTAGGTGGGCGCGGTGTCCAGCCCGTGCGGCGCGGTGCTGATGGCCACGATCACGTCCATGTCGAAACGCAGCTCCACAAAGTCACCCGCCTTGGCGTGATCGGGCACAAAGGCAAAACGCCCCTGCGCGTCCACGCCCACCTTGCTGAACAGGTTCACCGGTGCGATGAGATCGCGTTTGCTCAGACCGTATTTGCCGATCTCGATCAGCAGGCCGTCCTTGCCCGATCGGTGCATGGCGTTGCGTGCGTGCTCGTAGCGCTTCTCGCCGTACTTCTGCTGCATCAGCTCGGCATCCAGCAAGGCGCCCAGCGGGTCGTGCCAGCCCAGGCTGTCGGCCGTGAAGCTGGCCATGCTGCGGCCCATGTCGCTCATGAGCACATGGCCTTGTGTGTAGTGCGCGGTGTGTTGCGCCTTCAGGCTGTCGGGCATGTTGTAGCGCTCCAGCTTTTCCAGCGCGCTGTAGAGCACCAGGCTCACGTTGGCCCCGGCCTCCAGCGCCACGAAGCGCAAGGCGCTGCCGCGCGGCATGCGCCAGCTCCAGTGGCTGCCGCCGGGCATCACCTCGCTCCACATGGCGCGCGCCGTGTCCACGCCTTCGAGCGCGGCGGCGGGGAAGCGCTGCCACAGCGCGGGGGCGTCCACCGGCGCGGCCTGTGGCGGGTTGGGGGGCACCACGCTCAGGGGGTCTGCAATGTCTTGTGGGTTCATGGTGTGTCTCCTGAAAAATTCAAACGCCCACGCCCGACAGGCGCTGCAGCTGTTCCAGATCGGTCTTCATGCCCGAGGTCTCGCGGATGCGGTCGAGGATGTCGCGCTTGAGGCGCACGAAGGCCGGCTCGTGCTTGAGGTCTTGCACGCGCTGGTCGCCAAAGGGCACGTCGTAAATGGTGTCGATACGCCCGGGGCGCGGCGCCATCAGCACCACGCGTCCACCCAGGTACAGCGCTTCCTCCACGTCGTGCGTCACGAACACGATGGTGGCCTTCTCCAGCTTGTGCACGTAGCGGATCAGGTCGTGCATCACCTCGCGCGTCTGCGCGTCGAGCGCGCCGAAAGGTTCGTCCATCAGCACCACATCGGGCCGGCCCATGAGCGCGCGCGCAATCGCCACACGCTGCTGCATGCCGCCCGAGAGCTGGTTGGGCCAGGCGCGCGCCACCGGCTCCAGGCCCATCAGGCGCAGCAGCGCATCGGCCCGGCCCTCGGCCGCTTCCACGTCGGCGGACGTGCGGTCTTGCGTGTGCGCCGCGAGCTGGCGGCAGAACTTGATGTTCTCGCACACCCTCATCCACGGGTAGAGGCTGTAGTGCTGGAACACCATGGCGCGGTCGATGCCCGGGCCGGTGACGGCGCGGCCGTCCACCAGCAGGTCGCCAGTGGTCTGCGTCTCCAGCCCACCGATGGTGCGCAGCAGCGTGGACTTGCCGCAGCCCGACGCACCCACGAAGGTGACGAACTCGTTCTCGGCGATGTCGAGGTCGATGCCTTCGAGTGCGTTGACCGGTGCGCCGTCAAACCGCTTGCTGAGGTTGCGGATGGCGATCTTGGGCAGGGGGATGTGGGCGGTGCTCATGAACGACCTTTTTGAGTGGATGTCTCGAATGAAGGAACGCCTTTCAGACGTACCGCGGAACTGGCTTCGCCAGGCCGCAGGTGCGGTCCCCCTCCGGCCGAAGGCCAGAGAGGGGGAAGACGCGAAGCGTCGCAGGGGGTGCTCATTTCAAATACAGCCAGGGAAACGCGCGGCGGTGCCCCCAGCGGAAGAGCTGGTCGGTGACCAGCCCGATGAGGCCGATGACGATGATCCCGGCGAAGATGGTGTCGGTCTGCAGGAAGCGCTGCGCGCGCAGGATGGCGTAACCGAGCCCCGAGTTGGCGGCCACCAGCTCGGCCACCACCAGATACGTCCAGGCCCAGCCCATGGTGATGCGCAGCGTGTCGAGCAGCGCGGGCTTGGCGCTTTGGAAGATCACCTTCTCGATCAGCTCCAGCCGGTTGGCGCCCATGGTCTGCGCCGCCTCCACCTGCGCGGCCGGCACGCGGCGCACGTCTTCGGCCACCATCAGCACCATCTGGAAAAAGGTGCCGATGAAGATGATGGCGATCTTGGAACCCTCGCCAATGCCCACCCACAGCATCACCAGCGGAATGAAGGCCACCGCCGGCATGTAGCGGATGAAATCGGTCAGCGGCTCCAGCAGCGCCTGCACCGAGCGGAACGAGCCGATCAACAGCCCCAGGGGCAGGGCAATCACAGCGGAGAGAAGAAAGCCCGCCACCACGCGGTAGATGCTGATGCCCATGTCTTCCAGCAAGCCGGTCTCCGTGGCCCAGGTGAAGGTCTTGGTGAGCACCTGCAGCGGCGCCGGCATGAACACCGGATCGATGCCACCCCACAGGCCCACCGCCGCCCAAAGCACCAAAGGGGTGAACAGCCCGGTGAGCGCAAGCACCCAATAGGTGCGCCGCGAGATGCCGGCGCGCACGGTGAACAGCTTGGAACGCCGCTTGGGCCGAGTTGGTGCACCAGCAGCGCGCGGCGCCGTGGCAGGGGGGGCAAGGGGCAAGGACATGCGGGGCTCCTGAGCGGGGGACAAAAGGCGGAGAGGCATGTGCTTTTCAGCGCAAGCGTCTCCCGGGCTTTTGTCCCTCCGTGGAACCACGCGATGGTGGCCGACTGCTCTCGGACCAGACGGCTCCGCGTCAGTCGGTGGTGAACTGCGCGGAGCCCGGAACCCTAGCGGTCTTCAAGGCTGGCGTGTGCTGTGGGCACAGCGCCTCTCTGAGGTTGCGTCAAGCAACTTCAGTGCCAATGAGCGTTGAAAAGATCGGGCAAGAAACCAAGCGGCAAGCAAAAAATGTCCCGTCGAGCGACAAAAAATCATGACTTCTAGCCCAGGCGGTTCTGTCAGGCAGCCTCAGCGCACCGGCACCAAGGCCCGCACCGCATCCCCCAACTCGATCACCGCGAGCGCGTAGTAACTGCTCCAGTTGTAGCGCGTGACCACGTAGAAGTTGTCCGTGCCGGCCACGTAGGTGGGTGGGGCGCCGGCGTTTTCCAGCAGCACCAGGGCAAGCTTGCCGGGGTGTTGCAGGGCCGGGCCTTCGAGCACGGCGCCCTTGGCGGTGAAGCTCTCCACGCCGAAGCTGGGCAGGATGTCGGGGGCGAGCAGGGTGTCCAGGTCGAGCTTGCTGGTGTCGAACGTCACCGGGTAGTGCGTGGGCATGCCGGTTTGCCAGCCGAAGGCCTTGAAGTAGTTGGCCACCGAGCCGATCACGTCGGCCTGGCTGTTGAACAGATCCACCTTGCCGTCGGCGTCGAAGTCGATGGCGTATTTCGCCCAGCTGCTGGGCATGAACTGCGGCCAGCCCATGGCGCCGGCGTAGCTGCCGCGTGGGGTCAGCGGGTCGGTGCCGGTGCGCTCGGTCAGGCTCAGGAATTGTTCGAGTTCACTTCTGAAGAATTCGGTGCGCGCGGCGGCGCGCGGGTGGTTGGTGGGGAAGTCAAAGGCCAGCGTGCTGAGCGCGTCGATCACGCGGTAATTGCCGGTGTGCTGGCCATAGAGCGTTTCCACGCCGATCACGCCCACGATGAGGCTGGCGGGCACACCGTATTCAAGCTCGGCGCGGGCGAGTGTTTCGCGGTTGTCTTCCCAGAACCTTTGCCCGGCGCGCAGGCGAATGGGTTCGATGAAGCGGGCGCGGTAGGCGGCCCAGTTCTTGGGTGTGCCGGCGGGCGCGGGCTGCATGAGGCGCACGACGATGGGCAGGCGCTGGGCCTGGCCGATCTGCTGGCGCACCCAGGCGGGGTCGAGGTTGCGGCGCACGGCGAGGTCGGTGGCGAAGGCCATGGCGGCTTCGCTCTGGTCGTAGGTGAAAACGGGCTCGGCCTTGGCCGCGTTGTTGGGCCGGCTCTTGGCGGGTGACTGGGCCAGGGCCGGCGCGGCCAGCAGGAGGGCGGCGGCCAGCGCGGAAAGAAAACGGTTCACAGCTTGCAATGGGTGCCTTGATCGGATGTTGGTGGGGTCAGGTGTCGGGGTCAGGCGTCGGTGTTTCGGGGCCACGCCAGCCGCTGAAACTCGCGCTGCAGGCTGGACAGGGTGGCGTCCCCAGAGCCGGGGCGCGCATAGCGCTGGGCCTCGAGGCGAAGCAGCCATTGTGCAAGCCGCGCGGCGGCACCGGCGTCCACGTTGTCATGGTTCCAGCGTTGTTGCACGCGCAGCGCCAGTTCGCGTGGCGGGGTGTGGTCGGCGCTCTCCAGGCCCAGCTTGTGCAGCCGGGTGCGCGCGCGCCGCAGCAGGCGCAGCCAGGGGTCGTGTTGCTGGCGCTCCCACAGCGTCCACGCCGCGCCGAGCAGGCTCACCAAGACCACCACGCCGATGAGCACATAGGCCAGGTCGGTCCAGCTGGGGGAGCTGAAGCCCAGGTTTTTCAGCAGGTCGAGCTGGCGGCCCTGGGTGTAGTTCAGCACCCACTGGTTCCAGCTGTTGTTCATGGCCTCCCACGCGGCGCGCAGCTGGGCGGTGAGGTTGGGGTTGAAGTTGCCGATGGCGCCGGCCAGCGCGCCTTGTGGTGCACGCAGGCGCTCGAACGAGCCGACGCGCCCGGGCGCCACGGCCGAGGTGGGGTCCACGCGCACCCAGCCCTGGCCTTGCAACCAGACCTCGGCCCAGGCGTGGGCGTCGCGCTGGCGCACGGTCCAGTAGCCGTCCACGCCGTTGAGTTCGCCGCCCTGGTAGCCGGTGACGATGCGCGCGGGAATGTCGAGTGCGCGCATGAGGATGACGAAGCTGCTGGCGATGTGTTCGCAGAAGCCTTCGCGCTTGTCGAACCAGAACTCGTCGGCGGTGTTCTGGCCGTAGAGGCCGGGCTCCAGCGTGTAGCTGTAGCCGCCGGTGCGCAGGCGGTTCATCACAGCGTCGATGAGCCGGGGGGTGGCCTCGGGGCCAGTGCCGTGTTCGCGCCGCAGCGCCTGTGCCAGCGCCAGGGTGCGCGGGTTGAAGCCACCGGGCAATGCAATCTGGTCTTGCAGGGCCACCGCCTGGCTTTGTGGCCCGTAGCGGAATGTGGGGTAGCTCTCGGCGCTGTAACGCACCAGCGTGTTGATCGGGCGCTGCGTGAACCACTGCAGCTCGTTGTTCATGCGCACCGCGTTGTCGGGCACCTCGGGGCCTTGCGGGGTGGCTTCCAGCACGAACAGCCAGGGCCGGCGGTTGGGCTCCATGGTCACCTGGTAGCGCACGGGCTCGCCCGAGACGCGCAGGTCGGTGGGCAAGGCCATGGACTGCGGGAAACCCGAGCGCAGTGCGCGCCACTCGCTGCCGTCGAAGCTGCTGAGCACCGGGCCGCGAAAGTACAACTGGCCCTGCGGTGGCGGGCGGCCTTCAAAACGCACCCGCAAGGCGATGTTGTCATCGAGCACCAGCTGGGCGATCTGGCCCACCTTCATGGAGCCCGAGAGGCCGCTGCGCCCGGTTTCATCTTGCCCCGGCATGCCCCAGAGCGGCGACAGGCGCGGGAACAGCAGGAACAGCACCAGCATGATGGGCGCACCCATGAGCGCCATGCCGCCGGCAATGCGCGCGGCCTGCGACAGCGGCGGGCGGCCCACGGGCATGTGGGCGTTCACCAGCGCGGTGAGCAGGCCCAGCAGCGCCACCAGAATGCCGGCCGCCGTGAGCAACGACTGCGAATAAAAGAAGTGCGTGAGCAGCGTGAAGAAGGCGAGAAAGAACACCACGAAGGCGTCGCGCCGGGCGCGCATCTCCAGCGTCTTGAGCGCCAGCAGAACCACGATGAGCGTCACGCCCGCGTCGCGCCCGATCAGGGTGCTGTGGGTCATGAAGGTGGCGGCCAGCGTGAGCCCGAGCAGGCCCACGCGCACCGGCCAGCCGGGTAGGTGCAGACCGCGCAGCGCGAGCGTGGTGCGCCACACCAGCACACCGGCGGTGAGCGCGGTGCACCACCAGGGCGTGTGGCCCACCTGCATGAACGCCACCCAGCCGATCACGGCGAGCAGAAAGAGCGTGTCGCGCGTGTCTCTGGGGAGTGTGGCCCCCACGCTCCACCGCTGCGCGGGTCGCTGCCCCCCGGGGGGGCGCGTTTTGCCTTGGGGCGGCCCGGCGGCAAAACCGGTTGCTGCATTCTTCAACATATGGCCAGCGCCTCCAGGCAGCGTGCGCGGTGCGCCGGGCCTTGGTCAGGCGCTATGTCGCGGCCGGGCACGCGCAAGCCGAAGTCAAGCCCCTGGCGGTCGGCCATGAGCACCCAGGCCGTCAGGCGCGACAGCCGCGCTTCCAGGCCCGCGCCGCCGCACTGCGCGTGGTCGAGCCAGAGCTGCTGGCGTTGGTGCGACAAGGCATCGCGGCTGACGAGATCGTCACGCCCCGACGAGAACGCCTGTGCGGCTTTGCGCCAGACCACGGCCTTGAGCGGGTCACCCCGGCGGTAGGCTCGCACGCCGTCGAATTCACCGGTGCTCTGCACGCGCGCCGCGCCCGAGCTGCCGGCCTGCGGCTCGCCCGGGGGCAGCGGTGGCGGATGGCTTTCGGGCTCGGGGTAGACCAGCACACCCGAGGCCGGGCGCCACACGGTCCACACGCGGAAGGTGCCCAGCGGAAACAGGGTTTGCGCACTCAGTGGCGGCAGCGGGTGCAGGCCGCGTTCGGGCGACGGAAAGCTCACCTTCAGCTGGGCGCTGCCTTGTGCGGGCACATCGGTCCAGGCGAGCGGGGCGTGTGCGGGGTCGGCGCCGATCACGCCCATGCCGATGCCGTAGCGCGTGTGCTTGCGTTCGCTGGACAGGCGCACGGTCAGCGTCACCGCCTGGCCCGCGTGCACCGGCTCGGGCGGCGTGAGCAGCAGCGTGATGCCGCGCAGGTTGCCGTGGCACACATGCATGCCCACCACCGCGCTGCCGGCCAGCAGGAAGGTGAGCAGGTAGCCCAGGTTGAGCTGGTAGTTGATGCTGGCCACCAGCAGCAGCAGCAAGGTGAAGGCCAGCATCCAGCCCGGGCGGGTGGGCAGGATGTAGACGTTGCGCTGGGTCAGCGTGAGCGTGTCGGACTTGGGCAGGCGGTTGTGCCACCAGGTCTGCATTTGGGCGCGCATCGAGCGCCACGGATGTCGCCAGGATTTCAAAGTCAGGGCGCCAGCGGGCGAGCGCGCAGCGGTGGCCACCATGTCACGGGAGGGGTGTGGCTTCCAGCATCGCGCGCACCTGTTCCACCGGCCCGCGCCCCGCGTCGCGCACGGGAATCAGGCGGTGGGACACCGTCTGCGGCAGGATGGCTGCGATGTCGTCGGGCGCCACGTAGTCGCGTCCGCTCAAGTAGGCCTGCGCCTTCGCCGAGCGCACCACGGCGAGCGCGGCGCGCGGTGACAGGCCTTGCGCAAACCACTGCCCGTTGCGCGTGGCGGCCACCAGGTCTTGCAGGTACTCCAGCACCGGCTCGGCGGTGTGCACCTGGCTCACCGTGTGCTGCAGGGCGGCGAGGTCGGCCGGGGAGAGGGCGGGGGGCAGTTTGTCGAGCATGTCGCGGCGGTCCTGGCCGCGCAGCAGTTCGCGCTCGGCCGCGCGGTCGGGGTAGCCGATGGACAGGCGCATGTGGAAACGGTCCAGCTGCGATTCGGGCAGCGCGTAGGTGCCCAGCTGGTCGTGCGGGTTCTGCGTGGCAATGACGAAGAAGGGTTCGGGCAGCGCGCGTGTTTCGCCTTCCACCGTCACCTGTTTTTCTTCCATGGCTTCGAGCAGGGCGCTCTGGGTCTTGGGGCTGGCGCGGTTGATTTCGTCGGCCAGCAGCACCTGGGCAAACACCGGCCCAGGATGGAACACAAACGCTTCGCGGCCGCGCTCGTAGATCGACACCCCCACGAGATCGCTGGGCATGAGGTCGGCGGTGAATTGAACGCGCGAAAACTGCAGGCCGAACGAGCGCGCCAGTGCGTGCGCCAGGGTGGTTTTTCCGACGCCAGGGACGTCTTCGATCAGGAGGTGTCCACCGGCCAGCAAGCAGGCCACGCAGTCGGAAACTTGCTGGGATTTGCCCACGATCACCGTGTTAAGCTGATTCAGCAACTGTTGGATTTTTGTGTCGGCTTGCATGCCGCGAACCTTACCGTAAAACCGCCATGGGCCAGGCCACCGGGTATTTCACCCACAAGGATTGTTGGAGGCACGAAATGGGCGCCGGTCACCCGGAATGCCCTGAGCGTCTGGACGCGATCGAGGACCGTTTGCTCATCAGCGGACTCGACGTGGCGCTGGAGCGCCGCGAGGCCACCGCCGCCTCCATGGCCGACCTCGAACTCGCGCACGGCCGCATGCACCTGGCGTCGCTGCGCGGCCTGAGCGACAACCTGCGCGACGAGATCAAGGCCGGCGGCCCGAGCCACGCGCAGGTCGACCCCGACACCTCCATCAACATCCACAGCTGGGACGCCATCCTCATGGCCGCGGGTGCCGCCATCGACGCCACCGACGCCGTGATGGCCGGCGAAATGCCCAATGCCTTCTGCGCCGTGCGCCCACCCGGCCACCACGCCACGCGCAACCAGGCCATGGGCTTCTGTTTCGTGAACAACGTGGCCGTGGCCGCCAAGTACGCACTGGAGCGCCACGGTTTGAAACGCGTGGCCATCATCGACTTCGACGTGCACCACGGCAACGGCACCGAAGACATCGTCGCGGGCGACGAGCGCATCCTCATGTGCAGCTTCTACCAGCACCCGTTCTATCCGCTGTGTGAACACGCCACCGCGGCCAACCTGGTCAATGTGCCGGTGCCGGCCTACACCAAGGGCATGGACATCCGCGAGCTCATCGACACGACCTGGATGCCCCGGCTCGACGCGCACAAGCCGCAGATGATCTTCATCAGCGCGGGCTTCGATGCGCACCGCGAAGACGACATGGCGCAGCTCGGCCTGGTCGAGCAGGACTACGCGTGGATGACGATGCGGGTGAAGGAAGTCGCGCAACGCCACGCGAAAGGCCGCATCGTGAGCTGCCTCGAAGGCGGGTACGCCCTGAGCGCACTGGGGCGCAGCGTGGAAGCGCACTTGCGGGTGCTGGCCGACGTTTGATCGATCCACCGTGGTACGGAAGCCGTCACAGGAATCTCCGACAATCCGCTGCATGAGCCAAGCACCTGTCACGACCGACGAGCCCTCTGTGGGCGACGTTCTCCTGCACACCCGCGACGAGCGCGGCGTGCACACCTTCACCCTCAACACCCCGCGCAGCTTCAATGTGCTGTCCGAAGCCATGCTCGCCGCGCTGCAGGCGGCACTGGATGCGGTGGCCGCCGACCCGCAGGCGCGGCTGGTGGTGATCGGCGCCAACGGCAAGGCTTTCTGCGCCGGGCACGACCTCAAGGAAATGCGGGCGCACCCCGAGCTGGCCTATTACCAGGCGCTGTTTGCGCGCTGCTCGCGCCTGATGCTCGCCATCCGCAAGCTGGAGGTGCCGGTGATTGCGCGCGTGCAAGGTCTGGCCACGGCCGCGGGCTGCCAGCTGGTGGCTCAGTGCGATCTGGCGGTGGCCAGCGAGAACGCGAGCTTTGGTGTGAACGGCATCGACGTGGGGCTGTTCTGCGCCACGCCGGGCGTGGCCCTGTCGCGCAACATCCTGCCCAAGCAGGCCATGGAGATGCTGCTCACGGGCGACTTCATCTCCGCCGACGAGGCTTGCGCCCGGGGCCTCGTCAACCGGGTTGTTGCCACCGACGCGCTGGACGCGGAAGTGACCGCGCTGGTGGATCGCATCCTCGCCAAACCGCCCGAGGCCATCGCCATGGGCAAGGCGCTGTTCTACCGCCAGCTGGAGACCGGCATCGAGTCGGCCTACCAGCTCGCCGGGCAGACCATGGCCTGCAACATGGCGCACGACGTGGCGCAAGAAGGCGTGCAGGCCTTCATCGACAAACGCGCGCCGAGCTGGCGCGCCTGACCTCTCGAGCTGTTTTCTTCCCATGGCCACCACCCCTTTCGCCGCCCCGAAACCCATCGACGACTTCAGTCTCTGGCTGTCGGCCTTCGCGCAGCCCTCCGTTCTGACCGAACTGGGCGCGCTGGCGGTGTGCATTGCGCTGGCGCTGGGCATTACCTGGCTGCTGCGTCGCGCGCTGCGCATGCAGGACGAGAAGACGTCGGTTCTGTTTGGCCGGAGTCTCATTGATGGCGTGATGTTTCCGCTGCTGCTGCTCATGCTGGCCTATGTGGCGCGCGCCTGGCTGACGGCCGCCCTGCCGTTGGCGGCTTTCAAGGTCGCCATTCCCGTGCTGGTGTCGCTGGTGGTGATCCGGGTGGGTGTGAAGGTGCTGCAGGTGGCCTTTGCCACCGCACCATGGGTGCGTGTGCTCGAGCGCACCATTTCGTGGGTGGCGTGGCTGGCCATGGTGCTGTGGGTCAGCGGGTTGCTGCCGGTGGTGCTGGCCGAGATGGACCAGATCAGCTGGAAGATCGGCGCCACCACGCTGAGCCTGCGCACCATGATCGAAGGCATCCTCACCGCCGGTGCGGTGTTGATTCTTTCGCTGTGGGTGTCCTCGGCCATCGAAACGCGCCTGCTGCGCAAGGCGGTGGGGGGCGACCTGTCGCTGCGCAAGGCGGTGAGCAATGCCACGCGCGCACTGCTGATGTTCTTCGGCCTGATCATCGCGCTTTCGGCCGTGGGCATTGACCTCACCGCGCTGTCGGTGCTGGGTGGGGCCATCGGTGTGGGTATCGGCTTTGGCCTGCAGAAGCTCGCGTCCAACTATGTGAGCGGCTTCGTGATCCTGGCCGAGCGCAGCATGCGCATCGGCGACAACGTTCGGGTGGACAACTTCGAAGGCCTCATCACCGACATCAACGCGCGCTACACCGTGATCCGCTCCACCACGGGTCGCGAGTCCATCGTGCCCAACGAGATGTTGATCATCAACCGGGTGGAGAACCTCTCGCTGGCCGACGACCGGCTGTGGCAGTCGACGGTGGTGTCGGTCGGCTACGAGAGCAATGTGGAACAGGTGATGGAGTTGCTCAGGGAAGCTGCACTGACCCAGGACCGCGTGCTCAAGGAACCGGGGCCATCGGTGGCCCTGTCCAACTTTGGCGCCGACGGCCTGGAGTTCACCTTGGGCTACTGGATTGCCGATCCGGAAAACGGCACCCTCAACATCCGATCGCTGGTCAACCGCAAGGTGCTGCAGGCCTTGCGCGAGAACCAGATCCAGATTCCCTACCCGCAGCGCGTGCTGCACATCAAGCAGCGACCCGGCGATGCCGACGCTGCCGCTTCAGCGGTTCATGAATCCCGGTAGCCAGAGGGAAATGGCCGGGAAGGCGATCAGGATGCCCAGGCGCACGATGTCGGCCATGACGAAGGGCCACACCCCCCGGTAGATGGCGCCCAGTTTCACGTTGGGCAGCAGTGAGTTGATCACGAAGAGGTTCAGGCCCACGGGCGGCGAGATCATCCCGATTTCCACGATGGTCACGATCAGGATGCCGAACCACACCGGGTCGAAACCCAGGCCGGTGATGACCGGGAAGAACACCGGAATGGTCAGCAGCACGATGGCCAGTTCTTCCATCACCATGCCCAGCATCAGGTAGATGCCCATCATCATGACCACCACCATGAGGGGGTGGGGGCTGAACTGCAGCACGAAGTCGCGCAGGTCGCCCGGCATGGTGGTGAAGTTGATGAAATTGGTGAAGATCATGGCGGCGATCAGGATGGTGAACAGCATCGCCGTGGTGCGCGTGCTCTCCACCAGGATGTCCATCAGCACCCTCGGTGTGAGCGAGCCGCGCAGCAGCGCAAAGAAGAACGCGCCCGCCGCGCCCACACCCGCACCTTCGGTGGCTGTGAACACGCCGCCATAGATGCCACCGATCACCAGCGCAAACAGCACCACCACGCCCCAGATGCCGCGGATCGCAGCGAATCGCTGGACCCAAGAGAAGCGCTCGGCGCGCGGACCGGCTGCCGGATCGCGCCAGGTGACATACACCACGCCCAGACACAGACAGGTGATGGCCACCAGTCCGGGCAGGATTCCCGCAATGAACAGCTTGCCGATGTCGGTCTCGGTGATGATTCCGTAGATGACGAGGATGGTGGACGGCGGGATGAGAATGCCCAGCGTGCCGCCTGCGGCAATGGCACCGGTGGCCAGCGTGTCCTTGTAGCCATGGCTCTTCATCTCCGGGTACGAGACGCGCGTCATGGTGGCCGCCGTGGCAATGGATGAACCGCAGATGGAGCCGAAGCCGCCCGACGCAATGATGCTGGCCATGGCCAGGCCTCCCTTGCGGTGACCCACGAAGGCATTGGCGGCGGTGAACAGTTCACGCGCCATGCCGGCGCGGGCCACCAGATTGCCCATCAGCACGAACAGCGGGATGACCGAGAGCACGTAGTGAAAACCTGTCTCGAAGATGACCTGGCTGGTGCTGGCAAAAGCCGGCTGCCACCCCCGGATCAGGCCCATGCCGATGATGCCCGCGATGGCCATGGCCACGGCCAGCGGAATGCGCAGGAAGGCCATGATGAACACGGCCACGAATCCCAGGAAAGCCTCGGTCATGGTGCGGTCCTGTCGGCGGCGGGCAAGTGGTGGTGCTCGGGCACCGGCGCCTTCACGAACACGAACAGGAGGTGCACCAGACCCGTCAGAACCAGCAGGCCTGCCATCAGCCAGGCCACGGGTGCGATGGACAACTGCAGGTGCACGGTGGTGTCACCGTATTCGGCGAAGCGCTCGGCGCGCATGAGCATGAGGCGTCCGAGAAAACCGAAGGTGACGGCGCAGATGAGGTGCACCACGCGGGCCTGGATGCCGCGCAACCAGTCGGGGATCAGGTGGTCCAGCGAGTCGAACACCACGTGTTCACCACGCCAGGACACCATGGGCAGGGCGCCGAAGATCACGATGACCATGAGGATCTCGGTGATCTCGAGGCTGCCTGGCACCGAGTTGCTGAAAAACTTGCGGCCGGTGACGTCCACCAGCGTGAGCCACATGATGGCAAACAGGGCCATGGCGGCCATGAGTCCGGTGGACCAGCGCAACCCGCGATCGATCGTCTTGAGCATGATGAATCTTGATGTGAAAAGGCCGGCTGTGCGTGCTGCTCAGCCGGCCCGGCAAGGCCACGTGGGTGGCACGGAAGTTACTTCACCTTGGCGATCTCTGCGCGGAATTCGCTCAGCACGGCCTTGGGATTCTGCAGTCCCTTGACCTGGGCGCTGGCCGCCCACTTGGTTTCCAGGTAGTCCTGCTTGTCCATCACGGCTTTCACGAACGCCTTGTCGGCGGTGATGCGTGCGACGCCCTGGCTCTTCTGCATGTCGCGGCTGGCCGCGTCCACCTTGTCCCAGCCTGCACCGAACAGGCGCGCGGCCGGCTCACCCGAGAGTTTGTCGACCACAGCCTTGTCCTGCGCCGACAGGGCGTTGTACTTGGCCGGGTTCATCATGAAGACGAAGCTGGTGTTGTACAGACCACCGGGGAAGTCGGTGGCGTGCTTGATCATGCTGAGCTTGAACGAGGCGATCGATTCGTCGGGGAAGAAGGTGCCGTCCATCACGCCGGTGGAGAGCAGCTCGAACGACTCGGGCGCCGCCTTGAGCGTGGTGTTCCAGCCCATGGCCTTGGAGAGCTCGTTGATGTTGCCGCCCCCGATGCGGAACTTCAGGGTCTCGGCCTCGGCGGCCGAGGTCACCGGTTTCTTGCTGTTGAAGATCACGCCCGGGCCGTGGGTGAACACCGCCAGCACCTTCACGCCGCGGTGCTCGCCCAGAGGGGCGAAATACTTGCTGTAGACGCGCTGGTAAGCGACCGAGGTGGCCACGGCGTTGTCGCCGAGAAACGGGAACTCGGCCACCTGGGTGTTGATGAAGCGACCGGGGGTGTAGCCGTCCACCGTGTACGAGATGTCGGCCAGGCCGTCGCGCACGGCATCAAATGTGCCGGGTGCCGCCACCACGCCCTTGGGCAGGATGTTGCATTTCATGCGGCCGGTGCTTTCCTTCTCCAGCATGTCGCACCAGGTCTTCTGTGACGTGCTCAGCGTGTGGGTGGGTGGCAGCCAGCTGGAGACGGTGAACACCGTCTGGGCCGACACAACACCGCCCGCCAGCAAGGTGGTGGACAGAGCGACGGCGGCTAGGGAACGGGATTTCATGCGGGTCTCCTGGGCAGATGGATGGTTACTCAACATAAATATGTGAGGAAATTTCACTATAGGTGAATACCTTCTTTCAGCGTCTCCAGACTTACCCGAATTGGCCGACCGATCGGTTGGTTAACGGTCCTGGAGGCCGAGTGTGAAGTGGAAGGTGGTGCCTTGGCCGGGCTGGCTGGACACCACGATGCGCCCGCCATGGCGTTCCACCACGGTGCGTACGAACGCCAGACCCAGACCCACCCCGCGCGCCGCGCGCCGCTCGGGATCGAGCCGTGCGAACTGCTGGAACAGTCGCTGCTGCTGCTCGGGTGTCATGCCCGGGCCCTGGTCGGTGATGCAGACCCGCCAGCCCTCGTCCACGCGTTGCACGGCGCATTGCACCGTGGCGCTCTCGTGACCGCCGTACTTCACCGCGTTGCCGATGAGGTTGGCCATGGCGCGGGTGAGCAGGCCGCGGTCGGCTTCGCACAGGGCCGGTTCGTCGGGACGCTGCACCTCGATGGTGACCTGCAGCGCCTGTGCCTGCGGCCACACCTCGTCCACGGCTTCGTCGAGCAGGTCGGTGAGGTCCACGGTTTCCATGCGGTAGGTGCTGGATTCGGCGCGCGCGAGTTGCACGAATTCCTCGGCCAGGTCCAGCGTGCGGCGCGCATGGCGTTCGATGCGGGCCAGCGTGTCGGGCTGCATCGGCTGCTCGGGGCGCAAGCGTTGCACTTCCAGCAGCGCCAGGATCGAAGACTGCGGCGATCGCATGTCGTGCGAGATGAAGCGCAGCGCGACGTCGCGCTGACGCTCCGCCTCGCGGATAGGCGTGATGTCGACCAGGCTGACGATCCAGCTGGTGGTCTGGCCGTCGGTGTTGAAGCCCGGCACGAAGCGCACCAGCAGATCGTTGCCCCGGGCGTCGCTCGCCTCGGTGCCCCACGGTCGGTTCTCATGGTGCAGCCGCTCGGCGTCCAGCACCGGCTGGGTTGTGCCGCTGCGGTGAACCTCGTGCAGCAGGTCGATCAGTGGATGGCCGCGCAGTTGCCGCATCGGGTGCTTGAGGAAGTAGCGGTAGGCCGCCTGGTTGGCCGCCAGCACCTGGCCGGCGGCATTGGCGATCAGCGTCGCGTCGGGCAGGCTGTTGAGGGTCTCGCTGACGAAGCGGTGCAGGTTGCGCAACTGCTCGGAGGCGTTCTGCAAGGCGTCGATGTGCCGGTCCAGAAGGTCGCCGGAGCGGGCCGCCGGCAACATCGTCGGCAGATCGTGGCGCGCTTCCATGCGCTGGAACTCTTCGATCAGATAGCCCATGGCCGTGCGAAGCCGGCGCCATACCCACAGTGGATAGGCCAGCAGCACGCCGAGCAACCCGGCCGTGGGCGCGAATTGCAGGCCTGCCACGGATGGCGCGAGCGCGGTGGCGACCACAATGGTTGCCAGCAAGGCTGCGCTGGCCAGCAGCGCGGCGGTGGGCGTCAGCAGCAGCACGGCCAGCAGGGCGAGTGCCACCGGCAGCATGTTGAACATCGCGTTCTGCGCGGTGGTGGCGCGTTGCAGCCGCTGATCGAGCAGCAATGCGTTCATCACGTTGGCCGCAATTTCGACGCCCGACATCAGCTCGGCCTGACCCGAACGGGGGGTGGCATATGCATCGCCCAGGCCGGCGGCTGTGGCGCCCACGAGCACGTATTTGCCCGCCAGCCGTTCGGGCGGCACTTGGCCTTTGAGCACGTCGACATACGGGATGCGCTCGAAGCGGCCCGGTGGTCCCGCGAACGGAATCTGCACCCAGTGGTCACGCTGCCAGGCGCCGGCGCTTGCCGAGGCCGGCGCACGCTCACCGGGCAGCGCATCGGGCAGCGCAAAGCCGCCCACGCGCAGCATCGCCAGCGCGAAATGGTCCCACCAGGTTCTGCCGTCGCCTTCGCGCAGGAAGGTGCTGCGCACGATGCCGTCGTTGTCGATCTCCAGATGGATGTGGCCGATGGCCGCCGCGGCCGAAGCGAGCGCGGGCGCCGGGTCGCTGCGCACGAGCCGGCCGGTGCCCTGGCCGTCAAGCAGCATCAACGGCAGCACCACCTTGCCGTTGCGTGCGAGGGCCTGGCCCAGCAGGGCGTCGTCCGGGGCGTCGTCGCCGCCCGGCTCCACCAGGATGAGGTCCAGCCCCACGGCGCGCGGCCCGGCCGCGGTGATGCGGTCCAGCACCGCGGCGTGAAAGGCGCGGCGCCAGGGCCAGCGTCCGATGGCGGCCAGGCTCTTGTCGTCGATGGCCACGATCACGATCTCGGCCGAGACCGGGCCCAGGCGCAGTCGTGTCAACGGGTCGATGAGAGCGAGGTCGACACGCTCCAGCGCCCGCAGGCTGGCGAGTGCCAAGACGCCGGCCAGCAGGGCGGCCGACAGCAGGCCCCATTCGAACCAGCGCGTGCGGGGTCGCCGTGTGCGCGGAGCCGACTGCGGCGCCTCGGTGGTGTCGGTCGGGCGCGCGTTCACGCCGGGATCATGGTGCGCCCAGCCGCACCGGCTTGCCTTCTGCGCTGGTGAGCGGCTGCGCGTCGGAGGTTGCGACGTGGCCGTGCAAGGTCAGACGTTGCGTGTCTGTCCAGGCACCTTGCAGGCCCCGCGCATCGATCTGGCGCACCCGAACGTGGTAGATGCCGGCTGGCGGCATGGCGCGCGTGAAGACCGGTTCGGTCAGCAGCTCGTCGTTCAGAAAGCGGGTGAATGCTGCGTCGTGGGCGATCTGGATCTGGTGCCGCCACGGGCCGCCCGGGCCTGCGTTCCAGGCAATGGCGAGTGTGCGCACATCGCCCTCACGCATGACCGGCGCGCTGGGCGTCGGCGGCAGCGCCAGCACGCGAAACGTCGACGGCTGGCTGAATGGACCCTGGTCTCGCTGGCCCTGCACATCGCGCCCGATCGAGGCCACCCGCCAGAAGTAGTTGCCCGGCGCCAGTGCGGGCACGGTGTAACGGCATTGATCGACCTCCGGTGACTGCACCACCAGGTCCTCGAAGGCTGCATCGCGCGCCAGCTGGAAGGTGTAGCCGAGCGCACCAGTGCCTTCGGTGCACAGCAGT
The DNA here is from genome assembly GCF_036675665.1 of Hydrogenophaga sp. Lineage (GTDB taxonomy): Bacteria > Pseudomonadota > Gammaproteobacteria > Burkholderiales > Burkholderiaceae_C > Hydrogenophaga. The sequence continues at coordinate 2,300 of NZ_JAKFEO010000034.1, read as the reverse complement.
GTCACATCGGATGCCACCCGCTCGCTGTCTGGTCGGGGCTCGCGCAGCAGCGGGGCTTGCGGGCGCGCATTGACCACCAATGGGCGCACCGCCTCCGCGCCCGGAATGCCATGGCGGTCCGTGGCCCGCACCGCGAGCAGGTAGGTGCCGTCGTTCAGCCCGGCGAAACGCGCGGCGGGTTGCCGAAACGTGCCGTTGCGCACCACGTGCTCGGCCGACGTGTCGCTGGCGATGCGCACCTGCCAGGCCGACACCGCCGGGTCGGGCGACAGCGGCAGCTCCACGAACGAGATGTCTTCCACCACGCCCGGCACGCGCGAGAGGTCGGGCGGCGGCAGCAGCGGCGTCACCGCAATGGCGCCAGTGGTCCCCACGCGGGCACCCTGGCCGGTGCTCACCTGGGCCGAACGACCCGGCGAAGCGGTGGGCGCGCGCACCTGGATGGCCCCCTCGCGCACGTCGCCCAGGAAATCGCCGCCGTCGGCCACCGCCACGCCGAAGGTGGTGCCCCTGACCCCCCCGACCGCGCGCGGCGTGTGCACCTCGAAGCGGCTGCGCGGCGTGCGCAGCGGGGTGACGGTGGCGTCGACGCGCCCGCGTTCGAGTTCGATGCCCGATTGCGACTGGCCCGAAGCCGGTGCATGGCGCAGCTCGCGCAGCCTCAGCTGCGTACCGGCGGCCAGGCGCACGACCGAACCGTCGGCCAGGCGCAGTGTCACGAAGCCGCCGTCGCCCACCTCGATCCGGGCGCCTTCGTTCACGCGCTCGCCCGCCACCAGGGGAACGGCCGGGGTGTTGGCGTCGCGTCTCACGCTGGCGGGCCCGGCCACATGCAGCACCTCCGCCGGCGTGGGATCGGGCCGGGCGAGTGCAGCGGGAATCACCAGCCGGCTACCGGGTTTCAGCTGGCGCGGATGGCTCACGCCGTTGGCCTGTTGCAGTTGCGGCCATTGCGCGGGATCGTCCAGATAGCGCCGAGCCAGGTCGTGCAGGTTGTCGCCTGGCTGCACGATGTGCACACGGTCCTGGGCCAGCGCAAGCGCCGGCAGGCCCAGGCAGAGCAGCGCCAGCGTTCGTGCCCACGGTGGCACACAAGCCCCAGGACAGGAGCGGTCGGGCTTCACTCGGTTCATCGTTTGCCGGCCCCGACCGTCTGTGCCTGTGCGAGTTCCTCAAGCCGGTAGCCGTGGTTGTAGACCGACACCAGCTTGTAGCCGGTCTCAGCGCGCAGGCGCAACTTGCTGCGCACGTGCGACATGTACACGTCGAGCGAGCGTGACGAGACGTCCGCCTCGCCGCCCCAGACGGCCTCGATCAGGTGCGCGCGCGACAGCAGTCGGCCCAGGTTGCGAAACATGATGAGAGCCAGATCGAATTCCTTGCCATTCAAGCCGGAGATGTCCTGGCCATCGACGCTCACGCCGCGGTCCTGCACCTGGAAGCGGTACGGGCCCCAGACCATTTCGTTGGGCGGCGGCAGATGGCCGCCCCGGCGCAGCAGCGCCATGAGACGCGCACGAAACTCGCCCACGCGTGCGGACTTCACCATGTAGTCATCGGCGCCGCTGTGGAGTCCTTCGACGATGTCGCGCTCGTCGCTGCGGTTGGTCATCAGAAGAATCGGCACCGGCGCGACCGCCCGGCCGCGGATGGCGCGGATGACGTCTGGCCCCGGGATGTCGGGCAGCTCCCAGTCGACGATGAACAGATCGAAGGTCTCTTTGGGCAACACGCGCATCAGCGCGTTGGCGTTCTCGAAAAGATGGCAGTCGTGGCCCATGGATGCGACGACGGCCTTGATCAGATCCAGCTGCGCCGGATCGTCATCAACGGCGGCAATACGCATGTGGCTTGGGCAAATTGAGCATGGGATGGCTGAGGCTAGGGTTTGCACGAATATATAGACGCGGACACGCCCCTGCAGCCGATTTGACAATTCATTAAGAAATGAAGCCCTTTGATGCGAAGGGTGACCGCCGGCGCATTGGAGACATCTGGCTTCCCGGCGCAGGCCTAACCGTCTACAATGGCAAAAAAGCACGACCGTTCGTTTACGGCGTGGCTGCTGCACCTCTTCACTTGCGAGGGGGCGCCTCAGGTCACCGGCATACAATCTTTGAATTGACGTACACGTCAATTCGTGTCGCCTCGTTTTCACATCATCAGGAGCAGCCCAACATGAAAGTCATCGTCCCCGTCAAACGCGTGGTGGACTACAACGTCAAGGTGCGCGTCAAGAGCGACGGCAGCGGTGTGGACATCGCCAACGTCAAGATGAGCATGAACCCGTTTGACGAGAT
>NZ_JAKFEO010000077.1:0-30184 GCF_036675665.1 Hydrogenophaga sp. | reverse complement strand
GCTGGTGCGACACGAAGGTGTAGCCCTTGTCGCGTGCGGCGAATTCGGGTTCCTGCACCATCTCGGTGTAGTGCTTCATGCCTTCGCCGCGGGCGTAGGCGTGGGCGAACTGGAAGGTGTTGAACCAGTTGATGTGGATGCCGGCCAGCGTGATGAACTGGTACTTGTAGCCCAGCGCGGCCAGGTCTTCCTGGAACGAGGCGATCTGCTTGTCGTTGAGGTTCTTCTTCCAGTTGAACGAAGGCGAGCAGTTGTACGACAGCAGCTTGCCCGGGCAAGCTGCCTGCACGGCCTGGGCGAATTCGCGGGCGAAGCCGATGTCGGGCACGCCGGTCTCGCACCACACCAGGTCGGCGTAGGGGGCGTAGGCGATGCCGCGACTGATGGCTTGCTCCAGGCCGTTCTTCACGCGGTAGAAGCCCTCTTGCGTGCGCTCGCCGGTCAGGAAGGGCTTGTCATTGGCGTCGTGGTCGCTGGTGATCAGGTTGGCGGCTTCGGCGTCGGTGCGGGCCAGCACGATGGTGGACACGCCCATCACGTCGGCGGCGAAGCGCGCGGCGATCAGCTTCTCGCAAGCCTCTTGCGTGGGCACAAGCACCTTGCCACCCATGTGGCCGCACTTCTTCACGGCGGCCAACTGGTCTTCGAAGTGCACACCGGCGGCACCGGCGGCAATCATGTTCTTCATCAGTTCGAACGCGTTCAACACGCCGCCGAAACCGGCTTCGGCGTCGGCCACGATCGGCAGGAAGTAGTCGATGAACTCCGGGCTGCCCGGCTCGATGCCACGGCCCCACTGGATTTCGTCAGCGCGCTTGAAGGTGTTGTTGATGCGGCGAACCATGGTGGGCACCGAGTCGTAGGCATACAGCGACTGGTCGGGGTACATGGTCTCGGAGGTGTTGCCGTCAGCGGCCACTTGCCAGCCCGACAGGTACACGGCTTCCAGACCGGCTTTGGCTTGCTGCATGGCCTGGCCGGCGGAGATCGCGCCGAACGCGTTGACGTAGCCCTTCTTGGAGCCGCCGTTCACCTTGTCCCACAGCTTTTCGGCGCCACGCTTGGCCAGCGTGTGCTCGATCTGCATGCTGCCGCGCAGGCGCACGACGTCGGCGGCGGAGTAACCGCGCTTCACGCCCTTCCAACGCGGGTTGGTGGCCCAGTCTTTTTCCAGGGCTTCGATTTGCTGCTGGCGGCTCAGTTGCTCGGTCAGGGATTGAGGCATGGGGATACTCCGTGAGGTTGATGGAACAGGGGCGGCTTCGGGGTTGTGCAAGCCTTCTTGCAGCGCCGCAGCCAGTGCCTTCACTTTAAGTCTTATAGAAGACTTTTGAAAGCTCTTATGTCTTATATAAGAGAAAAACTTTTTCTTTGTTTATCAACGGTATTTTCTTGATTTTTCTCAATGTGGAAAACAGTTTCTTGTATTGAGAAATTTTTCCGCACCGCAACATTCTTTGATTTCACAATAAGAAATCACCTTCCCTCATCCCGAAAAGTGGCGCCGCCTGCGCTTCGGGCATGATCCAGCCCACTTCTGAATCGACCGGTCTCGTGAATCCCATCCCTCCCCTGAACCGCTGGTGGGCCTATGCCAGCCTCGCGCTGAGCATGTCGCTCGTGGGCAGCTACGTGGCCCTGTCCAAGCCACTGGTGCTCGTATTTCCCATCTTCCTGCTGGCCTGGCTTCGTTTCGGCATTGGTGGGCTGGCCATGGGGCGCTGGTTGAAGAAGCCGCCGGGCGAGCCACCCATCACGCCGCACACGCGCTGGCTGCTGTTCCTCGAATCGTTCCTGGGCAACTTCCTGTTTTCCATCTGCATGCTGTTTGGCGTGAGCATGACCACGGCCGTGGCGGCCGGCGTGGTGATGTCGTCCATTCCGGCGGTGGTGGCGGTGCTGAGCTGGATCTTCCTGCGCGAGCGCATCGGGTGGCGCAGCGCGGCGGGCATCGCATGCGCGGCCATCGGCATTGGCCTGTTTTCGCTGCAGAAGGTTGACGGCGGTGTGGCGGTGGACACCAGCGGCCCGTTCGGCATCAGCCGCGCGCTGCTGGGCAACGTGCTGGTGTTCGCAGCGGTGGTGTGCGAAGCGTCTTACGTGGTGATTGGCAAGCGCCTCACCGAAGGTCTGGGCCCCAAACGCATCTCGGCCATCATCAATCTGTGGGGCTTTGCACTGGTCACGCCGCTGGGCCTGTGGGCAGCGTGGTCGTTCGACTTCGGCACCGTGAGCTTGCCGATCTGGACCCTGCTGGTGTTCTATGCGCTGGCGGCCAGCGTGTGGACGGTGTGGCTGTGGATGACCGGGCTGAAGACGGTTCCGGCCTCACAGGCGGGCGTGTTCACCGTCATGCTGCCGGTGAGCGCCGCGGCCATTGGCGTGCTGTTCATGGGCGAGCGGCTCAGCCCGGTTCAGATGATCGCGTTTGGCATTGCGCTGCTTGGACTGGTGCTGGCCACCCTGCCCGATCGCAACGCCAAACCGGCCTGATTCAAAGACACCAAAGTCCCGTGGGCTGGGTGACGCCCATCCACAGCGCCCAGCCGGAAGTCACCGCCAGCGCCAACCCGGCCAGCCGGATGCCCCAGGCGCCCGATCGCGCGCCGTTCAGCCGCAGCAGAAGCCACGGAGCGGCGGTCAACGAGATCGAGGTGCCGATGGAGAACAGCGCCATGATCGCGGCGCCCTCCAGTGCGTTGGCCGATAGCGACGCCACCAGCAGCGCCGAGTACAACAAACCGCAAGGCATCAATGCCCAAGCCACGCCCAGCACCACCGGCGCGCGTTGGCCCATGGACATGAACACCGGACGTGCCTTGCGCCAGATGGTCTGACCCATGCTCTCGATCCAGGCCGGCTGGCGCGCACGCCACAGCAGCGTCATGCCCAGCAGCAAGGCCGCCACATGGAACGAGGTCCACACCGGGCGGATGACCGTCGTGTTGGTGCCCAGCCAGGCCAGGCCTTGCACCGAGCCCGCCGCGAAAGCACCGAACAGCGCGTAGCCGACCATGCGGCTGACCTGAAAGGTCCACAGCGCCTGGGTGCTGCGCGCACCCGCGGCGCGGCTGATACCGGCGCAGGCCGCACCGCACATGGCCACGCAGTGGGGGCCACCCACCACGCCCATGAACAGGGCCGTGATCGCCATCGAGGTTTGCATGGGGTCAATGTAGTGCAGCTCAGATGATCTTGGAGAACCGCGCTCGATCCTGGTCCACCCTCAGGTATTTGTCGAACACCATGGCGATGGCACGCACCAGGTACCAGCCGGCCTCGGTCACCTGCAGGCCGGCCTTGTCCAGGCGCACCAGCCCGTGCTCGGCCAGGCCCTCAAGGATCTCCAGCTCGCGCGCGAAATAGCCCCTGAAATCGATCAGGTGTCCGAGCTCGATCGACTCGAACTGCAGCTCGCCCTGGCACATCAATGACATGATCACCGAGCGGCGCAGCAGGTCGTCGCGCGTCAGCGCCAGGCCGCGCACGATCGGCAGACGGCCCTGGTCGAGCAGGTCGCGGTACTCCTCCAGCGTCTTGGCGTTCTGGCTGTAGGTGGCACCGATGCGACCAATGGCCGAGACACCGAGCGCAATCAGATCGCAGTCGGGCTGGGTGCTGTAGCCCTGGAAGTTGCGGTGCAGCCTGCCCTGGCGCTTGGCCACGGCCAAGGCGTCGGTGGGCAGGGCGAAATGATCCATGCCCACGTACACATAGCCAGCGTCCTGCAATGCATCGAGCGAAGCCGACAGCATGGACAGCTTGGCGCTGCCGCTGGGCAGCTCGGCGGCGACGATGCGCCGCTGCGGCTTGAAGCGCGAGGGCAGGTGCGCATAGGCGTAGAGCGCGATGCGGTCGGGCCGCAACTCGTTGACCTGCGCGAGCGTGCGCGCGAACGACTCCGGCGTCTGCATGGGCAGGCCGTAGATCAGGTCGACATTGATCGATTCGAACCCGATGCGCCGTGCAGCAGCCACCAGGGCAAATACCTGCTCCGCGGGCTGGAGGCGGTGCACCGCCTTTTGCACCGTGGGGTCGAAGTCCTGCACGCCGAAGCTCAGGCGGTTGAAGCCCAGACGCGCCAGCGCGCGCAGGCGCTCTTCAGTCACGGTGCGCGGATCCACCTCGATCGAATACTCGCCGCCCGGCACCAGCGTGAAATGCGAGCGCAGCATGCTCATGAGGTCTTCAAGCTCGCTGTCCGACAGGAAGGTCGGTGTGCCGCCGCCCAGATGCAGCTGCGACACGTTCTGGCCCGAGCCGACATGTGCCACCTGCAACTCCACCTCAAGCGCGAGGTAGCGCAGGTACTCGGCGGCGCGTTCGTGGTGCCTGGTGATCACCTTGTTGCAGGCGCAGTAGTAGCAGACCGATTCGCAGAACGGAATGTGCACATACAGCGAGAGCGGCAGCGCCATCGATCCCACCTTGCGCTGCTCGAGCGCCTGAACGTAGTCCTGCTGGGTGAAAGCTTCAACGAAGCGGTCGGCGGTGGGGTACGAGGTGTAGCGCGGTCCGGGTATGTCGAACCGGCGAAGCAGGTCGTCGGAAATGGTGTGGCTCACGGGTGTCTCCCAATCAATGAGGCCACTGTGCAGCACGACGGCGTTGCGCCCCTTGATCTTCATCAACAGGCGGTACGGCGGGCGGCTTTGCTCATCAACACCCCACGGGGGTATGCTGTCACCTGTCACACATTCCTGGATTCTGTATGGACGCCCACTCGATCAAAGTTGCCTGCTCCAGCTGCAACCTGCGCGAACTCTGTTTGCCCATGGGTTTGAACCCCGAGGAGATGGACAAGCTGGACCGCGTGATTTCCACCCGCAAACGCATCAAACGCGGTCAATCGCTCTTCAACGTGGGAGACAAGTTCACCTCTCTCTACGCCGTGCGCTCGGGCTTCTTCAAGACCTGCGTCACCACCGCCGACGGCCGCGACCAGGTGACCGGCTTTCAGATGACGGGCGAGATCATCGGCATGGACGGCATCGTGAGCGACCACCACTCCTGCGACGCCGTCGCGCTGGAAGACGCCGAGGTCTGCATCATGCCGTTCGACCAGGTTGAGGAACTCTCACGCGAGTTCACCACGCTGCAGCACCATGTGCACAAAATCCTGAGCCGCGAGATCGTGCGCGAGCATGGCGTGATGCTCCTGTTGGGCAGCATGCGGGCCGAGGAACGGCTGGCCGCCTTCCTGCTCAACCTGGTGCAGCGCCTGCACGCACGCGGGTTCTCGCAGTCCGAATTCGTGCTGCGCATGACACGCGAGGAGATCGGCAGCTACCTGGGCATGAAACTGGAGACCGTGAGCCGCACGTTCTCCAAGTTCGTGGAGGACGGCATCATCGATGTGAAGCAGCGCTACGTGCACATCAAGAACGTTGACGGATTGCGCCAGATCGTCAACCCGCAGACCTGTTCATAGAGCCCCCACGCTCCGCCGCGGCCCGGCGGCGGATCGTTCAGCGGTTGATTTCCGACGAAGGAAGGGTGAGCAGCGTGGTCAACGCACTCGACGCCACTGTCAACCCCCAGAACACGAAAAACGCCAGCGTGTAGACCGCTTCGCGCGAGAGTGCCAGCGGCGAGCCGAACCAGTGCAGGTCGCTCGGATCCACCAGCGCAAACACGATCATCTCCAGCACGGCTGCCACCAGAAAGGCGGGCCATGCAATCCACATCAGGCGTTTTCCCCACATGGGCTGGTCTCCCCGTTGTTGTGGTGACGGCTCACTGGGCCGGGATCACCGGCGAGGCAGCGTTGTTGCGCGCCTGATGGGCCGGCTGCAGCTTGGCCAGCGCGTCGATGCGGGCCTGGCCTTGCAGGGCATGGGCGGCCTTGAAGTCGCGCTGGTAGTCGGCCTTGTTGAGCACCGGGTCGGCACCGTTGATGGCGAAGAAGGCGGCGGTCAGGCTGGCCGCCACGCCCACCAGCGGCGCCCCCACCACCAGCCACATCTGCGGGGTGCGCCACCAGGCAGGGGCCGGGGCGGTCGTCATGGCATGGGATGAACTCATGGAAATCTCCTGAAAAGGGCTGGGTCAACGCGGCACGAGGAAGGCGGCCTTTTCGGTCACGCTGGCCACGTCGTCGCCGGTGGAACTGATGTCGAACTGGATCGGGTGTGAGCCGGTTTGCGCAGTGCCGGGCGGGATCTGAACCCGCACCGCGGCCGATCGCACCTCGGTGGGCAACACCTCGATCTCGGTGACCGGGTCCAGCGTGATGCCCGGCAAGCCAGAGACCGTGATGGCGTAGCGCTGCGTCTTTTCGGTGGCGTTCATGATCTGCAGGCGGTACACGTTTTCGATGCGGCCCTGCTCCACCATGCGCGCCAGCGATCCGCGGTCGCGCATCACGTCCACCCGCAGGGGCGTTCGCATGAACAGGCTCATACCCACCGCGGCGGTGATGGTCAACAGAATGGCCGAGTACACCAGCACACGCGGGCGCATGGCGCGCTGCAGCATCTGCTTCGTGTCCCAGCCTTGCGCCATGCCGTTCTGGGTTGAAAACCTGATGAGACCACGCGGGTAGCCGACCTTGTCCATCACGTCATCACACACGTCGACGCAGGCCGCGCAACCGATGCACTCGTACTGCAGGCCCTTGCGGATGTCGATGCCGGTGGGGCAGACCTGCACGCACAGGGTGCAGTCCACACACGAGCCCAGACCCAGCGCCACCGGGTCGGCCTTCTTCGAGCGCGGACCACGCGGCTCGCCACGCTTCTCGTCGTAGGTCACGATCATCGTGTCCTTGTCGAACATCGCGCTCTGGAAACGCGCGTAGGGGCACATGTACTTGCACACCTGCTCCCGCAGGAAGCCGGCGTTGCCGTAGGTGGCGAAGCCGTAGAAGAAGATCCAGAAGGTCTGCCAGGGCCCGAGCGAGGCGGCCAGGGACAGGGCAGCGAGCTCGCGGATGGGCGTGAAGTAGCCGACGAAGGTGAAGCCTGTCCACAGCGCAAAGGCGATCCACAGCACCTGCTTGAGCACGCGCTTGCCCAGCTTGGATGCCGACATGCCGGCTGCGTCCAGCCGCAGGCGCGCCGAGCGGTCGCCCTCCACCTTCTTTTCGATCCACAGGAAGATCTCGGTGTAGACCGTCTGCGGGCAGGCAAAGCCGCACCACAGCCGCCCCGCCACCGCGGTGAACAGGAACAGCGAGAGCGCCGAGATCACCAGCAGGCCCGTGAGGTAGATGAAGTCCTGCGGGTAGAGCACCAGACTGAAGATGTAGAAGCGGCGCACCTCCAGATCGAACAACACGGCCTGGCGCGCATTCCACTCCAGCCAGGGCAGACCGTAAAAAACGATCTGCGTGATCCACACCATGAGCCAGCGCCAGTTGGAGAACACACCCGAGACCGAGCGCGGATGGATCTTCTGGCTGGCCGCGTACAGCGACACCATCGTCTCGTCGTCCACCGCTGCGGGCACGATGGGAATGACGGTGGCTGAAGGCTTGGTGGTGGACACGGGTGGTTTCAACCGGACTCAGTTGGCCGCAGCCGGCGGCTTGTTGGACATGCCCCAGACGTACGCGGTCAACACGTGGATCTGGTCGGCGTTGAGCTTGGCCGCCTGCGCCGGCATCTGGTTGGTGAAACCATTGGTCACGGCGCGCGTGATGGCTTCTTCGCCCCAGCCATGCAGCCAGATGCCGTCGGTCAGGTTGGGTGCACCCAGCGCGGTGTTGCCCTTGCCATCGGCGCCGTGGCAGGCGGCACACACGGCGAACTTGGCACGGCCTTGTGATGCGCGCACCGAGTCGTGCGGCGTGGCCGACAGGCTCAAGACATAGTGGGCCACGTTGCGAACGTCATCGGGCGTGCCCACGGCAGCGGCCAGGGGCGGCATCATGCCGATGCGGCCTTGCGTGAGCGTGGTCTTGATGGCGGCGGGGTCGCCGCCGTGCAGCCAGTCACCGTCGGTGAGGTTGGGAAAGCTGCGGGCGCCACGCGCGTCCGAGCCATGGCACTGCGCGCAGTTGTTCATGTACAGCCGCTCGCCCACCGCCATGGCCGGCGCGTCACCGGCCAGTTGCTCGGGCGAGAGGCCGTTGAAACGCGCGTAGATGGGTGCGATGTCCTTCTGCGCCTTGTCCACCTCAGCCTGGTGCTGGCCTTGCGACGTCCAACCCAGCAGACCCTGGTATTTGCCGAAGGTGGGGTACAGCACGCCGTAGACCAGCGCAAAGATCACCGTGATGACGAACAGGTACACCCACCAGCGTGGCAGGGGGTTGTTCATCTCTTGCAGGTCCTCGTCCCACACGTGGCCGGTGGTGTTGTCGGCCCGGGCCTTGACCTTGGTCGTACCGCTGATCCAGAGCAGGACTGCGCAGGCCAGGATGCTGACCAGGGTCAGCCCAGCCACATACCAGGACCAGAATTCGCTGGTGAAATCACTCATGATGTTTCTCTTGTTCTGACGGGTTCGCGGGGTTCATTCGTCCTGAAAAGGCAGTTGCGCTGCCTCATCGAAGCGGTCCTTGTTCCGCTTGGACCAGGCCCAGGCCACGATGCCCAGGAAGGTCAGCATGCTGACCACGGTGACGATGCTGCGCAGGTCGTTGATGTCCATGGTGTCCTCCGTGGGTTCACTTGATCGCGGTGCCGAGCACCTGCAGGTAGGCCACCACCGCGTCGAGCTCGCTTTTGCCCTTCACGTCGGCCATGGACGCTGCGATCTCGTCGTCGGTGTAGGGCGCGCCCAATGTGCGCAGCACCTCCATGCGCCGGGGAACACCGGCCTCCTTGACCACATTCTTCTCAAGCCACGGGTAGGCCGGCATGTTCGACTCGGGCACCAGATCGCGCGGGTTGATCAGGTGGGCGCGGTGCCACTCGTCGCTGTAGCGCCCGCCCACGCGGTGCAGGTCGGGCCCGGTGCGCTTGCTGCCCCACTGGAAGGGTCGGTCGTACACGAATTCACCCGCCAGCGAGTAGTGGCCATAACGCAGCGTCTCGGCTTGCAGCGGCCGGATCATCTGCGAGTGGCAGTTGTAGCAACCTTCTCGCACGTAGATGTCGCGCCCGACGATCTGCAGCGCGGTGTAGGGCTTGAGACCCTCCACCGGCTGGGTGGTGGACTTCTGGAAGAACAGTGGAACGATCTCCACCAGTCCACCCACCGCGATCACCAGCACGATGAGCACGATCATCAGGAAGTTGTTGGTCTCGATCCGCTCGTGGGTGAAACCCTGGACTTTGTCTTGGTTGGCCATGGTGTTGTCCTCAGGCGTGGGCAGGGTTGATGGCGGGTATGCGCACCTCGGGCACCTGTCCGTTGCGGGCTGTCATGAACGTGTTCCACAACATCACCAGCATGCCGCCCAGGTAGAGCAGTCCGCCGAGCAGCCGGATCACGTAGAAGGGGAAGGTGGCCTTCACCGACTCCACGAAGGTGTAGGTCAGGCTGCCGTCGGGGTTGACCGAGCGCCACATCAGGCCCTGCATCACACCGGCAATCCACATCGCGGCGATGTAGAGCACGATGCCGATGGTGGCGACCCAGAAATGGATTTCGATGGCCGGCACCGAATACATCTTCTTCTGGCCGTACAGACGTGGAATCAGGTAGTACATGGAGCCCATGGTCACCAGGCCCACCCAGCCCAGGGCGCCGCTGTGCACGTGGCCCACGGTCCAGTCGGTGTAGTGGCTCAGTGCGTTGACCGTCTTGATCGACATCATCGGACCTTCAAAGGTCGACATGCCGTAGAACGAGAGCGAGACGATCAGGAAGCGCAGGATCGGGTCGTCGCGCAGTTTGTGCCAGGCGCCCGAGAGCGTCATGATGCCGTTGATCATGCCGCCCCAGCTGGGCGCGAGCAGGATGAGCGAGAACACCATGCCCACCGATTGTGTCCAGTCGGGCAGCGCGGTGTAGTGCAGGTGGTGCGGGCCGGCCCACATGTAGGTGAAGATCAGGGCCCAGAAGTGCACGATGGACAAGCGGTAGCTGTACACCGGCCGCTCGGCCTGCTTCGGAATGAAGTAATACATCATCCCGAGGAAGCCCGCGGTGAGGAAAAAGCCCACCGCGTTGTGACCGTACCACCACTGAACCATGGCGTCCTGCACGCCGGCGTAGGCCGAGTAGGACTTGAAGCCGTCCACCGGAAGCGCCGCGCTGTTGACGATGTGCAGCATGGCCACGGCCAGGATGAAGGAGCCGAAGAACCAATTGGCCACGTAGATGTGGCGCACCTTGCGTTTGCCGATGGTGCCGAAGAACACCACCGCGTAGGCCACCCAGACCACCGCGATCAGGATGTCGATCGGCCATTCGAGTTCGGCGTATTCCTTACCCTGTGTCAGACCCAGTGGCAGCGTGATCGCGGCCAGCACGATCACCAGTTGCCAACCCCAGAAGGTGAAGGCTGCCAGGCCATCGGAGAAGATGCGCGTCTGGCAGGTGCGCTGCACCACGTAGTAGCTGGAGGCAAAGAGCCCGCAGCCACCGAAGGCAAAGATCACCGCGTTGGTGTGCAGCGGCCGCAAGCGGCCATAAGACAACCACTCGATGCCCAGATTGAGCTCGGGCCAGGTGAGCTGGGCCGCGATGATCACGCCCACCAGCATGCCCACCACCCCCCACACCACCGTCATGATGGCGAACTGCCGCACCACTTTGTCGTTGTAGACCGCCGACTGGCTGGCCTTGTTTGTCACGGACATGCTGAAACTCCTCACAAATGTCACTGGCTGAAGTGTCTTGCGCGTGGGAGCGCGGCGCCTTGACCTACATCAAGCGGGCTCAATCGTTCTTGAGAATCCGCTCACCTTCGCGCTCGATGTTGTCGAACTGCCCGGCCTGCAAGGCCCACCAGAACACGCCGATGATTCCGAACACGAGCAGCACGGAGAGCGGGATCAGCAGATAGAGAATGTCCATGGTGGGCGGGCTCTCGAAATCGTTGGAAAGGTTCGGTCCATGCTACGCCGTTGCGGGCGCAGCAACCGGATGGGCTGGCGAGGAATCGGGGGTCTTTCCAGCCAGGCGCAGGGCGTTGCCGATCACCAGCAACGAGCTGCCCGCCATGCCCAGGCCGGCCAGCCAGGGCGGCATCCAGCCCACCAGGGCCAGCGGCACGGCCACCACGTTGTAGGCCGCCGCCCAGATGAGGTTCTGCCGCACCACGCGCAGCGTGGCGCGGGCCTGAGTGAGCGTGTGCACCACGTCCATCACCTGACCGCCCTGGATCACGTAGTCGGACTGGGCCTGGGCCAGCGGCGCGGCCCGGCCCAGCGCGAACGAGGTGTCAGCGCGCGCGAGCACCGGGCCGTCGTTGAGGCCGTCACCCACCATGGCGATCTTCAGGCCCTGTGCTTGCAGACGGGTCACGTCCACCAGCTTCTGCTCGGGTGTGGCGCTGGCGATCACGTGGTCCACCCCCACCGCCTGACCCACCGCCTCGGCGGCCGCCGCGCGGTCACCCGAGAGCAGCCAGGTGCGCACGCCCAGCGCGCGCAGCGCCTGCACCGCTTCGCGGGCGTCTTCGCGCAGGGCTTCTTCCAGCGTGAAGCTGGCCATCCAGCCGGCGTCGTCGCTCAGGTGGGCGCGCGGTGCGTCCTCGGGTGCGCCCGGTCCAGGTGCACCGCAGAACGCGGCGGAACCCAGCCGCGCGCCGGTGCCGTCGGGCAGGCGGGCTTGCATACCCTGCCCGGCCACTTCGGTCACATCCATCAGTTGCAAGCCCGACCCGTGACTGGCCAGCGCACGGGAGACCGGGTGCAGCGAGCCCGCCGCCAGCGCGCCCGCCAGGGCCAGCGCCTGCTCGCGGCTCACGCCCGCGCGCGTGCTCACCTCACGCAACTCCAGCCGGTCGTGGGTGAGCGTGCCAGTCTTGTCGAACACCACGGCGTTGATGCCGGCCAAGGTCTCGAACGCCTGCAGCCGGCGCACCAGCACGCCGCGGCGCGCCAGCGCGCCGGCCGAACTCAGCATGGCCGCCGGTGTGGCCAGCGACAGCGCACACGGGCAGGTGACGATGAGCACCGCCACCGCCACCGCAAGCGCCCGGGTGTGATCGATCTGCCACCAATAGACACCGGCCACCGCCGCTGCCAGCAACACCAACACCAGAAACGGCGCGGCGACGCGGTCGGCCAGGATGGCCAGGCGCGGCTTCTCGGTGGAGGCCTGCTCCATCAGCCTGACGATCTGGGCAAAGCGCGTGTCGCGCCCCACCTGGGTCACGCGCATGCGCACCGGGCCACCCAGGTTGAAGCTGCCCGCCACCACGCCCTGCCCTTGCGCGCGGGTCACCGGGCGTGATTCGCCGGTGAGCAAGGCCTCGTCCACCGTCGCGCGCTCGCTCAGCAGTTCACCGTCGGCCGGAAAAGCCTGCCCGGCCTGCACCCGCACCACATCGCCCACCACCAGACGGCGGATCGACACGGTCTCCAGTCCCGTCACGCTCTCGCGCTCGCAGACCTCGGGCAGGCGGTTCATCAGACTGTCGAGTGCGCCGGCTGTGCGATCGCGCGCCTTGAACTCCAGATAACGCCCGCCGAGCAGGAAGAACACAAACATGGTCAGCGAATCGAACCAGACTTCCGCGCCCCAAGGGCCGCTGGGGTCGAAGGTGGCGGCCGAGCTCACCAGGAAGGTGACGAGAATGCCGATGGACACCGGTGTGTCCATGCCCACGCGGCCGTGCTTCAGGTCGCGCCAGGCGCTCTCGAAAAACGGGCCGCTGGCGAAGAACACCACCGGCAGGCTGATCACCCAGCTCGCCCAGCGCAGCAGTTGGTCGATGTCGGCCGGGATCTCGCCGGGCTCGGTCACATACGCGGGCCATGCGTACATCATCACCTGCATCATGCAGAAGCCCGCCACGAACAGGCGCCACAAGCCCTGGCGCGTCTCGCGCAGGCGCTCGCTGATGCCCAAGGCCTGCTGCATGGGCAGCAAGCGGTAACCGCGCTCGCCCACCACCTGCGCCAGGGCCGACATGCGGGTGGCCCGCGGATCCCAGCGCAGCGTGAGCCGGCGCGTGGCCGCGTGCACGCGCGCCTGCACCACCCCCGGCAGGCCCTGCAAAGCCGACTCCACCGTGTCGGCGCAGGCCGCGCAATACATGCCCTGCACCATCAACACCGATTCGGCGACTTCGCCTTCGGTCTGTTCGATGCGCAAGGTGAAGGTCTCCTGCTCCACCGGGTCGTCGAGCACGGCGAAGTTGTCGGTGACGGTGAGCGGACCCCGGTGGTCGCCCAACCAACTGGCCGCTGGCGGGACAGGGGCGGGGTCGGCGAGCGTGGGCCGCACCGGGAGCGTGGACGCGGCCTGATTCATGGCTGGAGGGTAAGCGGGGTGTTCCTTCATGGGCTTGATCCAAGTCAACCACGAAGCGCTCACCTGCGCTACCCTGTGGGTTCGAACAACAACCTTGAAGGAGCAAGCCATGTACAAGCGCATCCTGGTGGCCACCGACGGCTCCAAACTCTCCAACATGGCGGTGGAGCATGCCCTCACCCTGGCCGATCTGACCGGTGCCGAGGTCGTGGCCCTGAAGGTGATTCCCCGCTATCCGCAAACCTATTTCGAAGGTGGCGTGGCGCTGGCAGCCGCGGAGATCGCGCGCATCGAAGCCCAGTGGAACGAAGAAGCCCTGGCCGTGGTGAACGCGGTGAAATCGGCCGGGCAGCTGCGCGAGGTGAAGGTCAAGCCGGTCACCGTGAAATCAGACCTGATCGCCGAGGCCATCATCGCCACCGCCAAACGCAGCAAATGCGACCTGATCGTGATGGCCTCGCACGGCCGCCGAGGCCTGAAGCGACTCCTGCTGGGCAGCGAGACCCAGCAGGTGCTGACACATTCGCACACGCCCGTTCTCGTGCTGCGATGACTTGACCTCGGCCTCACAGGCCTGAGAGGCCCGGTGTAGAGTGGGCGCGCATTCACGCCCACCCTCCATGCCGCCCTCATCCCACGCCACGCCGACCTTCGTCACCGGCTCCACGCTCAGACACGTCATCAGCATGACCGCCACCGGCTCCATCGGGCTGGCGGCGGTTTTTTTCGTCGACGTGCTCAACCTCTTCTACATCGCGCAGCTCGGGCAGAAGGAGCTGGCGGCGGCGGTGGGGTACGCGGGCACGCTGCTGTTCTTCCTCACCTCGCTGGCCATCGGTCTGTCGATCGCGGCCACGGCATTGGCCTCGCGTGCCCTGGGGCGCGGCGAACGCGAACAAGCCAAGCTGATCGCGGGGGCCTCGCTGGTGCTCATGGCGCTGTTCATGGGTGGCGCCGTTCTGCTGGTCTACCCCTGGCTGGCCGAACTGCTGGCCCTGCTCGGGGCCACGGGCGACACCGGCACGCTGGCGCTGCGCTTCACCCGCTGGGTGCTGCCCTCGGCCGTGCCGCTGGGGCTGGGCATGTGTCTGGCGGCGCTGCTGCGTTCGCTGGGCGATGCACGGCGGGCGATGTTCGTCACGCTGGGCGCAGGTGCCGTCTCGGCCGTGCTCGACCCGTTGTTCATCCTGGTTCTGGGCTGGGGGCTGGACGGCGCGGCCGTGGCCACGGTGCTGGCGCGATGCTCCATGGTGGTCATTGGCGTGAAGGCGCTGCGGGTGCACGGTCTGTTTGCCTGGCCGAATGCTTCGGTGCTGCGCGGCAGCCTCAAGCCGTTCCTGGCCATCGGTGTGCCGGCCGTGCTGACCCAGGTGGCCACACCGGTGGGCAACGCGTTCGTGACCGCGGCCATCGCACCGTTCGGCGACAACGCGGTGGCGGGCTGGGCGGTCATCGTGCGCCTGATCCCGGTGGCCTTTGTGGCCTTGTTCGCGCTCTCGGGCTCGGTGGGACCGATCCTTGGGCAGAACCTCGGCGCCCGAAGGTTCGACCGGCTGCGCAGCACGGTGCGTGACAGCCTGAAGGTGACGCTGGTGTATGTGCTGCTGGTCTGGCTGCTGATGGCCGTGGGCAGCGGCTACATCGCTGACGCGTTCGCCGCGCAAGGCGAAGCACGCGAACTCATCGTGTTCTTCTGCGTGTTCGTGGCCGGCAGCTTTTTCTTCAACGGCGCGCTGTTCGTGGCCAACGCCGCGTTCAACAACCTGGGCTTTGCCTTTTACTCCACCGCGCTCAACTGGGGCCGCGCCACACTGGGCGTGGCGCCTTTCATCTGGATCGGCGCGCAGTGGTTCGGCGCGCGTGGTGTGTTGGCAGGGTACGGTCTGGGTGTGGTGGTGTTTGGCTTGTTGGGGGTGTGGTTGAGTCGGCAGGTGCTTCGGCGGTTGGAACGCGAGTCTTCTCCTGGCCTTGTTTCGCCTTGACTGGCGGTTGATTGCCTGGGCTTCTTCGGCTCGCGGGCGCGGTGTGCGCTGCTCCGCGAATGTCCCCCGGGGCCTTTGGCCCCTCCTCCTTTCTTTCGCTGCGCAGCACACACCACGCCCGCGAGCGGCCTGCACCCTTGCACGCCGACGTTTCCCCACGCCCTTCGAATTTCCACGAGGTCGGCGGCAGCCGGGCTGACCGGCGCAGCGGCATAAAGGAGGAGCCCGGGGCGCAGCCCCGGGCGGGGGACAGCCGCGGAGCCGGTCAGCCCGGTTGCCGCCGACCGGATCGGGCCAACGAAGCGAAGCTCAAGCGAACAACGATTTGTGCTCCT
Source organism: Hydrogenophaga sp. (assembly GCF_036675665.1). Taxonomy (GTDB): domain Bacteria; phylum Pseudomonadota; class Gammaproteobacteria; order Burkholderiales; family Burkholderiaceae_C; genus Hydrogenophaga. Next base: position 14,550 of record NZ_JAKFEO010000077.1, on the reverse strand, counting down.
CGCGCAACAAATTCTTCTGCACCTTCCCCATCGTGTTCCTCGGCAACTCCCCCACCACAAAACAGCGCTTGGGAATCTTGAAATTGGCCAGCCGCGACTTGAGTGAAGCCAGCACCTGGGCCGCATCCACCTGCGCACCCGGCTTGGCGATCAGCAAGGCCACGCCCACCTCGCCAAAGTCAGGGTGCGGTACACCGATCACCGCGCTCTCGACCACGCCGGGCATCTCGTTGATGTAGCCCTCGATCTCGGCCGGATAAACGTTGTAGCCACCCGAGATGATCAGGTCCTTGCTGCGGCCAACGATGTTCACGTAACCACGCTCGTCGATGCGGCCCACGTCACCGGTCTTGAAGAAACCGTCGGCGGTGAACTCCTCGGCGGTCTTCTCGGGCATGCGCCAGTAGCCCTTGAAGATGTTGGGGCCGCGCACCTGAATGCCGCCGATCTCGCCGGGTTGCGCCACCTGGCCATCGTCGCCCATCACGCGCAGCTCCACGCCCGGCAACGGGAAGCCCACGGTGCCGCCGCGCCGCTCGGAGGCGCCACCGTAGCGTGCGTCGGCGCTGCAGGGGTTGGAGGTCAGCATGGCGGTCTCGCTCATGCCGTAGCGCTCCAGGATGGTGTGGCCCGTGCGGTCCTTCCATTCGTTGAAGGTCTCGATCAGCAGCGGCGCCGAGCCCGAGATGAACAAGCGCATGTGCGAAGCCTGCTGTTTGGAGAGCGAGGGCTCGGCCAGCATGCGCGTGTAGAGCGTGGGCACGCCCATGAACACGGTGGCTTCCGAGAACTTGGCGATCGCCAGCTTGGGGTCGAACTTGGACATCCAGAACATCTTGCTGCCGTTGATCAGCGCACCGTGCATGGCCACGAACAGACCGTGCACGTGGAAGATGGGCAGTGCGTGAATCAGCACGTCGTCCGGGCGCCAGCCCCAGTAGGTCTTGAGCACCTCGGCGTTGCTGCGCAGGTTGCCGTGCGTGAGCATGGCGCCCTTGCTGCGCCCGGTGGTGCCGCTGGTGTAGAGGATGGCGGCGAGGTCGTCGTCGCGGCGCACGGCAGGCGTGTGCCGGTCGCTCATGTGGGACGCGCGCTCCAGCAGGCTGCCGGTGCGGTCGTCGCCCAGGGTGAACACATGGCGCGTGCCGGCGGTGAAGGCGATCTTGCTGACCCAGCCGAACTGGCCCGGGCTGCACACCACCACCGCGGGCTCGGCGTTGCCGACGAAGTACTCGATCTCCGCGCTCTGGTAGGCGGTGTTGAGCGGCAGGAACACATGGCCCGCGCGCAGCGTGGCCAGGTACAGCACCAGCGCTTCGACCGACTTCTCCACCTGCACGGCCACGCGCGACGCGGGCGGCAGCGCCAGCGAATCCAGCAGGTTGGCCACCATGGCCGAGGCGCGGTCGAGGTCGCGCCAGGAGTAGTTCAGACCGTCGTCGGTCTCGATCGCCACGCGGTCGAGGTCCTGCGGAAAGGCCGCGCGCAGGGCAGCAAAGAGGTTGAGGTTGTCCATGTTCTGGTCAGCAAAATGGTGTGACAAAAGAATCAGAAAGCCCGTCAGAAAACCGGCGAGCGCTTGGCGATGAACGCTGCAATGCCTTCGCGGTGCTCGGCGCTGTCGGCGTACCGGTAGGCACTCTCGCCTTCGGCCTCCGTTGAGCCCAACGTGGCTCGCAAGGCTTGTTTGTTCAGGCGCGCGGCCTGCGGCGACAGCGCGGCGATGCGCCGGGCGCGCACCAGCAATGCCGGCGTGAGCGTGCCGTCGGGCAGAACGGTGTTGAGGAAGCCACGCGACTTCATCTCGGCAGCGTCGAACACGGTGGCTTCCAGCAGCATTTCGCGTGCGGTGGCGACGCCGGCCTCGCGGGCCACCAGCGCAGCCTCGCGCGGCGCCATCGGAAAGCCCAGCTTGGCGATGGGTGCGCCAAAGCGCGCGCCGGCAGACGACACGCGGATGTCGCAGCAGCTTGCGATTTCCACACCGGCGCCCATGCAGTTGCCCTCGATCTGTGCCAGCAGCGGCACGTCACACGCCAGCATGGCGCCCAGGCCGCCCCACACATCGTCTTCGTGAAAGTCGCGCAAGGCAGCTTCCACGAAGCGAAAGCCGGGGTACTCGGCGATGTCGCCACCAGCGCAGAAATGGCCGCCCTCGCCCACGACGATCACGCAGCGCACGTCGGTACGCGCCTGGAGTTCGACGAAGACCGTCTTCAACTCACGCCACATCGCACGCGACATGGCGTTGAACTTGCCCGGATGCGACAGGGTCACCTGCGCCACCTGACCATGCATGGTCAGGTGGACTCGGCCGGTCATGGAGGTCAAGTGCTCAGTCCAGCTTGGCGCCAGAGGCCTTGACCACCTGCGCCCACTTGCGGATCTCGCTCTTGACGAAGGCGTCGAACTGCGGGCCACTGACGTTGGCGAACTCGGCGCCCTGATTGGCCCAGACCGCCTTGGCTTCGTCGGTGCTCACCGCCTTGCGGATCTCCTCGATCGCGCGAGCCTGCGCATCGGCGGGCGTGCCCTTGGGCGCCCACACGCCGTACCAGGTGGTCACGTTGTAGTCGGGCATCCCGAGTTCGGCAGCGCAGGGCACGTCGGGGAAGGCCGCGTTGCGCTTGGGGCCCGAGACCATCAGCGCCTTGATGCGACCACCCTTGATGTGGCCGGCCGAAGAACCGAGGCCGTCGAACATCATGTCCACCTGGCCGGCAATGAGGTCGTTGAGTGCCGGGCCTGCGCCGCGGTACGGAATGTGGGTGATGAAGGTGTTGGACTGCTGCTTGAACAGCTCGCCAGCGAGGTGGTGCGAGGTGCCGCCACCGGCCGAGCCGTAGTTGAGCTTGCCGGGGTTGGCCTTGACCTGCGCCATGAACTCCTTGAAGCCCGCGCCGGAAATGTTCTTGGGGTTGACCACCAGCACCTGCGGCACGCTGGCCACCAGGATCAGGGGAATCAGGTCGGTCTCGATGTTGTAGTCCAGCCTGGGGTACATGCTCGGGGCAATGGTGTGGTGCACCGCGCCCATGAACAGCGTGTAGCCATCGGGCACGGCCTTGGCCGCGATGCCCGCGCCCAGCGTGCCGCCAGCGCCGCCACGGTTGTCGATCACCAGGCTCTTGCCCGAGAGGCGCGTGAATTGCGCGGCCATGGGGCGGGCAAACGCATCGGTGCCGCCACCGGCGGGGAACGGCACGATCATGGTCACCGGTTTGGTGGGCCAGGTGGCCTGGGCGTAGGCCCCGGTGCTGTAAACGGCGGCGCCGGCAACAGCCGTGCGCAAGATGTCTCGGCGGTTGAAGTGGTCGGTCATGTTTTTTGTCTCCTGTGGTTGTAAAAAAGCAGCGTCAAAGGTACAGGTCTTCGATCGCTGCGGCTATCGGGATCTTTCCCTGCGCCAGCCAGGCGCGGTGTTTCTCCAGGCGTTTGAGGTCGTAGAGGTAATTGACCATCAAGCCATACGATTGTTTGATGCCCTTGTTCGACGGATCACCGGCCCAGTTCAGGCGTTCCACGCGGGCACCGTTGCCCAGGTGGAAACGCGCCACCGGGTCCAGCGGCTTGCCGCCCTGCATCTCGTTGCCCAGGTAGCGCGCGGCCCAGCCCAGCAAGGCCTTGCGCTCGGGCGCGGCCTCGGAAAGTTCTTCCAGGTTCTCCCAGCTCTTGAGCAGTTCGGCCGGCGCATTCTTGTTCAGCCAGGCGCGCAAACCCGGTATGGGCGAGAGCGTGACAAACACCTTGAGCTTGGGAAACTCCTGGTGCAGCGTCTCGACCACGCGCTTGATGAGCGAGTCACCAAAGCTCACGCCGCGCAGCCCGTTCTGGGTGTTGCTGATCGAATAGAAAATGGCCGTGTTGGCCTTGGCGATGTCGACCGGATCGGCCTCCTCGTCCAGCAGCGGCGTGATGCTGGCGGCGATCTCGTTCATGAGCGCCACTTCCACGAAGATCAACGGTTCTTCGGGCAGGCGCGGGTGGAAGAAGCCATAGCAGCGGCGGTCGCCGTCAAGCCGGTTCTTCACATCGGCCCAGCTGCGGATGTCGTGCACGGCTTCGTACTTGATGAGCTTTTCCACCAGCGAGGCCGGCGAATCCCAACTGATGCGGCGCAGCTCCAGAAAGCCCACGTCGAACCAGGTGGAGAACATGTATTCCATCTCCACATCGAGCGCCAGCAGGCGCTTGTCGCCTTTGAGGTGAGACTGCATCTCGGCGCGCAGATCGACCAGGAAACGGATGCCCTCGGGGTGCGCGCTGAAGCGCTGCAATATGCGACGGCGCGGCGACACCGTGGCTCGGCGGTAGAGCACCTCGGCGGCGGCCTCGTCGGGCGTGCCCACCGCAGCGGCAAACTGGGTCTGCGCGGCCTTGATCTGCTCGGCGTCGGCCACGAACTGCTCGCTCATGAGCAGCCAGAGGTCGCGGCGTTGCGGCGGCGTGGCCTTGGCGTACCAGGCCATCAAGTCTTGGGCGCGGCGCCCGCCCTCGACCTCGCTCAGCAGCGGATCGACAATGCCCTTGAGCTGGTCGAGCAGGTGGCGCAACTGGCGCGGCGACATCGCCTCGTCGTCGTGGCGCAGCGTACCCTTCAGGCGTTCCTGGGTGGATCGCACGCCCGCCTTGGTGCCGGGACGCAGCATGGAGGCGCCTTTTTCCAACCATTGAGCGGTGTTCATGCCGTGATCCTCGAAGTGTTGCTGCGCGCAAGTTCGCGCAGGGCCACGCGCTGGCGCGTGAGGTGGGTGCGCATGGCGGCCTCGGCGCCTTCGGCATCGCGCGCCTTGAGCGCGGCAAACACCGCCATGTGCTCGGACAGGCTCTGGTCCAATCGGCCCGGCGCGTGCAACTGCTGCAGGCGCGCGAGCTTGACGATCTTGCGCAGGTCACCGATCACCTGTGCCAGCCAGCGGTTGTTGGCCAGGGTGATGATGGCTTCGTGGATGGCGAAGTTGGCCTGGTAGTAATCGTTGATGCGACGCGCCTTGGCGCAGCGGTTCAGGCGGTCGTGCATCTGCTCCAGCGTCACCAGATCGGCGTCGGTGGCATTGCTCGCGGCCTCGAATGCGCAACGGCCCTCAAGCAGGGCGATGACGGGAAAGATCTCGTCGAGGTCGCGCTCGGTGATCTGGTTGACGAAACACCCCCGGCGCGGCTCGTGGCGCACCAGGCCTTCAGCGGCCAGCACCTTGAGCGCCTCGCGCAGCGGCGTGCGCGAGATCGACCATTCACCACAGAGTCCCAGCTCGTCGATGAAGCTGCCAGGCGCCAGCACACCGTCGAAGATGCGCTCGCGAAGCTTCGCGGCCACTTCGTCGTGCAGGGAGTTGAGCACCAATCGCATCGGTTTGGGTCCGTCCGTAATCATCTGTAATTACGGCTAATTCTAAAAAATCCCCGGCCGTCTGTCCCGGGGATTTACCCTTGCAGGCGACGAATGGCGTTCAGGTGCGCCGGCCGAACCACCACCACATGAACGCACCCGCCAGGACCATGGGCACACACAGCCACTGACCCATGCTCATGCCCATCGAGAGCAGCCCCAGGTGGGCGTCGGGCTCGCGGAAGAACTCCGCGATGAAACGGAATACGCCATAGCCCATGAGGAACACCGCCGACACCTGACCGCGCGCACGTGGCTTGCGGGCATAGAGCCACAGCAGCACAAAGAGCAGCAGACCCTCCAACAGGAACTGGTAGACCTGCGAAGGATGGCGTGGCGCATCGCCCGCGCCGGGAAACACCATGCCCCAGGGCAATGACGGGTCGGCCACGCGGCCCCAGAGTTCGCCGTTGATGAAGTTGCCCACGCGCCCGGCGGCCAGGCCGGTCGGCACGCAGGGCGCCACGAAGTCCATCACCTCCATGAACGGGCGCTGGCGGCTGCGCGCGTACCAGACCATGGCCAGCATCACGCCGATCAGTCCGCCATGAAAGCTCATGCCGCCCTGCCAGATGGCAAAGATCTCCAGCGGGTTGGCCAGGTAGTACGCCGGCTTGTAGAACAGGCAGTAGCCGATGCGCCCACCGGCCACCACGCCGAGCACGCCGAGGAACAGGATGTCCTCCACATCGCGCCGCGTCCACGGCGGGTTGGTGATGCTGGCGTAAGGCTGGTGTCGCAGGCGCAGATTGGCCAGCCACATGAAGAGGCCGAAGGCGGCGAGGTAGGTGAGACCGTACCAGTGGATGGCCAGCGGGCCGATCTGCAGAGCGACGGGGTCGATTTGAGGGTGTTGGAGCATGGAGCTATTGTGCCTTTGGCCGGCGTGCTGCCGAGACCTCCTGCTCCCGCGCAAAACCAATGAAATGCGCCAATGGCGGGCTCACGGCATCGGCTCGCCACACCAGGCTGGTCTCACACGCCGGCACTGCCCTGCCCCGCGGCCAGGCCACGGCGCGGTACACCACACCAGGCCGCTGAAACTGCCGCACGCTCTGCGGCACCCAGGCCATGCCCAGCCCGGCGGAGACCAGGTTCACGATGGTCTGCATCTGGATGGCCTCCTGCGCCACCTGCGGCACGCGTCCGGCCGCGTTGTACAGCGCAAAGATCGCGTCGAACAGCGACGGCAGGATGCGCCGGGGAAAGATCACCAAGGGCTCGGCCAGCAGGCTCTTCAGCGCAGGTCGCTCCTCAGCCGCCAGGGCGTGGGCTTCGGGAAGGGCCACCACCAGCGGCTCCGTGGCGATCAAGGACTGCACCAGGCCAGGGGCGGCGAAGCCGGGCGAGTGAAGCACAAAGCCGGCGTCCACCTCGCCGCGCGCCAGCAGTTCCAGTTGCACATCGCCCGTGGCCTCGATCAGCTCCAGCGCCACCTGGGGCCACTGTTCGCGGAACGCGCGCACCCAGCGCGGCAGCAGCTCGAAACCCACCGTGGACACAAAGGCCAGCCGCAACCGGCCCAGTTCGCCTGCGGCAGCCGCGCGGGCCAGTTCCGGCAGGGCCTGCGCACGGGCCAGCAGCTCGCGCACCTCAGGCAGCAGGGCCGCGCCGGCCGGCGTGATGTGCACGCTGCGCTGCGTGCGCTCGAACAGGCGCACGCCCAGCGCAGCTTCCAGTCCGGCAATGGCCTGGGTCAGCGGCGGCTGGGTCATGTGCAGGCGCACGGCAGCCCGCCCGAAGTGCAGTTCTTCGGCCAGCGCCACGAACTGACGCCACTGGCGCAATTCAATGCGCAGCGATCTGGATGGGTCATTCATATGCCAAGCGTATCAAATCTGACCTTCGAAGCGATTGGAAAGCGCCCTGACGCTGCCGCATACTTGGCGCTCTTTTCCCCACCCACGAGACAAGACCATGGCCGACAGCAAAACCATCCCGATCAAGCCCATCAACAGCCGCAGCGCGAACATCACGCAAGGCAAGTCGCGCGCGCCCAACCGCTCCATGTACTACGCCATGGGCTACGAGGAAGGCGACTTCGTCAAACCCATGGTGGGCGTGGCCAACGGCCACAGCACCATCACGCCGTGCAACTCGGGCCTGCAGAAGCTGGCCGACGCGGCGATTGCCGGCATCGAGGAAGCCGGTGGCAACGCGCAGGTGTTCGGCACGCCGACCATCTCCGACGGCATGGCCATGGGCACCGAGGGCATGAAGTACTCGCTGGTGAGCCGCGAGGTGATCTCGGACTGCATCGAAACCTGCGTCGGCGGCCAGTGGATGGACGGCGTGGTGGTGGTCGGCGGCTGCGACAAGAACATGCCCGGCGGCCTGATGGGCATGCTGCGCGCCAACGTTCCCGCCATCTATGTGTACGGTGGCACCATCCTGCCAGGCCACTGGAAAGGACAGGATCTCAACATCGTCAGCGTCTTTGAGGCCGTGGGCCAGAACGCCGCCGGCAACCTGAGCGACGAAGACCTGCGCGAGATCGAGATGCGCGCCATCCCCGGCACCGGCTCGTGCGGCGGCATGTACACCGCCAACACCATGTCCAGCGCCTTCGAGGCGCTGGGCATCTCGCTGCCCTACTCCAGCACCATGGCCAACCCGCACGACGAGAAGATGAACTCGGCCAAGGAGTCGGCCAAGGTGCTGATCGAGGCGATCAAGAAAGACATCAAGCCGCGCGACATCGTGACCAAGAAGGCGATCGAAAACGCCGTGGCGGTGATCATGGCCACCGGCGGCTCCACCAACGCGGTGCTGCACTTCCTGGCGATCGCGCATGCGGCCGAAGTCGAGTGGACCATCGACGACTTCGAGCGTGTGCGCCAGAAGACACCCGTGTTGTGCGACCTGAAACCCAGCGGCAAGTACCTCGCGGTCGACCTGCACCGCGCCGGCGGCATCCCGCAAGTCATGAAGGTGCTGCTCAACGCCGGCCTGCTGCACGGGGACTGCCTGACCATCAGCGGCCAGACGATTGCCGAGGTGCTCAAGGACGTGCCCGATGCACCGCGCGCCGACCAGGACGTGATCCGCCCGATCGACAAGCCCATGTACGAGCACGGCCACCTGGCCATTCTCAAAGGCAACCTCAGCCCCGAAGGCGCGGTGGCCAAGATCACCGGCCTGAAAAACCCGGTGATGACCGGCCCGGCGCGCGTGTTCGACGACGAGCAGTCGGCGCTGCAGGCCATCCTGGACGGCAAGATCAAGGCGGGCGACGTGATGGTGCTGCGCTACCTCGGCCCCAAGGGCGGCCCCGGCATGCCCGAGATGCTGGCGCCCACGGGTGCGCTGATCGGCGCGGGCCTGGGCGAGAGCGTGGGCCTGATCACCGACGGCCGTTTTTCGGGCGGCACCTGGGGCATGGTGGTGGGCCACGTGGCGCCCGAGGCCGCGGCCGGCGGCACGATCGCATTCGTGAATGAAGGCGACAGCATCACGATCGATGCTCACCAGCTGCTGCTGGAGCTCAACGTGCCGGAAGCGGAAATTGAAAAGCGCCGTGCAGCCTGGACGGCTCCAGCGCCACGTTACACGCGCGGCGTGCAAGCCAAGTTCGCGTTCAACGCGTCCAGCGCCAGCAAGGGCGCCGTGTTGGACAATTACTGACGGGGTTTCAGCGCGAGCGACGCTTGGTCTTCATGCCAAGGTTCTCGCGCTGCTTGTCGATGCGGTCCTGCTTTTTCTTGTCCATCTTGTCCATCTCACGGCGCTTGGTGTAGCCGGTGGCGTCCGCCCAGGCCCACCAGACCACGGCCAAGGCAAAGGGCGTCAAGACCCACCACCACGAGAGATCGACCACGAAGCCCACTTCGAGGTACTTCATCAGCATCAGGATCACGCCCAGGATCAGCAAATACATCACACGCTCCGGTAAAGGTCCGACAAAGTGGGGCAAGAATCTGTAAGCGATCGTTTCACCACGGCCGTGCATCGTTAAAATCCAGACCGTGCTGGCATCAGCATTCAATCACAAGGACAACCCCCATGAAACGCGCTCTCCTGATTATGGCCACCATGACCACACTGGCGGCTCCTGCATTCGCCGACGAGGCTTTGGCCAAAAGCAAGAACTGCATGGCCTGCCACGCGGTGGACAAGAAGCTGGTGGGCCCGTCGTACAAGGACGTGGCCAAGAAGTACGCCGGCGACGCCAAGGCAGTCGATGCATTGGCCACCAAGATCGTCAAGGGCGGTTCCGGCGTGTGGGGCGCAATCCCCATGCCCGCCAACACGCAGGTGAGCGAAGCCGATGCCAAGAAGCTGGCGGCCTGGGTCCTGAGCCTGAAGTAAGTTCTGCTTCTTCCAACAAAAAAACCCGCTGGAATCCAGCGGGTTTTTTGTTGCCTGCACGGGACCGACGTCCCGGGCGATCAATTGATCAGTTGTTCTCCGACAATTGATCCAGGATGGCCGGGTTCTCCAGCGTCGACGTGTCCTGCGTGATGGCCTCTCCTTTGGCGATCGACCGCAGCAAACGCCGCATGATCTTGCCGCTGCGGGTCTTGGGCAGGTTGTCGCCGAAGCGGATGTCCTTCGGTTTGGCGATCGGTCCGATCTCCTTGCCCACCCAGTCGCGCAACACCTTGGCGATGGCCTTGGCCTCTTCACCGGTGGGACGCGCGCGCTTGAGCACCACGAAGGCCACGATGGCCTCGCCCGTGAGGTCGTCGGGACGACCCACCACGGCGGCTTCGGCCACCAGATCGGTCTTGCTCACCAGGGCCGATTCGATCTCCATCGTGCCCATGCGGTGGCCCGACACGTTGAGCACGTCGTCGATGCGCCCGGTGATGCGGAAGTAGCCCCGGTCGGCGCTGCGCACCGCGCCGTCGCCGGCCAGGTAGTAGCCCTTGAGCTCCTCGGGGAAGTAGCTCTTCTTGAATCGCTCGGGGTCGCCCCAGATGGTGCGGATCATGGAAGGCCAGGGCTTCTTCACCACCAGGATGCCGCCCGAGCCGTTGGGCACATCGATGCCGGCTTCGTCCACGATGGCTGCGGCAATGCCTGGCAGCGGCAGCGTGCACGAGCCCGGCACCAGTGGCGTGGCGCCCGGCAGCGGCGTGATCATGTGGCCGCCGGTTTCGGTCTGCCAGAAGGTGTCCACGATGGGGCAGCGCTCGCCGCCCACGTGCTTGTAGTACCACATCCAGGCTTCGGGGTTGATGGGCTCCCCCACCGAGCCGAGCAAGCGCAGGCTGGACAGATCGGAGCGCGCCGGATGCACCTTCTCGTCACCCTCGGCCGCCTTGATCAGCGAGCGGATCGCCGTGGGCGCGGTGTAGAAAATGGTGCACTTGTGTTTCTCGATCATCTGCCAGAAACGACCGGCGTTCGGGTACGTGGGCACGCCCTCGAACACGATCTGCGTGGCGCCGGCGGCCAGCGGGCCGTAGGTCACGTAGGTGTGGCCGGTGATCCAGCCGATGTCGGCGGTGCACCAGAAGATGTCGTCGGCCTTCAGGTCGAAGGTCCAGTTCATGGTGAGGTTGGCCCACAGCAAATAACCACCGGTGCTGTGCTGCACGCCCTTGGGCTTGCCGGTGGAGCCGGAGGTGTAGAGCACGAACAGCGGGTGCTCGGCGCTCACCATTTCGGCCGGGCACACATCGGACGCGCTGGCCATCACCTCGTGCATGAAGCTGTCGCGCCCGGCCACCATGTTGCAGGCGGTGGGCGTGCGCTGGAACACGATCACATCCTTGATGCACTCGCAGCCGCCCATGGCGATGCCGTCGTCCACGATCGCCTTGAGCGGCAGTTCCTTGCCGCCGCGCAACTGGTAATTGGCGGTGATCACGGCCACGGCGCCGGCGTCTTGAATCCGCTCTTGCAACGCCTTGGCCGAGAAGCCGCCAAACACGACGCTGTGGGTGGCGCCGATGCGGGCGCAGGCCTGCATGGCCACCACGCCTTCGACCGTCATGGGCATGTAGATGACGACGCGGTCGCCCTTCTTCACACCGCGCGCCTTGAGCGCATTGGCAAAGCGCGAGACCTTGCCCAGCAGTTCCTTGTAGCTGACCTTGGTGACCTCGCCGCCGTCGGCCTCAAAGATGATGGCGGTCTTGTTCTCCACCGGCGTGCCCATGTGGCGGTCCAGGCAGTTGTACGAGGCATTGAGCTCACCGTCCTCGAACCACTTGTAGAACGGCGCGTTGGAGGAATCCAGCGTCCTGGTGAAGGGTTTGGCCCAGGTCAGCGTCTCGCGAGCCAGGCGCGCCCAGAAGCCCTCGAAATCCTTGTCGGCCTCGTCGCACAGCGCCTGGTACGCTGCCATCCCCGACACCCGGGCAGCCTTGACGGTCGCAGCGGTGGGTTCAAAAACGCGGTTTTCGACCAGGGTCGATTCGATGGACGTCGACGGTGCGGACATGGGCAGTCTCCTCAGGTGTTGTGGATTCGGATCAACCGATGACTGTGGGCAAAGGCTCTTACGAGCCACTTACATGGCGGGCAACAAGCCCATTCGGCCGACCCGGTACATCGGTACAAACCCGGGCTCGGCGCAACGGCCACCCTACAATACACCGGCTTTGTGGCCGCCCGTCCCGGGCACCCGGCGCATTGCCTTTCCCATGACCGATCCTGTCAAAACTCCCGCCCCGATCCGCGCCTTGCCCAACCTGATCTTCGCCAGCCGCTGGCTCCAGTTGCCGCTCTACATCGGCCTGATCGCAGCGCAATGCATCTACGTCTTTCACTTCTGGGTCGAACTGGTTCACCTGGTCGAGGCAGCCTTTGGCAGCCAGGTGGCACTCGACAAACTCGTCGGCAGCATTGGCTACAAGAGCGACGTGCAACTGACCGGTCTCAACGAGACGGTGATCATGCTGGTGGTGCTGGCCCTGATCGACGTGGTCATGATCTCCAACCTGCTGATCATGGTGATCATCGGTGGCTACGAGACCTTCGTGAGCCGCATGAACCTGGAGAACCACCCGGACCAGCCCGAGTGGCTGAGCCATGTGAATGCCTCGGTGCTCAAGGTGAAGCTGGCCACGGCCATCATCGGCATCAGTTCCATCCACCTGCTCAAGACCTTCATCAACGCCGCCAACTACACCGAGCAGGTGCTGATGTGGCAAACCCTCATCCACGTGGTGTTCCTGCTCAGCGCCATGGCGATTGCCATGACCGACAGGCTGATGCAGCCACCCGTGGGCTCCAGGCACTGACGTCAGCGCCCCACCATCTGCTCGGGCCGCACCCACTGGTCGAACTGCTCGGCCGAGACGAAGCCCAGCGCCAGCGCCGCCTCGCGCAAGCTGGTGCCCTCCTTGTGTGCCTTCTTCGCGATCTGCGCCGCCTTGTCATAGCCGATGTGCGGGTTGAGCGCGGTCACCAGCATCAGTGATCGGTCCACCAGTTCGGTGATGCGTGCCCGGTTGGGCTCGATGCCCACGGCGCAGTGGTCGTTGAAGCTCCTCATGCCGTCGGCCAGCAGGCGGACGCTCTGCAGGAAGTTGTGCGCCACCATCGGCCGGAACACGTTGAGCTCGAAGTTGCCCGAGGCACCACCGATGTTGATGGCCACGTCGTTGCCCATCACCTGGGCGCACAGCATGGTCACCGCCTCGCTCTGCGTGGGGTTGACCTTGCCGGGCATGATGGACGAGCCCGGCTCGTTCTCGGGGATGCTCAACTCGCCGATGCCGCTGCGCGGCCCGCTGGCGAGCCAGCGCACATCGTTGGCGATCTTGTTCATGCTCGCGGCCAAGGTCTTGAGCGCACCGTGCGCATGCACCACGGCATCGACGCTGGCCATGTTCTCGAACTTGTTGGGTGCGCTCACCAAGGGCAGACCGGTGAGCCGGGCCAGTTCGGCCGCCACCGCCTCGGCGTAACCCTGAGGTGCGTTGAGCCCCGTGCCCACGGCCGTGCCGCCCAGGGCCAGTTCACACAGGTGCGGCAGCGCATCGCGTACATGCCGCTCGCAGTGCGCCAGTTGCGCCGCGTAGCCCGAGAACTCCTGTCCGAGGGTCAGCGGCGTGGCGTCCTGCAAGTGGGTGCGGCCGATTTTCACAATGTCATGGAACTCGGCGGTCTTCTGCGCCAACGTGGCTCGCAGCGCATCCAGCGACGGCAGAAGCCTGTTGGTGATCGCGTCCACCGCCGCCACATGCATGGCCGTGGGAAACACATCGTTGCTTGACTGGCTCCGGTTCACGTCGTCGTTGGGGTGCACCAGTCGAGCTTCGCCGCGCGGCCCCCCCAGCAACTCGCTGGCGCGGTTGGCCAGCACCTCGTTGAGGTTCATGTTGGTCTGCGTGCCCGAACCGGTCTGCCACACCACCAGCGGAAACTCGGCTTCGTGCTGCCCGGCGATCACCTCGTCGGCCGCCGCCACGATGGCCCCGGTTTTCTTCTCGTCCTGCAGGCCGAGTGCGTGATTCACCACGGCGGACGCGCGCTTGACCTGCGCCAGCGCCCGGATCAGTTCACGCGGCTGGCGCTCGCCAGAAATGTCGAAATTCTGCAGCGAGCGCTGGGTCTGTGCGCCCCAGAGTCTCTCGGTGGGCACGGCAACCTCGCCCATGGTGTCGCGTTCGATCCGGGTCTTCATGGCGCTCTCCTGTGTCAGCCGGCGTTGGGACGACCTGTCAAAATACCGGCTGGCCCACCGTAGCAGACTATGCGCCGCCACGGCCCCTGCGGCAACGGCCCACCCGACCACAACCTCCCCACCGCCATGACCACGAGCATCCGCCAGAACGACCTGATCGAATCCGTCGCCGCCGCCCTGCAGTACATCAGCTACTACCACCCGGCCGACTACATCGCCCACCTCGCCCGCGCCTACGAGCGCGAGCAGAGCGCCGCCGCCAAGGACGCCATTGCGCAGATCCTGACCAACAGCAAGATGAGCGCCATCGGCCACCGCCCGATCTGCCAGGACACCGGCATCGTCAACGTGTTCCTCAAGGTCGGTATGAACGTGCGCCTCGACGGCTTCACCGGCAGCCTGGAAGACGCCATCAACGAAGGCGTGCGCCAGGGCTACAACCACCCCGACAACCAGCTGCGCGCCTCGGTCGTGGCCGACCCGCAGTTCGCGCGCAAGAACACCAAGGACAACACGCCCGCCGTGATCTTCACCGAGCTCGTGCCCGGCGACACGGTGGAAGTGACGGTGGCGGCCAAGG
>NZ_JAKFEO010000066.1:0-30884 GCF_036675665.1 Hydrogenophaga sp. | reverse complement strand
CTTTGAAAGGAGCCAGCAGTCCCGATTCAATGCCCGCGAGCATTACCCACAGCATGCTGACGGAGCACCCCAAATGGTTTGAGAATCAAACCAGCAACCGTCCACCGGACGGGGTCAACTCCACGTCTGCGTTTCAAGTTGGTCTGAGCCAACGGGCATGAATCCCGTCATTTCACTTGGGTGTGGCTGGCTGCTTTTGGGCGATGGCGTATGACACCATTTCGTCCGTGCCAGCGGATGAAAAAGCGCACCCAATGCAGGTAGGCCTTTTCGGTATGCAGGCTATAGTGCCGATACCGAATGCGCTCCCGGACTTGGTCGAGAAGGCGGGTCGAACGAAGAACGGGCGTGCCGGGTTTCACGCTGGCTTTATATTGTTAACAACAATAATATAAGGTCGATAAGCTGTTAATTACCATGAGTTTTTAGGTGGAAGCCGTGTCCAGAATATCCCGCCCCATCCAGCTTATCCCGCAGGGTCTGCGGGACACATTACGTTCGATCCGATGAGCCAGAGTGACGCCTTTGAGACCGCGCGGCAGAAATTCTTTTGGCACCGCGCCATCTCTCTCCCCGACGGCCGGTTGGTAGAAATCGCTCTGCTCCTTAGGGAGGCGGATTGGCGGCCGCTGGATGCACATTGGTGGCGCGAGAAGCAGGCGAGCATCATAGGAGCTGATGTAGACGGGAACTTCCTCCTGCGTCACTGCGATGGTTCGGTGCGGTACTGGGACCACAAGGCGCAGGCAAACCTTGTCGTATCCGCAAGCGTCCGAGATTTCGCCCTGCAGATGCGCGAGCACGACCGGTCTAACCTGTCGTTCAAGCGGACGCCTGACGGCGCCGCTTAACTTTACGTTGAAGGTCCGCTTTCGAACCATCCCACCGGCTGCTTCTGGCCGATGCTCGACATGTTAGCTGGGCGCGAGGGGCCCGTAGCTGCCATTGCGAATTGCGGACAAGGCGGGTACAAGAATCTATCGGTCAACGCACTCACATTGCCCAGGCCCGTCGAACTGCCCTCGCTTGTTCACCTGTGTGGATGACAGGGGATACCAGCGTGCCAGCTTTCCTGCGCAACGCTTTGCGCATTCCGCATAGTGCGTTTCTCGCGCGGTTTGCGTTTTGAAGCTGGTCCAAGCAAAAGCAACGCCGACAATCACTACAACTATTGCAAGCCCTACTGCGCGAAAAAGGAACTTTGGGGCTTGGTGCATAGAAATTGAGCCTATGGGTGTGTAGGCAAACTGTTTTGGCCGATGACCGCCATGGTAGCCGCGTCTTAAACGGACCCAATGCGGGCCCTAGCCAATCTGTATCCATGCTCCTGTCAACAGGACTCCAAACGCTATCGCGACCGTCGCCAGAATGGGTCTCATCGGCGTGGTCTTCTCAGAGCCATTTGGGTTGTCGAATCCGCCAGGCCGTGAATCCTCCCATGTGGCCAATGCACCATTGATGAGAAGCGCGGCTACCAGGAAGCACGTCGCGGCTGACCAACGAAGCGAGGAGAACGCCGCCATGGCGCCACCAACCACAACGCAGATATGGATGGAAAAGAGTGTGTACTTGATGCGCATGCCGTTCCGCCGAAACGTCTGCTTCTGGCCGATGACCGCCATGCTAGCTCAGACATAAGCAACACCACTGAGGCTTTGAGGGAGCTAGGTTGAGAGGAGTTTGGGGTCGTACCAGACGTCTAGCTGCCCGGGGGCGATTAGCACACGCCAGCCAGGTGCTAGCGCGAGATATCGCAAAAGGCTTGGCACGTATTCCTCCAAGTGCTCGACGTGAACTGGCTGGAAAAATTCTGATTCGCGTTGCAACTCCCCGCCCCAGATGTACCAACCGCAAGTACCGTTCTCGGCAGGGTGCCTGAGCGCGTTAAGAGGCAGGTGAGCGAGCGTTGCAATGGCGAGTCCAACCTTATCGTCCGCTTTCGGTGGGACGAAGATTGAACCCCACCTATTGCACGTATCGATTTGTGTGGAGGATGTTGTCACGAAGGTCCGCTTCTGGCCGAGGCTGTGTGAAAACGCCTGTCGCTGGGAGTAATCTGAAAGTCGACCTCTCAGATCGCGTCAGGATCGGCGATCGAGACCTCGGGAATGGTTTCGGTACTCCTTAAAACGCTGTGCTTGCGCGTTTTCACACAGCCTCGGCCGAAAGTGGAAAGTCAGCCGAGCGTACCCTATGTCCGACAGCATTTTGAGCGGTTGGTGAGTTGATCTGCTCAAGCATTTGGGCCTCCAAAGAATCGTAGAAGCCGGCTGGTCAAAGTCAGGCAGCGATTGCGGCCTGACTGTCGAGATGAACGGAAGAGGATTCACGCCGGAGGTCCAGTCGTAAGAACTTTGCCTACGATGAATGCGCCCCGGACTGAAGGAGCATTTGCGCTGCCTTTCGCCTGCTGTTGCGCGCTTTGCCATCCCGCAGGGCCAATAGCATCTGCCCACACGGCGGTCTTTCGGGGTCGTCACTCGTGGCAGTCGCGGGAGGTGCAAGCCTTTCCGCGTTCAAATGCGGTGGCTTTGCAACATGCGGTTCTCGATCTCTGCGCTCACAGTCGCGCTATTCGTCGCCCTGCTCGGCGGGCCGGCCCTGCCGGCAGGGGCCACGCCATCACCCAACATGCCAGCTGTCGCTGCGTTGGCGCTGGCCCGACAGGTGATTGCCTCGGCAGACCACGGAGGCCTGCCTTTCGCTGTCGTCGACAAAAAGGCGGCCGTGCTCACGGTCTTCCTGGGCAACGGCCAACTCGTCGGCTCCACGCCGGTGCTGCTGGGGGCGGACTATGGCGACCGGGCCGTGCCGGGCGTAGGGGCACGCACCCAGAGCGGACAACTGCGAAAGGGCGACCGGGTGACCACAGCAGGCCGATTCGTCTCCCAGCCTGGCCGCAACCTCGGGGGCGAATCCGTGGTCTGGATCGACTACGACAGCGCGCTGGCCATCCACCGATTGCGCCCAGGACCGTCGCAGCAGCACCGCGCGACGCGCCTGGCCTCGGCTGACCCGCAAGCGCGCCGCGTATCGGCCGGCTGCGTGGTGGTGCCGGTGGCCTTCTATGAAGCTGTCGTATCGCCTGTGCTTGGTCGCAGCCGCGCTGTCGTTTACGTGATGCCTGAAGCCGGCGGGGCGGCGGACGAACCATTGGCCCCCAGCAACGCCTGAGCGTGTCGCCGGTGAGCCCCGCAGTTTCTGCAGGGACTGGTTGGCATAGATAGAGGCCGAGTGGAAGCTGTCTTTGTCCAACGAGCGCATGCAGACCAACGCCGTCGGGCAGGTCGACCCCACGCTCATGACGCCTTGGCGCAAAGGCACCACGCACCCTTGATCAATGCCCGCTCCTGGCCGAATGTTGAGGTCTGCCGGAGATAGGGCAACCTACTGCTCATCCACACTTCGCAGGACAACTGCAGCGCCCCCACGAATGGTATTGTGAATTTCTGCGACCGCGTCCGTCTGCCGTACCAACGCCGCTATGTCTTCGGGCGTGGAGGGTGACGACACTTCGACTTCGTATTGAAT
Source organism: Hydrogenophaga sp. (assembly GCF_036675665.1). Classification (GTDB taxonomy): domain Bacteria; phylum Pseudomonadota; class Gammaproteobacteria; order Burkholderiales; family Burkholderiaceae_C; genus Hydrogenophaga. The sequence goes on along the minus strand of NZ_JAKFEO010000066.1, from coordinate 27,353 downwards.
ATTGGTGGCTGCCAGACCGATGCCGGGAAAATCCGCCGACGCCTTGACTACTACACTTTCGACGGGAACATCGAGGCGCTCGGCCTCCCGGTAAAGGTCGTTGCAGTAGCAGGTCGCCAGCGCGAGCATAAGGAACTCGCCACCGTTGACTGCCGAGCCTCTGCCAGAAGGCTTGGGGAGCACAGGAAGAGTCTGTGTGCTTTCACCCGTGCGCACGCAGACCTCATGACGAGTCGGGAAGTTTCTGACAGTCGCAGATATAAGCACAGCGGGCTCCAGTGGGCCGATACGGCTCCAAACGAAATTCTGCCACCGCCTAGCCACGAAGCTGACGTTGGTCATCCCCGGCCGTTGCAAGACCGCTACCGCGCTCCGCGACCGGCGCAAGACGGCCCCGAAGCGACACTCACGGTATCAAATTCGACTCCGCGATGCTTCTCAACCCTCACCACGCCGTAGTACGAACGAGCAGCGCATCCGTTGCGCGTCTGGCGGTTGTCGCACCATGAACGTGGCTGCCGCCGCAATGCTGCTCGACGTCGCGTTCCCTGTTTAATCACAGCTAACGACGGAGACTCCGACATGACGCCCTCTACCCCCCCGCCACGCCGCTTCGCGATGATCCGCGGCTTTCATCTGGCCGACTTCATCACACTGGGCAATGCCGCCTGCGGCGTGTTGTCGGTGTTCCTGGCGATGATGTACATGGCCAGCGGCTCGCTCACGCACTTTCTGCTGTCGGCCGCAATGACACCGCTGGCCTTCGTCTTCGACGTCTTCGACGGCAAGGTGGCGCGCTGGCGCCACCAGCATTCGCCGCTGGGCCGCGAGCTCGATTCGCTGGCCGACGTCATCTCCTTCGGCGTCGGCCCGGCAGCGCTGGGCTTTGCCGCGGGGCTGCAGAGCGGTTGGGACATCGTCATCCTGTGCTACTTCGTCTGCTGCGGCGTCAGCCGGTTGGCGCGCTTCAACGTCACGGCCGAACAACTGACCACCGCCTCAGGCAAGGTGGCCTACTTTGAAGGCACGCCGATCCCCACCAGCGTGATCCTCACTGCGGTGCTGTCATGGGCCGCCTGGCAGGGTGCGCTGGGTGCGCAACTGTGGGGCGGAGTGTGGCAACTCGGGCCCTGGCAGCTGCATCCCATGAGCCTGCTGTTCGCGCTGTCGGGCACGGCCATGATCAGCAAGACCCTGCGCATCCCCAAGTTCTGAAGGAGGCAGATCTCGGCGGCGATACGGCATGCCACCGACCACCACGGCAAGACCGAGGTGGCGACGACATCGGATGGCTCTCGCCTGCTGCCAGGGGTCGAGCTCACCGAGGCCAGTTGCGCAGGCACGGTTTCAATAGATGTGAACGAGTGCCGAGTTTCCCGTCTGTGCCAGTTGCCCGATGAAGATCCGAAGTTCCTGAACGACACCCCAGAGTTCCCCCAGCTCTCGCTGCCGCTCAGCGGGATCCGAGGATGCCTTCCAGTAGATCTGAGCGGCCTCGATGTCTTGTGTGCTGTAGGCAGCGTCCAGCGATTGGAGCGTCTGAGCGTTGAGGAACGCGGCGATCTCTCTTGACTGTTCTGACGTGAGCAGGCGGGGCGCTCCATAGCCCAGGTCTGGGCCTACTTCTTGACCCCCGGACATGATGAAGGCGGCGGGCCACTTTTCGTCTTCGGTGCCTCCAGTGAAGAGGTAGTGAAGTATGTGCCAGGCTTGATCAAGGTTGAAGGTATCGCTCTCGCCGACAGGTTGAAGTTTCTCTCTTGAAGAAGGCGCCTTCTTTTGAGACTTCCCGAAGACCTTGGAGAGAAAGCCGACCTTTGGAGGGGGTGGCGTATGGCCCAGTAGTTCGCCCGCAGCGTCAGGGACGGTCTGTACGCTGGCGGCTTCCTCCAAGGTCAAACGATACAGACTGCACAACATGCTCATGGCGATGGGTTCCGGGCGGTTTTGGTGACTCTTAGCGTAATGTATCCCGCAGAACCGGCGGAAAGGCTGACCGACGCATACGGGGTGGATCGGTGCTCAGGCCTGGGCGATGACAATATCCGCCATTGGCCGGGCCACGCAGGGCAGGCAATAGCCCTCCTCTTTTTCATCGGCGCTCAGGCCGGGCCAGGGAATTTCGTAGCGCACTTGCCCCTGCAGCAAACGGGCAATGCAGGTGCGGCAGGTTCCGTTGCGGCAGGACACCGGCCATGCGATTCCCGCGCGTGTCATCGCAGTGAACAGGCTGGTCTCGCTGTCGGCCGCGACGTCAACCCCTTGGCCCTCGATCTGGATACGGAACGTTTTCATGCGCATCGAAGTGGGAGGGAGCGGGCTTGCACCTTCCCCATGACTCTGGATGTTGGAAGTATGGCTCAGCCCTCAAGGCAGAAAGACGAACGAAGGCAATGCGCTGAACACCACCGCCACCGTGGCAATGGCCACAGCGCCCAACGCGAAGTGGCAGTTCCAGTCCGACAGTCCGCCAGCAGCGTGTCGGGCCTTCACCCGCACCCAGTGCACACCCACCGCCAGCAGCGCGACGGCGGTGGCCCCCCAGGCCACCGCGTTGGCGGTCCACTGGTGCGGCCAGATCTCGCTCGCCGCCCAGATCACCATGAAGTGTGCGAACCAGATCACGAAGGCCGTCACGATCGGCCGCCAGCTCAGTTGCTTCAACGCCTTCACAGGCCACCCCACGGCAACAACCGCGGCAGCAGCAGGCCGGCCGCGCCCTCGATCGAGGCGAAGATGAAGAGAATGCGCAGCACCTCCAGCGTCTTGTTGGCCGGGCCTGGCGCAAGACCGCGCATCCAGCGCGCCAGGTAGTAGAAAGCCGACAGCATCACCGCGACCACGATGGCGCCGTGCCACGCCAACATGGCATGGATCGCCGCGCCCTGCCCGCTGGCATCGCCGCGCAGCCCGGCGTTCCACCAGTCGAGACCGTCCACCGCCAGCGCAGCAACGAGGCACACCATGCTCAGCGTCATCGCCAAGGCGCTGAGTCCGCTGCCGCGCTTGAGCTTGGCCAACAAGGGCCGGGCCGCCCAAGCCAGGCCCGCCGATGCAGCCAGCAGCAGGCCAGGCACCAGCGCGCCGCGCGGCGCGGGGACGCGCCACCAGTCGGGATGGGCGCCGAACAGGTACAGGTATGAAAACATCGACATCAGAAAGATCATCCCGAGCACGATGACCAGCAGCACCGCTGCCCACCAGCCGTGCGATTGCGGGCCGGCCACATAGGTCGGCAGCAGGATGCCCGCGCCCGCGTCGACCTGCTTCTGCGGCAGGTGCCGGTCGTTGCTCCAGACCCAGCGCATCACGCACATGACGGTCAGCACGCCGCAGACCGCGCTCAGCGCGAGGGCCTTCACCGTCAGCAGCAGGAAGAAGCCCGCGGTGAAGAGTGCCGCCAGAAACGGCCACCAGGAGGGGCCCGGCATGATCTGCACGTACTGCGGCTCCGCGCGCGAGCTGCTCGTGATCAGCGTCTCGCGCGCGCCGGTGGCGGTGCCGGGCAGGAAGTAGCGCCCGGCCTCGACGTCCTGGCGCAGCTTTGCATCGGCCCACAAGGGCTCGAGGTCACTGACGACCGGGATCGAACGCAGCCCGTAGTTGCCGGTGGCCAGCCATTCCAGCGTGCCGCCCTGGTACACGTTGCGGGCGTTCCCGCCGATATTGCCCTGGCGGCCGTAAACACGGATGGCGTCGATCAGGAACAGCAGCACCCCGGCCGCCATGATGAAGGCGCCTATGGTGGAGATCAGATTCGGCACCTCCATGGCCCGGCCCGGCAGGTAGGTGTCGACGCGCCGGGGCATGCCCATCAGCCCGCTCAGGTGCATGGGCAGGAAACAGACATGCACGCCGACGAAGTTGAGCCAGAAGACCCAGCGCCCCATGCGCTCGGAAAGCTGCCGGCCGTTGATCATCGGCGTCCAGTAATAGAAGCCGGCGAACAGCGGGAACACCATGCTGCCGATCAGCACGTAGTGAAAGTGCGCGACGACGAAGTAGGTGTCGTGGGCCTGGCCATCGAAAGCGACCATGCCCACCATCACGCCGGTGAGGCCGCCCATCACGAAGATGAGGATGCCGCCGACGAGAAAAAGCGAGGGCACGTTGCGCTGGACCTTGCCCGAGGCGAGCGTGGCGATCCACGCGAACACCTGGGCGCCCGCCGGTATGGCCACCGCCATCGACGCGGCGGAGAAGTAGCCGGCCGACAAACCGGGCAGGCCCACCGTGAACATGTGGTGTGCCCAGACGCCGAAGCTGATGAAGCCCGTGGCGATCAACGCGAGCACGACGATCTCGTGGCCCACCAGCGGCTTCTGCGCGACCGTGACGATCATCGCCGACACCATCGCCGAGGCCGGGATGAAGATGATGTAGACGTCGGGGTGGCCAAAGAACCAGAACAGGTGCTGGTACAGCAGCGGATCGCCGCCGCGCGTGGCGTCGAACAGCGGCCAGTTGAAGGCGCGCTCGAGTTCGAGCAGAAAGGTCACCATGATCATTGCCGGGAAGGCCAGGATGATCATCACGCCGAAGATCAGCACCGCCCAGGCGTAGATGGGCATCTTCGCCAGCGTCATGCCGGGGGCGCGCGTGCGCAGCACGCCCACGATGAGTTCGATGGCGCCGGCAATCGCGCTGATCTCGATGAAGCCGATGCCCAGCAGCCAGAAGTCGGCATTGATGCCCTGCGCGTAGACGCTCGAGCTCAGCGGCGGGTACATGAACCAGCCGCCGCTGGGTGCCAGGCTGAAGAAGATCGAGCAGAAGAAGACGACACCACCGATCAGGTAGGCCCAGTACGAGTACGCCGACAGCCGCGGAAACGGCAGGTCACGCGCGCCGATCATCTGCGGCAGCAGCAGCACCGCGATGGCCTCGACCGCGGGCACGGCGAACAGGAACATCATCACCGAGCCGTGCATCGTGAACAGCTGGTTGTAGGTCTCCTGCGGCACGATGCCCGCCAGCGGCGCGGCCAGTTGCACGCGCATCACCAGCCCGAGGATGCCGGCGGCCACGAAGAAGCCGAGCGCCGTGACGATGAACAGAAAACCGACGAAGTTGTTGTTGACGGCGCTGAAGGCGCGCCATCCCGTCGGCGTTTCCCAGACCTTTTTCAGGGCCTCGAACTCTTCGGGTGGCCTGTCCCCTTGTGTGGGAAAGCGCCCATAGAGCTGGGTGTGGAAGCCGGTTTCGGATGACGCGGTCGCGGCATCCCGCAGCGCGCCCGCCACGCCAGGACTGGCGCTGCGGGTCACTTCAACGACTCCATGTAGGCGGCCAGCGCGTTGAGCTCTGCGGCCTGCAGCGAGCGGTAGGCGGGCATGCGGTTGTTGGGCTTGATCGACTGGCTGTCGCCGATCCAGCCGATCAGCGTGCCGCGGGTGTTGGGCAGGATGCCGGCGCCGAGCGACTGCCGCGAGCCGATGTGCGTCAGGTCGGGGCCCGAGAGCCCCTGCGCGGACGTGCCGGCGATGCGGTGGCAGGCGGCGCAGCCGGCTTCGCCGAAGAGCTTGCGGCCGCGCAGCACTTCGTCGTTGGCGGGTACCGCGGCTGGGGCTGGCTGGGGCTGCTGGCGCGCAAGCCGCGCATCGTTCCAGCGCTGCCAGTCGGCGGGCTCGTGCGCCACGACCACGAAGCCCATCAGCGCATGGGCCCCGCCGCAGAATTCGGCACATTGCCCGCCGTAGACACCCGCCGTGTCGGCCTGCAGCTTGAGCCGGTTGGTGCGGCCCGGGATCATGTCCATCTTGCCGCCCAGCCTGGGCACCCAGAAGCTGTGGATCACGTCTTCGGAGACCATGTCGATGACGACCGGGCGGCCGACCGGGATGTGCAGTTCGTTGGCATCGGCATGGGTCTCGTTGCCCGCCGCGTCGAGGTAGGAAACGCGCCACCAGTAGATGTTGCCGGACACCCGCATGCGCAGCTCGTCGCCCTGGATCGTCGTCATGCCGGCAACCATCGTCGTGCCCCAGGCCAGCAGCAGGAAGAGCACCCCGGCCGGGATGATCAGCCCGAACCATTTGACGACGCCCACGCCACCGAGCCTGGCGCGCAGCTCGTCGCTGCCGTACAGCGCCACCCACATGGCCGCGCAGACCAGCACAAAGATCAGCGTGACGAGTGCGATCAGCACCCAGGCCAGCGTGGTGACCGTGTTCGACAACGGGCCGTGCGGATCGAGCACGGGCGGGGGCCAGCCGCTCAAGGCCTCAGCGAGGTTGGAGCGTGAGGAGGTAGGCTGTGACATCGCGGGCTTCCTGGTCCGTCATGGTGATGGCCGGCATGGCCGTCCCGGGCAACAGCCCGGGGGCGTTTCTGACAAACTGCATCAGCACGCCGGGCTGGTTCGGCAGCCGCCCGGCGATCAGGCCCTGCCGGGCGAAATCGTGCAGTGAGGGCCCGAGTCCGCCACGCGGCCACTTCACGTCAGGGAAGGTGTGGCAGGCCACGCAGCCCTTGTCGGTGACAAGCCGCCGACCGGTTGCGACGTTGGCGTCGCCCAGCGTCGGCGTGCGGTCGGGCGGGCCATCGCAGGCCACCAGGCAGAAGCAGGCCAGCACCAGCCAGCGGCCCGCATTGCCCCCCACTGCACGGTCGGCGCCCGGCATGGGCGATGATCTAGTTTCCATGCGTCAACCACCGTCGCTGCAAGAACACCGGCCCGCGAACTTCGGCGGCCTGTGGCTGGCCCTGTGCGCCACGGTGTTCATGACGACGGCATGCACCGACCGCAAGACCCCCAGTGACGACCGCTGGAGCGGCAGCGGCGAGCTCATCGCCATGAGCGGCGGCGAAGGCGGCGCGCGCTACGCCTGCGCCACTTGCCACGGCGTGCGTGGCGAGGGCAACGGGTACGACGCGCCGCGACTGGCCGGCCTGCCGGCGGGTTACCTGCAAAAGCAGATGGAAGACTACGCAACGGGCTTGCGGCCGCACGAGGTGATGCGCGACGTGGCGCGCTTTCTCGACAGCCACGAACGCGTGCGGGTGGCCAACCACTACGCCGCCCTGCCGCCGCAGGCCGTGTCGCCCGCCACCGACGAAACCATCGCCGCGGCGACGCCGGGGCTGTACGCCCGTGCCTGCCAGCAGTGCCATGGCGTCGACGGTGTGGGCACCGTGAACGGGCCGCCGCTGAACGCCCAGCCGGCCTTCTACCTGACCCAGCAATTGCAGGACTGGCAGGTGTCGAAACGGCGCAATGACGGCAATCATGTGATGTTGAAGGTGGCACAGCAGCTCGACGCCGCGCAGATCAGACAACTGGGTCTTTATCTCGCGCGGATCCCACCACGCCCGGCGAGTCCGGACCGTTGAGGTCGAACATCGAAGGCAGGACGCGGTCGCGTTTGATCACGTAGTGCAGCACGGCCGCCCCGGCATGGCCGGGAATGATGAGCGCCGTGATCCACACGATCCAGAAGTGTGTCGTCGCGGCCCACCGCATCAGGCGGTGCTGCAGGCCTTCGGACAACTGATCGAAAGGCAGATTGGGAAACGGGATCACCCCTGCAATCGACAACGGCAGGTCGCTGGGCAAGGTGGACCACATCACCCAGCCGCTGATGGGCAAAGCGAAGAAGCTGAAATAGAACCAGGTTTGCAGCAGGTGGCTGGCCTTGCCGGCCAACGATGCGTCGTCGACGTTGTCGGGACCGGTGATCTGGCTGCGCCAGAACAGGCGCAGCGTGCCCAGCAGCATGATCGTGAGGCCAATCTGCGTGTGGGTCTGGTAACCGACGTACTTGTCGCCCCCCACCGGTTGCCAGCCCAGGTACCACCCGTAAGCCAGCTGGAAGATCATGAGCGCCGCCATCACCCAGTGGAAGGCGACGCCGATCGGCGAGTACAGGCCGCGCCGGTGGTAGCCCTCGGCCCATTCAATGGCGGCAACGAGGTTCATGCCGGGTCGGCGCGCAAGCCACGCGCGCGTTCGGCGTCCAGCCAGCGCCAGCCGATCCACATCGCCGCGGCCAGGTAGGCGATGCTGCCCGGCGCCCACATCGTGATGCCCGCGAGTTGCTGGTCTTCCAGCGGCGAAACGCCCCAGCTCAGCGTGGACGCGAAGTGCGGGGGATACAGCGGCCGTCCGGCGAAGGTGATCAACGCGCCCAGCAGTCCCATCAGCACCGTCGTGACCAGGATGGCGCCCATTGCCGCCGTCGGGCCGGATCTGCGCACCGCCATCCAGAAACCCATCGCGCTGGCCAGCAGCGTGAACTGCATCAGCCAGTAGATCGAGTCCGACGACAGGGCTGCCGCGTAGGGGGCCGGCGCATGCCAGGTCCAGAAGATCATGGCGGCGATGGCCGTGGAACGCCACAGCGGCGTCGGAAGGCGCCGCAGCCAGGGCTCCAACCCGAACACCAGCAAGGGCGCCAGCACCAGCACGAGCGCGAGGTGATGGATCACCCGCACCGTGAAGAAGGCCGAGCTCAGGGCACACAGCGGCGACACGTAGAGCACGACCGTGAAGGCCCACGCGCAACGCAGGCCCAGCAGTCGCCTGGGCGTGACGTTGTGACTCACCGACATGCGCCACAGCGCCAGGGCAAGCAGCAACAAGACTGCACCGAGCACCGGATCAAGATTCCAGCGGCTCAGCCAGATTTCGGGGCCCGGCGCCTCGCCGCAGTAAGGAACCCACCTGATTGGTTCGTCCATGCTGTGGTCCTCCACTTGGGTCTCCAGCATAGTTCAAGGCGGGCATTTCTGGCTGCATCAAAGGCGGGGAAAAAACTTCGCGCAGTGTTCGGTAGTGAACAGACGCCGATCCTTGGCGGAAGGCGGACTGGCGTGATCGGCAACCGAAATGGCATTCGAACGCGCACCATTCGAAACTATGCTTCGCGCTCATGATCACCCTCTACCACTGCGTGAGCGCCCGGTCCTTCCGTCCCCTCTGGATGCTGGAAGAACTGGGCATGCCCTATGACCTGAAGATGCTGCCGTTTCCACCTCGCGTGTTGGCGCGTTCGTACCTTGATCTCAATCCACTCGGTACGGTCCCACTGATGATCAACGGTGCCACGCGCATGACCGAGTCGGCCGCGATCTGCCAGTACCTGTGCGCGTTGGGAGCGCCGACGTCGCTGCAGGTTGATCCCACGGAAGCCGACCATGGCGCCTACCTCAACCACCTTCATTTCGGTGAAGCAACGCTCACGTTTCCGCAGACGCTCGTGCTGCGCTATGCGCGCTTCGAGCCCGAACACCGACGCCAGCCCATCGTCGCGGAAGACTATGCAAAGTGGTTTCTTGCGCGACTGCGAACGTTGGAGCCGATGCTGACCCAGCAGGAGCACCTGTGCGCCGGACGCTTCACCGCTGCGGATGTTTCGGTCGGGTATGCGCTGCTGCTGGCGCAGCACCTTGGGCTCGCCAGCCGCTTCACGCCCGCCGTCACGGCCTATTGGGAGCGCCTGCAACGCCGGGAGGGCTATCGCCGCGCCCTGCAAGCCCAGGAGGCGGCCGCAGTGGCGCAAGGTGTCTCCACCGTGCCTGCACCGGACACCGACGCCTGAGTTCGGTGGCGCGAGGGTCCCTGCCCTGCTTCACGGTCCTAGGCTGGCAACCGGAGTTGCTTGCGCAGGCTCTTGTCAAACGCGGACCGGGGTACAAAACGACGCAACAGGCTGACCTGCCTCGCAAAGCCACCCGCGGTGTACCTGGCGTCCGGCTTCACAGCGGTCGACGCCTTGAGGACGGCCAGAGCGACCACCTCGGGCGAGTCGGCATTCACCATGACATCGCGCATCACGGCTTGCGCGTTGGCGCGCGCGGGCGTGTACTCGTCCAGCTGCTGATCGGCCTGGATCAGGTTGCTCTCGAACGATGTCCGCGTGTAGGCGGGCTCCACGAGCACCACCCTGATGCCCATGTCCCGGACCTCGTGGTCCAGCGACTCCGAGTAGCCTTCCAACGCGTACTTGGTCGCCCCATACAGCGCATAGTAGGGAGCCGGGATCAATCCCATCACGGAGCTGATGTTCACGATGCGGCCCGACCGCTGCCGGCGCATCACCGGGAGTACCGCCTTGATGGTGCGGATCACGCCGAACACGTTGACGTCGAAAAGCGATCTGGCCTGTTCGAGCGATGATTCCTCGGCCGCTCCCATGAGGCCGACTCCGGCATTGTTGACCAGCAGGTCGATGCGTCCGGCTTTCGCGAGAACCTCCGCGATCGCGGCCTCGACCGAGTCATCACTGCTCACGTCGCAAGCCACATGCTCCACGCCCGGGGTTGGCCGGGTTGGTGTCTTGCGAGAGGTGCCGAACACACGGTATCCGGCTTGCGCCAGCGCCCGTGCGGTCGCCTCTCCGATACCACCCGATGCTCCAGTGATGATGGCTACGGGGCCTGATTGCTGCTTGTGTTGATGGGACATGGTTGCTCCTGTGTGAAGAAAAAGTTGAGGTACCGGTGTTGGCGAGCTCAAGCAGGGGACCCTTCGCTCGCGCCTGGCGCCAACAGAGTGCCCGGCGCTGGCGCCTGGGCGGGGGAGTCGCGCCGCACGCGGAACCAGGCGGCGTACAGCGCCGGCACGAAGACGAGGGTCAGCGCCGTGGCGACGATGAGGCCGCCCATGATCGAGATCGCCATCGGTCCCCAGAAGACGCTGCGCGACAGCGGGATCATGGCCAGCACCGCGGCGGCGGCCGTCAACACCACGGGGCGTGAGCGCCGCACCGTGGCGTCGACGATGGCCGTCCACGGTGCCACGCCGCGCGCGATGTCCTGATCGATCTGGTCGACCAGGATGATCGAGTTGCGCATGATCATTCCGCCGAGCGCAATCACGCCCAGCAGCGCGACGAAGCCGAACGGCGCCTGGAACAGCAGCAGCGCCGGCACCACGCCGATCAACGCCAGCGGTGCGGTCATGAAGACCATGAAGACCCTGGAAAAGCTTTGCAGCTGGATCATCAGCAGCGTCAGCATCACCGCGAACATGGCTGGAAAGATCGCGAACAGCGCCTCGTTGGCCTTGTCGCTCTCTTCGATCGCGCCGCCCTCCTCGATGCGGTAGCCCGGCGGCAGGCTGTCGACGATGGCTTGCAGCGATGGCCGGATCTGCGCCGTGGCGTAGGGCCCCTGCACGCCGTCGACCACATCGCTGCGCACGGTCAGTGCCATGTCGCGATTGCGTCGCCACAGCACCGGCTCCTCGAAGCCCGGCTCCACGCGGGCCAGCTGGGACAGCGGCACGCTGACACCGCTGCGTGTGAACACCTGCAGGTCGCCCAGCTGGCCGATGCGCTTGCGCTCCTCGGGCGTGGCCCGAACGATCACGTCGACGAGTTCCTCGCCGCGGCGGATCTGCGTCACGGTGGCCCCGTCCAGCGCCGTCTGCACCAAGCCCTGGATGTCGGCACTGGACATGCCCAGCAGGCGTGCCTTGTCCTGATCGACCCGGACCTGCACCGAGCGCACCTGCTCGTTCCAGTCAAGCTGTGTGTCGCGCACCAGCGCGCTTTGGCGGACCGCGTCGCGCACGCGGTAGGCGATGTCCCGCACCTGCGCCTTGTCGGGGCCGACGACGCGGAACTGCACCGGGAAGCCCACCGGCGGGCCGAACTCCAGGCGCGTGACGCGGGCCTTGACGTCGGGCAGGACTTCATCCTTGGCGAAGATGTCCAGGAGTCGGGCGCGCACCCGTTCGCGCTCTTCAATGCCCGCCGTCTTGACGACGAACTGCGCAAAACCCGGGTTGGGCAGCTCCGGCAGGATCGACAGGTAGAAGATCGGCGTGCCGGCCCCGGTGTAAGCGGTGAAGAACTCGACGTCCGGGTCCTTCGCCAGTTGCGCTTCGAGCACCTTCACTTGGGCGGAGGTGGCGGCGAACGACGCGCCTTCGCGCAAGCGCAGGTCCACCAGCAGTTCCGGCCGCGACGCGGTGGGGAAGAACTGCTGCTGCACCGTCAGCATGCCCGCGCCAGCGACGCCGAAGAGCAGCACCGTGATGCCCAGCACCCATGCCCGATGCTCCACCGCCCAGTCAACCACACGCCGCAGCCGGTGGTAGACAGGCCGGTCGTAGACATCGTGGTGCTTGCCAGCTGCCATGTTCTTCGGCAGCAGGAGCATGCCCAGGTAAGGCGTGAAGACCACGGCCACGATCCAGGACAGGATGAGCGCCACGCCCACGATCCAGAAGATGCCACCCGCGTACTGTCCGGCGATCGATTTCGCGAACCCCACCGGCATGAAGCCGGCGGCGGTGATCAGTGTGCCGGTGAGCATGGGGAATGCGGTGGACGTATAGACATGCGTGGCCGCGCGCATCCGGTCCCAGCCTTGCTCCAGCTTCACCACCATCATTTCCACCGCGATGATGGCGTCGTCCACCAACAATCCCAGCGCGATGATCAGCGCGCCCAGCGAAATGCGGTCCAGGTTCCAGCCTGCGGCGTACATGACCCCTGCCACCAACCCTAGCACCAGCGGCACCGAAGCGGCCACGACGATGCCGGTGCGCCAACCCAGGAACAGGAAGGACACGGCCAGCACGATGGCCAGCGCCTCCAGGAACACGCGCTCGAACTCCCATACCGAGTCCGCCACAACGCGCGGCTGATCGGCATATTGCTGAATCTCGACGCCCGCGGGCAGTTCCTGCCGCAGTTGCGCCAGCCGCTCATCCAGCGCGCGCCCGAAGGCCAGCACGTTGCCGTTGGCCTGCATCGTCACGCCGATGGCCAGCACCGGCACACCGTTGTGGCGGATGGTCATGCTCGGCGGATCCTCGTAGCCGGCGCGCACGTTGGCGATGTCTGCCAGCCGAAGCAGTTGCCCGCCCACCTCCAGCGTGACGTTGGCAACGTCCGCGGTGCTGCGCAGCCCGCCGTCGACGCGCACCTGCACGCGGTCGTGCGTGGCGTCGGTCGAGCCGGCCGGCGCCACCAGGTTCTGGCGCGCCAGGGCGTCGAACACCGCCGCCGGCGCGACGCCGAGCGCGGCCAGCCGCCGCGTTGAGATTTCCACGTACACGCGCTCGGCCTGCTTGCCCAGTATGTCGACCTTGCCCGCACCCGGCACTCCCTGGATGCGCAGCTTCACGTCTTCGGTCACCGCCAGCAACTCGGCCATCGACAGGCCTGGCGCGCTCAGCGCGTAGAGCACGCTGTAGCGCTCGTTGTACTCGTCGTTGAAGAACGGCCCCTGCACGCCCTCGGGAAACTCATGGCGCACGTCGCCAATCTTCTTGCGCACCTGGTACCAGGCGTTTTCCAGCTCCTCCTTGCTGCGGCCCCCCTTCATCCACAGCGTGACGCCACCGTAGCCCTGGCGCGAGAAGCTGCGCACATAGTCGAAGTGGTTCAGTTCCTGCAGTTGGCGCTCGATGCGGTTGAGCGCCTGGTCCTGCACGTCCTGCGCGGTGGCGCCCGGCCACACGACGATGGCCGTCATTTGCGGCACGTCGAAGCTGGGATCCTCCAGCCGGCCCAACTGGCTGAAGGAGATGCCGCCCACGATGAGCGTCGCGATGATGAGGAACAGCACCATCGGCCGGTGCGTGACGGCCCATTCCGAGAGGTTGAAGCGCTTCATGGGGTGCTTTTGGTGGCCACGGTGGAAGGGGCTTCGGTGGCGCGTTCGACCGCGCGCACGGTGATGCCGGCATCGAGCTTCTGCGCACCGACACTGACCACCCGACTGCCGGCGACCAGGCCGGTGACCTGCACCCAGGCGTCGTCCGTGGCCACCACCTCCACGGGTTGGAAGACCAGGCCTGAGCCCTTGGCGTCCAGCATCCACACGCCCGCCGGCCCGCTGGCTTTCACCAGCGCACTGACCGGAAGCACCACCGTGGCTGCCTGCTCCGAACGCTGTCCGGACAGGTTCAGCTGCACGGTGCTGCCCAGGGGCAGGGCAGCGACTTGCGCGCGCGATTCCGGGGCGGCGGCGTAGCGCACGCGGAAGGTGCGGCCCTGCGGATTGGCCAGTGGCGAGAGTTCGCGCAGTGCCAGCCTCAGCGGCGACTTCGCGTCGTGCCAGGGCGTGGCCGTGGCGGCGAGCGTGCGCACCCGGCCGACCCATTCCTCCGGCAGGTCGGCGACGATTTCCCGCTCACCGTCGCGGGCCAGCGACAGCACGGACTGGCCTTCGCTCACCACCTGGCCCCGTTCGAATCGCAGCGCAGTGACCACGCCCGCATAGGGTGCGACCAGCGTGGCATAGCCTTCGCGATTGCGCGCCAGATCGAGCTGGCGACGCGCCTGGTCCAACCGGGCCGCGGCCGCGTCGGCGCGCGCCTTCTGGCGCTCGTGGTCGGCCGCGCCCACCGAGCCGTCCGCCAGCAACCTCCCAAAGCGCGCCTCGTCGAGCGCGGCCTGCTGCGCATCGACGGAGGCGGCCTGCACCATGTCAGCGGCGGCCTGCACCGCCAATCGATGGTCGGCCGGGTCGAGTCGGGCAAGGGGCTGGCCGGCTTTCACGGCGTCACCCACCTCGACCAGCCGGTCCACCACCTTGCCGCCGGTGCGGAAACCCAGGTTCGTTTCGACACGGGCACGAACGACGGAGGTGAATGAACGCGTTTGCGAGGACACGGCCTCGGCCACGGTGGTCACGAAGACCGGCTTGACGATGGCGGCAGGGGTGGGCGGCTCGCTGCAGGCGGCCAGGAGCAAGGCCGCGGTGGCCACGGCCGAGTGGGACATGGCGGGGAAAGTTCTGTTCACGGGGGCGTCCTCTCGGTAGCGGAAGTCATGGCACGGCTGGCACTGGCCGGCGCGAAGGCGCCGCCCAGTGCCTTGTACAGTTGCACGTCGGCCAGCACCTGCTGGAGGCGGCTGTCCGACAGGGCGAGTTCGCTGGCCAGCACCGATCGCTGCACGTCCAGCAGCACCAGCAGGTCGATCTGTCCTTCACGCTGCAGCGACTTGGCGCGCTGCAGCGAGCGGCGGCGGTGGTCCACGGCGGTGGCCAGCGCTGCGCCGCGCCGGGCCTCTTCGGTGCGCACAAGAAGGCTGTCCTCCACTTCCTGAACCGCCACCAGCACCGCCTTCTGCCAGGCCAGCAACGCCTCCTCGGCACGCGCGGACTGCGCGCGGATGCCGGCGTCGATGCGGCCCGCATTGAAGAGCGGCGCGGCCAAGGCGAGCGCGACGTTGGAAAAGTGCACCGGCGCAAGATCCTGAGCGTTCAGGCGCAGGTCCTGGCGGCCGAGCAAGGCACTTGCAAAGAGCTTGGGCCACCACTGGGCCCGTGCCTCGCTGCCCCGCAGCGTCTCGGCCGCGAAGCGCGCCTCGGCGGCGATGAGGTCGGGTCGTCGCATCAACAGTTCGCTGGGCTGTCCGGTAGCGATCTCGCGCCGCTCGGGCCATGCATACGACAGCGTGTCGTCGGTGACACGCACGGAGGGGTTGCGCCCCAGCAGCACGGCGAGCCGCGTCTGTGAGATGCCGGCCAGCGTCCGCAGTGACGGCACCTGCGCGTCGAGCGCGTCGGCCTCGGCACGCGCGCGGTCCAGGTCGAAGGCGCTGGCTTGGCCTTCGCGCAGGCGGCTGGCCACGCGCGCTGCCGTTTCGCGCTGCGCCGCAGCAAGGGCCTGCACGATGCGCAGCCGCTCACCGGCATCGCGCAGCACGAAATACTGCCGCGCCACTTCACTCGCCACCAACAGGCGTGCGCCCGCTGCACCTGCCTCAGCTGCAACGGCATCGGCACTTGAGGCGTCTCGCCCGGCGCGCACGCCGCCGGCCAGGTCGATCTCCCAGGCCACCTCGACGCCGGCGCGCAGCGCACGCGTGTCCGGCAGGCCCTGCTTGACGGGAGCAGGCAGGCCGCTTTCGCTGCGCGACGCCGAAGCCTGCAGACCGATCGTTGGCCACAGGCGAGCGTCCTGTGCATCACGGCCGGCTCGCGCCTGGATGACGCGTTGCAGTGCGATGGACACGTCCTGGTTGGCGGCCAGGGCCTGTTCGACCAAGGCCGTCAGGGTGGGGTCGCCGTAGCCCGCCCACCACGCGCTGTCGAGGGCCTGAGCGGCCGCCGGAGCAGGCCCGCCCTGCGCAAAGGCAGCGGTCAGCGGCACCGAGGGCACAGGAGCTTGCACCGGCGGCACGGCGCAGGCCGACAAGATGACCAGCACCGCGAGCGCCATCGGGCGGAAGAGCCAGGCGTCGGGATTCGGGTTGCGATGCAGAGAGAGGGCCATTGGACTTGGTTATAGTGGACTTTTGAGTACAGTAATTCTAGCGAACTATAATGGACTGTCAAGTACACTAAATCAAGATGACGAAAACCGAAGACGATGCCCAGCCGAAACCGCGCCGCGGCAGGCCACGCGATCCCGAGCGCTACCGGCGCATCCTGGACGTGGCGCGCAAACACTTCTATGCGCACGGTCTGGAGCGGGCCAGCCTGGACGCCATCGCCGCCGAGGCCGGTGTTTCGAAAATGACCATCTACAGCCACTTCACGTCCAAGGAGGGGCTCTTTGAGGCGGAAGTGCGCGACCGCACCGAGCGTGTGGTGGGCGGCCTCGCGGGCGCCGGAGCGCTGGACGAGATGGACCCCAGAAAGGCGCTGCTGGCCATCGGCGAGCAGTTCCTGACGCTGGCGCGCGAGGACGAGGCGCTGGGTCAGTTCCGCTCGGTCTACGGCGCCGCCGGCGCGCAGCCCATGGTCTGCCAGGCCTTCTACCGGCAAGGCGCCGATCGGCTGATCGGTGACCTGGCCGCGTACCTGCGCCGCGCCGACGCGGCCGGCACGCTGAAGGTGCCGCACCCGCGCCAGGCGGCGGACCTGTTCCTGGCGATGTTCCTGGGCGACGGCCACATCCGCGGGCTGTTGATGCTGGACATGCCCAGCGCCCGGGAGAACAGAGCGCTGTTGCGCGAGGCGGTGAGGGTGTTCATGGCCGCCTACGCCATCGCGCACTGATCAGCTGGTGCCGCTGCCACCGGTCCTCTCAACCCGCCAGTCCAATCACCAGCGCCGCCGGCAACAAAGCCGCCACAGCCACATCCCCCACCCGCCCCTTGAACGGATGCCGCGCAAACCCCACCCAGTGGCCCCCGCCCTCCAGCGCCAGCACCACCTCGTCTTGCCGGGCACCGGGCGAACAACGCTCGATACGGCCGGTGAGCGCACCGGCCGCAGGGTTTGAAACAGCGAGGGATACCTCCACCGCCGTCGCCTTGCACAGGGCCAGCACGGCCAGCCCCGGCGCCAGGCCCAGCAGGTCCGCGCTCTCTTGCGTGATGCTGGACACCAGTTGCGCGCCGCCCTTGGTCGCCAGCGTCACCTCCACCATCGGGTCACCGGGGGCTAGGGGAGCACAGCGCAGCACGCGGCAGCGCAGCTGGTTGCGCATGCTGGTGCGCAGGCCCAGGCCGCCCTCAATGAGGGCACCACCCGCAAAGCGGGCCAGCACCTGCTGGCGTGCGCGGGCCAGCTCGGCGGCGAGCGCGAGCAGTTGCAGGCCGTCGGCGGTGATGCGCGCGCCGCCGCCGCCCACGCCGCCCACGGTGCGCTCCACCAGCGGCACACCGCTGAGGTTGCTCAGCGTGTCGATGGCCTGCCACGCGGCCTTGTAGCTGATGCCGACCTGGCGCGCCGCCTGCGAGATGGAGCAGCCGGCGGCCACGTGGCGCAGCACGTCCAGGCGTTTGTCGGCGCTGGCATCGGTCAGGGCCTGGGGCAGATCGGTGGGCGAGCGAGAGGTGATTCTTCTGGAAGCCATGGGTCTTGAGGTGCCGTCTATACTCACCGCTATTCCTGATTGGAATAGCGATGTTTTTGAGAGGATCGCTCCGATGTTCGCACGTTCACTGCTGTTCGCATGCCTGTTTTTCACGGCCGGCGCGCCGCATGCCGCCGAGACGCAGGTGGCGGTGGCGGCCAACTTCGCCGAGCCCATCAAGGCCATTGCCGCGGTGCTGGAAAAGACCACCGGCCACAAACTCAGGATCACCGTGGGCGCCACCGGCCGGCTCTACGCGCAGATCAGGAACGGCGCGCCGTTCGACGTGCTGCTCGCGGCCGACACCAAAACCCCGGCCCAGCTGGAGGCCGATGGCCTGGCACAACCCGGCAGCCGTTTCACCTACGCGTCCGGCAAGCTGGTGCTGTGGTCTGCGGACGCGGCCAAGGTGGACGCGCAGGGCGCCGTGCTCAAGACCGGGGGTTTCCGCAAGCTGGCGATTGCCAACCCCAGGACGGCGCCCTATGGCGCGGCGGCGGTGGAAGTGATCGACAAGCTGGGCCTGGCGGCCACGCTGAGCCCGAAGCTGGTGCAGGGCGAGAGCATCGGCCAGGCCTACAACTTCGCTCACACCGGCAACGCGGAAGTCGCTTTCGTGGCGATGTCGCAGGTGCTTGGAGCCGGGCGGCTCAAGAGCGGTTCGATGTGGGTGGTGCCGCAAAGTCTGTACGCACCCATCCGGCAAGATGCGGTGCTGCTGAAAACCGGCGCCCACAACGAAGCGGCGCTGGCGCTCATGAAGCTGCTGCAAAGCGCCCACATCAAAGACCTCGTCCGCTCCCACGGATACGACATCTGACCCGCCGTGCTCCTGACACCCTCCGATCTCCAGGCCATCGGCCTGACGCTGCAAGTGGCCACGCTCACCACCGCCATCCTGCTGGTGCTGGGCGTGCCGCTGGCGTGGTGGCTGGCGCGCAGCCGCTCGGCGTGGAGCCGGCCGGTGGGTGCGCTGGTGTCGGTGCCGCTGGTGTTGCCGCCGTCGGTGCTGGGTTTTTATCTGCTGGTGCTCATGGGGCCCAGCGGCCCGGTGGGTGGGCTCACACAGGCGCTCGGGCTGGGCGTGCTCACTTTCAGCTTCGCGGGCCTCGTGATCGCCTCGGTGTTCTATTCGCTGCCGTTCATGGTGCAGCCGGTCTTGAACGCCATGCAGGCGCTCGGTGAACGCCCGCTGGAGGCCGCAGCCAGCCTGCGCGCCTCCAAGCTGGACACGTTCTTCTCGGTGGTGCTGCCGCTGTGCCGGCCGGGCCTGGTCACGGGCGTCATCATGAGCTTCGCGCACACGGTGGGCGAGTTCGGCGTGGTGCTCATGGTGGGCGGCAACATCCCCGGTGTGACGCGCGTGGTGTCGGTGCAGATCTACGACCACGTGGAGGCGCTGGAGTACGGCGATGCGCACCGCCTGGCGGCGGTGATGCTGGGCTTCTCGTTCCTCGTGCTGCTCGCGCTGCAGCTCTACAACCACCGACAGCGCAAGGGCCTCGGATGAGCGGCGATCTCCAACTCACCGCACACCTGCAGCGCCCCGGCTTCCTGCTCGACGTGGACTTGCGTCTGCCCGCGCGCGGCGTCTCGGTGCTCTTCGGCCCCTCGGGCTCGGGCAAGACGTCATGCCTGCGCGTGCTCGCGGGTCTGGAGCCCATGGCCCAGGGCGTGGTGCGCGTGGATGGCGAGCTGTGGCAGGACAGCGCGCAACAGGTGATGCTGCCGGTGCACCAGCGCGCGCTGGGCTATGTGTTCCAGGAGGCCAGCCTGTTCGAGCACCTGAGCGTGCGCGACAACCTCATGTTCGGCTTCAAGCGCACACCGCCTGCCCAGCGCCGCCACGCCTGGGACCACGGGCTGGAGCTGCTGGGCATTGCCCACCTGCTGCAACGCAGTCCCCACGAACTCTCCGGCGGTGAGCGCCAGCGCGTGGCGATCGCCCGCGCCCTGGCCACGAGCCCGCGCGTGCTGCTGATGGACGAGCCACTGGCGGCCATCGACGCGGCGCGCAAGAACGAGATCCTGCCGTGGCTGGAACAACTGCACGAGCGGCTGGACACTCCCGTGGTGTACGTGACCCACTCCAGCGACGAGCTGGCGCGCCTGGCCGATCACGTGGTGCTGCTCAACGAAGGTCGCGCGCTGTGCAGCGGGCCGGTGACGGAGCTCATGACGCGGCTGGACATGCCGCTGGCGCGCGGCGACGCAGCCGCCGCCTTGATCGAGGCGCGCGCCGTGGACCATTCCCCGGCCGATTGCCTGAGCGAGCTGGCGTTCGACGGTGGGCGCCTGCTGCTGCCGCAAGCCAGCAACGCTGCCCTGCCGAAGGGCACGCCGGTGCGCGTGCGCATTCAGGCGCGCGACGTGAGCCTGTCGCTGCAGGCACCCGAGCACAGCAGCGTGCTCAACGTGCTGAACGCCACGGTGGTCGACGTGGTGGACGACACGCCCGGCCAGGTGCTGGTGGGGTTGCAGCTGGGCCACGGCTCGAGCCCTGTGCGGCTGCTCTCGCGCATCAGCCAGCTCTCCGCGCGCCGCCTGGGCATAGTGCCCGGTCAGGCGGTGTTTGCGCAGATCAAGGGGGTGGCGATGGTGCGCTGAGGCCAGCGCCTCAGCCCGCCGCGCCCACGGCGTCTTTCACGCACTTCCTGGTGAAGCTGTTCTTGGCAGCGCCGTAGATCTTTTTCTCGACCGCCGCGGCATCACAGGTGGCGGTCGCGTCTTTCTCGCACTTCTTCATGAACGAGGTCTTGGCCGCGCCGGCAAGCTTTTTCTCGGTGGCGGACGCCGTGCAGCTCGCACCTTCGGCAAACGAGGTCAGCGGCAACAGGGCCGCGAGCATCCAGGAACCCAACCAGATGGTGCGCATGCAGATCTCCATGAATGAAAAATTCATTGAAGATCAGCCGGCAACCACTGTCAATGCGCCGAGGCGGGTTTGGGGCCCCGCCTCGGGTTCATCCCAGCATCGAAAGTATCAATCGAGCAGTTCTTTGGGAATGTTGCCGCCGTTGGCTGCGATGTGTGCCAGCACGTTCTTGTGCAGCCACACGTTCATCTTGGCCGAGTCGTCCATGAGTTCGTCGGGGCAGTAGAGCTCTTTGGCCAGCTCCTTGCGCGCGGTCAGGCTGCTGTCCATGTCGAGCAGCTTGAGCAGGTCGACGATGGAGGTGCGCCAGTTGAGCTTTTGCGGGTTGGCCGCGGCCTTCTTCTCCATCAGGGCGACCACGTCGACCATGGTGATGGAGGCCACCGGTGCAGGCGCTGGCGCGGCAGCGGGAGCGGGTGCGGCCGATGGCGCGGCAGGCGATGCAGGTGTCGCGGCCGGTGGCTGTGGCACCACCTTGGGGGAGCCCATGCCGAGTTTTTCGAGGATGTTGCTGAAGAGGCCCATGGTTTTCTCCTTGTGGATGGATGGACGCGCCGGAGTCCGGGTGGCAGCGCGCTGCGCACAAGCATAGGCCATAAAGATGACCGCACGCCGCGCCATCTTGATGCGTTCTTGACACCCACCCCCCAACTCTTGCTCCCGCCTTGACGCCGCCGTTCCTAGCATCGGTGGACTGTCTTGAACGGAGAACCACATGGACTTCATCTACATCGGCCTGGCTGCGGCATGCGGCCTGGCCGTCTGGGGGCTGGCACTCATCTGCCACCGCCTGCAACCCACGGGCGGGGGGCGATCATGAGCGCGCCGGGCCGCTCCCAGGCGCTCGTCCCGGAGCGCGCAGCGCGGAGGGTAGTCCGGTGAGCGCCGCGGCATGGCTGCAGCTCGCGGTGTTCCTCGGCGTGCTGCTGGCGCTGGCCTGGCCACTGGCGCGCGCCATCGATGCGGTGATGGCCGGCCGCTTCGCGCCGGGCCGACGCATCGAGGCACCGCTGTGGCGCCTGGCCGGCGTGCGGCCGGAGCGTGAATCCGGCTGGCTGCGCTACGCGCTCGGCCTGCTGGTGTTCAACGGCCTGGGGGTGCTCGCGGTGTATGCGCTGCAGCGCTTGCAGCATGTGCTGCCGTTGAACCCACAAGGCTTTGGCGCCGTCACGCCCGACTCGGCTTTCAACACCGCCATCAGCTTCATGAGCAACACCAACTGGCAGGGCTATGGCGGCGAGTCCACCATGAGCTACCTGACCCAGATGCTGGGCCTGACGGTGCAGAACTTCCTCTCGGCCGCCACCGGCATCGTGGTGGTGATCGCGCTGGTGCGCGGTTTCTCGCGCCACTCGGTGAAGTCCATCGGCAACGTGTGGGTCGACCTGACCCGCGCCACGCTGTGGGTGCTGCTGCCGCTGTCGCTGGTGCTGGCGGTGTTCTTCGCGGGCCAGGGCGTGATCCAGAACCTCTCGCCCTACACCCCGGTGCACACGCTGGAGGTGGCGACCGATGGTGCTGCCACGCAGACCCTGGCCATGGGCCCCGTGGCCTCGCAGCTGGCCATCAAGATGGTGGGCACCAACGGCGGCGGCTTCTTCAACGCCAACTCGGCGCACCCGTTCGAGAACCCGACGGCGGTGACGAACTTCGTGCAGATGCTCGCCATCTTCCTGATCCCCGCCGCGCTGTGCTTCGTGTTCGGTCGCATGGTGGGTGACCGCCGACAAGGCTGGGCGGTGCTGGCCGCCATGGTGGTGTTGTTCGTGGCCTTCGTGGTCGCCGCTACCACCTTCGAGCACCAGGGCAACCCGGTGCTGGCCGCGCTCGGCGCGGACCAGACCACCAGCACCCTGCAATCCGGCGGCAACATGGAAGGCAAGGAAGTGCGCTTCGGCATCAACGCCTCCAGCCTGTTCGCGGTGATCACCACCGCCGCGAGCTGCGGCGCGGTGATTTCCATGCACGACAGCTTCACGCCGCTGGGCGGCATGGTGCCGCTGGTGCTGATGCAGCTCGGCGAGGTGGTCTTCGGCGGCGTCGGCGCGGGCCTCTACGGCATGCTGGTGTTCGCCATCATGGCGGTGTTCATCGCCGGCCTGATGATCGGACGCACCCCGGCCTACCTGGGCAAGAAGATCGAGGCGCACGAGATGCGCATGGTGTCCATTGCCATCCTGGTCACGCCCTTGTTGGTGCTCATCGGCACGGCCGTGGCCCTGATGACCGAGGCCGGTCGCGCCGGCATCCAGGACCCAGGCACCCACGGCTTCACCGAGGTGCTGTATGCGCTGTCTTCAGCCGCCAACAACAACGGCAGCGCCTTTGCCGGTCTGTCGGCCAACACGCCGTTCTACAACGTGCTGCTCGGCCTGGCGATGGTGTTCGGCCGCTTCGGCGTGATCGTGCCGGTACTCGCCATGGCCGGCTCGTTCGCCGCCAAGCAGCGCGCCACCGCCACCGACGGCACCCTGCCCACCCACGGTCCGCTGTTCGTGGCCCTGCTGATCGGCACCGTGTTGCTGATCGGCCTGTTGAACTATGTGCCTGCGCTGGCGCTGGGCCCGGTGGCCGAGCACCTGATGCTGTGGGCACGTTGAAAAGAACACCATGACCCGCACAACCCTGACCCTGTTCGACCCGGCGCTGGTGCGCCCCGCCCTGTTCGACACCTTGCGCAAGCTCGACCCGCGCACGCAGTGGCGCAACCCGGTGATGTTCGTTGTCTACCTGGGCAGCGCCTTCACCACCGTGCTGGCCTTGCAACAGCCCAAGGCATTCACCATCGCGGTGGCGCTGTGGCTGTGGTTCACCGTGCTGTTCGCCAACTTCGCCGAGGCCCTGGCCGAGGGCCGCAGCAAGGCCCAGGCGGCGTCGCTGCGCGGCTTGAAGCGCCAGACCTGGTCCAAGAAGCTGGAAGGAAGCTACGACCGCAACATCCCGCGCACGGCCATGAAGTGGCTGCCACTGGAGGCCGACAACCTGCGCAAGGGCGACATCGTGCTGGTCGAGGCCGGCGACACGGTGCCGGCCGACGGCGAGGTGATCGACGGCGTGGCCTCGGTGGACGAGAGCGCCATCACCGGCGAATCCGCCCCGGTCATCCGCGAATCCGGTGGCGACTTTTCGTCCGTGACCGGCGGCACCCGTGTGTTGTCCGACTGGATCGTGGTGCGCGTGTCGGTCAACCCCGGCGAGACCTTCGTGGACCGCATGATCGCGATGGTGGAGAACGCCAGGCGGCAGAAGACGCCGAACGAGATCGCGCTGACCATCCTGCTGGTGGCGCTCACCATCGTGTTCCTCGGCGTGGTGGTCACCTTGCTGCCGTTCTCGCTGTTCAGCGTGCAGGCCAGCGGCGCTGGCGAGCCCGTGAGCCTGGTGGTGCTGGTGGCCTTGCTGGTGTGCCTGATCCCCACCACGATTGCCGGCCTGCTCAGCGCCATCGGCGTGGCCGGCATGAGCCGCCTGATGCAGGCGAATGTGATCGCCACCTCGGGCCGCGCGGTGGAAGCCGCTGGCGACGTGGACGTGCTGCTGCTCGACAAGACCGGCACCATCACGCTGGGCAACCGCCAGGCCAGTGCCTTCCTGCCCGCCCCCGGCGTGAAGGAAGCCGACCTGGCCGACGCCGCGCAACTCGCCTCGCTGGCGGACGAAACGCCCGAGGGCCGCAGCATCGTGGTGCTGGCCAAGCAGAAGTTTCAGCTGCGCGAACGCGAGGTCGAGGCCCTGGGAGCGAGCTTCATTCACTTCACCGCGCAGACACGCATGAGCGGTGTGGACTTGCCGCAGGGCCGCACGCTGCGCAAGGGCGCGGCCGACGCGATCCGCAAGCATGTGGAGTCACTGGGTGGCGCGTTCCCGGCGGCGCTTCAGGCTTCCGTGGACGAGGTCTCGCGCCGTGGCAGCACACCCCTGGTGGTGAGCGACCGTGAGCGTGCGCTTGGCGTGGTCGAGCTCAAGGACGTGGTCAAGGGCGGCATCAAGGAGCGTTTCGCCGAGCTGCGCCGCATGGGCATCAAGACCGTGATGGTCACCGGCGACAACCGCCTGACGGCCGCGGCCATCGCCGCCGAGGCCGGCGTGGACGATTTCCTGGCCGAGGCCACGCCCGAGGCCAAGCTCAAGCTGATCCGCGAGCACCAGGCGCAGGGCCAATTGGTGGCCATGACCGGCGACGGCACCAACGACGCCCCCGCGCTGGCACAGGCCGACGTGGCGGTGGCCATGAACACCGGCACGCAGGCGGCCAAGGAGGCGGGCAACATGGTCGACCTCGACAGCAACCCGACCAAGCTGATCGAGATCGTGGAGACCGGCAAGCAGATGCTGATGACACGCGGCGCGCTCACCACCTTCAGCATCGCCAACGACATCGCCAAGTACTTCGCCATCGTGCCCGCCGCGTTCGTCAGCACCTACCCGCAGCTCTCGGCGCTCAACGTGATGCAACTCGCCAGCCCCAACTCGGCCATCCTGTCGGCGGTGGTCTTCAACGCGCTGATCATCGTGGCCCTCATCCCGCTGGCGCTCAAGGGCGTGCGCTACCGCGCGGTGGGCGCGGCCTCGCTGCTGCGCCGCAACCTGGCCATCTACGGCCTGGGCGGCATCGTCGTTCCCTTCGTCGGCATCAAGGTGATCGATCTGCTGATCTCCGCCGCCGGCTTCGCCTGAATTTCCAAGGACCTGTCATGAACACGAAACTTCAAACCACGCCCAGCGAGCCTGCCTCAGAAGGCCCGGTGCTGCGCCCGGCCCTCGTGCTGTTCGCCGTGCTGACCCTGGTCACCGGCCTGCTCTACCCGCTGCTCGTCACCGGCGTGGCGCAGGCGGTGTTTGCGCACCAGGCCAACGGCAGCCTGATCGAGCGCGACGGCCAGACCGTGGGCTCCGCGCTCATCGGCCAGCCGTTCGCCCAGCCCGCCAACTTCTGGAGCCGCCCGTCCGCAACAGGCCCGATGGCCTACAACGCCGGCGCCTCCGGTGGCTCCAACCTCGGCCCCGGCAGCCCCGCGCTGGCTGAGGCGGTGGCAGCGCGCATCGCCGCACTGCGCGCCGCCGACCCGGGCAACACCGCGCCCGTGCCCGTGGACCTGGTGACCGCCTCGGCCAGTGGCCTGGACCCGCACATCAGCCTGGCCGCCGCGCGCTACCAGGTGGCGCGCGTGGCCCGCGTGCGTGGCCTGGCGCCCGAAGCGGTGAGCGCCCTGGTGGATCAGCACACCGAGCGCAGCTTGTTCGGCTTTCTGGGCGAACCCCGCGTGAACGTGCTGGCGCTGAACCTGGCGCTCGACACAGGTGACAATGCCTCCCACCGGCGCGAACCCTCCTGAAGCGCAGGCCCGACGCCCCATGTCCGAACCCGCCCGCCCCGATCCCGATGCCCTGCTCGCCCAGGTGCAGGAAGCCGAAGCCCGCTCGCGCCGCGGCAGCCTGAAGATCTTCTTCGGCGCATCGGCGGGCGTGGGCAAGACCTACGCCATGCTCTCGGCCGCGCGCGCGGCGCGCTCCCAGGGCACACCAGTGACCATCGGCGTGGTCGAGACGCATGGCCGGCCCGAGACCGAAGCGCTGGTGCGCGATCTGCCTCGCCTGCCACTGCGGTCGGTGCCCTACCGGGGCCACGAGTTACACGAGTTCGATATCGACGCGGCGTTGGCTTTCGGCGAGCAGCACGACAACGCGCTGGTGCTGCTCGACGAACTGGCCCACAGCAACGTGGCCGGCTCGCGCCACCCCAAGCGCTGGCAGGACGCCGAGGAACTGCTGGCGGCCGGCATCGACGTGTGGTCGACGATGAACGTGCAGCACCTGGAGAGTCTCAATGACATCGTCAGCGGCATCACCGGCATCCGCGTCTGGGAGACCGTGCCCGACCGCTTCTTTGACGACGCCGACGAGGTGGTGGTGGTGGACCTGCCGCCCGACGAATTGCTGGAACGCCTGAAGGCCGGCAAGGTGTACCTGCCCCAGGGCGACGACCAGCGCGCCGAGCGCGCGGCCGCCAACTTCTTCCGCAAGGGCAACCTGCTGGCGCTGCGCGAGCTCGCGCTGCGCCGCACCGCCGACCGGGTGGACGACGAGATGCGCGCCTATCGCGCGGGCAGCGCGGACAAGCCGGTGTGGCCCAACCGCGAGGCCCTGCTGGCCGGCGTGGGGCCCGGTGCGCACAGTGAAAAGGTGGTGCGCAGCACCGCGCGCATGGCGGCCCAGCTCGACGTGCCCTGGCACGCGGTGCATGTGGAGATTCCCGGTCGACCCCTGGGCGAGGTCGCGCAGCGCGCGCTGCAACTCGCCGAGGGCCTGGGCGCCACCAGCGCCACGATCTCCGCTCCCGACACGGCCACCGCGCTGGTGCGCTATGCGCGCGAGCACAACCTGGCGCGGCTGGTGCTGGGCCGGCGCGCCCGCCGTTGGCCCTGGCAGCGCAGCGTGGCCGACCGCATCGCCGAGCGCGCGGAAGACCTGGACCTGGTGCAGGTCGGGCTGCCCGCGAACGCGGCCGCACGAGCCGGCAGCGCGCCGGGCACTGAACGCGGCGACCTGCCCTGGCGCGGCTACGGCTGGGCCACGGCAGTCTGCGGCCTCACGACCCTGCTGCTCACGCCGTTGCTGGGTGTGCTGGAACTCAGCAACATCGTCATGCTGTTCCTGTTGGCCGTGGTGGGCGTGGGCCTGGTGTTCGGGCGGGGGCCGGCGGTGCTGGCCGCGTTCCTGGGCGTGGGCCTGTTCGATTTCTTTTTCGTGCCGCCGCGCTTCACCTTC
>NZ_JAKFEO010000088.1:0-31138 GCF_036675665.1 Hydrogenophaga sp. | reverse complement strand
AGCACGGCAGAACTCCCAGAAATTTGCCCCTATTGGAATTCAAACTGGGAGTCTCGACCATCGGCAATCACCCGAAAGTCCAGTGTTTATGCGGGCTCCGGGGATTCTTCAGGGACGACTAATTACATCAAGCGCTCTTTTCCCGTTTAGCCGCTCGTCTGCGTGGCGTTCTCGAAGCTGGTTGTGCAGTCCTTCGACTGTCAATGTAATCAGTTGCAGCAGTTCTCTGTCAAAATTGATTAGACGATCAACCTCGCCGACGTTTCGACGAAATGACTCAATGGCAGACATATACGTCCAAGATTTCAAATAGATATTGCCTGAGCACATGCACAATGCTGCTTGATGCATTCATGATTTCGATAAGGATTAAGTTAATTCTGCAATATTGGGAGCTACTTTGCCTTGCAAATGAGCCTTTGTGAGCGCTGCTCCATAGTAGTCCTTAAGAAACACATGAATAGCAAGCAGGTGAGAGCAAATGGCACCTGCCAGTGCCAACGCACCTACGAAGCCATCCAACCTGTTACCCCAAAACGCGGCCACTATGCATATAGATCCGATACCAACTAGAAGCTCATTTGTACTTGTGATTGCTCGTAGGCGAGCGCGCGGCTCGGACATCCCCGAATCGACAAGCTCCAGCGCAAGCATGCGTTCTTCCACCGACAAACCCGCGATCCATGACTTATCGATGGTTGCCGCTTTAACACTTGCACCAGTCGCGCGGTCAACTACAGCGTAGGCAAGTCGAATCAGCATTTTCGAAGCACCTACTCCAGCACATGTTGATGCTGCCCCCCAGAAAACGTTTCCAAAAGTCGCTTTCGCAAGAAAGCCCGTGCTGAAAGAGGCAAGGTCAGAAAGTGGAACTGCCACAATAGTCTCCAGTGCACTGAGGTGAGTTTGCTGCTGAATGGCCAGAGATAGTAGAAAACCCGTTGCGAAAATAATGGCTCGGTGCAAAGGGAAGGCGTGCGTCACTGCCTCTGCATATGTTGATCCGATTTCCTCCCATGCATACATTTGATTAAGCCACCTTAAGAAACATAAGATCACCGCCTTTCAGATCGAAGCCCTTTGCCTCTAGAATCGGACATACGTGGATACGCACCTCTTCGTCAATGTTGTGAAAAGGGTGCAGAGCTGCGAAATCTGCTTCGCTGGAAAGATGCAGATTCACTTCTTTAAATGTGTCTAAATTAAAAACTTTCGCATTTGGCTTGGTATTGCGATTGCCTGCATCTAGAAGTCTAATCCGAATTCGCGCAATCATAGATGGACCCAGCTCGCGGTCAGCAGCAATTTTGTGAAAGCTTTTTGCGATCGCAGGTGTAAACACTAGAGGGAGTTGCGGTCTGGTGCCGTGCAACGCTATATCAACCGTGCTTGTGCTCAAATCTGATCGATTGATCTGACCAACTAGCTGGTCAACTTCTTTAACGATTGAACGGTTGGAATATGCAGTTGCCCAAACATCTGGGGGCTCATTTAGAACGCTCGAAAAAGAACGTGACCGTTCTCCCATCTGATGAGCGTACTGACGACGTGCGGCCAGTTGCTCAGAAATAGTTTGATGTTGTTCGAAAGCTTGATCAACAGCGCCTTGGAACACAACGCTTGTCGCCGCATAGATTCGATCAACAAGTCGCTCGGCACCTTGCTTCATTGCGTCAAGGACTATGCCTCCTTCACGGGGGTATTCCGCAATAAATTCAGTCTCGCGATACTCAGCCTTCGTAAGCCGCTCGTGCTTCTCCACGGCTCCATACGTCTCTACAAGAAATGCTCGGTCGATCGCCCGCTGCATATGCTGATAGGTTGTGGCCATCACACGTACGCTTACCTTGTGGTCAACCGTAATGTCCCCGTCGAAGTGAACGCTGAATGACGCCAAGTCCTTCTCCCTAGTTGTTGGTACTTTTTGAACATTGTCGGGCAAGGCGCCTTACTTGTTAGCAAAAGTGTCACAAGGTAGGTTTCGCGGACTTTTAAGAACTCATCGAAGCTGTATGGTGGCTTCTTCAAACGTGCCAAACGACGCATGCAACCCGTAGTTGCGCAAGTTCGTGATCAATCGTGGCTGGACGCAAAGGCGCGTAGACGGCTTACCCGTGCAAATGATTTCTGACCCAGAGATGAGGCTCCACTGTGGTTCCGAGGTGGCTCCAAGCCGCCCCAGCGCGTCTTTGTTCGACGATCCGTCGTGTTCGAGGAGTTACGGTTTCCAGCATGGCCTTCTTTGCTGGGTCGCGTGCTGGTGAGACGGACGCTACTTATCGAATTCGGATATCCCTCTCAAAACCTCTTCCGCCGTCCCCGGCGCATTCATCCCCTCAGGCTTCCCGCCCGCCTGTGCCACCGCATCGCGCAGCGCCTCAAACACGCTGATGGCCAGCATGAACGGTGGCTCGCCCACGGCTTTGCTGCCGTGCACGTTGTCTTCGCGGTTGAGCTCGGGCCAGAGGTCGATCTTGAAGTGTTCGGGGATGTCGCCAGTGGCGGGGATCTTGTAGGTGCTGGGGGCGTGGGTTTGCAGGTAGCCCTTGTCGTTCCACACCAGTTGTTCGGTGGTGAGCCAGCCCATGCCCTGCACGAAGCCGCCCTCGATCTGGCCAATGTCGATGGCGGGGTTGATGCTGCGGCCCACGTCGTGAAGGATGTCGACCTTGAGCACACGGCTCTCGCCGGTGAGGGTGTCGATGGCGACTTCGGTCACCGCTGCGCCGTACGCGAAGTAGTAGAACGGCCGGCCCTGCATGGTGGTCTTGTCGTAGTGGATCTTGGGCGTGCGGTAGAAGCCGTCGCTCCAGAGCTGGATGCGGTTGGCGTAGGCGGCGTGCACCACGTCGTTGAACGCCCGCGTGGTCTTGGGTGTGATCACCTGGCCGGCTTCAAACTGCACGGCGCCGGCTCCGCAGCCGTCCAGCCCGGCCACGAAGGCGGCGAGGTTGTCTCGCACGTGGCGCGCCGCAAACTGCGCGGCGCGTCCGTTGAGGTCGGTGCCGCTGCTGGCGGCGGTGGCGCTGGCGTTGGGCACCTTGCTGGTGTCGGCTGCGGTGGACATGACTTGCTCGAACGGCACACCGAGTTCATCGGCCACGATGGCGGCCACCTTGGTGTTCAGGCCCTGGCCCATCTCGGTGCCGCCGTGGTTCACCTGCACGCTGCCGTCGGTGTACACGTGCACCAGCGCGCCGGCCTGGTTGAACAGCGTGGCGGTGAAGCTGATGCCGAACTTCACGGGGGTGAGGGCCATGCCTTTTTTGATGACGGGGCTCTTGGCGTTCCAGGCGGCTATCTGATCGCGGCGCTCGCGGTAGTTGCTGGTCTGCGCCAGCGTGGTCATGAGCGGTTCGAGGATGTTGTCTTCCACCGGCATCTGGTAGTGGGTGACGTTGCGGTCTTTGATGCCGTAGAGGTTGCGCAGTCGCACGTCCAGTGGATCCAGACCGAGCGTGCGCGCGATGTCGCTCAGGATGCGCTCGATCACGATCACGCCCTGCGGGCCGCCGAAGCCGCGAAACGCGGTGTGGCTCTGGGTGTTGGTCTTGCAGCGGTAGCTGGCAATGGCCACGTCTTCCAGAAAGTAGGCGTTGTCGGCGTGGAAGATGGCGCGGTCGGCCACCGGGCCTGAGAGGTCGGCGCTGAAACCGCAGTTGGCCAGCATCTCCAGCTCCAGCCCGCAGAGCAGGCCGCTGTCGTCGAACCCGGCGCGGTAGTGGTAGGCGAAGGGATGGCGTTTGCCGGTGATCATGAAGTCGTCGTCGCGGTCCAGCCGCAGCTTCACCGGGCATTTGAGCTGGTTGGCGGCGATGGCGGCCCACACGGCCAGGTGGCCGGCCTGTGTTTCCTTGCCGCCGAAACCGCCACCCATGCGCCGGCACTCCACCGTCACGGCGTGGTTGGCCAGGCCCAGCGCGTGCGACACCCAGTGCTGCACCTCGCCGGGGTGCTGCGTGCTGGTGTAGACCCACCACTGGTTCTGCTCCAGCGGCAACACGTAGGCGACCTGGCCTTCCAGATAGAAGTGCTCCTGGCCGCCGACTTCGAACTGGCCTTGCAGGGTGTGCGGCGCGCGCTTCAGGGCTGCGGCGGCGTCGCCGCGTTTCACATGCACCGGCGGCAACACGTAGCTCTGATGCGCGTGCGCTTCGTGCACGTTGATGACGGCGGGCAGGGGTTCGATGTCGAGCAACACCTGCCGCGCGGCGCGGCGCGCGGTCATCACATCGTCGGCCACCACGAGCGCCACCACCTGGCCGAGGAACTGCACGGTGTCGGTGGCGAACACGGGTTCGTCATGCGCGAAGGCGGCCAGCATCGGGTCGCCGGGGATGTGCACGGCGCTGAAGACCCCACGCACGCCCGGCATGGCGAGCGCTGCCGTGGCGTCCATGCCGCGCAGCTTGCCGTGTGCCACGTGCGAGCACACCGGGGCGGCGTGCAGGGTGCCGCGCACTTCAGGGATGTCGTCGATGTAGGTGGCGCCACCGGCCACCTGGGCGCGCGCGCTTTCGTGGTGGCGCGAGACGCCGGCGGCACGCTCGGGGGCGATTGGGGCCGGGGCTTGGGGCTTGGCCAGTTCATCGGGTGCCGTGTCTGCGTCCGCCCGGGACGAGATCACCACCGGCGTATCGGCGGTGTTTGGGTCGCGTGCGTTCATGACAGGGCCTCCATCGAAAACGACTCGAGGTTGATCGCCTGCAGTCCCTGGCTCTCCAGCCAGAAGCGCTGCAGCAGGTTGCCCAGCACGGTCTGGCGGTAGGCGGCGGAGGCACGCATGTCGGTGATCGGCTTGAACTCGCCGCGCAGCACGGCGATGGCGGCCCCCACGGTGTCGGCGCTCCAGGCCTGGCCGAGCAGGGCGGCTTCGGTCTGGCGGGCGCGCACAGGTGTGGCGGCCACGCCGCCGGCGCCGATGGAGATGGTTTTGACCCTGCCGCCATCCAGCGTCATGCGGATGGCCAGGCAGACGGCGGAGATGTCGTCGTCAAAGCGTTTGCTGATCTTGTAGACCCTCATGGTTTCGCCCGCGACCGGTCGAGGCACCTTGACCCAGCACAACAATTCATCCGCCTTCATCACATTCGTGCGGTAGCCGGTGTACAGATCCTCCAGCCGCAGTTCCCGATGCGCCACCGCCTGGCGCTCCGCGTCCCAGCGCATCAGCACCACGCTCGCCCCCAGCGCGATCAGCAGCGGCATGCTGTCGCCGATGGGCGAACCGTTGGCCACGTTGCCGCCCAGCGTGCCCGAGTTGCGCACCGGCAGGCCGGCAAAGCGCTGGGCAAAGGTCTTGAGCTGCGGGCGCTCGCTCACCAGCGCGGCGTAGGCCTCGTGCAGCGACACGGCCGCGCCGATGGCGATGTGGTGCGGGTAGGTCTCCACGCGGCGCAGTTCTTCGGCGGCGGTCACGTCGAGCACCTGGGCAAAGCGCTTGTGCATCTTTGTCACCCACAGGCCGACGTCGGTGGTGCCGGCGACCACCTGGGCTCGGGGGTGTGCGCTGCGCGCCTGCAGCAGGCTGGTCAGG
Source organism: Hydrogenophaga sp. (assembly GCF_036675665.1). Classification (GTDB taxonomy): domain Bacteria; phylum Pseudomonadota; class Gammaproteobacteria; order Burkholderiales; family Burkholderiaceae_C; genus Hydrogenophaga. The sequence continues at coordinate 25,602 of NZ_JAKFEO010000088.1, read as the reverse complement.
GTGGTGGGGCGCAGGTAGGTCTCAGCCTGTGGCGGTGCAAGCTGCTTGAGTGCGGCCACGGTGGCGGCTTCGTCCACACCGCAGCCGGCGGGCAAGGGCAGGCTGCCCATCTGCTGCGCCGCATCAAGAATGGGACGGTAGCCGGTGCAGCGACACAGGTTGCCCGAGAGTTCCACCTGCGCCTGGGTCCGGTCGATGCCTCGGCCTCCCTTCGTGTTCTGGTACATCCCGAAGAGGCTCATGACAAAACCTGGGGTGCAGAAGCCGCACTGGCTGCCGTGGCACTGCACCATGGCTTCTTGTGCGGGATGCAGTTCGCCCAGGGGCGACACCAGGTCTTCCGTGGTCCACACCGCCATGCCCTGCACCGAATGCGCCAGCCGGATGCAGCTGTTGATGGCCTTGTACTGCAGCTGGTTGCCGACCACTTCGCCCAGCACCACGGTGCAGGCGCCGCAGTCGCCTTCGCCGCAGCCCTCCTTGGTGCCGGTGCAGCCCAGGTCTTCGCGCAGCACCTCCAGCAAGGTGCGCTCGGGGGCCACGTTGCGCAGCGTGACGGGCTGGCCGCGCCGCAGGAAGCTAAGGGTTTGTGCGGATATTTCAGTGCTCATGCGCCCCAGCATAGCGCTGCCCCCATGGCACAACATATGCTCGTCCATATGTCCAGAATGCCCAAACCACCATCCAGCTGCATACACCCAGGGTATGAAATACATGTCGATGTTCGACAAGATTGACCTGCACCTGATCCGCGTGCTCCACACCGTGCTCACCGAGCGCAGCGTGTCGCGCGCGGCCATTCGCCTGGGCATGTACCAGCCGGCGGTGAGTGCTGCGCTCAAGCGGCTGCGTGAACTGGCCGGGGACCCCTTGTTGGTGCGTTCGGGCTCGGGCATGGTACCCACCGTGGCCGGTCTGCGCATGATCGAACCGGCGGCCGACATCCTGCGCAGCGCCGAGGTGCTGTTTTCCGACGCGCGCAGCTTTGACCCGGCCACCGCCCGCCACACCTTCAGCCTGGCCGCCAGCGACTACATGGACCCGCTGTTTCTGCCGCAACTGGTCACCCTGATCAAGGCCCAGGCGCCCAACTGCCCGATCGACATCCACCCACTCTCGCGCGACTCTGACTACCGCAACCACCTGGCCCAGGGCGATGTGGACGTGGTGATCGGCAACTGGGCCAAGCCGCCGGACGACCTGCACCTGGGCCGCCTGTTCGGCGACGAGGTGGTGTCCCTCGTCTCGAACCAGCACCCGGCGGTGCGCCGGGGCTGGGACGTGGAGGCCTGGCTGGGCGCCGAACACATCGCGCCCACGCCCACGCATCCGGGCGCGCGTGGTTTCATCGACGACCACCTGGCCACGCTGGGCCTGGTGCGCAACCTCACCGCGCGCTGTCCGCACTTCGGGCTGATCCCGGCCATGGTGGCCGGCAGCCTGCTGGTGCTCACCACGGGGCGCCAGTACTGCGAACGCTTCACCGGCACCCTGCCGGTGAAGGTGCTGCCCAGCCCGGTGGAGTTCCCGCGAATGATGTACTACCAGCTCTGGCACGAGCGCACCCACGCCTCCAAGGCCGGACGCTGGCTGCGCGAGCAGATCAAGAGCGTGGCCGCCTCGCTGAAGCGGCCCGACGCCGAGAGCTGACCCGACAAGAAAGAAGGAGACGCATGACAACCACCCGACTGCAACTCAGCGGCATCACCAAACGTTATCCCGGCGTGGTGGCCAACAGCGGCGTGTCGCTCACCGTGCAGCCCGGCTCGGTGCACGCCGTGCTGGGCGAAAACGGTGCCGGCAAATCCACGCTGATGAAGATCATCTACGGCTCGGTCAAGCCCGACGAAGGCACGGTCAGCTTCAACGGCCAGCCGGTGCACATCCGCAACCCGCAGGAGGCGCGCGCGCTGGGCATCAGCATGGTGTTCCAGCACTTCAGCCTGTTCGACACGCTGACCGTGGCCGAGAACGTGTGGTTGGGGCTGGACAAGAGCCTGAGCCTGCCCGAGGTGAGTGCGAGCATCACCGCCAAGGCGGCAGAATACGGGCTGGACATCGACCCCTCGCGCCCGGTGCACACGCTCAGCGTGGGCGAGATGCAGCGGGTGGAGATCATCCGCGCGCTGCTCACGCGCCCGCAATTGCTCATCCTCGACGAACCCACTTCGGTGCTCACGCCGCAGGCGGTGGAAAAACTCTTCGTCGTGTTGCGGCTGCTGGCGGCGCAGGGCTGCAGCATCCTCTACATCAGCCACAAGCTGCACGAGATCCGCGAGCTGTGCGATGCCTGCACGGTGTTGCGCGGCGGCCAGGTCACCGGCGTGTGCGACCCGCGCCAGGAGAGCAACGCCTCGCTCTCGCGCCTGATGATCGGCGCCGAGCCGCCGGCGCTCAAGGTGCGCGAGCTGCACGCCGGCGCACCGGTGCTGGAGGTGAGCGGCCTCACACTGGCCAGCGACGACCCCTTCGGCACCCACCTGGCCGACATCGCGCTCACCGTGCGCGCGGGCGAGGTGGTGGGCATCGCGGGTGTGTCGGGCAACGGCCAGAGCGAACTCTTGTATTGCCTCTCGGGCGAAGACACCCGCGCGCCGGCACACAGCATCCGCATGGGCAGCCACGATGTCTCGCGCCTGAGCCCGGGCAGGCGCCGCGCGCTGGGCCTGCATTTTGTGCCCGAGGAACGCCTGGGGCGCGGTGCCGTGCCCACGCTGTCGCTGGCGCACAACCTGCTGCTCTCGCGCGACGACGCGCTGGGCGCGGGCGGCTGGATCAAGGTGGGGGCGTTGCGCAAGCAGGCGGCGGAGGTGATCGCGCGCTACAACGTGAAGGCCAACGGGCCGGACGCGGCGGCCAAGTCGCTCTCGGGCGGCAACCTGCAGAAGTTCATCGTCGGGCGGGAGATCGAGGCCAAACCCAAGTTGCTCATCGTGAGCCAGCCGACCTGGGGTGTGGACGTGGGGGCCGCGGCGCAGATCCGTGGCGAGATCCTGGCGCTGCGCGACGCGGGTTGCGCGGTGCTGGTGGTGAGTGAAGAGCTCGACGAACTCTTCGAGATCAGCGACCGGCTGCATGTGATTGCCAAGGGGCGGCTCTCGCCCAGCCTGAACCGGGCGGACGCGACGATCGAGCGCATCGGCGAATGGATGTCGGGCCTGTGGGACCCGCTGAGTCACGACAAGAAGGAGACCGCCCATGCTGCGGCTTGAAGTCCGTCCACAGCCGTCCAAAGGCTGGGGCTATGCGTCGCCGCTGCTGGCGCTCGCCATCACGGTGGTCATCGGGGTGATCCTGTTCGCGGTGCTGGGCAAAGACCCGGTGCGTGGCCTGCAGGTGTTTTTCTGGGAGCCGGTCAAGAGCACCTACGCGCTCTCCGAACTCATGGTCAAGGCCACGCCGCTGCTGATCATCGCGCTCGGCCTGGCGGTTTGCTTCCGCTCCAACGTGTGGAACATCGGCGCGGAAGGGCAGTACATCCTGGGCGCGATCTTTGCGGCCGGGGTGGCACTCACCGCCGACAAATCCACCGGGCCATGGATCGTGCCGGCGGTGCTGGCGGCCGGTGTGATCGGCGGCATGGTGTGGGCCGGCATCGTGGCGCTGCTGCGCGACCGCTTCAACGCCAACGAGATCCTGGTGAGCCTGATGCTGGTCTACGTGGCCGTGCAGGTGCTCAACTTCCTCGTCTACGGCCCGTGGAAAGATCCGCAGGGCTACAACTTCCCGCAGACCAAGACCTTCGAGGCGGTGACGCAGATCCCGCGGCTGATGGACGGGTCGCGCGTGAACATCGGCCTGCTGCTCGCGCTCGCGGGTGTGGCGTCGGTGTGGGTGTTCCTGTTCCGCACCTACGCGGGCTACGCACAGCTGGTGGGCGGCCTGGCGCCGGCGGCGGCGCGTTACGCGGGATTCTCGTCGCGCAAGGCGCTGTGGACGGCCTTGCTGGTCTCGGGCGGCGCGGCCGGGCTGGCGGGTGGTCTGGAGGTGGCCGGGCCCATCGGCCAGCTCACGCCGTACGTGCCGGCGGGCTATGGTTTCGCGGCCATCATCGTGGCCTTCGTGGGCCGGCTGCACCCCGTGGGCATCGTGTTCTCGGCCATCCTCATGAGCATGTTCTACATCGGTGGTGAGCTCGCGCAGTCGCGCCTGGGGCTGCCGAAATCGATCACCGGGGTGTTTCAGGGGCTGCTGTTGTTCGCGCTGCTCGCCTGCGACACGCTGATTGCCTACCGCATCGTCTGGAAGAAATAAGCCATGGAATCCATCGCACTGCTGATCGCCGCCTCGCTCAACGCCGGCACCGTGCTGGCCATCGCTTCCCTGGGCCTGTTGATCAACGAGAAGGCCGGCATCGTCAACCTGGGCGCCGAAGGCATGATGCTGTGCGCCGCGCTGGCCGGCTTTGCCACCGTGGTGCACACCGGCAGCACGGCGCTGGGCTTTGCCGCCGGCATGGCCGCTGGCGCCCTGTTGGCGGCCATCTTCGGCGGCCTGGTGATCTGGCTCAACACCAACCAGTACGCCACGGGTCTGGCGCTCAGCCTGTTCGGTGCCGGCTTCTCGGCCTTTGCCGGCTCACGCTACGTGCAGGAAAAACTGCCCGAACAAAGCCAGTTCGCGATTCCCTTCCTGTCCGACATCCCGCTGCTGGGCTCGGCGCTGTTCCGCCACCACCCCATGGTCTATGCCTGCGTGGCACTGGTGTTCGCGCTCATCTGGTTCCTCTACCGCACGCGCTCTGGCCTGGTGTTGCGCAGCGTGGGCGAAAGCCCCGAGTCGGCCCATGCACTGGGCTACCCGGTGCGCCGCATCCGCCTGATGGCGGTGATGGCTGGCGGCGCGCTGTGTGGCCTGGCCGGTGCCTATGTGTCCACCGTGTACACGCCGCTGTGGGTCGAGGGCATGATCGCCGGCAAGGGCTGGATCGCGTTGGCACTCACCACGTTTGCCACCTGGCGGCCTTCGCGCGTGTTGCTGGGGGCGTACCTGTTTGGCGGCGTGACCATGCTGCAGTTCCACCTGCAGGGCATCGGCGTGAATGTGCCTAGTCAGTTCCTGACCATGATGCCGTACCTGGCCACCATCGTGGTGCTGGTGCTGATCTCCCGCAACCCGACCTGGATCCGCATCAACATGCCGACTTCCATCGGGAAACCGTTCTACCCGGGCGCATAATTTGCAACGAATTTTCTTGAAAAGTCCGCCTGTGCAGATACCCTACGGGGTTCGGCTGAACCGGCTGTCCATTCTTGTTTCCGTTTCCGTTCCACCACCCTCCCAACCCTGAGGTTCATCCATGACAGATCTGAGCAAACGTTCCCTGATGAAGGTCGCCGCACTGAGCGCGCTGACCAGCGCCGTGCTGATTGGCTGCGGCAAGAAGGAAGAAGTCGCACCCGCACCGGCGCCAGCCCCCGCCGTGGCCGAAGCGCCCAAGGCAGAGCCGCTGAAGATCGCGTTTGCCTACGTCGGACCGGTGGGTGACGGCGGCTGGACGTTTGCGCATGACAACGGCCGCAAGGCGGTTGAAAAAGAGTTCGGTGACAAGGTCGTCACCAGCTTCGTGGAAAACGTGCCCGAGAGCGCCGACGCCGAGCGCGTGATCCGCGATCTGGCCGGCCAGGGCAACAAGCTGATCTTCGGCACCACCTTCGGCTACATGGAGCCCATGCTCAAGGTGGCGCCCGACTTCAAGGACGTGAAGTTCGAGCACGCCACCGGCTACAAGACCGCCGAGAACCTGCGCACCTACGACAGCCGCACCTACGAAGGCGCGTACATGGCCGGCGTGATCGCGGGCGGCATGACCAAGAGCAACAAGCTCGGCATCGTGGCGTCGATTCCAATCCCTGAAGTGATCCGCAACATCAACAGCTTCACCCTGGGCGCGCAGTCGGTGAACCCCAAGGTCACGACCAACGTGGTCTGGGTCAACGGCTGGTTCGATCCACCGAAGGAAACCGAAGCCGCGACCTCGCTGATCAACGGTGGCGCCGATGTTCTGTTCCAGAACACCGATTCGTCTGCCGTGCTGCAGACTGCCGAGAAGCTGGGCAAGCGCGCCTTCGGCTGGGATTCCGACATGACCGCCTACGGCCCCAAGGCCCACCTGGGTTCGGCCGTCATCAACTGGGCGCCTTACTACATCAAGGCCACCAAGGACGCACTGGAAGGCACCTGGTCCACCGGTGGCGTGTGGTGGGGCGTGAAAGAGGGTGCGATCGACATGGTCTCGGTGGCCGAGGACGTGCCTGCTGAAGTCAAGGCCAAGGTCGACACCATCCGCGCGGGCTTGAAGGACGGCAGCTTCTCCATCTGGAAAGGACCGATCGTGGATCAGGACGGCAAGGAAGTGCTGGCCAAGGACGTGGTCGCCGACGACAAGTTTCTCGGTGGCGTGAAGTTTTACGTCAAGGGCGTCGAAGGCAAGGTTCCGAACTGATCCTGCGCGACGCGCTCCGCGAAGGAAAGCCGCCTCCGGGCGGCTTTCCTGCTTGAATGAGACCCTCATGATCGAACAGCAACTCTGGCATCCGGTGATCGCCTCCAATCAGGTGCGTGAAGCGCCTGTGGCCTGCGGGCTGCTCGGACAGCCGCTGGTGTTGTGGCGCGAGCACACGCACGATGGAGACCGGGTGCACGCCTGGGCCGACCAATGCCCGCACCGCGGCGCGCGGCTCTCGCTGGGTCGCGTGTTGATCGGCGTGCATGGCGCCCGCCTGGAGTGCCCGTACCACGGCTGGCAGTTCGGCCACAGCGGCCAGTGCCAGCTCATCCCGGCAGCGCCCGATTTCACGCCGCCCGCCGGCCACGCGGCCACGGTGTTCGAGGCGTGCGAGCGGTTCGGACTGGTGTGGGTGCGGCTTCAGGCGCCGCTGCCCTCGCGCGGCGCGCTCGATGAACCGCCCGTGTTCGCCGTTGGTGAAGACCCCGCGTGGCGACGCGTCGTCTGCGGCCCCTACGAACTCAACACCAGCGCGCCGCGCCTGGTGGAAAATTTCCTGGATCTCAGCCATTTTGGTTTCGTGCACGAAGGCTGGTTGGGCGAACGCAGCCACGCGCAGGTGGAGATCGGCCGCGTCGAGGAGGGCGATGAGTCGCTGGTGGTGGCTGGCGCACGTGCCTGGCAACCCCGCGCCTACGCCGGGGCCGACGAGGGCGCGTGGATCGACTACCGCTACGACGTTCCACACCCGTTCGCCGCCATCCTGCGCAAGGACGCCAGCGCGGGCGACCCGGTGAGCAACGCGATCGCACTCTTCATCCGCCCGAACAGCGACGCGTCATGCACCGCCTGGTTCGTGATGGCCACCCAGGGCGACACGTCGAGCGACCAGGAACTGGTCGAATTCCAGGACACGGTGTTTGCGCAAGACCGCCCGGTGGTGGAATCGCAGACGCCGCGCACCCTGCCCATCGGCCGCACCCAGCCCATCACCGAAGTGCACGGGCCTGCCGACCGCGTGTCGAGCGCCTACCGCCGCTATCTGAAACGCCTCGAGATATCCCTGGGTACCTGTTGAAAGCATTGATATGACCATGACCGCTGCCCAACTCGCCGCCGCCATCCCCAAGGCCGAGCTGCACATCCACATCGAGGGCTCGCTGGAGCCCGAACTGATCTTCGCGCTCGCGCAGCGCAACGGCCTGAGCCTGCCCTATGCGAGCGTGGAGGCGTTGCGCGAGGCCTACGCCTTCACCAACCTGCAGAGTTTTCTGGACATCTACTACGCGGGTGCCAGCGTGCTGCTGCACGAGGCTGATTTCCACGACATGGCCTGGGCCTACTTCTTGCATGCCAAGGCGGACAACGTGGTGCACGCCGAACTCTTCTTCGACCCGCAGACCCACACCGCGCGCGGCGTGCCCATGGCCACCGTGATCCAGGGCCTGTCCAGCGCCTGCGATCGCGCGCAGGCCGAGCTCGGCATCAGCGCCTCATTGATCCTGTGTTTCCTGCGCCACCTCAGTGAAGAAGAGGCGTTTGCCACGCTCGAAGCCGCGCTGCCCTACCGCGAGCACTTCATCGGCGTGGGCCTGGACTCGAGCGAGGTCGGCCACCCGCCAGCGAAGTTCTCGCGCGTGTTCGCGCGTTGCCGCGAACTCGGGCTGCGCATCGTCGCGCACGCGGGCGAAGAGGGTCCGCCGGCCTACATCTGGGAAGCGCTCAACGATCTGAAGACCGAGCGCATCGACCACGGCGTGCGTTCGCTCGAAGATTCCGCTCTCGTGGCCGAGCTGGCCAGGCGCCGCATGCCGCTCACCGTGTGCCCGTTGTCCAACCTCAAGCTCTGCGTGGTCAACGACCTGAAGGACCACCCGATGAAGCGCCTGCTCGACGCCGGCCTGTGCGCCACCGTCAACAGCGACGATCCGGCCTACTTTGGCGGCTACATGAACGCCAACTTCGTGCAGACGGTGCAGGCCCTCGACCTGTCCCGGGACGACGTGATCACGCTGGCACGCAACAGCTTCGAGGCCAGCTTCGTGAGCGATGTTCGCCGTGCTGAGCTGATGGCCTTGCTGGACAACGCGATAGCCTAAAATCTTCCCCTCGCGAGCCCGGTGCTTCCCCGGCTCGCGTTTTCATTCACGGAAGCCATGTAGAGGACCACCATGTACAAAAACCTCGTGGCCCGGTGCGCCTGCGCACTGGCGGCTGCCAGTTTTTCCATTCCCTTTTCCACCCACGCACAAGCCCCGGCGCCCGCGCCGCTGAAGGCCGCGTTCGTCTATGTCGCGCCACTCACCCCCGCGGGCTGGGTGCGCCAGCACGAGCAGGGGCGCCTGGCGGTGCAGGCCGCGCTGGGCAACCGCGTGGAGACGCGCTTTGTCGAGAACGTGCCTGAAGGGGCGGACGCCGAGCGCGTGATCCGCGACCTGGCGCAGCAGGGCCACCGCATCATCTTCACGCCGAGCTTTGGCTACATGGAGCCCACGCTCAAGGTGGCGCGCGAGTTTCCCGATGTGAAGTTCGAGTCCATCACCGGCTACAAGACCGCGCCCAACGTGGCCACGGCGAACGCGCGCTACTACGAAGGCCGCTACCTGGCCGGTGTGGCCGCCGGGCGCCTGGCCACGCAGGCCGGTTATGTGGCGGGCTTTCCCATCCCTGAGGTGATCCAGGGCATCAATGCCTTCACGCTGGGCATGCGCTCGGTCAACCCCAAGGCCACGGTGCGCGTGGTGTTCCTGGGTGAGTGGTTCAACCCGCCGCGCGAGCGCGACGCGGCCATGACCCTCATGAACCAGGGCGCCGAGGTGCTGGCGTTTCACACCGGCTCCACCGCGGTGATGACCGCCGCGCAAGAGCGCGGCAAGCTGGCCGTGGCCTACCACTCCGACATGCGCCAGTTCGGCCCTGACGCGCAGATCGTGGCCGTGACCCACCTGTGGGGCGACTACTACACGCGCCGCGTGCAGGCCGTGCTCGACGGCACCTGGCAGAGCGGCAGCGTGTGGGGTGGTGTGAAGGACGGCATGATCCGCGTCGACGGTTTCGGCAGCAAGGTGCCGGCTGCCGTGCGCAACGAGGTGCTGGCGCGCCAGGCCGACATGGCGGCTGGCCGGCTGCAGGTGTTCGCCAGCGCCAGCGGTGTGCGTGACAACGAAGGCCGCGTGGCGATTGCCGCCGGCCAATCGCTCACCGACCCCGAGATCCTGGGCATGAAGTGGCTGGCGGAGGGCGTGCTGGCCAAGCTGGATCGATGACCTCCATCTCCCTTTCGGTATGTCGACCGCTCTTCATGGCACTAAGCTCGTCCCCATGAAAGCCTACCGAGCGTCCGTCCTGCGTTTTGCCGATGACCAGTCCCCCGTGTTCGAGGCCGATGGCCTGCTGGTCGTGGGGCCGGACGCAATAGGTCAATCGGTCGTGCGTGCCGTGGGTGACCACGCCGCGTTGATCGGCAACTTTCCCGGCGTGGTGGTGGAAGACCTGCGCGGCAAGATCATCGCGCCGGGTTTTGTGGACATGCACATCCACTACCCGCAGACGGATGTGATCGGTGCGCCGGCAGCGGGTCTGCTGCCCTGGCTGGAGAACTACACCTTTCCGCACGAGTCGCGGTTCAAGGACGCTGATCACGCGGGGGAGATGGCCAGCTTCTTCTTCGATGAACTGGGTCGCCATGGCGTGACCACTGCGCTGACCTTTGCCACCTCGCATCCGGCTTCTGTGAACGCGGCGTTTGAAGAAGCGCAGCGCCGTGGCCTGCGTTTCATCACCGGCAAGGTGCTGCAGGACCGCCACAGCCCCGATGGCGTTCGCGACGACACCGAACAGAGCCTGATCGACACCGAGGAGTTGATCCAGCGCTGGCACGGCGTGGACCGGCTGGGCTATGCCATCACGCCGCGCTTCGCACCCACCAGCACGCCGGCGCAGTTGCGGGGTGCGGGCAGCCTGGCCGCGAAGTACCCCGACGTGTGGATCCAGTCGCACGTGGCGGAAAACGTGGACGAAGTGCGCTGGGCGGCCGAGCTGTTTCCCCAGGCGCGCAGCTACCTGGGCGTGTACGGTGATTTCGGTCTGCTGCGCCAGCGCGCGGTGTATGCGCACTGCATCCACCTCGACGCTGCCGACCGCGCGCTCATGGCGCAGACCGGTGCGGCGGCGGCGGTGAGCCCCACCAGCAACCTGTTTCTGGGCAGCGGCTTTTTCGACTTTGCCGCGGCCGATGCCGCGGGCATGGGTTATGGCCTGGCGAGCGACGTGGGTGGTGGCACCAGTTTTTCGCCCTTCCACACCATGCTCGCCGCCTATTGCGTGGGCCGTGAAGGCCAGAGCAAGCAGGGCCTGAGCCTCACGCCCGGCCAGCTCTGGTGGCAGCACACGGCGGGTGCTGCGCGTGCGCTGGGGCTGGACGGCGTGGTGGGCAATCTGCAACCCGGCAACGAGGCCGACTTCGTGGTGCTCGACCCCAAAGCCACGCCATTGCTCGCGCGCAAGACCACGCAGGCCAGCAGCCTGGACGAACTGCTGTTCGCGCTCATCGTGTTGGGTGACGACAGGGTGATTGAGCGGACCGTGATCGCCGGCCAGTAAGCCAAACAGCAGCCCCTCACCCCAGCCCTCTCCCCAGAGGGGCGAGGGAGCAAAACCCGCACCACGCCAAGGAGCTCTCCATGCCAGAGGCATCAAGGGTCCGGCTCCGCCGGCCCAAGATGCCGTTCCCCCTCCAAGCGCCGAAGGCGCGCAAGAGAGGGGGGAAGCCGCGTGAGCGGCGCAGGGGGGTGTTCCTGGCTCCCTTGGCGCAGGGGGGTGTTCAGGTATACGTAAGCGCTCGCGCTTTCCCCCAGAACACCCGGTACATGTAGACCGTGTAGACGATGATCATCGGCAACGTGATCGCCACGCCCACAAAGATCACGGTGAGCGAACCGGTGGAGATGGCCGCTTCCCAGACCGTCATGCGGCCGATGACGATGTCGGGGAAGATGCTGTAGGCCAGACCGAAGAAGGCCAGCACGAAGATCAGCACGGTGGACGCGAACACCACCCAGCCGTGGCCCGCCTTCACCACATCCGGATGTGTCACCACCCAGCGCACCGCGAAGAAGGCGATCGCGCAGCTCAGTGGAATCGGCATCAGGGCAAACACCTCGGGCACGCTGAACCACTTGGCCACCACGCCAGCGTTCACCAGTGGCGTGGCCAAGGAAATCGCCACCAGCGCAACGCCCATGGGCCACAAAACGCGCCTTGCCCAGCCCACCGCGTGTTCCTGCAGCTCGCCTTCGGTCTTCATGATCAGCCAGCCCGCGCCGAGCAGGATGTAGGCCGCGGGCAGGGTGATGGCAATGCCCAGGCTGAACGTCAGGCCCAGCCAGCCACTGTCGAAACCCGTGATGTAGCTGCCCAGCATCCAGCCCTGCGAGGTGCTCGCCAGCAGCGAGCCGATGAAGAAGGCGCGATTCCAGAACGGCAGGTAGCGCGTCGGTGCCTTGACGCGAAAGTCGAACGCCACGCCGCGCAGGATCAGGCCGATCAGCATCACCGCCACCGGCAGGTACAGCGCCTGCAGCACCAGACCGTGCGCAAATGGAAACGCCACGAGCAGCACCCCCACGCCCAGCACCAGCCAGGTCTCGTTGGCGTCCCAGAACGGCCCGATGCTCGAGATCATGGTGTCCTTTTGTTCCTTGCTGGTCGCCAGCGGCAACAGCAGGCCCACGCCGAGGTCGTAGCCGTCAAGGACCACATAGGCCAGCAGGGCCAGGCCCATCACGGCGAGAAAGATGAGAGGGAGCACTTCGGCCCAGGTCGTGTTCATGGTGTGTTCTCGCTCGTTCAGACGCCGGCCTTGCCGAGCTCGGCGCCGCGGGGGGCTTCGGGGGCATGCTTGAACGGGTGTTCGGCCATGTACTTCAGCACCCCCACGTAGGTGACGAGCAGCAGGCCATACACGATCAGGTAGGCGGTCAGGGTGGTCGCGATCATGGGGGAGGGCAGGCTGGTGGCCACCTCGGCTGTGCGCAGATGGCCATACACGATGAAGGGCTGGCGACCGATCTCGGTGACGTACCAACCCGAGAGCGTGGCCAGCCACCCCGAGAAGGTCATGGCGGCCAGCACGTAGAGCGCGGCTCGCGGCAACGCCACCTCGTCCGGTGCGGTTTCGCGGCGCCTGCGCCACAGCAGCCAGGCCGATGCCCAGGCCACCATCAGCATCAGCGTGCCCACGCCGACCATCACGCGGAAGGCCCAGAAGATCGGTGCCACCGGCGGATGCGCGCCGGGGAATTCATTGAGGCCCTTGAGTTCGGCGTCCATGTCGTGCGCGAGGATCAGGCTGGCCATCTTCGGGATCTTCACGGCGTAGTGCGTGACGCCCGCCGCCTCGTCCGGAATGCCGAACAGCGTCAGTGGCGCGCTCTTCTCGGTGTGCCAGATGCCTTCCAGTGCGGCGATCTTGGCGGGTTGATGTTCCAGTGTGTTCAGACCGTGCAGGTCGCCCGCGACGAATTGCAGCGGGATCGCGACCGCAGCCGCCATCACGGCCGTGCGCAAGGCCTTGTGCGTGCCTCCGGTGGCGCTGCCCTTGATGAGCTGCCAGGCGCACAGGCCCGCAATGAGAAACGAAGCGGTGAGCGTGGAAGCGAGCAACTTGTGCGCGAGGCGGTAAGGGAAGGAGGGGTTGAAGACCACGGCCAGCCAGTCGACCGGGATGAACCTGCCATCGACGATTTCGAAGCCCGCGGGCGTCTGCATCCACGAGTTCAAGCTCAGGATCCAGAACGCCGAGAGGGTGGTGCCGAACGCGACCAGGAACGTGGCGATCAGGTGCACGCGCGCGCTCACCCGGCCCCGCCCGAAGAGCATGATGCCGAGGAAGCTCGCCTCGAGAAAGAACGCGGTGATCACCTCGTAGCCGAGCAAGGGCCCGGAGATGTCCCCGGTCTTTTCCATGAAGCCCGGCCAGTTCGTGCCGAACTGGAAACTCATGACCAGGCCCGAGACCACGCCGAGCGCGAACGACAGCGCGAACACCTTGGTCCAGAAGTAGTACGCCTCTTCCCACGCCGGGTCCTGCGTGCGGATATGCTGTATCCGGAAGTACAGCAGGAACCAGCCCAGCGCGATCGTGATCGTCGGGAACAGGATGTGAAAGCTGATGTTGGCGGCGAACTGCAATCGCGACAGGATCAAGGCGTCCATGGAGATGTCCGGTTCGGGTGGATCGGAAGGCTCAGGTGGTCAGGCCGCGTGGTCGAGCGGATCTTTTGGAGCCGCCTTGCGCGTGGGCGACTTGCCCGTCAGGCGATCCTTGAACTCAAGCACCCTGGTGACCGTGGTGCCCATGCCCATGAGCTGCATCGCGGTCTCGGGCGCGAGCTTCTGCACGTCGTCGAACCAGGTCATGAGGCGGTCGATCAGGTCGTGCATCTCGCGCATGCGGGCCTGGGCGTGGCGCTCGGCGTCGCTGCCGGGTTGCTCCAGCAGGGCGGTGCGCAGCATCGACAACGTGGGCTCCACTTCGCGGCGGCGGCGCTCTTCGGCCAGCACACGGAAGATCTCCCACACGTCGGCCGGGGCTTCGAAGTATTCGCGCCGGTCGCCCGGCTGGTGGCGCAGGCGCACCAGGCGCCAGGCCTGCAGTTCTTTCAAGCCCATGCTCACGTTGGACCGCGAGAACTCCAGCGTCTCGGCGATGTCGTCGGCGTTGAGCGCCTGCGGCGAGATGAAGAGCAGGGCGTAGATCTGGCCCACGGTGCGGTTGATGCCCCACTTGCTGCCCATTTCCCCGAAGTGGGCAACGAATTCGCGGTTGAGGGGCGGGAGGTGATCTTGCAAGGGCATGGGCGTCACTGTAGCGTTGTCGGCCTGAGTTTTCAGTAATTACTGAAATTCCGGGAAGTTCGCGGGGTTACTGCGTAGGACCTGTCTGGCGGGGGGCAGGGCCTGAATCCCTACAATCGCGCTCCATGAGCATCAAAAGCGACAAATGGATCCGCCGCATGGCCGAAGAACACGGCCTGATTTCACCCTTCGAGCCCGGCCAGGTGCGGGCGGTGGATGGCAAGAAGGTGATCAGCTACGGCACCAGCAGCTACGGTTACGACATCCGCTGCGCACCCGAATTCAAGGTGTTCACCAACATCCACAGCACGGTGGTCGACCCGAAGAATTTCGACGAGAACAGCTTCGTCGACATCAACAAGGATGTCTGCGTCATCCCGCCCAACAGCTTCGCGCTGGCGCGCACCATGGAGTACTTCCGCATCCCGCGCAATGTGCTCACCATCTGCCTGGGCAAGAGCACCTACGCGCGCTGCGGCATCATCGTCAACGTCACGCCCTTCGAGCCCGAGTGGGAAGGCTACGTGACGCTGGAGTTCAGCAACACCACGCCACTGCCGGCCAAGATCTACGCGGGCGAAGGCTGCGCCCAGGTGTTGTTCTTCGAGAGCGACAAGGACGATGTCTGCGAGGTCAGCTACAAGGACCGTGGCGGCAAGTACCAAGGGCAGACCGGGGTGACGTTGCCCAAGGCTTAGGCAAGAGCTCCCCCCGCCGCGCTTCGCGCGACCCCCTCAGGGGGCAACACCAGCGGCCCGGCAGAGCCGGTTCCGCGGTGTTCTGGACTGTCGTTCCACCGCCGGTGGCTTGACTTGTATCAAGGCCTTGTGGGGCTTTGGCCGATAGCATCGGTCGCCATGTCCAGCAATCCTGTCTTCCTCGCTTCCCCCGAGCCCATCCCCGCCAGTCAGCCCCTGCCGCACCGCAAGGTGATCCGCAGCTGGCTCACGCCCATCGTCGAACGCCGCACCGCGCGCGCCATCGTCTTGCTGGCGCTGGACTGGTTGATCTTTGCCGCACTGATGGTGGCCACCGTGGTGCTGTCGGCGTGGTGGGCCAAGCTGCTGTGTGGCCTGGCGGCGGGCTTCATGATCGGGCGGCTGTTCATCATCGGTCACGACGCCTGCCACCAGAGCTACACGCCGCACCGCGGGCTCAACCGGGTGCTCGGCCGCATCGCCATGCTGCCCTCGCTCACGCCCTACAGCCTGTGGGAGGTGGGGCACAACGTGGTGCACCACGGCTACACCAACCTCAAGGGCGTGGATTTCGTCTGGGCGCCGCTGACCCGCGCCGAGTTCGAGACCCTGAGCCCTGGTCGGCGCGCCCTGGAGTGCCTCTACCGCAGCGGCTGGGGCCCGGCGGCCTACTACCTGGTGGAGATGTGGTGGAAGCGCATGTTCTTTCCGCGCAAGACCTACCTCGGCACGCGTCGCCCCGAGTTCGTGTGGGATGGCCTGATCGTGGTGGCCACCGCCGCCGTGTGGATCGGCGCACTGGTGGCCTCCGCCCTGGCGACCGAGCAGTCGGTCGCTTTGCTCGTGGGCCTGGGTTTCGGCGTGCCCTTCCTGTTCTGGAACGCCATGATCGGTTTCGTGGTCTATGTGCACCACACCCACACCGCCGTGCAGTGGCACGACGACAAGGCCGCCTGGGCGCGCGCCGCGCCATTCGTGTCGACCACGGTGCACCTCACCTTTCCCTGGCGCATCGGCGCATTGCTGCACCACATCATGGAGCACACCGCGCACCATGTGGACATGAGCATTCCGCTCTACAAACTGGAAGGCGCGCAGCAACTGCTGGAAGACACCTTGCCCGGGCGCATCACGGTGCAGCGTTTCTCGTGGCGCTGGTACTTCGACACCGCGCGCCGCTGCAAGCTCTACGACTTCGATCGCCGCTGCTGGACCGACTTCCAGGGTCACCCGACCAGCGCCTGCCAGACGGCCACCGCCTGAGGTGTGGCGGCCGGATAATGGGCCGCGCAGCGACTCCCGCTGCCCAGGAGGCGCAGCATGAAATGGGAAAACAACCGCGAGTCCGATCAGGTCGAGGACCGGCGCTCGCAACCGGGCGGTGGCTTCGGGGGTGGCCGGGGTATCGGCGGGCGCGGCATCGGCGTGGGCACCATCGCCGTGGCTCTGGTGGCCGGCTGGATCTTCGGCATCAATCCCCTGACCATCCTGGGGGCGCTCAGTGGCGGTGACATGTCGCCGTCCGCCCAGGTGGAGACCACCCAGGGCCCGACCCAGGCACCCACCGACGACATGGGCCGCTTCGTGGCTTCTGTGCTGGGCGGCACCGAAGACGTGTGGGGCCCCATGTTCCAGCAGGCCGGATCGACCTACCAGAAACCGCGCCTGGTGCTGTTTCGCGGCGCCACGCCCACGGCCTGCGGCACCGGCCAGTCGGCCATGGGCCCGTTCTATTGCCCGGGCGACCAGAAGGTCTACATCGACCTCAGCTTCTACGACACGCTGCGCACCCAGCTCGGTGCCCCGGGCGACTTCGCGCAGGCCTACGTGATCGCGCACGAAGTGGGTCACCATGTGCAGAACCTGCTGGGCATCACCGGCAAGATGGACGAGATGCGCGGCAAGGTGGGCCAGCGCGAGTTCAACGCCATGTCGGTGCGGGTGGAGTTGCAGGCCGACTGCTTTGCCGGCATCTGGGCACACCACAACCAGAAGACCGGCGCCATCCTGGAGCCCGGTGACGTGGAAGAGGCCATGAACGCGGCCGCCGCCATCGGCGACGATGCCCTGCAGCGCAAAAGCCAGGGGCAAATCGTGCCCGACAGCTTCACCCACGGAACGAGCGAGCAGCGCCAGCGCTGGTTCAACAGCGGATTGAAGACCGGAAGCGTACAAGCCTGCGACACCTTCAAAGCGGCTGCGCTCTGAGCGTCTCCGCGCGGGAGCGGCGCTTTTGGACGAAAAGTCGTCAAAGTGCGACAATGACGGGCTAACTTTGACGCCCATGACCCAATCTTTTTCCGAACTGTCTCTCTCTCCCGCCATCGAGCGTGCCGTGGCCGAAATGGGCTACGAGACCATGACGCCGATCCAGGCCCAGGCGATTCCCGTGGTGCTGCAAGGCCGTGACGTGATGGGCGCCGCCCAGACCGGCACCGGCAAGACAGCAGCCTTCACGCTGCCCCTGCTGCAGCGCATGATGAAGCACGAGAACGCCTCCACCTCGCCCGCCCGCCACCCCGTTCGCGCCCTGGTGCTGCTGCCCACGCGCGAACTGGCCGACCAGGTGGCCGAGCAGGTCAAGCTGTATGCCAAGTACACCCAGTTGCGCAGCATGGTGGTGTTCGGCGGCATGGACATGAAGCCGCAGACGGCCGAACTGAAAAAGGGCGTGGAGGTGCTGGTGGCCACACCGGGCCGCCTGCTGGACCACATCGAAGCCAAGAACTGCGTGCTCAACCAGGTTGAATACGTGGTGCTCGACGAAGCCGACCGCATGCTCGACATCGGTTTCCTGCCCGACCTCCAGCGCATCCTCTCCTACCTGCCCAAGCAGCGCACCACGCTGCTGTTTTCGGCCACTTTCTCCACCGAGATCAAGCGCCTGGCCGGCAGCTACCTGCAGGACCCGGTGACGATCGAAGTGGCGCGTTCCAATGCCACCGCTTCCACCGTGGAGCAGCACTTCTACAGCGTCGACGACGACGACAAGCGCAGCGTGCTCAAGAAGATCCTGGCCGAGCGCGGCCTCAAGCAGGCCTTCGTGTTCGTCAACAGCAAGCTGGGCTGCGCGCGTCTGGCGCGCTCGCTGGAACGCGAGGGCCTGAACACCACCGCCCTGCATGGCGACAAGAGCCAGGACGAGCGCTTGAAAGCCCTGGAAGCCTTCAAGAGTGGCGCGGTGGATCTGCTGGTCTGCACCGACGTGGCCGCGCGTGGTCTGGATATCAAGGATGTGCCGGCGGTGTTCAACTTCGACATCCCGTTCAACGCCGAAGACTATGTGCACCGCATCGGCCGCACGGGCCGTGCCGGTGCTTCAGGCCTGGCGGTGTCGTTCGTGAGCGCGCGCGACGCGCGCCTGATGGGCGACCTGGAAAAACTGCTCGGCAAGAAGCTCGAACTCGAGGCCCTCGAACTCGAAGCGGACAAACGTCCTGCGGGCCGCTTCAACGACGGCCAGCGCGCCTGGCAGACCCCCGAGGGTGAAGAGCGCCGCGAACCCCGCGAGAGTCGCCCGCCGCGCGAGCGCGAATACCGCGGCGAATCGCGTGGCGAGGCCCGCACGGCCCCGGTCAACCGCCCCGTGCGCGCACCCCGTGCCCCGGCCGACCCCTTGTTCGACAAACCCTACGAACCCAGCGCCAGTGGTGACACACCACCTTCGTGGGAAGCCGCATCGCGTCCCACGGCGCGCACCGTGTCGCCCAACATCAAGTCCCGCAAGAAAGTGCCGGCGCTGTTCAAGAGCGCACCCGCACCGGTGGTGGCCGAGCCGGTTCCGGCGCCGGTGCAGGAAGACTGAGCGCTGCGCCTTCAGCGGCGTGCGCTCAAAGCCCTTTGCCGGGCTTCCTGGCTTGTTCGCAGCGCACGGCGATGCGCTCCACCTGGCCGGGCGCACTCAAGATGCGCGCCGCCGTCAGGCAACCACCCCACACACAACCCGTGTCCAGCGGCAGAACGCCTTCGCGTTTCACCTCACCCAAGGTCGACCAGTGGCCGAACGCCACCGGCACGCCGGCCGTGCGTCGGCCCGGGACGTCGAACCACGGCATGAAACCCGGTGGCGCATCATCAGCGCCCTCGGTGCTGGCGAACTCCATGACACCCTGCGCCGTGCAGAAGCGCAGTCGCGTGAACGCATTGACCACGACCCGCAGGCGATCGGCACCCTTGAGCGAATCGCTCCACAAGGCTGGCTCGTTGCCGTACATCTGTTGGAGGAAAGCGGCCCAGTCGGGGCTGCGCAGCGTGCTTTGCAGTTCCCGCGCGCGCGCCATCGTGTCGGCCACGTCCCACTGGGGCAACACGCCGGCGTGCACCATGAGCCAACCGTGTTCAAACAGCGCCATCGGGCGTTGTCGCAGCCAGTCGAGCAGGGCATCGCGGTCAGGTGCGCTGAGGATGTCGTCCACCGTGTCGCCGCGGCGTGGCTTGCGCACGCCGTGCGCGGCGGCCAGCAGGTGGAGGTCGTGGTTGCCCAGCAGACTGTGCGCGGACCCGTCGAGTGCGATCAGACGTCGCAGCACCTTGAGCGAAGCCGGTCCGCGGTTGACCAGATCGCCCAGCAGGTACAGCGTGTCGCGGCTTGGTGAGAAGTCCAGCTCGTCGAGCAGGCGGCCCAGCGGCTCGTCACACCCCTGCACATCCCCAATCATGTAAAGTGCCATCGGCCGATTATGGACATCCTCCTCATTGTTTTCCTCACGCTGCTCAACGGTGCGTTCGCCATGTCCGAGCTGGCACTGGCATCCAGCCGCAAGGCCCGGCTGGCGGCCATGGCCGAGGCCGGTGACAAGGGCTCCATCACGGCGCTGAAGCTGCTGGAAAACCCCACGCAGTTCCTCTCCTCGGTGCAGGTCGGCATCACCTCCATCGGCATGCTCAACGGCATCGTCGGAGAGGCCGCGTTCAGCGACGATCTCGGCGTGTGGATGCAGTTGCAAGGCCTCACCGAGGCCACGGCCAACGTGCTGTCCACGGCCATCGTGGTGGTCGTCATCACCTTCATCACCATCGTCTTCGGTGAACTTGTGCCCAAGCGCATCGGCCAGCTGTATCCCGAAGCCGTCTCGCGTTGGGTCTCGCGCCCCATGGCCTTCGTGGCCAAAGCCGCCAAGCCCTTCGTGTGGCTGCTCACGCACACCACGCAGGGCATGCTGAAGCTGCTGCGCATCGACACCAACGCGGTGCAGCACGTGACCGAGGAAGAGATCAATGCCAGCCTGGAAGAGGGCGTGGACGCCGGCATCATCGAGGAGCACGAGCACCAGATGGTGCGCAACGTGTTCCTGCTCGATGACCGCCAGCTCACCTCCATCATGGTGCCGCGCTCCGAGATCGAGTCGCTGGACGCGCAGGACACCATCGACGAGGCGGTCCAGCGTGCCTGGACCACCGGCCACTCGTGGTACCCGGTGTGCCGTGGCGGGCTCGACGACGTGGTGGGCGTCATTCACCTGCCGCGCATGCTCGCGCTGCAGGCCGAGGGCAACAACGAGACGCTGATGCGCCATGTGCAACCGGCGGTGTTCGTGCCCGAAACGCTCACCGGCATGGAGCTGCTCGAGCAGTTCCGCGAACGCGCCACGCGCATGGTCTTCGTGGTGGACGAATACGGCGTGGTGCAGGGCCTGCTCACGCCGCTGGACATGCTGGAGGCCATCACCGGTGAACTCTCGCCACACGCCGCGGTGGACGCCTGGGCCACGCAGCGCGAAGACGGCGCCTGGTTGATCGACGGCGCCATGCCGGTGGCCGAACTCAAGTCGCGCCTGGACATCGACGAACTGCCCGACGAGGACAAGGGCCGCTACAACACGGTGGCGGGCCTCATGCAGACGGTGGCGGGCGACCTGCTCGATCAGGCCGACAGCGTGGAGTGCGCGGGCTGGCGTTTCGAGGTGCTGGTGCTCGATGGCCGGCGCATCGATCAGGTGCTGATTTCGCGCTTGCCGGAAGCCGAAACCGCGGTGGCAACCGACGGCTGACACTGGGCTGTGGAACCGTCCCAGGCAATCCAGGTCTGGATTAATCTTTTCTTAATTGAAACGCCAGCAGGTTTTAATTTACCTTAGTCGACGTCGTTCCTACAGTCGGGTTGTGTTTGACAACCCAGACCTCAGGAGACCACGTGACCGACAACACCAGCAGCGTCATCACCGACGCGAAAAAGCGCTACAGCGCTGGCGTGCTCAAGTACCGCCAGATGGGCTACTGGCAGCCTGACTACGACATCAAGGACACCGACACGTTGTGCCTGTTCCGCATCACCCCGCAGGACGGCGTGGATCCGGTGGAAGCGGCGGCCGCGGTGGCGGGCGAGTCCAGCACCGCGACCTGGACGGTGGTGTGGACGGATCGGCTCACAGCCTGCGACAGCTACCGCGCCAAGGCCTACAAGGTCGAGCCGGTGCCGGGGCGCCCAGGCGAGTACTTTGCCTGGGTGGCTTACGACCTGATCCTGTTCGAAGAAGGCTCCATTGCCAACATGACGGCCAGCCTGATCGGTAACGTGTTCAGCTTCAAGCCGTTGAAGGCAGCGCGTCTGGAAGACATCCGCGTGCCGGTGGCCTACGTCAAGACCTTCAAGGGCCCACCCACCGGATTGGTGGTCGAGCGCGAGCGCCTGGACAAGTTCGGTCGCCCGCTGTTGGGTGCCACCACCAAACCCAAGCTCGGCCTGTCTGGCCGCAACTACGGTCGCGTGGTGTACGAAGGCCTGAAGGGCGGGCTGGATTTCATGAAGGACGACGAGAACATCAACTCGCAGCCCTTCATGCACTGGCGCGACCGGTTTCTGTACGTGATGGATGCGGTGAACAAGGCGAGTGCGGCCACCGGCGAGGTCAAGGGCAGCTACCTGAACATCACGGCCGGCACGATGGAGGAGATGTACCGCCGTGCGGATTTTGCGAAGGAACTGGGGTCGGTGATCGTGATGGTCGACCTGGTGATCGGCTGGACCGCGATCCAGTCGATGGCCGAATGGTGCCGTGCCAACGACATGCTGATGCACATGCACCGTGCGGGCCACGGCACCTACACCCGGCAGAAGAACCACGGCGTGAGTTTCCGCGTGATCGCCAAGTGGTTGCGCCTGGCTGGCTGCGACCACCTGCACACCGGCACCGCCGTGGGCAAGCTCGAAGGCGACCCCATGACGGTGCAGGGCTACTACAACGTGTGCCGCGACAGCTACACGAAGCAGGACCTGCAGCGCGGCCTGTTCTTCGACCAGGACTGGGCCGACCTGAAAAAGGTGATGCCGGTGGCCTCCGGCGGCATCCACGCCGGCCAGATGCACCAGCTGATCGACCTGTTCGGCGACGACGTGGTGCTGCAGTTCGGTGGCGGCACGATCGGCCACCCGCAAGGCATTCAGGCTGGCGCCGTGGCCAACCGAGTGGCGCTGGAGTGCATGGTCAAGGCGCGAAACGAAGGCAAGAACATCCTGGAGGAAGGCCCGAGCATCCTGAGGAAGGCCGCCGAAGGCTGCAGCCCGCTGAAGGCCGCGCTCGACACCTGGGGCGAGATCAGCTTCAACTACACCAGCACCGACACGTCGGACTACGCCGTAACCCCAGCCGTCGCCTAGGAGCAATCACCATGATGACCAACCCCACCGGCCGCCTCACGCAGGGCCAGTTCAGTTTTCTCCCCGACCTGACCGACGCCGAGATCGCGCTGCAGATCGAGTACGGCCTGAAAAAGGGCTACGCCTGGAGCGTCGAATACACCGACGACCCGCACCCGCGCAACACCTATTGGGAGATGTTTGGCAATCCGATGTTCGACCTGAAGGACGCCGCCGGCGTGATGGTGGAACTGCACGCCTGCCGCAAGACCTTCCCCAACCACTACATCCGCATGATGGCCTTCGACTCCACGCGCAACACCGAGTCGATCGTGATGAGCTTCATCGTCAACCGGCCCGCCACGGAGCCGGGCTTTGCCCTGTCGCGCCAAGAGGTCGGGGGCCGTTCGATGCGCTACACGGTGCACAGCTACGCCACCGATACGCCCGAAGCAGAGCGCTATGGCCAGTCGGCGGCCGGGCCATGAACGCGCCGACTTACAACATCCCGGGGGCGGCGTCGGCCGCAGTCGCGTCGGCGTCGCCTGGGGTCGCCGAGAGCGGCGCACGCACCGTCAACGAGGTGCTGGCACAGAGCCAGGTCGAGTCGGTGATGGACGAGCTGGACCGCGACCTCATCGGTCTCGTGCCGGTGAAGTCACGCATCCGTGACATCGCCGCACTGCTGGTGGTCGACAAGTTGCGGCTGAACCTGGGCCTGCAGGCACAGACACCGTCGCTGCACATGAGCTTCACCGGCAACCCTGGCACTGGCAAGACCACGGTGGCCATGCGCATGGCGGAAATCCTGCACCGCCTGGGATATGTGCGAAAGGGGCACGTGGTCAGCGTCACGCGTGACGACCTCGTGGGCCAGTACATCGGCCACACGGCGCCCAAGACCAGGGAGGTGCTGAAGAAGGCCATGGGCGGCGTGCTCTTCATCGACGAGGCCTACTACCTGTACCGCCCCGAGAACGAACGCGACTACGGGCAGGAGGCGATCGAGATCCTGCTGCAGGTGATGGAGAACCAGCGCGACGATCTGGTGGTCATCCTCGCGGGCTACAAGGACCGCATGGACACCTTCTTCAAGTCCAACCCGGGCCTGTCGTCGCGCATTGCGCACCACCTCGACTTCCCGGACTACGGCCAAGGCGAGTTGCTGGACATCGCGGACCGCATGCTCGGCACGATGAACTACCGCTTTGGTGAAGGTGCGCGCGAGGCGTTCGAGCGCTACCTGCAGCGCCGCATCCCGCTGCCGCACTTCGCCAACGCGCGCAGCGTGCGCAACGCGCTCGACCGGGCCCGGCTGCGCCAGGCCAGCCGGCTGTTCGTCGATCGGGACCGCGAACTCACGCGCGACGATCTCACCACCCTCATGCCCGCCGACATCCTGGCCAGCCGGCTGTTCGCCGCTGAGTCCTGACGCGGTGGGGTGGACCTTTGTCACGCGCGGAGGGGCGCTTGCGTGAGAACTAGTTCATGGATCCGACTGAAAAGCTCATTCTGTAACGCCTTTGGAGTATGTCTGCCGAGGCCCTGATTGAAGACCATCTGCCCCACCAAACGACTGGCAGGTGAGGGCATACCGCCCGAGGCACCGCCGGATCGTTGCAGATCGACGATTCAACAGGACCTCCACCATGACCTCCCTTTTTCGACTTTGCGTGTCCGTGCCCCTGCTCGGGGTGTCCGCCTGGTTGAGCGCTTGTGCCAGCGACTCGGCGTCGCCCCTGCGCTCCACGCTGTTTTCCGTGGCCGCCCTGGAAAGTCTGGGCCTGCCCGCCACGCTCATGCCGGCAGCGAACACCCGTGTCGATCTGTCCCACCTGAGCGCATCCGATGCCGCGGCAGGCGACGTGTACGGATCTGCCGTGGCGCTTTCCCGGGACGGCAACACGCTGGCGGTGGGGGCCGATTTGAAAGCGGCGGGCCGCCCGGGCGACGGTCTGCCGGCAGCCGGCGCGGTGTACGTCTACAGCCGCACGCCGCAGGGCTGGCGCGAGCAGGCGCGCCTGCGGGCCACCGTGCCCACCACCGGCAGCGGCTTTGGCCACAGCCTGTCCTTGTCCGACGATGGCAGTCGGCTCGCGGTCGGTGCGCCCTTCGAGTCGCACGACGGCGCGGGCGCCGACGCCGCCCTGGCGGGTGATCAAGGCACCGTGTACGTGTTTGGTCGCGGTGACGGTGGCTGGGCGTTGCAGTCGCGCCTGCTGGCATCGAAGGCGGGCAGCTTCGACTGGTTCGGCGTGAGCGTCTCGCTCTCGGGTCGGGGCGACACGGTGGCCGTGAGCGCCCACCGTCACGACGGTGGCGAGCCGCATGCCCGGCAAGCCGACAGCGGCGCCGTGTACGTGTTCCAGCACGGTGCCGCGGGCTGGACAGAACAGGCGGTCCTGGAAGCCTCCAACGCCCAGGCCGGTGGCCGCTTGGGCACGAGCGTGGCGCTCTCCTTTGATGGCCTCACCCTGGCCGCCGGTGCACTCGCCTCGGGGCAGGGCGCCGTGCATGTGTTTCGCCAGGAGGCGGCGGGCTGGCGCGAGCAGGCCATCGTGACGTCGGCCGAAGCGACCCGGCAGAACCCGCTGGGCTCCCAGGTGGTGCTCTCTGCCGACGGCGCCACCCTCGCAGTGGGCGCGACCGCGCCGGACGGCACCGAGGCACGGCAGCGCTCGGCCGGCAGCGCCTATGTGTTTGTGCAACAGGGCGGCCAATGGACGCAACAGGCCCGTGTGCGCGCGTCGAACGCCGACGTGGGCGATGCGTTTGGCGAGCGTCTGGCGCTCTCGGCCGACGGCCGTGTGCTGGCCGTCTCGGCGGCGTACGAAGCCAGCGCTGCAGCGGGGCTCAACGGGGACCAGTCCGACAACAGCGCGCCGTCGGCCGGTGCCGTGTACCTGTATGCCCGCGAAGGCCGGCGTTGGAGCCAGACGGACTATGTGAAATCCCACCGCACCCGGGCGGGCGACCTGTTCGGTTCGGCGCTGGCGCTGTCGGGCGATGGCCGGCAACTGGCG
>NZ_JAKFEO010000094.1:0-31406 GCF_036675665.1 Hydrogenophaga sp. | reverse complement strand
GCCAGACCGGCACCGACGGCCACGCCGTTGATGGCCGAGATGATGGGCTTGTCGCAGGCCATCATGTTGTAGACCACGTCCGAAGCCTCGGTCATGGTGTTGGCGATTTCCTTCGGGTTGCCGACCATGCCGGCCACCCATTCCAGGTCGCCGCCGGCCGAGAAGGCCTGGTCGCCCGCGCCGGTGATGACCGCCACCTTGGTCTTGGCATCGTCAGTGACCACGCCCCAGATCTTGGTCAGCTCCCAGTGCAGCCGGCCATTGGTGGCATTCATGACCTCGGGGCGGTTGATGGTGATGACCAGCACGCCGTTGGGCTTGTGGTCGAACTTGAGGAATTGAAAGTCAGCGTAGTTCATGTTGAGGCTCCTTGAAAAAAAATTGAAAACGAAAACGAAAATGAAAGGCAAAGGACGGTCAGCGCAGCTCGGCGCGTCCGTTGTTCAGCACGACGATGTTGCGTTCGACGGCGCGGGCGCGAAAGGAAACGACCTTGCCATCCACCCAGAGCTCGGTGCGTATCGTTTCGCCGGGGTAAACGGGTGACGAAAAACGCACATCCAGCGACTGCAGGGCGCTCGGGTCGCCGCCGCAGACGCGCTGGGTGAGTGCCCAGCCGGCGATGCCGTAGGTGGCCAGGCCGTGCAGGATGGGCTGCTTGAAACCAGCGGCGCTTGCCACCGCGGGTTCGGCGTGCAGCGGGTTGTAGTCGCCCGAGAGGCGGTAGATCAGCGCGGCACGCGGCTGGGTGGCGAAATCGTCGCTGTGATCAGGCGCGCGCGTGGGCAGCTCATGCACGGTTTTGACCGGCCCGGCCGGGCCGCCAAAGCCACCGTCGGCGCGGCAGAAGGTGGTCGAGGTCAGCGTGGCCAGCAGTTCGCCGCTGGTGGCGTCCGTCACCGTGCGCTCGGTGTAGATCAGCGCCCCCTTGTCCAGCCCCTTGTCGATGATCTGGCTCACCCGCGTGCGCCCGATCACTTCGCCCTCGGGGGGCACCGGCCGGTGCAGGCGCAAGCCCTGTTCGCCATGCACCAGCCGCACCCAGTCAACGCCGGTGGCCGGGTCCTTGAGCCACATGCCGGGATAGCCCAGCACCACCGGCAGCGTGGGCAGCGCCAGCAGGTTCTTTTCATAGACAAAGCGCAGCTCGGTCTCGTTGGTCGGGTCGGTGCCCAGGCCCACGCCCAGTGCGTAGAGCATGGTGTCGCGCTGGGTGTAGTGATGGCGCACGTCCTCGAACGGCCATGCCATCAGTTGCTCGTAGTTGATCGCCATGGTGGATGGCGTCAGACGGGATCCCAGGAGAACACGATGTTCGAGCTCTCAAGCGGATAGAAGTTCTGCTTCATGGCGGGCAGCACGCGCTCGGCGATGGTCTCGGGTGTCCAGCCCTCAGCGGTGTGCATGCCGCGGATCGGGCGCGACTGGCTCATGAGGAAGATCTCGTTGCCGCGCACGGCGAAGATCTGGGCCGTGACGTCGGCCGCGGCATCGCTGGCCAGGAAGGTGGCCATGGGCGCAATCTGTTGGGTTCCAAGTTTTTTTAGTTTTTCCACGCGCGCCTGCTGCTCGGGCGTGTCGGTGGGGATGGCGCCGATCATGCGACTCCAGGCAAAGGGCGAGATGCAGTTGGATCGCACGTTGTAGCGCTGCATGTCGCCGGCGATATGGCGCGACATGGCCACGATGCCCAGCTTGGCAGCGGCGTAGTTGGCCTGACCCAGGTTGCCGATCAGGCCCGAGGTCGAGGTCATGTGCACATAGGCGCCCGACTTCTGCGTCTTGAAATGCGGGGCGGCGGCGCGCGAGGTGAAGAAGCTGCCGTTGAGGTGCACGTCGATGACGGCGCTCCACTCCTCGGGCGACATGTTGAAGAACAGGCGGTCGCGCAGTATTCCGGCGTTGTTGACGACGATGTCGATGCGGCCGAAGGTGTCGGCAGCGCACTCGATGATGCGGTTGGCCGTGGGCCAGGTCGAGACGCTGTCGGTGCTGAGAACGGCCTGGCCGCCAGCGGCCTTGATCTCGTCGACCACCTGCTGGCCGTGGCTGGCGTCATTGCCTTCGCCGCCTACCGAGGCGCCGATGTCGTTGACCACCACCTTGGCCCCTTGCGACGCCATCAGCAGTGCGATGTCGCGGCCGATGCCTCGGCCCGCGCCGGTGACCACGGCCACTTTGTCTTGCAGCATGGTGCCCTTGTTCATGAAATGACTCCTGGTTATTGATGTAAAAAATCAGACGGTGGCGGCCGTGCCCAGCAGGGCCGTCACCTGGCTGGAGAGGACGCCGCCGTTGCCGTGACACAGGGCGATCTCTGCGCCCGGTACCTGGCGGTCGCCGGCCTCGGCACGCAGTTGCTGCACGGCCTCGATCAGCAGGAACATGCCGTACATGCCAGGGTGACAGCACGACAGACCGCCGCCATTGGTATTGACCGGCAAATCGCCCCCCGGTGCGATGCGCCCGTTGCGCACGAAAGCGCCACCTTCTCCCTTGGCGCAAAAGCCCAGGTCTTCGAGGAACAGCAGCGTGTTGATGGTGAAGGCGTCGTACAACCCCAGCACGTCCACGTCCTTCGGTGCCAGACCGGCCATGGCAAAGGCGCGCGGCCCGGACTCGGCGGCTGCGGTGACCGTCAGGTCGGGCATGGAGCCGATCTGGCGGTGCCAGGTGGCCGCAGCCGTGCCTAGGACATAGACCGGCGGTTTGGGAAAGTCGCGTGCCCGATCGCTGCGCACCAGCACCAGAGCGCCGCCGCCGTCGGTGACAAGGCAGCAATCGAGCACCGACAGCGGATCGCTCACCAGCCGCGAAGCCAGCACCTGTCCGATGCTGAGTGGATCTCGCGTGTGGGCCAGCGGATTGAGTTGTGCCCACTGGCGCGCTGCCACCGCGATGTGCGCCAGGTCCTCGCGCTTGGTGCCGTATTGGTGCATGTGGCGCGCTGCGGCCAGGGCGTAGCTGGAGATCGGGTAGCGTGGCTCGTATGGCGCCTCGTACAAGGGCGTTTCGGCCATCGACTTGAGCTTGCCGAAGCCCGAGCCCTGGTTGCTGCCGTAGCAAATGAGCGCCACGTCGCACTGGCCGGTGTGCAGCGCCATGGCCGCAGTGAGCAGGTGGCCCACATAAGACGAGCCGCCGACCATCGTGGCTTCGCAGAACTTGGGATGGATGCCCAGATATTCGGCCACCGATAAACCTGCAAGGAAGTGATAGGACGAGCCGGTGAACAGGCCATCGACATCGGACAGCTTCAAGCCTGCATCGGCCAGCGCGCCGTGCACCGCTTCAGCCAAAATTTCGAGCGCGCTGCGACCAGGGGCCATGGGCACGCCGCCCAGGCTGGCGCCTACAATAGCTGCCGCGCCGCGCAGGGAAGAGGTGGCGCTCATGGTGTGGCGCCTTCGGGGATGAAGACCAGCAACTTGCCCTTGGCAGGATCATCGATCACGAGGGCCTGCACGCGCATGCCGATGTGTACCTGGTCAGGCGCAATGCCGTCGATGCGCGACATCAGCCGCGGCCCTTCCGCCAAGTCCACCAGCGCCACGTTGTAGTCGCCGCCGGCCTGTGGCTTGCGGCGCACCGTGGTGCTGGAATAGACGCTGCCGACCCCACTGGGGTCCACCCATTCGAGTCGGGCCGAACCGCAATGGGTGCACAGCACGCGCGGATAAAACACATGCTGACCGCAGGCGCTGCAACATTGGATTTTAAAGCGACCTTGCGCCAACCCTTGCGCGAACAGCGCGTCCGGGCCGCAGCCGTCAAATGCCGGATAGCCCGATGCGCTCATGACGGCAACTTCAGCACGCTGGAAGCCAGGATGTTGCGTTGCACTTCGTTGCTGCCGCCGTAGATGGTGGCCGGGCGCGCATTGTAGAAGGTGGTCAACGCATCGGTTTTGCCACCGGGCAGGGCTGTGGAGCCGGGCGTGCCGCCACTCGATCCCATGACATCGACCAGCAGGTCGGCCAGCCGCGAATAGGTTTCGGTGGCGAACAGCTTGAGCATCGAGACATCGGGTCCCAGGGTTTCGCCGCGCTTGACTTGATCGATGAAACGGCCATAGAGCGCGCCCAGGTCGGACACGTCCAGCGCCAGCTTGGTGTAGCGGTCCACGAAGCCGGTGTCTTCGAACAGGCCGAGGCGCTGCGCGGCTTCCTGCACGCGCGCCAGCGCGTACTGGCTTTGTTTGGGGCTGCCCAGGAAGATGCGCTCGAATCCGAGCAGCGCCTTGGCGATGGTCCAGCCCTTGTTAAGCTCGCCGACGATGCTGGTGCGCGGCACGCGCACGTTTTCCAGGAAGACCTCGCAGAAGTCTTCGCTGCCCGCGATGTTGCGGATGGGGCGGACCGTGATGCCCGGCGTGTTCATGTCGACCAGCAAAAAGCTGATGCCTTCCTGCTTCTTGGCCGATTTGTCGGTGCGCACCAGCAGGAAAAAGTGGGTGGCGTCCTGTGCCAGCGTGGTCCAGGTCTTTTGCCCGTTGACGATAAAATCGTTGCCATCGACCACTGCCTCGGTGCGCAGACTGGCCAGGTCGGAGCCCGAATTGGGTTCCGAGTAACCCTGGCACCAGATGTGCTCACCGGAAATGATCTTGGGCAGGTAGTAGGCGCGCTGGGCGTCGTTGCCATGGTTGATCAGCAGCGGACCGACCATGGTGATGCCCATGTCGGGCGCGCGCGCCACGCCCCAGCGCTCCTGCTCTTCAATGAAGATGATGAGTTTCTCGGGTGAGAGTCCCATACCGCCGTACTGCGTGGGCCAACTCGGCGCGACCCAGCCTTTTTCTGAAAGCCTCAGGTACCAAGGGCCGATTTCGGACCAGCGCAGGCGCCGTTGCGGGTAGCGCCATTCGCTGGGGAAGTGTTCTTCAAAGAATTCGCGCAGTGTGGCGCGAAAGCTGGCGTTGTCGAGTGCATTCCAGTCAGTGGCAGTGGAGGCTGTAGTGTTCATGCGTGCTCCTGCGCGGTGGCGTTTTGGGTGAGGTTGGCGTAGCGGCGGCGCTGCTGGTTGCCATTGCCCAGCCAGGCGGCCAACACCAGAGCACGCTGCAGATACAGGCCCAGGTCGTATTCGTCGGTGACGCCGATGGCGCCGTGCAGTTGCACCGCCTCCCGCGCCACCTGCAGCCCCGCATCCGACGCGCGCGACTTGACGCGGCTTGCCAGGGCCGAGCGCGCGCTGGCCTCGGCGTCCGGGTCATCTAGAAGGGCCAGAGCCTGCGTCACCACGCTGGCAGTCAGTTCCTGCTGAATCAACAGGTCCACAGTGCGGTGCTGCAGTGACTGGAAGCTGCCTATCGGCTTGCCGAACTGGATCCGCGTTCGCAGGTAGTCTTGCGTCATGGTCAGCATGCTGCGCACAAGGGCCAGCAGTTCAACGCTGGCCATTACCAAGGTTTCGTCGTAGGCGCGGGTCAGCGCGGCCGCGGCGGCGGCCCCTTCGGCCAGCAGGTGGCTGGCGGGCAGGCGAACGCTGTTCAAGTTGAGCTGTGCTGCATAGCTGCCGTCGGCCAGCGGCTGGCTCGACAGGGTAAGGCCGGATGCATCGGCCGGCACCCACACCAGGACCAGACCTTGTGGGTTGGTGGCGCTGACGATGTAGCCGTCGGCCCCGGCCCCGGGGCGTACATGGCGCTTGTTGCCATGTATCAGCAGGGAGTCGCCCTGGCGCTCCAGCCGGGTCGCGGCCAGACCGGGCCGGTCTTTCGCGCCGGTTACATCTTCCTGCCAGGCCACGGCGGGTAGCGTGCGACCCTCGGCGAGTTCGGTCAGCAGACGCATCGATAGCTCGGTGGCACCCACGTGGGACAGCAGCCGGCCGCCAAACACCAGCACCGGTACCACCGGTTCGGGCGCGACCCGAGAAGCCAGGGCGGCCGCCACCTCGGCCATCTCAGCGAAGCCCTGGGCGTAGCCGCCCAGTTGTTCGGGCACCAGCAGCCCGGTCCAGCCCTGCTCGGCCAGGGCGCTCCAGAAGCGACGGTCGTAGCCCGGCACCTGTTGGCGCAGGGCGCGGGCACGGTTGAGTGGTGATTCTTTGGTGACGAAACTGAGCGCGCTTTCGCGCAGCATGGTCAGTTGTTCAGCGCGTTCGCTGTCGTGGGTGGTAGTCATGATGGGGTGGGTGCTGGCCTGGGTAAAAATAGGGTATTGCTGGCCTCAGCGGGAAGAAAATCGGTCGCGAGCTCGCGAATGTCAATAGGATTTGGGCAGGCCCAGCACCTTCTCAGCGATGAAGCACAGGATGAGTTGCGGGCTGATCGGCGCGATGCGCGGGATCATCATTTCGCGCAGGTAACGCTCGACGTGGTATTCCTTGGCGTAGCCATAGCCGCCCAGCGTGGCCATGGCGCGCTGGCAGGCGTTGAAACCAGCCTCGGCCGCCATGTACTTGGCAGCATTTGCGTCGGCGCCGCAGGGCAGGCTGTTGTCGTATTTCCAGGCCGCGCGCATCGCCATCATTTCAGCGGCCTCAAGCTCCATCCATGATTGCGCCAGCGGATGCTGGATAGACTGGTTCTGCCCGATGGGCCGGTCAAAGACCACGCGCTCGCGGGCGTACTTGACGGCTACCTGCAGCGCCGCCCGACCCAGGCCGACGGCCTCGCCCGCGATCAGCACCCGCTCCGGGTTCATGCCATGCAGGATGTACTCAAAGCCGCGGCCTTCTTCGCCGATGCGGTCTCCTACCGGCACGCGCAAGCCGTCGATGAAGAGTTCGTTCGAGTCGACCGATTTGCGTCCCATCTTTTCGATTTCGCGCACCTCGACAAAACTGCGGTCGAGGTCGGTGTAGAACAGGCTCAGGCCGAAGGTCGGTTTCTTGCAGTCCTCGATCGGAGTGGTGCGCGCCAGAATGAGCATCTTCTCTGCCACCTGGGCGGTCGATATCCAGACCTTCTGGCCAGACAGCACATAGTGGTCGCCTGCCCGTTCGGCGCGGGTTTTCAGACGGGTGGTGTTCAGGCCGGTGTTGGGCTCGGTGACGGCGAAGCAGGCTTTCTCCTTACCCTGGATCAGCGGAGGCAGCATGCGGCGTTTCTGCTCCTCGTTGCCAAACACCGCCACGGGCTGCAAGCCGAAAATGTTCATGTGCACCGCCGATGCGCCAGACAGCCCCGCACCCGACTGTGAGATGGTCTGCATCATCACGGTCGCTTCACTGATGCCCAGTCCGACGCCGCCATATTCCTGTGGCAGACAAACGCCGAGCCAGCCGCCGTCGGCTAGAGCGCGGTGCAGCTCATGCGGAAAGCCGCCCAGCCGGTCCCGTTCGAGCCAGTAGCTGTCGTCAAAGCGAGCGCAGATTTTGCCGATTGCTTCGCGTATCGCTTCATGTTCCTGGTTGTGGGCGAAATCCATGGTGGTGTTCCAGTGGACTCAAATCGCCAGACCGAGGCGTGTGCCTTGGTCAATGGCGCGCAAGGCGTCGAGTTCGGCGGCCAGCTCGGCGCCGCCGATGACATCGGGCGCCAGGCCGAGCGCGCGCAATTCGGCGACCAGCGCGTTCTCGCTGTCCTGGCCGGCGCAAATCACGATGGTGTCCACGTTCAGCGTCTGCGGTACACCGTTGACGCGCAGGTGCAGCCCGGCGTCATCGATGTGTTCATAGACGCATCCTGGCAGCGTGCGCAGGCCGCGCCGCGCCAGCTCGGCCTTGAGTGCCCAGCCAGTGGACATACCCAGACTGCGTCCAGGCTTTTCAGGTTTTCTCTGCAACAGGGTGACTTCGCGTGGCGCGCTGATTGGCTGTGCCGGTTTGAGGCCACCCGCAGCTGCGGGCGAGGTATCGACGCCCCATTCAGCGTAAAACTGCTCAAGCGCCTGAGGCGCGTTGGCAGCATTACCCTCATGCTCGTCATGCAGCAGGAAGGTGGCTACATCGAAACCGATGCCACCGGCGCCGATCACCGCGACCCGGCGGCCTGCCTGCACCCGACCCGACAGCAGATCGGCATAGCTCATCACTTTCGGGTGAGCCATGCCCAGGAGCTGCGGCAGGCGCGGGCGCACGCCGGTGGCTATCACGATGCGGTCGTAGTGACCGGCAGCTAGAGATGGGGCATCCGCCCGGCTGTTGAGCCTGAGCGTCACGCCATGCCGAGCCACGCCTTGCCTGAAATAGCGCAACAGTTCGTTGAACTCCTGCTTGCCCGGCACGGCCCGGGCCAGGTTTAACTGGCCGCCAATCTCGGGTCCAGCCTCGAACAGGGTGACCGCATGACCGCGTTCCGCCGCAGTCAGCGCGCAGGCCAGTCCGGCCGCGCCGGCACCGATCACCGCCACCTTGCGCTGCATGGCCCGTGACGGCATCAGCGAGAACTCCAGCTCGCGCCCGGCGCGTGGATTGACCAGACAGGTGGCGGGGCGGTCGGCGAAGATGTAGTCGAGACAGGCTTGGTTGCAGGCGATGCAGGTGTTGATCTCATCGGCGCGGCCCTGCGCCGCCTTGCGTACGAAGTCGGCATCGGCCAGGAAGGGGCGCGCCATCGACACCATATCGGCGTCACCGCTGGCCAGGATTTCTTCGGCCAGATCGGGCGTGTTGATCCGGTTGGAGACGATGACAGGAATCGTCACTGCTTGTTTGATGCGGGCCGCCGCAAAGCGCCACGCCGCGCGCGGCACCACGTAGGCAATGGTCGGGATGCGCGCTTCGTGCCAGCCGATGCCTGTATTGAGGATGTCAGCGCCTGCGGCCTGCACCGCCTGGGCGAGCTGGATGATGTCGTCAGCCGGGGCACCGCCCTCGACCAGATCGAGCGCCGAAACCCGATACATGAGCAGAAACTGCGACCCTAGGCGTTCGCGCGTGCGCCGCACGATCTCCACCGGCAGGCGATGACGATTTTCCATGCTGCCGCCAAATTCGTCGCTGCGGTTGTTCGTGCGCGTGACGGTGAACTGGTTGAGCAGGTAGCCCTCCGAGCCCATGATCTCGACGCCGTCGAAGCCGGCGCGTTGCGCCAGTTCGGCACAGCGTACATAGTCTTCCACCGTTTGCCAGACTTCGGCCGTGCTCAAGGCGCGAGGCGCGCGGGAGTTGATCGGGGAGGGGATGTCAGAAGCGCCCACTGGCCTGGCGACTTTTGCGTAGCGCCCTGTGTGCAGGATTTGCAGAATGATCTTGCCGCCCTCGGCGTGCACCGCCTGAGGGATCGGTCTGAGCACATCGGCTTGTGCCGTCGTGATAAGCAGGGGACCCGTTTCATCCAGCAGGCCATCCTGGCAGGGGGCATAGCCGCCCGTGACAATCAGGCCCGCGCCGCCGCGTGCGCGCTCGGCATAGAACAGGGACAGCCGGTCGATCGACCGGTCCAGCGACTCCAGACGTGTGTGCATCGATCCCATCAGCGTTCGGTTGCGAAGGGTGTGCGCGCCTACCTTCAGGACGGAGAGTAGCGTCGGAAAGAAAACTGTGGCTTCGGTGGACATGGGGAACGCCTCTTTAAAAATCTAACTAACACCTGTTCGATGATATCATGCGACAACGACCAGCCATGCAATTGGCGAGCACCTCAAATTCTTCGTCCGGATTGACGGTGTGATGCAGGCGGCGATTTCGACAACAGTCAGTCAGGAGATTTACCCATGATGTTCGACGATGACCAGATTGCGCTGCGTGACGTGGCGCGCCGCTTTGCACGAGAGAAGCTCAGGCCCGATTACCAGAAGCGCGAATCGCAACCTGGCATCGACCGGGCCTTGTTCAAGGAAATGGGTTCGCTCGGTCTGATCGGTGTTGATCTGCCCGAGGAATATGGCGGCTTGGGCCTCAGTGGCGTCACGGCCGGCATGATCACCGAGGAAATTGCCTATGGTGACTTCAACGTCAGCTACATGCAGCTGCTCAGTTCGCTGATGGGCGCCATCATCCATGCCAATGCGTCCCCCGAGCTGGCGCGCACCTGGAACAGCCGGATCGTGGCGGGCGAGGCCATCGTCGCGCTGGGTCTGACCGAACCACGGGGCGGCTCGGATGCCGCCAATCTGCAACTCAAGGCGCGTCGCGTGGGCGACGAGTACGTGCTTTCCGGCGAGAAAACCTCCATCACTTTTGCCGACCAGGCCGATGCCATGGTGTTGTTCGCACGCACCGGAAAGCCCGAGGATGTCGCACGAGGCATCAGCGCCTTCCTGGTCGATCTGAATCAGCCCGGCGTGCAACGCACGCGCTTCAACGATGTTGGTAGCAAGATCATCGGCCGTGGTTCGGTGTTTTTCGACGATGTGCGGGTGCCGGTCGAGAACCGGCTGGGCGAGGAGGGCAAAGGCTTCACGCAGGTGATGCAGGGCTTTGACTTCAGCCGCATCCTGATCGCGCTGCAGTGCGTGGCCGCCGCGCAGGCCTCGATCGACGAAGCCTGGGAATACGTGAAGGAACGCCAGACCTTTGGCGCGCCGCTGGCGCAGTACCAGGGCGTGAGCTTTCCCCTTGTCGAGTTCGAGACCCTGATCGCCGCTTGCCGCCAGCTCTGCTACCACGGCCTGGCCCTGCGCGATGCCGGTCAGCCGCACACCGCGGAAGCGGCCATGGTCAAGTGGATGGGCCCCAAGACCGCTTTTGACGCGATTCACCAGTGCCTGCTGACCTTTGGGCACTATGGCTGGTCGATGGACCTGCCTCACCAGCAGCGCCTGCGCGACGTGATGGGCCTGGAAATCGGCGACGGAACGGCGCAAATCATGAAGCTGATCGTTGCCCGCGAGCGCGTGGGACGCGCCGCCGTGCAGTACGCCAAGGAGAGCAAGAAATGATTCAGACATCCCCAGTGGAGATCAGCCGTGCCGGCGCCGTTGGAATTATCGAGTTAGCCCGCCCCGAAAAATTCAATTGCCTGTCGATGTCCGTTCATGCGGCCATCGAGGCCGCCATCGACGGATTCGAGAAATCCGACTCCGGTGTGCGCGCCATTCTGATCCGGGCGCAAGGCAAGCACTTCTGCACCGGCGCCGATCTGGATGAGGTGAAGTCGCTGCGTGGCGATCCAGCCAGGCTCAAGCACTTCATCAGCTATGGTCACAGCGTGCTCAAGCGCCTGGAACGCAGCGATTTGCCGGTGGTGGCGGCCTGCCAGGGTCTGACCCTGGCCGGTGGCAGCGAACTGATGCTGGCCTGCGACATCATCTTTGCGGCCAAGGACGCGCGCTTTGGCGACCAGCATGCCCAGTTCGGCCTGATTCCCGGGTGGGGCGGCAGCCAGCGCATGCCACGCATTGCGGGTCTGCGCCGTGGCCTGGACCTGTTCTTTTCGGCGCGCTGGATCGATGCCGCCACCGCCGAGCAGTGGGGGCTGGTGAACTATGTGGTCGAGCCTGAGCAGTTGGGTGAAGCGGCGCTGGCGTATTGCAGCAAGATCGCCACGCGCAGCCGCATCGGCATGGCCACCATGAAACGTTTGGCACGGCAAGGCATGGAGGGTTCGTCGGAGGTCGGTCTCCAGCTTGAGGAAGACCTGGCCAGCGCGGCTCTGCTCGATGACGACGTCAGCGAAGGTCTGGCGGCCTTCGAGGCACGCCGTACACCGGTGTTCAAGGCCTGAGCGGCTGAATGCTTTGTCTCGCGAATAGGCGCAATCACATATGACCATCCTTTCCTCCCGCATATCGACTTCCGACGACGAATTTCGGCTCAACCAAAAAGCCTACCAGGCCGTGATTGCGGACCTGCAAAGCCGTCGCCAACTGGCGCTGGCCGGAGGCCCCCCGAAAGCGCGGGAAAAACACCTGGCGCGCAACAAGATCCTGCCGCGCCATCGCGTCGAAGTGCTGCTCGATCCAGGTTCGCCTTTCCTAGAGGTCGGCATGCTTGCCGGCGAGGGCATGTACGACGGCGTGCCGCCGGGTGCCAGCATCATCACCGGCATCGGTCTGGTGCAGGGCCGTCCGTGCATGATCATTGCCAACGACGCCACCGTGAAGGGTGGCACCTACTACGGCATGACCTGCAAGAAGCATGTGCGGGCGCAGCAAATTGCCTGGGCACACCGCTTGCCCTGCATCACGCTGGTGGACAGCGGTGGCGCCTTCCTGCCTGAGATGGCCAACATCTTTCCCGATGTGGGGCAGTTCGGCAGCATTTTCAACAACCAGGTACGCATGTCGGCCGAGGGTATCCAGCAGATTGCCGTGGTGATGGGGCCTTGCACGGCGGGTGGCGCCTACATCCCGGCGCTGTGCGACGAGGCGGTGATTGTCAAGGAACAAGGCTATATGTACCTCGGTGGCCCCGAGTTGACCTTTGCCGCCACCGGCGAGACGGTGGATGCAGAGTCGCTGGGCGGCGCCAAGATGCACTGCAGCGTCAGCGGTGTCACTGATCATATTGCCGAAGATGACCGCCACGCGCTGGCCATCACGCGTGAAATCGTACGGGACCTGGGTGAGCAGCCCAAGCCACGCTGGACGCGTCAGCCGTCGGTGCCTCCGCGCTTCGATCCGCGCGAGATTTACGGCATCATCAGCCGCGACACCAAAATCCCGACCGACACGCGCGAGATTCTGGCGCGTTTCGTCGATGACAGCCGGTTCCAGGAATTCAAGCCGATGTACGGCGACACCCTGCTGACCGGCTTTGCTCGCATCCATGGCCACGAGGTTGGCATCCTGGCCAACCAGGGCGTGCTGTTCCCGGAAAGCGCGATGAAGGCGGCGCACTTCATCGATCTGTGCTGCCAGCGAGACATCCCTCTGCTGTTCATGGCCGACGTGACCGGCTTCATGGTCGGGCGCGCCGCCGAGCAGGCTGGCATTGCCAAAGCCGGGGCCAAGATGATCACGGCGATGGCCTCGGCCAACGTGCCCAAGTACACCATCATCATGGGCGCCTCTTACGGTGCAGGTTACCTGGCGATGTGTGGCCGCCCGTTCAACCCGACCGCGATGTTTGCTTGGCCGACCGGCCGCGCGGCCATCATGGGTCCGGATCAGGCCGCCACGGTGATGGCACTGGTGCGCAGACAGATCAACAAGACCGAGGGAAAAGAGTGGACGCCCGAGGAAGAAGAGGCGTTCAAGGCGCCGGTACGCAAGATTTACGAAGACTTCCAGCCTGCTGCGAACTTCTCCTCGAATTTGTGGGTGGACGGCATCATCGATCCGGTGGAAACACGCGACGCCATGGGACTGCTGCTCGACCTCGCATCCCGGACTGCCGCCAAACCGACGCCGTTCGGTGTCTTCCGTTTTTAACCAGGACGCCAGCCATGCAACGCATCCACACCGTCTTGATGACCCACTTCGCCGCAGGAGTTGGGCATGCTTAAGAAAGTCCTCATTGCCAACCGCGGCGAGATCGCCTGCCGCATTGCCCGCACCTGCCGCAAGCTCGGCCTGGAAGTGGCCACCGTGCACTCCAGTGCCGACCGGTTTGCCCGCCATGTGCGTGAGATCGGTGAATCGGTCGAACTCGGGGGTGCAGCGCCCAGCGAGAGTTATCTGAACATCGATGCCATCATCGCGGCGGCCCGGCGTGTGGGCGCCGACGCCGTTCATCCGGGCTACGGTTTTGTCTCGGAAAATCCGGCCTTTGTGCGCGCACTGGATGCGGCTGGCTTGACCTTCATTGGACCCCGGGCCGACACTATCGAGCGCGTCGGCGGCAAAGCCAGTGCCAAGCGCGAGGCAGCCCGTCTCGGCGTGCCGGTCATTCCCGGCAGCGAAAGCGGCATGACCGACCCAGCCGAGGTGTTGAATCTGGTGCGCGGTATGAAGCTGCCCGTGCTGCTCAAGGCCGTGGCTGGTGGCGGTGGCCGTGGCATGGCGGTGGTCGAGACGCTGGAGGGGCTGGAGTCGCGCATCGAGAGTGCCATGCGTGAGGCCGAAAAAGCCTTCGGCAACGGCGAACTGATCGTCGAGCGCTACCTGCCGCATGTGCGCCACCTGGAGGTGCAGGTGGCCGGTGACGGCCAGGGCCACGCCATTCACCTGTTCGAGCGCGAGTGCACCTTGCAGCGACGCCATCAAAAAGTGATCGAAGAAGCGCCGTCAAGCGGTCTGAGCCCGCGTCTGCGTGAAGCTATCCTGGCCGATGCGGTCAAGCTGGCCTCTGGCGTGAATTACCGCGGCCTGGGCACGGTTGAGTTTGTCGTCACGGGTGAAGAATATTATTTCCTGGAGGTCAATCCTCGCTTGCAGGTCGAACACCCGGTGACCGAAGAAGTCACCGGCCTCGATCTGGTCGAACTGCAACTGCGCATTGCCGACACGGACAGCCTGCCGCTGGCGCAAGCCGACGTGCGGTGCACCGGTCACGCCTTCGAGGCCAGGCTGTGCGCTGAAGACGCCGCTGCGGGATTTTTGCCGGCTACCGGGCGGTTGCAGGTGGTCGATTTTTCGCGCGCGGGCGTGCGCGTCGAGTCCGGGGTAGACAGTGGCGACGAAATCTCGCCGCACTACGACTCGATGATCGCCAAGCTCATCGCGCACGGGCCCGACCGCGAGTCGGCGCGCCGGGCGCTGGTGGCCGGATTGCGCGAAAGCACGGTGATCGGCCTGGTCACCAACCTGGAATTTCTGCATGAACTGCTGGAATGGCCGGAGACCCGCGATGCCACATTTCACACCCGCCTGATCGACGAGCGCCACGCGCAGCGCGGCGTGGTGGCTCCCGCCGCGCCGCCTCTTGAGCATCTGGCTGCTGCCGCGCTGCACTGGCTGGCGCAACGGCGTGCCGAGTCGTCCGCGCTGGGCTGCTGGACCCTCTGGGACGGTTTCACGGGCTGGCGCCTGAGCAGTGGGCCGATTCAGGCCGCACCCCAGCCGGTCCTTGTGTTGAAGGCGGGCGCGGCGGAATGGCCCGTGCGGTTTTCGATGCGCGATGACCAGGGCAGCAGTGCGCTGGTCATTGGCGAGCAAAAGGTGCGCGCTACGCTGCAGCCGCTCGCGGGCGGACGCTTCCTGCTGCAATGTGGTGGGCGGGCGCTGGAACTGACGATCCGGGGCGACGCGTGGCAGGCCGAGCTCGCCAGCGCGTTGGGCAGCAGCTTGTTCACGGCACGACCCTATCTGGGGGGGGGCGCCGGTGACGCTGCCGCCAGCGGTCAATTGGGCGCGCCAATGATGGGCAAGGTGGTGGCGGTCAAGTCGGCGGTCGGTGAGAAGGTTTCCATCGGCCAGACCGTGATCGTGCTCGAATCGATGAAGATGGAGCTGCACGTCATGGCGCCATTCGAAGGCAGCCTGAGCAGCCTGCGCTGCCGGGTCGGCGACATGGTTGAGCGCCACCAAGTGCTGGCCGAAGTCAGCCCGGCTTGATCGAAGGAGGTACAAGCGATGAGCAACTTGCCTACCTCCGTCGAGTTCCATGAGGAGGGACCGCGCGAGGGCTTCCAGATGGAGCCAAAAACCTATCCGCTGGCGGACCGCGCCGCGCTGATTGATGCCTTGAGCCTCTCGGGTCTGAGGCAGATCCAGGTTGCGTCCTTTGTCAGTGCGAGCGCGGTGCCGCAGATGGCCGACACGTCCGAATTGTTCGCCGCCATCATCAAGCGCCCTGGTACCCGCTACACGGCGCTTTGGCTCAACGACAACGGCTTCGAGCGGGCGCGCGCCTGTGAACAGGTGGATCTGGACGGCAAGCTGATGTTCTACACAACCGAGCCGTTTTCGCAGCGCAACAACAATTGCAGCGTGGCCGAGATGCGTGAACGCCAGCTCGGCTGGCTGGACCGCTACATCGCCCTGGGCATTCCGGTGGAAAAGGCCTACGTGATCACGGCCTTTGGCTGCAATCTCGGTGGCGCCGTGCCGCTGTCGGTCCTCACCGATCAGGTCCGCTGGCTGGTCGATGCCTGCGCCGACCGGCGTGTGCCGCTGCCGGCGGTCTACTTGGCCGACACCATGGGCTGGGCAAATCCCGAGGAGATCAAGCGCCGCGTCGGCGCGGTGCGCGCGATCGTGCCGGAGGCTCAGATCGGCCTGCACCTGCACGACACGCGCGGCGTCGGCGGTGCCAACGTTTATGCCGCCTTGCAAATGGGCGTGCGGCTGTTCGACAGTTCGGTCGCCGGTCTGGGCGGCTGTCCGTTCGCGGGTCACACGCACGGTGGCGCGGCCGGCAATATCTGCACCGAAGACATGGTGTTCATGTGCCAGGAACTGGGCATCGAGACCGGCATCGATTTAGAGGCGCTGATCGAGGCGTCCCTTCTGGCCGAACGCGTCATCGGCCGCACCCTGTCGG
This sequence comes from Hydrogenophaga sp., assembly GCF_036675665.1. GTDB lineage: Bacteria > Pseudomonadota > Gammaproteobacteria > Burkholderiales > Burkholderiaceae_C > Hydrogenophaga. Next base: position 15,209 of record NZ_JAKFEO010000094.1, on the reverse strand, counting down.
GCCATGTGATGCACAGCGGCTCGCTCAAGGGATTTCGCGCCGGCCAGCGAATGCAAGAGATTTGTGGGGCGGTGCGCTGAATCACATGACAAGGAGAAGGTCATTGGTCGAGTACAGGACAAGGTCATTCTGGTGACGGGCAGTGCGATGGGCATGGGCCAGGTCCACTGCGAGCTGCCTGTCGCGGACATGAACGCCGGGATTGGCGAAACCGTCGCGGCGGGCGTTCGCCAGCGCGGCGGAGTGGGACCGCATGTTCAACGTCAACGTGCGCTACCCCTTTTTCGGCACGCGGACGGGGGTGCCGACGATGAAGCAGGCAGGTGGTGGCTCGATCATCAACATCCTGTCTATCTACGGCCGTTAGGCGCACCCTGTGCCTATGGGGCTTCCAAGGGCGAGGTACGGCTGTTCAGTATGGCCAGCGCGCCCTATCTCGCCCCTTTCAATATTCGTGTCAATTCGGTTCACCTTGGCGCCATCGAGACGCCGATGACCAAGGACTTGTTGAGCGATCCGGCCGATCACAAATCGCTGCTCGGCACCACTCCAATTGGGCGGGCGGTGCAGCATCAGGAAGTGTCGGCGGTGGTGCTGTTCCGGGGCCTCCGATGAGTCGTCCACCGTCATGGGTGCCGAGTTGGTGGTCGATGGTGGCTACGCCGCGGTCTGACCGCGCTTCAAAGGACGAAACAGGATGTCCGTGATTCAAACGCTGGTCGATGTGCAGGGTCCGGGCTTCCGCGACAACCTTGCACACCACGCGGGCCAGATCGCTCTTCTGCGCGCACGCCTGGCCGAGGTGGCCACCGGCGGGCGCGACGCGCACATCCAGCGCCACCGCGAGCGCGGCAAGCTGCTGGTGCGCGAGCGCATCGACTTCATCGTCGATGACGGTAGTGCCTTCCTGGAACTCTCGCCGCTGGCGGCCTGGGATCAGTATGGCAACGAGGTGCCGGGTGCGGGCATCGTCACCGGCGTCGGGATGGTGGCCGGGCGGCCCTGCATGTTCATTGCCAACGATGCCACCGTCAAGGGCGGCTCGTTCTTCCATGAAACCGTTAAAAAACACATACGGGCGCAGGAGATTGCCCAGCGCCTGCGCCTGCCTTGCCTGTACCTGGTGGATTGCGGCGGCGCCTTTTTGCCGGAGCAGGACCGCGTGTTTCCCGACAAGGACCACTTCGGCAACAGCTTCCACCGCCAGTGCCGCATGTCGCAGGCTGGCCTGCCGCAGCTCTCGGCCGTGTTCGGCGGTTGCACCGCGGGCGGCGCCTACATTCCCGCGCTGTCGGACGAAGTGGTGATGGTGCGCGGTAACGCACGCATTCATCTGGGTGGCCCGTCCATCGTCAAGATCGCGATCAACGAAGTGGTCGACGGCGAAACCCTGGGCGGCGCGGAGATGCACAGCCGTGTCTCCGGTGTCAGCGACCACCTGGCCGAGGACGAGCATCAGGCGCTGGCCATGCTGCGTCAGATCGTCGCCAGCCTGCCGCCCGAGCCGCCCATGGTGCCGCCGCTGCCGCCCAGCGCACCACGTTACGACCCGATTGAGCTCGATGGCGTCGTACCGGTCGACCCCAAACAGCCCTACGACGCGCGCGAAATCATTGCGCGGCTGCTCGACGGCAGCGCTTTCCACGAGTTCAAACCGTTGTGGGGAGATACGCTGGTGACCGGCTTTGGCGCGATCCACGGCCAGCCGGTCGCCATCCTCGCCAACAACGGCGCGCTGCTGGCCGAGTCGGCTCTGAAGGGCGCGCATTTCATCGAACTGGCCAACCAGCGCGGAGTACCGCTGCTGTTTTTGCAGAACATCCCCGGCTTCATGGTTGGCACCGAGGCCGAGCGTGGCGGTATTGCCAAGCACAGCGCCAAGATGGTGTATGCCATGGCTTGCGCGCGCGTGCCCAAGCTCACGTTGGTGGTTGGCGGCTCTTATGGCGCCGGCAACTACGGCATGTGCGGCCGCGGCTTTGAGCCCGAATTCCTGTTCGCCTGGCCCAGTGCCAGAGTTGCCACGATGAGCGCCGACATTGCTAGCAACGTGATGGTCGAGCTGGCGCGCTCTAACCTGCGCGGCCCGGCTGATGAGGCGCGGCTGCTGGATATCGAACGCAAGGTACGCGAGCAGTACGCGCGCCAGAGCGATCCCTATTACGCCACCTCCCGGCTGTGGGACGACGGTCTGATCGAACCCTCGGCCTCGCGCGACGTGCTGGGCCTGGCGCTGGCGCTGGCGGCGCGCCGTGCGTTGCCGAGTACGGCAACCCCTGTTTACCGCATGTAAGAGAACCTCTATGAACACCCCCACCTACGAGACCCTGCAACTGGTCGTCGACGCGCGCGGCGTGGCCCGCCTCACGCTCAACCGCCCCGACACTCATAACGCGCTCAACGCCACCCTGATCAGCGAGTTGCGCCGTGCCGTCGATTGGCTGGCCGTAGCGCCGGGCGTGCGCGCGGTGGTGCTCACCGGCACCGGCAAGACCTTTTGCGCCGGTGGTGACCTGGGCTGGATGCAGGACAACATGAAAAAGAGTCGGACCGAGCGCGTGGGCGAAAGCGGCGATCTGGCGCTCATGCTGCGCGCCCTGAACGAGCTGCCTATGCCCGTCATTGGCCGCATCAATGGCCCCGCGTATGGCGGCGGCGTCGGCATGATCTCGGTCTGTGACATCACGATCGCGGTCGATACCGGCATCTACTCGCTGACCGAGGTGCGCCTGGGCCTGCTGCCGGCCAACATCGCGCCCTACGTTGTGGCGCGCATGGGTGAAGCCAACGCCCGGCGCACCTTTCTGACGGCGCGCCGCATGAGCGCGGCAGAGGCGCAGCGCCTGGGCCTGCTCTCAGAAGTGGTGGCGGCCGATCAGCTCGACGCGGCCATTGAACGCGAACTCGCCGACCTGCTGCAGTGCGCGCCCGGCGCGGTGGCGGCCACCAAGAAGCTGGTGGCCTATGTGCAGGCGCACGATCTGCCCACCAACATGATCTACACCGCTGACAAGCTGGCCGACGCCTGGGAAACCGAAGAAGGGCGCGACGGCATTGCAGCCTTTTTTGGCAAGCGGCTGCCGGTGTGGCGGCAGGTCTGAGTGTTGGCATGAAGGCGTGCGACTGATGTTTAACACCCTCCTGATTGCCAATCGCGGGGAGATCGCCTGCCGCATCGCCCGCACCGCGCGCCGCATGGGCTTGCGCACGGTGGCGGTCTATTCCGACGCCGACCGCGAGGCGCTGCACGTGGCCCTGTGCGATACGGCCGTGCGCATCGGAGCGCCGGAGGCCGCGCGCAGCTACCTTGATGCCGCTGCCATCGTGGCCGCGGCGCGTGCCGCCGGTGCGCAGGCCATCCATCCGGGCTACGGCTTTTTGTCGGAAAGCCTGGCCCTGATTGACGCCTGCGAAGCCGTCGGGCTCATTTTTGTGGGCCCCTCGCGCGAAGCGATTCGGCGCATGGGCTCGAAGATCGAATCCAAGCGCATCGCGCTCGGAGCCGGCGTGCCGGTGGTGCCGGGCTACCACGCCGACGACCAGGACTCTGCGGTCTTGCAGGCGGCGGCCGGGGGCATCGGCTACCCGGTGCTGATCAAGGCCTCGGCAGGCGGCGGCGGCAAGGGCATGCGGGTGGTGCGCAGCGCGGCTGACTTCTCGGCCGCGCTGGATACCGTGCGACGCGAAGCGAAGGCTTCGTTCGGCGACGACCGCGTGCTGCTGGAACGCTACCTCGACGAGCCACGCCACCTCGAAGTGCAGTTGCTGGGCGACAAGCACGGGCATCTGGTCCATTTGTTCGAGCGCGAATGTTCGATCCAGCGCAACCACCAGAAAGTGATTGAGGAAGCGCCCGCGCCACACCTGCCTCCCGCCGTGCGCGAGGCCCTGTTTTCGCACGCGCTGACGATCGGGCACGCCATCGGCTACGACAGCACCGGCACCATCGAGTTCATCCACGACAGCCGCAGCGGCGACACCTTCTTCCTGGAAATGAACACCCGGCTGCAGGTCGAGCACCCGGTGACCGAGTTGACGGTCGGTATCGATTTGGTCGAATGGCAGCTGCGGGTGGCCACTGGTGAGCCGCTCGGCTTCGCCCAGCCGGACCTGACGCAGCGCGGCTGCGCGATCGAGGCGCGTGTCTGCGCGGAGAATCCGGCGGCGGGTTTCGCGCCCGAGATCGGCGCCCTGATCGACTACCGCGAGCCGCGCGGCGAGGGCGTTCGGGTCGACAGCGGCGTGCGCAACGGCAGTCACGTTACGCCTTATTACGACTCCATGCTGGCCAAGGTAATTGCCCATGCCGACGACCGGCCGACCGCCGCACGGCGGCTCGCCACGGCATTGGACGACACGGTGCTGCTCGGCGTGCACAGCAACCTCGGTTTTCTGGCCGATCTGCTGCGCCATGACCACTTCGCGCAAGTACTCACCACACATTACATCGAACGCGCCTTTCCCACAGGCTGGCAGCCGCGCACGGACGATGGGCTGGCCATCGCGGCTGCCGCCGTGCACGGCGTGCTGATCAAACAGGCGACGGCCGGGCGCTCGGCCTGGCAGTCGCTCGGGGCCTGGCGCGCGGCCGGCGCTGGGAGTGGCACTGGCAGCACACAGGTGCTGCTCGAAGACGAGCAGCGCTGCGTGCATGAAGTCAGCGTCTCGCCGCAGGGTGACAGCTGGCGTGTGTGCGTCGGCGATCGGGAGTTGACCCTGGCGGCGGTATTGGCCGGCGACACCCTGGCGTTGCAGTGCGACGGCCTGACGGTTCGCTTCACGGTGGCGGTGGAGCAGCACGCCAAGCAAGGCGAACGCGTGTGGCTCTCTGGCCTGAGCGGCACGTGGGCCTGGCGCCGGCTCGATCGCTGGCAGCGCGCACTCAAGGGCGCGGCGGGTGCCGATGAGCTGGGCGGCAATCTCCTGCTCGCCCCCATGCCCGGTCTGGTGACGCAGGTGCAGGTCAGTGTAGGCATGAGTGTGAACGCGGGCGACACGCTGGTGCAGATGGAAGCTATGAAGATGGTGCATACGCTGAGCGCGGTAGCGCCGGGACGTGTGGCCGAGCTGCGTTGCCGCGTCGGCGACGCGGTGCGCGGTGGTGATGTGCTGGCGATCATGGAAACAATCGAATCCGAGGAAAAGCAATGAACGAGCCGATTTATTTTGACGAGCAACACCGGCAGTTCCGGGACAACCTGCGCCGCTTTGTCGAGCAGGAAGTAGTGCCGCACGCCGCGCTCTGGGAAGATCAGGGCATGGTGCCGCGCGCGCTGCTGCGCAAGATGGGCGAACTGGGCTATCTGGGCATACGCTACGACGAAAAGTACGGCGGCTCGAAACTCGACACCGTGTACAGCGCCATCCTGGCCGAAGAACTCGGCCGTTCCACTTACGGCGGCTTCGCCGTGACGGTGATGGTGCACACCGACATGGCCTCGCCGCACCTGGCCAACTTTGGCACGCCAGAGCAGCTCGCACGCTACCTGCCGCCCATCATCGGTGGCGAGAAGATCTGCGCTGTGGCGGTCACCGAGCCCGATGCCGGCTCCGACGTGGCCGGCATCCGCACACGCGCGGTGCGCGACGGTGAGCACTGGGTCATCAACGGAAGCAAGATGTTCATCACCAACGGCGTGCATGGCGACGTGTACTTTGTCGCCGCCAAGACCGATCCGAGCGCCAAGGGTTCGCGCGGTATCTCGATCTTCATCGTCGAGAAGGGCACCCCGGGTTTTCGGGTCGGGCGTGCGCTCAACAAGAGCGGCTGGCTGTGCAGCGACACCGCCGAGCTGGTGTTCGAGGACTGCCGCGTGCCGTCCGCCAACCTGCTGGGCGAAGAGAACAAGGGCTTCTACCAGATCATGCGCAACTTCCAGAACGAGCGCATGGTGCTAGGTGCGCAGGTGATGGGCGAGGCCGCACGCGCGATCGAGCTGACGCTGGCCTATGTGCGCGAGCGCAAGGCCTTCGGCGCCACGCTGTGGGACAAGCAGGCGATTCGCCAGCGCATGGCCATGCGGGCAGCGCAGGTGGCGGCGGCCCGCCAGTTGGTTTACCACGCGGCCTGGCTGGACGCGCAGGGGCGCGACTGCGTCAAGGAGGTGTCGATGGTCAAGGCGCTGTGCGGCGAGCTGGTCAACGATGTGGTCTATGACTGCCAGCAGTTCCACGGCGGCTTCGGCTACATGCGCGAGGCCGCGATCGAGCGTATGGTGCGCGACGCACGCGTCCAAGCTATCGGTGGCGGTGCCACCGAGGTCATGCTCGAAGAAGTGGCGAAACGGTTGTGAACATGAGCACCTCTCGAGCTACTTCAGTCATTGACGGGTTGGTCGAGCTGCCTCTGAAGGAGGTCCTGCCCGGCATCCTGATGTTCACGCTGCCGGTGGACTATGGCATCGACCACGTCAACATCTACCTGATTCGCGACAGCGAGGGTTGGTGCCTATTCGACACGGGTGCCGATTGCGAGGCGGCGCGGGCCTTGTGGCTGCGCGCATTGGAAGGCCCGCTGGCGGCTGGCTTGACGCGCATCATCGTCTCGCACCACCACCCCGACCACCTCGGGCTGGCGGTGTGGCTGCACGAGCGCACCGGGGCTCCGATCCTGATGCGCGAGGAGGAGGTGGCGGTGGCGCGGCAGACGCACGTGGTCAGCATCGATGACCGCGCTTACTGTATCGACTTCATGTGCCGCCATGGGGTGGCGCCGGAAGATGCGCATCAGGTGGTGGGCGGGGTGTTGCAAAGCAATATGGCCTGTGCCGTGCCGACTCGCGTCGAGCCGCTCGAAGCCGGCCAGACCTTGCACATCGGCGATCATGCTTTCGACGTGCTGGTGCTTGGTGGACACAGCATTGCCCAAATCTGCTTGTACGAGCCCAAGCTGAAATTGCTGCTCACGGGCGACCAGTTGCTCGAGCGCATCACACCCAACATTGGTGTCTGGCCCTATGGCGAAACCGATCCGCTGCCACGTTACCTGGATAGCCTGCGCACAATTGCGGGACTGGACATCGAGTACGTCTTGCCAGCCCACCACGGCGTCTACCACGCCGGGGTCGAGCGCGCGCATGGACTGGTGGCGCACCACCAGAGGGCACTGCGCAAGTTCTTGGCGCGTCTGGGCGAGGGGGGCATGAATGCCACCGAACTCGGCTACGCCGTTTATGGCGCGCAGAGCGACCCGCTGCATGCTTACCTGGCCATGGGCGAAACCCTGGCGCACCTGCTGTGGCTGCAGCGTGCCGGCCATGTGCGCCATGAAGAAACGCCAGCCGCGACCCGCTGGTATCCGGTGACGGCGGCCAGTGAAGAGCCCACCCTCACCTTGTCTGGAGACATGTCGAGATGACAGAAACACACATCATCAAAGAAGAAGAAATCGCCAAGCGATGGCAAAAGTTCGCCCATGTGTCGCCGTATAACCGCGAACTGGGCTTCCTGCCGCACGCGGTGCACACCGACTGGTGCGTGCTCAAAGTCGAGTACCAGGAAGCACTGGTGGGCGATCCGCAGACCAGGGTTTTGCATGGCGGAGTCATCACTGCGCTGCTCGACGCCGCGCTCGGATTCGCGATTTTCGTCAAGCTGCCGGAGATACGGCCGATGGCCACGCTGGACTTGCGCATCGACTACCTCAAGCCCGCGACGCCCGGGCGGGCGATTCTGGGGGGAGCCGTTTGCTACAAGTTGACTGCAGAACTGGCGTTCGTCCGTGGCGCCGCTTACCACGACACGTTGGACGACCCAATAGCCACCGCAGTCGGCATTTACATGTTTACTTCCGGGCGACCGGTATTGCGCAACGAGGATGTGCCACGATGAAATGGACCGAACAAATTGACCATGCGCGCGCCCAGGGTGACTGGAGCGAAGTGATCCAGGCGGTGCCCTTTGCGCGTTTTCTGGACCTGCGCATTGATGTCAAGGGCGAGGAGTTCACCTGCGTCTTGCCTTTCCAGGAAAAACTGATAGGCAACCCCATGCTGCCGGCTCTGCATGGCGGTGCCACCGGAGGGTTTCTGGAATGCGCCGGATTGTTCTACCTGCTGTGGCACATGGACAGCCGGGACTTGCCCAAGACCATCGATTTCAACATTGATTACCTGCGCTCGGGCCGTCCGCAGGACACCTATGCCAACGTCGTGATGGTCAAGCTGGGCCAGCGTGTGGCGAACCTGCGCATCCAGGCATGGCAATCCAGCCCCGATAAGCCCATCGCCCTTGGCCACGGCAATTTCATGCTGCGAGCCTGAGGGTGCAGAAAGGAAATGTCCATCATGTCTCAATCTACCTACCGTTCCGTGTTCCGCCCTGGCCTGTTTGTTGGTCAAACCGTTATCGTCACCGGTGGTGGCAGTGGCATTGGCCGCTGCACCGCGCACGAACTGGCCAACCTAGGGGCCAGCGTCGCGCTTGTCGGTCGCCGCGTCGAGAAGCTGGAAGCTGTGCAAGCTGAAATCACGCAGGCCGGCGGCCGGGCCAGTATCCACGCTTGCGACATTCGCGACGAGGCGGGCGTCAAGGCCATGATCGCCGACGTGATCGCACAGCACGGCAAGATCGATGGTCTCGTCAACAACGCGGGTGGCCAGTACCCGCAGCCGGTCAAGGACATCAGCCTGAAGGGCTGGGATGCGGTGGTGCGCAGCAACCTCACCGGCGGCTTCCTGGTGGCGCGCGAAGCCTTCAACCAGTCCATGGAGTTCCATGGCGGCGCCATTGTCAACATCATCGCCGACATCTGGGGCGGCATGCCGACCATGGCGCACAGCGGTGCGGCGCGTGCCGGCATGCTGTCGTTCACCGAGACGGCGGCTTGCGAATGGGCCTGCGCCGGCGTGCGTGTCAACGCCGTGGCACCGGGCTGGATTGCCAGCAGCGGCTTTGATACCTACAGCCCCGAGATGCAGGCCGAACTGCGCAGCCTGAAGACCAAGGTGCCGCTGCAACGTTATGGCACCGAGGCCGAGATTTCGGCGGCGATTGTGTTTTTGCTGTGCGAGGCGGCGGCTTTCATCACGGGTTCTTGCATTCGGGTCGATGGTGGCGTGCCCAATGCCCGACCGACCTGGAAATTGCAGGCTCATGATCGATCCAAACCCTTCAATGGCTTTGCGCTGGCCGAACCGCCAAAGTGCCTGAGCGTCAAGGATCAATGACATGGAAGTGACTATGCAAACCCCAATCACCCCTTCGAACGATCCGTCGGCTTATCTCGCGCCCGGCCGCTACGTGGACAGCGATCACTCGGCGGTGATCGCGTTCGCGCACCGGGTGGCCGACCCTGCCATGGCGCCGCGCGAGATCGCAGTCAAGCTCTATTACGCCGTGCGTGACGAGTTTCTCTACGACCCCTACTGCTTTGACACCACGGTCGAGGGTTTGAAGGGCAGTCGCGTGATCGAGGCCGGGCGTGGCTTTTGCGTGCCCAAGGCGGCGCTGCTGGCAGCGGCAGCCCGCGTCCTGGGCGTGCCGGCACGGCTGGGCTATGCCGACGTTCGCAACCACCTGAGCAGCAAGCGCCTGCAAGACATGATGGGCACCGATCTGTTCGTCTTTCACGGTTACACCGAGCTGTGGGTTGACGGGCAGTGGCTCAAGGCCACGCCCGCCTTCAACCGCTCCTTGTGCGAGAAGGCCGGTATCCATCCACTGGAATTCGATGGCCGCGCCGATTCGGTCTTTCATGAATTCGATGTCAGCGGCCGCAGGCACATGGAGTATGTGCACGACCACGGCACTTACGCCGACTTGCCGCGCGATGAACTGCTGGCCTCTTGGCGCGCACATTACAAAACCTTCGCCGACTGGGGACAGACCGCGGACAGCGGGGCCGACTTCGCCCAGGAAGTGGGGCCGTCATCATGACGACGCGCCGGGAATTTCCCGGCTTTGCCGGTGGCTCTCTGGTGGCCGACGTCTATGGCCCAGTCGGCGCGCCCACGGTGTTGCTGCTGCACGGTGGCGGGCAAACCCGCCATGCATGGGGCAAGGCGGCACAGGTGCTGGGCGATGCGGGTTGGTACACCGTGGCGCTGGACTTGCCGGGCCACGGCGACAGCGCCTGGGCCAAGGATGGCGATTACCGCATCGAGACGCTGGCCGACACCATGTGCTGCATCTGGCGCGAACTGGGCACACCGCTGGCGGTGGTCGGTGCCTCGCTGGGTGGCCTCATCAGCATGGCCACCGTGGGCCGCGCCGATGCGCCGCCGATCAACGCGCTGGTGCTGGTGGACATTGCGCCGCGCATGGAAGAAGTCGGTGTCGAGCGCATCGTGCGCTTCATGCGGGCTCGGCCCGATGGTTTTGCGTCACTTGAAGAGGCCGCCCAGCATATCGCCGCCTACCGGGGCCGACCCATGGAAGGACCGGTTGAGGGGCTGAAGAAAAACCTGCGCATGAATGCGCAAGGTCTCTGGAATTGGCATTGGGACCCGCAACTGATGAGCGAGGCCAACCACAACCACCGGCGCGATGCGGACGGCTACGAGCGCGCTTTGCGCGGCCTGCAGGCGCCCACTTTGCTGCTGCGCGGCCAGCGCAGCGACGTCATCAGCGAAGAAGATGCGCGCGCCCTGGTGCAAACCCTGCCGCGGGCGCGTTTTATCGATCTGAAGGGTGCTGGTCACATGATCGCTGGTGATGCCAACGACGCCTTCGCCGCCAGCGTGGCGGCGTTTCTGCACGAAGTGATGCCGTCGACACAGTCCCCGTCGGGTGAAATCTGAACCAGGAGCCTGAAATGAGTTTGCGATCTTTTACGCTGCACGATCTCATCAACCGTAACGCGAAATTGTACGGATCGAACACCGCCCTGGTGTTCGGCGATCAGCGGGTCACGCACGCCCAGTATGCCGAGCGCACGGCGCGCCTGGCGGCTGGTCTGGCGGCCGCAGGCGTGGGCCAGGGTGACCGGCTGGCGATACTGGCCCCCAACTGCCTGGAATATGTCGACCTGTTCGGCGCCGCCGCCCAGTTGGGCGCGATCGTGGTGCCGATCAACTGGCGGTTGTCGGCCGAGGAGGTGGCCTACGTCATCGAGGACGTGGCACCGCGGGTGCTGATCGTCGCCGATGAATTCCAGGCCCTGCTGCCGCAGAGCGGCCTGGACGACACGCTGCGCTACACGCTGGGCGCCGCGCCAGCACCCTGGCAACCCGTCAGTGCGCTGTATCTCGATCGCACCGTGCCGCCCGCCGATCTGAATGACGATGAGGGTCTCGTCATCATCCACACCGCCGCCGTGGGCGGGCGGCCGCGCGGCGCGCTGCTCTCGCACCGCGGCCTGATCGCAGCCAGCCTGCAGACGCAACTGGCCTGGCAGTTGACCACGTCAGATGTCAATCTGGGCGTCTTGCCGCTGTTTCACGTGGCCTCCATCGGCTTCATGCTGGCCACGCAGCAGGCGGGCGGGGCGACGCTGCTGCTGACACGTTTCGATCCGCCCAGCCTGGTCAAGCATATCGACGAGGACGGCGGCAGCCTGATCGGCACCTTTCCACCGATGCTGGGTGCCCTGCTGGACGCCGCAGCCGCCCAAGGCTCTTCACTGGCCAGGTTGCGCGTGGTGTCGGGGATCGATGTGCCCGAGACCATCGCGCGCTTGCGCACCACCTGTCCCCAGGCGACCTTCTGGAGTGCCTACGGCCAGACCGAGACCTCGGGCTCGGTCAGCCTGGCGCCATTTGACGAGCGCCCCGGCAGCGCCGGGCGTCCCACCGCGCTGAACATGGTCGCGGTGGTGGACGAACTGGACCGCCCGTTGCCCACAGGCGCCACCGGCGAAATTGTGGTGCGGGGGCCGATGGTGTTCCAGGGCTACTGGCGCTGTGAAGCAGACAACGCCTTCACGCTGCGCAACGGCTGGCACCACACGGGCGACATGGGGCGCGTCGATGCCGAGGGCTACCTCTGGTACAGCGGGCGTTCACCGGCCAAGGAGTTGATCAAGCCGGGGGGCGAGAACGTTTATCCGGCTGAAGTCGAGCGGGTCATTATGGAGCACCCGGCGCTGGCGCAGGTGGTGGTCCTCGGTGTGCCGGACGTTCAGTGGGGCGAGGCGGTCAAGGCTGTCTGCGTGCTGAAGGCGGGGTGCACGCTGAGTGCCGAGGAGTTGATCGAGTTTGTGGGCGGTCGCATCGCACGCTACAAAAAACCCAAGCACGTGGTGTTTGTATCGGCACTCCCCTTGGGCGGTGCCGATAGCATTGACCGCGCGGCCGTCAAGGCCGCGCACGGTGGCGCCTGATGGCCATGTCAGCCCGGTGTGCTCAAACCGCCGTTGACGCTGAGCGTCTGGCCGGTGATGGCATCGGACTCCGGTCCGGCCAAGAACGCCGCCGAGTTGGCGATGTTCTGGCAATGCACTGGAAACAGCATGCGCTTGCGCGGGTTCTCGATCATGCCCGCACCATGGCCGTCTTCGAGCGCTGGCGAGCCCGGACCCCAGCGCGGCTCGGCATCCCAGATGTAGCTCATCGCCACCGCGTTGACGCGAATGCCGTCGCGCCCCTGTTCACGTGCCAGCACGCGGCACATTTGCATCATGCCGCCTGTGGCACCGCCAATGAAAGATTCGCCGACCGTGGCCACGCGGCCCGCGGCGGTACCCACCGCGACGATCTTGCCGCGACCGTGCAGTGCCATGACGCGGGCGGCCGCCTGGATCGCATACACGCGGGTGAGCCAGTGGGCGCGGATGTAGTTGTCGAAGCCGCCGTCGCGCATTTCCTTGAAAAGGCGAAAGAACGGCAAGTCGGCACTGGCATCTGCGCCGCTGGCCACCAGGATGTCAAGGCGACCGTGGCGCTCGGCAACTCGATCCACCATGGCATGAACCGCATCGCTATTGGTCAGGTCGGCTTGTTCAAACGTGGCGCTGTAGCCGTTCGCAGCGATCTCGTTGATCACCGCCTGCCCGGCTTCGGGATTGCGGCCGTTGACGACCACGTGCGCGCCGCGCCGCGCCAACTCCAGCGCTATGGCACGACCGATGAAGGCCGTGGCACCGGTGACGAGGGCGATCTGGCCCTGAAGTGGACCGCCAGTCAAGGGTGCTGGGTTCATCCGCTGTTCTCCGGCGCTGGAGACATAAAAACCCGACTTTGTCAAAACAGCGGGACAGGCCGATCGAGGGATTGCCCGCAGAGGACCACTTTCATCCATCACCACCCCCCATCCATCACCGGACTTCAAAATGACCAAGCTGACCGACAGTGCCAAGTCGCATCATTTCAAGACGCACCGGCGCACCATCAGCGAAACCGACATCGTCACCTTCGTCAATGTGGTCGGCTTGCATGAACCATTTTTCATCGACATGGAGTACATCCGGGAGAACATGACCGGATCGCATCGCAGCCGCTTTGCGCCCGGCCCGATGGTCATCTCGCTAGGCATGGGGCTGCTGGCGACTTACGTGGCGGGCATCATCAAGGGCACGCTCAAAGGCCACGAAGTCGGCCCGTTCGGCGGTATGACCGGCGTACAGGCGCGCCTGCGCGGTGCGCTGTTTCCGGGCGACACCATTCATGTCGAAGGGGAGGCCCGGTTGCTCCCCACGACCTCGCGCGGCTACACCCTGATGGAGTTGCAACATTTGGTGATCAATCAGCGTGGCGAGACCATTGCCGACTTCACTGAAACCATTACTTTTTTGCCTGCTGCTCCGGCTCCATGAATTTTGAACTTTCGTGAGTCGTTTGCCTGTGGCAGCCCGTCTACGACTCGCGACGTCAAAGGGCCGGATCAACAGTACAGACCGGGTGGACCGGGATATTCAACACTAGGAAACTTCCAACTATGACAAAACGAGAAGCTGTGATCGTCGGCGTTGCCGACCTGCCACTGAAGGACGGCAAGGTCCTTGCGCCCATGTCGGTCCTGCAGGCCCAGGCGCTGGTCGCCCGCGACGCCTTGAAGGACGCCGGCATCGCCATGCACGAAGTCGATGGGTTGCTGACCGCCGGTATGTGGGGGGTGCCCGGTCCGGGCCAGTTGCCGACCGTGACGCTGTCGGAGTACCTGGGGATTACGCCGCGCTTCGTCGACGGCACCAACATCGGCGGCTCGGCCTTCGAGGCGCATGTGGCGCATGCCGCCACCGCCATCGAGGCTGGCCGCTGCGAGGTGGCGCTGATCACTTACGGTAGCCTGCAGAAGAGCGAGATGAGCCGCAACCTCGCCGGGCGCCCGGCGGTGCTGACCATGCAGTACGAGACGCCTTGGGGCATGCCCACGCCGGTGGGCGGCTATGCGATGGCGGCCAAGCGCCACATGCACGAATATGGCACCACCTCCGAGAACCTGGCCGAGATCGCGGTGGCCACGCGCAAGTGGGCGGCGCTCAATCCGGCGGCCACCATGCGCGAGCCGCTGTCGATCGAGGATGTGCTCCAGAGCACGATGATCTCCGACCCGCTGCACCTGCTCGATATCTGTCTGGTCACCGACGGTGGTGGCGCGTTGGTCATGACCACCGACGAGCACGCCAAGGCGCTCGGTCGCAAGCCGGTGTTCGTGCGCGGTTACGGCGAATCACACACCCACTGGACCATCGCCGCCATGCCCGACCTAGCGCGCCTGACGGCCGCCGAAGTGGCCGGTCGGGACGCCTTTGCCATGGCGGGCATCCGGCATGACGCCATTGACGTGGTTGAGGTCTATGACTCGTTCACCATCACCGTGCTGCTGACGCTCGAAGCGCTGGGCTTTTGCAAGCGTGGCGAGGGTGGAGCCTTTGTCGCCAACCAGCGCACCGCGCCGGGCGGTGTATTCCCGCTTAACACCAACGGCGGCGGTCTGTCTTACGCACACCCCGGCATGTACGGCATCTTCCTGCTGATCGAGGCGGTGCGCCAGTTGCGCGGTGAATGCGGCCCGCGCCAGATCCAGGACGCCGTGACCGCGCTGGTCCACGGCACCGGCGGCACGCTCTCCAGCGGTGCCACTTGCATTCTCTCCACCCGGTGAACACCATGTACGACAAACCCCTGCCCGTCATCGATGGCGAGAGCCGCTCCTATTGGGACGCCCTGAAACAACATCGCCTGACACTCAAGCGCTGCCATGACTGTGGCAAGCACCATTTCTATCCGCGCGTCCTGTGCCCGCACTGCCATTCCGACGCCGTCGAATGGGTCGATGCGCGCGGCACCGGCACCATTTACAGCTACACCATCGCGCGCCGGCCGGCCGGT
>NZ_JAKFEO010000038.1:0-31885 GCF_036675665.1 Hydrogenophaga sp. | reverse complement strand
ATGCTGTTCCTGTTGGCCGTGGTGGGCGTGGGCCTGGTGTTCGGGCGGGGGCCGGCGGTGCTGGCCGCGTTCCTGGGCGTGGGCCTGTTCGATTTCTTTTTCGTGCCGCCGCGCTTCACCTTCGCGGTCAGCGACGTGCAATACCTCGTCACCTTCGGCGTGATGCTGGTGGTGGCGCTGGTGGTGGGCCAGCTCACCGCCGGCCTGAGGCAGCAGGCCGAGGCGGCCACGCAGCGCGAACACCGCGTGCGCAGCCTGTACGACATGTCGCGCGACCTGTCCGCCGCGCTGCTGAACACGCAGGTGGCCGAGATCGGCGCGCGTTTCCTGGTTGGCGAATTCGGTGCGCGCTCGACGCTGCTGGTGGCCGACGAACACGACCGGCTGCAGGCCGTCGACGGCGGCACCGCGCCGGTGGACACCGCCGTGGCGCAATGGGCTTTCGACCGCGGCGAAGAAGCCGGACGTGGCACCGACACCTTGCCCGCCAGCGCCTGCCTGGTGCTGCCACTGAAGGCCCCGATGCGTGTGCGCGGCGTGCTGGTGGTCGAGCCCATCGACTCGCGAGCCTGGGGCATCGAGCAACGCCGCCTGCTGCAAACCTGCGCCTCGCTGCTGGCGATCTCGCTCGAGCGCATCCACTACATCGAGGTGGCGCAGAGCAGCACGGTGCAGATCGAGTCCGAGCGACTGCGCAACTCGCTGCTGTCGGCCATCTCGCACGACCTGCGCACGCCGCTGGCCTCGCTGGTGGGCCTGGCCGATGCGCTCGAACTCACACCGCCCGCCCTCAGCGAGGCACAACGCGAGGTGGCCGGGGCGATGCGCCAGTCGGCCCAGCGCATGAACGCGCTGGTGAACAACCTGCTCGACATGGCCCGCCTGCAGGCTGGCGCGGTGCAGCTCAACCGCGCCTGGCAACCGCTGGAAGAGGTGGTGGGCAGCGCACTGGCCGCCTGCGGCACCATGCTGGCCGGGCGTCACATCCGCGTGGACCTGCCCGACGGCCTGCCGCTGCTGCACCTGGACACGGTGCTGATCGAACGCGTGCTGGTGAACCTGCTGGAGAACGCGGTCAAGTACACGCCAGCGGATCGTGCCATTCACATCGCTGCGCGTTTGCGCAGCGACACGGTGCTGATCCTGGTGGACGACCATGGCCCGGGTCTGCCCAAGGGGCGCGAGGCGCGCGTATTCGAGAAATTCGAGCGCGGCCAGCGCGAAAGCGCCACGCCCGGCGTGGGCCTGGGCCTGGCGATCTGCCGCGCCATCGTCGAGGCACACGGTGGCACCATCGAAGGCCACAACCGCGAACACAACGGCGCCGTGCAGGGCGCGCGCTTCGTCATCACCCTGCCCCACGGCACGCCGCCCGCCGACCTGGGGACCACCATCGTCACCGAGGAAGCGCCCACGCCATGAGCACCGCCGGCAGCCAGGTTCTGATCGTCGAAGACGAGGCCCACATCCGCCGTTTCGTGCGCCTAACGCTGGAGGCCGAGGGCCACACCGTGCACGAAGCCGAGAACTACCAGCGCGGCCTGATCGAGGCCGGCACGCGCCGGCCCGACCTGGTGGTGCTCGACCTCGGCCTGCCCGATGGCGACGGCGTGGACCTGATCCGCGAACTGCGCCAGTGGTCCAGCATGCCGGTGATCGTGCTCTCCGCGCGCAGCACCGAGGCCAGCAAGATCGCCGCGCTCGACGCCGGTGCCGACGACTACCTCGTCAAACCCTTTGGTTCGGGCGAGCTCAGCGCGCGCGTGCGCGCCCAGTTGCGCCGCCACCAGCAGCAGACACCGGGCGGCGCGCCGCAGATCAACTTTGGTGACATCCGCGTCGACCTCGTGCGCCGCGTGGTGGAGCGCGCGGGCGAGGCGCTTCACCTCACGCCAATCGAATACAAGCTGCTGACGCACCTGGCCTCACAGCCTGACCGCGTGATCACCCACGCGCAGCTGCTCAAGGCCGTGTGGGGTCCGGGACACGCTGAAGATTCGCACTACGTGCGCGTGCACATGGCCAACCTGCGCAAGAAGATCGAGGCCCAGCCCTCGATGCCGCGGCACCTTGTCACCGAAGCCGGCATCGGCTACCGCTTCGTGGCCTGATCGGCGTGGTGGGACAAGGGCAGGAACACCGGCATCATTTCGCTGCGTTGGGGAAAAAGAGCTGCTCGCCACCGATCCTGTAGCCCGCGATCGCCGCCTGCCCGGCCGGGCCGGTGACCCAGTCAACAAACTTCTGCCCGTCGGCTGTCTTCACCTGCGGATGCTTGGCGGCGCTCACCAGCATCACGCCGTACTGGTTGAACAGGCGCTTGTCACCTTCGACCAGCACCACCAGATCACCGCGGTTCTTGAAGTTGAGCCAGGTGCCCCGATCAGCCAGCGCATAGCCACCGACGCTGGATGCGATGTTGAGCGCGGGGCCCATGCCGCAGCCGCATTCCTTGTAGCCGGTTCCCTTGTTGGCATCGGTGCCCGTCATCTTCCAGAACCGCAGCTCGGCGGCGTGCGTGCCACTCTTGTCGCCACGCGAGATGAAGGGTGCGTTGGCGGCGGCCACCTTCTTCATGGCGACCACGATGTCGCTGCCCTGGGTGGCGGCCGGGTCGGCCTTGGGGCCGATCAGCACGAAGTCGTTGTACATGACCGCCTCGCGCTGGGCAGCGAAGCCGTCGGCCACGAACTTCTCTTCGGCCACCTTGTCGTGCACGAAGAGCACGTCGGCGTCACCCCGGCGTGCCATGTCGATGGCCTGACCGGTGCCCAGCGCGACCACCTTCACGTCGATGCCGCTGGCTCGTTTGAACTCGGGCAGCAGGTAGGAGAACAGCCCCGACTGCTCGGTGGAGGTGGTGGAGGCCACCACGATGCTTTGCGCCATGGCACCGGCGCTGACGAGCAAGGCGCTGCCGAGGACGGTGGCGAGGGTCAGACGGCGCAATGCATTCACACGCTTTCTCCTTGAACAAACAGATGGGCCTGCGGGCACAACGCGCGCAGCAGGTCGTGGTTGAAAAAATCGGCCACGGGCAGGTCGGCGAGCAAGCGGCCCTGCTCCAGGTAAATGACGCGGCTGGCCAGGCGCTTGACCTGTCCGAGGTTGTGGCTGCTGAACACCAGCGTGGGTGGGCGTTCGCCCACGGGGTGTGGATGGCCCAGGGTGAATTCGGCGATCTGGGCTTCCACCTCGCGCTTGGCGTGCGGGTCCAGGCTGGCCGTGGGTTCGTCGAGCAGCCACACGTCGGGGCGCAAGGCCCAGGCGCGGGCCAGTGCCACGCGCTGCTGCTGCCCGCCCGAGAGCGCGCGGGCATTGCGCTCGGCAAGGTGAGCCAGCTCCACGCGCTCCAGCGCGGCCAGCGCCAGCGCGCGCGTCTCGCGCCAGGCCACACCCTGGAGCCAGAGCCCGAGCTGGATGTTCAGCCGCACGCTCAGGCGCAGCATGTGCGGCCGCTGGAACAGCATGGCCACGCGCTGCTCGCTGGCGGCGTGCCGCTCGCCGCCGCTGGTGCGCTGCAAGCCGTGCAGGGTGCGCAGCAGCGTGCTCTTGCCGCTGCCGTTGGCGCCCACGACGGCCACGCGCTCGCCGGCCTGGATGCGCAGGTAGATGTCGCTCAGGGCATGCAGGCGGCCGGCGGCGCCCAGGTGCACCTGCACGTTGCGCAGGTCAAAACAGACGGCGGGCACCACCGCGTTCACAGGCAGGCCGGTCATGGGGTCACCAGCTTCAGGCGCGTCGCATCGGCGCTGTCGGCGCGCTCGCGCCAGCGGCTCACCAGCGACACCAGGGCATTGAGCACCAGCACCACGGCCAGCAGCACCAGGCCCAGACCCAGCGCCAGTGGCAGATCGCCCTTGCTGGTTTCCAGCGCAATGGCGGTCGTCATGACGCGGGTGAAGCCTTCGATGTTGCCGCCCACGATCATCACCGCGCCCACTTCGGACACCGCGCGGCCAAACGCCGTGAGCAACACGGTGATGAGGGCGTAGCGGTCGTCCCAGGCCAGCAGCAGACTGCGCAGCACCGGCCCCGCACCCATGGACGAGAGTTGCTCGCCATGGCTGCGGTCGGCGTCTTCCACCACCTGGCGCGTGAGCGCCGTGACCAGCGGCAGCACCAGGCAGGCCTGCGCCAGCACCATGGCCTGAAAACTGAACAACCAACCGAGGAATCCCAGGGGACCCGAGCGTGACAGCAAGAGATAGACGACCAGACCGACCACCACCGAGGGCACGGCCAGGAAGGTGTTGAGCAGGGTGAGCACGGCACCGCGACCCGGAAAACGCGAGACCGCCAGCCAGGCACCCAGCACCAGGCCCAGCCCGCAGGCCAGCAGGCACGCCATGGCGCTCACCGCCAGCGAACGGCTCACCACCGCCCACAGACCCGGATCGCCCGAAAGCACCAGCTGCAGTGCGGTGGTGACGCTGTCGGAAAAGGTGTTCATGTGGACGCAAAGCATAGGGGCAACACCCCCCGGAACCACTACGTACAGACGCGGTATGAACCGCTGTGCATAGGCAGTTCATTGCATAGGGTGCGGCCTCGGGCACCGGGCCGGTCGGCGGCCTTGCGCGCTTGGGGCACACTCGCGAACCATGAAACAGATCCAGTTGTCGTACGCGTTCGCCACCCGCGCACCGGGCCGTTCCAGCGGCCATGCGCTGCTGCGCAATCCGATGATGGACGTGCTGCAGGCGGTGCACACCAGCGGCTCCATCTCGGCCGCAGCGCGACAGCTGGACTTGTCCTACCGCCATGTCTGGGGGCAGCTCAAGGACTGGGAAACGGCCATGGGCCAGGCGCTGGTGTTCTGGGAACGCGGCCAGGCAGCGCGCCTCACGCCGTTTGGTGAACGGTTGCTCATGGCCGAGCGGTTGGCCCAAGCGAGACTGGGGCCGCAGATTGAAGGCCTGCGGGCCGAGCTGGAGCGTGCATTCGCCCGAGCCTTCGACGACGCCGGGGAGGAAGGCGACAGCGAGGTGCTGACGCTGTACGCGAGCCACGACCACGCCTTGAGCGCCCTGCAGGAATTTGCCGCCACCAGCACACCGGGGGGCAAGGACACGGGCCGTCTGCACCTGGACATCCGCTTCTGCGGCAGCGTGGACGCCATCCGTGCGTTGAACGAAGGCCGCTGCGCCCTGGCCGGTTTTCACACCCAGCCCTTCGCCGCCTCGGGCAGCCAGAGCGCGCGCACCTACCGCCCGCTGCTCAAGCCCGGACTGCACAAGATCATCGGCTTTGCGCGCCGCGCCCAGGGCCTGATGGTGGCCCCCGGCAACCCGCTGCGCCTGCACGACATGAACGACGTGGCCCGCCTGCAAGCCCGCTTCGTCAACCGCGCGCTGGGCACCGGCACGCGGTTGCTGATGGACGAGCTGCTCACCCAGGCGCTGCTGATGCCGGAAGACATCGCCGGTTTCGATCATGTGGAGAGTTCACACGCCGCGGTGGCCCAGGCGGTGGCCAGCGGCACGGCCGATGTGGGCCTGGGCACCGAGTACGCCGCCCGCACCCAGGGTCTTGGCTTTGTGCCGCTCACCGAGGAGCGCTACCTGCTGGTGTGCCTGAAGACCGCGCTGGAACAGCCCGCCGTGCAACGCCTGCTGCAGCGCCTGCGCAGCCGCGCCTGGCACGACCAGCTGGCGGGCCTGCCGGGCTATGTGCCCGATCACTGCGGTGAGGTGGCCGCCATGAAGCGGCTCCTGCCCTGGTGGGACGCGGTGTGACAGATCACAGTGCTGTCTTCTGGTCTCGCCCAACTTTTCAACTGCTGAAACATCGAAGAATTTGACTTGAAGCACCGCAGGTGGGGGCGCATGATCCGGGCCGGAGACAACACCGGTTCAACGACAACATGCCCATCCCCAGTGCCACCATCAGGGCGGTCACCGCTTCGCTGTACGAGCGGTCGCTCAAGAAGATTCCCGACGACACACGCGCCGTGCTGGCGCGTGCCGGCGAGCGCGAAACGGACCCGACGGCGCGCCGCACCTTCACGATGATGCTGGAGAGCGCGGACACCGCCGCGCGCGGCGGCCAACTGGTCTGCAGCGATGTCGGCATTCCCACCTACAGCGTGAAGATCGGCACCCGCGTGCAGTTCAGCGGACCGGTGCGCCAAGCCATGGTCGACGGCCTGGCCGACATGGCGGCCAACATCGATCCACCCATTCTCAAGATGGTCACGCACCCGCTGACGCACGAGCGCAGCCACGCGGGCAAGGACATTCCCATCGTCACCTTCGACGTCATCGACGACGCCGACTACATGGACATGGTCTGTGCGCCCAAGGCCATGGGCACGGGCCGCTGGGAGGCGGTGGAGGCCTTCGTCTACCCCACCGTCGAAGACGTGGAGAAGTACGTGCTGGACGTGGTGCTGCGCGCCGGGTCGCAGCCCTGCCTGCCCATCGTCGTGGGCGTGGGCATCGGCGGCACGTTCGACCAGGCCACCCGCCTGGCCAAGGAAGCGGTGCTGCGCCCGCATGGCCGCCCGCAGCCCGACCCGCTGCTGGCCGGCATCGAACAACGCCTGCTCGACGCGATCAACCAGATGGGCTTTGGCGCCATGGGCACCGGCGGCGACTGCAGCGCCATGGCGGTGAACGTGGACTACTCGGCCAGCCACGGCTTCGTGCCGGTGGCGGTGTGCCTGAACTGCTGGATCAACCGCCGCACGGCCGCGCGCATCCACGGCGACGGGCGCGTGGAAATGCTGTACGACTGAAGCACCCGCCATGAGCCGCCTGCACGAATTGACACTGCCCCTGTCGGAAGACCGCGTGCGCGAGCTGCGCGTGGGCGACATGGTCACGCTCACCGGCGCGGTGACGGTGAGCATCGGCATTCCCACCCACAAGCGCCTGGCCGAGGCCGCGCGCAACGGCGACCCGCTGCCGGTGGACCTGCGGGGCGGCGCCTTCTTCCACCTCAGCACCTATGTGCGCGAAGAGGCCGGCCAACCGGTGCCTCTGTACCTCAACCCCAGCACCAGCACGCGCTACAACGCCTGGATGCCCGACATCGTGCGCGGCCTGGGTCTGCGCCTGGTGGGCGGCAAGGGCGGGCTGGACGATGCCAGCGTGGCCGCGCTGCGCGACTGCGGTTGTGCCTACCTGTCCTTCCTGGGCGGCGGCAGCCCGCTGCTGTCGCGCGCGCTGCGCGGCGTGCGCAGCTCGCACTGGAACGAATACATCTCGCAATTCCGCCTGCTGACGCTGGACGTCGCGGCGCTCGGCCCGGCCACGGTGGCGATCGACGCGCACGGCGGCAGCACCTACGACCAACTGCGCGACCGCGCGCAGGCCCGCATGCCCGACATCCTCGACCGCCTGCGGCGGGCGAGGCAAGCCGGCTGACTTTGATCCCACCCCACCCAGGAGACACCATGCAACGCAGAACTTTCCAGACCGCACTTGCCACCGCCTGCCTCGCCGCCGGCTTCGCGGGCAGCGCACCAGCATTGGCGCAGAGCGGCAACTGGCCAGCCAAGCCGGTGCGCATCGTCGTGCCCTTCCCGGCCGGCGGCAGCACCGACCTCGTGGCGCGCTTCATCGCCCAGGGCCTGAGCGAGAAGTTCGGCCAGGCGTTCATCGTCGACAACCGCGGTGGCGCGGGCGGCAACATCGGCACCGACGCGGTGGCCAAAGCCGCTCCCGATGGCTACACCATCGGCCTGTCCACCTCCGGCCCGCTGGTGAACAACAAGTTCCTCTACAAGGAAATGCCGTTCAACTCGGACAAAGACCTCGCTCCGATCGCGCTGGTGTGCGAAATCCCGCTGGTGCTGACCAGCAACCCCAAGGTCCCTGCCAAGAACCTCAAGGAATTCATTCAGCAAGCCAAAGCCAACCCGGACGCCTACACCGTGGGCCAACCTGGCAACGGCACCATCGGCCACCTGGCGCTGGAACAGCTCTCGCTGGTGACCAACACCAAGCTCTCCACCGTGGCCTACCGTGGCGACACACCGGCCCTGACCGACCTGCTCGGCGGCAGCATCCAGGCCCTCTCGGCGCCCATCACCGCCTTCATCCCCAACCTCGCCTCGGGCAAGCTGCACGGCCTGGCGGTGACCTCGGCGACGCGCTACCCGGGTCTGCCCGACATCCCGACCGCCAAGGAACAGGGCATCGACATGGTGGCCACGGTGTGGTTTGCCATCGTCGGCCCGGCCGGCCTGTCGCCCGAGATCATCAAGTCGCTGAACACCGAAATCAACACCATCGTCAGTTCCACGTATGGCAAAGCCAAGCTGCAAACGTACGGCGCCGTGGTCAACGTGGGCCCGCCGACCCTGCTGCGCAAGATGATGGATGAGGACTCCAAGAAGTGGCAGAAGGTCATCGCCACCGCCAAGGTCACCCTCAACTGACGTCCTTCCCACCGCGGCCTGCGGGCCGCCCACTTTCTTCCGGATCTCCATGAGCGCTTCTTCCCGCCCCCTGCTGTTCGATGCCCACGCCCACCTGGTCGCCGACGACCAGACCGCCTACCCGCGCAAACCCATGCAGCGCGCAGGCAATGCGCCGCCCCGCCTGCCCGGCGTGATCGGCACACCCGGCGGCCACCACGGCCCCACGCCCATCAACGAAGTGCCCGACGTCTCGCGCATGCTGGTGTGGATGAAGGAAGAGAACGTGGACGGCGCGGTGGCGGTGCAAAAGCGCATGATCTACCGCTACGACAACAGCTACATCCTCGACTCGTCGGACCGCCACCCGGAGATCTTTTCCGCCGTGGTCATCCTGGACGCCGAGGATGCGGGCACCGCGCCGCTGGTGCGCGACTGGATCGCCAACCACGGCCTGGCGGGCGTGCGCCTCTTCGGCGGCCGCCAACCCGACGGCAGCATGCCCTGGCTCAACTCGCCCATGGCGCTCAAGACCTGGGACGTGGCGAACGAATTCGGCCTGGTGATGAACCTGGAGGTGCTGTCCATCGGTGGTGGCGGCCCCTCCATCCCGGCGCTGATCGAGCTGTCGAAGCAGTACCCGAACGTGAACATCGTGCTCGACCACCTGCTCGAACCCGAGATGGACGAAGGCGAGCACTTCGGTCTCGACGAACGCTACGAGACACTCTCGCCGATCCGGAACATCTCGTTCAAGTGGACGTCGATCAACCTCGACATCTGCCGCGAGGAAGGCATCCCCGCCGACAAGGTGTTGCGCCGCGCGGTCGACCTCTACGGCGCCGACCGCCTCATGTGGGGCTCGGACATCGGCACCTCGTCGGGCACCTACAAGGACATGGTGCAACGCGCCATCGACTCTTCCACGCTGTTGACGCAAGCGGAGAAGCGGGCCTTGTTCCACGACACCGGTCGTCGCATTTTCCAGAAGGGCGGCAGCGGCCGCCGCGCCTGATTCCGAGGCCTGTGACCATGTCCCGACCCGACTTCACCACCCTGGACGCCACCACCATGGACACGGCCACGGCCTACCGGCTGCTGGTCGGCGCCGTGGTGCCGCGCCCGGTGGCCTGGATCACCACCCGCAGCAAGGGCGGCGTGGTCAACGCCGCGCCCTTCAGTTCCTACAACTACGTGGCCCACAGCCCACCCATGGTGGCCGTCAACATCGGCACCAAAGAGGGCCAGCTCAAGGACACGGCGCGCAACATCGTCGAGACCGGCGAGTTCGTGGTCAACGTGGCCACCTTCGATGCCATGGACCTGATGCACGGCTGCAGCGCCGACTATCCCGCCGAGACCAGCGAGATCGAGGCGCTGGGCATCGAGCTGATCCCCGGCGAGCGCATCGCCGTGCCGCGCGTGGCCGTCTCGCCCATTCAGATGGAATGCCGGCTGGAGCGCGCCATCACGCTGGGCCGTGGCCTGAACACGCTCTACATCGGCGAGGTGCTGCTGTTCCACCTCTCGTCCTCCGTGTTCGACGGCCGATACGTCGACAGCGTGAAGTTGCGCCCCATCGCCCGACTGGGCGGCCCGCTCTATGCCGAACTGGGCGCGCTGCACAACCGCCCGCAACTGCAGAAACCCCCGAAGTGAACCCACCATGACCCGCCACCTGAAACTGGGCACGTTCGTCAAGACCGCCTCGCCTCACGTGATCGAGGTGCTCGGCACCACCGAGCTCGATTTCGTCTGCCTGGACGCCGAACATGCGCCGTTCGACCGCGCCACGCTCGACCTGATGGTGCTGGCCACGCGCGCCACCCACCTGAAGGCCTTCATCCGCATCGCCGAGGTCAACCCCGCCGTGGTGCTGTCCGCCCTGGACATCGGCGCCACCGGCATCCTGGTGCCCCACGTCGACAGCGCCGAGGACGCGCGCAAGGTGGTGGCCATGGCGCGTTACCGCGATGGCGCGCGCGGCTACTCAAGCTCGCCCCGCTTCGCCGGCTACGGCAGCCTGGGCATGAAGGAAGCGCTGCGCATCGGTGACGAGGCGCAGGTGATCTGCCAGATCGAATCCGAGGCCGCCGTGACAGAAGCCGAGGCCATCGCCGCGGTGCCCGGTGTGGCCGGCCTGTTCGTGGGCCGCGCCGATCTCGCCCTCTCCATGGGTCTGGACAGCCCACGCGATCCGCGCGTGCTCGACGCCACGCGCCATGTGCTGGCCGCGGCCCATAAGGCCGGCAAGCTCGCCGGCATGTTCGTGGCCGGCAATGCCGAACGCGACGAGTTCGCCGCACTCGGCGCCAACTGGTTCGTCGTGTCTTCCGACCAGACCCTGTTGCGCCAGGCCGCCGTGGCCATCGCGCACGAAGCCCACTGAAAGCCCGAGGAGTTCCACCGATGTCCCTGCTGCCATCCCAGCTCGCCACCTATGCCCGCCACCACGAGCAAGCGCCCCGCGCCGTGCCGGGCGACAGCTGCCCCGCGTGGATCACGCGCGGCGCCAACTTCGTCGTCGTGGTCTCGCGCGTGCAGCCGGGCGACACCCTGCAACGCGACAACACCGACGAGTACGTGCTGCTGCTGCCAGACACGCCGGGCCTGTCGGTGCAGGTCGATGCCGGCAGCGCATCGCTGCAGGCCGGCCCCGACAGCCTCACCATCGTGCCGCCGGGCCCGAGCACGCTGCGCGTGAGCGGCAGCGGCCTGCTGGTGCGCGTGTTCTCCAGCGACGTGACCGACCTGCTCGCGCTGGCCGACAACCACGCCACCTACGCCACGCCCAACCCCGACGTTGCGCCCCTGGTGGCCTGGCCCGAGCCCGTGGGCGGCTACAAGCTGCGCCACTACCGCCTGGCCGACTTCGCCACCGAAGGCAGCCAGATGCGCATCTTCCGCACCCGCAAGCTGATGGTGAACCCGCTGCTCAAGCGCACCGTGGCGCGCGACGTGCACAAGCTCAGCCCGCACAGCCATGCCGACTTCGAGCAAGGCTCGCTGGCGCTGTCGGGCACCTACGTGCACCACCTGCGCTTCCCCTGGGGCCCCGACATGACGCAGTGGCGCGGGGACGAGGCCGAGCAGATGGGCAGCCCCTCGCTACTGGTCGTGCCGCCCAAGGTCGTGCACACCAGCCGCAACATCGACGCCCCCGGCGTGCTGGTGGACATCTTCGCGCCGCCGCGCTGGGACTTCTCGAAGCGGGGCGTGGTCTGCAACGGCGACGAGTACCCGATGCCGCCGGAGCCGGCGGCCGGCTAGGAATCAGGGGTAGAGACCGGCGCTGCCGGCGCGCAGGCAGGCCAGCGCGAACACATCCTGCAGCCGTGGCACCGGTTGCCCCACGGCCTGCGCGCATTCGATGGCCGCGCCCAGGATGGCGTCGAGCTCCACACGGCGGCCAGCCTCCAGATCCTGCAGCATGGAACTGCGGATGGCACCGAGCTGGCGCGTCTGCGTCATGCGCTGCTCGGTCGTGGTCTCCAGCGTCAGGCCCAGACGCCGGCCCAGCGCGATGCACTCTTCCATCATGGCCGCGAACAGCGCGCTCACACCCGCGTCGTCGAGCATGCGATCGGTGGTCGCACCGGTCAGCAGGCTCAGCGGGTTGGCGCACACATTGCCCAGCAGCTTGAGCCAGATGTCGCTGCGGATCTGCGCACTGGCCACCGCGCCCAGGCCGGCGTCGGCCAGCACCGCGCTCCACAGCGAGGCACGTTCGCTCAGGCCGCCTGCGGGTTCGCCGACCACGATGCGTGCACCTGCGCTGTGCACCACCACACCGGGCTCCGGGCAATGGCACGAGGCCATGATGGTGCCACCCAGCACGCGCGGGAAAGCGATGGCGCGGGCGGTGGCGCCGTCGGCATCGACGGTGCGCAGTGAACGGCCTTCGAGCGGCTGGCCTGGCACATGGAAGTACCACCAGGGCAGGCCGTTGTTCATGGTCAGCGCCACCGTGCGCTCATCGAACAGCGGACCCAGCGTGGGGGCCACCACCGGCAACGCCTGCGACTTGAGCGCGAGCACCACCAGCTCTTGCGGTCCCATGGCCTGCGGCGCAGATTCGGCGCGCACCGCGATGCGCTGCTCGGGCTGGCCGCCGGTGGTGTAGCGCAAGCCACGGGTGCGCAAGGCCTCCAGTGTGGCGCCACGCGCCAGCAAGGTCACTTCGTGCCCCGCACTGGCCAACCGCGCGGCCAGGTGGCCGCCGATGGCGCCGGCGCCCACGATGCCGATGCGGCGGGGATGGGCGGTGGCAACCGGGTTCATGGGAGGGTGTCTCGGGACGGGATGCGTGTCACAGGGCGGCCAGCCGCTCGCTCACCTGCCGCGACAAGGTCTGCAATGGTTCGAGGTAACGCTCCACCGCCTGCTCGTTGCTGAAGGTCGAGGCGATCCAGGTCATGCCGATCGTGGCCACCACGCGCGTGCCCTCGAACACCGGCACGGCGAGCGTGCCCGACACCGGGCGAATGCCGGGTGCGCGCAGTGCATAGCCCTGCTGGCGGATCTTGCGCAACATGGCCTGCAGCGCGGCCTTGTCCTGCGCCATCGCGTCTTCCTCGTTGGGCGAGAGGCGCAGGATGTCGAGCAGCGCGCGCCGCTCCTCGCGCCCGCAGAACGCCAGGTAGGCGCGCCCCAGCGCACGCCCCACCAGCGACAGGCGCATGTTGATGGTGGAGTGCAGCAAGGCCAGCGGCGAGGTCGGAATGGTGCTGTAGCGCACGACCACGGCGTCGTAGTCGGGCACGGCCAGGGCCAGGGGCCACTTGATCTTGCGCGTGAGGGCGTCGGCCGGTGCGGCCGTCGCCTCCACGATGCGCGGCTCGCCGTGGTAGCCGGCAGACAGCGTTTTCACGCCCGATGCCAGGCTGTAGGCACCGTACTGAGGCGAATGGACCACCAGGCCCTTGCCCTGCAGCGTCTCCAGCAGGCGCACGAGCGTGGGCTTGGGAATGCGCGTCTGCTGGTGCAGCAGGTCCAGCGGGCACACCGGCTGGCGGTTGAGCGCCAACAGCACGTCGAGCGCGCGCTCGACGGCACGGATGGGGGCGTAGGAGGGCACGGACCGCGGCCTTCAGACCTGCAAACGTCGCGCGATCTCGGCGACCAGCTGGCGTGCGAGCACCAGCTTGGACGCGCGCGGCAGTTCGGTGGTCCCCTGCGCGTCCACCAGCAACAGCGCGTTGTCGTCCTGGCCGAAGGTGGCCGGGCCGATGTTGCCCACCAGCAGCGGAACCCCCTTGCGCGCGCGCTTGGCCTGGGCGTGGGCCAGCAGGTCGTGGCTCTCGGCGGCGAAGCCCACGCAGTACAGCGCGCCGCTCTGCGCGCGCGGGCTCGCTGCAATGCCCGCCAGGATGTCGGGGTTCTCCACGAACGACAGGGTGGGCACTTCGCCCGACCCGTCCTTCTTGATCTTCTGGTCCATCGTCTGCGCCGGGCGCCAGTCGGCCACGGCGGCGGCCGAGACGAACACGGTGGCGGTCTGCGCCAGGTGGTCCAGCGCCTCCTGCATGTCCAGCGCCGACTTCACGTTGATTCGCCCCACGCCGCGCGGCGTGTGCAGGCCCACCGGGCCGGCCACCAGCGTCACATGGGCGCCCGCTTCGTGCGCGGCGCGCGCGATGGCAAAACCCATCTTGCCACTGGAGAGGTTGGTCAGGCCGCGCACCGGGTCGATGGCTTCGAAGGTGGGGCCGGCGCTCACCAGCACCTGCTGGCCCGCGAGCACCTTGGGCTTGAAGAAGCGGACCAGGTCGTACAGAAGCTCGTCGGGCTCCAGCATGCGGCCGTCCCCGGTTTCGCCACAGGCCTGATCGCCTGCGCCCACGTCGAGCACGGTGGCGCCGTCGGTGCGCAACTGATCGATGTTGCGCTGCGTGGCGGGGTGCGCCCACATTTCACGGTTCATGGCGGGGGCCAGGATCAGCGGCACGCTCTCGATGGGGCGCGCCAGGCACATCAGCGAGAGCAGTTCGTCCGCCCGCCCGTGCACCAGCTTGGCCATGAAATCGGCGCTGGCCGGGGCCACCACGATCGCATCGGCCTCGCGACTGAGGTTGATGTGCGGCATGTTGTTGTCGGCGCCACCCGAGGTGCGCGCGTCCCACTGCGAGGTGAAGACCGGGCGGCCCGAGAGCGCCTGCATCGTCACCGCGGTCATGAACTGCTCGGCCGCCTCGGTCATGACCACCTGCACGGTAGCGCCCTCTTTCACCAGCGCCCGGCACAACTCGGCCGCTTTGTAGCAGGCAATGCCGCCCGAGAGGCCCAGGACGATGTGTTTTCCAGCGAGTTCGTTCATGGGCGCAATGTAGCAGTTGGGCCCTGCCCACACGGCCAGCCGGGTGGGGGTGGGAGGGTCGGCATTTATAATCGCCATTTCCACCTCCTGCGAGCATCTGGCTCGCCCGAGACATGACCAAATTTGTGTTCGTCACCGGCGGTGTGGTGTCCTCTCTGGGCAAAGGCATAGCCTCCGCATCCCTGGCCGCGATTCTTGAGTCCCGCGGCCTCAAAGTCACCCTCATCAAGCTCGACCCGTACATCAACGTGGATCCGGGCACCATGTCCCCCTTCCAGCACGGCGAGGTCTTCGTCACCGACGACGGCGCCGAAACCGACCTGGACCTGGGCCACTACGAGCGTTTCATCGAAACGCGCATGAAGAAGACCAACAACTTCACCACCGGCAAGATCTACCAGTCGGTGCTGGAGAAGGAACGCCGGGGCGACTACCTCGGCAAGACCGTGCAGGTGATCCCGCACGTGACCAACGAGATTCAAGAGTTCATCCAGCGCGGCGCCGGCATCGGCACGCCCGATGCGGTGGACGTGGCCATCGTCGAAATCGGTGGCACCGTGGGCGACATCGAGTCGCTGCCCTTCCTGGAAGCCGTGCGCCAGATGAGCCTGCGCATGGGCCCGAACAACTCGGCCTTCGTGCACCTGAGCTATGTGCCCTGGATCGCCGCCGCCGGCGAGCTGAAAACCAAGCCCACGCAGCACACCGCCAAGGAACTGCGCGCCATCGGCATCCAGGCCGACGCCCTGCTCTGCCGAGCCGACCGCCGCATCCCCGACGAAGAGCGCGCCAAGATCAGCCTGTTCAGCAACGTGCCCGAGTGGGGCGTGATCTCCATGTGGGACGTGGACACCATCTACAAGGTGCCACGCATCCTGCACGAGCAGGGCCTGGACGGCCTCATCTGCGACAAGCTGCGCCTGAACACGCCGCCCGCCAGCCTCAAGCGCTGGGACGATCTGGTCTACGAGGTGGAGCACCCCAAGTCCACGGTGCACATCGCCATGGTCGGCAAATACGTCGACCTGTCGGACAGCTACAAGTCGCTCAACGAAGCGCTGCGCCACGCCGGCATGAAGAACCACGCCAAGGTGCAGATCGACTACATCGACTCGGAAACCCTCAACCCGGTCAACGTGGCCAAGGTGCTGGGCCGCTTCGACGCCATCCTGGTGCCCGGCGGCTTCGGCAAGCGCGGCATCGAAGGCAAGATCTGCGCGGCGCGTTTCGCCCGCGAGAACAAGGTGCCTTACCTGGGCATCTGCCTGGGCATGCAGGTGGCCACCATCGAGTACGCACGCCACGTGGCTGGCCTGAAAGACGCCAACAGCACCGAGTTCGAGGCCGACACGCCGCACCCCGTCATTGCGCTCATCACCGAGTGGAAAGACGCCGACGGCAGCATCAAGCAGCGCGACGCCAACTCCGACCTGGGCGGCACCATGCGTCTGGGCGCGCAAAGCTCCGACGTGGCCCCCGGCACCCTGGCCCACCAGATCTACGGTCCGGTGGTCACCGAGCGCCACCGCCACCGGTATGAGGCCAACGTGAACTACCTCGACCAGCTGCGCAAGGCCGGCCTGGTGATCTCGGCGCTCACCCAGCGCGAGCAGCTCACCGAAATGGTGGAGCTGCCCCAGAGCGTGCACCCCTGGTATGTCGGCGTGCAGTTCCACCCCGAGTTCAAGTCCACCCCGTGGGCCGGGCACCCGTTGTTCAACGCCTATGTGAAGGCCGCGCTCACCCAGCAGGGTCAGACGGCCGACGCTGTGGCCACCGCCTGATCGAATGCCCACCATGAAACTTTGCGGCTTTGACATCGGGCTGGACCAGCCCTTCTTCCTGATCGCCGGTCCCTGCGTGATCGAGTCCGAGCAACTGCAGATGGACGTGGCCGGACAGCTCAAGGAGATCACCGGCAGCCTGGGCATTCCCTTCATCTTCAAGAGCAGCTTCGACAAGGCCAACCGCAGCAGCGGCACCAGCTACCGCGGCCCGGGCCGCGACAAGGGCCTGGAGATCCTGGCCAAGGTCAAGCGCGAACTCGGCGTGCCGGTGCTCACCGACGTGCACAGCGAAGACGACAT
This sequence comes from Hydrogenophaga sp., assembly GCF_036675665.1. Lineage (GTDB taxonomy): Bacteria > Pseudomonadota > Gammaproteobacteria > Burkholderiales > Burkholderiaceae_C > Hydrogenophaga. Next base: position 15,117 of record NZ_JAKFEO010000038.1, on the reverse strand, counting down.
CGCCGACGCCTCGCGCGTGGTCGACGTGCTGCAGACGCCCGCCTTCCTGTGCCGCCAGACCGATTTCATCCGCGCCGTGGCGCAGAGCGGCAAACCGGTGAACATCAAGAAGGGCCAGTTCCTCGCGCCGCACGACATGAAGAACGTGATCGACAAGGCACGCGCGGCAGCGAAAGAAGCCGGCCTGAATGAAGACAACTTCATGGCCTGCGAACGCGGCGCGAGCTTCGGCTACAACAACCTCGTGAGCGACATGCGTTCGCTCTCGATCATGCGGGAGACCGGTGCGCCGGTGGTGTTCGACGCCACGCACAGCGTGCAGTTGCCCGGCGGGCAAGGCACCAGCAGCGGCGGCCAGCGCGAGATGGTGCCGGTGCTGGCGCGCGCGGCCGTGGCCGTGGGCGTGGCCGGCCTCTTCATGGAAACCCATCCCGACCCCGCCAAGGCCATGAGCGACGGCCCCAACGCCGTTCCGCTCAAACACATGAAGGCGCTGCTGGAAACGCTGCTGGCGCTGGACGCGGTGACGAAGAAGAACGGTTTTCTCGAAGACCACTTCAACGCCTGATTTCCCTTTCCTTGTTCCTGACCCAAAGGTATTGAACCCATGAGTGCAATCGTTGACATCGTTGGCCGCGAAATCCTGGACAGCCGCGGCAATCCCACCGTCGAATGCGACGTGCTGCTGGAGAGCGGCGTGATGGGGCGCGCGGCCGTGCCCTCGGGCGCATCCACCGGCTCGCGCGAAGCGATCGAACTGCGCGACGGCGACAAGAACCGTTACCTCGGCAAGGGCGTGCTCAAGGCCGTGGAGCACATCAACACCGAAATCTCCGAAGCCGTGCTGGGCCTTGACGCCTCCGAGCAGGCCTTTCTGGACAAGACGCTGATCGACCTCGACGGCACCGACAACAAGGGCCGCCTGGGCGCCAACGCGATGCTGGCTGTCTCCATGGCCGTGGCGCGCGCCGCCGCTGAAGAAGCCGGCCTGCCGCTCTACCGCTATTTCGGCGGCATGAGCGCGGTGCAGATGCCCGTGCCGATGATGAACGTGGTCAACGGTGGCGCGCACGCCAACAACAACCTCGACCTGCAGGAACTGATGATCATTCCCGTGGGCGCGCCCAGCTTTCGCGAAGCCGTGCGCTGGGGCGCCGAGGTGTTCCACGCGCTCAAGAAAATCATCCACGACAAGGGCATGAGCATCGCCGTGGGCGACGAAGGTGGCTTTGCCCCCAACGTGGCCAACCACGAAGCCGCGATCCAGATGATCCTGGAAGCCATCAGCAACGCCGGCTACACCGCCGGCGAGCAGATCGCCCTGGGACTCGATTGCGCAGCGAGCGAGTTCTACAAGGACGGCAAATACCATCTGGAGGCCGAAGGCCTTGTCCTCTCAGCCGAAGACTGGACCAACATGCTGGCGACCTGGGTCGACAAGTACCCCATCATCAGCATCGAAGACGGCATGGCCGAGGGCGACTGGGACGGCTGGAAGGTGCTGACCGAGCGCCTGGGCGCCAAGGTGCAGCTGGTGGGCGACGACCTGTTCGTCACCAACACCAAGATCCTGAAGGAAGGCATCGACAAGCGCATCGGCAACTCGATCCTGATCAAGATCAACCAGATCGGCACGCTGACCGAAACCTTCGCCGCCATCGAAATGGCCAAGCGCGCGGGCTACACCGCCGTCATCTCGCACCGCTCGGGCGAGACCGAAGACAGCACCATCGCCGACATCGCCGTGGGCACCAACGCCGGCCAGATCAAGACCGGTTCGCTCTCGCGCTCGGACCGCATGGCCAAGTACAACCAGTTGCTGCGCATCGAGGAAGACCTGGGTGAAGTGGCCGTGTACCCGGGCCGCGCCGCCTTCTACAACCTGCGCTGAACATGGCCCCCACGCTCCGCCGCTTCGCGGGTCGCTGCCCCCCAAGGGGGCTGGCCTTGCTTGGGGCGGCCCTGCGCTGCGGCCGGCCGCTTCGGTAACAATCCCACGTCATGGCCAATCGCTTCATCCCTGCCCTGCTGATCGCGCTGCTGCTGGTGCTGCACGCCCAGCTGTGGTTCGGGCGGGGCAGCGTGCCCAAGGTGACGAGCATGAAGCAGCAGCTGGTTGCGCAGGAACTGGCCAATCGCGATGCGCAACAGCGCAATGACCAGCTGGTGAGTGAGGTGCGCGACCTGCAGGAGGGCCTGGACATGGTCGAGGAACTCGCCCGCGCGGAACTGGGCATGGTCAAGCCCAACGAAATCTTCGTGCAGATCGCGCAGAACAAGCGCTGACGCCATGGCGGCCGTCACGGTGGCGCTGCTCGGCGGCGAGTCCAGCGGCAAGACCACGCTGGGCCTGGCCCTCACCGACCACCTCAACACCCTGAACGTGCCGACCACGTTCGTGCCCGAGCACCTGCGCGCGTGGTGTGAACGCGAAGGCCGTGCTCCGATGGCGCACGAGCAGGCGGCCATCGCCGACGAACACATCCGGCTCATCGACTCCGCAGCGCAGAGTGGCGTGCAGGTGGTGGTGGCCGACACCACGGCGCTGGTGGTCGCGGCGTACAGCGAGCGCGTGTTCAACGACCCCTCGCTGCTGCCCGCCTCGCTGGTGGCGCAGAAGCGGCTCGACCTCTCGCTGCTCATGGGCCTGGACTTGCCCTGGCAGGCCGACGGCCTGTTCCGCGAAGGACCCGGCATGCGGGCCGATATCGATGCTGTGCTGCGGCGCGAACTGCAGTCGGCCGGCATCCCGTTCCAGACCATCTATGGCGGCGCAGACGCTCGGCTGCAGCACGCGCTCAAAGCAGTGGGTGTGTTGCTGAGGCGCCCGCTGGTGGCACACGACCCGCTGCTGGAAGCCGGCACGGGCCGATGGACCTGCGAGAACTGCAGCGACCCCGAATGCGAGCGCAAGCTGTTCAGCGGATGGGGGTCGCGGCATCCGGCCTGAACGGCCGGATCAGTGTGTCTGGTCGCTGGCCGGCGGCTGAATGGCCGGTTGCAGAAACACCTGCGCCGCATCCACCGGATCAAACCGGTATTGCGCACCACAAAACTCGCAGCCCACCTCCACCTGACCCTGCTCGCTCAGGATGGAATCGATCTCGTCGCGACCCAGGCTGCGCAGCATGTTGCCCACGCGCTCGCGCGAGCAGGTGCAGGCAAAGCGCGGGCCGTCCTCGCCCGTCAGGGGTTCGAATCGGCGCACGTCCTCCTCCCAGAACAGGCGGTGCAGGATCGTGTCGGCGTCCAGCGTCAGCAGCTCTTCACGTTTGAGGCTGGACGCCAGAATGGCGATGCGGTTGTAGTCCTCGTTCAGGCCGATCTGGTCTTCGTCACGCGCGCCCGACTGGCCTGCGAGGTTGCCACTGCCCTGCAGCGGCAAGCGCTGGATCAGCAGGCCAGCAGCCACGTGTTCGTTGGCCGCGAGCACCAGCCGCGTGTCGAGCTGCTCGCTCTGCAGCATGTAGTGCTCGATCACCTCGCTGAGTTTCTCCAGCTTCTCGCGCTGGTCGCCATACAAAGGCACCACGCCCTGGTAGGGCTGTTGGCCGGGCAGACGGTCCTTGGGGTCGAGCGTGATGGCGCAGCGACCCTGGTTGGTCACGTTGACCATGTGCGACAGCGCCGCGTCCGGGGCCACGTCACCCATGACGGTGGCGGTGGCGCGCAGGGTGAGGTCGGGCTGCACCTCGGCCACGGCCAGCTTCACCGGCCCGTCGCCCATGATCTGCATGATGAGCGCGCCATTGAACTTGATGTTGGCCTGCATCAGCGTGGCCGCGGCCGTCATTTCGCCCAGCAGTTCGGTCACGGCCGTGGGGTAACCGCCGCCATCGCGGTGGCGCTGCAGGATCTCCTGCCAGGCGTCGGTCAGGCGCACCAGCATGCCGCGCACGGGCATGCCTTCAAAGACGAATTTGTGGAGTTCGGACAAACGGGGGCTTTCAGGGATCGTTCGAAAAAACGCAATCGTGGCAGATCGGGGTCAGCCGATCTTTTTCAAGGTCTTGCGAAAACGCGCAGCGTTGTCGGTGTAATGCTTCGCACTCATGCGCAGGCCTTCGATCTGCTCGGGCGACAGCGTCTTGGCCACGCGCGCGGGACTGCCCAGGATCATGGTGCCGTCCGGGAACTCCTTGCCTTCGGTCACCAGCGAGCCGGCGCCCACCAGGCAGTGTTTGCCGATCTTCGCACCGTTGAGCACCACCGCGCCAATGCCGATCAGCGAACCGTCGCCGATGGTGCAGCCGTGCAGCATCACCTGGTGGCCCACCGTCACGTTTTCGCCGATGTTCAGCGGCAGCCCCACGTCGGCGTGCAGCACGCTGCCGTCCTGGACATTGCTGCCGCGGCCGATCGTGATGGTTTCGGTGTCGCCACGCACCGTGACGCCGAACCACACGCTGCTGTCTTCACCCAGCACCACGTTGCCGATGACCTGTGCGTTGTCGGCCACCCAGGCCGATTCGGCCACGCGGGGAGCGGTACCGTCGAGTTCGTAAAGGGCCATGTCTGTTGTCTCCGTTGGCGAAACCTAGAATTGTAGGGATGCAAGCCCCCGCCGACCTGTCGCAGCCTCCTTCCGCTTCTCTGCGCGCAGGGGCCCTGCAGGCGCTGTGCACCAGCGAGCCAGGCCAGAAGGTGGCGGCCACCCACGCGCTCTTCGAGGCCCTGCAAGCAGGCAGAACACTGTTGGACCCAGCCGAGCACCTCACGCCCGACACCACCCGATCCCTGCCCGGGCGGCCAGCGCGGCCCGTGCTCATTGCACCGGTCGACGTGCCCCAACGCTCGGCGTTCACGCCCGAAGGCTTCGCGATGCTGCTGCACGCGGTGGCGCACATCGAATTCAACGCGATCGATCTCGCCCTGGATGCCGTCTGGCGCTTCCCCGACATGCCCGCCGAGTACTACACCGACTGGCTTCGCGTGGCCCACGAAGAAGCCATCCACTTCGGCTTGCTGCGCGCGCACCTGCGGAGCCAGGGCCATGACTACGGCGACTTTGCGGCGCACAACAGCCTGTGGGAAATGTGCGTGCGAACGCAGCATGACGTGACTGCGCGCATGGCGCTGGTGCCACGCACCATGGAAGCCCGCGGCCTGGACGCCACGCCGCCCATGCAGGCACGCCTGCGCAAGGTGGGCACGCCCGCGGCGCTGCGCGCCGTGGAGATCCTCGACGTGATCCTGCGCGACGAGATCGGCCACGTGGCGGTGGGCAACCGCTGGTACGGCTGGCTGTGTGAGCGGCAGGGCATTGAGCCCCTGGCGCACTACCGCCGGTTGGCGCGCGAGCACTCGGCGCCACGCCTGAAGCCCCCGTTCAACGAGCCGGCGCGACGGGCGGCGGGGTTCAGCGACGCCGAGTTGACCGCCATGCACCAGGCCTGACCCCCGATAATCGGGGATGACTTCCGCACCCCCGACCGCTTTCAGCACGCTCCCCCTCTCCCCCGCCACGCTGGCCAACCTGGAGCAGCTCGGCTACCTGGAAATGACGCCGATCCAGGCCGCGGCATTGCCACCGGCGTTGCTGGGCAAGGACATCATTGCCCAGGCCAAGACCGGCAGCGGCAAGACGGCCGCGTTTGCCCTCACCCTGCTGGCCAACTTGAACGCGCGCCGCTTCGCCGTGCAGACCCTGGTGCTGTGCCCCACGCGCGAACTGGCCGACCAGGTGACCACCGAGATCCGGCGCCTGGCGCGCGCCGAGGACAACATCAAGGTCGTCACGCTGTGCGGCGGCGTACCGCTGCGCGGGCAACTGGCCACGCTGGAGCACGGCGCGCACATCGTGGTGGGCACGCCGGGCCGCATCATGGACCACCTGGAGCGCGGCAGCCTGCCACTGGACGCGCTCAACACCCTGGTGCTCGACGAGGCCGACCGCATGCTCGACATGGGCTTCTTCGACGACATCGTGACCGTGGCCAAACAGTGCCCCAAGACGCGACAGACGCTGCTGTTTTCCGCCACCTACCCCGAAGGCATCGCCAAGCTGAGCGCGCAGTTCATGCGTGAACCGGTCACGGTGAAGGTGGAGGCACAGCACGCGGGCGCGCAGATCGAACAGCGCTGGTACGAGGTGAAGGACACCGAACGCCTGGACGCGGTCAGCAAGCTGCTGGCCCACTTTCGCCCGGCCAGCACGCTGGCCTTCTGCAACACCAAGGCGCAATGCCGAGACCTCGTGGCCGTGCTGCAGGCCCAGGGCATCAGCGCATTGGCGCTGTTCGGCGAACTGGAGCAGCGCGAGCGCGACCAGGTGCTGGTGCGCTTTGCCAACCGCAGCTGTTCGGTCCTGGTGGCCACCGACGTGGCCGCGCGCGGCCTGGACATCACCAGCCTGGCCGCCGTGATCAACGTGGACGTGACGCCAGACGCCGAGGTGCACATCCACCGCATCGGCCGCACCGGCCGTGCGGGCGAAAGCGGCCTGGCGCTCAACCTGGTCAGCATGGACGAGATGGGCAGCGTGGGCAAGATCGAGCAGCTGCAAGGCCGAGAATCGACGTGGCACCCGCTGAGCGAACTCGTGCCCACCGGCAAAGGCCCGCTGGTGCCACCCATGGTCACGCTGCACATCCAGGGCGGGCGCAAGGAGAAGATCCGCCCCGGTGACGTGCTGGGCGCCCTCACCGCCGACCTGGGCTACACCCGTGAACAGGTCGGCAAGATCAACGTGAACGAGTGGTCGACCTATGTGGCGGTGGACCGCGACATCGCCCAGCAGGTGGCCAGCCGCCTCAACGACGGGCGCATCAAGGGCAAGAGCGTGAAGGTGCGGGTGCTGGAGGACTGAGTCCTCAGAACGTCACCTTGACCGACGGCGCGCTGCGCCGTGCCTCGCCGTGGAACACGGCCTCGATGTTGTTGCCGTCGGGATCGATGACGAAGGCGGCGTAATAGCCCGGGTGGTACTTGCGTTCACCCGGTGCACCGTTGTCCTTGCCGCCAGCGCCCAGTGCGGCCTTGTGGAAGGCATCGACCATGGCCCGGTCCTGCGCCTGAAAGGCCAGGTGATGGCGTCCGGTGAGTGCGCCGTTCGCGGCTTCGCTCTCGGCTGTGGAGACGAAGAGTTCGTCGGCCCAGAAATAACCCTCGCCGGCGCCGCCCATCGGCACCTTGAGGACCTTGAACACGGCTTCATAAAACGCCTGGCTGGCCGCGAGGTCCTTCACGACGAGCTGGATGTGGTCGATCAGCCGACCCCGGTGCAGTTCCTGTGTTTCCATGGTGAGCTCCTGTTACTCAACGGGTGAAAGGAAGCAACATCCTAGCGGGGTGCACACCGGACCACGTCATTGAGCACACGATCGAGATCGCCGGCTTCGACCGGTTTGCGCAGCACAACGGCAAACAAGGCCTTCAGGTGCTGCTCGTCTGCCTCGTCCAGATTGCCGCTCAGCAAGACCACCGGCGGCGGCTGGTCCATCGAGCGTATGCGTTGACCCAGGCCCACACCGTCGAGCCGCGGCATCGACAGATCGGTGAGCACGACGTCCCAACGCTGGGCGGACTGCACCAGGTAGCTCCAGGCCTCTTCGCCGTCCCGGGCCCGCGTCACGTTCCAGCCCATGCGCTCCAGCAATGCGCTCCACGATTGGCGCACCAGTTGGTCGTCGTCGACGAACAGCAGTTCACGCCTGCGCTTCTCAGGGTCGGGGACCGTTGCGGGGGGAGAAGCGGATGCGTCGTCGGCACTGGCCGGCAGGTACAGGCAGAAATGGGTCCCCTCTCCCACCACGCTGGACAGGCCAATGTGGCCGCCGTGATGCGCCACGATGCCCTGTGCAACCGATAGTCCCAGCCCGGTTCCGCGCCCCACGCTCTTGGTGGTGAAGAAGGGTTCGAACACCCGGTCGACCACATCGGGCGCCATCCCGGGGCCGAAGTCCCGCACCACTATCGTCAGGAAGCGCCCTTCGCCCAGTTGGGCAATGCCCGGCGGCGGGGTCTCATCCCCCCCGAGCGGAAGAAAGATCTCGTCGATGGTGATCTCGATCCGGCCCTTGCCCTCCATCGCGTCCGATGCGTTGATCAGCAGATTCACCAGCACTTGCTGCAATTGCGTCGGGTCGCCTTCAACGACGTCTGGATCCACGCGATGGATCGCGACGATCTCGCACTCGCGCGTCAGACCGGCGCTCACGAGCCGGCGCGTGTCTTCCACCAGGTTCCTCAGGTGCAGCCGCTGCAGTTTGGGCGCTGTCTTGCGGCCAAATGCCAGCAACTGGCGTATCAGACCGTCGGCGTACTTCGTGGCCTTCAACGCTTGTCCCAGCGATTCATGGCCGGGATGCTTCTCTTCGAGATCCTCGATCGTGAGCCGCACCCAGCCCGTCACAGCCGCCAGCGAATTGTTGATGTCGTGAGCAATGCCACCGGCCAGCCGACCGAGTGCCTCGGATTTCTGGCTCTGCATCAGCTGCGCCTGAATGGCCTCCTGCCTCTCGAAGGAACGCCGCTGCTCTTGCGCATCCGACCGCACACGCTGCAACAGCTGATTGACGACCGATGCGAGTGAACTGATCTCGTCACGCCCCTGCACGAGCACGGGCGGTGCCGACGTGGGGCCGTCGCGGGTGATGACTTCAATGTCGGTGCAGAGGCGCTGAAGCCGTTTGAGCAGAAACCGGTCGAGGATGAGCACCAGCAGCAGGCTGGCCATCAACGCCGTCAGGGCGACCGCCATCATGCCCTGCCGGTTCAGCGCCTGGCCCTGCTCCTGCAGGTGGCGATCCAGCCCGAGGACCAGTTCTGCCACGGGAAGACCCTGGTGGTCTTCCAGCAAGACATGCAGATCGTCCAATCCGGCCTTCCCCCGCTGCACGTGAATGGACTCATTCGAGTGACCCGGCGTCTCGAACGACAAGCGCGCCGGCATCATCAGAACGTCGGCCAGGAGATGGACCTCCGCTTCGTCAAAACGACGCACCATGACCATGACCCCCTGCACCACCCCACCGGTCTGGTTGGGCGGACGAATACCGGCTGCGATCACGATTTCCAGCCCGCCATCGGCCAGTCGCAGGGTCTGAAGGACTGCCTTGGGGTTTTGATCCGCCAACACGAGTTGGGCCAGCTCGCGCAGGGGCGCGATGCGTTCGGCTGCCAGCTCGGACAGTCGCGCTTCTCTTTCGCGCTTCACCGTGGCCAGCACGCGACCGCGGGCGTCGAACACCAGCACCTCCGAGATGCGCAGGTACCCCATGTTGTCGGTTTCGAAGTTTTCCGACATGAACTCGGGCTGCTTGCCTTGAACAAAGTTCACCGCATCGATCCAGTAGGCGTAGTCCTGGGTGGTGGCCCTCAAGGCCTGCACCTGCTGGGCGAACACACGCTTGGCGCGTTCACCCTCGCGCGTCGCGTGTTCGACCTCCAGTCGGGCGAACGAGTCCTGCACGAGGTAGCGAGCGCCCAGCATGCCGCCGCCCGCGCACACGGCGACGGCTGCGAGGATCAATGCCCAGGCCTTGTGCTGTAGTTTCATGGTCACAGGAGATCGACCCTTTCGCGGGAAAGTGAAGTGACAAACGGCACGCAACGGTCCTTTCCACGTTCTGGCCGACAATCCAGCCATGAGCGAATCCACCCCCACCACGCCTCCCCTGCCCGACCGCCTTTCCATCGACGCCCGCAGCCCACACCATGTGGCCGCCGTGTTCGAGCACGACATCGGCATCCGCTTCAACGACAAGGAGCGTTTCGACGTGTCCGAGTACTGCATCAGCGAAGGCTGGGTGAAGGTGCCTTCGGGCAAGACGGTGGACCGCAAGGGTCAGCCGCTGCTCATTCAGCTCAAGGGCAAGGTCGAGGTCTTCTACAAATAGAGACCATTCTCCCTGAACGTGCGGCGCGCGATCGACTCGATACATGCCTATGCGCCGCAGATTCCTTTTTTCAGCCGCGTTGTGCACCACCCTGGGCCGACTGGCATGGGCTCAGCCGGTCGATGCCGAGGACCGGCCCTCCAAGACCCCTGGCTACACCGTGTCGGCCGACGTGCTGCAGCGCTCGGTGGCAGAGCGCTTTCCCATGCGCTACCCGGTGCAGGGGCTGCTGAACCTGGATCTCCAGCCGCCGCGCCTGAGCTTGTTGCCCGAGCAGAACCGCCTGCGTGCCGAGATGGTGGTGGAGGCCGTCGGCCCGGCGCTCAACCGCAGCCACCGGGGCAGCTTCGACCTGGACTTTGCACTGCGCTATGAGGCGAGCGACCGCACGCTGCGCGCGCACCAGCTGCGCATCGACCGTCTGCGCTTCCCCACCCTGCAGCCGAGCGTGGTGGAGTTGCTCAACGCCTATGGCCCCGCGCTGGCCGAGCAATCACTGCGGGAGGTGGTGCTGCACCGGCTGAAGCCGCAAGACCTGCGCATGGCCGATGCAATGGGCATGCAACCCGGCCCCATCACGGTGACACAGGAGGGCCTGGTGATCGCGTTCGTGTTGAAGCCACTTTGAAGCCCTTGTGTGGCCCGGGCGCAAAATGGCCCGATGAAAGCTCCTCCCCGACTGCAATCCCTCGTTGAAGAGGGTCTCATCGACACCGTGGTGCGCCAGCTCATGAGCGGCAAGGAAGCCATGGTGTACGTGGTTCGCTGTGGCACCGATACCCGCTGCGCCAAGATCTACAAGGAAGCGAACAACCGCAGCTTTCGTCAGGCGGTGGACTACACCGAAAACCGCAAGGTGAAGAACTCCCGTCAGGCGCGCGCCATGGCCAAGGGCACCCGGTTCGGCCGCGAGTCGCAAGAGGCCGCGTGGCAAAGCGCCGAGGTGGACGCGCTCTACCGGCTGGCCGCCGCGGGCGTGCGGGTGCCGCAGCCCTTCAACTTCTCCGAAGGTGTGTTGTTGATGGAGCTGGTGACCGATGCGCACGGCGACGCGGCACCCCGGCTCAACGACGTGAGCTTCACGCCCGAGCAGGCCCGCCAGCACCACGGCACGCTGGTGGGCGAGGTGGTGCGCATGCTGTGCGCGGGTGTGGTGCACGGGGACCTGTCGGAGTTCAACATCCTGCTGGCACACTCGGGCGAAGACAACACCGACGACTTCCCCGTGATCATCGACCTGCCGCAGGCGGTGGACGCCGCCGGCAACAACCATGCCCAACGCATGCTGCTGCGCGATGTGGCCAACCTGCGCGACTTCTTCGGCCAGTTCGCGCCCGAGTTGCTGAAGACGCAGTTCGGCCCCGAGATCTGGAGCCTGTATCAGAGCGGCCTGCTGAGCAACGAGACCGTGCTGAGTGGCCGCTACGAACGCGCACCAGGCGCGGTGGACCTGGGCAGCGTGATGCGCGAGATCGACGACGCGCGCGATGAAGACGCGGCGCGCCGGCTGCGCATGGCGCAGACGTAACCAGGCCCTTGCTCCAATTGCCCGCGGGGCCGTGTAAGGAATGCCGGCTGTGGTCGACTCATGCTCATGAACACCTCTCCCAGCCTCAACCGCCGCCAGACCATGAAACTGCTGACACTGCTCGGCCTGGGCTCGCAGGCCGCCGCCACCGCGGCCAAGGCCGTGGCCGCCACCGACCCCTGGAAGCTCAGCGAGGCCGAGTGGAAGAAGCGCCTGACACCGGCCCAGTTCGAGGTGTTGCGGGAAGAAGGCACCGAGCGGGCGGGCAGCAGTCCGCTCAATGCAGAGAAGCGCGCGGGCATCTACCACTGCGCCGGCTGCGATCTGCCGCTGTTCTCGTCCGACACCAAGTACGAGAGCGGCACCGGCTGGCCGAGCTTTCACACGCCGCTGCCAGGTGCGCTGGGCACCAAGACCGATTTCAAGGCGATCTTCCCCCGCACCGAATACCACTGCGTGCGTTGTGATGGCCACCAAGGCCACGTGTTCAACGACGGCCCCAAGCCCAGCGGCAAGCGCTACTGCAACAACGGCGTGGCGCTCACCTTCAAGGCGGCCGCATGAACGCGCGCTGGCTGGGCATCCTGCCCCTGCTGACGTCGGCGCTGCTGTCCGCTGGCGTTGCACAGGCCCAAACGACGCCCGTCACCGCCAAGGCCACGTTTGCCGGTGGCTGCTTCTGGTGTGTGGAGGCGGATTTCGACAAGGTGCCCGGCGTGGTCTCGACCACCTCGGGTTACATCGGCGGCACGGTGGCCAACCCCACCTACCAGCAGGTGTCCCGCGGCAGCACGGGCCACGCCGAGGCGGTGGAGATCGTGTTCGACCCGGCCAAAGTGAGCTACGCCACCCTGGTGGAGAAGTTCTGGCGCACCATCGACCCCACCACGAAAGACCGCCAGTTCTGCGACGCCGGCAACCCCTACCGCACGGCAATCTTCACGCACGACGCGGCGCAGATGGACTCGGCGAAACGCTCGTTGGCCGCGCTCGAGAAGAGCAAGCCGTTCAAGGAGCCGATCGTCACCGAGATCGTGGCGGCCGGGCCGTTCTACGCGGCCGAGGACTATCACCAGGACTACTACCTGAAGAACCCGATCCGCTACAAGTTCTACCGCACGAGCTGCGGACGCGACGCACGTTTGCAGCAGCTGTGGGGCGCCGCCAGACAGTAGCCAGCCTCCTGCGTGGCCCGCGCAGGCGCGCGATCTGCTTGCATCCCCTTGATCAGATTTTCTTGCTGGTCGCCAGCTTCTTCTTGATCAGATCGAACCGCAACATCAAGGCAGCCACTTCTTCGTCGGACAACTCGAATGTGGCTGCCGCTTTTCTCAGATCGTCTTCACTGACCTTGCCAAATTCATCGCAAATGGTCTGTGGAATGGGGTCGGGCCAGGGCAGTCGACGTTGATTCTCGGTCCTGTAAGCAAGCACATCATTTGTAATTCTGCTTCCAAACGTGAAATCCCAATCGATGCCTTTCAAAAAACTGGGCCGGTTGCCTTGAGCATTGGTCAGGAATTGACCGTAGTGACGATCAACATCTCCTATGAGCATGCTGAACAGTGACAGCCGGATGTAATCATTCTTGAATTCGGGCTTGAAGCAGATTCCCAATTCGTCCATATGAATTACCCCATCCCGGATGGAACTTGTGTAGAGCTGTGTCAGCTGGATATCGTTTGTCACCTTCTTGTGAAAGTTGATGCCTGCAATGCGTTCCATGACAAGGCATGCTCTTCCACCAAAATACCCCATCCAGGTTTTCGGGACAATATCCCAGCCCAAGATGTCATGGGCTATCAGATTTGCCAGCAAGCAACGTGCTTCCCACTTGGGATTTTGAGCATCAATGCCCGTCGTCAGACTGATCTTCTGCGCAAAAGCCGCGTCCGATTCAGAGGCAGGGGGAAAGCATTTGATGATCAACTTTTCTCCCTTGTCTGTGGTGAACCCAACAACCATTGCACCACTGACACCTTTTTCGAATTTTTCACCCACGTAGAAGTCGAAATTTTCCCTGTAATTCCTGGGTGCGGTGTAAGCGTTCAAGGGGATACTGTTCGCCGTCCACGCCACGACCACATTCGCTGCCTCATCTTTGCTGAACATGGCACTGCCGAGGTGTTCAATGAACGCTGCTTTTTGCTGGCCTTGATCTTGTGCAGCACCCGTCGTTGCCGGAGCGGGAAGTGGGCTGTAGAGCTGCTCGAGCGCTTGGGTGGTCAGGCTGTCGAAATAGGATTTCGAGCCTTGCGCGAGGTTGCTGATGACCTCGCTCAGTTGATACACCGTATGCGCCAGGACGGCAGCTTGCGGTACCGCCGCCGGCCGGGGAAATGTGGGATTGAGGTCGGTGCGCGTGCCCTTGATCTGGGCCAGGATGCGCGCGTGTTTGCCAGGCGTCCAGCGCGGGCGGTGCGAATGCAGCACGCCGGGCAGGCGGTCCGCGTTCGCCGCGCGCGAGCGCGCGCTGGGCAGCGGAAACACCGGGTTTTGCCAGTTGAAGGCCGTGGACGCGGTCCCGTCGGCCCCGGTGGATGCCTGAGATGTGGTGTTGGCCATGAATTCCACGGAAGACCCCCTTTGTTGAACGCTTGAAAACACCGCCTTGCGTGTGATCGCGCAAATGCGCGCCCGACGCGAACCGCATCGGGCGCGCCTTGGCTCAGCTCTTCTTGATCACAGCCAGCTTCTTCTTGATCAGATTGAATCGGGAAATCAAGGCGGCCACTTCACCCTCGGTCATTTCAAACAGGGTTGCTGCCTCCCTCAGATTGGCCTCATTGACCTTGCCAAATTCATCGCAAATGGCCTGCGGAATGGCGTGAGGCCAGAGTGCCCAGCGCTGACGGGTCACGGGATTGATGCTGATGACATCGGTGGTCATCTTGCTTCCAAACGACAAATCCCAATCGAAGCCTTTGAGGAAGGCGGGTTGCCTGCCTTTGGCATTGCTGAGGAACTGGTTGTAATGCCGATCGGAATCGGCAACCAGGTTGTTGAACAACGACAGACGCAGGTAGTTTTGCTTGAATTCCGGCCCGAAGTGATCACCCCATTCATCCATGTGGACGATTCCATCGCGAATCGAGCCGAAGAAAACCTGCTCCAGCACCACGTTGTTCCTCAGCTTCTTGAGCAGGCTCATCCCTTCAATGCGCGGCGTCATGAGGCATGCTCTTCCGCTGAAGTACCCCATGGAGGCTTTCGGCAGGATGTCCCAGCCGAGGATGTCGTGCGCAATGTGGCTGGCGAGCAGGCAGCGAGCCTCCAGCCGCGGGTGTTGAGCATCGATGCCCGCCACGTCCTCGATGATGTGGTAGTTCATTTCGGAAGTTGGCGGAAAACATTTGAGAATCATCCTTTCGCCATTCTCCATCTGGAAATCAATGACGGTTGAATGACTGGCGCGGCTTGCGATTTTGTCTTCCTCACGGAACTCGAACGCCGAGTTGTAGACGATGGGGGCTGCGTAGGTGTTCAATGGAATACCGCTCGCCGTCCACACCGTGACGACGTTCGTCGCCTGATCCTTCGTGATCCCGGCCTGGCGCAAGGCCTCCATGAATGTCGCTTTCCGGGCCTCTGGATCTTTCGGTGCACCGCCGGGTGCGGCGGCCGGGAGATCAGGCCCGTACAGCTGCTCGAGCGCGTAGGTGGTGAGGCTGTCGAAATACGACTTCGTGCCTTGCGCGAGGTTGCTGATGACCTCGCTCAGCTGATATCCAGCGGCAGCGCCGTGAGCAG